>CAZOMY010000005.1:81840-106123 GCA_964581115.1 uncultured Ignavibacteriaceae bacterium | reverse complement strand
GCGCGCTTGGCGGTTACTGTTCTGACCTCCAGCGGGTTTTTCAGCACCCTGCTAAGAGGAATTTTGGATTGCGAATTGCCGATTTCGGAATATGGCCAGACATCTTTCTAGCAGGTTGCTGAAAAAATTGGTGAACGAGGTTCTTTCGTCAGGTTGAGCGAAGCCGAAACCTGCATTTTGACACAAAGCGCACGCTTCGACTCCCCTTCGCCTCCGCTCAGGGCGAAGTGCTCAGCGTGACGTCTTCGGAGTTTTTCCGCAACCTGCCAGAGCCCATCTCAAAAATGGATTAGCCGCATAGAACCTCCCCGCCGGGCAGGCCCAAGGGCACTTCGGCAGGCAGGTTTGCGACCAATGCTTCTTCATTCGGGGTTTTTGAGATGGCTTCAAGGATATTCCGCAATCCACAATCCGCAATCCGAAATCCTCTCAGCTATCCTCTGTATCTCGGTCGTTTTATTTCAGGTCGCGCTCCGCGCCATTCCTTCATCTTCTCCATCACCAGCGATGCGAGCTGAGGATCGATCTCGCGGCTGGCCTTTCGGAATTCCTCGCGAACGCGCTGAACGTCGAACGCGCCGTCGGGGATGAGGATGGGAGTTGACTTGTAGCGCCCGGGTTCGCTCTCGCCGTCCTCGACCCGGTCGTGACGCGTCGCGTTCGGCGCTTTCCACGTGAAGGCTCGTTGGTCCTTCCCCTTGTCGTAGCACAGCTGGAACCCCACGATCGCATCGTCGTCTCCGAACCACACGATCAGGTCAAAATGGTCATCGGCGAACCATCGCCTCCGCGGCTCGCCGTCGATGTGCTTGACGTACGTGATCTCCGAGAGCATGCGCACCTCGGAGAGAAGTTCGCACGTCGAGCGGCAGCGCGCATTGCCTCAGGTCACACCCTTCGTTGATATTCCGCAATCAACAATCCGAAATTCGCAATTCTATTGGTACTCAATTGATTCGACCTCGAGCCTGAACCACGTATGGTCCCCCTCCTTCAATTTCCACGTCACGCTCGACCTCACGGGTATCCGGAATCCGCTCAGGTCCTTCACTTCTTCCATCGTGATCATCCACCGCTCCAGCGTGGCACCGTCCGGTCGGTCCATGTAGCGGTCGGCTTCGAATCCCACAACATCTCCTACCTCATTGAAGCGAAAGATCCCGCTCACGCTCCGGTCGCCGTCGGTCAACGTGGCCTGTGCCGTCAGGCTGTCGACCGGGGTCCACGAGAGATGCGGGCTGAGCGCTGCCGTCGGGAACCAGCAGATCTCAGCCAGATAGCGCAGCATCGTTCCCTGGTCCATCTGTTCGCCTGAACCGTCGACGATCGTGAAGAGGCCGTATGCGCTGATCTGCATGCGACCGTGACCCGCGGAGTACCGGTCCTTGCCCAGCACGGTCACGAGCGGCATCATCTCCATCGTCGTCCGCCAGACGAAGCCCGGGGGATTGACGCTGAAGACCTGCTCGGCCGTCGCCGGGACCCAATCGCCGTCCGGCCGCTGGCGCATCTCGCCCCGCTGGGTCAGGCGTATCGTGGAGGCCGGCGTCCGGCCGATAACGCCGCTGGAGCTGAGCCATCGCTGCACAGGGTCGGGGAGGCCGGCGATCATCTCCTTGGTGATGACCGTCGCCGGAAGTTGCTGCGTGGCCCGGAGCACGGCGTCCATGTCGTCGCGTGCCGAGCGGTTGAATCGCACTTCGGCGGCCGCGGGAAGAGCAGCCAGGAGAATGATGATATTCGCGATCGTCCCGAACTTTGCGTCGGGCCACGCGATGATGAGGAGCATCTGCGACGACAGCACGCCGAGGCCGGCGATCAACGGCCACCACTCCTGTCGCAGCATCATCCCCACGCCTCCGGTGAGCAGTAACAGCGTGGCCGCGAGCCAGGCGACGGCGTATGGACGGTGGAGATGTTCGGGGATCTCGAAGATGGTCCGTCCGGTGAGTTGCGACACCGGTGCCAAACCCCAATACTTCACAAACCCGAGCAGGTGAATGATGGCATGGAAGACAAGGATGAGGAGAAGGAGTGAACGAAGCATGAATGATTCCTGATAAGGGCTGGTCTCAATTGCGCGAATCCGAATGTGTGCAACGTCCGTGCCAACGGACGGACGAACGCAGACCGTTCAAACGAGCGGAAATCGGCTGAGTGAGCTCGGCCGAAACGGAATCTGTTCAAGAAGATTCCTGCTTTTGCGTTCACCGGCAGATCCGCCGCGGTGGAAAGACGAGAAAAGGTCCGTCGGATGCTTTCGGCGGACCTTCTCGGATCTCTGTCCTCTGAACTCTGTTGAACATCCCGCCGACCCAAGCCAATCCAACCGAGATCGGCCTTCCTCGAATGGCAATGCCCGAGGATGAATCCTCGGGCAGGTAATGAAGAAAACGCTACGCGTTGGCGACGTGCGAGCGCCCTTCGGTATCTGACGTCGGTTCTCTGTCCTCTGATCTCTGTTCCCAGCTCTCCTACGGATACTTCTCCCTCAACCTCCGAACCGAGCGCCGGACCAATTCGCCGAGCACCTTGAGGTCGATCCCTTCGAGGTCCCTCAGGTAGAGACAACCGACCCCGACCTTGTGTTTGCCCAGCTTCGACAAGAGCGGCTTTTCCGTTTTGAGTCCTCCCATGAGATAGACGGTCAGCTGACCTTTTCGCGGAGCGAGACCTGCCAACATCCAGTCGCCTTCGCGACCGCTGGAGTACACATAGTGGTACGAACCGAAACCAATGATGCCGGGTCCCCACATGGCCGGCCGTTCACCCGTGACCTTTCGGAAGATGGCCATGAGCGACTGCAGGTCGCGACGCTGCTTCGGATCCTTAACGGACCTGACGAACTCCGTCACGCTCCGTTTCGTTCGGACGGTCTTCATGTCGTTGGCCATGGCGGGAGAGAGGCGATAAGTGGGATAGCTGGGATGTGCTCGCAGGGAAGATGCGACGCGTGGGCGAGGATGTCAACCCCCGTACATGCCAGACCGCCTGGGACGCATTGACGACGGACCGGGGCAGTTCGGGCAAAAGTTGTTCTCAGCAACCGCAGGCCGATGCCGAGCGTGGGGAGATGGCGCAGGCGCCTCCGCTGGAGATGCGAGCGAACTCAGCTTCGGCGACAAAGCCGAACGCTACAAGAGCGCTTCAGGATCGTATGACTGTGAACGCCCAAATAAGGATCCCCTCCCTATTTTCTTGGTGTTCTTGGTCTCCCTCGTGGTTACCTTGATTGGAGACGACCCCCTGCCTGCCATGCTTCTCGAGATTGCCATTGATTCCCTGGCCGACGCCCTCGCAGCCGTCGACGTCGGCGCCGACCGTCTGGAGGTCTGCGACCGCTTGGATCTCGGCGGATTGACCCCGTCGACCGAATTGGTGCGCTCGCTTGCTTCCCGGGTGAAGGTCCCTCTCTTCGCGATGATCCGCCCCCGGGGAGGGGACTTCCTCTATACGGCGGAAGAGTATAGGTTGATGGAGCGTCAGATGGAGGAGGTGGCTCAGGCGGGTGCGCACGGATTCGTCTTCGGAGTCTTGACACCGAAGGAGACCATGGATCTGAATCGGACGGGGGAACTCTTGCATCAGGCGGGACCTCTTCCGGTGACGATACATCGGGCGTTCGATCGTTGCGGGGATCTCTTCGCGACCGCCGCTGGTCTGGCCGATCTCGGCGTTGAGCGTATCCTCACCTCAGGAGGAAAGGCTTCGGCAGAAGAGGGAGCGGACGTCCTCCGGGAGCTTCATCAGAAAATGGGGAGGAGGATCGGCATTCTTCCAGGAGGAGGCGTGCGCCCTTCCAACATCCGGAGACTCCTGGATCACATTGGAGTGGAAGAATTCCACTCGGCGGCGAGAGACGAGCGCGGCGTGTTTGACCCGAGGCTCGTGGAGAAGATGAAGCGGGAGGTGAGGCGAGTGAGCAGTGAGCAGTGAACAGTGAGCAGAAGCCAGAAGCCAGAGGTCAGAAGCCAGAAGCTAGCCTCGAGCTCAGCACGTTCAGTGAACTTTCAACAGACGTTACGAGTCGAGCGGTGGGAAGCAGGAATTTGACCAGATCGGTTTCCTGCAAACTCTTTCCATCCTCCATCCTCAATCCTTCCTCCTTCTATCCTCACCGCGGCTTCGTGGCCACCGCCGCCATCTTTCTCGCCAGACCGCGCGGGAAGAACCCAATGAGCCACGCGTTCACCTTGTTGAACCATCCCGGCACGACGACCGCCTTCCCCCGCATCATGCCATTCCAACCGGCTTCAACGACCGGCTCCATTTTCATCATCAGAAAGCGATTGAGCAACGAAGCGCCTGTGTTGGCCACGGCGTGAAATCCGGTATCGGTTGAACCCGGGCACAGGGCCGTGACCGAGACACCAGTGCCCTTCACTTCTTCGTGGAGAGCTTCACTCAGATGGAGGACGTACGCTTTCGTCGCGGCATAGACGCCCAACCGCGGGGCCGGTTGGAACGACGCCGTGGAACCAAGGTTCAAGACGTGCCCGCGCTTCCGGGCGATCATTCCTGGTATGATGTGTTTGGTCAACTCGGTCAACGCGACGATGTTCACCTGCAGCATCGAGGCCTGAATGTCCCATGGACGCTCGATGAAGTCGCCGTAGTCGCCGAATCCGGCGGAATTGACGAGCACGTCGATCGGACCGATCGATTCTGCAACTCGCGCGACCTCTGCAGACGCCGCCGGACGACTGAGGTCGGCGGTAAGGACATGCGCCCTTCGCCCCAGCGTGCGGACCTCCGTCGCCAATCGCTCCAACTTGTCCGCCGACCGGGCCACGAGGACGACATCATATCCTTGACGCGCAGCCTTGAGCGCGAAACCTCGGCCAAATCCCGACGAGGCGCCGGTGATGAGCGCATACGACATCTCATGTCTCCATGGACTGGAGAGGCCGGTCTCCGACCGGCCTCGATGTGGTGTTCGACCCCGCGCCTTCGTTGGCCACCGCGCCTTTCGCGACGGCGCCGGGACGGCGAACGATGGACCTTCTCACGCCGGCGCACGCTTGATGACGAGCAGGGTCACGTCATCCCGCATCGGCTCGCCGGCGGCAAAGTCGTGGATCGCGCGTTCGACCTCATCAGCCAAGGCCGCTGCGCTTCGATGGCGGTTTTCAACAATGATGGCCTCGAGCCGGCCGTCGCCGAAGAGCTCGTTCCGTGGGTTTGCGGCCTCTGTGACGCCGTCAGAGAACATCACGACGAGGTCGCCGGGTTCCAGTGGAACGACATCCTCCTCGAAGAAGAGGTCGTCAAGGATCCCCAACACCGTTCCACCGGCCACCAGCCGCCGCACGGTGCCGTCCGGTTTTACGAGCATGGGGTTCTCGTGCCCGGCATTCGTGAAGACCATCCAATGCCGTGCGGCATCGATGATCCCGTAGAAGAGCGTGACGAACTTCCCTTCCTGGATGCTCTGCCGGAGCAGCTTGTTCGTCCGCTGCATGATACGGCGAGGCGTGGGACCGACCATCCACTGGCTGCGCAGAATGGCCTGGATGTTGGCCATGAGCAGGGCGGCCGACAGACCCTTGCCTGTGACGTCGCCGAGGCAGAGTGCCATGCGCTGTTCGTTCATCGGTATGAAATCAAAATAGTCTCCTCCCACCCACTGCGCCGGCCTCGACCGTCCGACGATGTCGTATCCGGGGATCTGCGGCGGCTCGTGGGGCAGCAGACTCATTTGCACGTTCCGCGCGGCGTTCAGCTCCTTCTCGATCGCGATGCTCTGTCGTTCAAGCGCGTAGAGCCGCGCGTTCTCCAACGCGATCGCGCTGTGGACGGACAGCGACCGGATGAGATCTAGGTCCTCCTTCGTGAACACGCCGTCACGCTTATTGAGCAGTTGCAAGACGCCGATCGTCCGGTCGTTCTTGTTCCGGATCGGCACGCACAGGATCGTACGCGTACGGAAGCCGGTCTTCGTGTCGAACTCGGGGTTGAAGCGTGCGTCGAGATACGCATCGTCGATCAGGAGCGGCTCACCTGTCGAGCCGACAAAGCCGGCGACCCCCCGTCCCAGCGGCAGTCGGATCTCGACATGGCTTGAGCCCTGCAAGACCTTCGACCAGAGCTCCTGCTTTGCTTCGTCCACGACGTAGACCGTGCCCCCTTCGGCGTCTACAATATCTCGTGCCGTATCGAGAATGATGTCGAGAAGGCGGTCGAGGTGGAGCGTCGAGTTGACAAGGGTCGAGGCCTCGGCCAACCGTCGAAGTTTCTCGATCTCATGCGCATAATGCTCACCGGAGCGCTCCATTTGGCGGACGAAATGCTGGCTGAGTCCCCGCAGTCGCACGCTCAGCACTTGGGCAAGCCGTGCGGCGGCCTCGGGTACGGTGCTGATGATCCGTTCGAACTCGGCCTTGGGTACTTCGACCGTCACCGTGTCGTCGAGCGCCACCGCGTTCGACATGCGCGGCCGTCCGTCGAGGAGCTCGGCTTCGCCGAAGAAGTCGCCGGTATGCAGCAACGAGAGCAGGATCTCGCCGCCTGAGGAAGTTCGCTTGCTCACCCAGACGCGGCCCGATTCGATCAGAAAGAGGCCTTCGTGCGGATCATCGGCGCCGAGGATGCTCGATCCCTTCGGCCACTCACGGCGCACAAGCGAGGGACGTACCCGCTCGAATTCGGTGTCCGAAAGGGCTTCAAAAAAGAGATTAAGTCTGACGGGATCGGTGATGGACACGGTGGAGAGAATAGGAGGGAAGGGTGAGTGGGTATTGGGGACCCGGAACCGGATGTTGAGGATCGATCGGATCGTCAGATCAGGCCAGATCCAAGTGCGAGTCCGAGGAGGACGAGCAGGATCGACACCGTTACACGGATCGAGTGGATCGTGACCTTCTTCAAGAGACGGGTTCCGAGCCACACGCCGAACAATGCCGAACTGACGACTAAGATCAGCAACGCCGCGTGATCGTGCAACATTCCGCCGATCGAGCCGGCATAGAGGGGGATACGCGTGACGTCGACCATCACGGCGATCACCACGCCGGTCGCTATGAACGATTCCTTCGACAACCCGCTGCGAACAAGAAAGGCACTGCGGAAGGCGCCTTGGTGCCCGCTGAGGCCTCCGAAAAAGCCCGACAACATCCCTCCAAGCGGTAGGAAGCGTACGGGGACCGCCCATCGTTCGAATGCCGGGAGCATCTCAAGCACGGCGAACACGACCATCAATGAGCCAACCACCAGCTTGATCGGCGTGACGTTTGACGTACGACCGGCACACGACCAAGACCCCAGCGGTTCGATGTCCGCGAGTAGTTCTAAGAGCGCTGCGCCTCCGAGTGCGGCGATCAACGCCGGGAGTCCGAATCTCAGCACGACGCCGCGGTCGGCATGACGGCCGAGGAGTCCGAGTTTGAGCGCGTTGTTCGCGAGATGCACGACCGCCGTGAGCGCGACGGCGGCGTCAACAGGAAAGAAGAGCGCGAATGCCGGCAAGAGCAATGTGCCGAGGCCGAAGCCGGAGAACAACGTCAAGCCCGAGGCGACCAAGGCCGCGAGTGCTATGACCACGAGAGACATCAAGTTGAGAGAACTCTTGAGCGCGTCGGTCGCCGTCAACGCGACGATCCGGTCCTGCGGAATGTGTCAGGGCGATGGAATGAAGGATGATCGCGGTGTCAGAAGAACCGCACCTGGCACTTCTTGCACCGCTTCCCCGGCCACGGCAGGAAACCCATGTATGATCCGCAATTCGCGCATCGCCACATCACGAGGTCGATCAGGACCATCCCGAGGACCATCAGGCCGATCAGTCCGAAACTGATCGCCGGGCCGTTGATCTTGTAGTTCGGTCCGAGGACATACCCCGTCAGAGCGGTTGCGAGGGCGAACACCCATCGGAAGAGCATGTTGCCCACCATGCTCTGCTTCGGCTTGGGGGCCAACTTCTGAAGCTTCGGCGCATAGCGATTGGCGCCGAACTGTCCGCCGGGTTTTTGCGGGACGCCGGGGATCCGCCCGGGCGGAGCAGGGATGGGGCCGGGCTGACGGGATGCCGGAGGGACGCTGGTGGGCGCCGGTGTTGGTGGCCGCCGAGGAACGGTAGCCGGGGCGGGCGAACCTCCTGGTGGCCGTGGCGGAACGCCGGCAGGCCTTGGAGGCGTCATGCCGGGAGGGCGCGGAGGCGACATTCCCGGAGGACGCGGCGGAGTCATCCCAGGCGGTCGCGGTGGTCCGGGAGGACGTTGAGGAGGAATCGCCATAGAATGGACAAAGATTGCTAAAGCGGAAGCGAGATGCAAGATGAGAGGGAAGGAGATGTCGATGGAAGCGGCAAGGCCAGCCGCGGCATTACCACCCTGTAACGAAGATCGATTCGATCATCCAAGGAACGGCGTGTGTTCAAGCAGGCCGGAATGTTCGTTCAGCCTTCCCTGCGGCTCGGATCTGATCGCTCCATCGAAGAGGGATCATGTACGACGTTTGCGTCTCGGTCTTCCACGTTTCTTTCCACGCCGGCGTCGTTTTCCACGCGATGCAACGGCCGCAGCTTTCCGCTTTTTCGGGACTTCGGGCGTCGGGGTGACTTCCGTATGTTCCTCGATGCGGGGCGAGGCAGTCGATCCGTCGTGCTTGGAGTTTACGATCGTCCGCACCTCCTGTCGCTGTGATCGCTTCGTCCTGTCGATGAGCACGCCGCCGCATTTGTTGCAGCTCCATCCAGGCCACAACCCGCGCGGAAGGTACGCCCGGCAATGGGGACATCTCCACCATCGCCATTCAGCCCATGCTCCGAAGGCCATGAAGGCGATCGTCAGGCTCCAGAAAACGGCGGGAGCGTGTTCCATGGCGGGTCCCCACACTCCGAAAACCGCTACGAGAAGTGCGCCATACATGGTTCGTGCCACCAGCAACCCGGCGACACGGCGCTCGGGATTTTCGACCGTCCCCGACGGAGAAACAGCTTCTTTGCGATCGTGGCCGAAGAGCGCCGAACCGCACGACTCACAAAAGTCCGGCATGACGGAATTGCCCGGATATTTGCCGCAGGATGGACAGCGCCACCAGACGGCGGTCAGCAAAGCGTAGAGCGATGTGGCAGAAGCGAAGAAGCTGAGGCTCAGGACGAGATTGATGAACCCAGCCAACAGGAGGAGATTGGTGCCGAGCGCCACGGCAAGCAGCGCCAAGCGGGCGCCGAAGAGAATGCGAGTGCGTGGAGGCAGCTGGCCGAAGGACATGGCGTCGTGCTACTTCAGCTTGAGTACGGCCATGAGCTTACGGTGGGTTTGAGGCGAGAGATGCGGGGTCGGCTCCACGCGGTACAGATGCACGGTCTTCTTGACGCTGTCGAGGTACGCGTAGCAGTTCGGGCACTCATGGATATGCTTCCGGATCTCGCGACATCGCGGAGTGTCCAGCTGGCTGTCGAGGTTGTCGCAGATGTGCTTTGCGACCTCGGCGCATTTGACCAGGCGCTTCTTCATGCCCGCATGTAGGTGTGCAATTCTTCGCGCAGAAAGGCGCGTGCGCGGTGGAGTCGCGATTTCACCGCCGGAACGCTGATCTTGAGGATCTTCGAGGTCTCTTCAGCAGAGCGCTCTTCGACATCGCGCAAGACGAAGACCGAGCGATAGTCCGGAGGGAGCTTCGAGATCGCTTCGTCGAGATGGTGTCGCGTTTCACGCGTCAGCACACCGTCGAGAGGGGTCTCCCTCCACGATGGGATCGTCTGACGGACGCGGCCCTGCTCATCGTGCGGAGGGTGGTTCGTGAAGCCTTCCGGCGTATCGATGCTCACGGACGCCTTCGCCAGCTTCGACCGTCGCATCTTCATCAGGCAGTTGTTCGTCACCACCCGGTAAAGCCACGTCGAGAACTTCGACCGCCGGTCGAATTGGTGCAGCTTCCGGTAGACGTTGACGAAGGTGTCTTGGAAGACCTCCTCGGCCGCCTCCTGATCCCGGCAGAGCTTGAAGGCGTAACGAAATACGAGGTCTTCGTAGCGCTTGACGAGATTCGTAAAGGCCCGCTGGTCGCCGTTCTGTGCGGCGGCGATCAAGTCGGAATCCTCGTGCGTGTCGTATGGTGGTATCGCCGACATCAGTAGGATGTTCCAGAATAAAGAAGGATTCGTGGAAATGGAAGGGTGGCGGTTGGGAGGTGGGTGATTGGGAATCGGGGTCTAGGTGCCTGGATCTTTGGTTTTCGCGAACGCAAGGTCGACGCTGGCCTCGATTCCGGGGAGCCGCCTGATCACGGGGTCGGAATGTGCAGGGGTCACGCCAACAAGAGTCCCTTCCATCATATCCCTCCTGAGATTCGAAAAGGGTCTTGCCGGACCATTGCAGCGATGCGAAAGAGAGCCGTCACAGTACCAAATTCGACCAGATTTCGGCTATTTAATTTGGCATATAACTTGTCATTTATAAATATATGTAATCGGAGTGATTCCCATGGATACCGGACACGATCGAAAGAAGCCCCTCTATTCCATCGGAACCGTCGCCCGCATCCTCAACGTGGCCGTGCAGACGTTGCGCATGTACGAGCGGGAGGGTTTGATCGTGCCGGCGAAGTCCCCGGGCAATCAGCGTTTGTATTCGGAAGCCGATGTCGAACGCCTGAGATGCATCCGCCGCGCCATCACCGAAGACAAGATCGGCATCGAGGGCATTCGGCGGTTGCATGCGCTGATCCCCTGTTGGGACGTCGTAGGATGTTCAGCTGAGGACCGCAGGCAATGCTCGGCCTTCCGCGGACATGAGGGAGGATGTTGGACCCATCCGCACGGCTCGGACATGTGCGCCACACGCGATTGCCGCGTATGTGCCGTCTACGAGCTCGCAGTCGACTGCGGCAATATCAAGGAAGCCATCATCAATGCATCGAGGGTGTATGACGACGCTCTCCCGGCGTAAGTTCCTCAAGATCTCAGGGGCCACGGTGGCGGCCGCATCGGCCGTAGCCGCTGCCGGCACGTCGCTGTCGTCCGCCGTCGGCTCGAACAAGCGCGACGCCGGCGATCGCACCGTGGCGACGTACTGCGACATCTGTTTCTGGAAGTGCGGAGCGATCGCGCACGTGCGCGACGGGCGGCTCTGGAAGGTCGAAGGCAATCCGCTCGACCCGCTCAGCAACGGACGTCTTTGTCCGCGCGGCACCGGGGGCGTGGGTGCGGCCTTCGACACCGACCGACTGCGAGCCCCGCTGATCCGGCGCCGCAACCGGGGCGAGGATGAATGGGTGGAAGTGACGTGGGACGAAGCGATGACGTACATCGCCGACCGCATGAAGCAGATCAAGGCCTCATACGGCCCTGAATCGGTCGCCCTGTTCAGCCACGGCATCGGAGGAAACTTCTTCAAGCACACGATCAAGGCCTTCGGCTCTCCGAACATCAGCGCTCCATCATTCGCGCAATGCCGCGGGCCGCGCGACGTCGGCTTTCGGTTGACCTTTGGTGAGGATGTTTCGTCCCCCGAGCGGACCGATATCCGCAACGCCCAGTGTCTGGTGCTCATCGGCTCGCACCTTGGCGAGAACATGCACAATACGCAGGTGCAGGAGTTTGCCGATGCCGTCGGCAACGGAGCCAGCGTCATCGTCGTCGACCCTCGCTACTCCATCGCCGCCAGCAAGGCGAAGTACTATCTCCCCATCAAGCCCGGCACCGATCTGGCGCTCATCCTCGCCTGGATGAACGTTGTCGTGGCCGAGAAGCTCTACGACGCCGAGTATGTCGCGAAATACGGCTTCGGTTTTGAGCCGTTCGCCGCCTCCATTGCGCCTTACACGCCGGAGTGGGCCTATCCCGAGACCGGCATCGAGCCGGAGCTCATTCGCGCCACGGCCCGCGAGATGGCCCGGTATCGTCCGGCGACGCTCATCCATCCGGGCCGGCACGCGACGTGGTATGGGGACGATGCCCAGCGGAGCCGGGCCATTGCGCTCCTCAACGCGCTGATGGGTTCGTGGGGCCGCCAAGGAGGATTCTATACGCCCGTCTCGATGGACGTACCGGCCTACCCGACGCCTCCCTATCCGACCCCGTCGAAGCCCAAGGTCGACAACCCCGATCACAAGTATCCGTTCGCGCACGAAACGATCACCACCGGGATCCGCGAAGCGACGATCACCGGCAAGCCATACCCGATCAAAGGGTGGCTGGTCTATGCGACCAACCTGCTGCATGCGTTGCCGAACGAGCAGGAAACGATCGAGGCGATGCAGAACCTGGACCTTCTCGTCGTGATCGACGTGATCCCGAGCGAGACGGCGGGCTGGGCCGACGTCGTCCTGCCCGAATCGATCTACCTCGAGCGGCATGACGACCTGAACGTCGAGTGGTTCCGCGAGCCGTTCGTTGCACTGCGACAGCCTGCGGTCGAATCGCCGGACGACCAGAAGCCGAACTGGTGGATGGCCAAGACGCTTGCTGAGAAGCTGGGCCTGGGCGCATACTACCCGTGGGATCATATCGAAGAGTATCTCTCGACCCGCGTCACGAGTGCGGGACTCTCTTGGGAGCAGTTGAAAAAGGACGGCATCATCCGGGGACCGAAGCAGCCGGTGTATTATGATGAAGGGGTGCCGGCCGAGTTTCCGACGCCCACGGGCAAGATCGAATTCTATTCCGTCCAACTGCAGAAGGCGGGGTTCGACCCCGTTCCCGTCTACCGGCGCCCGAACGGAGGCCCTCCCGGAAGCTTTCGATTGCTCTACGGACGCTCGCCGGTCCATTCGTTCAGCCGTACGCAGACCAATCCCGTATTGATGGATATGGTTGACGAGAACATGGTGTGGGTCAACGCCGACGTGGCCGAGCGAAACGGCTGGAAGACGGGGGACTGGGTGGTGTTGAGGAACCAGGACGGCGTCGTCAGCAACCGGGTCAAGGTGCTGGCCACGGAACGCATCCGGCCCGACTGCGTGTATCTGGTCCACGGCTTCGGTCATACCGCCAAGCGGCTGCGTCGGGCGCTCGGACGCGGAGCGAGCGACTCGCAGCTCATCACACGCTACGAGGTCGACCCCCTGATGGGCGGGACGGCGATGAATGTGAACTTTGTGACCATCGAGACGCCGGAGGTGTACCATGGCTAGGCTCGCGATGGTCATTGATACGACGCGATGCGTCGGGTGCATGGATTGCGTTGTCGCATGCAAGACGGAGAACAATACGCCGGAGGGGTTCAACCGCGATTGGATCGTCTACGACACGCAGGGGAAGTTCCCGACCCTGCACATGGAGATCCGGAGCGAGCGCTGCAATCAGTGTTCAGCACCCCCCTGCGTCGACTGCTGTCCGACGGGGGCCAGCCACGTGCACGACTACGGCGGCGTGGTGCTCGTCGAGAAGTCCATGTGCATCGGCTGCAAGGCGTGCATCGCCAGCTGTCCGTATGACGCCCGCTACGTGCATCCTGACGGCTACGTGGATAAGTGCACCTTCTGCATCCATCGGGTGGAGAAGGGGATGGACCCGGCGTGCGTGTCGGTCTGCCCGACGCACTGCATGCACTTCGGCGACCTCGAAGACCCCAATTCCAACGTGTCGAAGTTGCTGGCGTCGCGGAAACATCATGCGTTGATCCCCGAGGCAGGGACGGAGCCGCACGTGTACTATTTGAGCTAAGCAAGAATATCGAAAAGCGCCGCGAAGCCTGCCCGACTTGAGAGTTCTTCGATGGCAGGCGGGCGGTCACTTCGTGGAAATCCGAAACAAGCACTGAGGCGGAAGGTTCAAATCTCAACCACTCGTCCTCTGTGGGTCTCTGTGTGATCTCTGTGGAACTCTGTGTCACATCTTTTTCCTTGATGGTTCGCCATGCATGAGCTCTTCTCCACCCGCAACAACCACATGATCGACCCGTCGCTCGCGATCTGGGGATGGGAGATCCCGGTCTATCTCTTCATCGGAGGCCTCGTGGCCGGATTCATGATCATCGCCGGCTACTTCACGTTCAAGGGTCATCACAAACACAGCGACTTCTCGAACTTCTACTTGCCACATCTGAGCCTGGTGCTGCTCTCGTTCGGAATGTTCGCGCTGTTTCTCGATCTGGAGCACAAGCTCTACGTGTGGAGGCTGTACCTGGCCTTTGAGGTCACATCGCCGATGTCGTGGGGCGCCTGGATCCTCATCTTTGTCTACCCGACGCTCCTCATCAATGCCCTCGTGTCGATCCCGAAGCCGTTCCGGAACCGCATTCCCGTCTTCGACCGGATCTCGGGGTTCATCGCGGTCCGCCCGATGCTGGCGAAAAACATCGGGGTCTTGAACATGATCATGGGAGCGGTGCTGGGGATGTACACGGGCATCCTTCTCAGCTCGCTCGGCGCCCGACCGCTCTGGAGCAGTTCCATGCTATGGGTGCTCTTCTTGGTGTCGGGACTCTCGTCCGCGGCCGCGCTGGTCCACCTTATCACCACCGACAAGACCGAACGAGAGATCTCCGCCAAAGCCGACAATGGATTCCTGATCTTTGAGCTCCTCGTGTTCGTCCTGTTCTTCATCGGCCTCGTCTCCTCCACACAGGCGCACCGTAACGCAGCGGCGTTGTTGTTGACCGGCCCCTATGCGGCGGCATTTTGGGTGTTCGTCATCCTGCTGGGCATTGTCGTCCCGCTCATCATCCAGCTGCTCGCCGTGAACCACAAAGTGAAGCACACCGCCATCGCGCCGATCATGGTGATCGCCGGGGGCATCGCGCTGCGGTTTGTGATCGTGTATGCGGGCCAAGCGAGTCATTGGACGCGCATTGTGGGCAATTGAAAAAGCCTGGCCACAAAGAACGCAGACAGCACATCGAACATTGAGAAGACATGGCGCGAACGGAAACATTTTCATCCTCTTTGTGTCCTTTGTGCTCTTTGTGGCTCGTTATCTTCATTCAGAGAAAGACCTCACATGACCACTCACGCTGCAACTTCCGCTGAATCGCACGGGCACGATCACGCCGTGACCCGGACGCCTCAGCCGTACATGAACCCGTATCTGGCCGGCATCGGACTCGGATTGGTCCTCCTCGCCGCCTTTGTCATCATGGGTCGTGGACTGGGCGCATCGGGCGCCTTCTCGACCCTTGTCAGCGTTGGCGTCGCGAAGGTCGCGCCGGAACACGCCGCAGGCAATTCCTTCTACGGCGAATACCTGGCCGCCGAAGGCAACCCGCTCAAAGACTGGCTTCTGTTCGAGGTCATCGGCGTCTTTGCCGGAGGCTTTCTGTCGGGTGTACTGGCGGGACGCATCAGGCGGTCGACCGAAAAAGGCCCGAACGTTACCGTTCGCACGCGGCTCACTTTCGCCTTCATCGGGGGAGGCATGATGGGCTTTGGGGCGAAACTGGCCCGCGGCTGCACGAGCGGACAAGCTCTCACCGGCGGCGCCCTGCTCAATGTCGGCAGCTGGGCCTTCATGATGTGCGTGTTTGCCGGCGCCTACGCGCTGGCCTACGTGATGAGGAGACAATGGCAATGAACGCCCCCTTCTTCAAATACGGCCTGTTCAACGACGAGGTGAGTCTTATCGTTGCAGTGCTCATCGGCATCGGTTTCGGGTTCTTTCTCGAACGCGCCGGCTTCGGGAGCGCAAGGAAGCTGGCGGCGCAATTCTACTTCACCGACATGACCGTGCTCAAGGTGATGTTCACCGCCATCGTCACGGCGATGCTGGGCGTCTACTTCTTGTCGGTGCTCGGGTTCGTCGACCTCTCCCTTGTGTATCTGACCCCGACCAATCTCCTCCCGCAGGTCGTCGGCGGACTGCTGCTGGGCTTCGGGTTCGTGATCGGCGGCTATTGTCCCGGAACCTCGTGCGTCTCGGCGGCGACAGGACGGACCGATGGATGGGTCTATCTGGGAGGCATCTTCGCCGGCATCCTTGCTTTCGGGGAGGTCTTTCCGCTGATCGAGGAATTCTACAACTCCACGCCGATGGGTCAAGTGACGTTGGCGCAGCTGACGGGCATTCCGTACGGCGTGCTCGTCTTTGCCGTCGTCCTGATGGCGCTCGGCGCTTTCGCCGCGGCTGAGTGGGGCGAGAAGTTCATGGCGGCGAAGAAGGGAGGGCATGCCTGATGAAACGGCTGATCATGAACAGCACGCTCAACCAGCGTCTGGCTGCGATCGCCCTCGTGCTGGGCGCGTTGGCGGTGGTGGCCGGCGACCCGTACCAGGGCCACACCGCCACGATCGATGCGAAGGAGCTGGCGATCATCGTTCAAAGGGAAGTGGACCACGTCGAGCCGCTCGAGCTGGCCGACTGGATCCTTCAGGGAAGGTCCGACTATCGACTTATCGACCTGAGGTCCGAGAAGGAGTTTGCGACCTACGCCATTCCGGGCGCCGAAAGCGTGCCGGTGGCTTCGTTGACGGACCACGGTCTGCGAAAGAACGAAAAGATCGTTCTGTATTCGGAAGGAGGCATTCATTCCGCACAGGCGTGGATGCTTCTGCGTTCGCTCGGATACAAGGGTGTCTATCTTCTGCGCGGCGGTTTGGAGGGATGGAAGGACGAAGTGCTCTTTCCGACCTTGGCGGAGAATGCAGACCCGGCGACTCGTATCAACTTCGCTAGGACCGCTGAAATCAGCAAGTACTTCGGCGGCTCACCGCGTACCGGAGCCGGTCCGGCCGTGACTCAGCGTCCTGCCATCGTCGCTCCGAAGGTCGAGGCACCGACGGCATCAACTCCAGCCGCGGGGGGTAAGAAGAAGAAAAAGGAAGGATGTTAGCGGAGGACGTGAGGGTGGAGTAGAGGAGTAACGGAGCAGTGAGGTAGTGGAGTTCGTGCGTTCAACCCGCCCCGGAATACTCGTGCAAGAGTCTCCGGGGCGTGCTATCTTGGGAAAGCCAAAGTCAGAGAGCAGAGCCCAGAGGACAGAAGCCAGAGGACAGTGATCACTGGTTGGTGAACGGTGAACAGTAAACAGTGAACAGTGAACAGCAACCTCAACTCCGACACCTCAAATTCGAATTCTGAAACCCTGCCCCGAGCCACGAGCGACCCCGAGTGAGCGCAGCGATCGAGGGGGATTCGAGTGGTCGAGGGGCGCAACCCACAACCTCTTCCCGTTCTCCAATGCCCGCATCCAAGAGACTCCCCAAACGCTTCGTTCAGTTCACGAAGCACCATCCGTCCGTTGCGGCGGCGTACGAACAGCTCGGCAAGGCTGTGCGTGCCGATGGGACGCTGTCGACACGAGAGCAGGCGATCGTCAAGTTCGCGCTCTCCGTCGGCGCCCGGCTTGAAGGGGGCGCGCACGCACACGTCCGGAAGGCTTTCGAGGCCGGCGTCAATGTGCGAGACCTGCGGCACGTAGCCCTGATGGCCATTCCAACGATCGGGTTCCCATCAGCCATGGCCGCCATGAGTTGGATCGACGACGTCGTCGAAGGTCGGCCGAAGCGTTCTCGCCGGTCGTGAGCGGTCCATCGTCCGTCGAAGGGTTCATCCTTGCCGGAGGGCAGAGCCGACGGATGGGCGCACCCAAGGCGCTGTTGGACGTCGGCGGACGTCCCATGATCGGGCATGTCGCCGACACGGTCGCCCGCGTAGTCTCCCGCGTTACGATCGTCAGCGACCGTCCCGAAGAACTCACCTTCCTTGGCCTTCCTGTCATTCCCGACGTACACCATGCCTCGGGTCCGCTCGGAGGATTGCACGCGGCGCTCACGGCGGCACGGACGGAAGCGGCCCTGATCGTTTCGTGCGACCTGCCGTTCTTGACCCCGGACCTTCTATCCGGCCTGATCCGGCGGCACGGCCGGAAGCCTGCCACGGTCCCGCGGACCGACCGGCTTCATCCGGTCTGTGCCGTTTACGACCGCCGTCTTGCGGAGCCGGCTGCACGATCGCTCGCAGAGGGCCGGCGTTCGATGCTGGCCTTCCTCGAGTCGGTCGGTTATGAAGCCGTCGATGTCGCCACGATGGAACCCTCCGTCGGCGTGCTGGCGTTGACCAACGTCAACGATCCCGAAGAGCTGGCGTCCGCGCGTCGCCGACGTTCCTGAATCCTTTTCCACGAACCTGCATCCCATCCCTACGTCATGGAATCGGGACAGATCATCCTGTACGGCACTCTTGCGCTGTGGCTCATCGTCCGGGCCCGCCGATGGTATGTCGCGCGCGACATTCCGCGGTACTCGGGTGCTCAGGTTGAGGAGCGTCTTCGTGCCGGCCAAGCCGTCCTTGTCGATGTTCGCACCGCTCAGGAGCGTTCGCAACACAGTATCCCAGGGTCGGTACACGTTCCCATGGCGCAGTTGGGCTCGAGCCTTGACGGACTTCGGCGCCACAAAGATCGCGAAGTGATCTTCTATTGTGCCACGGGGAGCCGTAGTATGGTTGCCGCCATTCGGGCGAAGAAGGCAGGATTCACCACTGCGCATTTGGAAGGAGGCATTGCCGCATGGCAACGCTGAAGAGTATTGCGTCGAACATCTGGTCGCAGCGTGTCGCGCTCACGATCGTGGGCGCCGGCCTCGGGTACTGGTACTATGCCGCCATTGGATGCGAACGCGGATGCGCGATCACCAGCAACCCCTGGATCAGCACGGCGTACGGCGCCCTCATCGGGTTTCTCGCACATCCCCGGCCGTCCGGGAAGGTCGCCGGACCGCAAAAGCCGGGAGAGTCGGCATGAGATACGGATTCGGCAAGACGACCGATCACACCTTCGAGCAGACGATCGAGCGCGTGACGGAGGAATTGAAGAAGGAAGGATTCGGAGTCCTGACCACGATCGACGTGCAGGACACGCTTAAGAAGAAGATCAACGTCGACTTCAAACGATATACGATCCTTGGCGCCTGCAACCCGCCGTTCGCGCACCGAGCGCTCAGCGCGGAAGAGGAAGTGGGCCTGTTGCTACCGTGCAACGTGATCGTGTATGAAAAGGATGGAAAAACAGCGGTGAGCGCGTTCAATCCGGCCGTGATGGTCGAAATCATGGAGAATGAGGCGATGAGGCCGATCGCAGCCGAGGTCGAGGCGCGACTACGGCGTGTCATCGAAGCACTGTGAAAAAAACGGATTCACGAAGTCGTACGACTGAGCACGAACACAATGACTCGTTGAAGACCTCAAACAGTCAATTCATGTCACTTCGTGTGGCTTTGTGGATCGCCCTCTAAGAATCAACGGAGCCCATATGTCAACGCATCTGAACACCCAGGAATTCAAGGATAAGGTCTTCAACTACGACACGAACTCTGAGTGGAAGTTCGCCGGCGAGCGGCCGGCCGTGATCGACTTCTGGGCGCCCTGGTGCGGCCCCTGCCGGATGGTGGGACCCGTCCTCGACGAGCTGTCGAAGGAGTACGAGGGCAAGATCGATGTCTACAAAGTGAACGTTGATGACGAGCAAGAAGTGGCTGGAGTGTTCGGCATCCGCAGCATCCCTTCGATGCTGTTCGTCCCCAAGACCGGCCAGCCCAAGATGGCGGTCGGAGCTCTGCCGAAAGAAGCCCTCAAAGAGGCGATCGAGAAGGAGCTGCTGGCGCCGCCGACGCAAGGGTGAAAGCGGGACACAGATTTCCACAGAGCTGGCATAGAGATCCACAGAGCGAAGGGACAAGCTCGGGGTGACATCCTCGGGCTTGTTTCATTCTTAGGGCATGGTCCCACAGACGAACCGGACAGAAAACATTACTATCTTCATCTCTGTGGAACTCGGCAGTATCTTTGTGGGTCTCTGTGACACGTTTCTCACTTGGCGGGAATCATATGCGATGCGTTGCCTTGATAGTCGTTATGGCGTGTGCGCTCACGCCAGTGTTCTCCCAATCCACCGCCTCGCTCGATTCCCTCTATCTCAAGAGCACCCACTACCGGCATCTGACCGGGATGTGGAGACTCTACAAGCCTGAGCGGGCCGACGTGGTCATGCTGGGCAACTCCATTACGGCCGGCGCCGAGTGGAGCGAACTGCTCGGCAGGCCGCATGTCATCAACCGAGGCATCGGCGGCGACAATCTGGTCGGCTTCCTTCATCGGCTCGAATTCGTCCTTCCACTCCGGCCGAAGCTCTGTTTCGTCATGGGGGGCATCAACGACCTCTACGCGGGCTACACTCCCGAGCAGGTTGCGGGCAATTACGCGTCGCTGCTCGATTCTCTCCACAATGTCTCGATCACTCCGATTGTGCAATCGACCCTGCACGTGTCGCCGCGTTGGCGCAATGCCGATGAGAAGAATGCCGAGGTCGGGCGCTTGAATGATCTTCTCCGGACTCTGTGCCTCGAGCGCGGCATCGAGTTCGTCGACCTCAACGCCGAGCTTTCGGAACGCGGTCGTCTCCGAGACGAGTTCACGACCGACGGCGTCCACTTGACGCCTCAGGCGTATGGTGTATGGGCCCGCCTTCTCGAAGGATTACTGCATCGTCACGGTCTGTGACCCGGTTCTGCTTGAATTTCAGCCGGAATTGCGGTAGGATGCCATTCCATACGACGAAGATCCATCGTGTCCGCCGCCGCACTCCATCCCCGAGAATCGGAACGACTTGACGCACTGCGGCGGTATCGCATCCTCGACACCGCCCCCGAGCGCGCCTTCGACGACCTGACCTATCTGGCGTCGTTCTTCTGCAAGACGCCGATTGCGCTGGTCACGTTTGTCGACCGCGACCGCCAATGGTTCAAATCGCGCGTCGGGTTCCAGCATTCGCAGACCTCCCGCGCCATTTCCTTCTGCGCGCACACGATCCTTCAGCCGACCGTCCTGGTCGTTCGAGATTTACAGCAGGACGATCGCTTTCGCGACAATCCACTCGTCACCCACGAGCCGTCCGTGCGCTTCTACGCCGGCGCTCCGATCTTCAGCGCTGAAGGGCTTCCATTGGGCGCGCTCTGCGTCCTCGATCGTGAGGCCCGTTCACTGACCGTTGGACAGGAAGAAGCGCTAAGGGCGATGTCGCGGCTGGCCGGCGCTCTGCTCGAAACGCGAAGGGCGGTCGGTGAATTGGCGGTCGCCACCGACAATATGAACCTGCTCAGTCAGATGCTTCCGGTCTGTTCTTCGTGTCGCCGTCTTCGCTCGGACAGCGGCGCGTGGGTGTCGCTCGAACAATATGTCCGCGAACATGCACATGCAGCGGAGGGGCACGGTACCTGCCCTGAGTGCGCCCGCCGGCTCTATCCCGACTACGTTCGTGCGTGAGGCCATGACCGCGGTCGACCTCCCGGCCTCCATGGAACATTTTCATCCCAGATGCCTCCGCGCCGTTCTGTGGATCGCTCTGTTGGCGGGCACGCTGTCGGCACAGACCACCACCTCTTCCCGCGGTGAATCGTTCATCATCGATCACTGGACGGTCAACAACGGCCTGCCGCAGAACACCGTGGCATCGGTCATCCAGACCTCCGACGGATTCCTGTGGCTGGGCACCAACGGCGGCCTCGTCCGGTTCGACGGCGTATACTTTCAGTCGTTCACGATGTCTGAAGGGGGAGAAGGGCGGGCCTACCGCATCACGGCGCTCGTCGAGGGACTCGACAGTACGTTGTGGATCGGAACGGAGGACGGACAGCTCTTTCGATACCGCCACGGACAATTCTCCCCGATGATCGACCCGACGCAACGGGAACAATTGCGCCCCGTTCAGGGCATCGGCGTGGATTCGACGGGGATCATCTGGCTTGGGCGCTCGAATCTCGGTCTTGCCCGCGTCGGTCCGCACATGAGCTCTGCGGATTCCCTCGTTCCCTCAGCGCTGCAACCCGACTGGCCGGCCGCCGGCGTCACCGCGGTCCATGCCGCCGCCGACGGCTCTCTCTGGATCGGAGGTGCGGGCGTTGCACAACTGCTCGGCTCCGGCATTCGATCGTACGCCCTGCCGGGCATCCCGAACGAGGATCGCGTTGCGTCGCTTCAGAAGGGTGACGACGGCGTCGTGTGGGCCGCCACGTCAGGCCACCGCTTGTTCCGGCGATCGGGCGACCGTTTCATCGAAGTCCCGACCGCGACGCTGCCAGAACAGCTCACGTTCGATCAGGCGCTAGCCCCCGGCAAGCCGGAGATCCATGTCGCCGTTCGTTCGGGCATCCTCCGCTTTTTGAATGGCCGGTTCGTCCGCGTCGGTACGCCGGAGTGGCAACAAGCGCTGCGGATCCGAAGCGTTCTGATCGACCGAGAAGGGAACATTTGGATCGGGTCGGATGCCGACGGTCTGCTGAAGATACGTCGCTCGACATTCGACCACTGGACCTTCGGAGACCGTCGCAGGAACATCACCTCCATGGCCTACGACCGGGGCCGTGGCGTCTGGGTTGGCGTGAACTGTGGCGGCGTTCAGCTTGTGCGGAACGGTTCGGTCATTCCGCATCCCGTCTCCGAGCTCTTCGGTGATCAGTGCGTCTGGTCGGTCTTCCTTGACTCCTCCGGCGATCTGTGGGTCGGCACGTGGGGTGCGGGTCTCTGGCGGCTCGACCCAGACCGCCCGGCTGCCACCTTGCGCCGATATGGCACGTCCAACGGACTCAAAAGCGACGTCGTGCTGTCTCTGGCGCCGCAACGCAATGGTCGAGGGATGTGGGTCGGAACCCATTCGGCCGGTCTCGCGCTTATCAGCCGCGATCGCATTCAACATTGGAGTGTCGAGGAAGGACTGCCTTCGGAAGATGTGAGGGCGTTCTCCGAAGACTCGCTGGGGCGACTGTGGATCGGCACACAACGAGGACCGGCGATCTTGGAAGATGGGAGGGTTCGTGCCCTGGATGACGGGTCGGGCCGGTTGTCCGTGCCGGTCCGTGTCGTCGCACCAGGCTTGCGGGGTAGCATCTGGTTCGGCACCTACGGAAGCGGCTTGATCCGCTGGTCGGCCGGCAAGGCCTCATTCATCACGACGCGCGAAGGGTTGTTCGACAACATCGTCTCGCAGTTCATGATGGATGCTCAAGGCTACGTGTGGATGGGATGCAATCGGGGTATATGGAAGGTGGCCTTCCAGGAGCTCCGGGCGGTCGCCGAGGGGCGCATCGAGCAAGCGACCTCGATCTCGTACGGGACTCAGGATGGCCTGCAGACGATCGAGACGAACGGAGGGTTTCAGCCGTCCGGCCTGCAGCTTCCGAACGGCGAACTGTGGTTTCCCACGCCAATGGGGATCGCCCGTACGAACCCTGCGGCCGTGCCTCCGAACCGGACAAAGCCCCCCGTGGTCATCAACCGGGTGGTCGTGGACGGGACTCCTCAGTTGGCGGCGTCGACCGTGATGATCCCTTCCGGCGTGGAAGAGGTGCGCATCGAATACACGGCGCTGAGCTACACCGCTCCGCACAAGGTTCGCTTCAAATACCAGCTGGTCGGGTATAACAAGAGTTGGGTGGACGTCCAGGGCGACCGTCACGCCTCGTTCACGAACGTCACGCCGGGCACGTATCGGTTCCGCGTCATCGCGGCCAACAATGACGGTGTGTGGAACGAGGACGGCGCAGAGCTCACGCTCATGTTCGACCTGCCCTATTGGCAGACCTTGTGGTTCCGGGTGCTGGCGGTGCTGGCGCTCGTCGGCATGGGTATGCTCGTCGTCGCCATTCGTCTGCGCCAGGTGCGCATCGAGAAGGAACGGCAGGAGGAGACCTCGCGCAGGCTGATCCAGAGCCAGGAAGAGGAGCGGCAACGGATCGCTGGCGAATTGCACGACAGTCTCGGTCAGGACCTCATCGTCGCCAAGAACCGCCTGCTGCTGGCCGCGCACTATCTGCAGGATGGCACGCCGGCGAAGGAGGAACTGATGAACGTCGTCGATGCCGTGACGGCTTCGCTGCGCAGCGTCAGGTCGATTGCCTACAATCTGAGGCCCTTTCAACTGGACCGGCTCGGTCTGACTGAAACGATCCGATCGACGGTGCGTGCGGTCCAGCAGGTCACGCCCGTCAAGATCGAGACGGAGATCGCGACCGTGGACGGCTTGCTCAATCGCGAGGCGGAGATCGGAGTGTTCCGCATCGTGCAAGAGGCATTGACAAACGTCGTCAAACACTCTCAGGCGACGCGAGCCAGCGTCATTGTGGCGTACGACGAAGGGCACATCGTCATCCGGGTCGAGGACAACGGAAGGGGATTCGACGCGACCGCGGAAGGCTCGGCAGCAACGATGGGCTTCGGCCTGTCGAGCATCGAGGAGCGGGTGAAGATGCTCGGCGGGGTCCACAAGTTTTCGTCATCCATCGATCGCGGCACAACGATCGCGGCACGGATCCCGGTAGAGAGGAACGAGCCCGAACCGGCGCCATGATGATGTCACACCGACTCGCTTGGTACTTGGAGCTTGAGAATTAGTTCTGGCGCTTGGTGCTTGAAGCGAAG
>CAZOMY010000005.1:16938-81740 GCA_964581115.1 uncultured Ignavibacteriaceae bacterium | reverse complement strand
CAAGTTCCAAGCACTACCGTTCAACTTCAAGCACCAAGACCCAAGGTGGGGCCCGAACCGGCGCCGTGATGATGTCACACCGAGTTGCTTGGTACTTGGAGCTTGAGAATTAGTTCTGGCGCTTGGTGCTTGAAGAGAAGCAAGTTCCAAGCACTACCGTTCAACTTCAAGCACCAAGACCCAAGGTGGGGCCCGGATCCCGGTGGAGGGGAACGAGCCCGAACCGGCGCCATGATGATGTCACACCGAGTTGCTTGGTACTTGGAGCTTGAGAATTGAACTTGGAGCTTAGCGCTTCAAAAGGTGCAAGTTCCAATCGCTGGCATCCGACCTCAACTCCCAAGCACCAAGTTGTGTAGAGTACCCATCCCCGATGTCCAAACGACACACCATCCTGATCGCTGATGACCATCCCGTGTTCCGACGCGGGCTGGTGCAGATCATCGAGGAGAAGTTTGTCGGCTCCCGCATTGTCGAGGCCGGCAACGGCTCCGAGGCGCTCATTGCGATCCATGACCATCGGCCGACGATCGCTATTCTCGACGTCGACATGCCCAAGCGGAACGGCCTCGACGTAGCTACAGAGATCCGCCGCCGCGGTCTGCAGGTAGCGGTGGTGATCCTTACGATGCATGACAACGAGGAGTTCTTCAACCGTGCAATGGACCTGGGCGTGATGGGCTATGTTTTGAAGGACGGTGTGGTGGGCGAGATCGCCACGTGCCTCGAGGCCGTCGCCGACGGTCGCCACTACTATTCCCCGCTTCTGGCCGACTATTGGGTGCGGCGCGACCAGGCCAAGACGCAGACCAAGGCCCTTCTTGCCGGTTTGGCCGGCCTGACGCCGACCGAGCGGCACATCCTGAGACTGATCGCCCAGAACAAAACCACTCGCGAGATCGCCGAGGACCTGTTCATCAGCCCAAAGACCGTCGAAAACCACCGATCCAACATCGCCGCAAAGCTCAACCTGCGGGGAAATAACGCCGTCCTCCGATTCGCCCTCGAGAACAGGTCCGATCTGTGACGCCCGTCACGTCTGCAGTCCCTGCCTAGGGGCTGGCCCCCGGACAAATGAGGATTTACCCCTATTGAGAGTCGGGCCTTCGCGACGCTTATTAGTGATGTGGCCCATCCGTCCGAGACATCGAACATGAAGATTCTGATCGTCGAACAGAACCCGACGCTTCGGGGCCTGCTCCGTTCTATTTTGGAGCTTGGCCACGCTGAGATCGCCGAAGCCAGCGACGCTTCTGCAGCCCTCCGGGCGTTCTCTGAATACCGCCCCGACTGGGTTCTGATGGATCTGTCGATGCGGGAGATGGACGGTTTTGACGCGACGCGGCTCATCAAGAGAGCGCATCCCGAGGCGAATGTGATGCTCGTCGCCGATCAGGATAGTCTGACGTTGCGCCGGAAGGCGCGCGAGGCCGGCGCCGGTGGGATCCTCGTGAAAGAGGACCTGTATCGCGACCTGCGTCGCACCGAATTCCTGCCGTCGGTGCCGCGAAAGCCCTTGCTGTGACCCGGGCGTGAGGAATGGGACAGACACTCATCTCGGCCGGACTCATCGTGATCGTGACGATCGCCGTCATCAACGCGAACCGTCTCGTGATCAACAGCCAGACGACCAAGCTGGAGGCGCAAGCCCGTCTGGAGGCCTCCGACCTTGCCATGGAGATCATTACGGAGGCCCGGACGAAGCTTTACGACGAAAAGGTGGATGGAACCGATTGGCAGGACGTGAGCGAATTCACGGAGAGCTCGAAGCTGGGACGGGACGGTTCGGGGGAGACGTTCACGCTGCCCGACGTGGAGCCGTACCAGTCGCGGAGTCGGTACGACGACTTCGACGACTACAAAGGCTATCTTCGGAATGCATCATCGTCATCGCTCAGCGGTTACTCGGTCTCGGTCGACGTCTTTTATGTGACGCGCACGAGCCCGGATACGAGAACGTCCAATCGGACCTATTTGAAGAAGATGACCGTGTACGTCACGCATCCGTTGTATCTGCGTGACACGCTCCGTATCAGCATGACGAAGACGCATTGACATGGGCGCGATCCTCGACCTGATCGGCTCCTACATCTTCAAGGCCGCCATGATCGGCATCATCTTCGCCACGTCCTACTCGCTCAATGAGGTGATGACGAAGAAGGCGCAGATGACGAACCTCGAGAAGTCGTTGAATGTCCAGATGTCCGTGGCCGAATGGGACCTTCGGAACATCGGCTACGGCTACAGCGGCGCGAATAAATTCAAGTCGGTCACGAGCACCGATCTGTGGTTCTATGGCGATATCGACAACAATGGGGCCATGGATTCCGTGCGATATCAGATCACGACGCCGTACATCACGATCAGAGACAGCCTCGTCCGCCGGTACACGATCACACGACGCGTGAACAACGGAACACCCTACAACGTTATGGTCAAGCTGCGCCATCTCGACGTTGTCTATCTCGACGCCTTGGGCAACGTGACCACGACGCCCGCCAACATCAGGGCGATCCGGGTCAAAGTGACGGCGGAGTCGCCTGTCTTCATACAAGACGAGATGCAGACGGCGACCCGGCAGATCACGATCTTTCCGCCGAACCTGGCACTCTGAGCGCCGTAACGAAACCTGTACCGCCAAGGACGCCAAGAACGCAACGTGTTGATCATTGTGCGAGACGATGTGTCATCTGAAGTCAGCGCGCATCGCGCTGGAATGACGAAAGTATCCCCGTTGACATGAAACACTCCTCCCTCATTTTTGTCGGCGGCTTCACGCTCATCTTCGGCTTCTTCGCCGCCGAATCGTACGACGCCGACGCCGAGGCCCTGCGGACGGCAGAGATCCGCGCTTCGCAGCAACAGGCCGACCTGATCGCCGAAGCGGGATGCTACATGGCTTCGCACGCCGCCGCGATCAGCGCATTTGGAACCACGACCACGGCGATGAACGGCGGAACCCTGACCTACACCGTGACAGGACCCTCCTCGACGCCTTCGTACTCATCGCCGGACTGGGAGAACATCAGCGGGGTCTGGTATCCGTTGCGCGCAACGGCGGTCTCGACCGGAAAGTTCGGCGAGATCACGATCGTCAAACGCGCCGACCTCGAAAAACGCTCGAAGACCGCCGCCGGCGTCTTGTCGTGGCGCCAATGGGTCATCAAACGTCTCTATACCGACCCCTACTCACTGGCCGATCCGAAGACCGATTCTCTCCTTGCGAATTCCACCGTCCGCAGGTAGCCGACCGACGCATGACATTGCCATAACCCCTTTTTGTCATGGCAGTTCCGGGCATTGTCGGAAGTCATTTCGTTGGGTCTTTTCCTTAATTTTCACTAGGTTCAACAACATCGTGATGTTGCGCGCCTTCTCGCCACCTTGGGCGACGCCACACCCTTATGTCTACGTGGGACCAAAAAAAGATCGGCTCAGTCGTTGAGGTCACCAGCACCGGCGTCGCCGTCAGGATCGACGCCGATGGCGGGCTGACGCGCAAGATCGGCGACAAGACGTACTATGTCGGACAGATCGGCACGTATGTGCTCGTCCCGATCGGACAGTCGTACGTGATCGGCATTGTGGCGGAATCGCGACGCGGAGCTGAGGGAGTCAACGGTGAAGCGCCCATCATGCTCGCGACGACCCTGATCGGCACGATCCGGAAAGGAAGGTTCGAGCCGGGCGTCTCGGTGCTTCCGAGCATCGACATGCCGGTCTACCTGCTCGAAGACAAGGACATCCGGGGGGCATTTCAGGCGTTCCAGCAGTACAATTTCTCGATCGGCGCGCTGTCGATGTTCGAGTCGGAGCGGGCGTACCTGAATCCGAACAAATTCTTCGGAAAGCACATCGCCGTGCTCGGGAGCAGCGGCGCTGGCAAGTCGCACACGGTCGCCTCGGTGCTTCAGAAGGTGGTGGCGCTCCCCGAGACGCACGTTGTGATCCTGGACCTTCACAACGAATACCGGCAGGCCTTCCCCGACGCAGGGCAGTACTGTGAGATCTCGTCGCTCGAGCTGCCGTACTGGCTGCTGAACTTCGACGAGATGCGGGAGATGTTCGTCGACGCGAATGACGAGAACGCCTCGATCCAGATGTCGCTGTTGCAGGATCTCGTCATCATGTCGAAGAAGGACAAGAACCCCCGTCTGACGGAGGTCATTACGCTCGACTCGCCGGTCTATTTCGACCTTGCGGCGATCCGGGGTCGGTTGCAGTTCCTCGACGGCGAGAAGATCACGAGCAGCGCCGGCGTGCGTGAGGGGCCTTTCTTCGGCAAGCTGACCCGGCTCATTGCACGGCTCGACACCAAGATGAACGATTCGCGATACGCGTTCATGTTCAAGCCGAAGCTCATGGCGGATACCGAGTCGGCGGTCTCGCTCCTGATGATGCTGTTCGGACTCAGCGGCAAGTCGCGCGTGACGCTCATGGACCTGAGCGGCGTCCCGTCCGACATCCTTAAAACGATCGTCGCGCTGCTGGCGCGGCTGGCATTCGATTTCAACTTCTGGAATCCGAACCGGTCGGAGCTTCCCATTCTGCTGGTGTTCGAAGAGGCCCACAACTACTTGTCGGTCCACGCCGAGGGTTCGACCGCCGCACGCAAGACGGTCGAGCGGATCGCGAAAGAAGGGCGCAAGTACGGCGTGAGCTGCATGATCGTGAGCCAGAGGCCGGCCGAGATCTCGGAGACGATCCTGTCGCAATGCAGCAACTTCGTCCTACTTCGTCTGCTCAACCCGACGGACCAGGCGTACATTCGCCGGCTGGTGCCGGAGTCGTTCAGCGGCCTTGAGACGTCGATCTCGCTGCTGCGGCAGGGCGAGGCGATCATCCTGGGCGATGCGATCCCGATGCCGCAGCGGGTACAGATCGACCCGCCGTCGCCTCCGCCGCTCAGCTCGGACGTGCTCTTCTTTGATAAGTGGAGGAAGAGCGACGTGAAGACCGACCCGCACGAAGTGCTCGAGCGGTGGTGGAACCAGCAACGGAACTGATGCATGGCGCGCATTCCCACGAAAGTTGAGTTCCGCGTCTCCGCTCAGGACCGCGCCGGGCGTGCCCTCGTCAAGTACGTCATGGCCACCTCCTACATGGAGGCCCGGTCGAAGGGGCGTGAATGGGTCTCGCGTAACGGCGCCCAGCTGTTGAAGGTCGAGAAGAAGCGCACGTTCGTCTACAAGGCGCGACGGGGCGACAAGCTCATCACCGGTACGCAGACGGCCTACTCGCGTGCCGAGGTCACGGCGGCGCTCAAGCGGATCGGCTACCAGGTCCAGTCGGTCTACACGCCGTTCTCGATCAAGTTCTCGGCCCCGTCGTCGGACATCGTGGGGTTCGTCTCGCAGAGCGCCAAGCTGCTCGAGCAGAAGCTGCCGTTCAACGAAGTTCTGGTGCTGATGGCCGACAACATCAAGAATAAGGCCCTCAACCAGTGCATCCGCGACATTATGAACGACCTGCGCAACGGTATGGATTCGCGCGAGGCGTTCCTGCGGCAGGCCCCGGTGCTCGGCTACCACACGGCGCTCCTGCTGGGCATCGCGACGAAGAGCGGAGATGTGGCCGGCATCTTCAGGAGCGTTGCGCAGCTCGTCGAGCGTCGCGCGGAGTTCTCCAAGGGACTGAAATCGGTCCTCATCATGCCGGCCGTCACCGCCGTGACGCTCGTCGGCGCCATCGTCTTCTACGCCATGTACCTCGTGCCGCAGATGATGGACATGCTCGGACCGATGATGTCCGAGATCCCGCCGGTGACGGCGTTCACGCTGGACGCCAGCGATTTTCTGAAGGCGAACTACGGCTGGCTCATCGGCCTGTTTGCGGCGGGGATGGGAGGATTCTACGCGTGGCTGACAACATCGAACGGACGGTTGCAGTTCGACCGGTTCATCGTGAAGGTGCCGTATGTCGGCACGATCCTGAAGAACACCTCGGTCGAGATCTTCACGCGCGTCCTCGGCATCATCTACACCTCCGCCGGTGAGAACATCGAGGCGATGCAAGTGGCGGCCGACGCCAGCGGCAATCTCTGGTTCTCGCGACAGATCCGGGTGGTCGCCTCGCCGATGATGCTCACGCAAGGCGTGGAGCTCGGCCGGGCGCTGGCCGCAACGGAGTTCCTGCCCGAGATGGCCCTGTCGCGCTTCCGGACGGCGGCAGAGACCGGCTCGGTGAAGGTCACGGCCCAGCAGCTGGCCGATTACTACGAGACGGAGAATGCGTTTGCGATGAAGAACCTCGTCAGCATGATCGAGCTGGGAGTGACGATCTTGATCATGGGATCGCTCGTCTTCCTGACACTGCTCTCATCCGAGACGGCCAGCATCGACACCAGCAAGATCGGGGTCGGATAAGAGGACATGGAACAGCAACCGGCGCCAGCAAGAAGCGTGAAGCGCGACCTGCCCACCCTGCTCGTCGAGCACGGAGTGGTCTCGCAGAGCGTCCTCGACGAGGCCGTGGCCGTGATGGCCAACGACCCGGCGCCGTCGCCGCGCCGGCTTGTCCGGATCCTGGCCGATCAGTTCAAGATCGACGCCGACGCGTTGTACCGCGAGGTCGCGTCGTTCTATGCGTTCCGCACGCTCGATATCGAGCGCGAAGGCATCACCGACGACCGCATCGCATTCATCCGCGCGATGCTGGAATATCTGCCGCCGCATCTGCAGGACCGCGCCGCCGACTCGCAGGTGCTTCCGTTCACCGTCGACGCCGCCAATCCCAACCGGCTGCTCCTCGTTTCGCCGGACCCGACCCGCCGCGAGGTCTACGAGGTGGCAAAGGGGACGGGATACAAATCGTTCGAGATCTGCTTCGTCCCTCCGAGCCAGTGGCAGGACCTGTGGCGGAAGGTGGTCGTCGCGCGGCCGACGCAGGGCCAGGGACAGTACTCCACGGGCGTTGTCGAGGATGTGGAGGAGGAAGAGGACGAGGGCTTCGAGCGCGAGATCGAGCAGGAGATCAGCCGCAGCGGTCTCATCGCGCTCATCGATAACATTCTCGTCGACGGCGTTCGCGTGGGAGCGAGCGACATCCATGTCATTCCGCGCGGCGAGAAGATCTCCGAGTTCCATTTCCGCATCGACGGCAAGTTGACGCTGTGGCTCCGGTACACCGAAGCGCGCACCGAGGCCGTTTCGGCCGTGCTGAAAGACCGGGCGAAGGGGCTCGACCGGTTCGAGCGCAACATGGCGCAGGATGGCTTTGCGCAGATGGTGATCGACGGCAAGACGATCCGCTTCCGCGTGTCGGTGTTGCCGACGGTAGGCAAGGAGCTGAAGAGCAAGCACGAATCCATCGTCATCCGTATCCTGCAGGAGCCGAACCTCTCGATCCGCATCGAAGACCTGGGGTTCAATGCGCACGCGGAGAAGTCGCTCCGCAAGGCGATCGCAAAGCCGCACGGCATCATCATCGTCACCGGTCCGACCGGGTCGGGCAAGAGCACGACGCTCGTCGCCGCCCTGCGGGCGATCATGGACCCGGCCTACAACATCCTGACGGTCGAGGACCCGGTCGAGTATTTTATCGAAGGCGCGCGGCAGATCAAGCTGAACCCGAAGCTCGACTTCGAGGGGGCGCTCCGCGCGATCCTGCGTCACGACCCCGACATCGTCATGGTCGGGGAGATGCGCGACCGTATCACGGCCGAGATCGCCATCAAGCTGGCCAACACGGGACATCTGACCTTCTCGACGCTGCACACGAACGACTCGGTCAGCGTTATCTCGCGCCTGATGAAGATGGGCGTCGAGCCGTTCCTGATCGCGTACGCGATCAACCTCGTCGTCGCGCAGCGTCTCATGCGGCGGCTCTGCCCCCGCTGCAAAGCCCCCCTGCCGGTCACGGAGTACGACGAGTTGCGCGATCTCGGCATGAGCGAGGCCGACATCAACAACGGCTCGTTCTTTACGGCGGTGGGATGTTCGGATTGCATCGGCGGGTATCGCGGCCGCCGGGCGATCCACGAAGCGCTCTACTTCACAAAAGACATCCGAAAGCTGATCATGCAGTCCGACAAGATGGTGGACGAGGAACAGGTGCGGGAAACGGCGGTCCGGAACGGCATGGTCACGCTTCGGCAAGCATCCCTTCAGCTTCTCAAAGAGGGTGTGACGTCGATCGAAGAAGTAGTCTCTGTGACAGCTGAAGAGGACTGACGCTCCTTCCGCATGGCCGTACGATCCGACATACAGCAACAAGCAGGGGAGATCGCCAGAGCCAAGGCCGCGGCAAAGGAATGCCTCATCGCGGCCGACAAGTTCCTGAAAGACCGGCAATTCGACAAGGCCCGTACGCAGGTCGACAAAGCAAAGGAGATCGACCCGTCGAACCCGTACATCTCGGCCTTCGAAGAGCGGATCAAGATGTTTGAGGAGCAGATCAAGACCAGCCCCCCACCGACGCCCAAGCCGGCCGTGCCGCCGGCTGCTCCGGCCGCGAAACTTGAGCCTGCCGCGGTTGCACCAGCGGCATCCGTCGTGACGGCTGCTCCGGCCGCGAAACTTGAGCCTGCCGTGGCTGCACCAGCGGCAACCGTCGTGACGGCCGCTCCGGCTCCGAAGCCAGCCTCCGTTGGCGAAGGGCCGAAGATGTCTCCGATGCCGAAGCTTTCGCCTCCTCCGCCTCCACCCGTGCCGGAGCCAGCCGTCGAACCTCCGGCCGCCCCGAAACCGGCGCGCGCGGCAATGCCGCCGGTCGAGCCGGTGTTGCCGAAGCTTGCTCCCGAGCCTCCGACGCCGAAGCCGGCCTCCGTCCCAGCATCCGCGGTTCCGCCGGATGACCTGAAGATCAAGATGGAAGAGATGAGCCGGCAGATCATGGAGCTGTCGTCGGCCCTGCTGTCAGAGCGCCGGACGCGGGAAGAGATCCTCAAGAAGCAGCTCGAGGCCTCGGTCAACCGGTTCCGCGAAGGGCTGCGCAAGGCGTGGTCGCTGGGCGCTCCGAAGGAAAAAGCGCAGGCAGAGCTGGAGGCCCTCGCCCAATCGCTCGGCCTGGAGGATGAGGTCATCACCTCGGTCACGCGCGAGGTCAAGCTCGAGATGTACGGCCGCGCGGTCAAAGAGATGCTGGCGAAGCGGAAGCTCATTCGCAGCTCGTCGTCAACGATGGATTGGCTGCGAAAGGTCTACCAGATCTCAATGGCCGAGTACCTGGAGTATGAATCGAAGTTCCTGCTCGACCTGGTGACCGACCAGTTCCGCGGTACACTGCTGCTCGTGGCCGGCACGGACGAGGTCCGTCGGAATCTCGCGCCGCGGATGAAGTCGTCCGGATTTGCCGTCGTCGCGGCGATGACCCCTGAGGAGGCGCTCGAGAAGATCGAGCGCGTGAGTCCGACAATCGTGTTGACCGAGACACAGTTCCCGGGACGCGTCGTGAGCGGGGTCATGTTCCTGCAACTGCTTCGGGCCAATCCGAAGTTCTCGTTCGTCCCGGTGATCCTGCTCTGCGACGAACAGGAGGCCGTGACCCTGCAGTCGTCGGAACTGCGCGACATCGAGGGCGTCATTCGTACGCCCGTGGACTACGACGAATTGAACGCGATGATCAACGAGAAGCTGACGGCGCTCCGGAACGCCATTTCGAACATTTGAGCCATCGGCCGGCGCATGCCGGCCACACCTTTGAGGATGTCATGAAGAAGCAGATTCTGCTGGCCGAAGACGACGAGGACAACCGCGACCTCATGGTGTTCGTGGTCGATCGGGGCGGGCTCGATGCCGAGCTCCTTCTGGCGGAGAATGGTCAGGAGGCGGTCGACATCGCGCGAGCCAAGAAACCGGTGCTGATCCTGATGGACATGCAAATGCCGGTCATGGACGGGTTCACGGCCGTGAAGATCCTCAAGGCCGACCCCGAGACCCGGGAGATCCCGATCATTGCGTTCACAGCCCAGGCGCGCGCCGAGGACAAGGAGATCACTCGTTCGATCGGGTGCGTTGAACATTACACGAAGCCGATGGACCCGGAGGAGCTGTTGACACTCATCCGACGGTACATCGGCGAATAAATCCGACCGGAGCGCACTGCGACGACCATGTTCCGATCACGCGTCTATCTGCGGGTTCTCGGCAACTTTGGATTCCTGCTCATCGTCCTCGTGGCGATGACGTTCCTTATCACGCGCGTGCTGAAGCAGATGCAGTCGGGTTACGCCTCGGCTTCGGCCGACATCGCGTTCCTGAGCTCGCTGACGAACCTGCGGACGAGCGTCGCCGAAACGCCCGACTATCTCGAGCTCTACCTCTCAACCAAAGATCGGAGCGCGCGTGATGCGTACGAGGCGGGAAGCCGTTCGATCGCCGAAGGTCTCTCCGAGCTTCGGTCCATGGCGAAGGACTCCCTGACGGTCAACTACGTCGACCAGGCGAGGACGTTGTTCAACGCGTGGCAGGAATTCGTGGTGCAGCCGAAGGTTCTTCTCGCGGAAGAGTCGCTTCCCGCGGATTCGGCACAGACCCTGCTCGCCACGCTTCGCGAAGCCGAGTTGGAGGGGCGCTACCTCTTCGAGATGCGGACGATCCTGACGACGCTCGTTCAGCGGTATCTGTCGTCGCAGTCGGTCGAGATGGAGGGGGCGCGGACCTTGAGTGCCGGCCTCGAGCAGTTCATCGTCTTCGTTAATGTCCTCTTCGCCCTGTTCGCCGTGGCCCTGGGCTTTTTCCTGACGCGGTCGATCACCCGCCCGCTCGACCAGCTGAGAGCAGGAACAAAGGACATCATGGAATCAAGGTTCGTTCCGCTCGACATTCAGCGAAGCGACGAGTTCGGCCAGCTGGCGTCGGACTTCAACACGATGTCGACGATGCTGCGCGAGAACTACACCCGCATCCGGGCGTATTCGGACCTCATGACGGTCCTGAACGAGAACGAATCCACGAGCGGGGTGCTGTCGAAGAGTCTCGACCTGCTGTGCCAGCAGGTGCAGGCGATCAACGGCGCGTTCTATCTGTTCGATCGCGAAACGAACCGACTGACGATCCGGGGCAGTTACGCCCTCCGTGCCGACAAGGCGGCGATCGCCTCCTTCGCGGTCGGCGAAGGCATTCCGGGCGAGTGTGCGCGTCTGCGCACGGCGCTGGAGGTGAATGACCTGCCGCAGCTCGTGTCGTTCCCCGTCGACACCGGCCTCAACACGATCACGCCCAGGACGGCCTACGCCGTGCCGGTGATGTTCCAGGAGAATCTCGTCGGGGTGCTTGTCCTTGGCGCCACCAAGCCCTTCGACGACTTTACGAAAGGGCTCATTACGAGCGCGGCCCCTCAGATCGGCGTGGCGATCACGAACGCCCTCAACTTCGAATCGACCCAGGCCCTGTCGCGGGAGCTGACGTCGAAGCACGCCGAGCTGAACGCGAAGAACGCCGAGCTCGAGCGTGCCTACCAGGTGAAGTCGGACTTCCTGTCGAACATGTCGCACGAACTCCGGACGCCGCTGAATTCGATCATCGGGTTCACGTCGATCCTGCTGAGCGACCGGGGCGACCCAATGACGGCCGACCAGCGCAAGGCGATGGAAAAGGTGTTGAAGAACGGCAAACACCTGCTCCAGCTCATCAACGACATCCTCGACTTCTCCAAGATCGAATCCGGCCGGATGCACGTCAGCGTCGAGACCGATTCCGTCGAGAGCGTCGTCAACGGCGCGATCCTCACGGCGGAACATCTTGTGCGACAGAAGGGATTGGAGCTGAAGGAGGAGATCCAACCCGGCCTGCCGATGCTCCAGACCGACACGCTCAAGGTCAAGCAGATCATCGTGAATCTTCTGAGCAACGCGTCGAAGTTCACCGATCAGGGAGCCATCGAGGTGAAGGCGTGGTTCGACAAGGGGATGGTGTACGTGTCGGTCAAAGATTCCGGCATCGGCATCGAGCCCAAGAACATCGACCGGATCTTCGAGGAGTTCCAGCAGATCGACAGCAGCCATTCTCGGAAGTACAAAGGGACCGGCCTCGGCCTGCCCATCGCCCGCCGGCTGGCACGCCTGCTCGGCGGCGACCTGGTGGCGACAAGCGTCTATGGACAGGGTTCCACCTTCACGCTCACCGTGCCCCCCGAACTGCCCAAGAGCGCCGCGGAGAAGGCCGATGTGGCGCACAAGCCGACCGTCCTCCCCGCGTCGTCGTCGAGGCCGAGCCCCGCTACCGAGCCGTCGAGGGGCGAGACGACCCCGACCGACAAAGCAGCGGCTCCCCCGCCGCCTCCGGTGATCCCGAAGGCGGCCGAGGGCCAGACGAAAGTATTGTGCATCGACGATGAGCCGGACGTGATTGACATCCTTCGCAATTACCTCGTTCCCGAGGGGTACGCCGTGTACGCCGCGTATAGCGGGGCCGATGGTCTGCGGGTGGCGGAGGAGGTCAACCCCCACGTCATCACGCTCGACATCATGATGCCGGAAAAGGACGGCTGGCAGGTGTTGCGCGAGCTCAAGGCCAACCCGAAGACGCGCGACATTCCCGTCCTCATCCACTCGATGATCGACAACAAGCCGCTTGCGTTCTCGCTGGGCGCGCTCGACTACCTGCCGAAGCCGGCCGATTCGGGAATGGTCCTGAAGCTTGTCAGCAAGGCCGTCAAGACGAAAGACAAGCATCTGCTTGTCGTCGACGACGACGGCGAGTATCGTGCCATCCTCAAGGGCGTGCTCCATCAGGCCGGCTTCAGCGTGGAAGAAGCGGGGTCGGGGAAGGAGGCGATGGAGAGACTGAAGAATGCGCGGCCCGCCCTCATTCTGCTCGACCTGCGCATGCCCGACATGGACGGCTTCGAGCTGTTGCGGCATCTGCGCGAGGTCGATGCCTGGAAGGCGATCCCCGTCATCATCCTGACCGGGGCCGACCTGACACCCCAGCAGGCGCAGGAGATGAGCCGTCAGATGATCGACTACGTCCGAAAATCGGACCTGACGGTGGAGAACATCACCCAATCGATCAAGCGCGTCCTCTGAGCATCTCATGACCGATCCTTTTCAGCACAGCCGGCCCGACGACCAGCCCTTGCTGCTGGTCGTGGATGATACCGAAGACAACCTCGACCTGCTCGAGTTTGCCTTGAAAAAGAAGCCCATCCGGTTCCTCCGGGCGAGCAGCGGCGCGGAGTGCCTGCAGATCGCGGCCCAGCAGCATCCCGATATCATCGTCCTCGATATCCAGATGCCGGAGATGGATGGGTTTGAAACGCTCCGTCGGCTAAGGGCCAACCCGGTGACGGAGCGGATCCCCGTCATCTTTCTGACGGCGGCAAAGAAGGACCCGAAGAGCATCGAGGAAGGGTTGCTCCTCGGCGCAAGCGAATACCTCACGAAGCCGATCGACATCGACGAGCTGCTCGTTCGTGTCCGCTCCATCTTCAAGCTGTACAAGATCGAGCGTGAGTTGGAAGAGACGCGGGCAAAGTTCATGGCCATGTTGGTCCACGACCTGCGAAGCCCGCTCGGGGGCATCAAGAGCGTGTTCGAATTGCTGATCGACCTTTCCAAGGAGGGGAGGGCCTACGGTCCGGAGATCATTCAGATCGTCGAGAGCGCTCTGGCATCGAGCACGTCCCTGCTCGACCTTGTCAACGACCTCCTCGACCTCTCGAAGTATCAGGCCGGACAGGTCCAGCTCGACCGCGCCACGGTCGACCTCTCCTCGGTCATCGAATTGAGCGTCAGCGGCTTCGCCGTGCCCTTCCAGAACAAGAATGTGACCCTCGTGAAGGAGTACGGAGCGGGCGTGCCGCTTGTGAGCATGGACCCGCGCAAGGTCTCGCAGGTCGTCACGAACCTGGTCAGCAACGCGTTGAAATTCACGCCGAAGGGGGGGACGGTCACAGTCCGTTCCTCGTCGGCCATTCTGCAGAAAGGGAACGCTTCCGAACCGGGCGTGTCGGTCGAGGTGAGCGACACCGGCATCGGCATACCGCAGGAGGAGATCCCGCTCTTATTCACGCACTACCGGCAGGTGTCATCCGCCAAGAAGGTCAAAGAGAAGGGAACGGGCCTGGGCCTGGCCATCTGCAAGCTCATTGTCGAGGCGCACGGAGGGACCATCGAGGCCACCAGCGCGCAAGGCAAGGGAACGACATTCGTGTTCAAGCTGCCCGTGGGGCATGCGAATCCGCAGTCATAAGGGGACCGTTATGGAAAGCAGCATTCTGGTGGTGGATGACGAACCGACCTTGCGCCTGACGACCAAGGCGCGCCTGCAGGCGAAGGGCTTTGACGTCGACGTGGCGGAGGACGGCGAGATCGCGCTCGAGAAGCTGCGGTCGAAATCGTTCGACATTGTCCTGCTCGACATCAACATGCCGCGGCTGAACGGCCTTCAGACGCTCGAGGCCATTACGCGCGACTATCCACGCACGGACGTCGTCATGCTGACGAGCTTCGCCGACTTCTCACTGGCGATCGAATGCCTGAAGAAGGGGGCGAAGGACTATCTTGTCAAGCCGATTGATGCGCAGGAGCTGGTCACCCGGCTCACGTCGCTTCTGCGGGCGCAGATCTCCGAGCGGTCGCTCGAGACCTACAAGGAATTCTGGCGCTCGACGATCTTGTTCGACGTCTTCAGCCACCTCAACAGCATCAACACGATCCTCGAATATTCCAAGAAGGCCTTCGGCGAGCTAAAGCGTCCGGACGATGAGAAGCTGGTCGGCAGCGCACAGGAACTGATGGACGGCGTCATCAATATTCTGAAGGGCTCCGTACAGCTCGGCGAACTGGCCGAAGGGACCCTCCTGACGCAGCAGAACGAAACGATGATGAATGTCGTCGTCACGGCCGGTGTCGAGCGATTCCGTCCGGTCGCGGACCGGCAGAACCTCAAGATCGTGACCGTCTCGCCGCCCGACCTTCCCATGGTCAAGTGCGACGTCGACCGCATCCGCCAGGTCGTGCGCAGTATCCTCGAGGTTTCGACGTTGCAGTCATGGAAAGGCGAAAGCGCCACGGTCAAGGTTGAAGACCGGATGCAAGGGATCTCGGGCCGCAAGGGCCGGTTCGTGTCGGTCAGCTTCGACTACCCGAGCGGCCGGCTCATCTCGGGCGACGTGCAGAAGGTGGTGAACGCGAGCGAAATGGAATGGAAGTCCGTCAAAGATTCGGTGTCGATTGGAGCATTCAACCTGGCCATCGGCAAGCGGGTCATTGAGGCGCACGGCGGCGAGTTCGTCATTGAGACGGCCCCCGACCGGACCATCGTGCGATTTTCGTTGCCGGTCTGACCGGGGCCGGGGCCTGACGTGGGAGTCAACGGCAACGCCGACACGATCGAATACCGTTACCGTTTCGATTTCGGGAACGGCACGGCCAAAGAATTTCGCGCGGTGCTCGATGCGCGGACGTACGCCTACCGGGAACCGGTCCCTATTAACCCGCCCGAATGGACCCGCCTCGAGTTCTCCAAGTGCTCCAACTGCCCCCTCTCCGGCGTCGAGCGGTGTCCCGTCGCCGTGAACCTCAGCGTCATTACCAGCGAATTCGAAGAGACGAAATCGTACACCGATGCCACGGTAACGGTCGTCAGCCCGGAGCGGACCTACGTCAAGGCGACGACGGTCCAGCGCGGATTGAGCGCCATCACCGGCATCGTCATGGTGACGAGCGGATGCCCGGTCATGGACCGCCTCCGGCCCAATGTGGCATTCCATCTGCCGTTCGCCACGCCGATGGAAACGTCGTATCGCTCGGTGGCGATGTACCTGACAGCGCAGGCGATCCGGAAGATGCAGGGGCAGGAGCCGGACTGGGAAATGCAGGGGTTGATGGCGATCTACGACGACGTCGCCAAGGTGAACAAGGGGATCGCTCAGCGACTCCGCGACGCTTCCGGCACGGACTCGGGAGCGAACGCGATCGTCATCCTGCATGCGTTCGGCGATTTTGTCAGCATCATGATCGAGACGCGCCTGCAGGAATTCGAGCACATCTTCGCCGCGCTTACGTCGAACAGCCGGTCGGCCTGACGCCATCGATGGAACGCGAGCGCCCATCGCGGGATCTCCTGGATGGGCGTTGGGAAGTACTGCCGAGTGGAAAAGCGGAGCACGAAGTCTCACGAAGGAGACACGAAGCTACACGAAGGTGAATCGGTACAATGAGGGAGGCCTCATACCCATGTCGCCAAGAGGCGGTAAGTAACTCTCCCATCAAGAGCGTGACACAGCCGGAGTCCTATCACCACTGTCGCCGCGAGGCGACTATCAACTATTCAAAGATAAGCGTTTTACAGAGATCCACAGAGTCTACACAGAGGTTCAAAGAGGTCCACAGAGGGGAAAGAGGGTGGGAAACGTCAACGCCCAACCCGGGGAATTCGGGATGGGCGTTCTTGTGTACGAAACAACCGTTCGATGGAGAGGAACGTCGGAGCGCTGCCCCGACATTCACTCGCAGGTCTTGGTCGGGGCTCTGGTGCCGTTTCTGACTCCGTCCTTCGTCATTCGGGCTTGTTTCGTATGTCGTATTTCGAATCTAAGATTTCCTGCTCACTGCAACGTATGGTGCACGGCCTGGACGTCGTCGTCGGCCTCGAGCGATTCGACGAGTTCCAAGACCTGCTTGGCCTGGTCCTCGGGGAGCTCGGTACGCGTTGTCGGAAGATAGTGTAGCTCGGCACTCTTCGATTCGACCTTTGCGTCCTCCAGGGCTTTCTGCATCTTGCCGAAGTTCTCAAATGAGGTCGTCAGGACATACTCATCGTCGTGCTTCTCGAATTCTTCCAAGCCATGGTCGATGAACTCCAACTCGAAGGCGTCGGGGTCCGGAATGCGGTCGGCCGCGATCTTGAAGACCCCCTTTCGCTCGAACATGAACCCGACCGAGCCGGAATTGCCGAGCGTCCCCCCACCGTCGCGGAAGATGTGACGGATGTTGGCGACGGTGCGGTTGGGATTATCGGTGGCACACTCGACCATGATGGCGATGCCGTGGGGACCGTAGCCCTCGTAGAGCACCTCTTCAAAGGACCCGGACTCTTTTGATACGGCCCGTTTGATGGCCGCTTCCACCCGGTCCTTGGGCATATTGACGCCCTTGGCATTCTGGATGGCCAGGCGCAAGCGCGGATTATAGGCCGGGTCCGGTCCTCCGGCCTTCACCGCAATGGCGATCTCGCGGCCGATCTTCGTAAAGGCCTTCGCCATCCGGTCGTACCGGGCGAACATCTTGTATTTGCGCTTCTCAAAAATGCGTCCCATGGTACACCGATGTCGTTCTTCGTATCAGAAAACATAGGAAGAAATTGGCTCAAGAAAAACGTGAAGGAATCGCTGGATAAAGGGGCGCAATTCACGGAACTTCCACCATCGACGCTCAGTCCTCCTGCTCGTCCATCTGTCATTCCGAACACGCTATTGTGCTCGGCCTTATGAGACGTGGTTCGGAATCTCTCTTTCCTTGTTGAACTTGAAGCGAGATTCCGAATCGACCCTTGCGGAGAAGGTTCTCAGGAGAAGGGTGACGTTCGGAATGACGATTGAGGGCCCCGGCCCACATTGTTCGCCTCACGTATCCATCCGTAGCCTGATTAAAGACGAACCTACCGCCACCGAATCTCACCATGCAACTTACGTTCATTGACTGGATCATCATTGTCGCCCTCCTCATCATCTGCTTCTTCCCGGCTCTGTTCTTCGGACGACGGGCCGGCAAGAACACGGCAGAATTCTTCGCCTCGGGACGGTCGGTGCCCTGGTGGCTCGCCGGATTCTCGATGGTGGCGACGACGTTCAGCAGTGACACGCCCAATCTCGTGACCGACATTGTCCGGCGGAACGGCGTCGCGGGCAACTGGGTCTGGTGGGCCTTTGTGCTGACCGGTGTGATGACGGTCTTCTTCTTCGCCCGTCTCTGGCGCCGTTCGGGTGTCCTCACCGACCTCGAGTTCTATGAGCTGCGGTACTCCGGCCGCGCCGCTTCGTTTGTGCGGGGCTTTCGGTCGGTCTACCTCGGCCTCTTCTTCAACAGCATGATCATGGCCACGGTCAACCTGGCCGCCTGCAAGATCGCCGCCATCTTGTTCGGCCTGGACCGTTGGCAGACTCTGGCGGCCGTGGGCATTCTCAACGTCGTCTTTGCAACGCACGCAGGCCTTTGGGGAGTGCTCGTCATCGACATGGTGCAGTTCTTCATCATGATGGCTGGCGTGATCGCCGCGGCATACTTTGCGGTCCAATTGCCGCAGGTCGGGGGACTCGACGGACTTATCGACAAGGTATCGCTGTTGACTGGTCCCGGAGGGATCGATTACCTCGACATGCTGCCGGACTTCTCGAATCACTGGGAGATCGCCGTGGCAGTATTCGTCATGCCGATCGCCGTTCAGTGGTGGGCCGTCTGGTATCCGGGTGCAGAGCCGGGGGGCGGAAGCTACATCGCGCAACGGATGCTTGCGTCGAAGTCCGAGCGTGATTCGCTCGGGGCCGTGCTGTTCTTTAATGTCGCTCATTACGTGCTGCGGCCGTGGCCCTGGATCCTCGTGGCGCTGAGCTCCCTCATCGTATTTCCGGAGCTGGCCGACATACAAACGGCTTTTCCGAACCTCGACCCGGCTCTCCTGGGCCACGATATCGCCTACCCTGCAATGCTTACGTTCTTGCCTGTCGGCTTCGTGGGGTTGATCGTCGGCGGCCTCATCGCGGCAAATTCATCCACGATCCTGACGCACCTCAACTGGGGTGCTTCGTACCTGGTCCACGACCTGTATCGCCGATTCATCGCTCGCTCGAAGGATGAGCGTCATTATGTCCTGGTGGGACGACTCGTGACGGTCGGACTCTTCCTCTTCTCGTCCTTGCTCGTCTTCCTCCTCGAGTCTGCCAAGGACGCTTTCGATATCATTCTCCAGGTTGGAGCCGGAACGGGGCTATTGTATCTGGTCCGATGGTTCTGGTGGAGAGTCAATGCATGGTCAGAGGTTGCGGCGATGGCAAGCTCGTTTCTCGTGTCGGTGGGGATCCTCTTCGCCCGACGCGCCGGCTACGACCTGACTACGCACGAGTCCTTGCTCGTCACGATCGCCAGTACGACGGCGTGCTGGGTAGCGACCGCCATGTTCGGTCCGGCGACGGATGATGCAACGCTTGTCGCATTCTACCGGAAGGTCCGTCCCTTCGGTCCGGGCTGGAAGCGCATCAGACGATTGGCCGGCGACGATGGGGTGACGGGGAAGGATGCTCGGGACAACATTCCTCTGGCGCTTCTGGGTTGGTTCGTCGGTTGTACGGTCATCTGGTCGTCGTTGTTCACCGTCGGCAATATGCTGTATGGCCGCTGGGATCATGCCCTCATGCTCCTGGCGATCTTCGTTGTCAGCGGGGCGGTGCTGATCAGCATCGTCCGTAGACTTTGGACGGCGGAACCTGTCACCATTCATCAGAACGGTTAACGACGATGGGCCTGATGGCCTCCGCTCCCGGTCGCATCTGCCTGTTCGGCGAGCATCAGGACTATCTTGGCTTGCCGGTGATCGCGGCTGCCATTTCGCTACGCATCGGCGTCGAAGGTCGCGAGATCGACGAGCCCGTCGCACGCATCTCGCTGCCCGATATCGGTTCTTCGGTGGAATTCCGGCTTGACGAGCCTCCGACGTACGCGCACGCACGCGACTACATTCGGAGCGCCGTCAACGTTCTGCGCCGCGCAGGGTGCACCTGGTCTCGCGGTTGCGAAGCGACATTCCGGGGAACGATCCCGATCAACGCAGGGACGTCCAGCTCGTCGGCGATGGTCGTGGCCTGGACCGTTTTCATGGCGGCGATGAGCGACCAGCGATGGAACCTGGATCCGGAGCGGGCGGCACATCTGGCGTGGAAAGCCGAGGTGGAGGAGTTCCAAGAGCCCGGCGGGAAGATGGACCACTACAGTTCGGCGCTCGGCGGAGTGGTGTTCCTGACATTCTCGCCGGAAGTCGTGGCCACCCGCCTGCACCCGACGCTGGGCGCCTTCGTGCTCGGTAACTCAGGCGAGCCGAAGGACACAACGCGCATTCTGGCCTCGGTGAAGCACCGTGTGCTCGGGCTCAGCGCTCGTCTTCGCCGCGAGTTGGGCGGATTCGACCTGGGTACCTGTCAGCGTTCTGAGTTTGCGTCGCTCCAGGGTCTGCTGGACGGCCGCGAACGGGAGTTGATCGATGGTACGCTGCGAAATCGCGACATCACACTGGAAGCCAGGTCTTTGCTGTCATTGGACGTCCCGGATGGTAGGGCGGTGGGAGCACTCATGAACGCGCATCAATCGGTCCTACGCGACGTGCTCGACATCTCGACGCCCACGATCGATCGAATGATCGACGCGGCGCTTGGGGCGGGGGCTCTCGGGGCCAAGATCAACGGGTCCGGAGGTGGAGGGTGCATGTTTGCCTATGCGCCTGATGCTCCGGAACGGGTGGCGGAGGCGATCGAGCAAGAAGGAGGCACGGCGACGATCATGCGGGTGGATCGGGGACTGACATTGAGTGAAGGAACGGGGACATGAAGGCCGCCGGTATCGTGATCCTGGCCGGGGGTGTCTCGTCTCGCATGCGTGAGGCGGTCGCTGTGTCTGAAGTTGAAGAGCGGTTGCTACGCGAGGCCGACGAGCGACCGAAAGGGATGCTCGGGGTCGGGCCGGGCGGACGTCCGTTTCTCGACTATCTCCTGTACAACGTCCGGTCGGCGGGGATCACAGATGTTGTCATTGTTGTTGGCGAGCAAGACCGATCCGTGCGTGAGCGATACGGCCAGAAGGACCGCGGAAATGAGTTCCACGGACTGCGTATCTCGTATGCGGTCCAGCGGATCCCGGAAGGACGGACGAAGCCGTTGGGGACCGCCGACGCCGTGTTGACGGCGATGCGTATCAAGGAAGAATGGCGCGGGCGGTCATTTGTGGTCTGCAACAGCGACAACCTTTATTCGACGACGGCCCTCCGCGCCATGCACCATACAGATGCTCTTGGGGCGCTCATTGAGTACGATCGGGAAGGACTTGGTCTTGACCGCGCCCGCGTGGACACCTATGCTACGGTTGTCACTGGCGCCGATGGTTTCGTGAAGGAGATCGTCGAGAAGCCGTCGACGGAGGTCTTATCCCGGATCCTGAAGGACCATCCAACGTCGGGCGTAAGCATGAACATCTATCGATTGCCGTTTGACCTGATCGAGCCGATCCTCGAGTCGATGCCCATGCATCCGGAGCGTGGAGAGAAGGAGCTGCCGACGGCCGTGGGGATGCTGGTGCGGAAGGATCCGACGTGCCTCGTAGCTGTGAGGCGCACTGAGCCTGTGCCGGATCTGACACGTCGGACGGACATCGCGGCTGTGCAGAAATCCCTGCGCGAGACCTTCGGCGAGTTCGACTGGAATTAACGTCTTGAATGTTAGACGATCGTGCTGTATCTTGTTATGGCTCACCGAATTGCAGCTGGGTGGGCATTTTTCGTCATTCCGCGGTAGGCCTTCGGCAGGCTCAGGCCTGTTCAACGGTGTACCCAGGAATTCAAACATTCCGCGGTAGCTCAATGGTGGAGCATCCGGCTGTTAACCGGAGGGTTGTAGGTTCGAGTCCTACCCGCGGAGCCGTTCGACTCGCCCCGTTGCCTTGGCAATGGGGCGTTCTCGTTTGGGCAACGGGGCTCGCTCACGGCTCCGCTGCCTGAAAGGGGCGAGTCGATCAGGCTCTGAGCGAGTGACGCTGTTTTCCGGCGGCACGAGTCGAAGAGCCATAGACACCTTTGTATTCCCCCACTTGATGTTCCATCAGTGGGGGTTCTTCATTTCTGGGGGTAACCAAGCCAGCCTGGTTCTACATCCTTCGACTGAAGTCTACGCGTCCCTACTGCGGTTCGACCAAGGACAAGGTCCGCCGTTCCAGGGAACACTTCGCCGGCCTCGGTGGTCGCACGACGAAACTCGATCCACCGTTGGCGGTGGTGTACGAGGAGGAGTACGAGACCTACCGCGAGGCCTTCCGCAGAGAGCATCAAGTCAAGCGATGGGTTCGTGCCAAGAAGGAAGCACTGATTCGGGGAGATCTCATCGAGCTTAAGCGCTTGTCGAAACGGCGCAAGCGCTGAACGAACGACATTTTCCCTCCTACCGCCATGCCGGCATTCGCGAGCTTCAGGTGAAGCGCTGGTCTCAGGAGATCTTACGCTGCTACGAGTGCTCTCAAGGTCCCACGATAAATGATCGTCCTGTCCCCCTAAAAGGATGGGACGTTTCGTTTTGTAGACGGGACTCCTGCCTGACTGCTGACGCAGTCATGCAGGCGGGCGCTCGGGGCTTTCAGCCGGCCTGGACGAGTCGAGGGTGCCGTGAGCGAGGTCCGCTGTTCTCTGGCGGACCGAGTCGAAAGGCCCATTGCATCACCGGACAAAGAGCGCCGTCTGACGTATTTCATTTCTAATGAGGGGTCTGCAATGCCTGCCTGGTTCTACATCCTCAGGCTTAAGGCCGGTGGATTGTATCTTGGATCAACAAAGAACAAACACTCTCGCTACAAGAACCACTTTGCCGGGACCGCCTGCCGGACCACGAAGCTAGACCCGCCAGTGGCGATCGTCCTCGAAGAAGAGTACGCCACCCATCTCGAAGCCTTCCGACGCAAAATGCAGGTCAAAGGCTGGACGCGTGCCAAGAAGGAAGCACTCATCCGGGGAGATCTCGCCGAGCTGAAGCAATTGTCGAAACGCCGCACCAAATGAAGGCGCTCACGTGATGAGCTTGGGCGTTTGCATTTCTTGATCAACCGTCAGGTGTCGGAAGGAGGAATGGAAGATGTTGTTGAGATCGTTCGAGTCGGATGTTGGATCACGGTTTCAGTGCGGCAGACGATTCCGTGATCTCCTCGACAGACTCCGCATAGAGCCTGAGGAGGATCACCGCCTGATCGGCGATGCGCTCGGCCTTGTTGAGCGTACCGATGAACACAAGGCTTTGCCGGGTCTTGGAGCGACCGAGGCGGATGCGCTTCATCTGGCGCCGGTCGAATTCGCGAATCAGTTCCTTCAACTGCTGAACTTGCGCTTCCAGTTGAGCCACCTCATCGAAACGGCTCGACTCAAGTGCCTTGGCGACTGAATGAAGGATCTTCTCGACGGCGGCGTAGACTTCACGAAGTTCCAATGCCTGTTCGTCGTCCGGCGGCGCGTGGTTGTTCTCCACGTAGCTTTGCGTATTGCTCGTCAGCGATGCGAGGTTGGCGACCACGATCTGCAACGACGCGATCTTGCGGCCGTACCGAGGACTGATGCCGCGTTCCTCGTCCTTTGCCGTGCGCAGCATTTGAAGGATCGCCCCGATGAGCTTCTCGCTCTCATCGTTCAACTTCCTCGCCAAGAACGAGGCATTTCGCAGCATTCGCCGGTTACCTCGGACCAGGCCTTCGTACGAACCCTCGATGGCCTTCGAAGTCTCCGTCAGGAACTCGGCGACATCGCGGCTGTTCACAAGCAGGTCGGTCGCCTCGCTCCCCTCGTACAATCTTTCCCGTCGCTGGAATTCCGTTTCGCGCTCGGCATGGATCTTGTTGGTCCGGTAGTAGAAAAAGAACCCGACAGCGACGAATCCAAGGATGGCGGGCAACTCGCCATAATAGATTGCAAACGTTATCCCGAAGCTTGCCGTGAACGCCAGTACGGCGGTCACAAACCAGCCGCCGATTACCGTGATGACCCCATTGACCCGATAGACGGCGCTCTCACGTCCCCAGGCCTTGTCGGCCAGCGACGTGGACATGGCGACCATGAACGTCACGAACGTTGTGGAGAGCGGCAGCTTGAACGATGTTCCGACGGAGATCAGGGAGCTTGCCACCATCAAGTTGACCGAAGCGCGTAGAAGGTCGAACGAAGGCGGGCCCCCCTGTCCGGTATACTTGGGGGCCTTGGAGAGGTCGAACCTCTCAGAAACATATCTTTGCACGGTGACCGGCGTGATCGAACGATAGACCTCGAAGAGACCCACCGACATCCGCACTATGCCTCGCGCAAGTGCGGACGAGCTGAAGCGTTCCACCCCCTCGTCCTGGCGGCCAAGAGAGACCTCGGTCTTGGTGACCGACCGTGCCTTCTTCGAGGTCCACAACGTGGCCACCATGATCATCCCGGCCAAGATCAGGAACCAGGGGTTCACTCGTACCGGTGCATTCAGGCCCTCCATCGTCATCGAGGCAACATCGCCGGAGGCCTCCGTGGCAAGCTCGTACGCGCGCAATGCGCCCATGGGCGCTCCGATGAAGTTGACCAGGTCGTTCGCCGCAAAGGCCAACGCCAGAGCGAACGTTCCGACGAATACGACGATCTTGAGTACACTGACCCGGGTCGTAAGAATCAGGATCTGGAAGATGATAGCCAGGACAAGAAAGACGGCGACCAGAAGCGTCACCATGTTCTCCGTGATCCAATCCATTTGGCCGACAGTCAGGATCGCCGACCCCTTGGCTCCCTTGACAAGAATGAAGTACACGATCCCCGTCAAGCCCGCAGACGTGTACACGGCGCCGATGCGGTGGAATCGCCGTTCGTAGTCGAACGTAAAGATGAGCCGCGTGATGAACTGGATTGTAACTCCAAAGACGAACGCGAACAGGATGGAGATACCGATGCTGGAGACGATCGTGACCACGCGTTCGGTGTTGAGATACGCGAACACATCGGCAAAGATGCCGTTGAGCGCCATGACCTTGATCCACGACATGGCCACCGCACCGCCGATGAGCTCAAAGACCAGCGAGACCGTCGTCGACGTCGGAAGGGAGAACGTGTTGTACAGATCAAGTAGGATAATGTCGGTGAGCATCACGGCGAGGAAGACGACCATCACTTCGTGAAACGTGAACATCTCGGGGCTGAAGATCCCTTTACGCGCCACTTCCATCATTCCTGTGGAGAAGGTGGTCCCGACCAGGACACCGAGAGATGCTGTGACCATGATCGCGAACCTCGACCCGGCCTTCGAGCCGATCGCTGAATTCAAGAAGTTGACCGCGTCGTTCGCCACGCCGACGTACAGGTCTGCAATCGCCGTGGCGAAGAGGATGATCAGAATGAAGAGGTAGAATTCCATGGGGGTCGGCTTGTCAGAGTCGAGGATGGCATCGACGATGCCAACGATGCTAACCCCCAAATTCCCTCGAAATAACCCAAATTTCAAACAAGGCAGTTTAAGGAATTGTGAAGATTCCAGTCCCCGACAATCCCCTCGATCTTGCTCCAAGCCGACTCCATGTGGCCAGAAGGCCTTTTCCTCAGGCAAGCTGGCTACATGCTGTGCCGTTTCCTCCGTGCATTGTAGGAGCGGTCAGGATGGCCTGGAAGCGCAAAGCGAGTCGAGGTGGTCTCGACTCGCTTGTTCGCATATGCAGATCCGGCGTGCAGCCGTCAGCGCAATTATTTCAACATATCAACTTGTTTTACCTCGCCCACCACGGGTGCCAACTTGTTCCAATTGCCGGTGATACCGTCCACGACCCACCCGCCAACGAACAGATCGAGCCAGAACCATCGCCAGGCCATTCTCGGCTGCAGCAAGACCTTCGCCTCTTTGCCGTCGCTCTCCATTGCCAACTTGTGCGATTCATTCTTCGGAAGCGAGATGCCGTACGAAGTGACTGTAATACTAATACAGACAGAAGTCCGTTGCCGCGAACACGATCGCCGCAACCGGGTCCAAGGGCCAGAGTCGGCTCTGTTCCGACGGGCCGGTTCATCGTGGTTGTGGACGGGTTGGCTGGCTTTGACGCACATTCGATCCGGGGGCGTAGAGTTGACCATGTACGTATCTTTCGCCGCGTTCGCAAACTTGGGACTACAGACGGACAATTGAGCCGAATCCTTCTTCGCATCAATGCATCTAATTCTCGTTCGAACTGCAGTGCGGGTCAGGCATACCGGCTGTCTTTCCCTCCGTAGGCTTCCGCAGGTTCAATCTCGATCAAGCATCCACTGAACAGAATCATGGCACAGAAACGCATTGTGATCATCGGGGGTGTCGCGGCCGGCGCCACCGCGGCCGCACGCGCCCGCCGCCTCGACGAGACCGCCGAGATCACGCTTCTCGAAAAAGGACCTTACGTCAGCTTCGCCAATTGCGGACTCCCGTACTTTCTGAGCGGCGACATCAAACGGCGCTCGAGTTTGTTGCTCCAGACGCCGGAAGGCTTCTTCAGCCGCTACCGCGTCAACGTCAAGACAAAGACAGAGGCGGTCGAGATCTTGCGGAATGAGCATGTCGTTGTAGCGCGAACGCTGGACGGCGAGGTCCGCTGGCCGTATGACAAGCTCATTCTCGCGCAAGGCGGTTCTCCGGTTGTGCCTCCACTGCAGGGCGTGGACCTGCCGCATGTGTTCAAGCTCTGGACGATCCCCGACATGGACCGCATCCAGAAGTATCTCGAGGAACGCAAGCCGGCAAAGGCCGTCATTGCCGGAGGGGGGTTCATCGGGCTCGAAATGGCCGAAGCGCTGAAGGTCCGCGGCCTGGAGGTGACAGTCGTCGAGTTGGCGCCGCGCGTCATGATCACGATGGACCCGGAGTTCGGCTTGATGGTGGAAGCAGGACTGAAGAAGGAGGGCGTTGACGTTCGCACTGGCGTCGCACTCACTGGAATCACCGAAGAGGCGGTACGTCTCAGCGACGGCTCATCGCTATCGGCCGGGATCGTCCTGCTTTCCGTGGGCGTCCGTCCTGAGCTTACGCTGGCCGCGAAAGCCGGCATCGAGATCGGTCCGAGCGGAGGTGTGGTTGTCAACGAGCGCCTGGAGACGAATGACCCGGATATCTACGCAGCCGGCGACATGGTCGAGATCGTGCAGAAAGTCAGCGGCAGGCGAGCCCGCATTCCGCTGGCAGGTCCGGCAAACCGACAGGGACGTATCGCGGCGACGAACGCGCTCGGAGGGCACATGACATATCGTGGAGCTCTTGGGACTTCGGTCGTCAAGATCTTCGGACATACCGCGGCTTCAACGGGGTTGAGCGAGAAGGGCGCAAGGGAAGCAGGTATCGATGCAGGAGCGGCGTACGTTTTCAAGGACCAACACGTGGCGTACTACCCCGGCGCTTCGGTGCTGTCGTTCAAGCTTGTGTATGACCGCACGGACGGCCGTGTGTTGGGGGCACAGGCGTATGGCGAGAGCGGTGTTGAAAAGCGCATCGACGTGATCGCCGTGGCGTTGCAGGGACGAATGTCGGTGCACGACCTCTCGGAGCTCGATCTGGCCTATGCGCCCCCGTTCAACAGCGCGAACGATCCGGTCAACATGGCGTCGTTTATAGCGCAAAATGCCCTCAGCGGCTACAGCCCTTCGGTTGCTCCGGCCGAGGCGCTCGAAGCGATCCGAAAGGCCGGCGCGATGATCCTCGACGTGCGGACCGTCGGCGAACAGGGCAAGGCGCCCTTGGCCGGCGCGGTGCACATCCCGGCCGACGAATTGCGCGACCGGCTGGAGGAGGTGCCGAAGGGGAAGCCGCTGTTCATCCTGAGCAAGGATGGCTTCTTAGGGCACACGACGCTGCAAGTGTTGAAGGCGAATGGGTGGAAGGATGTGATGAACATTGCCGGTGGATATGCGGCGGCGCGGTGGGTGGAGGGGTGGGTATTCAACGTGTAGAGGATGTGTATCGCGAAGACGCGAAAACGCTGGTCCAGATGAAATGTGATCTCGCGCCTCAGCGTCTTTGCGGTAAACATCTCAGTGTAGAAGTTGTGCACCGCGAAGACACAAAGACGCTAGTCCAGATGAAATGTGTCTTTGCGCCTTGGCGTCTTTGCGGTAAACATCTTATCACAAGGAAGAAGTTATGGCATCGATTGAAGACAAGATCAAAGCCGGGGCGCTCGTCGTGGACGTGCGGACGGCGGAGGAATTTCAAGACGAGCACTTCGCAGGGGCGCTCAATATCCCCGTCGAAGAGGTCATGGGGCGGCTGAGCGAGTTCGGCGACAAGTCCAAGCCGGTCATAGTGTATTGCGCCACGGGTTCTCGGAGCGCCTATGCCGCCCGTTTCCTGCGGTCGGCAGGATACGTGGACGTGACGAACGCCGGCGGCCTGTACGATATGCCGGGGTACGGCGGATATTGACACAAGGATCATCGCCACGACGTGGACACTCGCACGAAGTGACCACTTCGTTGCGCGGCAACGACCTGTCTCGTCGAAGGCTCGCCCAGCCTGACGCGGTCGGCAGGTAGGCGCGGCGTTCGGAAGCTGGCACGAAACGCATGCTTCTTTTCCTTGCGGTTGCGGCGGTGCCCCGTGAGCCGAGGCAAGGGACAGCCTTTTCGCTGTTCGGATCGGGAGGCGCGCTACCGTGAACTCTTCAAGCCGTTCTCCACTTCGAATGACAGGCGCTCGAACACCTCGTCAAACGTTCCTTCTCCGTTGATCGTGGCCACGCCGTGATACTGCCGGTAACGATCGATGACCGGCATGATCTTCGTGTCATGCTCGTGCAAACGCTGGACGATGCGACTGATGCTGCGGTCGTAGGGGATGCAACGTTCGGTCTGGCTTCGGGCATCCAGGCTTCGAATGAGTTCCAACGTCGGTAGCGACAGCTCGATCACTTTCGTCGACGATGTGCCGTGCTTCTTCAGGAGGCCGTCGAGGATGTACGACTGCATGAGGGTGCGGAGGAAAGCCTTTGAAGTTGAAGCCTTTCGCGTCTTTTGACGAGGCCAGCTTCTTTTCGATCAACGGAATGACGATCTCGTCCGGTACGAGCTGGCCGTTCTCGTGATTGACGGACGAGCAGAAACCCACCTTAGATGACCTGCGAGTCTAGTTCTTCAAAGAGTCTGAACCGATGCGGGCGGACCTGCAAAAACAAAGGAGCCCTCTGCGGGTCGAAATGACTCAGGACAATTTCAACGAGTCGCAAGTCAAGTCCATCCAAGCGGGTATTTCGAAGCTTCAGAACGACCTGAGTTGGAGACATCTCATGTACCAGCGTGCAGCTTAACCTCTTTACTACAGAACAACAAAAGAAGTCCGACACGCGCATCCTGAGCAGTGAATGGGGTATGATGGAAAAGCTTCGGGAGTCCAGGCATGATCGCTTTGTGTGGATCGCCCTTTGCATGGGAGAGGACGTCTTTGACATGACGATAGCGGCATTGAATGCATCTGTTGCACGATGCACGTTGTGATTGAAAAGAACTGATGCTCGTGAGAATCTGCTGACCATCTCTGAGTATCGTCGTAGTTTTCTCGAACGCCCCGCGCATTCCGCATGGGGCGTTCGTCTTGATTCCCTCAGGCGGAGACGGTATGTTCCCGTATGGAATCGATGTTCCAATCGCCGGCCTCCGACCTGAGCTTGCATGAACAAGGTATCCTGTCGGCGATCTTGTACTTCGACATCTTTGGACACCCCTTGCTGCCCGAAGAGATCGCCCGATTCTGTCCGGTGGGAGGGCTGACGGCGGATGAGGCCCGGTCGCTTTGTTGCGGGGAGGCGCTCCGCCGCTGGGTTCGCGAAGAAGACGGATGTTTCTTGCTCCGGTCGGCTACAGGAGATCCGGTCCGGCGTCGAAAAGAAATGGAGTCCAAAGCCCGACGACTTTGGAAGATCGCGCAGCTTGTTGGCCGTCTCGTGGCGGCATTTCCGTTTGTTCGAAGCGTTTTCGTTTCGGGTGAACTCTCGAAGGGCGTGGCTGGACCGGGATCTGACATTGACCTCGTTATTGTAACATCTGAGCGACGCCTTTGGATCGTGAGAACGATGCTTGTCCTTTTCAAACGCATCTTCCTCTTCGGACGCCGCCGGTTCTTTTGCATCAATCATCTACAGACCGTCGACCACCTTGGCACCAGTTCGCAATCGTACTACGATGCCGTAGAAATCGTAACGTTGCGTCAAGTTGGGGGCGAGCCTGTCTTGGACAGGTTCCTCGAGGCCAATCCCTGGATCGCCCAAGTGCTGCCGAATGCGATGCCCAAGGAACCGAGGAGGGCGGCTTGGTTTGTGGCGCGAAGGTCAATGTGGAACGGGCTTGCCGGGTCCATCGTTTTTGACAGACTCGACGCGCGCCTGATGTCGTTCTGGGAGCGGATCTGGAGCAGACGCTACGCTAAGCTGCCGCCGGCGGAACGTCGGCGACGATTCGCCTGCACGCCATACCTCTCGACGGCCTATGGTACCGACAACATGGAGCCGATCCTCTCAACATGGCAAGCCCGACTGTTGGCGCACGGACTGAAGACTCCAACAACGGCCGAAACATGACGGACATCCTCTTGACGCACGCCTACTTCCTTCGATTCGACCCGAAGGAATACCGGGCGATGATGCCGTATCCGGCCCTTGGGACCCTCATCGCCGGAGCTGCACTGCGGCTTGACGGTTGGTCCGTAGCGTTCCATGATGTGCTTCTGACTCAATCCGAAGAGGAGATACAGCCCGCGATTGACCACCACCGGCCCCGGCTCGTCGTCATCTACGACGATCAGTTCAACTATCTCACAAAGATGTGTCTCGGAAGAATGCGGGTTGCGGCCTTCCGGATGTCGGAGATCGCTCGTAGCCGAGGTTGCCGGGTGGTGGTGTTCAGTTCCGATGCGTCGGACCATGCAGACGGTTACCTTGACCACGGCGCTGATGTGGTGATCTGCGGGGAGGCCGAAGAAACCCTGAGGGAACTCGTGCCGCCGCTTGTCGGTCGGTCGTCTGCTCCGCTTGCCGGTATTGCTGGAATTGCGTTTCGTGATGGAACGACCACGGTGCGCACTGCACGACGCCGCCTGATCGAAGACCTGGACGACCTTCCTTCGCCGGCTTGGGATCTGCTTGACGTGGAAGTGTATCGCAACCTTTGGAAAACCCGCCACGGCCGCTATTCCATCAATCTCGTCACCACGCGCGGATGCCCGTTCCATTGCAACTGGTGTGCGAAACCTATTTACGGACAGGTCTATCATTCCCTTTCGCCGCGGCGTGTCGTGGATGAAATGGAACGGGTGCGAGATTCGTTGGGTGTCCAACACATTTGGTTTGCCGACGACATCTTTGGACTCAAACCGGGATGGACCGCGGAATTCGCTGACGAGGTGATACGCCGAAAAGTACGAATACCGTTCAAATGCTTGTCGCGCGCTGACTTACTCCTACGTGGACAGACAGTTGCGGACCTGCATCGCGCTGGGTGCGAAACGGTCTGGCTGGGCGCCGAATCGGGGTCGCAGCGCATTCTGGATGCCATGGAAAAGGGGACGACGGTTCAGCAGATCGAAGCCGCCGCAGCCGCCTTGCGGGCGGAAGGAATTCGCATCGGGTTCTTTCTTCAGTACGGGTACACCGGCGAGACTGACGAGGAGATCGGCATGACGCTTGACCTCGTGCGGCGTTGCCTTCCGGACGAGATCGGAGTCTCGGTGTCGTATCCGCTTCCTGGCACTCGCTTCTACGATTCTGTCCGCGATCACCTGGGTTCGAAACAGCAGTGGACGGAGAGTGCCGACCTCGATCCCATGATCCCGGGAGGACGCCCGCCGGAATTCTTCCGTGCACTTCATGCTGTTACCCACAAGCGTCACCAGATTCTCAAAGGACTGGACTCGGCGAAGCGAATCGCAAGCGGGCGATTGGGCAACACCCATGCCGACCTCCGGCAGACGGTGAAAGCGGCCTACCATGCCTTGACCTACTGGCGAGCATCGTGGTCGTTGCATCGCGCCACACGGAGGACACGATGAGCCGCTTCAGCCGCCTTGCAGAAGCCTTCGACGCATACGCCGTTGACTTCGATGACACGGTCGGCGATTCCGAGGTGGTGCGAAGTCTGCGACGACGGGTGTATGAACGTGTCCGACACCGATGCGCCCCGGGAGGTCGCATCCTTGACATCAATTGCGGCACCGGAACCGATTGCGTCATGCTGAGCGGGATGGGCTACGAGACGACGGGTATCGATATCTCTCCTGCCATGATCGACCGTGCCCGTGCCAAGGCTGCGGATTCGTCGCAATTCAAGGTCTTGCCTTTCGAACGAGCTTCGGAACTCGGTGAGGGAGTGTTCGATTTGGTTCTCTCCAACAACAGCGGACTGAACTGCGCCATGGAGTTGCGGCCGGTATTTGAGCAAGTACATCGAGTACTCCGGCCCGGAGGATGGTTGCTGATCGTGGTCATGCCGCCGTTTTCTCTGTGGGAGATGGTTGCAGGGTTGGCTCGGTTCGACGTGACGTACGCTTTTCGCCGCAGGAGAGTGACAACAGCAGATATCAAGGGCTATCATGTGCCGCTACAGTATTGGGGAGTTCAGGCCATCCGGTCGTCGGCCAGCCAGCTCTTCGAACTCGCCAGTGTGCGCGGGCTGAATGTGATGTCACCTTCTCCCAACTCACACCAGTTCTCCAGACGAACACCCGGCCTAAGCCGGATCTTGGGTTGGATGGACCGGGCTATCGGGCGCCTACCGGGTCTACGAAGGTGGGGAGACCAGATCCTTGTGGAGTTGAGACGGAGAGATCGTGGGTAGGTCCTTTCGATCGCGCCCTCCCAGCCCTTCCCAAAGTGATGAGAGCTGACGTCAGAGGTGAAGGGTGTCGTCTCGAGGGATTCTTCTCAGCGTATCAACAACTGTTCCACATTAGTACAATCGACAAGGCTGCGTACGGCCGTTGCGACATCACATGACTTCGCTGAAAAAAATCGCGTGCTGCTTGGCATCAGTTTGCGGGCTCTTATGGCTATTGCCATCGGTTCTGTTGCGCATCAGCTCATCTTGTGGGGCTTGCGGCCGCCGATCGCCGATACGGCATCGTAAGGCGACCTGCACGATGTCGTTATGATGTCAGGGACGGCGTTATCCGGGCTGGCGGTTCGGTCGTTGTCTCGTTCTTCTTCCGTCATTCGATCGACGGGCGATCTGAAGCGCAAGGTCGTTATCACTGCGACCAACTCGATCCGCGAGGGACTCGGGATCCGATCGGTCCGTCGTTGAAACCCAAAACCATACCAAACACGAGCGCCACCCGGACGACGTCCCGGGTGGCGCTCGCCGCTGACATGCAACCGCTCAGGACGTCCGTTGCTGGCCGCCGCTGTATTTCACGACCGTCACCTTCTCCGTCGTGACGAGCCCTCCGCTGCCGGCCTCTTCGAAGAGGCAGTCGAGGACGGGAAGAAAGTCGCGCACCTTCTCTTCGCTGTCGACGATCTCCACCAGGAGCGGGAGGTCTTCGGACAAACGGAGGATCTTGGCGGTATGAATGACGCGACTCGCTGCACCGAAGCCTTCCACGCCGCGGAAGACGGTGGCGCCGGCCAGACCCAGCTCACGGGCCTTCCGAACGATCACTTCGTACAACGGCTGTGAGCCGTGCCGGTCGAGTTCCCCAAGAAAGATCCTGAGGAGCGTACCATCGGCAGCGAGTTTCATGAGGCGCCTCATTCGGAATGATCATTCACAAAGAACACAAAGAATGGAAAGGTCTCAAAGGTTACAACTAACGGTTTCTGCATCGCATAGTGCTCTCTCTGCTCTTCGTGGATCCAGCTCATCATGCACAACCGCAGAGGTAACTGTTTCAGAGCAATCGGCCGAGCCACCCCCCGATCACCGTGGCACCCAGACCGAGAACGACAGACGCAGAGACATACGTGGCGGCCAGGAGGTATTCGGCGTCGCGCACGAGGGCGATGGTTTCGTAGCTGAACGTGGAGAACGTCGTGAAGCCCCCCAGGAAGCCGATGACCAGGAACGTGCGAAGGGTCGGCGCGATGAGGAACCGGTCCTCGAACCACGTCATGAGAAGCCCGATGAGCAGGCACCCGGCAACGTTGACGATGAGAATGCCGTACGGGAACCCACTTCCGAGATATCGTGGAACCACTCCCGAGATCCAATACCGCATGGCCGCGCCGATACCTCCACCGATGAAGACTGCGAAATAGGACCGCCACATCGCCAGGTCGTCTCCCAGAAATGAAAAATGACTCCTGCGCGCCCGGAGGGCTCATAGGAGTCATCAACTCCACGCGGAGTGGTTCGAGGCGAACTCCATCGCCTTGAACAGCGTACGAAGATTTCGGCTGTGGAACAAGCGCATGGTTCTGTTGAAACCTTTTCGCCGATGCGGTGTCCAACGCAAGAGGTTTCGAAGGCGAATTCTCGAAGGTTGTCCCCACATTCATTCTTCAAGGAGTCTTCCATGAACCGCACTGTCATTGCAATCAGTGCCAGCCTGATGTTGACCGCCGGCATCATCATCGCTCAACCCCGAGGGCCGATGTTCGATCAAGGTAGAGGAGAGGCAGGTGGTCCGATGCCGGGACTCAACTTGACCGACGAGCAGAAAGACAAGATGGCCGACCTGCGCGTGAAGCACTTGAAAGAGGTCGAACCCGTGCAGGCCGACCTGCAGAAGCAGCACAGCGCGCTTCGCCTCGAGATGACGGCGGAGAAGTTTAACGAAGCGCGCGTCAAGTCAATTCAATCCGAGATCGCCAAGTTGCAGAGCGATCTGGGTTGGAAGCGGGTTGCGCATCAACGTGCCGTGCGCGACATGCTGACCCCCGAACAGCAGAAGAGATTTGACGCCCGCATCCTGGCCGGTGGACCAGGGCTGCATGGTATGAGGCGCGCACCGCTGCATGAAAGTCGCGGCACGGGCCGAGGGATGGGACGATCCCAAGGCCGTGACGCTCGCTAAGCGTCTCATCGTTCCTCGGTTCCCTCGACGCCCCGGTAGAGACGGGGCGTCGGCGTTTTTCTTGCCCATTCCAATCGCCATCAAACTCCAAAGTCCGCAAAATCCCCCCAAAAACGGCAGAATGCTGAAGGTTCAAGAATTCCTACCTTGATATCAGCGGATTTCCTATTGTATCGCCTTTCTCGAACGGCGATACTGTTAATGATGGTGGAGAGAAGTGTCTCCCTATTCATCGTGTTTCGGCTCGCTCGCATTCCCCGCGCGTTCGGTGCTTCAACGATGAGTCTTTCCAAGGACACATACCGACCCCTTGCGACCATACCTGGCTTGGTCTTGGCGACGATCACGGGACTTGTCGCGCACGTACTGATCCAATGGGGCGTGCGATTGCCGGTCGCGGGAACAGCGTTCTATACCGATCCCCGAGAAGTTTTCATGATGCTTGGCGCGTCACTCTCGGGCCCGGTCGGTGCCGCCATCCTGTCGATCTTCCTTGGATCGGCGAGCAGTATACCCGAATTCATCCCCTACCGCATCGTTGCCTATCTCGTATCGGGCATTCTCGTCGCGGCCGGATACCGGCTCTTGATTCAGCGGAGGTTGCCGGTCCTGTGGATGGTGGCGCTGTGGATGGCTCTGATCCCCGTCTACTACGGGGTCACCCTCCTCGTGGCCATCGGTGTTCCGTTCGTGATCGACCACGCCGTCTATGCCGAGGTCTTCGGCGGCACACGTCCGCTTCGCGAAAGCATCGTTTTCATGGCCGGTGTCATTCGCTACGAAGTGCTGTTCACTACGCTCGCTACGACGATCTTCTGGCTTTCGCTTCCGTCGAGGTATCGCAAACCGCTTTGGGGGCCGCCCATCGACGGGAGCCCGCGTCCCAGTCCCGGTCGGCTCGCGGCCCGCATGCGCGCCCTCCTCAAGGGCCGGTACCTCGGGATCCGGCTCGCAGGGTGGATCGTGTTGCTCTCCGTCATTCCATTCTTCGGTGTAGTGGTCACCGTTCAGCAGGATGCCCAAGATGCGTTCGACGAGATCTCGAGCGTTCAACGACGCATTCAGGCGCAGACGCTGGCCGGCATAATCGAAGGCAGCTCTTCTGCCGAACTGCACGTCCTGCTGGCAAGGTTTGCCGTCATGTCGAGCAGCATCTGTGCTATTGCCGACACCGGCGGACGATTTATCGCGCACACCGACTCTTCCAAGATCGGCAGTCATGTCCTCGATGACCATGCTCCTGTACATTGGGAACAGTTACGAACGCAGGGCTCGGGTTCGATCTATGACGCAGCCCGCGATCGTCGGATCGGCTTTTCGTGGACCGTCGATGGAGACCGATTGGTCCTTGCCGAGTTCTCTCCCCGACTCTCCATGCCGACGACGCAGAAACTGTCCGCCTCCGTGCAGGAGCGTCTGGCCCTGGGTTTGATCTTCATCTCAGTGTCCATCGCTCTCGTCATGACGTACTTCGTGGCGCGGCCGCTCCGCACGTTGACATCGGCCGTCCAGTCGATGAGCCGAGAGCGGCTGGCCGTTACGGTCCCCGTGGAGCACATGGACGACGAAGTCCGGATCCTCGGAGAATCATTCAACACCATGACGGCCGACCTTCGGACCGCCTACCGGGAGTTGGAGGAAGAGATCGCGGAGCGGATCGCCGCCACCGAAGAGGTTCGAAAGAGCCGCGCCCAGCTGGCCGAAGCACTGCGCATTGCGCGCATGGGCTCGTTCGAGGTGGACCTGGCCGCTTCGACCATCAGGCTGTCGGCAGAGGCGAATGAACTCATCGGACCATCCCAGGAAGTGACTCCGGAAAAGGCCATTCCGCTTCGTCTGTTCCTTGAGGCGGCTCTCCATCCGGATGATGCCGCACGGATGCAAGACACCGTCCGATCACTGCTGACCAGCACGAGCGTCGTCCCGCCGCGGGAAGAGGTCTATCGCATCATGCGGTCTGATGGCACGAAGGCATGGATGTCGGTCTACTACTCGATCGTCTGGAGTGAAGGCCATCCGTCGGCCATCGTTGGAACGATGCAGGACATCACGGCCCGTAAACGGGCGGAGGTCGAGTCAGAGGCGGCCAAGCAGCGGTTCCAAGCTGTGGTTGAGAACAATCTCGACGCGATCGTGCTTGTTGACCCGCGATGGAATGTCGTCTACGCCAGCCCATCCATCGAAGTGATCCTCGGCCACCCGCCCGGGTCATGGGAAGGCGTGTCGATCATTCGGGATGTCCATGAGGACGACCTCCCGATGGTGCGCATTGCTTTTGAGAACATCGGCGATCACGAGGGATCGTCAGCCCGGAAGACGTTCCGCATGCGCCATGCGAATGGGTCGTGGGTGTGGATCGAGTGCATCGCCAAGAACTCGTTGCACGACCCGGCCGTCAAGGCCATCGTGGTGAATTTCCGCGACATCTCTGAACGGATGAAGGCCGAGGAGGAATTGTTGCGCCTGCGTCAGGCCGTCGAGACCTCGAACGAGATCGTCTTCATGACCGACCCCGATGGGGTCTTTCGATATGTCAACCGGGCGTTCACCGACCTCTACGGCTATGCTCCAGAAGAGGTCGTCGATAAGCATACACCGCGGATCCTCAAGAGCGGAACGATGCCGAAGAGTTGGTATGACCGGTTCTGGCATGCCATCCGCCACGAGTCGGGTGTGCATGACGAGATCATCAATCGTCGAAAAGACGGTCGTCCGGTGCTTGTAGAGGCGACGGCGAATGTCGTACGCGACCGACGGGGAACGGTCCTGGGGTATCTGGCCATTCAACGAGACATCACGGAACGGAAGCGAGCGGAAACGGCGCTCCGGCACAGCGAAGAGAACCTCCGGGTCGCTCAGCGGATCGGCAAGATCGGCAGCTGGGAGGTGGATGTCCTCAACAAGCAGACGACGTGGTCTCACGAAACGTACCGGATCCTTGGCCACGACGCCTCGACGTTCAAACCGGATTCGATGACCTACCTCAACATGGTCCATCCTGGCGACCGGAGCCGTGTGGAGAGTGAGGTGATGGCCACGCTCCAGCAGGGGGTATCCTTGCGAAGCCAGCACCGGATCGTCCTGCCCGACGGCTCCATCAAGCACGTCGAGACGCTCGGCGAGGTGGAGCACGGGCGCGACGGTACTCCGTTGCGCGTGGTCGGCTCGATCCAGGATATCACGGAGAACAAGCTGTTCGAAGAAGCGCTGAACGACAAGCTGCGACGGCTGCAGCTCCTGCGCGAGCTGGGATTCCTGTTCGCGAGCTCTCTGGAACAGCCCGAGATCATCCGCAAGGTGAGCACCTTTATTCCGCAGTACCTCGGTGTCACGCGCGCGATCATCCGGTTCGTCGACCCGGTCGAGCCGGCGCTCGTGACCTTTGCAGGCGACCCGACGGGGAAGGATCTGCCCAGACAACCCATTGGCTTCAGCATCTCCGGGCGATGCGTCCAGGAGAACCGGCCAGTTCTCGTGAATGACTGTCGCAAGACCGACCTCATCCCTCAGGAGTGGATCGAGCATTTCCAGCTGCGGTCCGTATTGGCCGTTCCGATCCGAACGTCCGCCGGCGTTATCGGCGTCCTGCGGATCGACGACAGCGAACGTTACGGACGCTTCACCGACGCCGACGTCGAGTTCGCATCGCTCGTCGCCGATCAACTGGCCGTTGCGCTCGAGAACGCCCGGCTGTACACGGCGGCGCGTCAGGCCGAGTTGCAGACCGAGCGACTCAACGCGGAATTGGAGCAGCGCGTACATGATCGCACCGCTCAACTCGAGGCGGTCAATAAGGAACTGGAGTCGTTCTCGTACTCGGTCTCGCATGACCTCCGAGCCCCGTTGCGCCACATCTCGGGCTTCGTCGAGCTGTTGCGCGAGCGCATCCAGGACACTGTCGACGATGAGAGTCTTCGCTATCTGGCCACGGTCTCGCAGTCGGCCGTGCGGCTCGGCAACCTGATCGATGAGTTGCTTGCTTTCTCGCGGATCGGCCGCACCGACCTTCGGACAGGCCGCGTTGATCTGACCCGGCTCGTTGCGGAGATACGCCGCGACATGGATTCCGATACGAAGGGCCGGATGATCGAATGGACCGTCGGCGAGATCCCGGCGGTGCAGGGAGATGCCACACTGCTCAGACTCGTCATGTCCAACCTGCTGTCGAATGCCGTCAAATTCTCGCGAGATCGTCGTCCGGCGCGCATCACGGTCGGCAGTCTTTCGCGGCAGCCGCTGGACCCAGTGACCGTGTTCGTACGCGACAACGGCGCCGGATTCGACCAGTCGTACGCGGGCAAGCTGTTCGGAGTGTTCCAACGCCTCCACACGAGCGAGGAATTCGAGGGGACGGGGATCGGCCTGGCCAATGTCCGCCGCATCATCCAGCGCCACGGAGGCTCGACCTGGGCTGAAGGGGAGCTCGATGTTGGGGCGACGTTCTACTTCACCCTTCCGACAGCGGAGGGCGTATGATGGCGCTGCTCGAACGCGTGCGTTGGTGGATCCGGCCGCCGACAATGGAGGACCCCGACGACCTGCGACTTGGCAAGATCGTTCACACGCTCGCGCTTGTCATGATCGGCGCGTTGTTCATTCCGACGCTCCTGAGGTTGCCGACGGTGACGCTTCGTCCCGAGTTCTTCATCCACAGCGTCGTTCAGGCATTGCTGGCGTTGGCCTTTCTGTTGAACCGGCGGGGGCGGGTCCGCACGGCGTTGCAAGTGATGCTGTTCAGCCTGCTGGCGGAGGTCATCTTCATCGTGGCGGTCAGCGACGACGGATACCACGATGTGATCATGCTCGCGCTGCCAGGGTTGCTGGTCGTCGCCGGCATCATGCTCGACCGAACGTGGTTCCGGATCTTCGCCGCTGCGACGATCCTCCTCTTCGTGGCGCTGACCTCCGCAGAGCTCGTCGGTCTGCTCTCTTCAGATATGAGCCGCCATACGACCGTGTTCGATCTGGTCGAGGGCAGCCTGATCTTGGCCATCACGGCGCTGGCGGTCGGCATGCTTATCCGCCACCAACAGTCGTCGTTCGAACGGGTGCAGGCAAGCGAGGCCGCTCTCGCGCTCTCCAACGAGCAGTTGCGGCGCCAATCGCAGCGATTGGTTGAGAGCGAAGCACGCTATCGCCTGGTTGTGGAATCGGCCCAGGACCCGATCGTGTCGACCGACATCAACGGCCGGTTCGTGTACGTGAATGGAGCCGCCGCGCGAATGGCCGGCTGTGCGATCGAAGACATGCTCGGCTCCGACTTCTTCGAATTCTGCCTGCCGGAACAGCGCACCATCATCCGTCGAGGCTTCTTCCGCCAGTTCCACCATCGGGAGAACAACCGTTCATATGAGGTGGCGCTGCGCTCACGCAAGGGAAAGGTCCACTGGCTGAGCATAAATGTGTCGCTGGAGTTGCGTGAGGGTGCGCTCAGCGGATTCCATGTCGTGGCGCGCGATATCACCGACCGGAAGAAGGCGGAAGATGAGGTACGCCAGCTCAATCAGGAACTCGAGCGCCGGGTCTCAGACCGGACGGCCAAGCTCGAGGCGACGATGCAGGAGTTGCAGCGCATCAGCTATACCGTGTCGCATGATCTGCGTGCCCCCCTGCGCCACATCGGCGCTTACGCCGAGATGAGTCAGACGCGGCCCTCTGTGCGCGACGACGCCTATGCCCGCAAGTACCTGCAAACGATCGCTTTTTCGGCCAAATGGATGGGGATGCTCGTCGACGGACTGATCGAATACCTGAGCATCGGTCAGGCCGATCTTCGTCGGACGAACGTCAACCTTCGCCACCTTGTCGACGAGGTGATCGCCGAGCTTGCGCCCGATACATCCGGGCGGTCAATCACCTGGAGGGTGGGCCCGCTGCCGGTTGTTGCGGCCGATCGTCGTCTCTTGAGGCAAGCGCTTCTCAATATCCTCGGTAATGCGATCAAGTTCACCCAGCCGCGCACGGAGGCGGTGGTGGAGATCGGCTGCGAGACGGAGGGGTTGAAAGGTCGGGAGCATCGCATCTTTGTCCGCGACAACGGCATCGGGTTCGATTCAAGGTATCAGGACCGTCTGTTCGGGCTCTTCGAGCGGCTCCATTCGCGCGCCGAGAACTCCGGAGCCGGCATCGGACTGGCGAACGTGCGTCGGATCATCCATCGCCACGGCGGACGGGTCTGGGCAGAGGGGGAGGTCGATCGAGGTGTGACGATCACGTTCACCCTGCCCGTTCTTTCGGATGTAACGGGAATCCGGCCATCGGCCGCGCTCGATCGTTCGACGTCGACTGGAAGCGCAAACTGACCTTCGGCTGAAGCCCGAGAGCATGAAAAAGGCCCGCGCTCCTGTTCGGGAGGCGGGCCTTTGACTGTACCGCAATGCAGGAGATGCTCCGAGATGAGGTCTAGTCGAACCGAGCCAACACCTTGACGGCTGCGGTCACTTTTGAAGCGGAAACGTAGCCGATGGCGCCGCGCGTCGAGGAGACCTTCTGGAGTACTTCCTCCTCGGACTCGGCGACTTCAGGAGCTTTGGCTTCGCCCGACAGCACCGCCCGCATCCAGACCTTTCGCAGGTCAGACGGGCTCTTCCCGATCTCGCTGTAGAACTGCTTCTTGGCGGGAATGTCGGAACGAACGTCGACGACGATGACGGCCGACCGGTTGGACCACATCGTGTTGGTGAGGGAGTAGATGTCGGTGACGGCCGACCGCGTGATGGACGTCTCTTCGACGGACGGATGGGCGATGACGGCCACCTGCGCCTGGGTCATACCCGAGGCCAGGGCTATCATCACGAGCGCGAATGCAATGGTTTTCATGATGGGTTTCCGGTTCGGGTTAGAAGCTGACACTGGCGGCGAGATAGTACACGTCGTGACTATACTGTCCTTGGAACGGGATCATGCCGACGTCGAGTTTCGCGTACTGGCCCTTGAGGACGACGGTCTCGACGGGGCGGAAGCCGGCCCCCACCGTCGTGATGACCATGTCCTTGAAGATCTTGTCGTAGCTGTCCTTGGTGTTGCTCCAACCCACATACGCGAAGACACGGTCCGTGATGTCGTATCCCAGGTTCGCGTAGATGAAGCTTTTGTCGAGTGAATTGCCGAACGGCGATTCCATGGTCATGAAAGCACCCGGTCCGACCGGGATCGTGACCGGCTGCGAGATCGCGTTCAGGAAGGTCTTCGCTTCGGGTGTCAACTCATGCTGCACGAAGATGGCCTCGCTCTCGAAGAAAAAGCCGTAGCCCGTGTAGGAGAGGTCCACGCCAAGCCGGCGCCGGGGGATGTTTCCGACCCAGGTGTCCGTTGGGATGAATCCATAGCCCCCCTGCTGGAAGAATCCGCGAAATCGGTCGAACGTGGCCGTGAAGCCCGCTTTGAAACCGTACGTGCGTGCTCCCACGCGCCCGCCGAACATCTTGTACCGCGTCGTATCCCAGCCGGTCGCGCCGTTGTCCAGTTTGTTCGTGGCGATGAATTTCGGGTCGCTGTTCCCCACGAACAGGGCGTAGTCGCCTTTCACGTCGCCAACGTTGACCGTCCCGTAGAGCTGCAGGTTTGCCAACGCCGGGTAGTACGGAGTAAAGTCGATGATCGAATTGTATGACGATTCGAAGACCATCGGTCGCTGCACATAGGGGAGAAGCGGAGTACGGTTCTTGATCTCGTTCAGATTGCCAAACTGCGGAACAAGCTGTCCGAACTTCACATTGAAGAGGGGAGAGTATGAGTACCGAACCCAGGCTTCTTCAATGTTGAAGTTCCCCCATTGACGCTCGGATGAATACGAGTTCGTCACCTCGAGTGAAACGAAACTCGAGAAGCCGGACCCGAGGTCGGTATTGAAGAACAGGTCGAGTTGCTGGACGGCAAACGTGTTGTTCTTGACGAACATGGTCGGTCGGGAATCCAGGTAGACGCCCTGAAAATACCCGTAGATGCTGGTCTCGCCCAAGGGCGATTGTGCCGACGCCGGGAGCGACAGCCCGACCAGCACCAGACACAGGAAGAGAATGAAGTGCTTCATTGGAGAACCTTGATGGTTTGTGGATGTGGAATGCACCGGAATCGGGGCTCGAACGGACGCCGTCACTCGTGTATGGGTAGCAATCTCGGCAACCTTTGAATCGTTCAGTATCGGATGTGGAAGGAATCATTCCTGAGAATAGTCCTACCCCGAACCAGCGAACGGGAAGAACTCCGGATACGTCTCAGAGTTGACGGCTGCACCGGAGGTGCGAACGACCGTTTGCCGGGGCATCGAGCGAGGTGTGGACAGCAGGAAATTTCCTATATTCACACTTGACAACCGACCGCACTTCCATGTCGCCAGAAATACCGCGCCGAACGCTCGCCGATGCGCGACACGAGTTCCCTTCGCTTGACCGAAGATACAACGGTCGCCTGCTGGCCTTTCTCGACGGACCGGCAGGCACGCAGGTGCCCCGTTCCGTGTTCGAAGCGATCGGAACGTACTACCGCCGCTCAAACGCCAACACACACGGCATGTTCATCACGACCCGTGAAACCGACGAGCTTCTGAACGAGGCCCGGTGCACGGTTGCGACCTTTCTTGGCGCTGCCGGTCCGGGAACGATCTCGTTCGGCGCAAACATGACCACGCTCAACTATTCGCTCAGCCACGCGATCCGTCGAAGCCTTCGACCGGGCGACGAGGTGGTCATCACCCAACTGGACCACGAAGCCAACCGCGGCCCGTGGCTGGCGCTGCAGGAACATGGCGTGACGGTGCGCGAGGTCCGGCTTCGACCCGACGGCCGGCTGGATGAAGAAGATCTGCGAGCGGCCGTCACTCCGCGGACAAAGGTCCTGGCCATGGGGATGGCGTCCAACGCTCTGGGAACGGTCAACAACGTCTCGCTCGGTCGCGCCGTCTCGAAAGCGGCGGGGGCGTGGCTTATGCTCGATGCCGTTCACTACGCGCCGCACTTCTGTCTGGATGTCGCCGCACTCGACGCGGACTTCCTCTTGTGTTCGGCATACAAGTTCTACGGACCGCATGTCGGGATCCTGTACACTCGCCCCGGCCTGCTGGAGACGCTCGAGCCCGACCGCCTGCGTACGGTCGACCAACGGGCCCCGTATCGCATCGAGACCGGCACGCTGAACCATGCTGCGATCGCCGGCGTCAAGGCGGCCGTCGAGTTCATCGCGTCGTTCGGACGTGGAGACAGCCTGCGCGAGCGCATCATCGACGCCATGGCCACGATCGGCCGGCGTGAGCGCCAGCTGGCAGAGGGACTTTACGACGAGTTGCGTTCCCTACCGGGCGTCACGGTCGTCGGGCCGCCGTTCAACGATGGACCGCGTGCGCCGACGGTCTCATTCACCGTCGCAGACTGGCGGCCGGCGGACGTCTGCATCGCGCTGTCCGATGAAGGAGTGTGCGCATGGGATGGACACTTCTATGCCGTTCGTGCGATCGAAGTGCTCGGATTGGAGGCACAGGGGGGCGTGACGCGGGTCGGTGTGGTGCTCTATAATACAGCCGAAGAGACGAGCCGGGTCGTTGAGGTGGTTCGAAAGCTCAAGCGCCAATGATTGTTTCGCCCTGCAAAACGGGATATATTTCAACTCTTCTCCACGACTGACGACGCACGAGGCCACTATGTTCAAAGGCGGCATGCCGAACATGCAGCAAATGATGAAGCAGATGCAAAAGATGCAGGAGGCGATGGCGCGGGTGCAGGAGGATCTGGCCAACCGGAGCGTGACCGGAGACGCCGGCGGAGGCATGGTGAAAGTCACCGTCAGTGGCAAGCAGCAGATCCTGAAGGTCGAGATCAACGCCGAGGTCGTGAATGCGGCCGAGAAAGACCTTCTTGAGGATATGGTGCTGACGGCAACCAACCAGGCGCTGGAGAAGGCCGCCGCGCTGGCGCAGGAAGAGATGAAGAAGGTGACGGGCGGGGTGGTGCCGGGGCTTCCTGGGTTTTAGAAGCGTAACACAGAGTTCCACAGAGGTTACACAGAGATCCACAAAGCCATCTCGAGTATTCCAGCCTTCTGATTTCACGATTCGGAATTGTATCGCATTTGTCACTTAGCATTTCGAATTTCCCTCGATGTTCTACACTGCCGAATCCGTCGAACAACTCGCCGAGTATTTTTCCCAATTGCCCGGGATCGGCAAGAAGACCGCCCACCGATTGGCGCTCCATGTCCTGAAAATGGACCGTCCGTCGGTGGACGCGCTCGCCGGGGCATTGATCGCCGTGAAGGAGAAGGTTCGCTACTGCACCGTCTGCTCCAACATCACCGAATCCGACCCGTGCGCGATTTGTTCAAGCCCGAAACGGGACCGATCGTTGATCTGCGTCGTCCAGGAGCCGAATGATGTGCTGGCTGTCGAAAAGACAAATGAATTCCGAGGGCTGTACCACGTGCTCGGTGGAGCCTTGTCGCCGCTCGACGGCGTCGGGCCCGACGACCTGAGGATCAAGGAACTGCTCGATCGTATCGGAGCTGGAGGGGTCGACGAAGTGATCCTGGCGATGAATCCCAACGTTGAAGGGGAGGCGACCACGCTCTACGTTTCCCGTCTGATCAAACCGCTTGGCGTGCGGGTCACCCGCATTGCTCGCGGGCTCCCCGTCGGCTCCGACCTTGAGTTCGCCGATGAGGCGACGCTTTCTCGAGCGCTCGAAGGGCGTGTAGCCGTGTGAAACGGAGACCTACCGGGTTGGCCAACGATCCCGCCACCGCGGAACGCTCGCGCTCCTTCCGCGCCTGCGTGGAGGCGATCATGCTCATGGCCGCGGTGTCCGGTTGCGGTCTCTTTGAGCCGCGTGACCCCGAGGAGCCCATCTCCGTGCGGTCCACGTACACTCCTCCGACCGAACCGGCCATCGTGCTCGAAAACATGTCGGCCGCGTTGCGCGAGCTGAACAGCGTCAACTACCTGCGCTGCCTGTCCGACACGGGCACGGGCGGGCTCTTCCAGTTCACACCCACGCCGGCGGCCGCCGGCATTTACAGCGTCTTTGCAAGCTGGGACCGGTCGAGCGAGGAGGGGTGGTTCCTCAATGCCCGGTCGCGCCTGCCGTCGGGTTCGACGATGAGTGTCCTCTTCTCGACGCCGGTGGCGCAGGGGGTCCAGCCCGACTCCGTCACGTATGATGTTCCGTACGACCTCACCGTTCCGCACGGACAGGCCGGAATTCCCCAGCGGGTGGTCGGACGCTCGCTCATGACATTGGTGCTCGACCGGCGGACCGGATTGTGGAGCATTCGATTCTGGCAGGATGTGGCGCTCGCCTCGTCGGAGCCAACGTGGAGCGACGTCAAAGGCGGGCTTTCGCAGTAGAGATCGATCCGAACATGTTCTGGATACCCACGGTCACGAGGCGACGCAGTATATTCGGCGTTTGGACGGCCCTGGCTGTCTTTGTGTCCGCGGCCCTGCTGTCAGCCTGCAATCCGTTCGCGCCGGGATTGGACCTGTCGGTGGGAGGGTCGAGCTCGTTGCTCGGCGACCAGACGACGATCGACGGCGTCTTCCAGAATGTCCGCTATGCCTACACCTTTCGGGACACGACCATCTACGGCCAAACGGTCGGCGGCGATTTCTTGTTCACCTTCCGCGACTACGAACGGGGCGTAGATGTCACGTGGGGTCGCGACGAAGAGATGCGCGTCACATCGGCATTGTTTCAGAACGCCCAGCGACTTGACCTCGTTTGGAACAATCTGCTGTCGTTGAGTGTGGATTCGAGCAACACGCTGGCCAACGTCAGCCGCAACTTCACGCTCACCGTGACATTCAACCCGGGCGACATCGTACGGGCCGATGGGTATTCGACGCTGACGCTGACGCGCTCTGCGGTCACAGAAGCATGGATGATCCAGCGGTGGAGGGATGATTCACAGTTCTAAGGAAGAAGTTAGAGGGTAGAAGGGAGAAGTTGAATGAAGAACGCGTGGGAATCGGGGAAGATCGTCGATGCGGTGCGATGGGTTGAGGCATGATGCGCAAACATGAGCCACGGCGCCGGGTTCTCCCGGTCGCTTATCAGGGAGAGTCCGGGGCGTTCGGTGAAGTGGCCGTACGCAAGTTCTTCGGAGCGACGGCTTCGACGCTTCCGTGCTTCAGCTTCGACGACGTGTTCGATGCCGTCCGCCACGGCCGGGCGGCGGCGGGCGTCGTTCCGGTCGAGAACGCCGTCTTCGGGCCGATCCATGAGACCCGTGACCTGTTGTTGTCCGGGGGCCTCCTTCCCGTCGGAGAGGTGACGCTGCGCATCCATCTCTGTCTTCTCGGACGACGCGGTGCCTCGCTGCGTTCCATCCGCACGATCCTTTCTCAACCTCAGGCTCTCGGTCAATGCAGCCGTTTCCTCCGATCTCGGCGAGGCGTTCGCGTTCAGCCGGTCCACGACACGGCGGCGGCGGCCCGAACCGTCGGCGAGTCTGGAGATACGACGATCGCATGCGTCGCGGGACGACAGACAGCCTTTTTGTACGGACTGAAGATCCTCCGCGCGGGCATCGAGGATGAGGCCGAGAACTATACGCGCTTCCTCGTGATCCGTCGCGGACGGAGGGCCCCCACGGAGGTCCGAGGCCGAACATCGACCACGATGCTGGTGGCATCTGTCGCACATCGCGCGGGGGCCCTTCATCGGCTGCTCGGCGCGTTCGCCGATGCGGGGGTCGACCTACGGTCGATCACGTCGCGCCCGCAAGCCGGACGCCCATGGGAGTATCTGTTCCATCTGGATGTCGCCGGCGCCCCCGGCGATCCGGCGTTGCGGGCGGCGTTGGAAGCAGCCAGAAAGGTGAGTATCTTCATCCGCGTCATCGGCGCATTCCCGCGCGGACACACGTATCGTTGACAGACCTATGGCGTTGGGGTATCTCATTCGCGAAGGCTTCTCGGGCTTCCGTCGCGCGAAATTATCGATGTCAGCGGCGGTCTTCACCATCACGATCGCACTCCTTCTGCTGAGCTCGTTCGCCATCCTGTTTCTCAACGCCCGCAGCATCGTCGACTCGCTACGAACGCGGGTGGAGATGGAGGCCTTCCTGCTGGAATCGGTGAACGAAGAGGGCCTGCCCGCCATCGAAACGGCACTCGAGGAGGTCGACGGCATCGCATCCGTCCGTTTCGTCTCGAAGGACGAAGCGGCCGAGATCTTCAAGCAGGAATTTGGGGAGGACATCGGGCGCGTGCTGAAGTTCAATCCCCTTCCGGCGTCGTTCCGTCTGACGCTTCTTCCCGAGTTCCGCACGGCGGAAGGGGCGGCGTCCGTGGCCGAGCAGGTGGCGGCGATCGACGGAGTCGAAGAGGTGAAATACCGCAAGGACCTGCTCGAAATGCTCGATCAGCGGGTCACTACGTTCCTTGGGATCGGTGTCGGCGTGGGGCTGTGCATTCTCGTCGCCTCGATCTTCCTTGTGGCCAACACCATCCGGCTGGCCATCTATGCCAAGCGACAGATCATTCGCACGATGAAGCTCATCGGCGCAACGCGGTCATTCATTCGGTTCCCCTTCCTGCTTGAAGGGCTCATTCAGGGGACCCTCGGCGGTCTGATCGCTGCGGGGATCATCTACGCTTCCTTCGAATACCTCGGACGATGGGTCTCGGTGCACTTGCAGGAATTTGTCGCGGTCGAGCCGGTCGCCTACCTCGCCATTCTCATCACCGGAATGGTGCTCGGCCTTCTGGGCAGCGCTATCTCCATCCGGCGGTTCATCGGCGACAGCGTTGCGCTGTAGCAACGATCGGAGCGTCGTCGTTCCATTGCATTTCCCCCAATCCCTTTGTAGGTTTTTTCGTTCGTCCTCTGCACGTCTTCCGTCCAATCCGGGATCGACATGAATCGACTCACCTCGTTCGTCCAATCCTCCGTCGGGAAGAAGGTCTTCATGAGCCTGACGGGTCTGTTCCTTTGTTCCTTCCTCGTGGTGCATCTTGTCGGCAACCTGACGCTTCTCAAGAATGACGGAGGAGCGGCCTTCGATGCCTATTCACATTTCATGAGCACCAACGGCGTCATCCGCGTACTCGAGGTCGGGCTGGTGCTCGGCTTCATCATTCATATCTACGCCGGAGTGCTGGTCTGGTGGCAGAATCGCCAGGCGCGTCCGGCCAAGTATGCCCAATACCGGCTGAAGGACACGACGCCGTGGGCTTCACGTAACACGATCGTCACGGGGAGCGTGGTTTTCATCTTCCTCGTCATTCATCTGAAGACGTTCGTCGGAGGGCTCCGATTCACCGACACGCCTCCCTCGGCGTACGCGCTCGTGGCCAGCGCGTTTTCGAGCGGGTGGTACAGCGCCTTCTACCTGTTTGCGCTTGTCCTGCTCGGCTATCACTTGCGGCACGGCTTCCAGTCGGCGTTCCAGACGCTCGGACTCAGGAACAAGCGCTATGCCGGACTCCTCGACGCCATCGCCGTCATCTTCTGGCTGATCGTGCCGATCGGCTTTGCCATCCTGCCGGTCTATTTCTACTTCTTCCATAATGTCAGCGACGCCACGATGGCGCTGGGAGGGATGTGACCATGACACTCGACGCCAAGATTCCCGCCGGTCCCATCCAGCAGAAGTGGACGAATCATCGCTTCGGCGTGAAGCTGGTCAACCCGGCCAACAAGCGAAAGTACTCCGTCATCGTCGTCGGTACCGGACTCGCCGGAGCTTCAGCGGCCGCCTCGCTGGCCGAACTCGGATACAAAGTGCTGGCCTTTACGTATCATGAGTCTCCCCGAAGGGCGCACAGTATCGCGGCCCAGGGGGGTATCAACGCGCCGAAGAACTATGCGAACGACGGCGACAGCGTCTACCGCCTCTTCTATGACACGTTGAAGGGGGGAGATTACCGGGCTCGAGAAGCGAACGTGTACCGGCTGGCCGAAGTATCGGGATCGATCATCGATCAATGCGTTGCGCAGGGGGTTCCGTTCGCGCGCGACTATGCCGGTTTGCTCGACAATCGCTCGTTCGGCGGCGCACAAGTCTCTCGCACGTTCTACGCCCGCGGTCAGACGGGGCAGCAGCTGCTGCTGGGGGCCTACAGCGCCCTGTCGCGGCAGATCGCGAACAAGGGAGTGACGATGTTCGAGCGGCGCGAGATGCTCGACCTCGTCGTCGTGGACGGACAGGCGCGCGGGATCATCGCACGAAATCTCGTGACAGGGGCCATCGAGAAGTACACAGCCAACGCCGTCGTGCTTGCAACGGGCGGCTACGGCAACGTCTTCTTCTTGTCGACGAACGCCAAAGCGAGCAACGCTACGGCCATCTGGCGCGCGCACAAGCGCGGAGCGCTGTTCGGCAATCCGTGCTTCACGCAGATCCATCCCACGTGTATTCCTCAGAGCGGCGAGTATCAGTCGAAGCTGACGCTCATGAGCGAGAGTCTTCGGAACGATGGCCGCGTGTGGGTACCGAAGGCCAAGGGCGACAAGCGCCGGCCGGAGGACATTCCGGAGGCTGAGCGCGACTACTATCTGGAGCGGATGTATCCTTCGTTCGGTAATCTGGTTCCGCGCGATGTCGCATCGCGGCGCGCCAAGGAAATGTGCGACAAAGGGCACGGGGTCGGCGAGACGGGGTTGGCGGTCTACCTCGACTTCGCCGATGCCATCAAGCGCCTCGGGCGCGACAATGTCGCCGGCAAGTATGGCAATCTCTTCGACATGTACAAGCAGATCACGGCTGAGGATCCCTACAAGACGCCGATGCGCATCTATCCGGCCGTCCATTATACGATGGGCGGTCTGTGGGTGGATTACAACCTGATGAGCACGATCCCCGGTCTGTATGTGATCGGAGAAGCCAATTTCTCGGACCATGGCGCCAACCGGCTGGGTGCAAGCGCGTTGATGCAGGGTCTGGCCGACGGCTATTTCATTCTGCCGTACACGATCGGCGACTACCTGGCGTCGACGAAATTCCCCTCCGTAAGCACCGACCACGCCGATTTCAAGCGGACCGAGGCCGACGTGCAGAAGCAAGTGGAGAGACTCATGTCGGTGAACGGCACGACGACCGTGGACGAGTTCCACCGTCAGCTGGGCAAGATCATGTGGGACCACGTCGGCATGGCACGCAACGCTAGCGGTCTGAAGAAGGCGGCTAAAGCGATCGTCGCACTGAGGGAGCAATTCTGGAAGGATGTGAAGATCACGGGCGTGGCGGCCGACGTCAACAACGAACTGGAGAAGGCCGGCCGTGTGGCCGACTTCTTCGAGCTGGGCGAGTTAATGGCCATCGACGCGTTGCAGCGCGAAGAGTCGTGCGGCGGTCATTTCCGGGAGGAGCATCAGACGGAGGAAGGGGAGGCCAAGCGCAACGACGCGAAGTTCGCGTACGTGGCGGCGTGGGAGTACACTGGCAAGCTCAGCGCCCCGAAGTTGCATAAGGAGAAGTTGACGTTCGAATATGTGAAGCCGAGTCAGAGGAGCTACAAATGATTGTCGATTGACGTCCCTCGACTGCGCTCGGGACTAGATTGACGAATTTCGATTGACGATCGTCGAGACTATTCGGCGGTTTGGCGGAACTCAACCGACGCCGCTTTTCGATTGACGATTCACCACACCCTATTCACCCTTCGGTTCTTCTATGAAGATCACACTCAACGTCTGGCGCCAACAGAACGCCCAAAGCTCGGGCCGGTTCGAGACCTACGTCGCGAACAACGTCAGCGAGCACATGTCCTTCCTCGAGATGCTCGACGTGGTCAACACCGACCTCGTGAAAGCCGGGAAGGAGCCGATCGCGTTCGACCATGATTGCCGCGAAGGCATCTGCGGCTCGTGCGGCATCGTCATCGGCGGCCGGGCCCACGGACCGGGCAAGGGCATTGCCACCTGCCAGCTGCACATGCGGTCGTTCAGGGACGGCGATACGATCACGCTCGAGCCCTGGAGGGCCAAGGCGTTCCCGGTGATCAAGGACCTGATGGTCGACCGGACGGCGATGGACCGGATCATGCAGGCCGGCGGCTACGTGTCGGTGAAGGCCGGCGGCGTACCCGACGGTAACGCGATCCCGATCCCCAAGCACGTGGCCGACGAGGCGATGGATGCCGCGGCATGCATCGGGTGCGGCGCTTGCGTCGCGGCATGTCCCAATGGCTCGGCGATGCTGTTCGTGTCGGCAAAGGTATCGCAACTGGCGCTCCTACCGCAGGGACAAGTGGAGCGGACGGACCGCGTGCTGAAGATGGTGGCGCAAATGGACGCTGAAGGATTCGGCAACTGCTCGAACAACTACGCGTGCGAAGCCGAGTGCCCGAAAGAGATCTCGGTGACGCATATTGCGCGGCTCAATCGGGAATACCTGCGAGCAAATCTGGTGAAGGAAGAGCGGAAGGAAGCCGCCGGCGGGGCGTAGTAGGCGCTCAGAGCGAAGCTCAGAGAAGGCCTCCAGAGAACCTGGGGGCCTTTCCTTTGAGAGGTGAAAGGAGGACGAAGAGAGGTGTCTGAAGGGATTCGGCGACAAAGCCTGCCGTACGAGTCAAGATACAAGATGATTCTGCCCGTATTGCCTCTGGGGGTGGGCGGTGGATCCGACTACGGTTGCTCAACATAAAAAACTTATGCATTGGACCTGTATTCGTGCTTGTTTCGTATTTTCGCGAGGCGACCGATTCGCGGCACCTTTCGGATTCCGGATTTCCAGTTCCGCCGTTTGGAATGGACAAAAAAGGTCCCGGGAGAACTATGGGGCCTTTCTGCCGTGACGGTGTGAAGGGACGGGTGAGCCCGTAGGAAGGTTGTTTCACGCTGTTTGGAGTCTGGACCGTTTGGCATTTGCAGTTTCTGGCTCGCATCTGCAGAAGAAAAGAAAGCCCCAGGATTTCTCCCGGGGCTTTCTGACATCTTCGAAGCGAGCCAGCGCTACTTCACCAACACCATCTTCTTCACGGACGAGAAGTCGCGCGACTGCATGCGATACAGATACAGGCCGGTCGCGACCGTCTGGCCGGCCTTGTTGCGGCCGTCCCACGTGAAGTTGTAGTTGCCCGCACCCATCTCGCGGTCAACGAGGGTCGCGATCTCTTCACCGGAGATCGTGTAGACCTTCAGGACCACGTGACCGCTGCTCGGCAACGAGAACGGAATGACCGTCGTCGGGTTGAACGGGTTCGGGTAGTTCTGGCCGAGCGCATACTCGGTCGGAACGCCGCCGACTTCCACGACATTGGTCGTGCCGACAGGGGCCGAGATCTCGCCCTTGTTGCCGGCTTTGTCGACGCCTTCGAGCTTGTAGAAATAGTCGCCCGAGGCGAAGTTGTCGTTGTACGTCAACGCTTCGACCGTTGCGATCGGCGTGCCGGGGACGAAGTCCGACGTCGTGCCGCGGTAGATGTTGAATCGTACCACATCCGTTTCCTGATCCTGCGGCTTCCACGTGAGCGTGGCGCCCGTCGGGGTCTTGGTCACGGAGAAGTTGACGACCTTGAGCGGCGGCATGTTGTCCACTGCGAAGCCGGTGAAGATGGGCGACGAGTAGACGACGGCGCTGTTGGCCGCGTAACCGGCAACGTAGAAGCTTTCGCGAGCGCCGGCGGTGTCCGTACCAATGAGGTTCTTGTCCGTCGTGGCGTCGAAGGCATACTGTGCCAGCTTGGTCGCCGGCACGGTACCCTCGAACTTCCACACGAGGCCGTTCACCGAGTACTTCTCACCGACCGACCCGGTCTGGATCATTTCCATGTAGTTCTTCTTCGGCGTCGCTTCGATCTTCAGCGTGCTCTCGATCTGGCGCCATACGCCGTAGTTGACCACATTGTTGTACGCATACAGCTCAGCCGGGAACTGGTTCCACACGATACGGACCTTGTTCCCCTGGTCGCCCGGAACGTCCCTGATCGACGCGATCGCCGCCGCGCCGGCGCCGAGCTTCAATTGCTCGATCGACGACAGGAGAAGCTGGCGCGCATAGATCGGGTTATGGACGCCGTTCGAGCCGTCGTTCAACACGAACCAGTAGTTGTACGAAGCAGCCGCCTGGATCGTCGTGAGGCCGGCTTCATTCGGGAACTTCGGCTCGTTCGGGCTCGGGTAGGCCGTCGGCGGACGCTTCGGCAACAGCGCCTTCAGCGTGTCGAGCAACACCTGAACCTGCGCGCGCGAACCTTCCGTGAAGCCCGTCACATCGGCCACCGAACCGCCGTGGCATTCCGGTCCGGCGCAGCCACGGTTGTTGACCCACGTGCCGTTCACGTCGGTCCACGACACCTTCCACGTATGTCCGCCGACAACGTTCAGCAGGGTGTCGGGGGAGACGAAGGTTGGGTCGTGGTCGGGCGACTGAGCCATATGGCAGGTCACGCAGCGGTCTTCGATCTCGCTGTGCGTGCCGTTGTCATACCGGTAGCCGGGAAGCTGCCAGCCCGAGAACATGTTGTTCTGATCGGGCGTGGTGGCCTTGTTCAAGGCCGCCGTCATCGGAGTTGCGTTGATGCCGAGGAGCATCGGACCCTGATGCGAGTGATGCAGTCCGCGGGAGCTGATGCGAGACTGATGGCAACCCACGCAGGCGTCGGCAACGGTCTTGCGATACAACTGGTGTTCCATGCCCTGATTGCTGTGAGGGTCGTGGCACGTGACACACCCAATGCTCGCCGGATTCTCGTAGCCCGTCGTCGGCGCCGGATTGCCCTTGATTCGCTCGTTCACAAAGCCCTGTCCGATGTGGCAGGTCGAGCAACTGTTGCGGTTTGTGTACTGGGGATTCAATGGACCCTCAGTCGCCGAGACCGCATGCGCAGTCCCTTCCCACGCGTAGCCCTTCGGATGCCGGTCGCTGGAATAGTGGCAAGGAGCGCAAACGTCTGATGCATGCTCCTTCGCCATCAGGCTGGGGTCACCCGTCTGCACGTGCTCGCCCGCAGGACCATGGCAGCTTTCGCACTGAATGCCCATGAGGCCCATCATCGTGAGCATTGAATCGTTGCCGCCTGTGGCCTTCAGATCGGCGGCCGCCAACAGAGAATCCCAAACGCCAGGACCGTTGTGAGGGATCGTGAAGCCGAGCTTCGTGGCATAATCATCGTACCCACCGTTGTTCCCAAAACCTGTGGTAGAGGCGGTGTGACAACGCATGCAATAGTCCGCGAAGTGTCCGCCGGCTTCGTTGACGCGGTTCGTCAACGCGACCGCATGATTGGTGTTCTTGAACGTTGCGAACGGGCCGCTGTTCTGGTCGTGGCACGGCGCGCAATTGAAGGGGCTGAGCGTCTTGCCGCTGCTCGGCCGTAACGCGCCCACGCCCTTGAACATGGCGGCAGTGACCGTCAATGTTGCCGTGGCGCTTCCCTGTGGGACGCCGGCGCTATCCGCTTGGACGGTCATGCTGACAACATACGAGCCCGGGACATCAGGCTTGAAGTACACGATCCTGCCCATGTTGCCGGCGAGTGCCGTGTCCTTGATATCCGTGTTCGTCAAGATCGATGCCGCGGGCTTCGACGTGAAACTCCACGTCGCGCTCGTTGCATTCAATCCGAGGAGGCTGCTCGAGTGGATCGACGTGCCCCGACCGACGAACGGCTTGAGCACAACGCGCGCACCCACTCCGACGTTCGGAATACCGTGCGTCGCCTCGTTCCCGTTGCCCGCCTTGAACCGGTCCGGCACGGCGACGACGACGATCTTCGCCTGTACCTGTGCCGCTACCGGCTCTGCCGCGACAAGCAGGAGAGCGAGTGCTGCTACGAGACAATAGAAAGCAGTCTTCATGATTCCTCCAGAGGAATCTGTGTGTGGTGGTGGATTCTTCGGACGGGCCTTTCTCACGTGACTACCCATGAGTCGCTCCGCCCGTAGAATGGGTTCTCCGCATCAGTAATGAGGAGATGGGAAGGATTCTACAAGCCCTATGCCCCCGAATTGTAGAGAAATTCAACACTAATCAGCAATATTTGCACAGAAAACTGGGGTCAGCACAAAGCTGATTGCTCAGTTTTCGCAGGTCTGTGAAATGAGAGCCCGAGTTTTCGTATTCGTAGAATTGCGAAAAATCCTCCAAGTCAGCGGATGGGAACCCAATCGTATCAGAGCCATAGGAAGCGTGGAACCTCCTTGGAAGGCCGTTAAACTGGTATAGTAGGCGACGCTCGGGAGGCTGCTCGCCAGCCAAGTGATCCTGTACGATCCCGCCGGCATCTCCTCGTTCAACAGGACCGCCACTTCGCGACCGAGGAGGTCGAACGTGCGCAGTTCCACCGTATCTCCATTCCCCAATACTCGATACTCGATCACGGTTGCCGGATTGAACGGGTTAGGGGGGCGGAGAGCAAAAGAAGTGAGGTCGGGAGGAGGTTCGGCTCGATGTCACCTGCGACATGCGTTGGAACCAGTGTCGATTCGAGGATCGTGCCGGCATCCCCTGCTGCGTTCCAATAGTCGTCGTGAGCCTTTACGATGGCCCGCAGACTCAGATTGGTTCCGATCAAATGCCGGGACCACGACGCGCCATCGTCGGGCGTACGATAACACGCCCCCTCGTCGCCGACAGGATATCCTTCTCCGTCGGCGTCAAAGGCGATCGACCGCAATGCCATGACGATCGTCGCCGGATACACCGGCTCTATCAATGGCATCAAGGCCGGCGTCCAACTGGGGCCGCCGTCATCAGATCGAACGGTGGTTCCACCTTCGCCGAATAACAAGACACGGCCGCTGCTTAGAATGACGACAGCCGTCAGCGCTTTGCTTGTCGGGAACGGATGGCCGATCGTCCACGGCCGGAAGGTCTGCGACCGCTCGTTTGAGTCGATGAGCAATGCGGCGAGCAGGGCAAGAAGGAAGTGGGTGCGTATCATAACGTCAACTTTCAAAGAACGGGATTCAATGGCAAAACCGGGTCGCTGATCGCTCAACGGGCGGTGCCTTGTTATTGGGATCAAAGCTATTGATATTGAATAACTTATGGAATTCGCTCAGTCGCTCCGTTTCGCGCTTTGCTGTGCCTGCCTTGCAGTCGCTATGAGCGTGCCCCTCAGGGGTCAAGCGTCGGACATTCGAGGCACGGTGACTGACAGCACCACGGGAGAACGAGTCCCCTTTGCCAGCATCGTTGTGTTGGGCACGAGCAAGGGCGCTGCCACCAACCTGAACGGATTCTTTCTGATCGCCAACATTCCGCCGGGGGATTATCAGGTCTCAGCTGGCGCGGTCGGATTCCTGCGCCAGGTCCGCATGGTGACGATGAGGCCGGGCGTGCCCTTGGTGCTCGACATCCGCCTGGTGCCGGAGGCGGTGCAGATGGAAGAGGTGGTCGTCAGTGAGGAGGCCCACCGTGGTTTGAAGGAACTGACAACCTCTATTCACGTCATAGACACGCGCGACCTGAAGATCGTTCCGGTCACAGTGCAGTCAGACGTGTTGCGCAGCGTCCAGATCCTGCCGGGGGTCGTATCGTCGAGCGACGTCAGTTCGCAGTTCTACGTCCGCGGCGGCGCATCCGACCAGAACCTGATCTTGCTCGACGGTATCCGAGTCTACAGTCCCTACCACGCTTTCGGCGTGTTCAGCATCTTCGATTCCGACATCGTCAATGCCACGGAGGTGTACACCGGGGCCTTCCCCGCCGGGTACGGCGGCCGCCTTTCGTCCGTCGTGTCGCTTGCGACGCGCGACGGCCGTCAGACGTCGCCTTCGGTCACGGTCGCTGCGAACCAGCTCTCCGCCAAGATCGAAGCTGACGGCCCGTTGTCGGAACGCACGCGCATGATCGTCAACGCGCGCACGTCGTTGAGCTCCGCCGCGTTCACGCGTATGCTGCGCACCGAAGCGCCGATATCGTTCTACGATGTGTTTGCCAAGCTCACGACGGAACTGCCGGGAACGGCCGCGCGATTCAGTTTCCTGACGTTCCAGACAGGAGACCGGCTCCCCTCGTCCGAGTCTGCATTGCCGGAATACGCATGGCGCAACAGCCTGTTCGGCGTTCGTGCGACGACGCTCTTTGGCGATCGTCTCTACGTCAACACGCTTCTGTCGTACACGTCGGCCTCGGCTTCGCGCCGGCCGGTGACGGAGCACGCGCCGATCTCCGACGCGTCGACCGCCGTCCGCGAGTTCGCGCTCCGGGCCGATGCGACCATCTACACCGACGGCGGATCGATGTACCTGGCGGGCTTTGATTTTGCGATCCCGTCGACAGAATACCGGCTTGTGAACCCGGCGGGGGCGGAGCGCGAGGTCCGAGGTACGTCGCCAGAACTGTCGGGATGGGTGCGGCTTCAGACGGGTTTGGGGGCGTTGAAGGTCGACGCGGGCGTGCACATCGATGCGGGCGGGCTGAGCACCGGTTCGGGCGGGCTCGACCTGTTCCAACCGCGCATCCATCTGAGCACCTCCGTGTTCGAGCACTGGCGAGTCAAAGCATCGTTCGGACGGCACACCCAGAATGTTATCACGCTCGGCAACGAGGACGACCTCATTTCGGTGTTTGAGGCCTGGACCGTGATCCCCGACGATCTTCCGAGTCAGAAGGCGGACCACGTGATTCTATCGATGCAGGGGAACGTTACGGCCGAAGTGGGGACCGAGGTCCAGGTCTATCACAAGCAGTATCATTCGCTCGTCGCGTTCAACCGCGACAAGATCGATGACACCGATCCCGACTACGTAACCGGGCGAGGGTCGGCCTACGGAGCTGAAGCAATGGTGCGTTATGGAGACGCCCCGCTGGACGTTTACCTGGCCTACTCGTTCGCCCGGGTCACGCTGCAACAAGACGGTCTCACGTACGCGCCGCGTTACGACCGGCGCCATACGCTCAAGGCGCTCGGGATCCTGGCGATCGTCGATGGCCTCGACCTTACGGTACGGTGGGAATTCGGCACCGGATTTCCATACACACCGACGGTCGGCTTCTACGACCGGCTCCGCTTCACCGACGCGATCCGACAGGGCTTTCTTGGGGAGACCGGTCCTTCGTACGTCATGCTGGGCTCCAAGAACGCCCTCCGCCTGCCGGCGTATCATCGACTGGACGTGGGCATCTCATACCGATTCTCGCTTGGCCGCATCGGCGGCGAGGCAGGCCTCCACATGCTGAACCTCTACGATCGCCGCAACCTCTTCTACATCGATCGCCGCACCGGGGAACGGATCGACATGCTGCGGCTGTATCCCGCCGCCACCGTGGAGTTGACATGGCACTGACACGGCCCGCCGCAGTCGCATTGCTGGTGCTGGGGGTGGGATGCGACGATTCGTTCCAGCCGGTCCAAGGTTTCGAGCCACGATTGGTCATTTATGGTGTGCTCGACCCGGCCCGCGACACGCAGTACGTGCGCGTGGCCTCGACGTACGACCCTCCGGAACACGATCCGTCGAACCGAGCGACGGACCCGCCAGTATTGGGCTCGACGGTCTCGATCGTTGGGGGAGGAGCGGGGACGGTCACGTTCCAGCCAGCGTGGATCCCTCGGTGGGACACCACCCGGTATTCGACGCCGATACCGGGATTCATGGCGGCAGGATTCAGGCCCCAACGTGGTGCCTCGTATGCACTTGAGGTGACCTCGCCGATCGGAAATGCTGCGGCAACGGTCGTCATACCAGCTCCGACCTACGTGTTCACCGTCGACGATCAGGTGCTTGTTACGCCTCAGAACTACCCGCGATCGCAGACGATCTACTTCCGAGCGATCCTTGCTCCCGAGGCGTACGCCTTCGTCATCCGGTTGCTCGTCGATTACCGGGCGGCAGTTCCCGGAGGCTGGGAGTATCGGACGATCGAGATCCCACGAACGCTCCTCCGCGATGATTCGCTGGAATCGTATCTCGGCACGTACCCTGACCTGCACCGACGCATCACAGCGTCCACCACGAAGTTGACCGAGGCCGAGACCTTCTACGCCGGTCCGTACTTCCGGATCATACAAATGATGAGGAAGTACTACAAGCTTCCCGGAGCCTTGGAATTCATCCGTGCCAGGGCGGTGCTCTATCAGACCGATGAGGCGTTCTATCGGTATGTCAAACTGGCCAATGGCTTCAGCGATCCGTTCACGATCCGCACGGATGAACCCGACGTAAGCAATATCGAGAATGGTCTCGGTCTCTTCTCTGCGATAAGCACCGACACAGTGACCGTACCCCTTCCCAGCAACCTGGGCCTGTGAGACAAGGACGGATGCCACAGCCGCCCTGCGGCTCGTTGAAATCGCCTCAACACTATCGTACTTTGTTAATGGTGAGACGCTTTCTCATACTCCTCCCGTGCTTGATCCTGCCGGCGCTGATGGTCTCGGCGCAGGATTCCAAGGAGAACGCCGATTTCAAGCTGGCGCTCAATCTCTACCATGATCAATTCTACGATCTCGCCCTCGAACAATTCCGTCAGTTCATCGCTTTCTACGGTTCCTCGCAGCAGGCGGTGGAAGCCCGATACTACCTTGGGCTGACCCAGGCAAAGCTGGGACGTCTCGACGATGCTCGATTGACGTTCCAGAACTTCGCCCTCTCGTATCCTGAGAATCCCAAAGCTCCCGAAGCCTGGCTCCGGATCGCCGAATCTCAGGAGGCTTCGGGCGAGCTTGCCGAAGCCGCTGTGGCCTACGAACGGGTCCGGACCTTTCATCCACGATCAACACAAGCCCCCGGAGCGCTCGAGAAAGCGGCCGTCCTCTTAGGAACCCTTGGCGACCGCGCGAATGCGATACGCGTCTTGAGGGTCCTCACGCAAGAATATGGGACGAGCGACGTGGTGAAGGCGCGCCTTCGGCTTGCATCGTACTTGATCGAGGCCGGGCAGTACGACGCAGCCTCGCAGGAGACGCGCAAGGTGCTGGAAGGGAGCAACGACTCCAACGCCCGGGCCGAGGCGCAATTGATGAATGCCCGCATTGCGATCGCTCTGCGGCGTCCTCGTGCCGCTCACGACGCGCTCCAGGATATCCTGAAAAACTATCGTTCCGTGTCAGTGTTGCCCGAAGCGCTCTTCCAGCTGGCCGAACTCAAAGAATCGACGGGCGACCATGCCGATGCCGCCGCCGCATGGCGGTCGGTAGCCGAAGATACAGTTCGCGCATCTTCGGAGGTCCGACAACACGCCTTCATCCGGATCGGGCGCTCCTTGGCGCTTCGGCGGGACGCGACAGGTGCGCGACGGGCGTTCGAGGCGGCATCCCGACTGAACGGACCGCGAAGGAGCGTGGCGGCCTTCGAAGCCGGACGGCTGGCCGAACTGGCCGGCGATACGGTCACGGCCGCGGAGTGGTACGAACGAGCTGTCGACGACACCTCGATGTCCGCCGAACGGGCGGCACATCAGATCGCCGGCGTGAAAGCGGCCCGGTGGAAATTGCGGTGGAATGACGTGGTCCGGCGCGCGACGCTCTTCGCACAGCGCTTTCCCTCAGACCCTGCCACGCCGACGCTCTGGCTGTGGGCGGCCCAGGCGATGGAATCGGGCCTTGGCGACCCTTTCGGGGCCGAACCGATCTATGAACGCTTGTCCTCCGATCCGATTGCGTCCTCGATCGCCGATGCGGCAGCTTATGGAGCGGCTCGCTGTGCCCGCGTACGCGGAGATCTTGCGGAAGCCAAACGCCGGTTCGAGCAGTTCGCGTCGCGGTTTCCTGCGAGCCCGTTGGCGCCAGCCGTGGCGGCCGACCTTCACATCCTGACGCTCTTCGAGATGCGCGACCGCGATGCCGGTACGGAACAACTTGCGCTCCTGCTGGGCGACGTGATCGGAGAGCAGCAACGGTCTTCGCTCGCTTTTCGTCTGGCCGAGATCTCGTACTCTCAGCTCAAGAACTACGAGCTGGCCCAGACTCAGTTTCGACGGGCCTTGAGCGAAGGCCTCGAAGCGTCGTTACGCCCGACGGCCTGGTATAAAGCAGCAGCTGCAGCGGCGGCTGAGGCCGAACGTCCCGGAGCGTCGCGCGCCGTTCGCAACCAGTGGACGAACACTGCGGCGGCCTTGTTCGATTCGCTTCTCCGCCGGCATCCGGACCATCCTTTGGCTGCGGAAGGCGCTGTACACCTCGTCGAGATCAAAAGCGCGCGCGCGTCGACGGCTGCCGAGCTACGTGCGTTGGCCGCGCAGGTCGATTCCTCGTTCGCAACGCATCGCCAGCGCGACCGGATGCTCATGAGCCTTGCCGGGCGTGCACTCGAACTGAAGGCGATCGACGCGGCCATGACCTGGTGGACGGCGTCCGTCTCAACGGGTGGGGACCGTGCCCGCGCCGTCGAAGCCACATACCAGATCGCGGTGCAACTCGAAGTTCGGGGTGAACTCGACTCGGCCCTGGCGCTCCTTCTCGGCATCGCCGAGCGAGACCTCGCGCATCCCCGCGGCGTCTCGGCGGCCATGCGTGCTGCGCGGCTTCTGGCCGAGAAAGGCGACCGCGCCGCCGTCGAGCGCTGGACCGACCGGGTGCGTCACGCGGCTCCGTATGCGGTCGATCCTCTTGTCGTCGGACTGCTTGTGGCCGACGCTGCCTTCATATCGGGCTCGTGGGCGGAAGCTGCCGACGCGTATGCGGCCATCCGTCGCCGCATCGAAGAGGATCCCCTCGTGGTGCGGCAGATGCCCGCCTCGTCGGCGTTCCGGATGGCGGTGGCCAGCCAACGCATCGGCCGTAACGATGAGGCGGCACGCTGGTATGGCGAGGTCGTCTCGCGCGAGACCGATCCGACGGTCCTGCTGGCATCGTACTCAGCGCTTGCGACGCTTGCCGAGGCGCGCAACGATCTGCCTCGCGCGTCGGCCTACATGCAAGAAGCAGCCCGGATCTCCGCTGCGGCCGGAGGCGACGTGAACGCCGTTGCACTGGAGAGCGCCGACCTGCTGTTCCGAAACGAGCAGTATGCTGAAGCCATCACGCGGTACAGCAATCTCCTTTCGAAAACCGTGAGCGACTCGCTCCGCCAGCGCCTCGAGTCGCAGACGATCACGTCCTACCTGCGTCTCGACAATCTGAAGGAAGCCGACCGCCGTATCGGACTATTCGTCAAGAAGTATCCGAGGGCCGCGGCTGATGTGGCGGTGTTCGAGTTTGAACGGGGCAAGCATCTGCTCAGGAAGGAACGGACCTCCGCGGCCCGGGAGCGATTTGAATTGGTGGTCCGTCAGTATCCGGCGACGCCGACGGCGGCCGAAGCGTGGTTCTGGCTGGGCCGGACGTACGAGCTCGACCAGGAAGTTCCGCGCGCGGCGGAGGTGTATGACAGCGTCCTTCAGCGCTATCCCGCGCATCCGCTGGCGCCGAGAGTACGCCTGAGTCTGGGCAACGCTCTCTACACCCTCGAGCAATGGGATCGTGCTTCGAGCCTGTTCAAGACGGTCATGGAGGACCCGAGCAGTGCGGCCGACCTGGTTCAGTTCGCGATGAACAACCTCATCCTCACGTACAAAGAGCAGGGTCTGTACGACGCCGCCCTCCAATTGACACGCCGCTACATCAATGCCTACCCCGACGACCCCGAGTTGATGAACAAGCGTATCGACATTGGCGTGATGTATCAGAAACTCGGCTACTATGACCAGTCCGTGACGCATCTCCAGAGCCTGATGCAGACGGCCGGGGCCGATCTTGAGGCGGAACTGCGGTACTACATCGGCGAAGCCTATCATGCCAAAGGGGATCACCAGCAGGCGATCCTGGAATTCCTGAAGGTGCCGTACCTTGTGTCGCGGACCGGACCGGTTGACTGGGTGGCCGCTTCGTACTACATGGCGGGCCAGTCGTACGAGAAGATGTCCCGATTCGATCAGGCGATCGCGATGTATCGGCAGATCATTCAACGTCCGGGCATCGACCCATCGTTCAAGACGGCGGCTCAGCGCGAGATCGACCGGGTCCGCCAGTTGACCGGCGAAAAGAACTGATCCTTCGACCCTTCGACACGCTCAGGATCGTCTTGAGCGCATCCGAAGGACCGCAAGCTCAGGCCTCGTCCTGAGCAAAACCGAAGGACGACAAGCTCAGGACAAACGCGGTGGGATACATCTTCGAGCAAGAGATCGACCAGATATTGGCCACCGTTCGCGCGCGGACGATCGGCGAGGACGAAAGCATCACGCTCCGGCAGGTGCTGAACGCGGCGATCCATCCAGCGATCAAGGCGTATTGCCGGTCGGAGGTGGAAAAAATCCTTGAGGAAGAGCGCGTGACGGAGCACCGGTCGAAGCGCTTCCCGTACTCGTTGTCGGAGGTCATCAGTCTCCAGAAGCAGATCGACGTCCTGTTGGTGCAACATTACGAGTTCACGCAGGACGAGTTCGCACGGGTGCTCGACGAAGCGGTCCATTTCGAGTTCAACTACCTGTGCCGGCCGCAGTGGACGCTGCTGAACTATGTCGTCGGAGATCGCCGGCGCGTGGGGATGTCGGAGGTGGAGCGGAAGCTGACACGGTGTGTCGACTATCAGTATTTTCCCGAGCTCATCCGTCGGTACAGCGTGGACCGGGGTCTGGCGGAGCTTACGTACGAAGAATTCCGCTCGCTCCTCGAGCGCATCGATCGTGAGGTGGTGCGCCGCCATCGCGCGGATGAGCTGGCCGGCATGACCCGCAGCCTCATTTCATTCGTCGATTTTGGCAAGGCCAGTCCGCACGGGTCTGACGATCAACCGACCCTGCCGACGAATGCCGCCATTGTGTTCTTCGAAGATAAGCACCTCGACGAGATCAAGGCGCGGCTCGAGCATGAACGCGACAAGAATCGCCGGACGGTGATGACCCTTGCAGAGCTGGCCGCGGTGCTTCGCGAGGTCTGGATCGATCCGGAGGGCTTGGAACCGGTCCTCGAGGCGCCGGTGTCATCGGAAGAACCGACGGTGGAGACGGCAGACGATATATCGTTGCCTTCGTCGGAGCCGGATCTCACCGCTGAGAAGGACATGCAGGTCGCACCGTCCGACGTCGTACCGTCTGCGAACCTCCCCGACCTTCAGGACCTCTTCTCGCCGTCCGACGTGAAGCGATTCATCAGGTCAGTCTTCCACAAGGACGATGCCGCTTTCCACTCCGCGCTCGACGACCTCAACCGGTTCACAGCATGGGAGGACGCATCGCACTTCCTGGACGATCTGTTCGTTCTGCAGAACATCGACCCATTCTCGAAGGAGGCGGTGGAATTCACCGACCGGGTGTATGCGAGGTATTTCCCGGGAGGAGCGTGAGGGAGAGGTGAGAGGTGA
>CAZOMY010000005.1:0-16838 GCA_964581115.1 uncultured Ignavibacteriaceae bacterium | reverse complement strand
GAGAGGTGAGAGGTGAAATATGAAAAGTCAGAAGTGATAAGTGAATCATACAGATCATAGAAGGGATGGAGCGGAGACAACGTTGGTAGGTCGAAGGCAAGAAGGTCGGATGAAGATCGGATTATCGAGGTACACGTGAGCGAAGCCGTTTGGAGTCTTGGTTCTGGCATTTGAATGTTTGTCTGGCGACTGAAATCAGGCATCTGGGGTCTACTCATTTATGCAGTTTATCGATGAAGTCCGTCTGACTGTGAAGGCCGGAGACGGCGGCAACGGATTGGTCAGTTTTCGAAGGGAGAAGTATGTCCCCAAAGGCGGGCCCGACGGCGGCGACGGCGGCCATGGTGGAGACGTGGTGCTTCGCGCCGACAAGCATCTGAACACGCTCCTCGACTTCACCTATCGACATCGGTTCGAGGCGCAACGGGGCGCGAACGGGATGAACAGCAACAAGACCGGTCGGAGCGGCGAGGACCTCATCTTGCGCGTGCCCTGCGGTACCGTGGTACGCGTCGAAGGACGGAAGAAACCCGTGGCCGATCTCGTCCACCATGGCGATGAGGCCGTGATCGCCAAAGGTGGACGAGGCGGACTGGGCAACTCGAACTTCGCAACGCCCACCAACCAGGCTCCGCGACATGCCACTCCGGGAACGGCCGGCGAAGAAAAAGAGATCATCCTCGAACTCCGTCTGTTGGCCGACGTCGGCCTCGTGGGCTTTCCGAACGCTGGCAAGTCCACGCTGATCTCCTCCATCTCCGCCGCACGTCCGAAGATCGCCGACTATCCGTTCACGACGCTGGTGCCGAACCTCGGCATGGTCCGGTATCAAGAAGGCAAGAGCTTTGTCGTTGCGGACATCCCCGGACTGATCGAAGGAGCGCATCAGGGCAAAGGTCTCGGCATCCAGTTCCTCCGCCACATCGAACGGACGCGCGTCCTGATCGTGTTGGTCGAAGCCACGTCAACCGACCTGCAGGGCGATGTAGCGACGTTGCTGAATGAGCTGACCTCGTACAGCCCGGCGCTGGGCAAGAAGCGCAAGATCGTCGCGGTCAGCAAGATGGACCTCATCCCTCCTGACGAACGGAAACGATACGCCAGGCTGAAGTTCGGCCGGGGAGTGAAGGTCATCCCCATCTCCGCTGTCGCACGCCTCGGCCTCGTCGAGTTGCTCGACGAGGTCTGGAGGTTGGTCTCCCGCGGCTAAGGAACCGCCCAACGCCCTCCGGTTGTTCTTCTGAGTCGACAATATCTGCAAGGCGAATTCGTCTTCAGGTTCATTCCACGGTTCTCCGGACTGATGTCCGGGACCACGTTCCAATGAGCGCCATGGTTCAACGACGTACCATTCTCAAAGCTCTCGGCCTCGGCTCCATCGTGCCGGTCCTTGCGGAAGCTCAAGACCAACCCTCAGGCCGTCGGTCCCGATGGGACATGCTCGTGGGCGGTGTGGAGACCGTTCCAGCCCCCGTCAAGCCCGACTGGCGGACCTGGTCGAGCGACACCATCACGGCCGCCTGGATCGGCCACGCGACCGTGCTCGTCAATTTCTACGGAACGTGGATCCTCACCGATCCGGTCCTTGCCGATCGCGTCGGCATACGGCTGCTGGGCGTCGCGACCATCGGTCCGAAGCGCTTGGTCGAGCCGGCGCTGATGGCCCACGAGCTGCCGCCGATCGACCTGCTGTTGCTGTCGCATGGCCACATGGACCATATGGACATCGCCACGCTTCAGCAGTTGCCGCACAATATGCCGGTGATCACGGCCAAACGCACATCGGACATCCTGGACAATCTCGCATTCCGTTCAGTGACCGAGTTGGATTGGGGTGAGCGCACGACGCTGGCCGGGATCGAAGTCGAGGCTGTGCAGGTCCGCCATTTCGGCTGGCGGTTTCCGTGGGAGGAAGACCGGTCGAAGGGATTCTGGAACGGCCGAAGCTACAACGCCTATCTGTTGACGAAGAACGGGAGGCACATCTTTTTTGGCGGCGATACGGCGATGCAGGAGTTCTTCAAGCCGATCGGTGCGCGGGGCGTCGAAGTGGAGTTGGCGATCATGCCCATAGGCGCGTACGACCCGTGGGTGACGAACCACTGCAATCCCGAGGAAGCCATCGCGATGTCGGCGCACCTGAACGCCAAGGCGATCATGCCGATACACTGGGGCACGTTCATTCAGAGCGAGGAGCCGACACAAGAACCGATCGAGCGGTTCCTCGGAGCTCTCGCCGATCGTCCGGCCATGGTGGCGCTGCGGCGTCAAGGGGAAACGTGGACGATGGGGACGGACGGGGGGATCACCGTAACCGATCCGGCCGAGGTCAGCCGATCATGATGCACCGGCGTGATGGCCGGACGAAACGCACGATTGGTTCCGCATCAGAATCTGAGTACCTTTATTCCTTTCGTCCACGGTCATACAGGCTCAAAATCGTCATGCAGATGAGATCTCTGGTGTTGCTCGGCGCGGTGCTGGCAGGTTGTGCTGAACCGAAAGCTCACGATCCCGTCGTCATCGGGACGTGGCAGAGCGCGTTTCTGTTCATCGAGAGCGCCGACATTCCCGAAGGGGAGCCGGGTTGGGAGTATTTTGTTGCGACACCGGGCAATTGGGAGCGCTCGACGGGATTCCGATCGATCCGCACGACGTACAAGGCCGACGGGACCTTCAGTGCTGAGTACCGCGACCGAAAGGATAGCGTCTTCGTGACCGCCACGGGTGAATGGCACACCGCTGGGGACTCGCTCTATTTCTTCCAGTGGGCGCCGGATACTTTCAGCGCCGCCTACCAGTTCGGTGTGGTCGAGGATACGTTGCTGTTCAGCGGCATCGTCGACTGGGAGCGCGACGGGCTGCGGAACGACAAGGTCACAATGAAGCAACTTCGGTGGCCCCGTCCCGATTCATTGGCCACCCCGTCCAGGGCCTCCCGGAGTTCTCACTGACGGAGCGAGGTACGACCCTGCTGACGCGACAGTAGCCACAAAGAACACATAGAACACGAAGAGTACGAAGCACGGAATGAGCACGAGGAAAGCAAAGAGTGTACAGAGCATAGAGAGGAATTCGAGTCCCCCCCCCCCCATCGACCTCTCCGAAGTTCTCTACGGCTCCTCTTGCTTGTCGCTTCCTTCCTGAGCCGCCGCGGCGAGTGCGCGGGCGATCATCTCGGCCGGCCCGTCAGCACGATTCATCAGCACGACGACAAGGAATTCTGTCTCCGGGACCCGGATGATAAAACTACGGAATCCGATCGTGCTTCCGGAATGCGTCAACACCTTCCGTCCGTTCATCTCCTCGATCATCCACCCGTAACCGTACCGCACCTTCCCGTCGTCGCTCGTGGCGTGAGGCGTAATGGCTTCGTCAAGGGTGGCCTGCGATACCAACCGCCCCGACAGCAGGATCCGGTGCCAGGCCCATAGGTCCATCACGCTCGAGTAGATCCCGCCATCGCCGAGGACAGAGCTCGTTATACTCTGATCCGTGCGCCGGAAGCCGTTCACAGCCGTCGAGTCGGGTGAGTAGCCGTAAGCCCGCCGATCGACCGTCGAGATCCCGCTCTCAAAAGCGACGGAATGTCGCATCCCTGCAGGCATGAAGATCTCTTGTTGGAGGAAATCAGCGAACCTCCGTCCAGAGACACGTTCGACGATCAGAGCAAGCAGGGCGTACCCCGTATTGCTGTACTGATAGTGCGTCCCAGGTACGAACTCCGTGGAATCGATGCCTTTTACGAGTTGAAGCACGTCGCGGTCCAGCACGGGCACGGTCGTCGTCCTGGGTATGACCTCCTCATAGTCCGCCAGACCGGATGTATGAGTCAGAAGATGGCGGACGGAGATCGAACTCCAGGTCGGCGGACCTTCAGGAAAGAAGTCGGAGATCGGATCGTCGAGCGTGAGCGCTCCACGATCACGCAAGATGAGCACCGACATTGCTGTGAACTGCTTCGTGACGGAAGCCAGGCGGAAGTTCGTCTCGGGACCGTTGGGCACGTCGGCCTCGACGTCGGCCAGCCCGAACCCGCGAGCCATGAGGATGCGATCACCTTGAGCGACAAGAGCAGCACCGCCAGGTCTGCCGCTCTGTTCCCAGGCATCGATCGTGCCGGACATCCGATCGAGGGTGGTCGTTGCGCACGAAGCGAACAGCATGAGACTGAGCGAGACGATGAAGAGTGGCGCGCGTGACATGGAGACTCCTCCGTTCGATGAAGGCATTCTACGTCAAATCCGATCGAAAATCGAACATAGCCGTTGCATTCTCATCTTTGATGATGCAGGTCGGAGGATGTCGATCGACACTCCTTGTGCAGCAAAGATCACCCAGCCCCAAGGGATGCCTCTTGAAAAAGATGATAGCCGTCGCCCTCCAGCTCGTCATTCTCTCAACGTTCTCGCTCGCTCAGTCGGACCAGTTCATAAGAGTCTTTCTGAACACCAATCCGAACCGTCCGATGATCCCCAAGGCCGAGGCCGAACGCCTGCAAGCCGGCCACATGGCGAACATCGGACGATTGGCGAAGGAGGGGAAGCTGCTCGTGGCGGGACCCTTCTACACCGAACGTGGCATCTTCGCCTTCCGGCCAACCCTGTCGACTCGGTGAAGTTGTGGGTTTCCACCGATCCGGCCGTGAAGGCGGGGCAGTTCGAGTTGGACTTCTACCCATACCGATCGATGGTCGGTTCTATCTGCGCGCCGGGGGAGAAGTAAACAATGACGACGTATCATTCGGTACGATTCTCTGGACGCGAGGGCGGAACGGTTGACGGTTCGAAGGTCCTGGCGGAGGTCATCGCCGGTGCCGCCACGGCCGACACACTTCTCGCGGCCGGCTCCTTCGGCACGAGCGGCGGATTTGCCGTTTCCAGAACGCTGTCGACAGCAAGCGATTCGCCGGGTTGGCGTCGGTGCAGAACGGATCGTTCTCTGCCGCAGTGAAGTAGCTGAATATCGCGCGGGGGTCGTTTTGTGAGCCGCAGTGAGGGCGGAAGGAGAAGAGATCAGAGGACAGAGGCTTGCCCTGAGCGAAGCGAAGGGTCAGGATTCAGAGGTCAGAGGACAGAGATCAGAGGTCAGTGAGCAGTGAACGGTGAACGGTGGACAGTGATCAGTAAACAGCAGTCAGTAAGCAGTGCTCAATAACTTGTGGTTGGAACCTATGGCCCCACGATTTCGGCCCTGTGCCCTCCTGCGGAGCTACGTACGTATGCTGAAACCTGGAACGTAGGACCGGTCACTCGCGACCTTCAATCAGTGACCCTCTCTCCCAGGCCCCGACGTTGCTCGGCCTGACGACAAACCTGTTTCGCTTTGGGTCTTCATTCACCGCTCCGAACGAAAAATCTCTACTCTGGCGTTCTTCCCTCGATTCGCAAATACTTTCCGTCTGGACCGGTCTTGGGTCTCGCGAGGCGCTTTAGGAGGTCTGCATCACCATCGATCAAGGCTTGCTTCTTGGCATGTGACCAACGCTTGAGTTGTTTCTCAAATGCTATGGCGTCGATGATTGTGGGGAAAAACATGCACCACACAAGCCTCACAGGAAGGCGAGAGGCCGTGAACGAGCCAGGATGCTTTGCCCTCATGTGTTCCCGCAACCGCCTCCAAAGTCTGCTCGTCACGCCGACGTAGAAGGTCCCGTCTGCGCACAGAAGAATGTAGACCCAGCCCCCCATGGTTTCCCCCTCGCTTGAAGAAGTGAAGTTAACTCATCCCGTCATCCCTCGACGTTTCCTGCCTGACTGCTGGTTGAATAAGTTGAACGGCAGGCAGGCTCGGGATGACGTCACTCCGAGCGAAGTCGAGGATTGACGGATTCCGGAAACGTTGAGATGCAGATGGCCCAGCCCGCCATCCATCGACATTGCCATCCTGACTGCTGATTGAACACGTTGGACAGCAAGTAGGCTCGAGATGAAGTCACTCCGAGCGAAGTCGAGGACTGACGGATTCCGGAAACGTTGAGAGATCGTTAGCTCATCCCGTCATCCCTCCACGTTGCGTGCCTGAATGCTGGTAGAACAAGTTGACGGCAGGCTCGGGATGACGTCACTCCGAGCGAAGTCGAGGACTGACGGATTCCGGAAACGTTGAGAGATCGTTAGCTCATCCCGTCATCCCTCCACGTTGCGTGCCTGAATGCTGGTAGAACAAGTTGACGGCAGGCTCGGGATGACGTCACTCCGAGCGAAGTCGAGGAGTGACAGGATGCGAAAACGCAGACAAGAAGGACTTACGGACGGGTGACCCCTGAAGGGAGACTCTCGACGGCTACCCTCGAACGCCGATCATTCCCATCCTCCCTCCACCTCTTCAACGTTTCCCTCCTCGTCCATGATCTCCACAGGGCATCGTGGGATCGAATTGAGGAAGACCTGCCCGTACTGCTTCGTCAACACCCGGACGTCGAGTACGGTGATCCGGCCGGTGTCGCTTGTCGTCCGGATCAAACGTCCCACCCCTTGCCGGAACTTCAGCACCGCTTCGGGAAGCTGATAGTCGAAGAAGGCATTGCCGCCAGCCCCCTTGATCGCTTCCATCCGCGATTCGATCAGCGGATGGTCGGGTACGGCGAACGGCAGACGCGTGATGATCACGTGCTCGAGCGCTTCCCCCGGCACGTCGACTCCCATCCAGAACGAATCCAATCCGAAGAGCACCGACCCGACGTTCTGCTTGAATGCGTCGAGCAGATGATGTCGGGGCGTGAGTCCGTCCTGTACGAACATCCGAGTGCCTTCGCTTTGCAGGTCGTCCTGGAGCGCTTCGGCGCACGTGCGAAGCGCGGAGGCACTCGTGAAGAGCACCAGGGCTCGGCCGTGCGACCGGTGGATCGCGGCATGGACCCATCGCGGCAATGCCTGCAGGTATCCCGGCTGGTCGGGAGGCGGAATACCCTTCGCCAGCGTGACGCGCATCTGCCGTTGGAAATTGAACGGCGTGTCCACGGTGAGCGTTCGAGCCGCATGCGCACCAAGCCGCGACTGGACATATCCCATCGACCCGCTGACGCCCAGCGTCGCGCTCGTCAGGATCGCCGATGAATCCGGCCGAAAGATCCGCGGGCCCGTGCTGTCGGCGACGCTCGTCGGAGCCGTGTGGAAGTGCACATTCTGCATCCGCCCCGAGCCCACCTCGATCCAGTAGGTCAGGTCCGGGTCCCTCCTCTCCAGAAAACTCTTGATGAGAGCCGCCGCCTCGATCACGAGCCGGCGCGCTGCGTTCAACTCTTCGTCGTCGACCCTGTTCTTGCGACTCTCGAGCGCCTCTTTCGCCGCGGCCTCTAGGTCGCGCAATCGGTCGGTCACGCTGTCGTCGATCGGATGCGGTTGCCGGATGAGCAGGGTCTGACTTCGCGAATTCCGACGGACCATGCCGGCCGCTTCGTCAAAGAACGCCGCGGCCGCCGATTCCGCCTCCTCGCAGAGTGTGCGGAGCGACTTCGACCGGAACGATCGAAAAAGTCCGGTCTTCGTTCGAGGATTGAAGAACCGGTGGATCGCGAACAGCACTTGCTGGCGCGAGATGCTTCTGCCGACTCCGAGGCCAGCCGTCTGTTCAAGCGTGTGCGCTTCGTCGAAGATCACGAAGTCATTGGGATAGAGGTAGCCTTCCTCATCCTCGTCCCGGAGAGCGAGCAGCGTGAAGAAGAGCGCATGGTTGATGACGAGCACCTCAGCCGTGCGGGCAAGGATCTTGGCCCTTTGAAAAAAACAGGACGCGCCGCAACGCTTCGTGCTGCAGGTCCCCTGCTCGGACGAAACGAGAGCGCGGACCTGGGGAGAGACGCCGAACGGCACGCTCTCCAGGTCGCCGTCGCGTGTGCGCTCGGCCCACGCCACCAGCCGGGCCAATTCCGACTGCTCGGGGGTGTCGAACAGCTGCTTCTGGCGCTCGACGGCGGCGCTGAGGCGCGAGGTGCAGAGATAGTTCCTGCGCCCTTTAAGGATGTGGGAGGAGAATTCGACGCCCAACAGCTGGCGCGCGAGCGGGATATCCTTTTGATAGAGCTGTTCCTGCAGATTCTTCGTGTGCGTCGAGATGAGTGCCTTTCGTTCCGCGCTCCGGGCGTACAGGGCGGACGGGATGAGATAGGCGAGGGTCTTTCCGACGCCGGTCGGGGCTTCAACGAGGAGGTGGGACCTCGACTCGAGTGCATCGCCGACGGCGACCGCCATCTCAAACTGTTGTGGACGGAACTCAAGTCCCTCACGCGACGAGATCAGGCCGTCGGGGCCGAAGATCCTGCGTATCTCTTGTTCAACCTGCATCACTCCACCACGTTCAACATGCCACGGCCCGAGGTCGACGTGTAGTTGCCGTCGTACATCGCAGACGCAGTGACCGGAGGCATGTGGAACCGTCCGCGGCTCACGGCTCGTGCCAGATACGCAAAGGTCCGCGTACGCCCGCCCAGCGTGAATTCCGTGAAGAGGTTGATCCGGTCGTCGCGCAGGTCCAGGTATTCCGGTGTCGACATGTTCTTCAGAAATGCGTATTGCTCCGTCGCTTCCAGCCTCGGATTTTCGATCTCAAGTCCGGCGGGCAGCAGGTCGGAGATCGCGATGTGCTCCAGGTTGTCGACGTCAGAGCTTAATGTGAGACGAATGACGACGAGCGAATTCTGGCGGATCGAGCTGATGTCCACCGGTGTGCCGAACCGATCGAAGAACTCACGCCGGACTCGGAGGTTCTTGTCTTCGATCTTCACCGCACCATCCTTCCGGATCCCTTCGGTCACTACGGCATAGAAGACGCGCCCGGATCCTTCCAGCGACAGTGTCACCGGTCCAGTGGTGGCCGGCAGGTCGATGCGCTGGGTGCCTCCGCCGTAGGTCATTGTCCGGCCGTTCATCGTCACCGTTCCCCGTCCGATCGTCCCGGCCCTACGTGCCGCTTTGCCGAAGGCGAGGAGCGTGAAAGCGTTGTCCTGTGTGCTGTACCAACCTCCGCGATACGACCGGCCGAGGTATTCGATAAGCCGTCCGATCTGTTGGTTCTCGGGGTCGGTGTCGAGCAGCACGTTCAGCACGATGGCCTGAGCCCGGATCGGTGAGTCGAACCACCGGCCCGTGGTGCGCGTCGGTTCCTCAGGCGAGAACGTCGCCGGCACGAGTTGCATGAACGTCGCCCGGTCGCCGCTCTGGGCGTACGCCCCCGCCAACAGCATGCGCGTGTCGCCGGTGAGGAGCGAAGGTGACGTGCGGTAGAAGTCCATGACAGCTTTCTCGGCCTGACCGGAAACGGCCAACACGTACAGCGCATAGACGCACGACTTGTCAGCCACTCGCCTTACGCTGGTCCTTCCCGAGGCGTACGTGTAGTAGTCTTCCGTTCCTTTCTGACGTGCGATCATGCGAAGGGCACCCAGGGCTTTGTCATGCACCGTGACCGGCACGGCGTAGCCGGCCTTCGCCGCTTCCACGAGAAAGTGCGTCGCATAGACCGTCGACCAGGTGTTCGTCCCCTCGCCTCCCGGCCAATAACTGAACGACCCGTCGTGTTGCTGCATGCCCACGATCTTGGTGATGGCCTCGTTCACGAAGTAGGTGGGACTTCCGATCGATACGATGCCGGGGTCGAGCACGTTGGCGATGTCGCGCAGATACAGCTGGGGGAATGCTTTCGAAGTTGTCTGCTCAAGACACCCGTATGGATAGCCGACGAGCGATTTGAATTCCTTGGCCAACTGTGCAACAGGCAGGGGACTGATCGTGACATAAGCCTTCTGATTGAAGGGGAGGAAGACCTCGCCCAGCGTGTGTGTCACGGGCGTTCCTCCTTCGAGTACTCCATTGAGCGATTCGGTGGTGTAAGGCGAGATGGGTCGCACGGGGATCTCGGTGACCGACGAGATCGTCTCTCCGAACGCTTCAGTCGTCACGGTAACGGTCGCCGCTCCGACGCCCGGACCGGCTTTGAGTATCACGGTCGCGACGCGCTCGCGGTTGGGTTCCACCGTCAACGGTTCGGCCGGGTCGGAGGCACTCACCGGTCCCGTGCTGGCCACACGGAATCGGAGGTTGGCCTCTTGGTTCGTCGTGTTGAATGCCGTGATCGTCATCGCCACTTCGTCACCGGGGCTGAGGAATCTCGGTAGACCGACGGTCAAGACGACGGGGTCCGCCACCTTCATCGGCCGATCGGCGGCTCCGTACCGATGGCCTTTGTATGCCACGGCCATGAGCCGGAGTTCGCCGCTGAACTCGGGGATCTCAAGTGTCACGCGCGCCAGGCCGTCGCGGTCTGTGCGCAGCCGTCCAGACCAGAGCGCGACCGGTTTGAACCGGAGCGTCGAGATCGGACTGACGCGCTGGGCCATGGCCGCGAATTCGCCGCCGCCCGAACTGGCGGCCTTCGGTCCGGCGATCTCAGGGAGCAGATCCCGGAAGAAGTCGAACGTTTCCGTCTCGAGCGCACGCTTGGCGTAGAAGTGCCCGTATGGATCGGGGGTTGCCATGCGCCGTTTCTGCAGGATCCCTTCATCGACGGCCGCGAGCGTGAACCCTACCGTTTCATGGATGCCCGCGCGGACCGTGATCGTCTGCCGCGTCTTCGGGCGCACCTTCTCCGGCGCCTCGATCGACACACCCAGCCGGTTTGCGGCGCGCTCGACATTGAGCGGAGCGAATCCGTGCCCCGCCATGAGGGGCAAGTTCTGCTCCTTCACCTTTCGGAACAGGACGGCGCTCACGTAGACGGTCGGGAGATAGGCATCCTCGATCGGCACTTCGATCGAAGCGGCGTTCTGCCGGACGGTGACATACTCTGAATGCATCACGCGATTCCGCTCGACGGTGACGAGCATTGTGCCGTCGAACGGCGTCTGGAACAGCAGTCGTGCCTTGTCGCCGGGTGCGTACGACTTTTTATCGGTTACGATCTCGACCCGGGCTTCGGGGTCCACCTTGAATGAGGTGATGTCGGACGAGGCCCAGTCGTAGGCGTAGAACCTGAACTCGGTGTAGCCGGGACCATCCGCCGCGCCGACGCGAACCGAATAGTCGCCCGATCGCGGCACCGTCACGGTCTGTTCCTTCGGCCCCGCGTTCAGCGCTAGGTCGCGCGTTTCGACCGGCACCTCCCGGATCTCCGACATATAGCGGAGCGCGCCTCCGCGTGGATCTTGACGGAGGACGGAATGCCATTCGCGCCTGATCACGCTGATGCGCGCCTTGGTGCCGGCGACCACGTTGTCCTGAGGGTCCACCGCCACGACCTGGAACGCGTGCGGGGTTCCGGGACGGACGTAGTAGGCTCCGCTCGATCGCACGCCCACGTAAACCTTGCGCGGATGCACGACGACCTGCGCCACCTGATACACGGGGCGGCCCGACTCGTCGAAGACGCCCAGACGTCCGCGGGCGAGCAGCGTGCCGCGTGCACGAATACCGCGGGGGACGTCGAAACGTTCTTCCATCTTGCCCTGTTGGTCGGTCTTTCCTTCTTCGACGACGGGTGTGTCCTCGTAGGGGGCGGCCGACTCATCATCGAACCGGAACTCCGGGAACTGCTTCGACCGGAAGGGCGCATCGGACAAGCGAGCTTCGAACTCGTACGACCGGCCTGCGGCGGGAGGGCCGAAGAAGTTAAGCGCCTCGCCGTTGAAGTCGATGCGGTCGCCTGGCGTGGCGGTGGACTGCGACGCCGTCAGCAGGACCTTCAGCCGGTCGGGGACGAAGTCCTCGAGATTGACGGTGTACGAGGAGAGATACTCCTCTGTTCCCGTCAGCAGATCGAATCGCCACGGCCCGGTGAGGAACGACGTCGTGGTCGGCAGACGCACCTCGAACGTCCCTTCGTCGTCGAGCGTAGGGAGGTGTTCCTGGAACAGCGATCCCTTCGGAGTGAAGATCCTGACGCGCATCGGCAGTCCCGGGGTCGCGGCACCAGCGGTCGATCGCACGAGCCCGGCGACGATGACGCTGTCTCCGGGCCGGTAGAGGTTCCGGTCGCCGTACATGAATGCGTCGAGCTGGCCGGCGAGGTCGGTTCGACCGCCGACGTCGAAGCGCGAAGTTTCGACGCGATAGTCTTCAAGATGGATGAACGAGAAGTCGTCATCCTTCGAAGCCGTGATGAGCTTGAGCTGGAAAGAGCCCAGGATGTCGCGGAGGTTGGAGAAGACGGCAACGCCCTTCCGGTCGGTCGCGACGGTCGAAAGGGTCTGGTTGCTGGTCGAAATGAGCGAGACGTCCACGCCCGTCATGGGCTGGGCGTCGGCCAGGCTCACGGCATACACCCGCAGCTCGTTTGCGCTACGCTTGACGATAAGTCCGATGTCGGAGACGACGACGAGTTTCGACGTGGTCCGCCACGACTCGCGCGGGTCGGCGATCTCGACGAGGAGAAATCCCTTGTAGTCCTTGCGGAGGTGGGGGGTGAGGTCCAGTGAGGACTCGACGTGCTGGTTGGTCCCGCCCGTCAGCGTCATTTCGTGCGACGACAGGAACCGGCCGAAATTGCCGACGACGTACCGGAACTTTCGGGGAGAACTCCCGCCGTCCTCATCGTAGTACCAGTCGTACCATCGACCGCGCTCGAGGAAGAAGACGATGTTGTTCCGGAAGATCTGGCTGACGCGCACCTGGAGCTTGGGCACATTGATCGTCTTGAGGCCGATCGAACGATTGCCCGACAGGAGCAGGTAGCTGCCCGAACTCGACGTGAACTCGAACGACGGCTTGATGTTCCCGACGATGATGTCGGCCGTGTAGTCGTTCTCCGTCTGTGCGCCGAGGACGCTGCTCAGTCCTTTCGACACCGTCAGCTGATACTTTGTATCGGGCTCGAAAGGCGCCCGAACGCCGAATCCGGGACCGTCGACGCGCTCGATCGTGAACGGCACGGCGGGCGTGACGGACACGAGCATCTTGACGGACGGGAGGTCGACCTCCTGTGAGGTCCGGATGCGCACGAGGGCATCGACGCCCGTGCGGACCACTTCATGTCCTGCCACCGTCAGGTCGCCAAGCCCTGGAACGGTGATCTTGAACGGACGGTCCTGCCGCAACGCGGTCTTCGTCTCAGTTGAGGTGAGGCCTTCGTCGAAGCGTATTTCGACGTCGCGAGAGGATTTGCGGGTGGTGACGTTCCCGATCTCAAGCGGAATGATGCGCGACGGCGTATTGACCATGACGCGCACGGCGGGGGAGGCTTCGTCTTCGATGGTGATGCGCAGGAGCCGTTCGACGTCCTGCGGAGCGACGGCGTATGAGAACTCCAGATTGGCCCGCAGACCCACGACACGGCGCTGGTCGATGCGGTCGTAGAAGAGGTCGACCTTCTCAAGGAGGAAAGGACGCGTGGAGAACGTGAAGGTCTCGTCGCCCCGGAACGATCCGGCACGAGCCATCGCCTTCAGAAGCGAGGCGTTGATCGTGCCACGGAACGAAGCATCCCCCGGCAGAAGTTGGTCGGGACTAAAGACGAGTCTGGTCGAATCCTCCCAGACAAACTTCCCCTCGATCGGCGGATCGAACGTCAGGAACGGGCTCGCGGTCCAGACGCCGATGGAATCGGGAGGGGCGACACCCCTCGAGAACGTGAAGCTGAACGTGGCATTCTGTGCCACGATTCCCTTCGGCAGGTCCGATGTTATGCGCAAGGCGGACGGGTCGAGGAGCGAGCACGAGAGGAGGAGGAGTAGAAGCCAGGCGTAGCGGAGCGGTCGCATGGAGGCGCCTTTCTGGGCCATAGAGGAAAGAGTTGAACGCCAAGTCGCCATGGCGCAATGGTCGCAAGGAACTGAAAGTGGTGCTTATGTGACTGGGAAGACTTATTTTGAAATCTTCATCTCTGTGCATACCGGATGTCGACGGTGACCGTTGACCGTTGGCCGCGGTCGTCGACGCATGAGATCGCGTGTTTCCCTGCGGGGAGCGTCACGAGCAACTCCCGGCCGGCTGGTTGCGTCGAGATGAAGGATCGTCCGATGTACCAATGGTGCTTCTGCACCGACGCACCGGGGGCGGCGCGCAACGCGATCTGTTGAGACGGTTGGACCAGGTAGTATGTCATCCGGTCTGACGGGCTCAGGATCCGCGGCGGTTCTTGTGCGAGCGTGCGCGTGCACGCAGGATCGTGAGGCGGCGGAACGGCCACATGTTTGCCGGTGGAGCGCCAGAACGCGATCAGTTCGGACGGGTACACGTCCACGATCGCCACCCGGTGGGGGTTACGGCCGAGGCATGACGGACAATAGTGGAATCGGCGGTCCGTCGAGAGTGCGAACTCCTGTTCAACAGTGCAGACGCGCTGTAGTGTGTGCGTTCGGGAATAGGGCTCGACGATCGTCGTGAGGCAGTCGGGACCCGCGAGCAAGCCGCTCTTCGTGCAGACGACGCGCGTGTCGATATCGTCAGGCTTCGCCACCGGGGGAGTTGATGACGCCGGCGTGAGCGCCTTGAACAGCTCCTGGAGCAGCGGCATCGCCGCGCGGCTTCCGACCAAGTCCGGCGATCCGACGTTGTCGAGGTTGCCCACCCAGACGCCGATCGTGTGCGTTCTCGAGAAGCCGATGCACCAGGCGTCTCGTCGGCCGTAGCTGGTGCCGGTCTTGAGGGCGATGCGCGGACCTTCGAGACTCTCAGGTATGTCGCCCGGATCGCTGAGGATGTCGCTGACCATCCACGCCGCGGAGGGGGAACAGACAAGCTGCGCAGAAGAGTCGCGGGGAGCGTCGACCACGAACCGCAGCGGACGGAAGCGGCCGCCGTTGGCGAGCGCGGCGTAGCCGGCGGTCAGTTCTTCAAGCGTCGTGCCACACCCGCCGACGATGAAACTGAGCCCGAGCCGGCCGGCCTGTCGGGAGATCGTGGCGAATCCGGCGCGATCGAGCAGGGCGAAAACCGGATAGAGCCCTGCCTCGTCGAGCAAACGGATCATCGGCGTGTTGAGCGACCGTCGGAGTGCATCGTCGGCGCGGATCGAACCTGCAAATGTGCCGTCGTAGTTCTCGGCCGTGTAGCCGTCGGCGTCATAGGGGACGTCGAGGAGCATCTGTTTTGGCGAGAGCGTTCCCGCGTCGAACGCGTGCGCATAGAGGAACGGCTTGAGTGTCGAGCCCGGCGATCGGAAGGCCCTGACGGCATCGACCTGGCTCCCGGAGAGGGAGTCGGAGAGGTCAGCACTACCGACGTATGCGACAACATCCGCCGTAGCATTTTCGACGATGATCGCGCCGCCATGCCGGACGCCGAGCGAGCGCCATGCGCGCACATGACGGTTCAAGCGTTCTTCGGTGCGGCGTTGCATCCACAAGTCGAGCGTGGTCCGGACCTCCGGCGACGCAATGCGTCCTCGCACGCGTGCGGCAAAGTGGGGAGCGAGCCGGGGCAGAGGTTGGCGGCGGGCCTTGGCAGGCGTCTTCTGAAGGATCTCGGCCTCGTCGTCGGTCACGAGTCCCAGTCGATGCCAGTGCTGAGCGAGCGCGCGTCGTCGGGCCAGGAGCGCATCCGGTCCGACATCCGGCCGGAGCCGGTTGGGATCATTGGGGATAAGGATGAGGTCGACCTGTCGGGCGATGTTCAGCCGTTCCAGCGGCGTTTGATAGTACAGTTGGGCGCCGGCGGCCAATCCTTCGATATTGCCGCCCAGCGGAACGAGCGAGAGATAGAGGCCGAGGATCTCGTTTTTTGAAAGGCGTTGTTCAAGCTGGATCGCACGAAAGATCTCCAGGAGCTTGTTGGCCACCGTGCGTTCTTTCGGCTCGAGCATGCGGGCCACCTGCATCGTGATCGTCGAGGCTCCCGAAACGCGGCGTCCGGCCGTCACGTTTTGCACGAGCGCGCGAGCGATGGAGAACGGATTGAATCCGGGATGGAGGTCGAACCATCGGTCTTCTTGCCGCAGCAAAAGCGCTCCGAAACGCTCAGGAAGTGCGGTTGGATCGGTGCGAAATCTCCAGGCCCCTTTGGGGGTCAGGAATGCGTGCAGGAAGCGGCCATTGCGGTCAGTCACGACGGTCGAATACGAAGGCATTGCAGGACCGGGGAGCACGGCTGCGAATGCCGCCACGAGGACCACGGTAGCGACGAAACCGATGGCGATGCGTATGAAGAAGCGGGTCATGAGCCGATTGATAAGGCCTTGCACGCAGAGACGCAAAGATCGCAGAGTCCGCAGAGAGAAAATAGTGAAAGAGGATCAACCCGAGAGCATTGCTGCCTGCCGCGATTGCGGGTGAGCGATGAGATCCCGGAGAGCGAGAGAGGGGGGCTGAGTGTGAATCTACACGTGGGATGGGGGAATAGCAAATGGGCTCGCGTGCAAGGCAGCCGCGGCGTTCGCAGCGTTTTACGAACTGTGCGATTGGCTCAAATGTTGCAAAGACTTATTCGGCGCCAGATGGACTTTTGGGTTGCGTTGGAGTTGCATTCGGGGGGAGGGATGCGTATATTATTGAACACTTTTGACCGGCACTTCGACTCGTCCCTCGACAAGCTCGGGACTCGCTCAGTGCCGCCGACAAGCAAGATCCGAATACCGCGGGGTGCCTGCCCGCCGCAACGCAGTGGAGGCGGGGAGCAACTGGTAGCTCGGCACGTTCAGGGAACGATCCGAGCACGTGCCGAGTCGGGCTTACAAACTCCGCCAGAAGAATGGCGGATAGAAGCATGAGGGAAGTTGATCGCCGCTTGCTCCGCGTTTGTGTGGGGCCTCCGGCGGTTGCAGGTTCACGCAGCAGATGTGTTTCATGCGGCCCCTCGACGTTGCTCGGGGCCGCGGTCATGTAAGATCCTAACACCGCGGGGTGGAGCAACTGGTAGCTCGTCGGGCTCATAACCCGAAGGTTGCAGGTTCAAGTCCTGCCCCCGCTACAA
>CAZOMY010000004.1:0-128454 GCA_964581115.1 uncultured Ignavibacteriaceae bacterium | reverse complement strand
AGGTAACCTGCATCTGCCTCGCCTGCCGGCTCGGCATGCAGGCGGGCGCAGGTTCAGCGATTGGTTAGGACGCATTGCTCTCGGCAAAGCGCCGGTTCCGACCGATCAAGATTCCCGAAACTGCTCCGGCAAGCATTCCGCCCCCCACTCCGATCAGCATGTCGTCCGATCCCGCACCCAGGATCATACCGGGAAAGATGCCAATCGTACAACTCCAAGCCATAACGGCAGAAAACCGGACAACCGTCGTTGTTGACGCATAAGAATGTTCCCGGCCAGGACCACCGCAGACACGCCGACGATCTCACCCACATGCCTTGAGTCGTCGTCAACGGTCGGGAATCCGAAGAGACCGATCGCGATAAGCACTGCGCCAGCGATGCGATTGGCAATCATCAGCCGTGGCGGGTCAAGGTAGTCGATGAAGGCATTACGCCCTAAGTTGAAATATACGGAAGATTGGGCGGGAGCCCAAAGAGGGTCAGGCGGCTTTATTGCGGCGTGCTCTGAACAACGACACAACCTCCGTCAGTTCATCGTGACGCACGATCCCGAACAGAACGATCCCTCCCGCGAACACGATGCAGACCCCAAGTTCGATGAGCAATCCGGATGCTGTGAGCGGAACCGGGGCCAGCCACAGGTCGGCGGCGACGGCGCCGAACGAAAGCGCAAACAGACCGCCAACGCGGGCCCATTCATAGGGCACGCGATGATAGCGACGACTGACCATGAACATGCCGGCCGCTTGGACGATATGCGCGAAGGCCATCGCCAGTGCCGCTCCAACGATCCCGAACAGAGGAACAAGCAGGAACAACAGACCGATGTCCACCGCCGCGGCGATCGTGCCGACGACCGGGATCATGCCGGTCTTCTTTTCCAAATACGTTCCCGACAGGAAGACGACATACATGCCGGTGGCGATGTATCCCAGCAGGACCAGAGGGATGATCGCGCTTCCCTCCCAATACAGCGCCGGGATGAGCGTCCCGCCGCCCAGCGGAAGACGTACAAGGTCGTCGATAAAGACCGACACGATGACGAAGACCGATGCCAGGAGGATCATCAGGTAGGTGAACACCCGCGCAAAAAGCTTCGGCGCATCCTCATCGCGCGCGTGCTGCAAAAAGAACGGCCGCCAGGCGAAATCAAACATGCCGACGAACAACATCATGAAGACGCCCATTCGGAAGTTGATCTGGTAGAGACCGACGGTGGCATCGTCCGTCAGCATCCGTAGGATCGGCCGGTCGACGACCTGCAGAGCGATCCCCGCCAGCCCGGCGGGGATCAGGGGCAGCCCGAAGCGCCAAAGGTCGGAGAACGAGGCGGCTCCGGGCGCGGGCCCCTCCGTCTTCCACGCGCGGCGCGTAACGACGAGAAGGGCCATCCACGTACCGACCGAGGCCGCGGCATTCGCCGTCAGTACGCCTTCGACTCCGAGTCGCTGCACGGCCAGCAGATACACGGTCAGGAGAAGCGTCGTGACGATGTTGCCGATCTTTAGCGCCGCAAATGCCAGCGGTCGGCGCTGCATACGGAGCAGCGCGAACGGCACGGCTCCCAACGCATCGAATGCCAGGATGACCGCGGCCCACCCGATCAGCGGCGACTGCCCGGGCGTGAAACCCAGGAGGAGGGCGGCTTGCGACGGGATCATCAGAACGACGAGCGAAAGGATCAGTCCCACCGCACCAGCAGCGGCCGATCGCCTGAGAACGTACGGACGCTCCTGTGCCGATGCATCCGCCCAGAATCGCATGAACGATTGCTCCATGCCCATTCCATACACAACGGCCGTGAAGGCGATATAGGCATACAGCGTCGCCAGCACACCGTTCTCGTCAGGGAGCAACAGATGCGCGTACAGCGGAATAAGGAGGAAATTGAGCATCCGCCCGACGACGGTGCTCAGTCCGTAGAGGGCGGTCTCCTTCCCCAGCCGGAGGATGCGGTCGATCACGGGGTCGCCGGCTCAGCCGGCGTTTTTCGGAGGGTCGGGCAACAGCATCGGAATTCCGTCGCGCACCGGGTATCGGGCGGCGCATGTTGTGCAGACCAGTTCAGAGGCGTCCGCATCTTCGCGCAGGTCGGCACGACATTTCGGACAACAGAGCATCTCAAGGAGTTCTGGAGCCAGCATAGCCATCTATCGTAGCGCGTTCTCGAAAATCTCCACCAATCGCCGGGGCGGGCGTGTCGGTCGTCCGGTGGCGGCGTTCATGAATGAATGGACCGTATACCCTTCGGCGAGTACGTCCTCCGTCTCTTCTTTCATGACTCGGTATTCGATGCGGATCCGCGCCGAAGGGGCCTCTCGCACGATCGATTCCACAACGATCCGGTCGTCGTAGCTTGCGCTACGGAGATAGGTCGCGTGGGCCTCGATCACCGGGAGAAAGAATCCCTCCCGTTCCATGTCGGCGTAGGACAACCCTTGTTCCCGGAGAAGGTCGGTGCGGGCCTGCTCGAAGTACTCGAAGTACCGGCCATAGTAAACGACCTTCATCTGGTCCGTTTCGGCGTACCGGACCCTGATCCTCGTTCGATGACTGACGGCCTTCATTCCTTCCAGGCGCCCATGGCGCTGAACTTCTCCACACGCTTCTGGAGCAGACGGGGGATCGGCACCTTCTTCAGCTTCTTGAGCTCTTCGATCAGGATCGATTTGAGCGTCGCGCCCGCCACGTCCGGCTGACGATGGGCTCCTCCGAGCGGCTCGGGAACGATCCGGTCCACGATCCCCTGCTCGAGCAGGTCGGGGGCGGTCAGCCGGAGCGCTTCGGCCGCCTGTTCCTTGTACTCCCACGAACGCCACAGGATGCTCGAGCACGATTCTGGAGCAATGACGGAGTACCAAGCGTTCTCGAACATCAGAATGCGGTCGCCGATCCCAATGCCCAGCGCTCCGCCCGAAGCGCCCTCACCGATGATCACGACGATGATGGGGACGGGCAACCGGGACATCTCGAACAGATTCCGGGCGATCGCCTCGGCCTGACCGCGCTCCTCGGCTTCGAGTCCGGGGAAGGCCCCCGGCGTATCGAGAAGCGTGATCACGGGCCGGTTGAACTTTGCGGCCAGATGCATCAAGCGCAGAGCTTTACGGTAGCCCTCGGGATTCATCATGCCGAAGTTGCGGTAGATGTTCGACTTCGTGTCGCGCCCTTTCTGCTGACCGATCATCAACACCGTTTCTTTGCCGAGCGAGCCAAAGCCGCCGACGACAGCCTTGTCGTCACCGTGATGGCGATCGCCATGGAACTCGACAAAGTCGGTCAGCAACATGCCGATGTAGTCGAGCGTGTATGGACGGTCCGGGTGTCGGGCCAGCTGTACCCGCTGCCATCGCGTCAGATTGTTGTACACCGACCGGCGCAATTGGTCGACCCGCTGCTCGAGGTCCTTGATCTCGTGCGCAATGTCGAGATTGTCGGAGTACTTCCGCATCTCTTCGATCTTCTGTTCGAGCTCGAAGATCGGACGTTCAAAGTCGAGAATGATCTTGGCCATACGGATGGTCAGTTTCAGACGGGAGCCGGTTCCCGGCGGCGAACGATGGTCCTCAGGAGGATCTCGAGGTCGAGCAGGACGGACTGGTTCCTGGCGTACGAGACCAGAAGCGTATGAACCTCGTCGTCGGATAGCGACCGTGACGCTTGCAGCTGGATCAGGCCGGTCAGGCCGGGTTTTCCGACAGGCGTGGAGCCGGCGTCGATCCCGGGCGGAGGTCCGACGAGGCTCATCCGGCCTGCGATCACAGCCAGCAGGCCGCGAAAGCTGAATGCCGGCTTCTTGCCCGCGCGGATGAAATATACGAAAGGAAACAACGTAATCAATGAAACGCCCACGACCAGGTCGAACGCTCGCTTGGCGACGCGATTTCGTGGACGTTCGATGTGATAGCCCACTTCGACGAGCGGAACGTCCTGAAGCGACTCGACGCTCGCCTTTCCGATAAGCACTTCGACGGTATCAGGAACGATGTGAAATGCCACGGGCAGGCGTGCATGTCGCGCGATCAGCGCAAGGAGATCGCTGTTCGATAGCACGCCCGGCGCAACGACGACGTCCGTCAGACGCTGGTCGCGCACGATGCGGCGGAGTGAATCCAAGGGACCGAGTACCGGCAGGTCGATGACGGTTCCCCCGTACGTCGCCCCGGGTTCTGCGATGAATCCGCAGACGTCAAAGCCGTCGGTCATGCGGGTTCGGAGCTTCACCGCGACCGACCGGCCCGAAGGTCCGGTGCCGATGATGACGGTACGACGTCCGAACACTGTTGGGCGGCCTGTGGCCCTCGAGCGCCCCGCCAGGCGCCACCACAGACGCCATCCGGGTATGATCGTCGATGCGAACGTTCCCGAGATCACCACCATCATGCGGCTGAATGCATACTCCTTGAAGAATGCCGTGAGCGCCGCGATCACCAGGAATGCCGCCAGGACGGCGCTCAACGATCGGGACACCGACAGCGACCGGACCGTATAGACGCCCGCGCCTGCGATGGCCCCCACGACGAGCAGGATCGGAACGACGAAGACAACGGGATAGGCGTAGGAGGGATAGAGAAAGATGTCTCCCCTCCAGATCCACTCGGCCGCCACGAGACTGAGGAAGACGATCAGCCCATCGATCGCCGCCATCCAGAGACGTACGATCGCCGCGCGGGACCAGGCGGCGAAGGTCGCGGCATGAATGCTCAATCGCAGTGTGGCGAGGAGAGCGCGCCGATGGCTGTAATGCTTCTCGACGAAGATCTGCATGGCCCGGTAGAACGTCCCGAGCTCGTCGATCGAGCTTCGCCGGGTGCTCTCTCCCTTGTAGTGGATGATCGCGGTGCTGTGCACGTACCGTACTTTCCAACCCGCCTGCCCGATGCGATAGCACCAGTCCAGGTCCTCGCCGTACATGAAGAACCGTTCGTCGAGACCTCCGACGGCCTCGATGGCTTCGCGTCGAACGAACATGAACGACCCGCTGACGGCGTCGACATCATACGTGGCGTCGGGGTCGAGATAGGTCAGGTTGTAGCGTCCGAACACGCGGCTCTTCGGGAACAGGAGGCTCAGTCCCAGCAGTCGCGAAGCGGCGACCCACGGTGTCGGAAAACTGCGTCGGGCGGCCAGTTGGAACGTCCCGTCGGGATTCAGGATCTTGCAGCCCGCGAGTCCTACCTCGGGGTGGGCTTCGAGGTGGTCGCGCATGACCCGGACGGTGTCTTCCTGCACGACCGTGTCGGGGTTCAGGAAGAGAAGATAGCGTCCGCGCGCCTCGCGGAGGGCCAGGTTGTTGGCGCGGGCGAAACCGAGGTTCTGCGGTGAGGCGATGAGCCGGACCCGGGGGAACGACTGCCGCAGCATGGCGACGCTGCCGTCGGTCGAGGCATTGTCGACGACGATGATCTCGGAGCGGATCCCCTTCAGCGCCGGGCGCAGCGATTCCAGAGCATTCGCGAGATACTCGCGGACGTTGTAGTTGACGATGATGACCGAGACGTCAACGCGAGGGCGTGCGATGGGGCGGGCCACTGAAGATGCTGCGGAGTTTCAGTTTCCAGACCATGAAGGCCGCCTCATGGACGATGGCCTTCGACATCTTCGACACGCCCACGCGGCGGTCGACGAACACGATCGGCACTTCGCCCACCCTGAAGCCCAGCTTCCACGCCCAGAAGTTGGTCTCGATCTGGAAGCTGTAGCCGTTCGATCGGATGGCGTCAAGGTCCAGCGTTTCGAGGACCTTGCGCCGGTAGCACTTGAAACCGCTCGTCGCATCCGCCACCGGCATGCCGGTGATGATGCGCGTGTAGATATTGGCAAAGTAGCTGAGGAGGAGGCGCCGCATCGGCCAATTGACCACATTCACGCCCGACTTGTAGCGCGAGCCGATGACGAGGTCATAGTCCTTGTTGGCCGCGTTGTAGAGGTCGTTGAGCGCTTTCGGGTTGTGCGAGAAGTCCGCGTCCATCTCGAAAACGTGGTCGAACCCCTTTTGGATGGCATACTTGAACCCGGCGACGTATGCCGTGCCCAGCCCCATCTTACGGGGACGTTCGAGCAGATGGACCCGATCGTTGCTCGTCTGCATTTTTTTGACGATCCCGGCCGTGCCGTCGGGCGAGTTGTCGTCGACGATCAGAACGTGGAAGGCCTTGTTTTGCTGGAAAATGCGCGGCAGCAGCCGCGGCAGGTTCTCGGCCTCGTTGAACGTCGGAATGACCACGAGGGCCTTGCCGGCGTATTCACCGCGGGGCTGGCGCGGGTCGGGCGAAGGGCCTCTGCGCTCGCCCTCCCGTCGGCCGCTACGAAAGCCGCGCCCACGACGCGGTCGCCGCAAGGACCGCTCCGATGGATTCTGCTGAGATTGATCCGTCACTCGCACACCTTGATGAAGGTTGGTAATGCAACGATGAAACCCTGGATGTCAATGGCCGTTGGTCAGGATGGAAAGGATACGGCTTGCAGCTTGGCCATCACCGTAGGGATTGCGCTCAGCATCGACGACGCGCGGCGCCATCCACGCTCGGTCGACGGCCTCAACGATCCTGCGTCGGTTGGTCCCAACCAGTTCCGAAAAGTTCAGTTCCACGCTTTCTATCCTCTCCGTTACATCCCTCAAGACGATACAGTATTTTCCAAACGATGGCGCCTCCTCTTGGATGCCGCCGGAGTCGGTGACGACAAACACTGCATTTCGCAGCATGGTCAACAGATCGAGATACGGGACCGGCTCGAGCAAGAGCACGTTGGAGATATGTCCTAGGATCGCCGAAACGGGTCCGCGAACGTTCGGGTTCAAGTGGACGGGATAGACGAACTGGAGTCCCGGATGTCGTTCCGCAGACTCGCGGATCGCTTCACAGAGAGACTCAAATCCGGCGCCAAAACTCTCCCGCCGATGGGCCGTGATCAGCACAAACGGCGGACGGATACGTCCGTCGACGCGCCGTGGGTCCGAGAGGTCCTCTCGGTCCGCCAAGAAGCGCAACGCATCCACAACTGTGTTCCCGGTGACGTGGATCGACGCCGCCTTGACCCCTTCCTGCCGGAGATGTTCCGCGGCCCTGGCCGTGGGGGCCAAGTGCACAGTCGCGCAGGTGGAGATCGCACGCCGGTTCCACTCCTCTGGGAATGGCGCCGTCAGATCATGGCTCCGCAACCCGGCTTCGACATGGACGACGGGGGATCCCAGTTGAAAACTGCAAATGGCTGCCGCAGCCGCGGTGGTCGTATCGCCCTGCACGACGACGGCGTCCGCTCCCACGGACGAGAGTACTGCAGGGAATCGAGCGAAGACGCGCTCCATGATTTCCGGGATCGTCTGGCCCGGCGTCATGATCTCCAGATCGTGCTCCGCTCTCAGGCCGAACATTCGCATCGCTTGATCCGCCATCTCACGGTGCTGTCCCGTAAGACAGAGTATCGGCGTCACGCCGTACGCCGGCGCCCGAAGGATCACCGGAGCAAGTTTGATGATCTCGGGACGGGTTCCAGCAACGAACAGGAGTCGTTTGACGTTCAATGAGTCCCCCGGCCGGATAGAGCGACAAAAAATGTCCGGATCATGATCTTGAGGTCCAGGGTCAGCGACATGTTCTCGAGATAGTACAGGTCGTACGTGATCTTCTTGCGAACGTCATCGAGCGTGGCATCATAACGGTGCTTGACCTGGGCCCAGCCGGTGATCCCCGGCCGGACCAACAGCCGTCGCCGGTAGAAGACCACTTCGCGCTCGAGTTGATTGACGAAATACGGCCGTTCAGGACGCGGTCCGACGAGGCTCATCTCCCCTTTCAGGACGTTGATGAACTGCGGCACTTCGTCGATTCGAAATCGTCGGATGAATCGACCGAGTCGGGTTACGCGCTTGTCGTCGGGAGCCGCCCAGACTGGTCCGGTCTCCCTTTCGGCGTCGGTCACCATCGAGCGAAACTTATAAAGGCGAAAAGTGCGCCCTTTCTTTCCGACACGCTCCTGCTTGAACAATATGGGGCCGGGGGAATCCAACTTGATCAGGATCCCGACGATCAGCCATAGAGGGAGGAGCGGGATCAGCACGATAATTGAGATGACGATGTCCACCAGCCGCTTCAGCCCCCATTGCCATCGGACCATGTTCAAGGGGAACAATCGCATGAGCGGATGGCCGACGATCTCTTCCGTCCGAAAACCGCTGAGGACTTCGGCATCGGTGGCCGCCACTTTGACGGCGGGCACGATTCCTTCGCATCGACTGACGATATCCAGGATCTCCTCCCGCGATTCAAGACCCGCAACGATGAGGAGCTCCTCGACGTTCATCGTTCGCACGATCTCGGGGATGTCCTGGTACGAGCCAAGGATCGGATAATCCTCGAAGAATTTGCTCCGAGGAGTTCGCTCTACAAACCCGACGACCTGATACTGCAATCCTGGCCGATGACGGATTTCGTCGAGCAGTTCTCGCGCTGTCGGCAAGGTGCCGGCGATCACCGTGTTCCTGCGTCGATAGCCCAGGATCTGGAGATGGCGCTCGAATGTGATGATCGCCATCCGCACGACCGCCACCGCACACACGATCGTTGCGCCGTACACCAATGCCGTCAGCCGCCCCCCAACGGTGGGTGTCTCGGGATCGAGCGTGAAGATGAAAAGGGCCAGCGTCCCCACGGCCACAGTCTTCACGATCGAGAACACGTAATCGACGCGAGAGACATCCCAAGGAATGTCATACAGGCCGGCCAGCCAGAACAACAGGACCCAACCGACAACAAGGATCAACATGCCCGGGCTGATCAGGTACGTTTCGAGAGGAACGAACCCATCGGGGCTCAGCCACCCAGAGTGAAACCGGAACCAATGGGATAGCAGAAATGCCGCCGCTAACGCGACGAGATCGCCCGCCACCAGGAACGCCCGGTCGATGATCCTGGCGATGCTCAGCGGCTGGATGGGGGGACGCGATTCACCCGATCGAGCCGCCATCTCTTCGACGTATCCGAGTCGACGAATGCCGGCATAGACGGCCCCGGCGGCGAGTACGAGGATGACGAGCCCATACATCGCGTCGAGCCGTGACATGGAAAGCGCGCTCACTCCCAGCACAACGGCCGCCGCGTACGTAATGACAACCGTCTGCCGGTGCGTCAGGCCCAGGTCCATCAACCGGTGGTGAATGTGCTCCTTGTCCGGCTTCAGCGGATGCATCCCCTTACGGACGCGGCGGAAGAAGGCGATCGACGTGTCGATGATCGGAACGGCCAACACCACCACGGGAATGACCAGCGACGACGCCAACCCGGCCGACGGGCCGTCTTGCATGAGCATCAACGAGATCGTCGCCAGGAGAAAGCCGAGGAACAGACTGCCGGTATCGCCCATGAAGATCGACGCCGGATGGAAATTGTACACCAGGAATCCAACGCATGCACCCAGTAACGCAAGCGACAGCAGGACCACCGCATCAAGGCCAGCATGCCATCCCAGCGCTGAGAACGTCGCTGCGGCGACCGCACTCACCCCGGCCGCCAACCCATCCAGACCATCGATCAAGTTGACGGCGTTCGTCACTCCCACCAACCAGAGTAACGTCACGGGAAGGGCGAACATGCCCAACGGGATCGGCTCGACGAACGGCAGCCGGATCTGATGGATCATCAATCCGCCCGTGATGACGAAACTCGCAGCCAGGATCTGCACCGATAGCTTTCCGAGGGATCCCACGCCTCGTATGTCATCGTAGGCGCCCAGCAGCACCACGAGGCCCAACGCCAGTGCAACCCCGGTCGCAGGCGCAAATCCGACCAGGGCTCGAGGTCCGAACTGGAAGTCCGCCAAGACCGCAGCCGCCGTTCCTGCAACGATCCCGACTCCGCCCATGCGCGGAATGAACCGCACGTTCACCTTGCGCTCGCCTGGGTGGTCGCCGATCCCCTTCTGGGTGGCGATGCGCCGCACAACCGGAACAATGAGCGCCGACACCAGGAACGCCGTAGCGATATGGAGCAGTGCCGTCATCGATCACAAGCTCGTGGCCCGGTCCGGGCGACGTATCAACTGCATGACATCCTCTGCGATCCGGCCATAGATCGGCTCCCAGGAATACCATTGACGCACGCAGGCGACCGCCCGTACACCAAGCGAGCGCCTCAGGCCCTCGTCGGCGAGGCACTTGGCCACCGCGTCGGCGAAAGGTTCCGGACCGTCGGCAATGAGGAGGTGCTCGCCCGACTCGACGCGCAGCCCTTCGGCGCCGATCGAAGTCGTGACGACGGGCTTGCCCATCGACATGCCTTCCAAGATCTTGTTCTGAACTCCCGCCCCGAAGACCATTGGGGCCAGGACCACCTTGGACCGGCGCACAAAGACCAGAGGATCGGCCACCTCTCCGGTCACCGTGATCTCGGGGCCCGCCAACGCGCGGATCGCCTCTCCCGGTTTAAGACCGACGACGGTCAGATGTGGGCGAATTCCGCGTCGGTGCAAGATAGGAAGGACTTCTTTGACAAAGTAGATGACGGCCGCCTGGTTCGCCTGCGTACCCATGTGCCCCACAAACACGAGGTCCAGATCCTCGCTCGATCCAACTGAGGGTTGCGGGACCGGTGCGATGGTACCGTTGCCGAGCACCGAAAGCCGTTCGGGGTCCGCTCCGCGGTCGACGAGATAGCTTCGATCCGCTTCGGAAACGACGTAGGAACGACCGAACCGGCGTGTCACATCCACTTCGTACGCTTCGAGCCTCGGGATCTCCAATCGATAGATCGCGCGCCAAGCGAGCGGGATCGGATGTTTCAACGCGCGGCGGTAGTTCATCGAGATCGCGTCGACGAGATCCACCATGGTCGGAATGCTTGCCGACCAAAGGTAGTCCGTCATCCTGACATGAAATGCGAAGGCGAGGTCCGCACGACGCAGGGAAGCATCGATCCATCGGCGCGCCTGCGCGAATCGATAGTAGCCGGCCTGGAGCGGACGGCCGGGCGTACCGACGGCCATCAACGCGTTTGCCCGGTGACGCCACCGGGGAAAGGACATGATCGTCACGTCGCCGATCTCGGAGCGCAGCTGTTCGACGGCCGACGGATCGGGTTCGCCTTCCGACAGGCAGAGCAATTCAACGGACCCCGCCTGGCAAAGCCCGCGAAGGACGTGATAGACGCGCAATCGGTCCCCGCCTGCCACCGGATACGGCATCCGTGATGCGAGCACCAGGAGTCGAGGGCGTTTCATGATCTCCTTCGAGCGGTGCGGTCCTCGGCGTCCGCCGCAATGATCTTGGCCATGACGTCGTCCGCGATCGTCCGCCAGGAGAACCCCAGGGCTTTCATGCGCCGCAAGCCAGCCGCATCGCTCGACCGATCTTCCAACGCTTCGGCCACCGCACGCACGAATGCCTCAGCCGTCTCGGCGACTCGAACGAGAGGCACGAATTTTCGCACTTCCGGGAGATCCGTCGACACCACCGGCAGTCCAAGCGAGAGATACTCGAGCAGCTTCAAGGGATTCGCCGCGACCGTCAATTCGTTCACGACGAACGGGATCAGTCCGACGTCGAACCACTGCGACCATTGTGGCAGCTGTGCATAGGGCACTTCCCCGAGCACGTGGATATTCGACTCGGCTTCAAGGCGGTCGGTCGCCGTCGAGCTCCTTCCCAGGAGGACCACGGACGCCTTTGGATAGCAGCGCGCGACGCGAACCAGCAGTTCCTGGTCGATCCACGGGGCAAGGATGCCGAAGAACCCGATCCATGGCCTCGGTAACGAACGAAGGGGCTCCGGAGGTTCGCCTTCGCGCCGAACGAAATGATCCGTGTCGACTCCCTGGGGCAGGAAGTAGTTTCGGCCGGACGGAGGCGTGCGACTCGCGCGCAACACGTCCGAAACGGCAAAGACGGTCGCCGACCGATCGACCAGAAGTCGCTCGGTGTGCCGGAGACATTCGAAGGCGCCAGCGAACTCGCTGAAATCATCCAGACAGAGGTAGTGACACGACGTCGCGCCGATGTCGTCGACGATCTCGCCGATGAGCGGCGACGCCGTCACGAGGATCGGGTCGACGAATGAACGATGCTCGACCTCCCGCCGGACGGTGCTGACGACTCGTGACAGACTCATCCGACGCAGCCAGGACAGATCATGGTACGGGAGGATGACGGGATGTACCTCCACCACGGGCGAGTTGCCACCATGCTTCGGACGGCGACCGAAGATGCCCGTCACCTTTTCAACAATGCGTGCGGCGTCACGGACATGGAATTCGGGCTTCCGGAGACCGAGAGAACCCACCCAGATCATTCGATGTCGCTCGGCCAGCACCCGGCCGAGATACTGGATGGTGGACGGATACCGTCCCCAATCGTCGGCGAAGACGATGAGGTCCCGAGACCGGCTCATGGTTCTTGCCGGATGAGTGGATGGCGTCGCGCTCCGCGTCCACGAAGATGCCCTGCGAGGTAGGCGGCATCGCCGACCAGCTTGAGGACGCCGATCAACAGCACGAGAGGGAGCACCTGCGGCTCGAGCAATCGCATCGGACGTCGTCGAACCGCAACGACCGCGCTCAACAGCAGCATCGCGAGGAGCCAGCTCCAATGGACCAGGAATCCGGCCGTCAGCAACGCCAATGCGGCAAGCGATTTGAGGCCGTTGGTCGCCGCTGCCCAGCCTCGAATGCGGCTGTATCCGTCGCCAAATCCGTACCGGGCGGCCAGACGCGCAAATGATCGCAGGTCTTCTGGGATCTCCCACTCGACCAGAGCATCCGCGGCCAACACCACGCGGTATCCCTGCTCGCGAGCCTGCTCGATGAACAACGTGTCCTCGCCGTAGAGCGAATGTTCAGAATATCCGCCGACGCTCGCCCACACCGATCTGCGAAATGCCAGCGATCGGGACGATGGAATGAATGTGTTGGGATCAAGCTCATCCGGCGGGATCACCCAGCTCGCTGCCAACGCGCGGCGGAACATCGTATCGCGACGCGCCAGATACCACCCACCGACCACGTGCACCGCGGGATCGGCGAAGGGTGACGTGATCGTTTCGAGCCAACGCTCCTGCATCTCGCATCCGGCGTCTGCACAAGCGATGATGTCGTACTGCGACTCTCGGATCGCGCGATTCCGTCCGCGTGCGATCGGACCGTCCGATCCTTGCCTCGAACAACTCGGGTCGACGATCACTCGGATCCGACCTTCATGCGCCTTCGCCTGCCATTCGCCAAGCCGCTGAACTGTGTCATCCGTCGAACCGCCGTCGACGACGACGATCTCATCCGGGACTCGCGATTGGCGCGTCACCGAGGCCATGAACCGATCGATGGTGGCCCCCTCGTTGAGGACGGTGACGATCAGCGAAACAGGAGCAGACGTCGAGCTCATCCCTCGACCTGTGCCATCCCGGGCGATGGGTGGACCGGCTCCGACCTGATCGTCCGAACGATGATCCACACGTAGCTGGCTGCCATGAGACCTTCCACCACCACCCGTACCGCTGCGCTCGACATCGCACCATACTTCGGAATGAAGATCAGATTAAGACATGTCGCCAAGGTTGCGGCGACGGCGGTGACGATCGTCATCAGGCGATCCCGGTGCATCGCCACGAGCGCCTGGGAAGCCAGAAAATTCAAAAAGTAGAAGAATAGCATCGGTCCCATGATCATCAGGATCGAACCGGCGCGACCGAACGCATCGCCGTAGAGAAGGGTGATCAACTCATCGGACCAAATCACAACGACGGCCCCAACGCTCATCCCTGCCCAGCCCATCAACCATCCGGCCCGCCGCAAGGCCTGCTGAAAGGCCACACGGTCCGATTCAAACATTGATGCCAGAAGCGGGAACAGCGTCGACATCAAAGACATTGGAACAAACATGAGCGACTCGACCACCCTCATGGACGCATTGTAGAAGCCGGCCTCGGTCGCCGAGATCATCTGCTCAAGCAGGACGATGTCGAGTCGATAGTAGACCGTGCCGAGCAGGCCTGCGATGAGCAAGGGAAGGCCCTGCAACGTTCCTGCGCGGACGGTCGACCACTCGCATCGCGGCCACGACCATCCATAGTGGCGCCGGAACTTCCATGCGGCGACCCCAAGCATGGAAACGATCGATGCCAATGTGGCAGCAGCGATCGTCGTCAGCGTCGGTTCGATGAAGATGGCCGACAGGACCCATGCGGCGTATGACAACCGCTCGCCGATGACCAACACCGTCACACGGCGCATCGCTTGATGCACCTCGTGCGAGCGGACCAGCATGGTGAAGACCGATTCGACCAGCGACGCAGCGACGAACAGCGCCAAGGGAAGGATCGGGTATCCGAGCATCCAGCCGACACTCAGCAAGGCGACGGAACCCACCGCCCCCCAGATCACGCGCGGCCAGATCGTGCGGCCAACGATGAGGGCTTCACGACCCGGATCCTGACTCATGCCGCGGATGGTCGGAAGCAACTGTCCAAAATCGCTCAGCAGACCGGCGAACGTGGCGTAGGCGAGCATCGTGCCGAGGAGACCGAAGTCCTCCACGGAGATCCGACGCGCCACGCTCAACACCACGGCCAGCGTCGCCAGTTTCGAGATGATGCGAGCCGCCGCCAACAACGCCGAACGCCCCAGGATCGACCGCAGCTCCGTCATGCGCTCGCAGTCCTGGCTGCCGCGGGATGGTCAAAACTGATCCAGCGGATCATCACAGCGATGTTCACGCCGACCATGAGGAACAGGCGAACAAAGTCGGCTGACGAGATGAACGCACAAAGCAGACCGACGAACCAACCTAGCATGGCCTGCGTCTCCCAACGATCCCACGGCAACGACCGGATCCCGCGCAGCGCGGTCCTGAGGATGTGCCAAAGGGCTCCCCAGTAGACGAGCATGGCGATCGCGCCCAACTTGAGGAATTGAGTGACGAACCAGATGTGCGTGGACTGGAACCGGGTCTTGTAGGTAAATCCCGAACCGCCGTCGGGGAGCAATCGGCGGGCAGAATCGTCCCACCACGCTCCAAGTCCCAAGCCCTGAAAGAAGGCAAACTGACCGACCACGTAATGCCACACGTTCACGATCTCCAGCAGCTTGGTGGAATTGGACCGCTCGCCGTAGACCGACCAGTCGAAGATGGACGCGAACTTGAAGCTCCAGGCAAGTTCCAGAAATCGGGGGAACATGACCGCGGCGGCGGCGATCGCCAGCGTGAGGCCAACGCTGAGGACCGCGGCCAAAACCGCGCGCGTATGGCGCGGAGAGAGGAACAAGAGGATCAGCATGCCGAGGATCAACATGACCCACACCGTGCGATAGATCCCAAGCAACGAATTCACGAGGTAGATCGCGATGATGGCCGCCATCGCAAGACGGAGCAGGATGTTCCCACGACGCAGCACCAGGAGGAGGAACGGAAAGAACATCATCGGGAAATAGGCGAACTCGGAGTTCTGCGAGGCCCGAAAGGCCCAATCGCCGATGGCTTTGCCAACACCCGAGAACGTGTTGAAGAGGATCAACACGTTCTTGGCGGCCATGACCGAGAGAAGAATGACCAGGAACACCCTCAGCCGACGAGGGGAATCCAACAGAACGAAAGTGATCAGGAAGAATCCGGCCATGTACAGCGTCTGCTGCAGGTCCTGGACCCAATACACGTAGTCGTAGCGGAGTCCGAAGCTGTACGCGAATCCCACGATTCCCGCATACAGATAGGTCCCGAACATCGCCGCGATCGCCACGTGGCTCGTCGTCCACTCGATTCGATCTTCGAGGGCCATCTTGACGAGCGCAAGCAAGAAAAGGGCGACCGACAATAGATCCATGATCTTGATGCCGGCAAGCCGGACGTTGAAGACCGTCGGCGCCTCCGCGTCCGCCCTCGCCAACTGAATGTCGTCTCCCCAAAGAATCGCCGTCATCCCGAACAGAAGCATGATGAAGCCAAGACGACTCGCCAGCCGTGCCATCGGCAGCCGGAGGGCGGCGGATTCGTATCTCGACCGATCAACTGCGAGAACGTCCACGCCACGCTTCCTTCCAAAGCTGGACCATCTCAGGCCGTTCCGTGAGCAACCACGACCGATATTCCTGGAGGGCTACCGTCACAAACGCCAAGACAAGGCCCAGGAACGCAGCGATCCCAAGGACGAACGCTCGTTTCGGACGGTCGGGACGCTCACCGGGCTTCGCGGGATCGAGCACGTACGCCACCGGAACATCCTTGTGCTCGTTGATCTTTGCCTGTTCGTACAACGGGACAATGATCTCCATGATCTTCTGTTGGATCGCGACTTCCCGAAACCGGCGAACCGAGTTCATGCCCACATCGGGGATCCGGGAGATCTTCGCATCGATCGAACGGAATTCAAGCAACGCCCGCTGGTACAGGGGATTGGTCGGATCGACCGAATGCGACAAGATGCCCAGCTCGATCTCCTTCTGCACCTTCATGGCATACAATTCGGCGACGGCGCTCACGCCGCCGGAAGAGGCTTCTGGCAGGATGATCAATCCTTCCCGTTCCTGGTATTGTTTCAGCTCTTGTTCCGCCCGATAGAGATCCTCACGATTCTGAAGGACTCGCTGCTCAATGAACACGCGATTGTTCTTGCCCTCTTGTGTCTGGAGTTCGTAGCTGCGCTGATTAAGCAGTGCGACGAACATGTTTGCCATGTCTGCGGCTCGCTGAGCATCCTCGTCCCACACCCTGATCTCAAGGGTATTCTCCTCGGTCCAGTCGACCTCGACGTTGCCCCAAAGGGCCCTGATCGTCTTCTCCATAGAACTGTCAGAGATCTCATAGACCGACTTCAGATCAAATCGGTTGACGATATCCTCAGAGATCGTCCGGCTTTTCAGCAGCGCGATGTAGTCGTACGGGTCCGCGTCACCGCCAAACTTCGAAAGCCCTCCCGGCAGATTCTTCACGAGATTCGAAAGTCCCGCGAGACCCGCCAGAGTGGGACTTTCTTTTGGAGGAAGGATCCGGGTCACCGACTTGTAGTAACGGGTCACCGTGAAGGCAAGGACGAGGCCGAGCAGCACAGAGATTCCAACGATCCCAATGATGACCCGAAGTCGGCGCATCAGGATCACGAGGAGATCCGAGAAAGGCACTGATCGAACTTCAGACGATGTCATAGGAAGCACCTGTGGTCAGCGGCTGCGTGACGACTTGGATCTGGTGGAAGTGCATGGTGATGCCTTGCTCGTGAGGCGCCGCAGCTTCCTGGCTGCGCCTCGCTGGCGTGACCGAGGAACGGCAGTAACACGTTCATCGCGATTCTCGTGTTGTGGGCACGAAGCTGGCAAGATGGTTCAGGCTCACTTCCCGGCCTGTGTCACCAGGAGGATAAGCGTCGCCGCCGCTGAGATGATCCCCGCGATCTGTCCGACGATGCTCAACTGGTAGGCCGTGTCCCGTTCCACCACTCGCGGCACCCAGATCATGTCCCCTTCCTCGACCGTCGCTTCGTCGGGCGGCAGCCACTGGCGTGATGAATATTTGATGACCGAGACCTCATCGTCTTTGGCCCGCTCGGTCATCCCTCCGGCCCTCTCCAGATAGTCGCTCAACTTCGCTCCCGGCTTGAACGGCTGATGCCCCGGGCGTCGCACTTGGCCAAAGACATAAACGGTTCCCGTACGGCGCGGGACCACGATCCGGTCCCCCGGCTGCAGCACGACGTTCTCATCGCTTGCGGGGTCGGCGATCGCCTTTACGAGGTTGGCACTCACGCGCTCCCCATAGAGTCGCGCTTGCGTCTCGAGGCGCACGTATACCGTATCCTCAAGAGAAGCATTCCCGCGCTCCGAGGTCAAGAGCAACAGCCGACGCGCATCAGCATCGGGGGCGCTTCGATAGATACTCACGGCGTGCGTCATGGCCTGCGCCGTCAGACCTCCCGCCATCGCGATCACCTCGGACAGACGAGTGAAGGATGCGACGATCGGAAATGCGCCGGGATGAGCTACCTCTCCGTCGATCGTGACCAAGGCCTCGCGGCTCTTCGACTCGCGCGATAATACGACGAGACGGTCGCCTGCCAGGACGGGCGTCTCAGACGCCGAAGTGTGCCATTCGACCTCTCCGGAAGCTCGAAGGACCTGGACGGAGTCCGGCACGGCATCCTCACGCAACCCCTTTGCGAAGCTGATGACATCGGCCAAACGATCACCGGCCCTCCACTCGACCGTCCCCGCGAGAACGACCGCGCCCCCGATCGTGACGGTTCCCCTCACTTCTGTGGCGGCGGTGAAGACCACTTCATCCCCTTCCTGCAGATATGGACTCCACTCCGAGGAGCGCGTGGCCTCATAGCGGTCCAGGTCGGCGATGATCGGATCTTGGCCGCCGCGGTAGATCCGGATCGACCGGCGAAGCACGGGAACGGGGTCCCGCTCCACTTCGCCGGGAGATGTTCCCGGACGCGCCACGGTACGACGGATATCACCCCGGGCCAGAAGTGATTGAACCCGTTCGGACGCCATCACGACATACGAGCCTTCGTTGACCCCCGCGCCGCGCACGCGCACGACGACCTTTCGAGGAGACGCGAGCGAGATCGTCGGGGCGGCGTGCAGGTACCGTTTCGAGATCGCCTGCAGTACGTCCCCCCGGAACGCCGCCAGGGTCTTACCGCTTGCCGCGATCTCTCCGACCATCGGGATCATGAGGTTGCCTTGGGCCGTCACCGTCAAAGCCATGACCTGGGGCGGAACGGTGGAGATCGAGACGTTGAACAGGTCCCCCGGCCCAACCACATACGATGTCGGATCGATCGGAGCATCCAGCGGAATGGCCGTTGAGTGGATCCCGAGCTGTCCGGCGATCACATCCGACGACGAACGGTCGGACCGTTCCTGCGCGAAGCCGGTCGTCAGCGCTATAAGCGCCAGAGGCGATACGAAACCGATGCGTACCAGATGTCGGTTCACTTGCGCTCCTTTAAATGGGCAATCATGATCTCCACGATCCGCTCCGCCGCCTTCCCGTCCCACAGCTCCGGATTGCGGCCGCGCTTGAACGTGCCGGCCAGGATCGATTCGACATGCGGCACAGCGTTTGCGATCATCGAACCGCACAGCACGTTGGACCCCTCCGTGACCGTGATCGGTCGCTCGGTGTTGTCGCGCAAGGTCAGACAAGGAATGCCGAGGTAGGTGGTCTCTTCCTGAATGCCCCCGGAATCCGTCAGCACGAACTTGGCGTCCTGCATCAGTCGAAGGAAATCCAGATATCCCAGAGGTTCCACCAGTTTGAGTCCCGGGATCTTGGATGCTCGGTCCATCAACCCGAACTCGCCCAGCATCTTTCGCGTCCGCGGATGAACGGGAAAGACCGCGCCGACCCTCGAAGCGAACTTCTCGAAGAATCCCAGCACCTCCTGCATCGACTCCTTCCGGTCCACATTGCTCGGACGGTGCAAGGTCACCACCATGTAGCCGCCCGTCGTCAATCCCAGGTCCGAAACGATCGTCGAGCGGCCGGCCGCTTCCCGGAAATAGACCAACGAGTCGATCATGGTGTTGCCGACCAGGTGCACCTTCGCTGCAGGCACCCCTTCGGAACGGAGATGCTCCATCCCGCTTGGCTCCGTCACAAAATGCAGGTCGGCAATGGCGTCGGTCACGAGCCGGTTGATCTCCTCCGGCATTCTTCGATCAAAGCTCCGCAGTCCCGCCTCCACATGGGCGACCGGAACGTGCAGTTTCGCCGCGACGATCGAACAGGCCAGCGTCGAATTGACGTCCCCGACGACGAGCACGAGGTCGGGCTTCACGTCCTGCACCACCTTCTCGAATTCCACCATCACCTTGGCCGTCTGTTCCGCGTGCGAGCCGGATCCGACCCCAAGATAGATGTCTGGCTGTGGAAGCTGGAGATCTTCGAAGAAGATCTTTGACATCTTCTCGTCATAGTGCTGGCCGGTGTGGACGATCAGATGTCGCACGGACTTCGTCCGAACCGAAAATGCCCGATGCAACGGGGCGACTTTCATGAAATTCGGACGGGCCCCAACAACGCTGAGTACGGTCTTCAAAACAGGTCAGGACATGTGATGGATAAGCAGCCGCCCGTCGGTACGGGGGGCCTGAGAGGTTCGCCGTCGCTTTGGACGGGTATCAGGCAGTAGCAAGAGGTGGGAACGGCCTCAATGTGCGTTGGCTCTGCATAACGCTACGAAAAACGGCGGCAAGAATCAATCAGCCCCGTCACATCCTCTCCGGCGCCGAAACCCCCAGAATTCGCAGCCCGTTGGCCAGGACTGTCCGGGCACAGGCACAGAGAGCCAAGCGCGCTTGAGCGACCCGTACCTCCGGCACGACCACCCGATGATCGTGGTAGAACCGGTGAAAGGCTGTCGCCACCTCCGTCAGATACGCCGGAAGCCGATGCGGCTCGAGCGACGACGCCGCCCCCTCAACGGTCCGGGGGAACTCCAGCAAGAGCTTGGTGAGCGCAACCTCAGCCGCACCTCCGAGCACGCCAAAGTCGATCGTGCCCGGGTCCACCGGCATCATCACGCCCCCTTCGCCCGACGCAAACCGCATGATGCTCGCGATCCGGGCATGGGCGTATTGGACATAGTAAACGGGATTCTTCTCCGACTGCTCCTTCGCCAGATTCAGGTCGAACTCCAGATGCGTTCCGTTGGCGCGCATGAGAAAGAAATACCGCACGGCGTCCGGCCCGACGTCGTCGATCAGATCGTCCAACGTCACGAAATTCGCCAGCCGCTTCGACATCTTCACCTGTTCGCCATCCCGCATCAGCGTTACGAACTGGTGGATGACGACGCGAACGTTGTCCGGATCGTAGCCCAGCGCCTTGACGCCGGCCAGCACGTCCGGGATCGTGGCGATGTGATCAGCACCAAAAACGTCTACGATCAGCTCGAAGCCGCGCCGGAACTTCTCCCGATGGTACGCAATGTCCGGAAGCCGATAGGTCGGTTCGCCCGTGCTTTTAATGATGACCCGGTCCTGGTCCAGCCCGAGCGCTGTCGCCTTGAGCCAGACGGCCCCCTCGTGATCATACGCCAGCCCTTTTGAGCGGAACTCCCGCACGACCTCGTCGATCTTGCCCGACGTGTACAGCGAGTCTTCGTTGTAGAAGACGTCGTGCCGTACCCCCATCCGCGCGAGAACGGCCTTGATGGCGTCGAACAACGAGCGCTCCGCGATCGTCTGACACACCTTCAAAGCCTCTTCTTCCGTCATCGACAAGAGCGCATCGCCCCGCTCCGTTCTGATCGTCTCGGCGATATGTCGGATGTACTCACCTTGATAGCCCTCCTCGGGGAACGGCGCATCGGGGTCGAAGCTTTGTCGATAACGGGCAAGGGTCGATTGCGCCAGCACGCGCATCTGTCGGCCGGCATTGTTGTAGTAGTACTCCCGCGTCACTTCGTAGCCGGTCCACTCGAGCAGACTCGCCAGCATGTCGCCGATCGCCGCCTGTCGTCCATGGCCCACCGACAGCGGACCCGTCGGGTTGGCGCTCACGAATTCCACCATCGCCTTCCGTCCGTGGCCCGCATTCGTGCGTCCGTACCCGGACCCCTCGCGCAGGATCTCCTCCAGCTGCCGTGTGAAGAATCCGGGCGTGAAACGAACATTGATGAATCCCGGTCCCGCGATCTCGACCCCCGCCACGTCGTTCGGATCGACCTGCAAAGCGCCGACGATCTCCTGGGCGATCGCCCGCGGATGCTTTCCGATCGGCTTGGCCAGCAGCATCGCGACGTTCGTCGTCAGGTCCCCGTGCAACTCCTGCTTCGGGGTCTCGAACTGAAGCGGGACCCGACCTTGATATCCAAGCTGTTCGAGCGCGGCTCCAATGCGCTGGGAGAGATACGTTTTCACGTTGCGCTTCGCTTTCGCGTCGTCACCGATGAGCGGGTCGTGGTTCGCTTTGCCGGGGCCTTCTTGACGGACGGCCTCTTCGGCCTCGGTTCGTCCGTCACGGCCACCGTCTTCGCATCAGCCCAAAGGCGTTCCAGGTTGTAGAACGTTCGCGAGTCCCGGTGGAAGACGTGCGCCACCACGTCAACGAAGTCGAGGATCACCCAGGTCATCGCCTGGCGTCCTTCCTGCTTCCAGACGGGCCACCCCGCCTCGTCCGTTGCCTCGTCGACTGCGTCGGCAATGGCGCGCACCTGGGTGTCGGAATCAGCCGAGCAGATGACGAAGTAGTCCGTCGTACTCGTGACCTTACGGAGGTCCATCGTAATGACGTCGTGGGCCTTCTTGGACAGCATCGTGGTGGCGATCAACTGGGCAAGTGTGCGCGATGTCAAGGGATTCACCTGAACGACAGGACGTGGATCAGTTGGCCCGTGCAATGGCAGCGAAGGCAGGGATGGTACGAAGGTCATTGCCGACGACAACGGTCACGTCGAGGTAGAGCGTGCGGTCGAGTTCTGAACGACACCGGTCGGGTGTCAGGTCAAGCACGTTCTGCAGATCGTCAAGCGCACCCGGCCTTCCGGAACGGTCAACGAAGGCGGTTCGCGTCGGACCCGGCGATCGTTGCGTTCGGACGTCGACAACGTCATAGCCCAGACGACGGAGATGGTCCGCGACGCGTTGCCCCAGACCTGCCTCGCTCGTTCCGTTGACCACTTCAAGCTTCCAAGGCTTCGTTGCGCCCGGCACGGTCTCGGCCACGGTCTGCGACGAGGTCCAGAACGCATGGGCGGAAAGATACACGGCGATGAGCACGACAAGACCGAGCAACCCCAGACCTGCCAACTTCCAGCTTCGGGGGATGCGGCCGGAAGCGTCACGACTCATGGAGCATCCGTCGATGGCGACTGGCAGCGGTCGGGAACGAAACGAGCAGGCACAACGGCCTGCTCGCGCTCGGGTCATCGAAAAGGGTGTACACGGAGATCAACGGTCGAAGTCCAATGGTCGATCGAGGCCCAAGTCCGTACCATACGAAGGCCATCCGCGCATGTACGCCCCGGCGGGGATCTGCCGGAACTGGATCTGAAACAACGTGTTCTCGCTCGGACGGTAGTCGAGCTGCGCCCGCGACAGCCGGAGGCCCGACAGGCCCTCGTTGAACTTGTCGCCGTACGAACTGTAGGGCACGTGCGCCAGGCTGATGTCGAACGAGACCGACAGCGGATCGGAGATCTGATACATTATACTGTTCGTGTACTCCCCGATCGAGATCCCCTTCCCGCCCATGGTCGAGTACGAAATCGAATAGCTCTGACGCATGTTGAATCGAGACGGGTCGAACCAACCCATCAGAAGGCCGCCGCCGTCCTGTCGTACGAGTGAGGAACCTGACGAAGGCGTGATCTGAGGAGGCGCCTTGAACTGCGCCTCCAACGACGAAGCACAGGCCGTCAACAGAAGAGCCGTCAAGAACACCCTTGCCACGGTCATCATGCTCCCTTTCTGTTGCATTCCATGGTACGGAAATGAGCCGGGAGAGTCAAGATTGCGAATGCCATCTCTCGGCCTGAATCAGTATATTGACGAAGAACTCCCTTCCATGTTCCTGAGCCGCTCAACACTGCCGCCCCTTCATCGCGTTCCACTGCAACGACCTCAGCGACCGCGATGATGAGGAACTCTTCCACACCCCTCGAGCCCTGGCGCAAAACGCTCTACATCATCTGGGCGGCACAGTTCATCGCCATGCTCGGCATGAGTCTTGTCGTCCCCTTCCTGCCGTTCTACATCCGGCATCTCGGTGTCACCGACGAGGCCTCCGTCGCACAATGGAGCGGGCTGGTCTTTTCCGGTCCCTTCCTGCCGGCCTTCTTCATGACGCCGGTCTGGGGCTATCTTGGGGACCGCTACGGCCGCAAGTTCATGACCGTCAGGGCCATCTTCGGCCTGGGACTCTCTCAGGTGCTGATCGGCTTCGCGTGGAACGTCGAGAGCCTCTTTCTTTTCAGAATGGTCCAGGGGGCCATCAGCGGATTCCTTGCCTCCGCCATGGCGCTCGTGTCGGTCAACACTCCGCGACACCGGTCCGGCTACGCCATCGGGCTGCTGCAGACCGCCACGTCGGCGGGCAACGTCCTCGGCCCTTTTCTTGGAGGTTCACTCGCCGATACGATCGGCTACCGGCCGGTCTTCTTCCTCGTTGCAGGACTCTGCACGATCACCGGATTCATCATCCTGTTCTTCGTGCACGACCGTGCCAAGCCGGAATCGTCATCATCGCATCCGATCGGCTTGCGTAGCAACTACCGGTATGTGTTCACGCACCGTCCCATCGCCGTCGCCCTCGGCCTTATCGTTATTTCTCAGATGAGCGTCTTCTTGGTCCAGCCGATCTTCGCGCTCTATGTCGACTCGATGCTCGGCGGCACGCAGTACGTGGCAACAGCCGCGGGAGCCATCTTTTCCGTGGCCGGGCTCTTCACCGTCATCTCCGCACCGTGGTGGGGACGCCGGAACGATCGCAAGAGCATCCGTAAGAACCTCTCGCTGGCCTTTCTCGGCGCCGGCGTCGCCTATGGCCTCCATGCCGTCCTGACGCACATTGCCCCCCTTGTAGTCGTGCGAGCCCTTCTGGGTTTCAGCCTTGGCGGCATGCTGCCCGTGTTGTACTCCTACATCAGCAAATTTGCGCCGCCGAACCGGCGCGGCGGCATCCTCGGTATCGCCACGAGCGGCAACACCCTTGCCAACTTCATCGGCGCGCCGCTCGGCGGGTTCATCGGAGCCCATTTGGGGCTGCGCTCGGTGTTCGTCTTCGCGCTCGGCATGCTCCTTCTCTCGATCTGGGCGGTCCGCACCAGCCTTGTCGAAGCGCCGAAGGACGACAGCAGCGAACCCTCGACGAAGCCGCTCCCCGTGGCCGACCGTGCACCATCCGAGTCCTCCTCCGTATGAACGATCGTTCGAAGCGGCTCTTCCTCATCGACGGTATGGCCATTGCCTACCGTGCGTACTTCGCGTTCATCCAACGTCCGCTCATGACCTCCGACGGCCACAATGTCAGCGCCGTCTACGGCTTCACGACGTTCCTGAATCGCATCATCAACGAGTCGCTTCCCGATTACCTCGCCGTGGCGTTCGACACGAAGACCCCGACGTTCCGTCATGAAGCGTACGCTGGCTACAAGGCAACGCGCGAAAAGATGCCCGAGGATATGGTCGAGCAACTTGAGCCGCTCAAGGAGATCGTTCGGGCCTTTCGCATCCCCCTGCTCGAAGTACCCGGTTTCGAGGCCGACGACGTCATCGGCACACTGGCTCGTAAAGCCGAGAAGAAAGGCCTCCGCGTCTTCCTCGTCAGCGGCGACAAGGATTTTATGCAGCTCGTCTCGCCGAACGTGTCGCTGATGCGCCCGGCCAAACAGGGAGGCGACCCGGAAGTCGTGGGATTGGATGGCGTCAAGGAGAAGTTCGGCGTTACGCCCGACAAGGTCGTTGAAGTCCTGGCCCTGACCGGCGACAGCTCCGACAACGTCCCGGGCGTCCCGGGGATCGGAGAAAAGACGGCGATCCCGCTGATCCAGAAATACGGAGGACTCGACGCTCTCTATCGTGCCTTGGACGAGATACCCCAGAAAGGCATCCGCACGAAGCTCGAAGCGAACAAAGCGCTCGCCTACCTCTCGCGCACGCTCGTCACGATCCACACTGACGCCCCCGTGGAGCTGGACCTCGAGGCCTTCCGGTTGGAACCACCCGATCGGGATCGATTGCGTGAGCTGTACCGTTCGATGGAGTTCCGGTCCCTGTTGAGCCGCCTGGACGGCCCGGCGTCGGTCGACGAACGGCCGGCGGTCGAGGCCGAGTCGTCGGTGACATCGGCGCCAACCGACGACGAGCTTCACACGATCGCCACCGATCAGCACGCTTATCGGCGGATCTCAACGCTCGATGAGGTCCAGAAGCTTGCCGCGATGCTTTCGACGTCTTCGGGATTTGTGTTCGATACCGAGACGACCTCGACCGATGCGCTTCGGGCGGAGCTGGTGGGAGTCTCCTTCTCCATGAAGGAGCGGGAGGCATGGTACATCCCGATTGCAGCGGGAATGCCGGTGGAGGGGATGTTTCCCCGGGCTGCGTCGGACGATCTGCCATGGAAGAGTGTGGCACCGCTGATCAAAGGTCCGCTCGAGGATCCGGCGATCCCCAAGGCCGGCCACAACATCAAATACGACATCCTGGTGATGTCGCGGCATGGCATCGACGTTGCGGGTGTTGCCTTCGACACGATGGTGGCCAGCTATCTGCTGCGTGAGGACGCCCAGCACAACATGGACGCTGTCGCGCGCGAGCACCTGGGATACGCTCCTGTTGCGTACGACGATCTGGTGGGGACTGGAAAGCAACAGCGGCACATACGCGACGTGGATCCTCAGGCACTGGCCGACTATTCGTGCGAGGACGCCGATATCACGTTCCGGCTGTGGGCTCTGCTCTCGACAAAGATCAAGCAAGCCGGCCTTGAACGGCTGGCGGCGGTGGTCGAAATGCCGCTCGTCGCGGTGTTGGCCGACATGGAGCGACGCGGCATCGCCCTCGATACCGACACGCTCGCTTCGATGTCGAAGGAGATGGACCAACAGATCAAGGTGCTGACGCTCAAGATCCACGAACTTGCGGGCGGACCGTTCAATCTCAACTCCACCCAGCAGCTCGGCAACCTCCTGTTCACCAAGCTGGGGCTGCCGCCGGTTCGCAGAACGAAGACGGGATTCTCGACCGACGTCGCCGTGCTCGAATCACTCAAGCATGCGCATCCGATCGTCGAGTCGCTCCTCGAGTATCGGCAGCTGTCGAAGCTGAAATCCACCTACGTGGATGCGCTGCCACAACTCGTCCATCCGGAGACCGGGCGCGTCCATACGTCCTATTCTCAGACCGTCGCGGCTACCGGCCGGCTCTCGAGCAGCGACCCGAACCTGCAGAACATCCCCGTCCGCACCGAAGCCGGCAAGGCGATCCGCAAGGCGTTCATCGCCGGCGAGCGAGGTACGGTCCTGCTCTCGGCCGACTATTCGCAGATCGAGCTCCGGGTGATGGCGCACATCGCGGGCGACGAAGGACTGGCCGAAGCGTTCCGGAACAACGAAGACATTCACACGACAACTGCCGCTCGGGTGTTCGGAGTACCCCCTTCCGACGTGAGCAAGGAGATGCGCCGTCGGGCAAAGGCGGTCAACTTTGGGATCATGTACGGAAGCAGCGCGTTCGGACTCGCCAACACTCTCGAGATCTCACAAACTGAGGCCAAAGAGATCATCGACCGCTATTTCGACCGCTTTCCGAAGGTCAAGCAGTACATCCACGATACGATCGCGACCGCCGCCACGGTCGGCTATGTCGAGACCCTGCTCGGCCGGCGACGCTATCTCCCCGACCTTCGCAGTCAGAACCGCGCCGTGCGTCAGAACGCAGAGCGTCAGGCGATCAACATGCCCATCCAGGGAACCTCTGCCGACATGATCAAGATCGCCATGGTGAGGATCCATCGTGCTCTCCGCGACCATGGGCTTGAGTCAGCGATGCTCCTGCAGGTGCACGACGAACTGCTGTTGGAGTTGAAGAAGAAGGAAGAGGCGGCGGTGAGAACGATCGTGGAGCGGGAGATGGTCGGAGCGCTGCCGCTGTCCGTGCCCATCCGGGTCGAGATGGGCACGGGAAGGAACTGGCTCGAAGCTCACTGACGCGTCGGCCGGAAGCATGCGCGGAGGATGAGTCCCGTCCCCGCGAGGATAATGATCGCCGGCCAGCCGTTGCCCGCCCATTGTTCGAGCGAGTCGAGGTCGACAAGCTCGTGCCACCACAAGTAGTAGCCCACCCCCGGTCCGCCGAAGAGCACGGCGGCCGCAAGCACGTCCAGTTTGTACGGCTGGCTGAGCCAGACGAAGGCGAACGCAAGACCGAGCCACAGCGACGCCGACGCAATGCTCTCTTCGAGCGTCGGGACGAGGATATCCGCGTTCCACAGGGCGAGTTGACCAGCTGCCACGAAGCCCAACGCCCCCCAGAATTTGCGCATCGTCGACCCGGCGATGAGACCGGCGACCGCGTGCACACCGCAGAGCAGCGACGCCGAGCACCAGGCGATCGTGGCCATCAACTCCGGCTGAAGGTCGACCGCCCGGAACACCAGCGCCATACCCGCAGCCGCGATCAACGAACCTGACACGATGTCGAGCCTTCGGCTGTTTATGACGCGGTCGCCGTCGGCTGGGGAGGCGGAGCGACGAGCGGAGCCGTCGGGGCGAAGATCGCCAGGGCCAGGTAGCCGATGATACCGAACGGCGGGGCCGCCAGCGTCACGCCGGCCACGGCGAGCCGAATGAGGGTCGGATCGACCTCGAAATAGTCGGCCAATCCACCGCAGACGCCGAAGAGCTTGCGGTCCGTCCTGCTCTTCTCAAATCGTTTCGCGCGAGCCGACTCGACCGGCTGGCCCGGTGCCGCGACTTTCTCGTCCACCCGGGCCTCACGCTTTCTGAAGATGAGGTACGCCCCGCCCGCGATCAACAAGGCCGGACCGGCGAACTTCCAGGACCAGTCAAAGAGATCGTGCATGTGGAAGAAGTGGAACTCGTCGAGCAAGAGAAGCACGCCCAACAGAACAAGGAATACCCCGGCGATGGCGCCGAAGGTCGAGCGACCGCGGCGTTCCTGAACGGAGGCTGCGACGGAAGGACCGGCGGGGACGATGACGACCCATGCGATGTAGAGAAGAATGCCGAATCCGCCGGCCACGACCATCAGAATCCATGCGAGGCGTACGAACAAGGGGTCAATGTCCAGATATTCAGCGAGCCCTCCGCAGACTCCGGCGATTATGCGATCGGAACCGCTGCGGGTGAGGCGTTTGGCAGATGCATTCATGGGCAGGTCCTTTCAGGATCTCCCATTCGATACGGGCCGGGCGCAAGCAGGTTTCGCTGATTGGCAACAAAAAGCCCCGCCGAAGCGGGGCTGGGGGATCACTGCCGGCCAGGACAACTCTCAAGGACCCTTGCCATGGCGGTTCTTGACGCTGCGATGGTCAGACCTCCATGATCTCCTTCTCTTTCATCGCCAGAAGGTCGTCGATCTCCTTGATGTGCTTGTCGGTCATCTTCTGCGCCTCGACCTCCGACCGCTTCCGTTCATCTTCCGACATGTGTTCGTCTTTCTCGGCTTTCTTGAGATGCTCGATCGCGTCGCGACGTACGTTGCGGATGGCCACTTTGCCGTCCTCACCGAATTTCTTCGTCAACTTCACCAGTTCTCTGCGGCGCTCTTCGTTCAACGGCGGGATCGGCACACGAACGACATTCCCGTCGTTGACCGGATTCAGTCCGAGGTTGGCGCTCTGGATCGCCTTTTCGATCGGGCCGATCATGCCCTTCTCCCATGGCTGGACGCTGATCGTGTGGACGTCCGGCGTGCTGACGTTCGAGACCTGCTTGAGCGGGACCATCGAACCGTAGTAGTCGACCTTGACCGTATCAAGCAGCGCGGTCGTGGCTTTGCCCGTCCGGATGCGGACGAGCTCTTCCCGAACGACCTCGACCGCTTTCTTCATGCGGTCGTCGGCATGCTTCAGGATGTCTTTCGCATTCATCGGTGGCTCTTCGTCGTGGTGTCGAGGGTGGGGAAATCCGTCACGCGCGACCCGACGGCCTCGCCGAGGACGAGGCGACGGAGGTTCCCGGGTAGATTCATGTTGAACACGATCAACGGCAGTCGGTTCTCTTTGGAGAGCGTGATCGCGGTCAGATCCATCACCCGCAGGTCGCGCTTCAACACATCCTCATACGAGATCTCCTCGTACTTCGTCGCATCCGAGTTCTTCTCAGGGTCGCTATCGTAGACCCCATCCACGCGCGTTCCCTTCAGGATGACGTCAGCCCCGATCTCGATCGCCCGCAGCACGGCCGCCGTGTCGGTTGTAAAATACGGATTCCCCGTCCCCGCCGCAAAGATGACGGTCCTTCCCTTTTCCAAGTGCCTGATCGCCCGTCGGCGCACGAACGGCTCGGCGATCTTGGCCATGTCAATGGCCGTTTGGCACCGGGTCGGGACGCCGTGATGTTCGAGCGCCCGCTGGAGCGCCAGCGCGTTGATGACCGTCGCCAGCATCCCCATATGATCGCCGGTCACTTTGTCGATGCCGTCGGAGGAGTGCTCGACGCCGCGGTAGATGTTGCCGCCGCCGATGACGATGCCGACCTGCACGCCGAGGTCCGTGACCGACTTCACCTCGTCGGCATACCTGCTCAAAATGGCCGCGTCGATGCCGTAGTCGCGCTCGCCCATCAGGGCTTCGCCGCTGAGCTTCAGCAGGATCCGTTTGTACATGGGTGTGCTCATGGGGCCAGAGACGCAGAATCCCGAACGATGTCGGGATTCTGTCGCAGGTGGTGATGGTCAGGCGTTCGTGGACTCGCCAAGATGGTATCGCAGGAATCGTCGGACCTCGATCTTCTCGCCGACGCGCGACACTTCATCCTGAATGATGTCCTTGATGGTCTTGCCGGAATCCTTGATGAAGCTTTGCTCGAGCAGGCACGACTCCTGGTAGAATTTCTCGAGCCGTCCCTGCGCGACCTTGGCGGCGACGTGCTCGGGCTTCCCCTCGTTCTTCGCCTGCTCGGCGTAGATCTCGAGCTCCTTGTCGATCGTCGCCTGGCTGACCTGGTCGCGGCTGACGTAGCGCGGATTCATCGCAGCGATCTGCATGGCAATGTCATGCGCCAGCGCCTTGAAGCCCGGCGTCTTGGCGACAAAATCGGTCTCGCAATTCAACTCGACCAACGTGCCGATGCGACCGCCCGCATGGATGTAGGCTTCGATGACGCCTTGGTTGGCTTCCTTGTCTGCGCGCTTGGCGGCGGTGGCGGCCCCCTTCTTGCGAAGGTACTCGACCGCCGCGTCCATATCACCCTTTGACTCTTCCAACGCCCTCTTGCAATCCATCATGCCGGCGCCGGTCATGTCGCGGAGCTTTTTGACGATATCGGAGGTGATCTGACTCATGGTACGTTCGTTAACGGGCTTGGTGTGAGGATGATCGTTCGGCCTTCACGGCCGCTTCGGGCGCAGCGCTTTCTTCTGCGCGGCGGGCCGACGAGCGCTGTTCGCCGTCGATCACGGCGTCGGCGACGACCTTCGTGATGAGCTGGATCGACTTGAGAGCGTCGTCGTTCGCGGGGATCGGGAAGTCGACGAGGCCCGGGTCGGTGTTCGTATCGACGATGGCTGCGACAGGAATGCCCAGACGACGGGCCTCCTTCACGGCAATGTCTTCCTTGTTGATATCGACGACGTAGATGATACCCGGCAACCGGGTCATTTCGACGACGCCCTGAAGCACTTCCTGCAGCTTGTCGCGTTCGCGGCTCAGCATGAGGCGCTCCTTCTTCGTCAGCTTGTCGAAGGTGCCGTCATTCTCCATCTTCTCGATGTTCGTGAGGCGCTTGACGCTCTTCCGGATGGTCTGGAAGTTCGTGAGCATGCCGCCCATCCACCGCTCCGTCACGTAATACGCGTTGCAGCGCTTCGCCTCCTCCTTCACGACGTCGGCCGCCTGCTGCTTCGTGCCGACGAACAGAATCTTCTTCCCTTCGGCGATGATGTTCGAAACGGCGGTAAAGGCTTCATCCGCCATCTCCTGCGTTTTCTTGAGGTCGATGATGTGGATCCCGTTCCGTTCCATGAAAATGAACGGCTTCATCTTGGGATTCCAGCGGCGGGTCAGGTGCCCGAAGTGGGCGCCGGCTTGGAGGAGGGCTTCCAGGTCGATGCGGGGCATCGGTATGTCCTTTCAGTTGGTCACCTGCGGCCGTCATGTCCTTCCGGAATCCCGTCTCAATGCGAGGTCGGGACACTGCCGGTCGGATCGGGTCGCATGATTGATGGATACGACGCCGGGATCCGGCTTCATGCCGGACCCCGGGTGCAACATTCTCTTAGCGCTTCGAGAACTGGAAGCGCTTGCGCGCCTTCTTTTGGCCGTATTTCTTGCGTTCGACAGCTCGCGGGTCTCTCGTCAGCAAGCCGTGCTGGCGGAGCGCCCCTCGCAGGTCCTCGTCGGAGGCGACGAGCGAACGGGCGATGCCGAGCTTGATGGCCTGGGCCTGACCCATCGACCCGCCTCCTTCGACCACCGCGGCCACATCATATCGGCCGAGTTTCTCGGTGACGGTAAGCGGCTTCAGGACCTCTTGTCGATGCGTCTCGGTCGGGAAGTAGTTCTCCAGCTCACGTCCGTTGATCGTCACCTTCCCGGAGCCGTCATGGAGTTTGATGCGGGCGACGGCGGTCTTCCGGCGTCCGACGGTGATGCGTTGTGCCATGCAGTGTGCTTTCCTTAGAACTTCAGGGGCTCTGGACGTTGCGCGGTATGCGGGTGGTCGCTGCCGCCGTACACCTTGAGTTTCATGCCGATGCGCCGGCCGAGTCGGGTCTTCGGCAGCATGCCCTTCACGGCGTGCTCGACCACGAGCTCCGGACGCGACTTGATCAGTTCCTTGACGGCCGTGAACCGCGCGCCGCCCGGATACAGCGTGTTTCGATAGAGTTCCTTCTGGTCGAGCCGCTTTCCCGTCAGCTGGATCTGCGAGGCGTTCACGACGATGACGAAATCGCCGACATCGGCATTCGGCGTGTACTGCGGTTTGTGCTTTCCGCGGAGGACATGGGCTACGCCGGAAGCCAGCCGGCCCAGCGTCTGGCCGGCAGCATCCACGACATACCATTTTTGCCCGACATCCTCTGTCCTGAAGAACCTCGTTCTCGGCGTCGTTTCCACGACCAGATCTCCTGACGGCATCATGATTGAATTAGCCTTTAAATATAGCGCAATGATGCCGAAAAGTCAACCATCGGGGCACGTGAATACAACAGAACGCCTCTCTGTTTGGGGGGCGCTCCTTCTTGAGAAGGCTACTCGCAGAAACGGAACTCAGTCGATCGCTATCGGAAGAGCGCGACGTTTGACCTTAGAAGAATCGACCGTCGGGGGCGCGGAAAGACGGGGAGCGAGCGGCGCCCGGCCCCCGGGGAATCTCGTCTGCTCAAGGCCGTCGGCCGCATCCGGCGCGTCGGGTTCACCACCTTCGACCCAGACCCTCGGCGCAACGGCAATATTGAAGAACATCACCCGTCCGCTGACGGAATCTGCGACCTCGATCGACAACCGGTCGCGGCGGGACCTGACGTTAACGCGCGCCATCATTTCAGGTGCGATCGCCGGGATCTCCGGCACCCCTGGCTGGTCTACCCATCGCCGCAACATCCGGTCGCGGCGGGCCGCCAATTCGGCCGACATCACATGGAACCGCTCCGCCTGCCGGTTCAACTCCGCCGCGTCGACATGGTAGCGCCTGATCAGGAGCGAATCAGGACGCAACACGACGAATTCGTGCCGCTCGCGCGGCGCTCGCATTTCACGGATGATCTCCTGGCTCGTACTCGGCTCCGCGTCGCTGCCGAACAGTACGTAGGGGGCTTCGCGCACCGTCATGAAGCGGCTCATCTTCGCTCGCTGTTCAGGTTCGAGCACCGCCGCAAGCCCTGAAACCATCGCCCGGTTCAACCGGCGCAGATCGGCCTTGATGGCTACCTCGTCATTCGCGCCGACCAAGACGGCTGTCTGCAGTTCCTCACGTGCGGCGTTGAGCACGGAATCGAGCGCTCGCCGCTGGAGCTCCGACGGTTTCACGGCCGACATGAACTCGGCCACCGTCACCTCGCGCTTGGGGCGAGCCGCATCTCTCTGAACTTCGATGCGATAGCCATCCTTCGCCCGGTCGTCAACCTTGAGCGTGGCGCCCTTCTCTTCGTCGATCGGAAGCGTGCCGGTAAAGGCGAACTGGATCGTGCGGTCGTCGTCGAGGTCCCCCAACAGCGGCCAGAAGTTTCCCTGCGCCACGGTCTGCTCGTAGGCCTCTCGCACGGTGGCCGATTGTTGCTCCCAGAAACGCAGCAACGGGATCCGGCTTTCCAAGACCATGAAGGTCGCCACGGCCACCACGGCCGTGACAGCGAGAGCCGCAACCGGCAGGTAGCGACGCGGGAAGGGCAGAAGGTCGCCCGCCTCCCGTTCGCGCGCCGGAAGCGTGGTCATCACGCGGTTGACGAATCCGTCATCGGCGGCAAGGCCCGGCATGCGACGTACGAGGGTCTGAAGTCGTCGGCGAGATTCGACCTCGGCGCGAAAGACCTCGTCGCGCGCAAGTCGCTCGTCGAACTGTCGTTGTTCATCGTCCGTCAGGTCGCCGTCGATCGCCCGGCTGATCAATAACGCGTCGTCAGATGGTAGCGGAAGGTTCATGCGGAATCCTTGTCCAACATCGGGCCGAGGACCTGCTTGAGCGCCGTGCGGGCACGCGAGAGCCGGGACTTGACGGTTCCGACCTCGATGTGCAGGATGTCGGCGATCTCCTCGTATGAGAATCCTTGCAGGTCCTTCATGATGACGACCTCGCGCTGGTGGTCGGGCAGCGTTCGCAGGCCCAGGGCCACGAGGTCCGGCGCATCGAGGTCCGCCGGCTTTTCGGCGACCCTCGCCTCCAACTCGGCGCGCGCGCCGTCGTCCAGCTGCTGCAGCGAAAAGAATCGACGAAGCTTGCGCCGGCGCATCTCGTCGCGACCCTTGTTGATCGCGATCCGATACAGCCAGGTATAGAACGACGACTCGAACCGGAAGGACGGCAGCGCCTCATACGCCTTGATGAACACCTCCTGCGCCAGGTCTTCGACGAGATGCTCGTCGTGAAAGATGGCGAACAAGAGATTGCGCACGCGCTCGTGATGTCGGTGGACGAGATGGCGGAACGCTTTCTGGTCGCCGCGTTGAGCCAGCGAAACCAGCACGTCGTCGGCCGCAGCGTCGAGGTCGCGATCGGTGAGCGGCTCGTTCATAGACTCGGCACGCCAGACCGGCGACGGGACCGAACGGGTCGGAGACGGGAGCATGGGGATCGGAAGGTCGAGGGCGATCGTGCTTCGGCGTTCCATGGGCCTACGGACGGGTTCGATCCAGGTTGCTGGATTGCATCATCCAACCCTTTAGACGAACGCCAAGGGCCCCCGGTTCCCTCCCGGAGACGGCGAAACCCGCGTCCCAAGCCGGGATCCGCGGGTTTCGTGTTCATCTGCGGGGTCGAACGGTCCACACTCAGAACGACGCCTCGACCGGACGGTCCACGGTCCGCTTCTCGAACTCATCCCGGAAGCGGCGGATCATCGACTGCACGGGCCACGCCGCCGCATCACCCAGCGCACAGATCGTGTTCCCTTCGATGTTGTTGGCAACGTCCATCAACAGGTCGACGTCAGACATGCGGGCCTCTCCGGCCTGGAACCGCTTGAGCACCTTCCATAGCCAGCCGGTCCCCTCGCGGCAGGGCGTACACTGCCCGCACGACTCGTGGTAGTAGAACTTCGCGATGCGCGTCAGGACAGCGATCAGATCGGTGTCCTCATCCATCACGATAAGACCGGCCGTTCCGACGGATGATCCCGCCGCCTTGAGCGAGTCGGCATCCATTCGCACGCCTTCGAGCGCCTCACCGCGGAGGACCATCGTCGAGGAGCCTCCGGGGATCACCGCCTTGATCGCCTTGTTGCCGGGAACACCGCCGCACCACTTGTGGATGATCTCGAGCAACGGGACGCCCGTCGGCATTTCATACACGCCCGGCTGATTCACATGCCCGCTCACGCCCACAAGGATCGGCCCGGGATGCTTTGGCGACCCGATGCCGGCATACCACGCCGCTCCCCGATCGATGATGACGGGGACGTTGGCAATCGTCTCGACATTGTTGATCGTCGTCGGGCAGCCCCACAGTCCCACTTGCGCCGGGAACGGCGGCTTCACGCGCGGGTATCCGCGATCGCCTTCGATCGAATTCATCAGGGATGACTCTTCGCCGCAGATGTATGCGCCGGCGCCCTTGTGAACGTAGATCTGCGTCGTGAACCCGGTGTCGAGGATGTTCTCACCGACGAGGCGGTTCGCATACGCATCTTCGAGCGCACGCTCGAGCATACGGATCCATTTGCCATACTCGCCGCGGACGTAGATGTAGGCCGCCGTGATACCCATCGCCCAACAGGCGATAAGGGTCCCCTCGATCAGAAGATGCGGATTGAACTCGAAGATCTGGCGGTCCTTGAACGTACCCGGCTCCGATTCGTCGCCGTTCACGCAGAGGTATTTTGCCTTTGCCGATTGCTTCGGCATGAACGACCATTTCAGTCCGGTCGGGAAGCAGGCTCCTCCCCTGCCGCGCAGATTGGACTTCTTCACCTCTTCGATGACGTCCTCGGGCTTCATCGCCAGCGCCTTCTTCAGCGCCCCGTAGCCGCCGTGCTGCCGGTACACGTCGATCTTGTGCAGGTCCCTGATCGGCGGAAGAATGACATTCTCCCACTTCGTCACCTGGTCGGGATGGGACGGGGTCATCATCATTTCAGTCCCTCCAGCAGGCGGTCGACCTTCTCGACGGTGAGATGTTCGTGGTATTCCTCTCCGATCGCCAACATGGGCGCATTTCCGCATGCCCCCATGCACTCCGTCTCGCTCAGCGTCACCCTCTTGTCGGGGGTTGTCTCGCCACACGCGATTCCGAGCCGTCGCTCCAGGTGCTGCATGATCTGCTTCGAGCCGCGGAGCATGCACGACACGTTCGTGCAGACCTCGATATGATGACGGCCGATCGGCTGCCGCTGGAACATCGTGTAGAACGTAACAACGCCGAGGACGTGTGCGAACGACACGTTGAGGAGCTCGGCCACCTCGCGCATCGAAGTCTCCGAGATGTAGCCTTCCTGCTCCTGTACCATCCACAACACCGGCAGGGTCAACGCCTGGGTCGTCGGATACCGGCGCTTCAGTTCCTCGACCCGCTTAAGATTGTTCTCGTTCAGCATGTGAAAGGTCGCGTGGGGGCTTGCGGCTTACTTGTCCGCCTCGCCCATGACGGGATCGATGCTGCCGATGATCGCCACGACGTCGGAGATCATCGCGCCCTGGATGAGCGTGGGCAGGGATTGCAGGTTCGTGAACGACGGAGAGCGGATCTTCAGCCGCCAGGGATAGCCTTTGCCGTCGCTGTTCAGATAGAACCCGAGCTCGCCTTTCGGTGCCTCGACGGCGTGGTACACCTCGCCGGCCGGAGGGTTCTCGCCGAAGTTCACGATCATGAAGTCGTGGATGAGCTCCTCCATCTTCGTGTAGACACGTTCCTTGCGCGGGAGCACCTTCTTCGGCTCATTCGCATGCACGGGGCCCGAGGGGAGCCGCTCCATGATCTGGTTGACCATCCGGACGCTCTGACGGATCTCGGCCATGCGGACATAGTAGCGCGCGAGGGTGTCCCCGCCTTCATAGACCGGGACCTCAAAGTCCAGTTGGGGATAGATGAGATACGGCTGTGACTTCCGCAGATCGTGCTCGATGCCGCATGCCCGAAGGCTCGGCCCGGTCAGGCCCAGGTCGATCGCCTGTTCGGCCGTGATGAGACCGATGCCGTCGCACCGTTCGACGAAGATGCGGTTGCGGTTGAGCAACTTCTCGCATTCTTCGAGCTGCTCGGGGAACTGCGCGATGAATGCGCGCACCATCTGTTCGGCGTCGGGGAGCAGGTCGTGCGCGAGTCCGCCGATGCGCGTGTACGACGTCGTGAATCGGGCACCGACAAGATGCTCAAAGACATCGTACAGCTTCTCGCGCTCGCGGAAGCTCCACATGAAGACTGTCAAGGCTCCAACATCCATCGCCAACGAGCCAAGCCACAACAGGTGCGATGAGATACGGGCGAGTTCGGAGATGAGCGTCCGTAGGTACTGCGCACGAGGCGGCGCCTCGATACCGATGAGCTTTTCGACCGCCAGGACATAGGCCACATTGTTCGACAACGGCGACAGGTAGTCGAGCCGGTCGGTATGCGGAATGAATTCGTGGTACGTGCAGCTCTCGGCCAGCTTCTCATAGCCCCGGTGAAGATACCCCAGCTCGGGGACGCATCCGATGACCGTCTCGCCGTCGAGCTTCAGCAAAAGCCGGAGGACGCCATGGGTCGCCGGGTGCTGCGGACCCATGTTGAGCACCATTTCGCTCTCGAGGGCGTCGTCGAACTGCACGCTCGTGTTCTGATCTTCGAGCGCTTGGAGGATGCGGGACTTGCGGGGAAGTTCGTCGGTCTGGACGGCCATAGCCTACTTCTTCGGGAGGGGAAGCGATCCGGGAATGCCCATGAGCGGAAAGTCTTTCCGGAGCGGGTGATGCTCGAACCCTTCCGGCATGTACATGCGCCGGAGGTCGGGGTGCCCGGTGAACTGGATACCGAACATGTCGAACGTCTCGCGTTCGTGCCAGTTGGCCGTGCGCCAGACGCTCGTAACCGACGGGACCGTCGGGTCCTGCTCTTCGCAGAATGTCTTCAGGCGGATACGATGCTTCCTGCGGATCGAGAACAGGTTATAGACGACCCCGAATCGCTGCAGCGGCGTGTACCGGTCGACGCCGCATAGGTCGGACAAGAGGTCGAATCGGAGATCGGGTTGCTCCTTCAGAAATCGGCAGACCTCGACGATCCGCTCCTTCGGGACGACCACGGTCAACTCGCCGCGAAACTCCGACGAAGCTTCGATCGCCGGGCCGAATGCGTCGCGCAGTCGCTGGAGCACGAGTTCGTTCATGATCATGCAACCTTTCCGGCGATGCGATGTCGGATCGGCGGCTCGCCGACGAACGCAGGCAACGTACCGCGACTCTCGCCGCGTTGGACCTTTTGCTGCACGAGCATGAGCGCGTTCAGCAGATTATCCGGCCGCGGCGGGCAGCCGGCAACGTAGACGTCGACCGGCAGGAACTGGTCGATCCCCTGCACGACGTTGTAGGTGCGGTACATGCCCCCCGATGACGTGCAAGCTCCCATGGCAATGACCCACTTCGGCTCCGGCATCTGATCATAGATCTTGCGGACGACCTGAGCCATCTTGTACGTCGTCGTGCCGGCCACGATCATCAGGTCCGACTGACGAGGCGAGAACCGGAATGCCTCCGACCCGAATCGTGCCGAATCGAACCTGGGTCCTGCGAAGGCCATCATCTCGATGGCACAGCAGGAGATCCCCATCGGCATGGGGAACAGTGAGTTCTTCCGGCACCAGTTGATGGCTGATTCGACTTTCGTCAGGAGGAAGCTCTCTCCCATCGCCTTCTCTAGTCCCATTCCAGCGCTCCTTTTCTCCAGATATAATAGTATCCGATCAGGAGGATACCCAGAAAGACGAACATCGTGATGAAGCCCTGGATTCCCAGCGAACGGAACGAGACCGCCCAGGGATAGAGGAAAACCACCTCGATGTCGAATACTATAAAGAGCATCGCCACCATGTAAAATTTCACCGAGAACCGCTCACGAGCGGTCCGGACCGGTTCCATGCCGCTTTCGTAGGTCGAGAGTTTCTCGTCCGACGGGCGCTTTGGGCCGACGATCTCATTGATCTTGCCCATGGCGACGGCGAATGCGACTCCGACCGCCAGCATCATCAGAATGGGGATGTACGATTCCAGCATAGGCTCATTTTCGATGACAGCAAAAATATTCTAGACAAAAAACGCCTGAAAATCCACAACGGAAGGCTCGTTGAGCGGGCTCACCGCGGGAGCCGCAGACGGAGTCCCTCCAACGGCCAACGCGGCCTTACGCGGAGCGTGTCTGAATCCATCGTCCTTCGCTCGGACGGGTTGAGCGGGAACGGCAAGCCAGGGTCGAACCGACCGTTGGCATTCCGGTCGCGATAGGCATGAACGATGAATCGTCCGGCCGGGAGACCTTGCAGCACAAAACTTCCCGAGACTCCGGCTGTGGCCGTGATGATCTTTGGTTGGCGGACCTTGACCTCGCGCGCTGCGACGATGATGGGCCCCGTCGTGTCGGCCTCGCTCTCATCTTCCACCACCCCCTCAATGCTGCCGTCATTCTCGGGGTCGCGCGTCGTAAATCGTACCGTCACGATCGTGTCGGCCAACCTCGAGGTCTTCCAATCCTGCAGGCCCGACACAACGATCGAAGCCGCATACCATTGATCGCGAGCCAATGGAACGACGGGCATGACCCTCGCCCGCGTCGGCACCGGCCACGAAACGACGGCGCGTACTGACGGCAGTCCGGCTCGAGCGAATGAGCCGGAGACGCCAGGCATCGACTCGGCAAGAATGGGTTGCGAGAAGGTCAGTTCGATGCCGAGCGTCGGCTCTACGTCGCGCGTGCTGTCGCGTGGCATCACCGCAACGAGGCGCGGCGGAAGGGTGTCGATGGCCGACGGGCCGGAGAACATGCGGGCAACAGCGTCGAGGAGACCGGCGTTTCCCGCAAGGTCATACACGCGCTCGGCACGGATGAGATACGGCCGATCGGTCGTCAAGTAGTCGCAGAGCAACGATGTCTTCTTCAAATCGGACGGATCGGGGATCAGGACGAAGACAGGGATCGAGCGACCGTCGAGCGTATCCGTGATCGACACCTGGAGCGACTGTTCGGCGGACGTATCGATCTCTTCGGAGAAGCCGAGGTCGACGTGGTTCCGGTCTCTCGGTTCCACCGAGACCAGACGAGGTCCTGTCGTGTCCTCCTTGGCCATCTGCAGCACGATGTTGGTGCGCCCCGTATCGGCGGGCGTCAGGAGAATATCGGCCGACGGTACGGCGTACTCGTCAGTCTCGCGGTCGTAGAGGAGATTGCGAAACTCATCGCGGATTGCCAGCAGACGGTAGGGTCCGAGCCGGATGTGCGGCAGCCGGAAGGTACCGTCCCCCCCGGTCTGCGTGGCATACGTCGGGGGCGTCGTCAACGGATTGAGCGTGTCAGGCCGGAGGCCTCTGAGATGATATGCGAGGACCATGATGCCCGACACGACGTCGGAGGGCTTCAGCGGAACCACGCGGCCGGCGAGCAGCCCGCGTTCGATGGTCGGACCCGTCGAGATCGCCATGGTAAAGGCTTCGGCCATCCGGTTGCGGCGAGTCGGCTCAAGGTCGACCACGTCCGTCCCGACGGTGATGACATAAGTCGTGGAATCTCGGAGGGGTTCCAGAAAGATCAATTCGACGACCTGCCCCGACCAATCGAACTCATATTCGGCGACAGACGGCGAGATGAAGACCGACTCCTCGAATGAGCGCTGGTCGACATACTCATCGAATGAGAATTCGATCCGGTCGCCATGGAAGTGTGTCGTGAAGGGAGCCGGCCACGTGGCGACGATCTGCGGACCTTCGGCATCCATTGGTCCGCCCGAGGGCCCGATCTGGTTGGCGCAACCGGACAGCATGATCCAGCATGCCACACCTGCGAGCCCGCACCAACGAAGGAAGATCGAACGCGTTGTGCTCACGAGGCAGGCGCCTGTTGTTGTTGACGCCGGACCTGCCGGAACGAACGGACGGCGCGCAGATGGTCTTGATAGTTGCTCGTGAATCGATGCCCTCCGTTGCCCGTGGCCACAAAGAAGATGTAGTCGTGCTTGGCGGGATAGAGGGTCGCGACGATCGAGGCGCGTCCGGGGCTGTTGATAGGTCCCGGCGGAAGCCCGTAGTTGCGATAGGTGTTGTAGGGCGAATCGCGGCGCAGGTCTTCGTACAGAAGACGGCGCGGCCCGTCGGGCAGGATGTACTGGATGGTCGGGTCGGCCTCCAGCTTCATTCGCTTGCGCAGGCGGTTCCAGTAGACGCCCGCAATGATCGGCCGCTCGACGTCGATGCTCGATTCCCCCTCGACGATGGCGGCGAGGCTCAACACCTGATTCAGCGTCAGTTTCAGCTCCTTCTGACGGCGCACGAGGCTGTCAACGTAGAACGCCTTGAATGAGCCCACCATCGCACGGATCAGGTCGGCCTCGTCGGTCTGCCAGTAGAATTCGTAGGTCTCGGGAAGCAGGTAACCTTCCAGATGGGGCGCGTCGATGTCGAGCTTTCGGATGAAGCTCTCGTCGCGGCATAACCCGACGAACGTGGCTGAGTCGGTGCCGAGCATTCGGGCATAACGGCGGGCGATGGACCCCATGCGCCATCCCTCGGGGATCGTGACGGCGATGAGCATGCGCGATGCCCCCGAACTGAGGTCCTCGATAATCTCACTATTCGACATGCCAGGAGCGAACCGGTAGCGCCCGACGTGAACTTTGCGATCGGCTCCGAACCACCGTGCCGCGGCCGTGAATGCCCACCGGCTGCGGATGGCGCCCGAAGACTCGAGCGAATCAAGCACCTGGCGGAACGTGGAGCCACGAGGGATCGTGACGATCGCCCCTCCTTCCTCTGCCGAAGGATTTGGCCACCAGAAAATGAGCACGGCGGTGATGAGTCCGAGCACCGCGATCGAGGCGGCGACGATGACGAGCGGACGTTTCAGGTCGTTCATCCTTCCAACTGTTCAATGGCCGGCGGCCGCTCGCTCGACCGAGCGCGTCTCATCGATGATCCGTTCGAACACGCGGCGCATGGCCGCCGGCGTCAACGGCCCGTTCGCCAGTCCGGTCACATTCCGCATGACCTCCTCCTCACGGGCAGGGTCATACAGCGGCGCACCCGAGGCCTTCTTCTCACGCCCGATCACCAGCGCCAATTCAGCGCGCTTGTTGAGCAGCGCGACGACGGACCGGTCGATCTCGTCGATGCGGTCCCGCAACGCCTTCACGTCAGCCATGCAGGGGCTCCTTGGGTCTCAGTCTGCTGAAGAATGCCACCCCTTTCGCCACGGCTTCGGCCGGGTTCGAGGCCGAGGCCATCGCACGAATGAGTGCCGAGCCGACGACGGCACCGTCTGCATGCTGCCAGACGGCCGCCACCTGTTCGGGCGTAGAGATGCCGAAGCCGACCACAAAACGGCTGCGAACGGACGCTCGCACGCGCCGCAGAAAGGTGTCGAGCCCGTCGTTCACGCCCAGCGTCGACCGGGCTCCGGTCACGCCCGTGACGGAGACACAATAGAGAAACTCCGTCGTCAGCGCATCGACCAGGCGAAGACGCTCATTGTTCGTGGTCGGCGCGACGAGAAAGACCACGGCCAAGCCCGCGGTGCGGGACGCAGCGAGCAATTCCGTCGCCTCTTCAGGAGGCAGATCGGGTACGATGACTCCATCGACGCCGGCCGACACCGCTTGACGCACGAAGACATCGATCCCCATCCGAAGGATTGGGTTGACGTATCCCATGAGCACAATGGGCGTTTGGCGGTCGGAGCGGAAGGCCCGCACGGCCTCGAGGATCCGTGCAAGCGTGGCACCGTTCTTCAGCGCGACGTCGGACGAGAGCTGGATCGTCGGCCCGTCGGCAAGCGGGTCGGAGTAGGGCATGCCGACCTCGATGAGATCGGCGCCGGCGTCATCCAGCCCACGCAGGAGGGGAAGCGTGACTTCGCGGTACGGATACTCGGGCGTGATGTACGGGATGAGCGCCTTGCGTCCCTCGGCTCCGAGTCGTGCCCAACGTTCTTTCAAACGGACGCTCATCGGCGGGCGAAGGCAAGGTTGGGTTCTGCAGACATTTCCAATGACGAGCGTCGGCCATCGCGTAAGCGCAGGTATCCTGTCATTGCCACCATGGCCCCGTTGTCAGTGCAGTATTCCATCCGCGGCGTGAAGAGACGAAGCCCCCGGCGGACCGCCCCGGCCTCGGCGCGGGACCTCAGACTGCTGTTGGCCGAGACCCCTCCGGCGATCGCCACGTCTCGAACACCGTACACCTCGGCCGCCCGGAACAGCTTCTTGAGGAGGACATCGACCACGGCGGCCTGGAAGCTGGCGCAGACGTCGTTGACGAAGGCGGCCGTTGGCTTGGCCGGATCATACCTCGCATCGCGCAAGCAATAGAGGACCGATGTCTTGAGTCCGCTAAAACTGAATTGGAAGCCGTCGGGGTCGAATGACGATCGTGGGAACGGAATGGCCGCAGGGTTGCCCTCACGTGCACGGCGATCGACAGCCGGTCCGCCAGGATACTCGAGACCCAGCATCTTCGCGACCTTGTCGAAGGCCTCCCCGGCGGCATCGTCGATCGTTTCTCCGAGAACGTCATACTCGAACGGCGCGCGGACCAGGATCAGCTGCGTGTGGCCGCCGGAGACCGTGAGGTTGACGAACGGAAACCCGGGCCTCTCCGCTTCGAGCAGATTCGACAGGATATGCGCCTCCATATGGTTCACGCCCACGAACGGCTTGTTGAGCGCGTACGCCAATGCCTTTCCATAACTGAGTCCGACCAGCAGAGAGCCGATGAGGCCGGGCCCCGAGACGGCGGCGACGCCATCGAGGACGGATAGGGATGACCGCGCTTTTGAAACCGCCTCTTCGACGACCGGCACGATCAGACGCAGATGGGCGCGGGAAGCCAGCTCAGGCACGACCCCGCCAAAGCGGGCGTGGTCGACCTGGGCGGCGACAACGTTGGACCGGACGAAGCCGTCCTCCACGATCGCAGCCGACGTCTCGTCGCAGGACGTTTCGATGCCGAGGACGGTCATGCCTCGAGGCTCTGAGATAGCTTCATTTTTTGAACATACCCAAAAATGAAGCCCCCATCAACCGTTCCGCCCGAGGGTACGATCCAGATTCTCGTGTTGTCTTTTTGGCATTTGTTCCTTATCATTTTTAACTTATGTCTGAATTCAATCAGAGGAACAGTCATGGCACGGGTGTGTGATATCTGCGGCAAGCGTCCGATGGCCGGCAACCATGTCAGCCACGCGCACAATCGGGTCCCCCGCCGGTTTCTGCCAAATCTGCAGCGCGTCCGGGCCGTCGTCGACGGCAGTGTGAAGCGCGTTCACGTGTGCACGAATTGCATCAAGTCCGGACGCGTCAAGAAGCCGGCCTGACGGGCCTCATGGCCCCGCAGCTTCTTCGAAGGATCCCGCCACAGCGCGGGATTTTTCGTATCTTCACCGCACGATCATCATGCAGCGGTTCATCACTCCTCCCAACCAACTCACGCTCTTGCGGATCCTGCTGACGCCGGTCTTCGTCGGCCTCGTACTCTCCGACGACCCGGTGCAACGGTGGTGGTCCATCCCGACGTTCGTCGTGGCCATGCTGACCGATTGGTACGACGGATACGTCGCCCGACGATGGGGCTTCGTGACCCGATGGGGAAGCACGCTCGACCCGTTCGCCGACAAGATCCTCATCTCCTCCACCCTCTTTTGTTATGTGATCCTCGGCCTCGTTCCGGCTTGGACGGTCTGGGTGATCGTCATTCGAGATGTCTTGATCACGGCGCTTCGCTCATACATGGAGTCTAAGGGAAAGACGTTCAACACGTCGAAAATGGCCAAGTCGAAGACGTTCCTGCAATTCGTCGTTGTGCATTACATCCTGCTCTCCCACGTGGCCGCAACATCGCTACCCGCCGGCCATGCCTGGCGGTCGTGGGCTGAACGACTCATCGACCGTTCGTTCGTCGACCCGATGATGATCGTGACGGCGGTGTACACGCTCGTGACCGGCGTCCTCTATCTCCTGTCCAACCGCACCGCGCTCCGGCAGATCGATGGCTGACGGGACCACCCCTCCTCTTCCGCGACCTTCACGGGTCGTGCTCGCGCTCGGCTCGGCGCTGGGAACGGGTTACGCTCCGATCGCGTCAGGGACGTTCGGCAGCGCCCTGGCCGCTGCCTGCTGCTTCGTCCCGGGCGCGGCGCAACCGGGTGTGCTCCTGCCGCTGGTCATCGTCCTGCTCGTCCTGGGGGCTAGGGCCGCCGGGCAGATGGAGGCATACTACGGGCCCGACCCGGCCGAAGTGACCATCGACGAAGTGGTAGGTCAATGGATCACCCTCCTCTTTCTCCCGGTCTCAACGCCGTTGTTAATCGCCGGCTTCTTCCTCTTCCGGATCTTCGATATCGTCAAGCCCTATCCGGCGCGGAGGATCGACCGGCATCGCGGGGGCTGGCCGATCATGCTGGACGATGTCGTCGCCGGCATCTACGCCAATCTCGTCCTGCAGGCGGCTGTCATGATGGGGATCTTCGGATCATGACGACTGCCGAGATCGTAACGGTCGGCGATGAGTTGCTGATCGGACAGGTCATCAACACGAACCAGGCGTTCATTGCGCAGCGGTTGAACGAGTGCGGCATCGTGGTCTCGGGGATGACGACTGTGGGGGACCGACTGCCGGAGATGATCGATGCCTTCCGGACCGCCCTGTCGCGGCGGGACGTGGTCATCGTCACAGGCGGACTCGGCCCCACGCACGACGATGTCACCCGGTCGGCCGTTTGCCAGACCTTCGGTGTCGGACTCGTCCATCACCAGCCGTCACTCGAGAACATCGAGCGCTTGTTCGCCAAGCGCGGACAGAAGATGATCCAGATCAACCGCGATCAGGCGATGGTTCCGGAAGGGTGTACGGTCATCCCAAACATCCTCGGGACTGCGCCCGGATATCTGTTCGAGCGGGAAGGCCACATCATGGCCGTGATGCCGGGAGTCCCGTATGAGATGCAGGCGATGATGCGTGATACGGTCGCGCCGTTCCTGGCCCGAAGGTTTCCGGGCCGCGTTATTCGACATCGCACGATCAAGACCACCGGCATCGCCGAATCGATGCTGGCCGACCGGCTCGGCCGGATCGACGAGATCATACCGGCGGCCGATGAAGTGACGCTTGCCTTCCTCCCAAGTCCCACGGGCGTCCGCCTGCGTCTCACGGCCATGGCCCCAGACGTTGCAGCAGCCGAGTCGCGGATCGCCGCGGCCGAGGCCCGGATCCGGGCGAAGGCTTCGGCTTACATCTACGGCGTGGATGACGAGGAACTCGAAGAGGTGCTGGGGAAGATGCTGGCAGAGCGGGGATGGACGGTGGCGATCGCCGAATCATGCACGGGCGGACTGATCGCGGACCGGCTGACGAATGTGCCCGGAGCAAGCGCGTACGTCGACCGCGCGTACGTAACATACTCGAACGAGGCGAAGATCAAGGACCTCGGAGTTCCGGGCGATCTGATCCAACGGCATGGTGCCGTCAGCGAGGAAGTGGCGATGGCGATGGCGGCGGGGGCTCGGAGGAACGCCGGCACCACGGTTGGTATCTCGACCACGGGCATCGCCGGACCCGGAGGTGCGACCGAGTCAAAGCCGGTCGGGCTTGTGTACGTCGGCTATGCCGATGCTCACGGAGCGTCGGCGGTCAGGTTCATGTTCGCCGAAGGTCGCCGGCGGATCAAGGAGCGCGCCGCGCAGGCCGCGCTGGAATTGCTGCGCCGAAAGATCACCGGGGCCTGACGGTGGAATCGATCCGGTGCTTCCTCGCCCTGCCGCTGACGGCAAGCGCTCAGCAACGCCTGAAGATGATACAACGGCAGTTGTCGGACGCAGGCGTGAATGTGAAGTGGGAGCCCGCGGAAAAGCTGCATCTCACCGTCCAGTTCCTCGGCGACACCAAAGCTGAGCGGCGAGCGCGACTGGAGGGGATGATCGCTCGATGGTCGGAACAGGTGGACCCGTTCGACCTGGTGATCCAATCGCTCGGAGCCTTCCCGTCGCCGGAGCACCCCCGCGTGATCTGGGCGGGGGCGTTCGCCACCACCTCGGTCCTGGAGATCGGCACCGCGGTGGAGCGTCTCTGCCGCGAGGCAGGATGGCCTGCCAATAAGCACGAGTTTCATCCGCATATCACGCTGGCTCGAGTTCGCGTGCGCGACGATGCGAGCGCCTTGACAAAGGTCCTCTCATCTATTACTTTTGACCCGATTCTGGTCCGCGCCTCGGAGCTCGTGCTCATGAGGAGCGATCTTCTCCCAGGGGGATCCCAATACCGCCCGCTCACCACATTTCCATTCCATTGTTTCCGGAGCATTCCATGACCGACACGCCGTCCAAAGAAGCCAAATTGCAGGCGCTCAAGATCGCCATCGATCAGATCGAGAAGCAGCACGGCAAGGGATCGATCATGAAATTGAGCGAGGGGCCCATCCAGCGGGTGGATGCCATCTCGACCGGTTCGATCTCGCTGGACGCCGCCCTCGGTATCGGCGGGGTCCCGCGCGGCCGCGTCGTGGAGATCTTCGGGCCCGAGTCGTCGGGCAAGACCACGATCTGCCTTCATATCATTGCCGAGGCACAGAGGGCCGGGGGCGTTGCCGCGTTCATCGACGCCGAGCACGCGCTCGACGTGGCTTATGCCCGCAAGCTGGGCGTAGACGTGAACAACCTCCTTCTCTCCCAGCCCGAGTACGGAGAGCAGGCGCTCGAGATCGTCGAGACGCTGGTACGCAGCAACGCGATCGACGTGATCATCGTCGACTCGGTCGCAGCCCTGACCCCACGCGCGGAGATCGAAGGCGAGATGGGCGACCCCTCCATGGGCGTTCAGGCACGCCTGATGTCGCAGGCCCTGCGCAAGCTGACGTCAGCGATCTCAAAATCCAAGACGACCGTGATGTTCACGAATCAGCTTCGCCAGAAGATCGGCGTGATGTTCGGCAACCCCGAAACGACGACGGGCGGCAACGCCCTCAAGTTCTATGCGTCGGTTCGGCTCGACGTCCGTCGGATCGAGGCCATCAAGGACGCCACCAGCGTCGTGGGCAATCGGACGCGCGTGAAGGTCGTCAAGAACAAGGTGGCCCCTCCGTTCAAGGAGGCCCAGTTCGACATTCTCTATAACGAGGGGATCTCGAAGATGGGGGACCTGATCGACGCCGCGGTCGAAGCGAACGTGATCGTGAAGAGCGGCTCGTGGTTCTCGTACAAGGATGAGCGGATCGGCCAGGGACGCGACGCGGTCAAGAACCATCTGCAGAACAATCCGGACATCGCCAAGGAGATCGACCAGGTGATGCGGAAGAAGCTTGGCCTGATCGCCGACGCGGCAGAGTCGAGGTCGGACGGCAAACCGGAGACGACCGTCGCAAAGCCTGAGGCCCCTTCCGGCAAGAAAGGCGGCAAGGCGTAGTCTTCCTGCGCGCTCGGCGGCCCGTCATGCATATCGTTCGATTGGAACGGCGTCGTACGCGTCCTCCGCGGATCCGGGTACATCGGGATGACGGAGCGATGCTGGAACTCTGCGACGAGGTCGCGGCGAAGTTCCTATTGTCGACCGGCGTGGAGGTGGATGAACATCGATGGGAGGAGATCCGGGAAGCACACCTTCGGACCGAAGCACGGCGGCTTGCGATCAACTACCTCTCGTACCGCCCACGCAGCTCACAGGAGGTGGTACAGTACCTGGTCGGCAAGAAGATACCTCCGGAGATCGCCGAGACGACGGCGGAGCGATTGCGGGGACTGAAGATGATCGATGATGCTGCCTTTGCGCGGATGACCGTGCGCGACCGGTTGCGGCGTGGGGGTGCGGGTCCGGCACTGCTTCGCGAGCTTCTGGTGCGCAAAGGTATCGCCCGCCGGGCAGCCGAGGCGGTCATCGACGAACTCCTGCCGAGCGATGAGCAACGAGCTTCGGCCCTCCGCGTCGCGCGGAAACGGTTGCAGCAACTCGGCGGGCGGCGCGAATCTCCCGACCGGCGCCGGCAACGGATCTACGACCTTCTCCTGCGTAGGGGGTTTGCGAGCGACGTCGCCCGCGGCACCCTGCGAGAACTCAAACTCTGATCCATGGCCTCCTTCGAATCCAATCGTCCCTTCCTGAAGGTTCTGGGTGCGCTGACGATCGTCGTCATCACCTTCTGGGTCCTCTCGCAATTCCCCGACATCGTCATGACCCTCATCATCTCGGGACTGCTGGCCTTCATGCTTCGGCCGCTCGTGACATTCCTCGAGTTCCGCGTCGGGCTGCGGCGCAGCCTCTCGATCGCCACCGTCTTCGTCGTCGCGGGAGGCGGATTCGTCATGGCCGCCATGGAGGCCATCCCATTCTTGGTCGACCGGGCCGAGGGACTGTATGACAGTCTAAGGAGTTTCCCGTTCGATCTGAAGCTCCACGAAGCGGCGGTGAGTCTGTCGACCCAGTTCACGTTCATCGATCCCCAGGAGATCTCTCAGAAGGTCTACGGGGTCATCGCCGCAGGAACGGAGATGCTCGGCGGCCTCCTGGAAGGGCTCGCCGGCTTTCTGGTGAACTTGGCGATCGTGCCGTTCATCACCTACTTCATCCTGGCCGAGGGAGACATCGGATTCAAGCGCCTCATCGAAAAGGTGCCGAACAAGTATTTCGAGATGACCTTGAACGTTCTGAATCGGATGCAGAAGGACCTGGTTGGCTACTTGCGCGGCTGGATCCTCGACTCCGTGATCATCGGGGTTCTGACCATCATCGGCTATATGATCATCGGCGTCGAATACCCCTTGCTGATCGGCGGGATCGCAGGGATCGCCAACCTGGTCCCGTACCTTGGTCCGATCGTCGGCGCGGTCCCAGCCTTTCTCGTCACGCTAACACAATATGGCGACTTCCGGATGGCCGTGCCGATCATCGTGCTGACCTTCACGATCCAGATGATCGACAACATCGTCGTTCAGCCGCTGTGCTTCTCGAAGACCGTCGACATGCACCCGGTCACGGTCATCTTTGTGCTGATCATCGGCAACACACTCATGGGTATCGCCGGGATGATCCTGGCGATCCCTCTCGCGACGATCCTGAAAGCCACCGCCGTCGAGACCTACTGGGGCCTGAAGCATTACCGTATCACGGCGTGACGCGCATCGTCGTCGATATCGAGACCCTCGCTTTGCCGCTGGAGACCTTCGACGAGACCCAGCGAGACTACCTCCTCCGGTTCGCCCAGACGGAGACGGAACGCGAAGAGACCCTCCTCAAACTCAATCTCTACCCGGCCACGGCGCGGGTGCTCGCGATCGGCATGCTGAACCCCGAGTCCGGAGGCGGCCGCGTGTTCATCAACGCTCCCGGAATGGCCGGTTGGTCGTCGGAAGACGGGATGGTACAATACCTCCCCGGCGACGAATCGCAGATCCTCTCCTCATTCTGGAAGGACCTCGTTCCTTACCGCCAGATCATCACGTTCAACGGCCGAGGCTTCGACTGTCCCTTCCTCCTGTTTCGATCCGCCGTTCTCGGCATCCGCCCGACGCGAAACCTGATGGGCAACCGATTCGACACGGCCGCTCACATCGACCTGCTCGACCAACTCACCTTCTACGGCGCGCTGCGCAAGTTCAACCTCGACTTCTTCTGCAAGATCTTCGGCATCGACAGCCCGAAGGCGCATGGCATCACCGGGCTTGACCTGGCGGGACTTGTGGAGCAGGGACGATACAAAGAGATCGCCGAGTATTGTCTCGGCGATGTGCGGGCAACGGCGGAGCTCTTTCGCCGTTGGGATGCAACGTTGAATTTCGACGCCCGACGGTCCTGAAGAAAACAGAACGAGCCCCTGACCGGGGCTCGTTGGTTCATGAGGGGACTGGAGCGGCTTCGTCAGCGACTGCCGTCATCGACCGTTGTATTCCGCAGTCCGGCAAGGATTGACGTTGCCGCCGCCAGCTTGATGATATCCCACCACGAGAAGATCAGGAATCCGGCGTTGAACGCCTCACCCCAAGATCGCGCAACCGTTGTGCCGAGGTGGAGGGTACCAAGGCTGAAGATCACCAGCAGACCGGCGAAGAGGGACATCGCCGTCCACCAGATCTCCTGTCGACGAGCCGTCAGCATGCCGACCAAGAATGCCGCGACGGGAAAGGCCAGAAGATAGCCCCCGGTGGGCCCCATGATCTTGGCCAGTCCAAACCCGAACTGAGAGAACACCGGAAGTCCGACCAGGCCGGCCAGCAGGTATGCGGACATACTCAGGAAGCCGTTTCGCGGTCCGAGGATTCCCCCCGCAAGCAGGACGAACAGCGTCTGGAGCGTGAACGGAACAGGATCGTGCGGAATCTCGATCTGAGCGCCGACGGCCGTGAGGACAGCCATGCCGGCGACCCACGCGGTCTGCGTGAGCACGGAACCTTGCGAAGCGGAACGGCGGAGGGCCAACGACAGTGGAATTGACATGCGAATGATCTCCGGTGATGCATCCAAGGTACGTAGGGAACGCCGAAAAATCAAAGACGTCTTGAAGCATGGAATGTGTTTGAATTCACCGTACATTTTGCATCGACCCTTGCACAACTTCTCCCCTCTTCTTCCTTGACATGATCAAGCGCTCTCGACTTCTCTTCGGCGTCACCCTGTTCCTCGTTGCTCGGGCCGGGGCTCAATCCTGGTTCCCCATCGGCTCGGTCGATCCGGCGGTGCCAACGCTCGAAACGATGCTGGGGCACTCCCTCGCCACCCGCTTTTCGGACGCCAGGTCGGTCGAGCGGGCGATCGACGGGCTGGGCGCTGCGTCCCAGCGGGTCCGTGTGGTCTCCTACGGCTCAAGCGTCGAGGGCCGGCCTCTTCGGGCGATGGTCATCACGACGCCCGAACGACACCGAGAGCTGGACGAAGTGCGCACTGCCAATCTTCGTTTGACGGATCCACGAACGATCTCGGAGTCCGAGGCGGACCGCCTGACCGCCTCACTTCCCGCGATCGTGTGGATCTCTGCGGGCGTGCACGGCAACGAGTCATCATCGCCGGAGGCGGCCTTGGCCCTGGCATGGCAGCTGGCGGCCGGAACTGATGATCGAACGAAAGCGATCCTGCAGGATGCCGTGGTCATTGTCGACCCGGTGCTGAATCCCGACGGTCGGGCGCGATATGTCGACTGGTATCGTCGCGTCGCGACGGATCCGCCGAACGCTTCCTGGAACGCAGCCGAACACGCAGAGCCCTGGCCGGGTGGAAGGACGAACCACTACTACTTCGACTTGAACCGCGATTGGGCATGGCTTACCCAGCAGGAATCGCGCGCGCGCATCGCCTTCTACCGCCAGTGGATGCCGCATACGCACGTCGACCTCCACGAAATGGGCCCCTCGAGTACGTACTTCTTCTTCCCCGCGGCACCACCCTTTCACCAGACACTTCCGCCTGAGGTGGCGACATGGGGTCAGATCTACGGCGCCGCCAATGCCGCCGCGCTCGATCGAGTCGGCGCGCCGTATTACGTCGGCGAGAACTTCGATATGTTCTATCCAGGTTACGGCGACTCCTGGCCCACTTTCAACGGCGCCATCGGGATGACGTTTGAACAGGCGGGGAGCGGCCGAGCTGGCGTTGTGATCCGTCGGCCGGACGGAACGCTCCTCACGCTGCACGATCGGGTGCGGAATCACTTCATCACGGCCCTCACCACGGTCGAGACGACCGTCCGGCGCCGGCAGGAACGACTTCGGGACTTCGCCGCTTTCTGGCGGTCGGCGATCTCATCCGACGCCCTTCCGCGCACGATCATTGTCCGGATCGACCGCGACCAGACACTCGGACACCGGCTTGCGTCGGTCCTGACGCAGAACGGCATCGAAGTCCATCGGTTAACAGCACCGACGGTGCTCCAGGCCCGTCGATACTATTCCTCCCGGAGTGAACGTACATCATTCCCCGAGGGTACGCTTGTCGTCTCGTTGCGCCAACCCCGACGGCATCTCGCCACCGCACTGCTCGAGCCCAAGACGTCCGTACGCGACACGTTCTTCTATGACCTCTCGGCATGGTCGCTGCCGGTCGCGTACGGCCTTCCGGCATTCGAATCGGACGCCGCATTGCCGACATCGGCACAGCTCTGGTCCGAGACCGCGGCGCCGAAGGGGAACGTCGTGGGTGAGCCTGCGACGGTGGCCTATCTGATCCCGTGGGAATCGCTGGATGCCGCCTCGGCGGTCTGGTCGATGCTGCGCAAGGGCATCGTCGTGTATAGCGCCACAAGGCCCTTCACGATCAACGGCCGGTATCATCGCGCCGGGACGGCGATCGTCTTCAGCGCACAACAGCGCTCCGACCTGCATCGAGAGGTGACCGAAGCGATCGAGCGCGCCGGCATCACGGCCTACGCCACGGCGACCGGCCTTTCGGAGAAAGGCATCACTCTCGGCTCCGACAGGGTGGTGCCTCTGCGCGCCCCCTCGGTCGCCCTCCTGACGGACGAGCCGGCGGGGTCCAGCGACGTCGGTGAGCTGTGGTTCCTCCTCGAGCGGGTGCTTGGCGTACCTTTCACGATGCTTCGCGCGGAGGAGGTTGGACGAGCTTCGCTGGCTTCCTACGATGTGATCCTCATGCCCGACGGATCATGGACGGGGTTCTTGGACTCATCGAGGACGGCTGCGCTTCGGACGTGGGTGTCGGCGGGAGGCGTGCTTGTTGCGATGGAAGAGGCCGCACGGGCGCTGACGCGAAAGGCATCGGGCCTGACGAGCGCCGAGTTGCTGCGGGACATGAAAGAAGATGAAAAGAGCGCCGAGACCAAAGCGCGCGAGAAACGGCTCAAGGAAGATCGGCGGGTGATGACGCGCTTCGAGAAGGAAGAGGCGGAGCGGCTGGAACGTATTCCGGGGGCGATCTATCGGGTCATGGTCGACACGACGCACCATTTGGGATTCGGGTTCCCGGGCGAATCATTCGTGCTAAAAGGAAATGGAGCGCCATTCCGAGCGGTGGATGCGGGCCATGTCGTTGCCAGGTTCACGCTTGATACGACGGCGGTGAGCGGCTACTCATCATCTAACCGAGCCCGCGACGTGGCTTCGAGCCCATATCTTCAGGAGTTTGTGATCGGCCGGGGAAAGGTCTATCTCTTCGCCGAATCGCCGACGTTTCGGATGTTCTGGCTGGAAACGACGAAGTTCGTCGTGAACGCGATGCTGCTCGGGCTGCCGAGCAAGACCTATTGATGTACGTTGATTCCAGGGTGGAATTTCGATATCTTGTAAGTCTAGGATTCTCAGCCTGCCGTTTCGCCGTGGGATGTCATCAGTAAACAAGGTCATTGGGGCGTCGCCAAGCGGTAAGGCAGCGGCCTTTGGAGCCGCCATGCGGAGGTTCGAATCCTCCCGCCCCAGCAACGGGGTTGAGCGGCGAGGCGCGGAGAAGGGCTGGATTCGTGAGTGTTTCGATGTTCCGGACGCCCTGAAGTCACGCACCCCGTGCCGAAGCATCCTTGGCGCAGCACTCGATCAGCACAAGGCATCGCACGGTCAACGTCGAGCATCGTCATGGCCAGTACCTTGAAGATCTTCTCCGGACGCTCGAACCAGCCCTTGGCCGTCGACATCTGCCAGGCTGCAGGAGTCTCGCTCGGACACACGGAGATCCAGAACTTCAGCGACGGTGAGATCTGGGTCAAGTTCTCGGAGAACATCCGCGGTGCGGACGTCTTCATCGTCCAGTCGACCCAACCGCCGGCCGAGAACCTGATGGAACTGTTGATGATGATCGACGCGGCGCGGCGCGCGTCGGCCAGCAGGGTCACCGCCGTGATTCCATACTTTGGGTATGCTCGCCAGGACCGCAAGGACCAGCCGCGCGTGTCGGTCACGGCGAAGCTTGTCGCCAACCTCATCACCGAGGCGGGCGCTGACCGCGTGATCACGATGGACCTGCACGCGGCGCAGATCCAGGGGTTCTTCGACATCCCGCTGGACCATTTGTATTCGTCGGCGGTGCTCGTCGAGCACTTTCGCAAGATGAACGTGCCCGACCTTGCCGTTTGTTCGCCGGACGTTGGAGGCATTAAGATGGCGCGGTCGTACGCCAAACGGCTCGATGCGGACCTCATCCTGATCGACAAGCGCCGGCCGAAAGCGAACGTTGCGGAGGTCATGAATATCATCGGAGCGGCAGAAGACAAGAATATCCTCATCGTCGACGACCTGATCGACACCGCCGGCACGTTCGTCAACGCCGTGTCGGCACTCAAGAAGGCGGGGGCCCGTAGCGTCTACGGTGCGGCCACCCACCCGATTCTGTCGGGCAAGGCCTATGAGCGGATCAACAGTTCGGAGGTGACGACGCTCATCGTGACCGACACGCTGCCGCTGAGAGAGCCATCGGCCAAGATCGAGGTGCGTTCCACGGCACGGCTTTTTGCCGAAGCGATCCTCCGCACGCATCAGAACAAGTCGATCAGTTCGCTGTTCGATATTGACAAAGACAAAGTGTGATACAACTGAGGAGAAGTACCGATGTCTGAATTGACGATCACCGCCGAGATCCGGAAGAAGACCGGAAAGGGCGGCAATGCGATGCGGGCCAAAGGCATCGTCCCCGGCATCTATTACGGCCACGGACTCCCGAACATCCCGGTTGCCGTCCCCGAGCTGTCCCTGCGACCGCTCTACGCGACGACGGCAACGCACATCGTGAACTTGAAGCTGGACGACGGATCATCGCTTCCGTGCATCCTGAAGGCGATCGACTTCGATCCTGTGACCGATCGGCCGGTGCATTTCGACCTGCTCGGGCTCAAGGAGAACGAAGAGGTCGAGATCATGGTGCCGGTCGTGCTGACGGGCGGCGTCCCGTCGGGCGTGCGCGAAGGCGGCATTCTGCAGCACATCCTCCATCGCATCAAGGTGATGTGCCTTCCGAAGTTCATTCCGGAGTCGATCACGATCGACGTGGCGAATCTGGGCATCAACAAGTCGATCCATGTCGGCGACCTTTCGGTGCCGAACGTGAAGGTGATGGAAGACGCCCGGACGACCGTGGTCGCGGTCATTCCGCCGGTCGTTGAGAAGGCTCCTGAGGCCGCTGCCGCCGAAGCATCTGCGGCGCCGGCCGAGCCCGAGGTGATTGCCAAGGGCAAGAAGCCCGAAGAAGAGGGCGCCGAAAAACCGGCGGAGAAGGAAAAAAAGTAACCGGTCGGGACTGCGTCGATGTTGCTCGTCGCCGGCTTGGGAAACCCCGGTGCGGCCTACGAGGGGACGCGACACAATCTTGGCTTCATGGTGGTCGAGGAGCTCGCCCGTCGAGCGGGCGCCACCTTCCGTTCCGGACGCGGGCCGTGGCTGGAGGTCGTGGCAAGGCTGAACGGCCTCGAAGCGCATCTGGTCAAGCCGATCACCTTCATGAATTTAAGCGGGCCGGCCGTTGCTGAAGCGGCTGCGCTCGCCGGCGTAATGCCTTCTGAGACGCTCGCCATCTTTGACGATTTCCAGCTCCCGCTCGGGACGCTCAGGCTGCGCCTGCGGGGAAGCGACGGAGGACACAACGGCATTGCCTCCGTCATCGAGGCATTCAGAACGCGTGACGTTCCGAGGTTGCGGTGCGGAATCGCTTCCGCACATCTTCCGTCCGACAAAGATCGAATGGCGGCATTCGTTCTGGAGCCGTTCGAACCCGACGAGCTCGACGTCGTGCGACCGATGATTCTACGGGCCGCCGACGCCGTGGAGACGGTGCTGCGGTCGGGCTGGAATATCGCCATGAACGAGTTCAACCGTTCGCTTCCAGGTAGGGAAGCCGAACCCGAAGATTAGCATCACCCCCACGACGACGGGGGTAACGTTCGTCGACATACCATCACCCTGCTCCGTTCAGCCATACCAGGAACGGGGCCATGTTCCACGACCACAGGGAATGTACTGCCATGGCGCAGTCCCCCGTACTCTATGAAACGGCGTTCATCGTGAACGCCGGCCTGGACGATCCGCAGATCGATGCGGTGATCGAAAAGGTCAAGGAATTCATCGTCAAGCACGAAGGCTCGGTCCTCGACGTGAACAAGTGGGGCCGCAAGCGGTTCGCATACCCGATCCGAAAGAAGAACAACGGCTTCTACGTGATCGCCGAATTCACGGGCCCGTCGGACCTTGTCGCGAAACTCGAGCGGCACTATCAACTCGACGAGAACATCCTCCGGTATCTCACGATCCGGCTGGACAAGCATGCCCTGAAGGCGCGCGCGCAAAAGGCCGCCGCCGATGCAACCGCACAGGCCGCCGCTCCCGAAACGGCCCCGGCGGCCTGACCCTATCACGACGACTGAGACGAGGCAACGATCATGCGACCACCTCTTCGACGCAACTCATCCGATTCACGGCCGCGGCGCGGCCGAGGCCGCAACCAACAGCAGCGCAAGAAGCGCACCTGTCGGTTCTGCGACGCCAAAGAGATCTATATTGACTACAAGAACGAAAAGCGACTGTCCCGGACGGTGTCAGAGCAGGGCCGGATCATCCCGCGCCGGATCACCGGAACGTGCGCCAAGCACCAGCGACAACTGACCGCAGCCATCAAGCGGGCCCGTCACCTGGCGTTGCTTCCGTTTGTTGCGGACGCCGTGAGCTGAGGAGACCATCCATGAAAGTCATTCTTCGACAGGACTACGAACAGCTGGGAAAGATCGGCGACGTCAAGGAGGTCAAGGACGGTTTCGCCCGGAACTACCTCATTCCCCGCAACATCGCGTATGAAGCCACGCCCGGCGCCCTCAAGGTGCTGGAGCAGGAACAGAAGCAAGCCGGGCGTCGTCTGGAGAAGGAGCGCCAGGCGGCTGAGCAGCTGGCAGCACAGCTTGAAAAGACGTCTGTCACCCTCAGCGTGAAGGTCGGCGAAGACGAGAGACTCTTTGGATCGGTCACTTCGCAGATGATCGCCGACGCGCTTGTCGAGAAAGGCATCACGCTCGACAAGCGTCAGATCGAACTGGAAGACACGATCAAGAGCCTCGGCATCTATGACGTTCCCGTCAAACTGGCCGCGGGCGTTGCAGCCAAGATCAAAGTCTGGATCGTGCGCGAGTAGCGTCACGAGGATCCGAACAAGGACGGGTCATGGGAGCGATCGCATGGCCCGTTTCTTTTTGACCCGTATCGCAAAACGTGCAGAAAACGGGGATCGCCTTGCCTTTCCTCCGTTTTCTGGCTAGATTTTTTGACATCCACGTGTGGCGCCACCGGAAATGGATCGGCGCCAACGATCCACGTATTCCGGCCGCTTCTCCCCCCGACCACCCGCCGAGCGTTCGTTCCACGACGGTCGGCCCTCGTGCCGCCCGGGGAGGGCCTTGTCTCGTCGCGAACAGGAACGGTCGTCCATGTCCAAGCAGACGCAAAACCTAGAAGAGGTCACCATCCGATTCGCCGGCGACTCCGGCGACGGCATGCAGTTGACCGGCACGCAATTCACGAACACGACGGCGTTGCTCGGCAACGATCTGAGCACGCTTCCCGACTACCCCGCCGAGATCCGCGCCCCTCAGGGCACGCTGTTCGGCGTCTCCGGCTTTCAGATCCACTTCGGTAGCACCGAGATCCATACACCGGGAGACCAATGCGACGTGCTCGTCGCGATGAATGCCGCCGCTTTGAAGGTCAATCTGGGGAGTCTCGTCGACGGCGGTGCGATCATCGTCAACACCGATGGATTCAGCGACAAGAACCTGAAGCTGGCGGGCTATACCCAGAACCCCCTCCGCGACGGTTCGCTCGACAAGTACCGCCTGTATGAGGTCGACATCACCAAGTTGACGTCGCTGGCTCTCCAAGACCTGAATCTTTCGAGCAAGCTCGTCGACCGGTCCAAGAACTTCTTTGCCCTGGGAATGATGTTCTGGATGTATAATCGTCCCATCGAACCGACCGTCGACTGGATCAACGAGAAGTTCGAGAAGAAGCCGGACATCAAGGAAGCGAACATCCGCGTCCTCAAGGCCGGCTGGAACTACGGCGAGACGACGGAGATCTTCAAGGTCCGGTACGAGGTAGGCCCGGCGAAGTTGGCTCCCGGCAAGTACCGCAATATCACGGGCAATCAGGCGACGGCGTGGGGCCTGATGGCCGCCGCGAAGAAAGCACATCTCGAGCTGTTCCTGGGTACGTATCCGATCACGCCGGCCAGCGACATTCTGCATGAGTTGTCGCTCTACAAGAGCTTCGGCGTCAAGACGTTCCAAGCTGAGGATGAGATCGCGGGAATCACGTCGGCGATCGGGGCCTCATTCGGCGGAGCCCTTGGCACAACCACCACCTCCGGCCCCGGAGTGGCTTTGAAGACTGAAGCCATCGGGTTGGCCGTCATGGTCGAGCTTCCGCTCGTCATCGTCAACGTCCAACGCGGCGGCCCGAGCACGGGGCTTCCAACGAAGACGGAACAGGCCGACCTGTTCCAGGCCCTATACGGCCGTAACGGCGAGGCACCGATCCCGGTCGTCGCCGCTTCGACGCCGGGCGATTGCTTCTATGCCGCCATTGAGGCATCACGCATCGCCCTGAAGTACATGACGCCGGTCATGTTGCTCACCGACGGCTATCTCGCCAACGGGTCCGAGCCGTGGCTGATCCCGTCGATGAGCACGCTTCCCGACATCGCTGTTCCCTTCCGCACGGAGAAGGAGGGCTTCCTCCCCTACCTCCGGGATGAGAAGACCCTTTCCCGGCCGTGGGCGATCCCTGGTACGCCGGGTCTCGAACACCGCATCGGCGGGCTCGAAAAGGCCCACCTCACCGGCAACGTCAGCTACGACCCAAAGAATCACGAATTCATGGTCAAGTTGCGGACCGAGAAGGTGGAGCGCATCGCCGACGACATTCCGGATGCAGTGGTCGAGGGCGCGCCGACCGGCGACCTCCTTGTCGTCGGTTGGGGGGGGACGTATGGCGCCATCAAGTCGGCCGTGATCAAAATGCAGGCCCGAGGTTACAAGGTCTCGCAGATGCACCTAAGACACCTCAACCCGATGCCGAAGAATGTTGAAGGCGTGCTGAAAAACTTCAAGCAGGTCCTCGTGCCCGAGCTGAACATGGGCCAGCTCCGCATGGTGCTGCGCTCAAAGTATCTGGTGCCGGCGATCGGTCTTGACAAGATCCAGGGTCTCCCCTTCCGGTCGGTGGAGATCGAGACGAAGATCGAAGAACTGCTCAAAGGGGGGAAGTGACCCATGGCGACGAACGTCAACGAGATCCTGTCCGCTGCCGCATCGTTCCAGATGCCGAAGTACTCACCGAAGGACTTTTCCAGCAACCAGGATGTCCGGTGGTGCCCGGGTTGCGGGGACTACTCCATTCTCGCCCAAACGCAGCGCGTGATGCCCGAGCTGGGGATCCCGAGGCACAAGATGGTCTTTGTCTCGGGCATTGGTTGCTCGAGCCGATTCCCGTACTACATGGAGACATACGGCTTCCACGGCATTCACGGTCGAGCCACTGCGATCGCCTCGGGTCTGAAGGTCGCGCGACCCGATCTGTCGGTGTGGGTCGTGACAGGCGACGGCGACGGAATGTCGATCGGCGGCAATCACTTCATTCACTTGTTGCGTCGCAACATCGACGTGAAGGTCTTGCTGTTCAACAATCAGATCTACGGCCTGACCAAGGGGCAGTATTCGCCCACCTCCGAACAAGGCAAAGTGACGAAGTCGACGCCGCAGGGTTCGCTCGACTACCCGTTCAACCCGGCGTCTCTCGCCTTGGGCGCGAGTGCAACCTTTGTCGCCCGCACCCTCGACCGTGACCCCAAACACATGCAGACGGTGCTGAAGCGTGCCGCCGAGCATAAAGGCACCTCCTTCGTCGAGATCTACCAGAATTGCAACGTCTTCAACGACGGGGCATTCTTCCAGTTCACCGAAAAGGAGACGAAGGACGACAGCGTGGTCTTCATCGAGCACGGCAAGCCGCTCGTGTTCGGCAAGGAGAAGGACAAGGGCATCAAGCTTGACGGGTTCACGCCGACGGTTGTGTCGCTCACAGACGGCAAGAGCTCCGTCAACGACCTGCTGGTCCACAACGAGCACGACACCACCCTGTCATTCATCCTGGCCGACATGACATACAAGGCGGGGCTTCCGCGACCGGTCGGCATCTTCCTGTCGGTCGAGCGGCCGACGTATGAGGACCTGATGACATCGCAGATCGAGGACGCCAAGGCCAAGAGGGGTGAAGGAGACATGGACAAGCTCCTGAACTCCGGCGACACCTGGGTCATCAAGTAAGGGCGGCACCCGCGGACGAGAAGGTGTGGCCTCCGTCGGGGGTCACACCTTTTTCGTTCACCAACGACCATGCCCCTCTCCACCTCCGATCACCTCCGTTTCCGTGAGTTGCTCTCCCGGCCGGCATCCGTCGTCCTGACGACGCATATCAACCCGGACGGCGACGGACTCGGCAGTCAGTTGGCGTTGGCCGAAGCGCTTCGCGCACACGGCTTTACCGTCAGCATCATCAATCACGACGGGGTGCCGGGACCCTATCGTTTTTTGGATGCTGGGGGGAGCTTGTTCGAGCGGTACGAATCGGAACGACACGATGCCATGCTCGCCGACGCCCGATGGGTTGTCTTCGTCGACACCAATCAATTGAGCCGTCTCGGCCGAATGGAGCCAGTCGTAGCGGCCAGCTCGGCGGAGAAGGTCATCATCGACCACCACCCCGACCCGGGGGCATTCGCCGCGATCGCACTCATCGACACCGAAGCCTCTTCGACCGGAGAGATCGTCTTCGGCTTGCTCGACGAAGCCGGCCAAATGCCCTTGTCCAGATCCGCAGCGAACGCATTGTACACGGCCATCATGACCGACACGGGCTCGTTCCGGTTCCCCAAAACCGACGCCGACCTGCATCGCATCGTGGCCCGGCTCATCGAAATGGGGGCCGACCCGGTCGGCACCTACCAGCATGTCTACGAAGAAGGCCCGGCTCATCGCCTGCAACTGCTTGGCGAAGTCTTGGCCGGACTTCGCTTGGCGCACGAAGGGCGTCTCTGCGCGTTCACCGTCACGCGCGAGATGTTCACGCGGACGGGTACTTCCGAGATCGACACCGACGCTTTCGTTCCGATGACGTTGACGATCGGCGGGGTACAGATCGGCCTGATGTTCACCGAGCTCAGCGACGGTATCAAGATCAATTTCCGATCCCGCGGTTCGGTGGCCGTCAACAAGCTCGCTCAGGAGTTCGGAGGCAACGGGCATCAGAATGCCGCGGGCGCGCGCGTACGCAACGTCGACCTCGAAACTCTGCGCCCGGAGGTCATCGCCCGGGCTCGTCACTACCTTATCTGATCGTATGGCACTCCAGACCCGTTTCCACGTTTTGCGCACCGGCTCGATCCGCACCCCGTTGCTGGTCCACTTCATTCACTCCGACCGACCGCGATTCTCGAAGGAGATGCGAGCTGCCGCCGTTGCCGGAAGGTCGAGCTTCCGCGCCCTGATGGCGGCTGGGGATTTTTCGGGCAAGGAGGGCGAGACGGCTCTCGTCCACACCGGCTCCGCGGCTTGTCCCCGCGTGTTGCTCGTCGGACTCGGCCCCCATGCCAAGGTCTCACTCGAACGGTATCGAAGGAGTGCGGCGGCCGCAGCAAAGGAGGCGCGGCGACGAAAGGCAAAGACGCTGACCCTCGTGCTCCCTGATCTCCGCGGACCGGTGGAGGATTGCATTGTGGCGTTTGCCGAAGGGGCCCTACTCGGACTGTACCGGTTCGACAAATACAAGAAGTCCGACGAGAACGGCGCAATGGTCGATGAGATCACGCTCGTGGCGACGAAGGCGGCTCTGAAGACCCCGGGATTCCGCGCGGTGAAACGCGCAGATGCCGTCGTGGCCGGAACCGTCCTCGCAAGGGACCTCGCAAACGCACCGGGAAACGAGATCTATCCTGATACCCTCGCCCAGGCGGCAGTGGAAGCAGGACGCCGGGGAGGATTCCAAGTGCGTGTCTTGGGGGAAGCAGAGCTGAGCGAACTGGGAATGGGTGGCGTTCTGGCGGTCAATCGCGGGAGTGACCGGGAGCCAAGATTCATCATCCTCGAATACGGTCCGACGACGAAGCGACCGGTCGTGCTAGTGGGAAAGGGCGTGACCTTCGATACAGGAGGCATCTCGATCAAGCCGTCCGCCGGCATGGCTGAGATGAAGATGGACATGTCGGGCGCGGCGGCGGTCATCGGCACATTCGAGGCGGTGGCACGGCTTCGACTTCCGGTGCGCTTGGTCGGTCTCATCCCGGCGGTCGAAAACATGCCGGGAAGCTCGGCCCAGCGTCCAGGCGACATCATTCGACACCTCAACGGCAAGACCTCCGAGGTTGACAATACCGATGCCGAAGGGCGGCTCATCCTGGCCGACGCGCTGGCCTACGCCGAGCGCTACAAGCCGGCGGCTGTCATCGACCTGGCCACGCTGACCGGGGCAGTGGTGGTGGCCCTCGGACACGTCGTCACCGGCATGATGGGGAACGACGCGGAGCTCATGCGGCGTTTGAAGGCGGCCGGCGAGAGGACCTACGAGCGGGTCTGGGAACTGCCGCTGTTCGACGAATACGAGCGCTTGATCAAGAGCGACGTAGCCGACGTGAAGAACGTGGGAGGCCGCTGGGCCGGAGCGATCACGGCAGGCTGGTTCCTGAAGAAGCACATCGGCGATTACCGATGGGTGCACCTTGACATTGCCGGGACCGCCATTCTGGAGGAGAACGGCGACTACACCATCCGGGGTGGATCGGGCGTGGGTGTGCGGTTGCTGACCGAATTCCTGCGCCGCTGGCGATAGCCGGATGCGGAAGAACCCTCGTGGGTAAGACTTCACGCAAGGGCGCAATGGCCGTCATAAGCGCAATGCGCAGATTGTGCAGCAGGATCACAACACGAACATTGCGGAAATGATCTCCTACGACCGTTGCTTCATTGCCGAGCCACCGAGTGGTCACTTCGCCACCCAGTGGCTGCCTTGCGGTGAAAGCGGCCACTGGGTGAGGTGAGAGCTTTTCTCCACCAGCGCCTCGTGCTGGCACTTCACGGCATCATTGGCGAGATTGGCAGAGACCATGGCAGTCATGACAACGTCCCTCTCTCGAACGAGCCTTCGCCCGCGACGGATCCACCCACTGGCGCTCCTCGTTCTGTTCCCGATGAGTCTTCTGGCTCAAAGGGTCGATCGCCCCGATCCTTCGGGAGGGAGCGATGCTCCCGTTTGGTACGACGCCGTGGTGCTCCCCACGGCTGCAGCCGACACCTTCATTGTCGACATCCATTATCGCATCGCCCCCGGCTTCTTCGTCTTCCTGCGGACGTCCGAGGGGCGCGTTGAGGCGCAGGGCGAGCTCCTGGTCGAACTCGCGGGAAAGAGCGGCACGCAGACCAGCCGCGAGGTGCGCCCCGTTCGCGTTGAGGGCGAACCCGGGCCGCACGAGTCGATCCAGGATATTCAGGACCTCGTCCGCTTTCAGGTACCTGCGGGCACGTATGCGATCGTCTTCGAGTTGAAGGCCTTCGATTCGGAGCGACGGTTCCTCGAACGACGGCGGACGCTGGAGATCTCATCGGCCGGTCGCCTGACCGCCGTGCCGAAACTGTTGTTCGGATATCCTTCACCCGATGGCAACCACTTCGTTCCGTTCAATCGTGGAGGGGCTGCCATCTTCGGCTCCCGCGGCGGGATGATCGTTCATCTCCGGGCATCGAACGAAGCTCCCCTCGTGGTTGAATGGAGGGTGGCACGACCGGACCGCGACAGCAAGGGACGGAGCGTCGACTTTCGGGCTCGAGACACGATCCGAATGCAACGGACGCTCACGTCGTTCGTGGAGGATGACGGATTCCGGTATCGTTTCGACAGCGCGGCCGTCGCCGGCTGGACCTCAGCCTACCTCGCGTTGCCGCTCGAGCAGCTCGAACCGGGCCCGTATGTCGTCGACCTCAAATTGCACGCCGGGTCTGAGACCTTCCAGCAGGTCTACCGTTTTGCCGTGATCTGGCCAACGCTCCCCCGGTCGCTGGCCGACTTCGACCTGGCCGTCGACGCTCTCCGGCATATCGCCGACCCTGAGGAGATCGACGACATGGTCGGATTCTTTGCCGACGATGGCCGATCGCGGTTTGACGAGTTCTGGCGTCGCCTCGATCCGGACACGACCACCGCCTACAATCCGGTGCAGGAGGAGTACTATCGCCGCGTCGACGATGCGATCCGACGATTCTCGACACGAGGCGGCACCGACGGTTACAAAACCGACCGGGGACGGATCCTGATCTTGTTCGGCACGCCCACCTCGAGCCAGCGTCTCTTCAGGCCGAACACGGGACCCCGGGAGATCTGGATCTACGAACAGCAGAAGAAGCGCTTCATCTTCACGGACCCGTCACGGACGGGCGAGTACACTCTGACTCAGACGGAGGATCTGTGAAGCCCACGATCGCCATCACGATCGGCGACATGAACGGCATCGGACCCGAGGTTGCGCTACGGTCCGCAGCCGACCCGTCGGTCCGGAGACTCTGCACCCCGTTGCTTGTCGGTCCGATCGCGGTGTTTCGGCATGTGCTTCCATTGACGCACAAACGGCTGAGCCTCGAGAAGCGCTCGCCGTCGACCCCCGGGGGAAGCGCACTCGGGGTCGTCGACATCGGCGACGGCATTGCCGCCGACGTGACATACGGATCGCCGACCAAAGTCTCGGGAAAGAATGCCGGTCTGGCGATCGAGAAGGCCGTCGAATTGTGCCTGTCAGGCAAGGTCGAGGCAATGGTGACGGCACCAGCCTCGAAGGAAGCGTTACACATGGCCGGCTATGACTTCCCGGGGCAAACGGAGATGGTGACTCTCTTCAGCCGCTCGCAGAAGGTCATCATGATGCTCGTGTCCCGGGCGTTGCGCGTGGGGCTCGTGACGGTACACACGCCGCTTGCGGCCGTCCCGAAGCAAGTGACCGCAGAAAAGGTGCGCGAGAAGTTGGAGTTGATGAACGGGGCGCTGAAGCGCGATTTCGGCATCGGATCGCCGAAGATCGCGGTCCTGGGTTTGAATCCGCATGCGGGAGAGAACGGGCACATCGGAAGCGAGGAAGCCGAGTTCATCGCGCCGGCATTGGTGTCGACACGGTCGGCGGGAATCGATGCGGACGGCCCTTTCCCTGCTGACGCGTTCTTTGGGATGAAGAGACACGCGAACTACGACGCGGTCCTTGCGATGTACCACGACCAGGGGCTGATCCCTCTGAAGCTTCTCTCCTTCGGGTCGGCAGTGAACGTCTCGGCGGGGCTTCCCATCATTCGGACCTCACCCGACCATGGAACGGCGTACGACATTGCCGGCAAAGGGTCGGCCGATCCATCCAGCACCATCGAAGCCATTCGGCTCGCCGTGTCGATGTCGAAGGCCCGTCGGGGGGCTGCCGTATGATCGAATTGACCGGGGTCACCGTCTCGTTCGACGGACAGCAGGTCCTGACGAATCTCAGCTTCTCCATGAAACGGGGGGAGTTCGTCTATCTTGTCGGACAGACAGGCGCGGGTAAGAGTTCGCTCATGCGGCTGCTCTACTTCGATCTCTTCCCCGAGGCCGGACGGGTCCGGGTGGCGGGGTACGACAGCTCGAACATCACGCCCAAGGAGATCCCATATCTGCGCCGGCGCATCGGAGTGGTGTTCCAGGATTTCAAGCTTCTCGACGACCGGTCAGTCTATGACAATGTCGCATTCGCGTTATACGTCACGAATGCGCGCCGCGGAGATCTGAAGAAGAAGGTGCTGCATGCCCTGGCCGAGGTAGGTCTCAGCCACAAACGGAATCAGATGCCTCATGAGTTGTCGGGTGGCGAGCAGCAGCGCGTCGTCATCGCACGCGCTCTGGTCAACGAGCCGGCCATGTTGATCGCGGACGAGCCGACGGGAAACCTTGATCCGGCGTCGTCGGCCGAGATCATGGAGCTTATGACGAAGATCAACATGCGCGGGACCGCGGTGCTGATGGCCACGCATAACTACGACCTTGTCAAGAGATATCCGGCCCGGGTGGTGCAGCTGAAGGATGGGCGATTGCAGGAGGTCGACATGCGGGCGCCGAAAAAGCGTTGAGCATCGGATCCCACACGACACATGAAGGCCGGAGCAAACGCCCCGGCCTTCTGTATTCTTCAGCCCTCGGTTCTCTACCGCACCTGCTCGATCCTGCGGATCTCCTGATGCTCGAACAAGACCGCCCGCTCGATGCCGGCCCGGAGCGTCATGCGAGACATGGGGCAGTCCATACACGAGCCGGTGAGGCGTACTTCCAGGATGCCGTCCTCCGTCAGTCGCACCAGTTCCACATCGCCCCCGTCCAGCTTCAGGAACGGACGGATGCGGTCCAGCGTGCGCTCGATATCGGTCATTGAAGGTAGTGACATCTTCACATCGTCAATGCCATCTCTCTTGGCGTCCCCACCTGCCTCGTTGCGTGCTATGGACCGGCGGGGCAGACTGAGCGTTCTTGTCGGCCAAAGATCGCGAGACGCCATCCTTTCTCGAGAACTTAGTTCTGCGGCCCCAGCAGGATCTCCAGCTTCGGCGTCTGAATGCCGTCGACGTTGCGGATGCTGACCTGTGCTGCCAGCTGCCGTGCGATGCCGCGGATGATTTCGGAGCGCGGCGACGTCGGCTCTGCATGCACGACCGGATGTCCTGCATCTCCACCCACACGGATCTTGGTATCGATCGGTATCTCACCCAGGAACGGCACGTTCAACTCCGTCGCTGTCTTCTTGCCCCCGCCGTTGTCAAAGATGTTCTCCCGTTGACCGCAGTGCGAACAGATGTAGTAGGACATGTTCTCAACGATCCCCAACACGGGCACGTTCACCTTGTTAAACATCACGAGACCTTTGCGGGCATCGGCGAGGGCCACATCTTGAGGCGTTGTCACGATCACAGCGCCTGTCAATGGAATCGTCTGGACGATCGTGAGCTGAATATCTCCCGTCCCCGGCGGAAGGTCGAACACAAGATAGTCGAGCTCCCCCCACTCCACATCGCCCATGAACTGCTTCACGGCGCCGCTGGCCATCGGTCCGCGCCAGATCACCGCCTGCATCGGGTCCACGAGAAAGCCGATCGACATCACCTTGACGCCATACTTCTCAAGGGGATACAGCTTGTTCTGCGAGACTTTCGGGCGTTCGTTGATGCCGAACATCGTCGGGATCGACGGACCGTAGATATCGGCGTCAACCAGTCCGACCTTCGCACCGTCCATGGCCAACGAGACGGCCAGATTGACCGCTACGGTCGACTTGCCCACGCCCCCCTTTCCGCTCGCGACGGCGATGGTATTCTTGACGCCGGGCAGGATGGCATCCTTCTGAGCGTGCGTATGGGTTGTCACGTTCGAGGAAAGGCGAACCTCGACGTTCTTGACGCCTTCGATGGTCGCGCGGATGGCCTTCTCGCATTCAAGGACGAACTGGTCGCGCACGGGGCATGAGGGCGTCGTGAGGACAAGGTCGAAGGCCACATCGTTGCCGCTGATCGTAAGGTTCTTCACGAATCCGAGGGTGACGATGTCGCGGTGAAGATCGGGATCGCGTACGACACGGAGGCTTTGGAGGATGTTTTGCTCGGTCAACAGAAGCATGATGAGGTCCTGATCACGTAAGGATGTATGGATTCAGCGAAGAGGCGATGGCCACACAGAGCACTAAGGACACAAAACATACGGGGTGCGAGGGGCGAACTCGTCTAAGGCAGTGTCCTCCCCGTCAACCGTTTCAGCGCTTCGACGTAGAGCACCGACGTCTTGAAGATCACCTCGTCCGGCAGTTTGGGCGGCGGAGGCTGGCGATTGAAGTTGATAGAGTTCAAATAGTCGCGGACGAACTGCTTGTCAAAGCTGTTCTGCCCCCGGCCGGGAGTATAGGAGTCCATCGGCCAGAAACGGGACGAATCGGGGGTCAGAAGCTCGTCGATGAGGATGATCCGGCCGTTCTCGTCGAGGCCGAATTCCATTTTCGTATCCGCAATGATGATGCCCTTCGATTCTGCATCCGCCGCCGCGCGTTTGTAGATCGCGGTCGCCAGCGAGCGCAAGTGCTCTGCATGCTCAGCCCCGATGAGTTGAACAACCCGATCGAACGAGATATTCTCGTCGTGGCGTCCCTGCAGTTCCTTCGTCGCCGGGGTGAAGATGGGCTCGGGCAGGCGGTCCGACTCAACGAGCCCGCTTGGAAGCTTCACGCCGCAGACCGAACCGGAGGTCTGGTACTCCTGCCAGCCCGATCCCGACAGGTAGCCACGGACCACGCATTCGATGGGGAACGGCTTCGCCTTTCGCACATACATCGTGCGGTCTTCGAGCGCGCTCCAATACGGCTTGCATGCAGACGGAAAATCGTAGACGATCGTCGAGATCAGATGGTTCGGCACAATGTCGGCCATTCGGCCGAACCAATGCTCCGAGATCAGCGTCAGCACCTTGCCCTTGAACGGGATCCCCTCGTTCATGATGACATCGTAGGCTGACAACCGGTCGGTGGCAACGATAAGCAACTTGTCATCGGCTTCGTAGAGATCCCGGACTTTACCGCTGTGCAGATACTTCAGCCCGGCAAACGACGTCGATGTGATGACGGGAACGTGATGGGCCGTTGACATGCTTGTCTTTCGATGGTTCAGGGATGCAGCACCGCCTCGACAGCCAGTGCGGACCTCAACATGTTCAGATACGACGCTCGTGTGACCTCTTCGGCTCCGAACCGGGCCAGGTGCGGCGTCATGAATTGAATGTCGAGCAGGCGAAAACCACGCTCGCGCATCCGTTCGACGAGCGCCACGAGCGCGGGCGTCGATGCATCGGGCGAGCGGCTGAACATCGACTCTCCGAAGAACGCACCGCCAAGCGCCACACCGTAGAGGCCTCCCGCCAGAGCTCCGTCCTTCCACGACTCGACGCTGTGCGCCTTTCCGTCACGGTGGAGAGCCTCATACGCACCGATGATCTCCGGAGAGATCCAGGTCTCAGATCGTTCGGCGCAACCGTGAATGACATCGCCGAACGCCGTGTCCCATCGGACCTCATACACTCTCCGTTTCATCAGCGACCGCAGCGAACGAGGAACGGTAAAGTTATCGAGCGGAATGATCGCGCGCGGGTCGGGCGCGTACCAAACGATCTCTCCGGTCTTGGCGTCGGCCATCGGAAAGACCCCGATCCGATATGCTTGCTCGACCATCCGCGGGTCGAGGCTCACCGATGACGATCGTCGGGCCACGTCACCGGTTCACGGCGAGATCGATGACGATCTTGCCCGTACTCTTCCGGCTCTGCATCCAACGATGGGCATCGACGATGCCATCGAACGAGAAGACGCGTCCAATGACCGGGTCGATCGCGCCCCTCTTCCAAAGACCCAACAACTCGGCGGCGGCGGACTGCAGATATGCCGTTCGCTCGGCCAGGAAGTACAGGTTGAATCCCGCGAGGGTCAGGTTGCGGGACGGCATTGTCGGGGGAAAGACCCACGGTGTCGCCAGGACCTCTTTCAGGAGCCGCCATCGGTCCAGGGTGCGGCGCCCGACCGCCGACGCAAATCCGAACAGCACATACCGACCCATTGGGGCCAGCGCCTTCCAGGAATCGCGGAAGATCCTTCCACCGACGGAGTCGAGGACGACATCGACACCCCTGTTGTCCGTCAGAGCCTTCAACCGTTCCGTCAGCCTTCCGCTCCCAGAGGCGATCAGAGCCGTCGCACCGAGTCTACGAGCCACTTCCAACTTCTGTTCCGTCGATGCCACTGCGATCGACCGTACGCCCCAATGGCGGAGCAACTGTAGCGCCGCCGTGCCAACGCCGCCGGCCGCGGCATGAACGACCGCACTCTCACCGGTCGCAACGCTCCCCAAGGTCTTCAAACCGTGGTATGCGCTGAGATACGTGACGGTAAAGCCGGCCGCGGTGTGGTCGGACATCTTCGCGGGAACACGTCGAACGAAGTCCGCCGGGACACAGACCTCTTCTGCATAGGCACCCTGCCGGGTGAATCCCATCACCCGGTCACCGATCCTGTGGGTCGAGACACCCCGTGCGACCTCCGTGACGGTGCCGGTGAACTCGATGCCAGGAACGAACGGGGGCTTGGGTATGCTCGGATACACGCCAAGCCGGGCGCCGATGTCTGCAAAATTGAGACCTATGGCGCGCACGCGGACCCGCACCCCTCCCGGCATGAGGGCGGGTGGTGGCAGGTCGCGGAGTTGTAGGACCTCGGGCGGTCCGAACCGCGTAATAACGGCCGCCCTCATGGTCAATCGCCGAACGACGTCCCAACGGCCCGAGCCGCCAAGATCAGCTGTGAATCGATGGGAACCGTTCGCAACTTCAAAATGGCCTCTTTGACGGGCACGGCCGTCACCTCGTTGCCTCGCAAGCTGACCATGTGGCCGAATCGCCCTTCCGTTGCGATCTGCAGGGCCATTGAGCCGAAGCGGGTCGCGAGCACACGGTCATGCGGGGTCGGACTACCGCCCCGCTGGACATGGCCCAGGACGGCCACGCGGGTCTCGAGGCCGGTGTTGTCCTGGATCATCTTGCCGACGTACTCGCCTATGCCGCCAAGCCGGATCGGGTCGGTCCGCTTCTTGTCCTTTTCTTTGACGACGATGTCCCCTTCGGCCGGCCTTGCTCCTTCAGCCACGGCGATAATGGAGAACCGGCTTCCCCGCTTGCCTCGCTTCAGCACATGCTCATAGACCTTGTTCCATTGGAACGGGATCTCGGGAATGAGGATCACGTCCGCTCCGCCGGCCAGGCCGGCGTGGAGAGCGATCCAACCTGCGTAGCGCCCCATGACCTCGAGGACCATGACGCGGTGGTGAGCCGACGCTGTCGTATGGAGCCGATCGATGGCCTCGGTAGCGACGCTCACGGCAGAGTCGAAGCCGAACGTGACGTCTGTGGCCGAAAGATCGTTGTCGATCGTCTTCGGCACGCCGACCATGTTCAATCCCAGTTCCGTGAACTTGTCAACGATGTGCATCGTTCCGTCGCCACCGATGGCGAAGAGTGCGTCAAGTTGCCAGTCCTTGTAGTTTCGAATGGCATGTTCGGAATAGTCATACACCTCGATACCCGAGGGAGTCTCGACGGGAAACTGAAATGGATTGCCCTTGTTCGAGGTGCCAAGGATCGTGCCGCCAAGGTTGACGATGCCGCTCAGGTCCCGGGGGCTCAATTCCCGGGCCCGCCCTTCAACAAAACCTTCAAAACCGTCCTCGATGCCGATGACGGTCGCACCGAAATACTGCATCGCAGGCTTGGCAATACCCCGGATGACGGCGTTCAGGCCCGGGCAGTCGCCGCCACCCGTCAGAATGCCTACGCGCCGCAGTTTCAGCTTGGTCATAGTTCAGTATTCTTTCGATTGATCAGCGCTGTACACCGTAATAATGAAAGATACGAAGGAATGTCAGGGCAATCAAAGGCGTGCTTAGACTGTCCAAAACGAAGCAGGCCCCTTCGGTCGATCCGAAGAGGCCCGCGTTTAGACGGTATGTGGGCGCTTATTCCGTTGCGCCGGTCCGGCGGCTTTCCTGATACTTTTCGCCCAGCCATGCGCCCAGAAGTGAAAAGAGGAAGCCGAGCGCGAGACCCGAAATCAGGTTGTCGGTGGTGATGCTGAGACTGATGCCGAATTCCAGGAACACCCAGTCGACAATGACGGTGAAGATGCCGGCGATGGCCGGTTCCTTGAGCGTCACGCCGGGCGACTTGTAGCCCACGATAAAGCCGGCGATCGTAAAGGAGAAGAGGAACGCCACGAGGGTGGCGATCATGCTCTTGTGGATCGGGAAGGTCAGAAAGACGAACAAGGCGCTGAGGGCGAATCCGACAACGACTCCGGTAAGCACCCATTTCCAGTGAATGACATCCTCGGCCTTGTCCTCGTCCGTTGCCGCCGTCTCGCCCCCCTGGAGCTTTTCCCCCGCCCAAGCGCCGGCCAACGAGAAGCCGATGCCCAGCAACAGGAGGAGGAAGTCGATCAGTTTGTCCGAGACAAAGCTTTCGGGGTCGCCGGCGATCGCCATCAGAACCATGATCAACACCATGACGATCGCGCCGGCGATGCCGGCCTCACGGATGGTCACGCCAGGCGAGAAGTATCCGACGATGACGCCCGTCATCGAGAATCCGACCATCATGACCAAGATCTGGATCGCGGGGCTGTGGAAGACGGGTGCGACGATGTAATACGACGCACCGACGATGATCAGACCGGCGAACACGCCGGCCAAGACCCATTTCCACTCCGTGCCGGTGGCGGGCGTTGCGGTACGATCGGACATGCGACCTCCTGAGGGTGAGATTCGGGTGGTGACAAAAAATCCGCGTCAATATCGGCAAAGCGGCGCCAAAAATCAACCGACTCGGCCTACGATGCGGGCGGCAGCCCTTTCGCCGTACCATCCTGCAAATGCTGAACACCGTCGAGCTTGTCGGAGAAGACGCTCAGTTGACGCTCCGATTTGTCGTAGGCGTTCTTGGCATTCGTCAGATGCGTTCCGAGCGTATCGAAGGCATCGCTGAATTTCTTCAGTTCACCGTCCAGACGCTTGAGGCTGGCAATGATCTCCTGTGCACTCGCTTCGACCTGGAGGCCGCGAAATCCGAGCGCGATGACCCGCAAATGGGCATAGAATGAATTCGGCGAAACGGGCACGACATGCTTGCTCATGGCATAGCCGTAGACCCCGTCCTCCCCTTCGAACTTCTCGTCCTTGATGATCGTCTCATAGTAGATGTTCTCGGCCGGGACGTACATCAGGGCGAAGTCGAAGGTCCCTTCGTCGGGCACAATGTACTTCTTCGCAATGTCGTCGATGTGCTTCTTGACATCCGAGCGGAAGAGCCGCGCGGCGGCCGAGCGTTCCTGGTCCGTCGTCGCCGTCGCCATCTTGCGGAAATTCTCGAGCGGGAACTTCGAATCGACCGGCACCATGCCGCCGGAAGTCTGAATGATAGCGTCCACCGTCGCCCCGTTCCGGAACTTGTATTGCGTCTTGTATGCGTTGACCGGCAGCACCTGCCGCAACAGGTCCTCGAGCAGCAGTTCTCCAAGCCCACCGCGCAGTTTCGGCGCCTTGAGCAGTTCCTCGAGTTTGGAGACGCTCTGCCCCAATTCCTTGATGTCCTGCGTTGCGCGACCAAGGTCGCCCAGTTGGCGTTGAACGTCCTGGATCACCTTTGCGGCGTTGTCCAGCCGGATACCTACCTGGCCCGTATTCGACTGCATCTGCGACGTCACCCCTTGCAGGTGCGTCGTGACCGACGACAATTGCTGACCGACCTGGTCGGTCGTGACCCGGAGCGTTTGCACCATCGATTCCTGCGTCGCCCGTACGGCCTGCATGACGCTGTCGGCCGTGCCTCGGAGACTCTGTTGCATCTCCGCCCTCAATCCATCGATCTGCTGCTGGAACAGCAGCATCGATTCGGGAGCATTCGGCGTCACGCCTTCGCCACGGCGCAACAGGACCGCCACCGCAACGGCCAGCACCGCCACGACAACTATCAAGACGAGCTCGATCGGAGTCATACGATTATCGGAGGAAGAAAACCACAATGCCGATCGCGACGACGGCAAGGAAGGCATACCGCGCGGTCGAGGGCGAGTGTCGTTTCCACGTTTGCCACGCCCACGCCGCGCCGACCGTCGCCGCCATCAATAAGAGTGTAGCGAGGATCACGACCGGCCATTCAAATCGACGCTTATAGTGGAAGGCAAGGCTCGAGCCGTCGATCCAGTCGCCGTAGATCACCATCAGGTGGAAGACATAGGCCTGTAGCGACTCACGGCTCACGTCGCGCAACATCAGCGGCGTTTCGGTGCAACGTCGGGACCAGCTTGCTGCGGCCGCGACGAGCGCCAGCAAGACACCCAGTCGTTCCACGACAAACCACGGGTTTGCCCGGATATGCACCTCGGGCAGCGACACGGCCAGTTCAGTCCACCGAATGAAGCCGGCACCGATGGCCATGGCCGCACCCAGCCATCCAACGCGCGTGATCCACGCTTGAACGGCCGATTCCTCCCCCTCTTGAGGATACGACGCCGCGGTGACTGCGCCGGCCATTAGAAAGCCCAGCCAAGGGAAGAGAGGGAATTGCGAGTACGGAACTCCATTGACGTACGACGCCATCGCCGCCGGAAGGGCTGCCTGGGCGTCCCACGACCAGGCCCACGGAGCGAGCAGGACGGCGCCGATGCCGAGCACCCATGCGCTTCTCAGAAGCCCTTGAACGCCGCCGAGGAATTCTCTCGCCATCAACAGCAGAAGCAAACCAATGGCGATGGTCTGCAGAATGTCAGCCTGCAGCAGCCGGAGCCAGGCGGCGTCGCTCATGTTCGCGAACTTGGACCAGCCGTATCCGGGAAAATGCAGAAGGTAACCGGACACGAGGACGAGACCGATCCGTCTCAGGTTCTTGAGCATCCGTTGACGGCGATCGTCCGCCCCCGAGCGCTCGGCCCGATCGGAGGTCAGCGCAAACGCGAAGCCGGCCGCGAACAGGAAGGCGGGAGCCACGAGCCCGTTGACATAATTGAGGGCCGGGAACCACCACGCTTCTCTGGCCGCATCGACCAGAAAGGCATTGACGACGTGGACCTCGATCATCACGAGGGCCGCACTGCCGCGCACCACATCCAGGAACGTCAGCCGCGATGAAGCCATGGCGGTCAGATCACGGCCAGCTTCTTTCCTACCTTCTCGAAGGCCGTCAGGGCGCGATCGAGGTCGGAGGATGAATGGGCCGCCGAGATCTGCGCACGGAGTCGGGCCTGGCCGTGCGGAACGACCGGGAACCACAATCCCTTGATGTAAACGCCGGCCTTCAGCAGTTCGGCGCTCATCTTCTGGGCGATCTCCGCCTCTCCGAGCATGACGGGGACGACGGGATGGATGCCTTCTATGATACGGAAACCCAGCGCCTGGATCTCGCGCCGAAAGGTCGCTGTGTTCTCATGCAGCCTCCGGACAATGGAGCGGTCCTTCTTGAGCAGCTCGAGCGCGGCGATCGAGGCCATGACGATGGACGGAGGAAGAGAGTTGGAGAAGACGTACGTGCGCGCCTTCTGACGGAGGAAGGCGATCATGTCCTTGGTGCCGCTGATGAATCCACCAGCCGATCCCCCGATCGCCTTGCCCAGCGTTCCGACGGTCACGTCCACCTTCCCGAGCAAGCCGAAATGTTCAGCCGTCCCGCGGCCGGTCCTTCCCAGTACGCCGATGCCGTGACAATCGTCGACAAACAGGATGGCCTTGTGTGCTGAGGCGAGTTCGACGAGCCTCGGCAGAGGTGCCAGATCCCCCTCCATGCTGAACACCCCGTCGGTGGCGATCATCCGGATGCGGTAGTCCTTCGTCTTATCCTCGTCGAGCTGACGCTCGAGGTGCGCGACGTCGTTGTGTTCGTAGATCTTCTTGTCCGTCACCTCGGCGCGCGACAGGCGCTGACCGTCGATGATGCTGGCGTGATTCAGCCGATCGCTGTAGATGACATCCTTGTAGGCGTCGAGCCCCATCTTCTCGTTCGTGATGGCCGAGAAGAACCCAACATTGGCGGCAAAGGATGACGAGAAGAGGATCGTGTCCTCGGCACCGACAAACGTCGACAGCTTCTTCTCGAGCTGCTGATGGATCGTCTGCGTCCCACACAAAAAGCGGGCCGACGCAACTCCATAGCCAAATCTCTTGATGCCCTCGATCGCCGCCGCACGGATGGCGGGGTGATTCGACATTCCGAGGTAGTTGTTGGAGGCGAGCATCACCACCTCCTTACCTCCCACGTTGACGCGTCCGCCCTGGGCGGAACGGAGCGGCGTCTCGTACTTGTAGGTCTGCGCCGCTTCCATGCGCCGCAGCTCTTCAGCCAGTAATGCGTCGGGTGTCATAGGTTTCCTGTCGAGGTCGATTCACGGAACACTAGCGGTTGGCTCGCTTCCACGCGCGATAGTTGTTGCGAATATCCTCCAGCACTTCCCGGTCGATGCGGTCGTCGGTCCGCATCCGCACATCATAGTTCTCCCAGCCCATGAAATCGTTGAGCGCCTTGAGGGTCGCGCTGTCGAAGACGCCGTTCACCGGGCCGGCGTAGAACTGATGTCCCTTGTAGCTCGCATCGCTCAAGAGCGACTGCAATTCCCGGCAGATCGAGCCGTCGATCGGCAGGAGGTTCTTCTCCTCTGACCGGAAGAAGAACAGCTTGTGAAGAGCATAGAGGCGCTCGAGCTCCTTCAGCGGCGTGGGATGGTCGTAGATCGAGATGTCGATGTAGTCGTCGGTAGTGCCGTCATACGAACCGCCCGTCCGCTTGACCAGCAGCGCAGCCGATTGCTCTCCACGACGGTCGCCCCCGGCTTTGCCGCCGGCCACAAGCGCGGCCACCAGCCGGTCGGCCAGCGAGCCTTTGGTGCCTTCGAACGTCTTCGCCATGGCCTCAACGGTCGGCTTCCCGACGAGGATGTTCCCCTGCGCCGCAAACCCCTTGCCGACGACGATCTCTCCCGGCTTTCCCCAGCTCGTTCCGGCCACGCCCCCGGCCCAGTCAAAGCATTCACGTCCGGTCCAGCTCGCCGCGTTGCCGAAGCGGTCGATGATGCCAACCTGTCGCGACTGTCGCGCGCTGTCCGTCGCAATGAGTACGCGCATCGCCTCTTCGGCCGTCGCGCCGTTCTCCATCAGCGAGAGCCCCCGGGGTCCGAACGATGTGTTGGCGAACGACTGCGTCGCCACCGCGCCGACGCCGGCTTTGGCCCAGGGAACCACGGGACGCACGTTGGGAAACTTCGATTGCACGGCGACTCCAACGTCTCCGTTCTCAGGGTCAACGGCGACGATGGAAAAGGTCGCCACGAACGGATCGTCGTGCACGGGGACGGGCTGCGCCAGCCGTGCTCCGGCAGCAAAAGCGAGGAGGGCGGTCAGCGTTCGGAAGGTTCTCATGTCGGTTCTCCTGGTGACCGGTCGGCGGAGATGCGGGTATCAATGACCCGAGCGGCGCAGGCGAGCGGCGAACGAGCCGTCGGTGCCATGCCGGTGCGTGAAGGTCTCGATCGTCCCCGCCGCAGAGACCACGTCGCGATGAACGAGAGCCGGCGCGGGCTCGAGCGTGAAGTCCGGATGCTCTTTCAGAAACGCATCGATGACCATCCGGTTCTCTTCGGGCTCGATCGTGCACGTGCTATACACGAGCACGCCGCCGGGCTTCACGAGCCGGGCCGCATTCTTGAGGATCGCCTGCTGTGTCGCTCCAAGCCGCTCGATGTCTTCGATCTGCCGGTGCCATTTGGCATCGGGTTTCTTCGCAAGCACACCAAGGCCGGAGCAGGGTGCGTCGACGAGCACACGGTCCCCGGGCGGCAGGTCGATCTCGGCCGCGTCGCCTGACACCAGTTGGACGATGCTGACGCCGGTACGTTGAGCGGCGGCCTTGACGAGGTTCAGCCGGGTCTCATACCGATCGACGGCCACGACCTCACCGTCGTTGTTCATCAGTTCGGCCATGAAGATCGTCTTGCCTCCCGGAGCAGCACACAGATCGAGAATGCGCTCACCCGGCTTCGGGTCGAGCAACTGCACAGCCAATCCGGCGCTTTCGTCCTGCACGGAGATATAGCCCTGTCGGAACATGTCGGAGCCGCCGATATTCGACATGTGCGGGACCCGGATGAAGCAATCGAGGAATCTCGAAGCGGTGAAGGCAACGTTGTGCTGCGTCAGCAAGCGGTGGAACGACTGGATGTCGGTCTTGAGACGGTTGATGCGCAACGACAGTTCGGGGATGCGGTTGTTGGCAGCCATGAGCCGACGCGCTTCATCATAGCCGAATCGGTCGACCCACCGACGGGTCATCCAGTACGGATGCGATTCGACGACGGATAGATAGCGGATGCGGTCTTCATTGGCATCGGGATACCGGATGTTCTCGAGGTTCCGGATGATGTTGCGGAGAACGGCATTGACGAGGTCGGCGGCCTTCTGACCTCGAATACGCTTCATGAACTCCACCGCCTCGTTGACGGCAGCCGAGTGCGGAACCCGGTCAAGAAAGAGGATCTGATAGAGCGCCACCCGCAGCGCGTTCCGGATGTTGGTTTCCGCCTTCGTGAAGTTGCCGTGGAAGAATCCCGTGAGCACCCAGTCGAGCTTCATCTGCCAACGCACGACCCCGGTGACGATCTCATTCATCAGCCCTTTATCGAGCTCGTTGAGGTCCTCCGAGCGGAGCTCGTGGTCGAGCAGTCGGTCGAGGTATGCGTCGGAGCGGCCGATGCGATTGAGGATCTTGACGGCGATGCCCCGGGGACCGGTATACAGTGAGGGACGGTCTTCCGCGACCGCGGTTGGATCGTTGGTGGTCATGGTACTCAGCTGGGCATGCCGCGCTGGAGGCGCTCTTCAGCGGTCAACTCGAAGATCGTGCGGAAGAGTCGGTCCTCGACGTCGAGAAGTTCGATCGAACGGCGAGCCATGACGCGGCGCGCCATTTCGATGGCCCGCTCGATCGTGAAGGTCGTCAGGGTCTCGCCGGCCGCGCCCCAAGAGAACGACGGAACGTACTTCGGCGGGAACCCATGTCCGAAAATGTTCGAGCAAACGCCGACGATCGTTCCCGTGTTGAACATGGAATTGATCGCCGTCTTCGAGTGGTCGCCGAGCATCAGGCCGACGAATTGCTGGCCAGTCTCGACAGGCCCGTCCGGCGTCATGACCCGTACGCGCCCGTAATTGCTCTTCAGATCACTATTGGTCGTTCCAGCCCCCAAATTGGCCCAGGCGCCGATGTACGAGTGACCGATGAATCCGTGGTGCTGCTTGTTGGCATAACCGTGGATGATCGACGATTCGATCTCTCCTCCAACCTTGCAGACCGGGCCGACGGTCGTCTTGGGATAGATCTGTGCGTTCACCTTCACCCAAGACCGGTCGCCGATCGCTGCGGGTCCGATGATCGTCGCTTGGGGAAAGACCCGCACGTCCCGACCGAGATAAACGGGACCGTCCTCCGCATCGATCACCGTTCCCGGCTTCACGATCGTGCCGTCTTCGATATACACGTCGGACGATCCCAGGACATGAACTCCTCGACGCTTCAACGAGGCCGGCGAGACAGGAGACCGGCGCTTCTTCGTCCACCAACGAATATCGGCAACGATTTCATCTCCGTTCAAGTGGACCACGTCCCACGGCTGGTGGACAACCCTGACGTCGACCTCTTCACGCGGAAGGCCGGAAAAATCCTCCGGCGTCAGGCAACGTTCGAAGGATCGCATCAGTCGACGCAATGCGGCTCCGCTCAGCCATGCACCAACGACCGTCTCGCCTGACACGAACAACACGTCATGTCCGGATCGATTGGCCATCTGACGCGGGAGACGGTCGTCTGCCACCACGCGACCGTTGATCAAGAGGCATCGGTCGGCCGGGATCTCGTTCACGAGTGCACCTGGATTCCTCAGGCGCATGTAGCCTGCGATGAACGACCGGCATTGGAGGGTCAGCTTCGCGCGTGGAAAACGGGCAACGACCTTCTCCTTCAAAGAGGCGATGCCGCAGCGAAGGTTGTAGACCGGGCGAAAGTAGACGAGCGGGGCAAACCGGTGAACTCCCAGGTCCTCAAAAAGGCAGATATGCTCGGGGCTGGCTGGCATGGACGCAATGTGCCAATATAAACAAAAAAAGCGGAATCCCGGACGAGCGGGATCCCGCTGATGGCACTCGGATGAAGATCGTCAGGCCTGGGGTGCAGACTCGGAGGCGGTTGCCTGCGCCTTGCCGGCGTATTTGCGCTTGAACCGCTCAACTCGGCCTGCGGAGTCGACCAGCTTCTGCTTGCCGGTGTAGAAGGGATGGCAAGCCGAGCAGATCTCCACATGAATGTTGCCCATGGTCGAGCGTGTCTCGAACGTCGCGCCGCAGACGCAGGTGACGACAGATTTCTTGTAGGTGGGGTGAATTCCGTTCTTCATGTTCCGAACAAGCTCCTAAAGTTGTACAAGATACGGAGTCCGACCCATAAATGCAACGACGTTGAATCTGCTCACATTCATCCCTACATTGAGTGTATGCGTGTCCGCCTGATCGGCCTTTGTGCCGGGCTTCTTCTGTCCACACCGGCAGTCTCACAATCTACCTTCCACTTCCTGCGGAACGACATCCATGCGCGGGTCGCCGGCATGGCGGGTGCTTTCCTGGCCATGCAGGACGACCCGAACCTCTTGTTCATCAATCCTGCAGGGCTTTCGACCCTTGCTACGCCGCGCGTGTCGATCGGATATCTCGATTACCTCCTCGATATCAACGCCGGGTCGATCGCTTACGCCACGTCGTGGGAAGGGCTTGGACCGGTCGGCCTTGGAGTGCAGTTCTACCACTACGGCTCTTTCGACCACACCGACGCCTTGCTCAACACGTCAGGGACGTTCTCGGCCGTCGACCTGGCCCTTTCTGCCGGCCTTTCGCACGACCTCGCCCCAGATCTCGCCGTCGGTGTGGCGATCACCTTCATTCACTCGTCGGTCGCTGAGTTCCGCTCATCAGCCCTCGCCTTCAATGCCGGCGTGCTCTATCGCATTCCTGAAGAGCGACTCGCATTTGCTGCGTCGGTATTGCACGCCGGAGCACAGCTTTCGACCTTCAACGGAGTAAGGGAAGCACTGCCGCTCGACGTTCGCATCGGTATCACGAAGCGGCCCGAGCATCTCCCCGTGGATCTCAACCTAAGCTTCCATCGGCTTCAAGAAGAAGCCGCCTCACTGGGCGACCGGTTGCAGCGATTCTCCGCCGGCGCGGAGTTCGACCTCTCTTCGTCGCTCCGTCTTCGGCTGGGTTACAACAACCAGCTTCGACGTGAACTGCGACTCGGAACGTCGGCGGGTCTGGCCGGCTTCTCGGGCGGATTCGGAATAACGATCGGCGGCTATCTCGTCGACTATGCCTTCAGCTCATGGGGAGGCGTCGGGGGGCTGCATCGGATCGCCATCTCCACGGCGCTCTAGCGATCGAGTTCACCGAAGGGCAGATCAGAGGAGCACTATGGCCGTCCAGGACACTCGGTCCGGACGGCCTTTTCGTCTGATGCCGTCAGTATCAGTGCCCGATGAATTCGGCCAGCAGGAGTTCGCTGATATAGAAGAGCGCGATGCCGACGAACACCATCAGGGCCGGGATGCGCTGCTCGCTGGCGTTGAGCTCAGGGATGAGGTCCGTCGCCCCGACGTACAGAACCGTGCCCGCCGAGAATGCAAGGATACGGGCGATCCAGATCTGGTCAAGAGCGGGAAGGAACATGAGCGAGGCGGCTCCGAGGATCGTCGCGATGCCGATGCCGACCACTGCCTGCATGACCGAATTGCGCGAAAACCCGGCCGAGAGCATGATCGACCCGATCGTGAGACCTTCAGGGAACTTGTGGAGCAGGACTGCAAAGAAGACCAGCAGTCCCAGGAAGAGGTCGAACTGTACGCTGACGGAGATCGAAAGACCGTCAAAGAATGCGTGAATAAAGAGACCGCTGAACGCCGTCAGCCCGGCCATGCGGGTGGCCATCGCTTCCTTGTGGACCTCCTCCCCGAAGTGCAAGTGGCCAACGACGGCGTGCTCGAAGAAGTGCAATGTGCCAAAACCGGCGAGCATGGCAACCGAGGCCTCTGCATCGACCGCTTCCCAGCTTTCCGGTAGGATCTTGAGGAAGACCAGGGCGAGGATGAATCCAGCGCCAAGCGCCAGCATCGTCAGTTGGGCCCGACGAGGCCAAGTGCCTTGGGCGACAAGGAGAAAGCCGCCGAGGATCTCGGCGACAGCGGCTGCGAGACCGAGCAGAAGGGCAACGGGAAGAGGGTTCATCATTGATTCAAGGCCTGTTCAGGATCCCGGCGGTGTGCCATACGGTTTGCTGAGGTAGTTCTGCGCCGTCGCATGGGCACCCTCATAGTCTTTCATTCCCAGCACCTTCCGGTATTGACGGGTCGCATAGGTGCGCTTTCCCTGCAGGTCGTAGATCATGCCGATCTGCAAGTTGGCCATGACCATGAAACCGGAGGGACCTTCCCGGTCGAGCGTCCGGGACATTTCGTCGCACCGGTAGAAGTGCTTGAGAGCCGCTTCGTAGTTGCCCGCAATGAATTCCCGCCTCCCGAGATAGTACGAGGCCTCCCTGCCGTCGTACACATCGTAGCCCCGCTGTCCGGTCCGATACCGACGGTCGACCTCTTCGAAAACTTCATTCGCGGCCGTCAGCCGTCCGTTCGCGACATAGCAACGACCGACGTATCGATGGAAGAGGGGGTTCTTCGGATACGCAGCGTGCAACTCGAGCGCAAGCGTGAGGGCCCTCCCAAAATCCTTCTCGAACATGTATAGGTTCTGCATGAGGAAGTACTTCGCCTCCGTTCGCGCATACACAGCCCGCCGGGAGGCATCCTCCAGTTGCTGAAGGCCACGCTTCCGATCGCCGCTGGGAAAGAAGACCATCAAGGGCTTGACCAGCGGATAGCGGTCCGGAATGACATCGGCGTAGTAGTTGTAGATGCCGATTCCCAGCAGAACGTCGGCATTGTGCGGATCGAGCGCATAGGCCTTTCGGACAAGCGGCAGGGCGATCACGCCGTCATTCGCGGCTCCCACCCACTTGCCGCGGTTCGCCCGCAGCCTGCCACGAAAGCCGACGGCGCCCCCTTTGAAAAAGAGCGCCGTGACGTCGTTCTCATCCTTTTCCAGTCGCCGGTCGCAGAGGTCGATGACACGTTCGAGGAGTTGGTAGAACTTCTCGTCCTCGGACGTCGAGCTGAAATTACTGAGAATGCGCCACCATTGCACCATCGCCGTGAAGAAGTGCCCCGCGGGATGGTCCGGACGCCGGCGGATCACTTCCGCAAGGTCCTGCTCCGCCTCTTCGAACTCGAGGTTGTAGATGCGCACGACGCCGCGTTGGATGCGTTGCTCAGTTTCGGGATCTTGCAGCCACTGCGCCGCCGAAGGCCGAACAATGAGACCTGCAAGCACCAGCACCACCCAGATCCGTCCCCGCGGCTGCACGCGCCCCTCCGTTAGGCCAGCGACCGAAGGAGGAATTCCTTCACGCGATCGGCCGACACGCGCTCCTGCGCCATCGAGTCGCGCTGCCGCACCGTCACCGTCTGATCCTGCAGGGTCTGCGAATCGACCGTGATACAGAACGGCGTCCCGACCTCATCCTGACGCCGGTACCGGCGTCCGACCGCGCCGCTGTCGTCGTAGAACACGCGGAATGAGGACCGAAGGTCGGCCTCGATCTTTCGGGCCAGTTCCGGCATCCCTTCGCGGTTCACGAGCGGAAAGACAGCGGCCTTGATCGGAGCAAGCTTGGGATGGAATTTCAGCACCGTACGGACCTCGGAGCCGCCTTCGGCGGTGGGCGCCTCCTCTTCGTGGTACGCGTCGACGAGGAATGCCATGAACGAGCGGCTTGCGCCGATCGAAGTCTCGATGACGTACGGCGTGAAGCGCTCCTTCGTCTCCTCATCGAAGTACTTCATGTTCTTGCCCGAGTATTGCTCATGGCGACCCAGGTCGTAATCGGTGCGGTTGTGCACCCCTTCCACCTCCCCCCAACCGAACGGGAACTCGTACTCGACGTCGTAGGCGTCCTTGGCGTAGTGCGCCAGCTTGTCGGGCGGATGTTGGTGCCACCGCAATTTCTCCGGACGCATACCGAGCTCGTGGAACCATTTCAGTCGTTCGGCGCGCCAGTACTCGAACCACTCGTCGTCCGTCCCCGGCTTCACGAAGAACTGCATCTCCATCTGCTCGAACTCGCGCGTACGGAACAGAAAGTTCTTCGTGTTGATTTCGTTCCGGAAGGCCTTGCCGATCTGGGCGATACCGAACGGCAGCTTCTGCCGTGAAGCGCTCTGCACGTTCAGGAAGTTGACGAAGATCCCCTGCGCCGTCTCGGGTCGCAGGAAGACGACGGCGGACGCATCCTCCACCGGCCCGACGAACGTCTTGAACATCAGGTTGAACTTGCGCGCTTCGGTGAACGTGCCCTTGTTGCCGCATGCCGGGCAACTCAGCGCCGCGATGATCCGCGCAAGCCCCGACTCGGTGCCGGCGAGGCTCTCGAACGCCGATACGATCTTCGCATCAGGCTGCTGGCCTTCATACGCGCCCGGCTCGAGCTCTCGCAGAACGTCCTTCTTCTTCTTGAACGACAGTTCATCAACGAGTACGTCGGTGCGGTAGCGGGCCTTGCACTGGCGGCAATCGACCATCGGATCGGTGAAGTTCTCGACATGTCCCGAGGCCTCCCACACGCGTGGATGCATCAGGATCGAGGCGTCGATTCCTTCCACGTTCTCCCGGTAGGTCATGTTGCGCCACCAGGCCATCTTGAGGTTGGTGAGCATCTCCACCCCGAGCGGGCCGTAGTCCCAGCAGCCGTTCAGGCCGCCATAGATCTCGCTGGATTGAAATACGAAACCACGACGCTTGGCCAGCGAAACGATCTTTTCCATGAGCTTTGCGCCATCGGAGGGCTTGGGGGAAGACATAGAGCGGGAATCGGGTAGTGGGAATGGGTATTGGGGATTGGGGATCGGGAATTGGGTGTTGGGAATCGGGTGTCGACGTACACCGTTGCTCCTACTGGCCGGTGAACTTTGGCTTGCGCTTTTCGAGGAACGCGGCGACGCCCTCTTTGAAGTCCTCGGTCCCGCAGGCGGTCCCAAAAAGGCCGGCCTCCATCTCCAAACCTTCGTCCAGATGCATCTCCTGCGACGCATGGACCGCCTGGACCGCCAGACGAACGGCCGGCTGACCTTTCGAAGCGATCTTCGCAGCCAGAGCGCGGCAGGTCGGCATCAATTCGGAAAGCGGTACGACTTTGTTGACCAGTCCGATCCGCAAAGCCTCCTGGGCATCGATCGGTTCTCCTGAGAGGATCATCTCCATCGCCCGCCCTTCGCCCACAAGTCTCGGCAGGCGCTGAGTGCCGCCGTAGCCGGGGATGACGCCGAGATTCACCTCCGGCTGGCCGAACCTGGCATTGTCCGATGCGATGCGAATGTGGCACGCCAGGGCCAGCTCGCAGCCACCACCTAAGGCGTAGCCATTGACGGCCGCGATGACGGGCTTGCCCAGTCCTTCGATACGAGAGAAGACCGACTGCCCCGCAGCCGCGAACGGACGTCCGGAGGTGGCGTTCAGGGTTGAAAGCTCGCCGATATCCGTTCCGGCGACGAAGGATCGTTCCCCCGCCCCGGTGATGATGACGACATCGACCGCCTCATCCGTCGTGAGTGACTCAAACAGGTCGCGCAACTCGGTCTTGGCCTGTGCATTGAGGGCATTGAGCTTTTCGGGACGATTGATCGTGACCGTGCAGATACGATCGGTCACGTCAACGAGCAGCGTCTGGTAGGACATAAGGATACCCGGAAGTTGATCAGCGAACGCGGCGTCCGGCCATTTGGACCAGAGCGTCGAACAACGGGAGCCAGGCCCGATGCGACCGACGCAGCACATCGCGGTGCTGGCGCAGCAACGTCACGTCGCCTCGCGCTGCCGGACCGGTCAGAGCGCGCTTCGGGCCGAGCTCGTATGCGTAGCCAAGACTCTCGAGGATCAACGGCATGAACGCTCCGAGCCCGCCTGGAATGCGCGCGGAGCGTGCCAGTTCCTCCGTCAACTGCCATAGGAGGACGGGGTAGTTCGATGCGAACGTACAAGCAAGATGGTACGCAATTTTCGCCTCTTTCGGAACCTGGATGGGTCTGCCCTTCCACTGCCTGACAAGCCGTTCGGCCCACGCGCGATGTTCCTGAGCCGCCTCGACACCCCAGGCAATGCCCTGCAGCAACGTCGCGTCCGCGAAACCTAGAGCCGCGCGCGGAAATGTCTGGATCGGATGGACCGAGGCGACGCGGTGGCCACACGCGCGGAGCACGAAAAGCACATCGCTCGAAAGCGCTCCGGAGCAGTGAATGAACGCGGTCCGACGGCTCCACTCATGACTTGCGGCGAGCGACATGGCGACGGCGCGGATCTCCGGATCCGGCACGGCCAGTACCACCAGGCCGACACGCTCCGGAATGACCGCCACCGACGTACCGTACCTCCGGCAACCGACGCGAAGCGCCAGGCGGCGTGCCGACGCGCGATGACGAGCAACGACGGCAACCACGTCATAGCCGAGACGGCGGACATGGATCGCCATCGACGTGCCGACCGAGCCTGCGCCGATCAGCGCGATGGTGGGCTTGGATGATGGCATGATCAGGAAGTGGTGAGGATGGCCGAAAGATAGCCAACAACGCCCGAGCGATCTCCGGTGACATCGCCTGAATTGCAGGCATGGAGGACCGTGGCCTTCGTGGCGCCGAGCGTCCGGGCTGCCTTCATCACGGCGACCATGGGTCCGCCGCCACAGGCTTCGACCCGGTCATGCTGCAGGTCGTCCTGCAACCGCTCGACCTGGTAGGTGCGCACGTGGCTGGCTACGATCCGGTCCAGGTGCACGGCCTCGTCATACGGATGGTAGTGCGACAGGTCGGAGGAGGCGATCATCGTCGCCGATCGGCCCGCCAGCACGGCCGACAGTGCATCGGCGAGTTCGTCGCACGAGCGGACGCTCTGATCGCCCATCGTCACCGCAACGATGCGCGCTTTCGGACACACGACCTGCAGAAACGGCACCTGTACCTCGATGGCGTGCTCTTGTCGATGGCCTGCGGCGGAGGCCACCACCGAGCCTCCCGCGGCCGAGAGAGCCGCCGCGAGTTCTTCGTCGATGGCAGCATTCCCCAGTGGCGTCGCAAAAGCGGAACCGGGAAAGACCGCCGAGCCGCGGAAGGCCTCCCGATGGCTTGGTCCGACGAACACGACGGTGTCGATCGCTTCAGAAGCGAGAAGGTGATACACGGTCGCGGCGGTTCGGCCGGAGTACTGGTAACCGGCATGAGGCACAATTGCTCCGACCACGCGACCGGAAGCCGGGGACAGTTCTGCCGAGGCATCGCGCAACATGGACTCGACGGCGCGGCGCAAGGTCGCTGTATTCCCCGGATAGAAGAGCCCGGCAACGGCGGGCGGACGGATGGCTGTCGCGGACATCATCGCAGCGATCCCCCTTCGTCCGCTTCGGAAAAATGTTCGGTCTCAAATCGGTAGAGCTTGATGCCCGGGCGCCGCCAAGCATCACGTCCGAGCCCTGCCTTCCGGCAGGTGCCCGACAGAAACTCTTCGGCATCCCATCCTTCGTCGGTGGCAACTTCGGGCAACAAGAGCCCCCGGCGCCAACCCGATTCAACGACGAGTCCGTCGCGACCGACCATGACCTCGTCAGGGCCTGAAATCGGGATCAAGGGGGTGAGGACGGAGATCTCGATGCAGATGTGTCCGATCTCTTCGGGAGTCACCGGGTCGAATCGCGGATCTTCGCTGGCCGACTTGATGGCAAGCTCTCGGACCGCGTCGGCGACGGTCTCGAACGGCTGGATGTATCCGATGCATCCGCGGAGGTCCCCATGCATGCGGAGCGTCACAAAGACCCCGCGCTTCTCTGCGACGAGGCGACCTGATGCCTCGGGTATGGTCGCAGGAAAGCCCGCCCACCTCGCGATGGTTGCCCGCGCCAATCGGATCAGCGTCCGCTTTTCCTCGGGAGTCAGCTTGACGCCGTTCATGGTCGTGACCGCTCCCCACGAACGCCGACAACTCGGGAGCGGCTTCCGAAAGGTACCGAGGCGCCAAGTGACATTCAAGGAAGCTCATGCAGGTTGATTCTGCCGGCCACCGTGGCTATATTCCCGCACATTTTCTTGAGGTGCCTGTGTCGCTTATGGTCAGCATCTCGGGGATTCGAGGAGTCGTCGGCACAACCCTGACCCCCGAGGTCGTCGTCAAGTACGCCGCTGCATATTCCGAATACTGCGAACACGGCCCGATCGCCGTCGGCCGCGACGGTCGCATCAGCGGCCCTCCGATCGTCGACCTTGTCTCGGGCGCTCTGCGCCAGATGGGGTCCGATGTCATTGACCTTGGCATCGTTCCGACCCCCACCGTGGCACTGGCCGTCGAACGACTTGGCCTCGCGGGAGGGATCTCCGTCACAGCGAGCCACAACCCGATGATCTGGAATGGTCTGAAGTTCTTCTCCCGGACCGGGCTCTTTCTGAATGCCGACGAGAACAAGGCCTTCTGGGCCATAGCGGACCAGCGCCGCTTGGAGTACCGGTCATGGGACCGGCTCGGGCAGCGAACCGACCGAAGGGATGTGCGCAACATGCACGTCCGAGCTGTCCTCGACATGCCCGTCCTTCGTCCTGAGATCATCCGAAAGCGCCGGTTGCGCGTGGTCGTGGACTGCGTCAATGCCTCCGGCGGAACGGTCGTGCCGGAATTGCTGCGCGACCTGGGTTGCGATGTCATCGAGCTGTACTGCGACGTCAGCGGCGTGTTCGCACACACACCCGAGCCGATCCCTGAGAATCTCAGCGACCTGTCGTCGCGCGTCAAAGCCGAGAAGGCCGACGTCGGCCTGGCGATCGATCCCGATGCGGACCGTCTGGTGGTGATCGACGAGCGTGGCGAACCGATCGGGGAGGAATATACGGTGACGACAGCCGTCGACCTCGTCCTCCGAAGGGAGCAGGAACGCGGCGCGTCAGGCCACACCGTCGTCGTCAATCTCTCGACCACGCGCGCCGTCGAGGATGTTGCGAAGCGCTACGGGGCCTCCTGCCTTCGAACGCCGGTCGGCGAGATCAACGTGGCAAAACGAATGCTGGAGAGCGGTTCGGTCATCGGAGGCGAGGGGAGCGGCGGCGTCATCTATCCCGCCGTTCACGCCGGACGCGACGCGCTCGTGGGCGTCGGCCTGGTTTTGCAGGCGCTCGCAGAGCATGACGGGCCGACGTCAAGCTGGAGGGCCTCACTGCCGCAGTACGCGATCTCCAAGGGGAAGGTCGACGTGGGCAGCCTCGACGCGCGGCAACGGTTGACCCGGATCGCTGCAGAGGTCGGTCCGTCGGGACGCATCAACACCGACGACGGATTGAAGATCGATCTGCCGGATTCCTGGATCCATCTGCGGCTCTCGAACACCGAGCCGATCATTCGTATCATCGCCGAAGCGCCGGATCGCGAGCAGGCTGACCAGCTTGTTCGTCGCTACACCGAGCAGATCCTTCGCTGAGGACGGGGCGGACGAAGGTCCGCTTGGATGCTCACCATCATCCTGAGGGGGATGTCATGGGACCGTACGACGTACGGGACCTGTTGACGCTGGTCTCGATCCCGCGGCTGGGTCCGATCCGGATCCGCGCGCTGCTCGAACAATTCCACGATCCTTCCCATGTTCTATCAGCCCCTCCGAGGGCATTGATCCGTGTTCGGGGCATCGATCGCGCTACGGCGATGCTGATCGCCCGGGCAACAGGGTCCTACGCGGAATCACAGCTCAGAAGGTCCAAGGCGCTGGGAGCGGAGATCATCGGGTTCGGCGATGAGCGCTATCCCGCCGCGCTCGCCTCCATCTACGATCCGCCGGTGCTATTGTTCGTCTTGGGGCAACTCAACGAACGGGACCGATGCAGCCTCGCGATCGTCGGCACGCGGCATCCGAGCCCTTACGGTCGGAGGGTGGCTGAGGAGATGACGAGGGGTGTGGTCGATCGGTCGATCGTCGTCGTGAGCGGCTTGGCGCGCGGCATTGATACGATCGCCCATTCCGCGGCATTGGGATCGGGCGGCCGGACGCTCGCCGTACTCGGCTCGGGGATCGATGTGCCGTATCCTGCCGAAAATGCCAGGCTCATGCGACAGATCTCTGAAAGCGGCGCGGTCATCTCGGAGTTTCCGTTCGGCACGAAGCCCGATCCGACCAATTTCCCCCGTCGCAACCGCATCGTCAGCGGCATGACGCTCGGGACCATCGTGATCGAGTCGGCGCTCGACGGCGGAGCGATGATCACGGCCTCCTCGGCGCTCGACCAAGGGCGGGAAGTGTTTGCGGTGCCGGGACCGATCCATGACCCACGCAGCGCCGGTCCTCATGCTCTCATTCGGGACGGCCGCGCCAAGCTCGTCACGGAATTGAAGGACGTCTTTGCCGAACTCCAGATCTCTCCAGTCTCATCAGCTCAAGTGTCGGTCATGCCGATCCCTGACCTGACGCTGTTCGAGCGGACGATCTACGACCTGGTGACCGTCGAGCCCGTGCACATTGACGAACTGGCGGAACGATCCTCGTTAGGACCCGCCGACGCACTAGTCGCGCTGCTCGGATTGGAGTTCAAGGGCTTGGTGCGTCAGTTGCCGGGGAAATGGTTTGTACGGATGTGAGAGCGATGACAAGCCAACCCTTTGCGTCATTCCGAACCTGCCTGCCCTGCCGTCGATAAGACGTCAGGCAGGCCGGCGCTGTGCCCAAGAACTTCCCTCGAAAGCCGGATTCGAAATCTCATCTCTTGGCAGACGTCGTTCCCTCCAAGCGAGATTCCGGATCGGTCACTTCCGAAACGATTTCAGACAACAAGGGGGCACCGTTCGGAATGACGAGAGTCGCTGCTCGCCGACTGATTGTTACACGCCTGCTGCCGCGCCCATTAGACGCTCCACCAGTACGTGAACTTGAGGAGGAAGATGTTGTCCGGCTTCGCCGTGATCAGCCGGTCGAGTGAACGGCGGAACTGGAATTCTCCGATCGATTCGACGTCGCTGCGACTCTGCGTCCAGACGAGATAAACCGTCGACCCGGGTCTGAATTCCCACCGCACCACGGCGTTCCCGCGGATGGACCTGAAATTGAAGTCCGGGTTTGCGAAGCTGTACAGGGGCGCCGGACCGGGCCCGTCGGCATCCACGTCGTACGAGATCGCGCCGTCGCCGGCAATGCGGCGCTCGATCAGCGAAGAACCGCTCCCATACGACTCGAACTCGAACGACCGTGCTCGCGCCAACCGTTTGAAGTTGGTGTATGCTCCCGACGAGATCAACGGTTGCACGAACACCTGCAAGCTGAGCACCGGCGACGCGATCCAGTTGACCCGCAGGTTCGCCGACAGTGTCCGTTGATGGAAGTCCGCCACCGCATATTGTCGCCCGTACGTGAGCGCCGCCGTCGGATCTTCGTAGGATCCCACCCACTGCGCTTGTGACCGAGACTCTCCGTATGATGGACCCACGCGCAACGTCAGGCCGGAGCTCGGCTTGATCTCGACGAAAGGATCGATGCTCCAGCTGTCCTGCCCTCCGCCAAAGTATCGGAACGCATTCAGCTCGCCGACGACGGATTGTCGTGAGTCGGTCCAGATCCCGCAGAACGTCTCCACCCCCGGAGGATTGACCGTCAACGGTCCTCCTCGCGTGCGTCGCTGATTGAAGGTCGACGGATTGTAGACTGCACCGAAATAGCTCCCCCAGTAGTTCGGGTAGATCGTCCGAACATTGGTCCAATATCCGGCCCAGGTCAGGTTGCCTCCAAAATCCCAAGATCGAAAGTGCGACACGCGCAGCTGCAATGAACGATACCACGAGGTCGGCTCCATCCACCGATATCCTGTCACGACGTGGGCATTCATGTAGTCCGTTCGGAATTGATAGCCCAGGTCGTTGATCTCGTAGCCGGGGCTGATGAATCCGAATGCCGCGTTCAACTCGACCGCGCCCTTCTGTTTGTTGATCGTGAAACGCCCCGCCGATCCGGTCATCGATGTGGCCGTGGAGTCGAGCTGAATGTGCGCCAAGTCCGGACGCTGGAAGTAGTGCGACGGGCTCCGCTGGAGCGCGAGCAGACGGTTGCCCGAACCCCGCACCAGCGAACCGGTCACCATTCCCGTCACGACGTAGGTCCGATCACCGTCGAGGAAGGCCCATCCGTCGACGCCTCCCACAAATGCCTCCCGGTTAATCTGATCGATCAGTGCGGGATCGTCGAAAAACCGCCTGGTCGCCGTTCCGATCACGCCGACGCCATACCGCCGGTCGTCGATCGTTCGCTGCGTCCGCACAATCCCATAGTATGTCATGGGTTCCACTTCGACGCGACTCCGAACGCCGGCGATCTGGACGCGTGTGAACTCGCGGTTGGTGATCGCCTGGATCAGTCCAAAGGTCGTCTGGTCATCCAGCCGACCCGTCAGCTTCGCCGCGCCGAGGATGTGGGTTCCCTGGGGGGCGTCGGCGAAGTCGTACGACGGAAGGGAGCCTTGCGGCGTCCGGCCGATGCGACGGCTGTAGAAGATCGTCGGGTTCCCCCAATTGAACCCCCAATAGTTGTTCGAACCTCCGTAGCCGAAGTCGAAGGTGTTGGCGCCTTCAACGAAGAACGGGCGCTTCTCCTGAAAGTAGGTCTCGACGTCGCTCAAATTGATCACGGCCGGATCCACCTCGACCTGTCCGAAATCGGGATTGATCGTCGTGTTGAGTGTGAGATTGCTTCCGAAACCAGCCTGCAGATCCAGACCGACGCCTGGCAGTACGCGCGAACCGTCGTTGAACGGATTTCCGTTGACCGCTGGAGTCAATTCAGCCTTCGTCGTCATGTACGGAAGGAACGAGAGTCTTGCCGGAGGCGTAATGCCGGCCAGACCGATCAGATCGCCGAACCGCGACACGAAGCCGCTTTCGTTCCTCGGCGTGTAAGCGAGATAGTCGTCCTCATTCCGTCGGGCGAGCGATCGCCGGAAGTTGACGCCCCAGACCTGGTCGGCGCCGTCGTGAAATCGCAGCTGCGAATACGGGATGCGGATCTCCGCCGTCCAGCCGCCACCGTCATTCGACGTCCCCGATTCCCACACTCCGTCCCAGCTGGTATCGTCCCAGTCGTCATTGTACAGCACGCCGTCGTGTTGAACGCCGGCGGCACTCACCATGAAGTAGTTGCCGCTTTGACGGTCTCGATATCCATCGACGTACACCGTGAAGAGATCGGTGTCGATGAATTCGTCGCGGCGTCCGAGTCGCCGGTGGATAGAGTCCGGTTTCGAATCGTGCAACCGGGCTGCGATGTACAGCGCCGCCTCATCATACGCTACCCAGACCTCCGTTCGCTCCGTCGGAGCCGATCCCTGATCGGGCTCTCGCTGGCGGAACGCCGAGAATCCCTCTCCGCGCCAAACGGCCTCCTCGAGGATACCGTCGATCGACATTGGCGCTTCCGACCTGACAGCCCGTACGACCGGACGTTCCTGGGCCAGCGCACCAACCTGCAGGCATGCGATTCCAACGATCAGCGATCTCCACCAACCGCGAGCCATAGACCATCCTCCACGATGCACGATAAACCTAGGACTAACCTGGGGCGTGAAAGGTTGGTGGACGATCGAGACTGGAGAGGGGCAGACACACGATCAGCTGTTCAGAGCACTCGAAGAGAGCTCTGGCACGCCGTTTGTTTCACGTGCATTTTTCAGTATACTTTGATCATGGCGTACGTGGAAATTGGCGGTGTCTCACTCGATCCGAGGGTCCTCACGACGTTGTTCGCCTGCGACCTACAGGCCTGCCGTGGAGCTTGCTGCACGGTCCCCGGCGGCTTGGGCGCGCCGGTTCGGGAGGAAGAAGTCGGCATGATGCTCCGGGCCGCTGAGGCCGTTCGGCCCCTGTTATCGGCACGGCACCTCGAGGTCCTCGATGATCGCGGTCCGCTTGAAGGACCCGTCGGCGATCGGACGACGGTGTGCGTCGACGGCGCCGCCTGCGTGTTCGTGTTCGACGACGGTGGTACCGCCTTCTGCTCGATCGAACGGCTCTATCGGGAGGGACGCTTTTCGTGGCAGAAGCCCGTCTCGTGCCATCTCTACCCGATCCGTATCGATCCGGGGATCCCGGAGCGCGTCCGGTATGAAGAAGTGCCGATCTGCCACGGCGGTCGGCTGCGCGGAGAGCGGGAGAACATCCGATTGACCGACTTTTTGCGAGTAGCGCTCGAACGGGCGTACGGCCGTGCATGGTCGGAGGCCGTGAGCGAAGCGGCGAGGGAAGGGCCGACTCGACGGTAAGCGATGCTGTCGCTCCAACAACAACTGAAACTCGGTCTGAAGCTCACACCGCAGCAGGTTCAATACCTGAAGCTGCTGCAGTTGCCGACGTTGTCGCTTGAGCAACGCGTGAAGCTTGAGCTTGAGCAGAATCCGATGCTCGAGCTGGGCGACGACCTGGAACTGACCCAGGACCAAGAGGCCCCCGAGGCGTCGTCGGAACAGGTCGAAGGTGAGCGCGACGAGCGGGACGACGATCGGTACACGCTTGACGATTACCTGCACGACGACAACGCAGGCTACAAATCCCCCGAGTCAGCACCCCGCGACGACGAGGATGACTACGAAGCCCCGTTGCCGGCCAGCGTCCCCCTTACCGAACGCATCATGACCCAGTTCCGGATGCTCGACGTCGATCACGACGACGAGCTTATCGCGGAAGAGATCCTCGGGAACGTCGACGAAGACGGCTATCTCCGGCGGGACCTGGGCCTGATCGTTCAGGATCTGAACCTGTCGTTCAACCTTTCGCTCACGCTCGAGAAGGCGGAGCGCGTTCTCACGCTGATCCACAGACTCGAACCTCTCGGCGTCGCCGCGCGCGACCTACCCGAATGCCTGGCCGCTCAGCTGCATGCGGGCAACTTCCCTCCGGCCCTCCGTGAGTTGGCCCTCCGGCTCGTCACGGAACACTTCGAAGATTTCCGACAAAAACGGTTCGACGTCCTCCTCAAGCACCTCCACGTCACCTCCGAGACGCTGAAGAAGGCCATCGAGATCATTCAGCACCTGAACCCCAAGCCCGGCGAAGGAGAGTTCAGTGCGCAGGAGAACTACGTCACGCCTGATTTCATCGTCACCAAGGATCGCGGCGACTTCCTCGTCCTGCTCAACGACCGCAACATCCCTCCGCTCCGCATCAACAACGCCTACAAGCAACTGGTCGCGCCGAAAGGCAAGAAGGTCCCTCAGGACGCCAAAGACTTTGTCCGAAAGAAGTTCGAGGCGGCCAAATGGTTCATCGCGTCGATCCATCAGCGTCGCGAGACGCTCCTCCGCGTCATGCGGGCGATCGTCGAGCGGCAACGGCAGTGGTTCGAAGATGGTGAGGTGTTGAAGCCGATGATCTATAAGGACGTGGCGGAAGTGGTGGGGGTCGATATCTCGACCATCAGCCGTGTCGTGAACAGCAAGTATGTGCAGACCGAGTGGGGCGTCTTCCCGTTGCGCCACTTCTTCACGTCGGGCCTGTCCTCCGAATCGGGCGAGGATGTCTCGAATTCGACCGTCAAGCAGCGCATTCGCGAGCTCATCGAAGCCGAGGACCCGAAGAATCCTCTCAACGACGACGCCATCGGCAAGATCCTCAACGGCGAGGGGATCCACATCGCCCGCCGCACTGTGGCCAAGTACCGTGAAGCTCTCGGTATCCCCATCGCGCGCCTGCGGGTGAAGATCTAGGTGACACACCGAACGAAGATGTAGCCACGGAGATCACAAAGAGGACAGAGATCTGTGATCACATCCTTTTGTGCTCTTTGTGTCCTTTGTGGCTCATCTTCTCATGGAAGCAGAACCGCCAAGCGCCCCGGGCTTCGATCGGCCCAGGACACTTGGCGGTTTGCTGTTTGCGGCTTGCTGTTTCGCGCTGTGGCGCGCTAGATCTTGATCTTGAGCCCCGCCGAGAACTGGAACATGCTGAAGTTGTCGAGCGACGTGAGGACCCCGATGTTTTCCGTGGCCAGGTCAAGGCTCAGGAAATACAGGTCCAGCCCGATCCCGGCACCCCACCGGAAAGAATCCCCTCCGCCCCACGCGATGCCCGTGCGTAACGGGATCAGCGGAATGATCCGATACTCCGTCCCCAGCGAGAATCGCGGCTGGGTTGAATTCCCGAGTGATTCGTTGAATCCCTGTGTGTAGTCGATCGCCAGGGCCAGCCGTCCGGGGAGCCATTTGAGGAACGGGACCTCGTCGGACCGCATCGTTGCGCCGATGCGCAACTGAGTGGGCAGCGGCGTGGAGAAGGCTTTCCCCGGACGATTCGAACCGCGCAGAGCGATCAGGAGCGAATCGTTGCCCTGCTGCGTGAGCGGATTCGAAATTGTGATGCTCCCCGCTCCGACGGTTTCTACGAGATTCTGATCCCAGTCGATCGAACCGATGTTCACGACCGCCGCAGAAACCCTGATGCCGTAGTTGAGCTCCGCCGAGAGACCGAGGTCGAAGCCGACCCCCTTCCCCGCCGGATCGGGGAAGGGCGTGAAGTCGGCCGAGTCAGAGTTGAACTCCTGGACACCCGACCTTCGGACGAGGAATTGCGACAGCGCCTCGAAGCGATTCTGGTTGACGTCGAAGCTCGGGTTGGACACGATGCCCCGGTAGTTGACGGTCTCGAAGACGCCGTAACCGCGGACGATCTTGAATCCGGCGCCGACGAAGACGCGTTTCGTCAATGGAATGAACGCCGGCACTTCCCTTCCGTAGGCAAGCGCGTACTCGCGCCACCACCAGAACTCCTGCCGCGTGTCGGACAGGTCATAGGTCGAACCCGACGGCAGACCTTCAAACGGCAGCCGGAAGAAGTCCTTATCGAGGTTGTTCTTCATCCCGACGTGTTCCGTGATGCCGAATCCCAATCCGCCGATCACCTCGTGGTGGAAGCTCAGCGACAGCACTCGAGCGTCCATGGCGAAGCGGGTCTCGCCTTCATCGGGCAGCAGGCTGAGCAGGTCCTTCTTGTCCTGGTCGGTCAGTACCTTCGCCACGCGGTCGCCAGAGGTCGTTTCGACGCCGGTGAAGTATTTGTTGTAGACGTCGTACGAAACGAACTGCGATAGAAAGTGAAGCCCGGCCGAGGGAAGCCCGATTTCCATGAATCGATTGTCGGGGAGGGCCAGGAGCGACGGATTGACGCCGAGGGCGTCGACCCCGCGGGCGGCGGCGTTCATCGTTCGGCCCATGCCGACGCCGCGCACGTTCGTGCGGTCGCCCGTCTGGGCGACGCCCGCGGCGAACGGGACCAGGCCGAGGATGAGAGCACTCCGGAGTCCGGAGCGCCGACCGAAACCAACGATCTGCTTGACGTTCATGGCGGTCTCCGGATCAGTTCTGATTGTTAACGATGTAGGTCATGTTGCCCGTCAGACGCACGCGGATGTAATCCGACGTGCGGAATCGAACGACCTGCGTTCCGGACCCCGAGGTCTGCAACAAGAATCGGAAGAGCATGCTGTCGGCCTGGTTGAACTGCTCCACTTCGGCGGTTGTCAGTCCGATGCTGAAGTGCGAAGGAGTCTCCGCCGTTGCATTGCCGGCGGCATCGACCGATGCCGCGCCGATCGTTCGGAAGCTGCCGTCGGTCGGTATCATCAGTACCGTGTCGACCGTCGTCGGAGTCGGACGGCGGAACAATCTCAGTTGGAAGCCCAGCTGTGCCGGGATCCGGTTCCCAACGCTGAAGGCGAGCGAGGTTTGCTTGATCGCCTTCGCAAAGTCGGTGGGGAAGTTCGCCTCCTCGGCCAGAGCGATCTTGTCCTCGATGCGTCCTCCGGCCAGAGCCAGCCGGAGGGGGAAGTAGACCTGGACCCGCTGATACAGCTTGGCCGTGTCGGCGACGGTGGCCTCCTCGAAGCCCGGGTTGACGGTCACCGATCCGCGGACGATGAACGTGTCGGGGAAGTTCGGGAAGAAGTTCGACAGGAACCCATTGAGGGTCGCAGGATCTCCGAGCGGGATCGAGACATACGAACCGGGCGTCGGAGTGAACGCGGTGTCACTCGAGCCCGTCGGAGGAGGCAGAACGATGCTGGCCACTTTGTTGAACCGACGATTACGGGCCTCCAGTCGGAGGCTGTATCCCACCTTGTAGCCACCGCTCATGCTGAGTCCCACGTTGATCCGCACCGAATCGAATGTGAACTGGCCGGCGAACTTGTCTGCCGCTTCGCCAATATCGACGCCGCTCGCGCCGGAATTGAACGCGATGGTGGTCGGCTTGATCTTTCCGGTGATGCTCTGGATCACGAAGCTGTTCTGAGGAGTGAACTCGGCGCGGACGAAATCGCCCGAAGCGATCGTGGATTTCGCCCCCGCCGACGTGATCGTCTCGATGCCCACGCTGAATTTTACTCGCGTGCCAAGCAAGTCGGGGGTCGGATTGACGAGGCGCAGCGTGTCGAGCGAGAACGGAAAAACAGTCGTCGTACGGGGGGCGATGACTCGGAGAATACTCATCGTGTCGCCGCTCACCAAGCTCTTGAAGTTGCCGAACTTCAGTCGCACACCGACCTGAACGTCAAGGTTGTTGACGATGCGCGCCGAGAAGGTCCCACGACGGAAGCGCGCATCGGTGACGGACACCGTGTCGTCGACCACGATGACGGAGTCGCTGATCGAGACCACCTGCTGAGGCGGCACGACGGCGCGTGCGCTGTCGACGCGCAGATTCGTGGAAGTGAATGCAAACTGAAGTCCGGCGCTGCCGGAAATCGTGAACGGACCCGGCCGCCCCTCAACGGTCACATTCACGGCATCGGTGCGGAGCAACCCCCACACGAGCCGTCCTGCCAACGACGAGGTAACGGTCTTCGAGCTCAGCGAATCGACCGTCCCGAACGGAAATGACGCCACTTCGTTCGTGTCGATACCGGGCACGTTGTTCTTCAGCCTGATCGGACCGGCGAACGTCACAGCCAGCGGGAGGGTGTTGGTGATCGTCAAGGTCAGCGAGCCGGTGTCGATGGCCGCGAAGGCAAAGAGGTTGGTATCACCGACGGCAAGCGACGGAAGGCTGCCCGGCGTCGAAGGGAACGGAATGGGAGGCCATTCTCCTGCCGTGAGACCGAGGTCGGTCGCGGTGAATCCCGCACTGAGCGGTGGGAATCCGTCGATCTCGATGCGTCCGAGCGATACCTGTTCGGCCGCCGGCTGCGGCGAGACCTTCAGCGTATCGAGTCCGACGGCCTGACCGAACTGCGTGTCTTCGAAGGTGAATCCTCCGCTGGCGTCGGTGCGGACGTTCTGCGCATCGGAGAGCGCCTCACCGAGCGTCGGCTGGATCTCTGCCAGCGGAATGCTCAGTTGCGTTTGCCAGGTCGGAGCGATTGGACTGAGGGGCGGTTCGATGCATTGCAGGGCGAGCGCGGCTGCAAGGAACGCGGGCACGACAGCGCTCCATCGCCGTACAGCGTGGGTCGTTCGCATCATGGCCTCGAATGAGTGATGACGACTAGATACCAAACGGGAGCTACGGACTGGGTGAGCGGGGACACACTTCACAGAAGTGTAACATCCAGTTCGGACATTCGCCAGCAACGCGAACGGCGCCCGAAGGCGCCGTGGCGTTCTCAGTGGAATCGGGGTTCCTTGGGAGGAGGGAACATCGGGTGATGTTCCCCCAACTCCCCGGCGATCTTGATCTCGCCGAACTTCGACTCATATTTCTGGAGGTTGTCCTGGAGGGCCCCCAGGAACATGCGGGCGTGCTGCGGCGTCATGACGATGCGCGCATGGACCTTGGCTTTCGGAACGCCGGGAAGGACACGCGTGAAATCGATGACGAATTCCGCCGGCGAATGAGTGATGATCGCCAGGTTGGAATAGATCCCCTCCGCTTCCTTCTCTCCCAGCTCGATGTTGATCTGCTGGGGCTGCTGCGGCTGGTCGGCCATGGGTCAGTTGCCTTTCCGGATCTTGTCAGCGTTGTCGAGCGCTTTGAGGGCCTTGTCCGACTGTCCGAGCCGCGCGTAGATCGTGGCCAACGTATCCCATACGGTCGGGTCGTCCTTCTTCATCTCCGTCACCTTCTCCAGATGCGGAAGGGCGGCCTCAAACTTCGCCTTGTACTCATCGGACTCGGTCCCCTTTTCCTGGGCAGCGCGGATCATATCGACGCCCCAGTTATAGTATGTCGCCCCGATCTCGAACAAAGCATCGGCGTAGGCGGGGTCAATGGACAATGCCGCCTCAAACTCAGCGATCGCCTGGGGGTAGTCGGCTACGGTCCGGTGCAGGACGCCGAGGATGAAGTGGTTCAGCTTGTTCTGGGGCTCGTTTTCGACGGCCTGACGAAAGCCGACGATCGCCTCACGGATCCGGTCGGCCTCGACGTAGGCCTGGAGCAACAAGTTCAGGTTGGAGTTGTCGCGCGGGTCGACGGCCTTCACCTCTTCAAACATGCCGACGGCGGAGGCAAACTCCGCCTGCGCGGCGGCATGCTTTGACGAGTCGATATTCGGATTGTACGGGCTCCTCTGCTCCTTCGAGGTCACCCGGTCTCCGTCCACGAACACGACGAGATTGGCATAACGCGCGTAGGTCCATTCCTCCTTGCGGCTGTTACGCGTCCGCTTGACGTTGTCGGGCGCTCCGAGCATGTTCATCACGTCGGACTTGAGCGCCCCCTTCGTGACCTTGTTCAAGTTGTCGAGGGCGCGGATCTTGTCCGCGTTCTCCGTCTGGAACTGGTCCTTCAGACTCTTGCCGCGCTGGAGGTAGATCCGCCCCGCCTGCTTCCGCGATTCGGTGTCCTTCCCCCGCTTCCACGCGGTTGCGAAAGCTTCGAGCGCGTTCTCGCCGTCACCCTTGCCCTGATAGGCATATCCGAGATACCGGTAGGTGAGCATCGTGTCGGGCCAGGCCTGAGATGCCTTGACGAATTCCTCGATGGCCGTGTCGTAGAACATCATCGAGTCCGACGAGGCACGTTGGAGCGCATTGATCCCCGGATTGACATGGTTGGCCCACTTGTTGTAACGGATGGCCTGTACCTCACGCTGGTGCTTGGGGCCAAGCTTGAGCGCTTCGTTGAACGCAACGTTCATACCGACGAGGTCGCCCGATTCAGAGCGCAACTGCCCAAGAAGGAACCACGCCTCCTCATTCGCCGGGTTCTTCTGCGTCTCGATCTCGAGGAGGCGCATCGCCTCCTTGTAGTTCTTCTGGTTGATGTACACTTTCGCGCCGGTGAATTCCGGCGAGCCGCACTGGAATCCTTGGAAGGCCAGCGAACTCACAAGAACCAGCGTAAGGATGAAGATCGTGTTCCGTTTCATGTCGCGATCCCTGATTGAATAGTGTTCGGCCGTCGTAGAGGAAGTACAAAAGTATTGCAATATATCCATTGAAAGAAGGATGTGCAACCAACGACAGTCGCAACTTTGCATTTCCAGCGAGAATTCGATAGATTTTTTGTTGATCGCCATCGCGAAAGGTCGCGACCTTGTAGCACTTGAACGTTCCGCGAGCGCCTCCCCACGACGGCTACAACCCCAGGAGGATCACCCCCATGCCGAACTACGCTAAGCTGAAGACTCCGGCCAACGGTCAGAAGATCACCATGGTGCATGGAACCCTTCAGGTGCCCGACCACCCGATCATTCCATTTATCGAAGGGGACGGTACGGGACCCGACATTTGGCGTGCATCGGTGCGGGTGTTCGATGCGGCCGTAAAGAAGGCATACGGCGGTAACAAGAGCATCGTTTGGTTCGAGGTCTATGCGGGTGAGAAGGCCAACGAGGTCTACGGTCCCAACACGTGGTTGCACGACGATACTTTGGAAGCCATCAAGGAGCACGTCGTCGCCATCAAGGGACCACTCACGACACCCGTCGGCGGCGGCATCCGCTCGATCAATGTGGCCCTGCGACAGATGCTCGACCTTTACACCTGCCTCCGTCCGGTCCGTTACTTCCACGGCGTCCCCTCCCCCGTTAAGCACCCCGAACTGGTCGACATGATCATCTTTCGTGAGAACACGGAGGATATTTACGCGGGCATTGAATGGAAGGCCGGCACTCCCGAAGCCGAAAAGGCCGTCCGATGGCTGCAGGAAGAAATGGGCGTCAAGAAGATCCGCTTCCCGAAGACGGCCAGCATCGGCGTGAAGCCGGTGTCCGTCGAAGGGACCTCGCGCCTCGTCCGGGCGGCGATCCAATACGCCCGACAGAACAAGCGAAAATCGGTGACGCTCGTTCACAAAGGCAACATCATGAAATTCACGGAGGGTGGATTCCGCGATTGGGGCTATGAACTGGCGCAGAAGGAGTTCGGCGGGACGCCCGTGGACGGAGGTCCATGGGTGAAACTCCCCGACGGCATCATTGTCAAGGACGTGATTGCCGACGCCTTCCTCCAACAGATCCTTACCCGCCCCTCCGAGTACGACGTCATCGCGACGCTCAACCTCAACGGCGACTACATTTCCGACGCCTTGGCTGCGCAGGTCGGCGGGATCGGCATCGCTCCCGGCGGTAACATCAATTATGAGAACGGCTTCGCCGTCTTCGAGGCCACGCACGGTACGGCCCCGAAGTACGCCAACCAGGACAAGGTGAATCCCGGGTCGGTCATTCTGTCGGGCGAAATGATGCTCCGATACATGGGCTGGACCGAGGCGGCCGACCTGATCGTCAAAGGCCTCGAGAATGCCATCGCCAAGAAGGTGGTCACCTACGATTTCGCCCGGCTCATGGAGGGGGCGAAAGAGGTGAAATGCTCCGAATTTGGCGATGCGATCATCGCTAATATGTGAAGTGCTTGGCGTTTTCAGCATCGAAGGCATCCCGGCCGTCAGGCGGGATGCCTTCGCATTTTGACCCCGTTTTTCGTAAGTTCAGTGAAATGAGTGACTTGCACCCCGAAGTTCAGTCCGACCAAGCCGTCGCCGACGAGACCAAGGTCCAGCCGCCGGCAAGGGTGATCTTGTTCAACGACGAGATCCATACATTCGACGAGGTCATCGCTCAGATCATGAAGGCCACCGGATGCAGCCAGCCACAGGCCGAGGCGCTGACGTGGGAGGTCCACCACACCGGCAAGGCGGCGGTGTACGAAGGGCCGATGCCCGATTGTCTGAAGGTGTCGGGGGTGCTTGAGGAGATCGCGTTGCACACACAGATCGAGGTGTGAGGAGAATGAGGGAGGATAGACGTTAGAGGTTTGAAGTTGCAGGTTGCAGGTTAGAGGACAGATGACAGTCGTTTGAATCTTCCACGGCTTTCCAGAATGACATCGACGCAGATTCGACAATCGTTTCTTGATTACTTCGCGAAGCATCAGCACGCCATCGTGCCGAGTGCGCCGGTGATCCCGGGCGACGACCCGACGCTGCTGTTCACGAACGCGGGTATGAACCAGTTCAAGGATGTCTTCCTTGGAACGGGTACGCGGCCATATTCACGCGCCGCGGACACGCAGAAATGCATTCGCGTCAGCGGAAAGCACAACGACCTCGAAGAGGTGGGCCGGGACACGTACCACCACACTTTTTTCGAGATGCTCGGCAATTGGTCATTTGGCGACTACTACAAAAAGGAAGCGATCGGCTGGGCATGGGACCTGTTGACGAACGTCTGGGGTCTTCCAAAAAACCGGCTCTGGGCGACCGTCTATCGCGACGACGATGAAGCTGAGACGTTGTGGAAGAGCGTGACCGACATCGACCCGAGCCACGTTCTCCGGTTCGGCGAGAAGGACAACTTCTGGGAGATGGGCGAAACGGGTCCATGCGGTCCGTGCTCGGAGATCCACATCGACCGGACGCCGAACGGCACCGCAACGGCATCGATGGTGAACGCCGGCCTCCCCGAACTGATGGAGATCTGGAACCTTGTCTTTATTCAGTACAATCGCGATGCCGCCGGCGTTCTCCATCCCCTCCCCGCCAAGCATGTTGACACCGGCATGGGCTTCGAGCGCATCTGCGCCGTCCTTCAGGGGAAATCGTCGAACTACGACACGGACGTCTTCATGCCCCTCATCCAAGCGGCCTCGACGATGAGCGGCAAGCCTTACGACGGGCGGATGGACGGCTCCGTCTCCGCCGAACAGGCAGAGCGTGACGTGGCGATGCGTGTGATCGCCGACCATGTTCGAACGTTGACATTCGCGATCGCCGACGGAGCGATCCCGTCAAACGAGGGACGCGGGTACGTTCTTCGCCGCATCCTGCGGCGCGCCGCCCGGTTCGGTCGCACTTTGGGACTCCGCGAGCCATTCCTCCATCGGCTCGTACCGACGCTGACCGCAACGATGGGCGGAGTGTTCTCGGAGATCGTGCAGAAGAGCACGCACGTCGAGCGGGTCATCCATGGCGAGGAAGAGAGTTTCAATGCCACGCTGGACCGCGGGCTGGAGGTGTTCGAGCAGATCGCGTCGCGCTTGCGGTCGGGGGGCGGTACGCGCATCAGCGGAGACGACGCCTTCAAGCTGTACGACACCTTCGGGTTCCCGATCGACCTCACACAACTGATGGCGGCCGAGCGGGGACTGACTGTCGACGAGGATGGTTTCAGGGCGAGCCTCGAACGCCAGAAGGAGCGTTCGCGAGACGCGCATAAGGGAGCGGGTCACGCGGCAGGCGCCAAGTTCACCGCCGACCCCGCGTTGGGCGCCGAGACCCGATTCCTCGGCTACCGAACATTGGAATCCGAAGCGCGCATCGTTCGCGCCGACGAGCAGTTCATCCTGCTCGATCAGACCCCGTTCTATGGAGAGTCGGGCGGGCAGGTGGGAGACAGCGGCGTGATCGAGGCAGTCGGTCGCACGATCAGGGTCCTCGAGACGCAGAAGGACGGTAAGGTGTTCGGTCACCGCTATGAAGGCTCCGCTTCCGACCTAGTCGGCGCGACCGTTCGGGCCCGCGTCGACGCCGAACGCCGTGCCGCGATCGCGCGCAACCACTCCGCCACACACCTGGTCCATGAGGCGCTTCGGCGTGTGCTGGGGGAGCATCTGCACCAGCAGGGCTCGCTCGTCGCCGACAGCCACCTCCGCTTCGATTTCAATCATTTCGAGCGTGTCTCACCGGACGATCTGAAAGCGATCGAATCTCTGGTCAACGAGAAGATCGGACAGGCGATCCCGGTCCACACGCTGGACGAGCCGTCCGAATGGGTCACGATCGACGAGGCGAAACGACGGTGGCCGAACGTGAAGATGTTCTTCGGCGAGAAGTACGGCGAGCGGGTGCGCGTGGTGGAGATCGACCCTTCCTACTCGGTCGAGCTCTGCGGAGGCACACACGTGGCCAACACGCGCGAGATCGGACATTTCCGGTTCCGATCGGAGGGAAGCGTAGCCAGCGGCATCCGCAGAATCGACGCCGTTACCGGCGACGGAGCGTTGGCTCTCCTGCGGTTGCGCGACCAGGAACTGGCCCAGCGCGTCGAGACTGCCGCCGCTGCGGTCGACGAGCTGTCGCGGCTTCTGAGGGAGGTCGAAGCGGTCTCGGGGATCGCGGCCCCCGTCGGGACGGGCGATCTGGGTGGGATGTCTGACCGACTCGAGCAGGTCCGTCGGTCGCTCAAGACCGTTCCCCGGACCTTCGAGGCCTTGGGAGAGCAGTTTGAACAGCATGCAACCTTGGCGGCGGCGGTCGAAGGCATCATGTTGCGTGTCGTCGATGCGCGCAAACAGGTCGAGAAGTATCTGGAGAAGCGCCGCCGTCGGGACGCCAGCGGGTCGGTCGCCGACCTCATCACAAAGGCCATCAACGTCGGCGGCATCAGCGTTGTGGCGTCTGAGTTCTCCGCCGCTTCCGCCGACGAGCTGAAATCGGCGGGCGACACCCTTCGTGAGAAACTCGGCAGCGGCGTCGGCGTGCTTGCCGCCATAGTCGATGGCAAAGTTCAGCTCGTTTGCGTCGTGACCGATGACCTGATCTCCGGCAAAGGCCTGAAGGCCGGAGCCATCGTCGGCGCGGCGGCCAGGTTGGTGGGCGGCGGTGGCGGCGGTCGACCTCATCTGGCGACGGCCGGCGGCAAGGATGTGGCGAAGATCACCGAGGCCGTCAGCAAGATCCCTGACATTGTCCGTTCCATGCTCTGAGAGCCCGATCATGACCGTGTACGAACGACTCCTCGAGATCCATGCCCGGAAGGGAGCCGGCTATCTTGTGCTCGTCGATCCCGACAAGGTCGACCCGAAGCAGCTCCCGCGGCTCATCGAGAACGCGACCGAAGCCGGGGCCGACGGCATTCTCGTCGGCGGCAGTTTGATGGTCCGAGATCAGTTCGACGCGGTCCTCCGCATCGTCAAGAACTCGACGCCGCTTCCCACGATCATCTTTCCGGGAAGTCTGTTCCAGATCTCATCCGTCGCCGACGCGATCCTCTATCTCGTCCTCGTCAGCGGACGCAATCCCGAGTATCTCATCGGCAGTCACGTCATCGCGGCGCCGATGTTGAAAGCGATGAAGCTTGAGCCCATCTCGACGGCCTACATGATCGTCGAGGGGGGCGCGACGACCTCGGCCGAGTTCATGAGCGGAACGCGACCCCTACCCCGCAATAAACCCGACATTGCCGTGGCTCATGCCTTGGCAGCCGAGTACATGGGCATGAAGTTGCTCTATTTCGATTCCGGCAGTGGGGCCGACCATCCGGTGTCGGATGCCATCATCCGGTCCGTTCGCCACTACTCGACGCTGCCGATCATCGTGGGAGGAGGCATTCGGACGCCGGAGGAGGCCCATCGGAAGGTGCAGGCAGGTGCCTCGTTTGTTGTCACGGGCACGATCATCGAGGAACGGGGACACCACTCGATCCTCAAGGAATTCGCCGACGCCGTGCACAACGGAGCCGCAACAGTCAAGCGATGATCGGAGCGCGCGACTGCAGCGGCAACAGCGCGCGTCACGACCATCATGGACGGACCCCTCTATGGCTCATCTCCCGATGACCTTATTGTACCGTGAGAAATTCATCAAGGACTCGCTTCGTGAAAGCGCGGCGACCAAACAGCGCATTGCCGACCAGCTGGCTGGAGACATCTCCAAAGCCATCGACCTGGTGATGCGAGCGCTGAACGCCAAGAAGAAGGTGCTCCTCTGCGGCAACGGCGGCAGCGCAGCCGACGCCCAGCACCTCGCCACGGAGTTCGTCATCCGGCTCAGCCCGGCCATCAAGCGACCGGCCCTTCCCGCCATCGCTTTGACGACGGACACCTCCAACCTCACGGCCGGCGCCAACGACCTGGGCTACGACGCGGTCTTCGCCCGTTCCGTCCAAGCGCTCGGTCAGGCCGGCGACGTGCTCATCGGAATCAGCACGAGCGGAAGGTCAGAAAGCGTCAACAACGCCTTCCGCGCCGCCAAGGATCAGGGCCTCGTCACCATCGGCTTTCTCGGCAAGGACGGAGGACCAGCGAAAGATCTGGTGGACCTGGCGATCATCGTCCCTTCGGATGACACACAACGGATCCAGGAAGGGCACATCACCATCGGCCACATCATCTTCCAGCAGGTCGAGCAGGAGATGTTCGGCTAGACCGACCCGATCGTTGCCCTCCCCCTGCCTGCCCCTCGAAAGAAGCGATCGGTACCCTTCGATGCCCCAACGCCGCAAAGATATCGTTCTGCCGATCGCGACCGCGGTTGTAGATGCGATCGCGATCGAAGCGGCATTCCTCCTGTCGTACGGGATTCGGTTCGCATCGCCACTCACAGCCCTCTTCCCCGTCACCAAGGGCTTTCCCCCGGTCGAGGCCTACGTCCTCGGGTCGTTGTTCGTGATACCCATCTGGCTCTGGCTTTTTGCGCGCCGGGGCATGTATGGCACGAGGCGTAATCTTTACTTCTCCGACGAGTTCTTCGCGCTGGTCCGACTGATCCTTGTCGGGATGCTCGTCGTCATGGCCGCCGCCTTCTTCTACCGCACTTTCTCGTATTCCCGTCTCGTCTTCCTCTTGCTGGGGGTCTCCTCCGTCGTCACGGTCTCGATCGGCCGTTGGACGATGCTACGGTTTGAACAATGGTGGTATCGGCGGGGTCGCGACCTGCAACGCGTTGTGGTGGCTGGTTCGGGTCACGTCGCATCGCGATTGGTCGCTTCGCTGCGCGCCAACCGCGGGCTTGGGTACGATGTCGTGGGCCTCGTCGCCGCCGAAGGATCGTCGGCCGATCCGGAGGTGCCGCGGCTCGGGTCGATCGACGATCTGCCTCGCATCATCGAAGAGCGCCACGTCGACATCGTACTGCTGGCGTTCGGAGAGACCGATCATGCCACCGTGAATCGCCTCGTGCGAAGCTGCGACGGCCTCAACGTCGAGTTGATGATGGTGCCCGATCTGGTCGAATTGCTCACCACCGGGGTGCGCGTGCGCGAGATCGACGGCGTTCCATTTCTGCGGATCAAGGGAGTGGCACTCACGCCGTTCGACGCCTTCGTGAAGCGTACCTTCGACCTCGTCGCCGCCACGCTCATTCTGGTCATCATCAGCCCGGCCTTTCTGTTGCTCGCGGCTCTGGTGAAGCTGACGTCAAAAGGACCGGTCTTCTACCGTCAGGAACGCATCGGGCTCGACGGCAAGCCGTTCGCGGTCATCAAGTTCCGCTCCATGCACGCCGATGCCGAGAAGTCGACGGGGCCCGTCTGGGCGAGCAAGAACGATCCCCGCACGACGCCGATCGGCCGGTTCCTTCGCCGGTTTAGCCTCGACGAACTGCCGCAGCTCATCAACGTCATTCGGGGAGATATGAGCCTCGTCGGTCCGAGACCGGAACGGCCCCATTTCGTGGAACAGTTCCGGCGTGAGGTCCCGAAGTACCTCGAACGTCACCGTGTCAGAACGGGCATGACCGGCTGGGCTCAGGTCAACGGCCTGCGCGGTAATGCCCCCATCGAAGAGCGCACACGCTTCGACATCTACTACGTAGAGAACTGGTCCCTCGTGTTCGACCTGAAGATCATCGCCAAGACCATCCGGGCCGTGCTGTTCGGCAAAGACGCCTACTGAGCCGTAACAACGTGATCGCATTCGTCATCTTTCTTCTCCACGCCATCTTCGCCGCCGTACTTGGCTATCGGGGACGCAAGGACGGCGCCCCGGGCATCGCGCTTGGCGTCTCGATGGTCGTTCTGCTCTTTGCGATCGGCTGGACGCTCTCGACGTTCATCATTCGTCTTCTGTGGCCCGAACAGGGCATTGGACTGCTGATCGACGACTGGGCCGACACCCCGACCAAACGGTTCCTCTACCGTGAGATGACGTCGGACACTGCGTCACTCGTCCTGCTCACCTTCGGGGAGATCTTCTTCTACATCTGGTATCTCAGGAAGGGTTCGTCCGAACCGTCCGACGGGGATGTGGTTTCCGGCTGATCAGACGATGGAGGCCCCAACAATGCCGAACGACGCCGAACGCGCACTTCAGGAGATCGTCGACCGCGAAAGCCGGGCGTGGGATTCGAAGAACGTCGAGCTGCTCCTTTCGATCTTCCATCCAGACATGGTTTGGCCGTGGCCGCCAACATCGGCCCATCACGACCCGGTTGACTGGGTCTTCTGGGCTGGGCGGTTCCATCGGGAGCGCTGGCGCAAGAACTGGCAGGACTGGTTCGACACTCATGAGCTCGTCCACAACCGTCGCTCGATCGTCAAGATCGTCGTGACGCCGGAAGCCGACGGAGGGTTCGTCGTCGTCGATGTTGATACTTTGTTGCGGGACCGGTCGGGCCGAGAGCAGCACTGGATGGGACGGGCTTGCAAGGTCTACTCCCTCGTCAACGGAGAATGGAAGATGACGATGCACACGGGCTTGTTGGAGTATCCATATCCCACCGGAACGACGAAGAAGACGTGAATCGTCTATCACGTGTCGCATCAATGACAAGGCCTCCGGTGACGGAGGCCTCGGTGTATTCAAGGGGTTCGGTGTGGACCAGGATGAAGCCGTTCGAAAATGACCGTGCCCCGGAGCGTCGTTCAGGGCACGTCAACAGAAGGTCACACAGAGTCCGGCTGGCCTCAACGCAAGCGGAAGAGGAAGGTCACGACGCAATCCTGCTCAACTTGCGGCATCGAAGGGGGAAGCGGTTCGAACCTCCAGAGCTTCAGCTCTTTCATCGCCGCATCCTCGAGCGCGGTATTCGCTTTCTGCACCGGCTGGACGGCCCGGACCGAGCCGTTCGGAAGCACCCAGGCGCGGATCCGCACCTGCGCAGCGACATTCGTTCTCTCGGGATACTTCGGTATCTCCCCGCTCAGTTTCTTTCGCGATCCCCCTCCCGTCCACTGGACGTCGAATCCCACACCGGATCCAGCTCCTCCCGAGCCCGGCCGGCTGACCCCCTCACCTATTCCCGAACCCGATGGCATCATTCCCGGACGGTCAGTCGTGCGGCCTGGGATGGGAAGCTCACGCGACCCGATGGGATCCTGGCGGTCGGCCGACGCACGGTCGGTCCTCTCGGGCGTCGTTTCCGGGCCGGGTAGATCGATTTTGTCGGTGCGTCGAGGAACGGCGATCGCGTCTTCGGTCAGGTCGGGAAGATGGCGCTCGGGCAGCGGGAGACTACGTTGGGCGGGTGCGGCGGTCGGGGGGCGCTTCGTGACGACCGGAGCCCGTCGCACCGTTGTGGCAGGAGCGCTCGGCGCCGGGGCCGGCGTGGCAACGGCAGGAGCGGACGGCAGGTTGCCCCATTCCAGCTCGATGAACTCCGTCCGGGGCGTCACGGCCGGCAAAACGTAGAGGAAGGCGAGCAACAGCAGGAGTACATGAAGGACGATCGAAGCCGTCCAACCGATGCGAAGTTCGGCCGTCATCGATTCACTCCATCGGCTCCGTGGCGATCAGCATCCTCGACCCACCAGCCGACTTGACAATGTCCATCGCTTCAACGGCCTGCTGCAAACTCACGCTCTTGTCGGCCTGGATGACGACCACAGGGTCTGTCTGTTCCGCAAGCATTGCGCGAACGCCGTCGCGCAGTTCCACACGCGAAACGGGCTTCGTGTTGAGGAAGAACGCACCGTCGGCATTCACAGAAACGACGATCTTGGCCTTCGTGCCCCGCTCACCTGTCGCGGCCTTCGGGAGTTGCACTTTGACGCCCGACTGAATGACATACGCCGACGACAGAAGGAAGAAGATGAGCAATTGGAGCACGACATCGGTCAGCGACGCATAGGAGAACGCCGTCAACAACGGAGGACCCGAAGCACGGAACCGCATCGATCAACCTTTGTCGGCTGTCTGCTCGAGATGGCCTGACCGGACCAGGTCGAGGAATTCTTCGGAGCCGCTCTCCATTTCGAACACGAAGCGGCTGACCTTCGACACAAAGTAGTTGTAGAAGCCGTAGGCCGGGATACCGACGAACAGACCGAACGCCGTCGTCAGGAGGGCCTCCCAGATCCCTCCGGCGAGGTCGGCCGGCGACGCCGTTCCACCAAGGGACTGGATCGTCTGGAACGCTCCGATCATTCCGGTGACGGTCCCGAGGAAACCCAGCAGCGGCGCGATGCCCGCAACGTTCGCAAGTACGCCCAGACGTTCTTCGAGCTTGAAGGCCTCGGCCTTGCCGGCGTTCTCGATGGCCTCGCGCACGCGTTCATGTCCTTGGGGATACATCGTCAGACCGCGCTTGAGGATGTTCGCGAGCGGTGCATCGGTCTTCGAGCAGAAATTGACGGCTGCCATGATGTCCCCCTTCTGGAGGACGGACCGGAGCTTCAGGAGGAACTGCCCTGCGTCAATTCGGGCGCGTCGGAGCACAAGCCACCGCTCCACGATCACGACAGCCCCGATGATCGAAGTGAGGAGGATCGGCCACATCACGACGCCGCCGCGCAAAAAGAGGTCAAGCAGGCTCATAGGTCCTTTGGAGTGGGGCGATGGTCCCCTCGCGATCCGATGAAGGTCGGATCGCGGGGACCCACGATGAAGCGGTACGTCGACCGCCGGTCACTTCGACCGGACGCGATCAATCACGTAGTTGGAGCGGATCTGTTCGGCGAAGGAAGCGACCGCCACCTTGGCGTCTTGGCGGGTCGGGTATCGGCCGATGCGGACGGTGTACCAATCGCCCCCCTTCATCGGGACTTTTTCGACGAAAGCCGGGTAGCCGGCGATCTCGAGATTCTGGAGGACGTCGTCCGCTTTGCCTTTTTCACGGAAGGCCACTACCTGAATCGTGTAGTCTCCCTTCATCTCTTTGAGGGTATTGGCGTCAGCCTTCGGCTCCGCGGCGGCCGGAGTAGGTTCCGCCGGCACGCCTTCTTCGATGGGCGTCGTTTCGAGGAGCGCCATCTCCTCAGCAGCCTCGCCGGCGGCCATCGTGTCGACCGGTTGCTCGGCGAACGCCTCATCGTTGAACTGGTCGGGCGGATACTGTTCGTCGGGAACCTGAACGACCGTCTGCTGCTTTTTCCCCCACAGGTGAACGATCCCGCGGCTGTTCAGCACGTACAGCAGACCGGCGATGATCAGGACCGTGAGGGACAGGATGATGACCAGCCGGAGCGTACCGCCGCCTCCTTTTGCAGCCGGGGGGGCCGACTCGGAGACGAGGGACTCTTCGCCCGCCGGCTCATCATCGATCAGGTTCAGGTCAGGCATAGGAAGCCTCCTTGAGTTGGATGAGAATCACCGCACATCACCAAGCCAGGGCAATCCCGGCAGACAGACGGAAGGGCGGTTCTTGAATGCCCTTCCAGTGTTGATACACGGCGTTCGAAAGGTTCGTCGCCTCCAGCCACACGGCAAGCGATGATGTCACGGCATAGCGACCGGACACGTCGACGGTCGCATAGCCCGGGAGCGACGAGGCTGGAACCGCCCACTGCGATTCCCGCGCGCCCACCACCTGCACGGATCCGAGGAGTTTCAGCCCGCGCATCACCTCCGTGAGATACGAGACCCGCGCTTCGCCCCTTGGCCAATACGGAATGCTCAATCCGCTCGCCTCATTTCGAGACGATCGAAGAATGATCGTTGCGGAAAAATAGTCATTCCCTCGCATCTTTGCAACACACTCAGCGCGCAGAGCAGCGTACGAAGCATCGCTATACATCCACTGGGCGACACCTCGCCCCGACGTATCGGCGATCATCGCGAGATCGCGTCCCTTTCCCGCCTCCAACTCAACCCGCGTCCTCACTTCTGAAGTCCAATCAGACTCAAGCCCGAACCTTCCGCTATTGGTCCATGCCGTCTGGCGGATGTGCGTTCGTGCATCAAGGAATCGGTGCACCGACTGGGATGACATCAGTGTAATCCCCAGGGCTCGCGGCTCGAAGGCTCCCGCCAGTCGATGGCGGTCGTCGATCGCGAGTTGCACGCGCACCGACGGAAACACCGCAACGCGGCTCTGACCTCCGTCGCCCTGCAGGTAGGCGATGCCCAGCCCACCCGAGACCAAAACCGAGGGCAACGACTGCCAGCGGCTCTCGACCTTGAGCGACGAGAGGCCCGACGACGCGACAGATGAGACGGAACGGCTCGAACTCCGAACCTCCATCGACGCGATCAACGGAACCCCCCCGATCTCTCCGTTGACGCCGGCGGCGACCCGAGTGGTCGCTTCGGACACCGACGAAGAGGTGTCGTCGACCGAGACAGAGCCAAATCGCAAAGAGATCGCGCCATTCCACCCGCTGAGCCACCCTCGCGCCGCGAGCCCTCCGTCGACCATTGACAGCGTGCGGCGGTCTGACGGGCTGGAGGTTCCATACCAATGATACGACCGCGACTCAAATCCAAGATCGCCGCTCAGCGATGAGTTGCTAACGCCAGACGAGACGAGGTTGATCGGGAGCGTTGCCGAGGCACCCGCGCCTCCTTCGGACCAACCGGTCTCCGGGGCGAATCCGGACGAGCGACGGTAATGACCCTGCGCACCCAACGTTATCGCATCGATCGACGAGCGCACCGAAGCCTCCAACTGGGGCATGCGATACGAACCCATGCCCGCTCGCACGTGCGCTTGGATCCCCGCCGCCGAAGCAATGGATGGGCCGCCCTTCAGTCCGGAGCCCGGTGCAGGACCGGTCGCGGGATCGCGAAAGGCCGGAGCGGGGCCCACGAGGACGCCGCCAACCGGACCCGCGTCGTCGAACCGCTTCTCGAAGTGCGGGAGGTCGATCGACGACAAGCCGGTGATGACATACTCCGGAAGGTCGATCGTCGGCAGCACCTTGACGATGGAGTCGCGAGGCGGCACCAACGCGCGCCGGTCCGGCGGTGTCGGGCGTTCCTGCGCCGAAGACACGGTCGCGGCGACGACGAGCGTGATCGCGGCGCGACGCATCAACGCAGGGCCCCCAAACGTTGCTCCGCTTCCTTCCTGATGGCGGCCTCAGGCTGTCGCTGCAAGAGGTCTCGATACGTCTCACGCGCCCTGGCTTTGTCGCCCCCCTGCTCATACGCCCGGCCGGCTTCGAGCAACGCCCGGTCGACCCAGTCGGCATATGCCGAAAAGACGTACCGCACCCGAAGGAAGGCCGTCGCCGCCTGCTTCCAATCGCCGACGGCAACCCATGTTTCGCCTACGACGACCTGCGCCTCAGCGCCGACCTCATCCGTCCGGCCCGTTGCAACCCGCTGCGACATCATCCGCGCCCCCGACGCATCGCCCGACATCAAAGAGATGCGAGCGAGCCCGACGCGAGCTCGATCGGCAGCCCGACCGGCTTCCCAACGCCGGATGACCTCGCCCCACAGACGCTGCGCTTCGGGTGCATTGCCGTCGGTCAGAAAGAGGCGCCCTTTTCGGTAAAGGATTTCGGCTAGGATCTCACCATCGGATGCGAACTGCTGCTCGCCGCGTACGATCAGCTCAAGGGCCTTTGCGCCGTTCCCGTCCGCCAGCACCAGATCGACCGCTTCCAGTGTGGCTGGTGCCGCGAATCGCCCGCCCAAACGGGCTGCCGCTTCGAATGATTCCAATGCCTCCGCTCGGCGGCCAAGAGCCAGCTGGGAGCGTCCAAGCCAATATTGCGCCTGTCCGCGATCGCGATCGTTCGGAGCGGTCGTGAGATATGCTCGATATACAGCTACAGCCCCTGCAAAGTCTCTCTGGCCATACAACAGCTCGGCCTTCTTCAACTGGAGATCGGTGGCGGCGGCGGTGCCTTGGTTGTCGCGGATGAATTGGTCGATGAGACCGGCAGCCTCCTTTTCCTTTCCTTGCGCCACGAGTGCGTACTGCAGGCCGACCATGGCGTCAGCGATCAGTCGGTGATCGGGAAAGCGACGGATGAGTTCGCGATAGGAGGCTTCGGCGGCGGCGTACTGCCCCAGGTTGTAGTAGGAATCTCCAAGGCTGTAGAACGCGCGAGGGGCCGCATCTCCCGTCGGGAAATTGCGGGTAACCTTCTGGAATTCCCTGATCGCCTCGGTATACTCCTTGCGTTGGAAGTTCACCCATCCCATCGCGTACTGCGCGTCGTCTGCGAGCGGCGACGAAGACATGGTCCGGACCAGGTCGGAGAACTGCTTGTACGCCTCGGTGAAGTCGTTGCCCCTGTAGGCCGCCTGGGCTGCCTGATAGGCGGCGTAGTCGTTTGAACCGCTGTCCGGAAACGTCCTGAGGGCCGATCGATAGACCTGTCCTGCGCGGGCAAATTCCTTCAACGCAAAGAGGGCATCTGCCTGGCGCAGCCGGGCGTCATAGGCGTAAGGCCCACGCGGAGCGAGTTGCACCAACCGGTCGAAGGCCGATGCCGACTCTTGGAAGCGGCCGAGTTTGTACAGCGACCATGCTTCTCCATAGGCAGCATCGAGTCGACGCGCGTGCTTCTCGTCTGACGCGATCACGCGATAGATCGTCAGCGCTTGCTCGTATGCAGCCCGCCGGTACTCCGACTCAGCCTGCCAGTAGCTGGCCTCGGATGCACGCGGATGCTGGGGATACGTCTGAACGAACGCAGCGAAGTCCTGCGACGCTTGTTCAAAGTCCCCCATGCGGAACGAAGCCCACGCGGCCTGGAACGACGCGCCAACGGCCACGTCGAATCTAGCCCCGGGAACGGCGGCCGCCTGACGCAACCGATTGCGCGCTTCTGCCGCATCACCCAACCGCAGCAGCGCATCCCCGATGATCCTGAGCGCGTCGGCTTTGACGTCGGAGTCAGGGTACTCGGTCGCAACGCGCTCAGCCGTGGCTTTCGCCTCGACGGCATCGCCTTTCAACAGCAGGATGTCCGCGGCGTCTGCGAGCGCGTTGTCGGCAAACTCGCCTTGCGCGTCAAGCTCGACCGACCGACGATACGAAGCGAGCGCTTCCGTCGTGTCTCGTCGCATCCGGTCTGACGTTCCCTTCCTATACATTGCCGCGGCCGCTCGTTTGCCCCCGCGACCGGCCACCTCGCCAAAGACCGCCGAGGCCGAGTCATGCTTCCCCAGCTGGAACAAGGTCCATCCCCATCCGTACCATCCATCCTCCTGCAACGGATGGTCGGGATGGGCTGTCACGAATCGACGGTACGCGTCGCGCGCCGCGGCGAACTGGTTCAACCGTTCGTAGGACTCTGCGATCAGATAGTCGGCCTGTCCCGATTCGATCGGCAACCCGATGGTCGACCGCTCCGCGAGCAATCCGGAAAGCGCGCCCGAGTAGTCCCCCGTCCCAAAGCGACACTCGGCGATCCGGATGCGAGCCGAAGGCACCAGCGAACTCGAAGGCAGAGAATCGATCAGAAGTCGGTATGCCGAGATCGCGTCGGCGAATCGACGGTCCGATTGGCGGGTCCATCCGACGGCGTACAAAGCGTAGTCTTTGTACGGATTATTCGGAAAGTGCTCGTACGAGAGGGTGTAGTATTTGACGGCGGTCTCCCGCTCACCCAACGACACATGAGCTTCCCCCAGCCAATACGCGGCCTCGCCAGCCAACGGACTATCGGGAAAACGGTCGACGACGGTCTTGAAGCAGCCGACGGCGTCTTCCGGACGCTTGAGAGCGAGGTACGATTGGCCCGATCGAAAGTGCGCATCATCAGCCAGTGAAGACGAGGGGAATTCACGGATCAGCTGTGCGTAGGTCGGCAGGGCGTCTGCAAATTTACCTTGGAGATAGGCGCATTCAGCCAGAAGAAAAAGCGCATCCTGACGACGAATGCTGGTGGGATATTTCTGGACGAAGGACTCGAGTTCTTCAGCGGCTAGCGAGTAGAGCTTGTCGTGGAACAGGCCGTAGCCAAAGGTATAGTCTTGGTCTTCCGCTGCAGATTTTTGAGTCGGCGGCGAACCGACCTGGGCGTAACTCGACAGAGTGGCGAGTAGCGCCAAAATGAGCAAGACACTGCCAGTCTTCCGAGGATCAAATCTGGCCTGAGGATAAATCATTCTTTTAAGATATGAATTGAAACGGCCTTCGCTTCAAGTAGCGCATGAAGCCGCTCGTCCTAATACTTCAATTTAGGACTTGCAGAAAACTCCTGCAAGCGGCTGGCCTCAGTTTGACGCACTGCAGACAAAATCGTGCCTTGTCCAAGGAACACGAAAGGCCCCTCAGGGGGGCCTTCCGTTCGAAAACAGGCTTCCGGCACGATCAGGGCTCAGCGCCGTCTCCGCTTGATCCCGGTGATCATGCTGCGACGTCGATTCGTCGTCCAGACCGTGGACTTGACAAGCTTCTGGGATTGCACATCGGGATGTTCCGATTGCGTGATCGACGTTCGGATGATACCCTCGATCGCACGGACGTCCTTCCCCTGTTCGGGGGTGGCGATGGAGACGGCGTGGCCAACGACGCCCGCTCGTCCCGTTCGACCGATGCGGTGAACATAGTTCTCCGGGTCGTCGGGAAGGTCGTAATTGACGACGAGTTCGATCCCCTTTACATCGATGCCACGGGCGGCGATGTCGGTGGCGACGAGGATCCGATACTTGCCTGACCGGAATCCTTCGAGTGCTTCCTTCCGCTGGCCAAGCGTCCGATCGGCATGGATCTGCGCGGCAGAGTGCCCCTGTTTCTTGAGGTTCTGAGTCAGCTTGTGGGCGCCGCGCTTGGTTCGAGTGAAGATCAGAACCGGACCGGTATACTGGCCGAGAAGCTTCTGCAAGAGCGCGCTTTTCGCCTCTTTCGCCACGACGAACACTTCCTGCGAGACCGTCTCGGCGGCCGTACCAGCGGGAGCGATCTCGGTCCGGACGGGCATCTTCATATGCTGCGCGGCGATGCGGACGATGTCGTCGGGCATGGTGGCCGAAAAGAGCATCGTGTGACGCTCGCGAGGCACGGTGACGAGGATGCGTTCAATCTGCGGCCCGAATCCGATATCGAGCATGCGGTCGGCCTCGTCGAGAACGAGGACCTTGGTGTCGTCAAGCTTGACGGTACGATGCTCGAGGTGGTCGATGAGCCGACCGGGAGTGGCAACGATGATGCGAGGGTGCTTGCGGAGCGCGTCGAGCTGCGGACGCATCGATTCCCCCCCGATCAGAACGGCGGTGTGCATCGACTGCGACGCCGCCAGTTTGTGCAGGGTCGTGTGAACCTGCAGAGCCAGCTCGCGGGTCGGCACCAGGATGAGGCCGATGCCCTTGACCTGGGCGAGATGCTGGATGAGCGGTACGGCAAAGGCGAGGGTCTTGCCGGTACCGGTCTGGGCGATGCCAATGATGTCCTGACCGGCCACGCCGATCGGGATGGCCTTGCGCTGAATCGGCGTCGGCTCTTTGTAGCCCAGCTTTTCGATCGCTTCAAGAAGACCCGGCGCAATGCCGAGGCCGAAGAAGCCGTTGTTGTGTTGTTCCATGAGACTGCTTTCTGAAAGAGACTTCGTGAATGCTGCTGCGACCTGCCGATGGTCGACAGGCGCGAAATGCGTGTTGGCGGGAAATGCCTCTGAGGGTTTTCTGCTATGCTTGAGCGGTCAGGAATTCCTGAATGCTCTTCACTTCGAGTCCCCCCGCCTGCTGGCGCTCGATGCCTTTGACGGCGGTGGAAGCGGCCGAAAGCGTGGTGACCACGGCGATCTTTTGTTCGAGGCAGGCCCTGCCGATCGCGAACTCGTCGTAGCGCGACTCCTCGCCCAACGGCGTGTTGATGACCATCTGGATCTCGCCGTTCTTGATCATGTCGACGACATTCGGGCGTCCTTCATCGACCTTGTACACGCGCCCGCTCTCGATGCCGTGCTCGTTGAGGAATCGGGCTGTCCCCTCCGTCGCCACGAGCGTGAAGCCCAGGCGCCGGAGGTCGCGAGCGATGCCGAGCGTCAGGTCGTTCTTGTCGCTGTTGTTGAGGCTCATGAAGACGCATCCCGACACGGGGAGCGTATTGCCTGCGGCCATTTGCGACTTTGCAATGGACGCGCCGAAGTCGGGTGCGATGCCCATGACCTCTCCCGTTGACCGCATCTCGGGCCCCAGGAAGATCGGCACACGCGGGAACTTGTTGAACGGGAAGACCGCCTCCTTCATAGAGATGTGCGTCGACCTCCGGAAGTCGTATCCGAGCAGGCCCAGGTCCCTGAGCTTCCTTCCCGCCATCACTTTGGCCGCGACCTTGGCCAACGGCAATCCGGTGGCCTTGCTGACGAACGGCACCGTACGGGATGCGCGCGGGTTCACTTCGAGAACGTAGACGACCCCGTCCTTCATGGCGAACTGTACGTTCATGAGCCCGACGACGTTGAGCGCCTTCGCCAGCTTCACCGTCGCCGCGATGATCTCGTCCAGGTTCTTCGTCGAGATCATGTACGGCGGCAGGACGCACGCCGAATCGCCGGAGTGGATCCCCGCCTCTTCGATGTGTTCCATGACGCCGCCGATGACCACGTCCGTGCCGTCAGCGACGCAATCGACGTCGTACTCGAACGCATCTTCGAGGAACCGGTCGATGAGCACCGGATGCTCGGGCGACACGTCGACGGCCTTCATCATGTACTCCCGCACGGCCTCCGTCGTGTAGCAGATCTCCATCGCCCGTCCGCCGAGCACGTACGACGGTCGGACGAGCACGGGAAACCCGATCGACGAAGCCACGGCGAGGGCTTGTTCGACCGAGACCGCCGTGCCGTACTGCGGATGCGTGATCCCGAGCGACCGCAGTAGCGCGCCGAAGCGCTCGCGGTCTTCCGCCAGATCGATCCCTTCGGGAGACGTCCCGAGGATCCGCACGCCGTTCGCCTCGAGACCCTTTGCGATCTTGAGCGGCGTCTGTCCGCCGAAGCTCACGATGACGCCGTCGGGCTGCTCGTGATCGCAGATGTTCAGCACATCCTCGAGTGTCAGCGGCTCGAAATAGAGCTTGTCGGTCGTGTCGTAGTCGGTCGAGACCGTCTCGGGATTGCAGTTGATCATGATCGTTTCGACCCCCTCGTCCTCGAGCGCATAGACGCCGTGGACACAGCAGTAGTCGAACTCGATCCCCTGTCCGATGCGGTTCGGGCCTCCACCGAGGATGATGACCTTGCGCCGACCGGACCGGACCGACTCGTTCTCTTCATCGTACGTCGAGTAGTGGTACGGCGTGTGGGCTTCGAACTCGGCCGCACAGGTATCGACGGTCTTGAATGACGGAAGAACGCCGAGCCGCTTGCGCAACGCACGGACATCCGCCTCCTTCACGTCCCACATCGCGGCCAGCTGACGGTCGGAGAAGCCGTACTGCTTGGCCTGCAGTAGTTCCTCCTTCGCAATGCCGGCCGGACGCTTCGTCCGCAATTCCGCCTCCATCTCAACGATCTGGCGGATGTTCTGGAGGAACCACGGGTCGATCTTCGTCACACGGAAGAGCTCGTCGTTCGTCACGCCCAGCTGCATGGCGATGCGAAGCATGAAGACGTTGTCGGGCTTGGGCAACCGGAGCCGGTCGAGCGCCTTCTTGCGCCATTCGGTCCGCTGGTCCTCGGTCAGCGAGCGCACGTCGACGAGGTCCTTGCCGTCGGCTCCGAGGCCGAAGCGCCCCTGCTCGAGCGACCGGAGCGCTTTTTGGAACGACTCTTTGAAGGTGCGGCCGATGGCCATCGCTTCGCCGACCGATTTCATCTGTACGCCGAGCGTGTCGTCGACCCCCTTGAACTTTTCGAAGTCCCACCGCGGGATCTTCGTCACGACATAATCGATCGTCGGCTCGAACGACGCCGGCGTGAGCTTCGTGATGTCGTTGGGTATCTCGTCGAGGGTGTAACCGACGGCCAGCTTGGCGGCGATCTTCGCGATCGGGAATCCTGTGGCCTTCGAGGCCAGCGCCGACGACCGCGACACGCGCGGGTTCATCTCGATGACGATCATGCGCCCGTCGACGGGATTGACGGCGAATTGAATGTTCGACCCCCCCGTCTCGACGCCGATCTCGCGGATGATCTTGCGCGCCGCGTCGCGCATCGTCTGGTACTCCTTGTCGGTGAGGGTCTGGGCCGGCGCAACGGTGATCGAGTCCCCCGTGTGAACCCCCATCGGATCGAAGTTCTCAATGGAACAGATGATGACGACGTTGTCCTTCAGGTCGCGCATCACCTCGAGCTCGTACTCCTTCCATCCAATGACCGATTCTTCGACAAGCACCTGGTGGATGGGGCTTGCCTCGAGGCCCAGGACGACCTTGTGCCGGAACTCCTCGATATTGTATGCGGTGCCGCCGCCTGTGCCGCCCAGCGTGAACGAGGGACGGATGATAATGGGGAATCCGATCCCCTCGGCAACCTTGAGCGCCTCCTCAAGCGTATTGACGAACCCGCCACGGCACACTTGAAGGCCGATGCGATCCATCGCCTCTTTAAACAGCTCGCGGTCCTCGGCCATCTTGATCGCCTCGAGCTTTGCTCCGATCAGCTCCACGCCATGTTTCTTCAGGACGCCCGATTCTGCCAGCGCCACGGCCGTATTCAGGGCCGTCTGGCCTCCCATCGTCGGCAGGATGACATCGGGCCTCTCACGCTCGATGATCTTTTCGACGAACTCCGGCGTGATCGGCTCGATGTAGGTCGCGTCCGCCAGCTCCGGGTCGGTCATGATCGTCGCCGGATTGCTGTTGATGAGGATGATCCGATAGCCTTCCTGCCGGAGCACCTGGCAGGCTTGCGTACCTGAATAGTCGAACTCGCAGGCCTGACCGATGACGATCGGTCCCGAACCGATGATGAGAATGGATTTGATGTCGGTGCGTTTCGGCACGTTCAGAAAAGAATTAGCCGCAAAGGACGCAAAGAACACAAAGAGAAGGAACGAAGCGGGGTCCGGATCCTGAACGTCCGTCAGCCCGATCTTTTCTTTGCACTCTATGCGTTGTTTGCGGCAATGGTTATGCTGTTCGGCGAATATGAAAAAGCCTCGTCTTCAGGACGAGGCGGGGAATGCTTCCGCCCTTTCGGCTATGCAAGATACCGAAAATGCGGTGGATATTCAATGTCCACCTCCGTCGATCATGGCGAAGGCGTGGAGGAATCCCGGCAGAAGTGCGTCAAGCCCCTCCTCAACTCCTCGGACCGAACCCGGCAGGTTGACGATGAGTGTGTTCCCGCGAAGGCCGGCCACGCCGCGAGAGAGCATGGCCGTCGGTATGCGACTCTGGCCGTACTGTCGGATCACCTCCGCGACGCCGGGGGCCTCACGGTCGAGCACCGCCAGCGTGGCTTCCGGAGTGACGTCGCGAGGACTCATCCCCGTCCCTCCCGTGGTAAAGATGACGTCATACCGGTTGTCGTCCGCCCAGATCTTGAGTGTCGCCTCAATGGATGCGCGATCGTCGGCGACGGAATGAACGTCGAGGACGTCAAGGCCTTGCTCCTTGAGACGCTCGGCCAATCGCCGGCCGGATTCGTCGGTGCGCGTACCGGCCGCGACGCTGTCTGAGATGACCAGGACGCCGGCCCGGACGGGGCGCGTGAGGGGCTTTCGGTGGTCGGACTTTCCCCCTTGCTTCTCCAGCAGACGGACGGAAAGGATCTCGGCCGTATCGTCGACCATTTTGATCATGTCGTAGATGGTCAGCGCCGCAACGCTCGCTGCCGTCAAGGCCTCCATCTCGACGCCCGTCTTGTGGACGGCCGTGACGCGTGCCGTCAGCTGCACTCGGTCTGCCGTGATCTCGAACGTGCAGTCGGCATGTTCGATGGCGACGGGGTGGCAGAAGGGGATGAGATCGCTGGTCTTCTTGGCCGCTTGAATGGCCGCGATGCGGGCGACAGGGAACGGGTCGCCCTTGGGGAGCTGTCCTGAGCGGAGCAAGCCGACCGTGTCGCGAGACAAGCGAACCTCAGCCCGGGCGGTTGCGATGCGAAGCGACGGGGACTTGGACGAAACGTCGCGCACGGATCAGCCCCTCACGTTGGCCTGGATGAGCTTGAGGATATCGTCGACGTGGAAGGGCTTCGTCACTACGCCGCGGATTCCCAACGCCATCAGCGACCTTGAGATATCTTCACGGCCAAATCCCGTGGCGATGAAAACGGGCAGGTCCGGGTCGATCTGGCGCATCAACTCGTAGGTACGGCGTCCATCCATGTCGGGCATCTGCATATCGAGTAGAACGAGGTCGATGGCCCCCTTTTCCGAACGGACGATCTCGACTGCCTGACCGCCGCTGGCCGCCGATAGGGCCCGGTAGCCGCTATCGGCGACAACGTCGACGATCAATTCGCGGATGACATCTTCGTCGTCGACGATCAAGACCGTGTGCTTGCGGGGCGTCGTATCTGGCATAAGGAGGAAGAAGGTCTACCGCTAAGACAGGATGACTCAAGACAAGTTCTTGACCAATACCCCCGGAGTCTTGCGCCTCGGCGTCATTGCGGTGGAGTACTTCACCGGAAAGGCTCAATGTTCAGGAAGCCTCACGAGAAGATACGTAATCATTGCTCTCCATGCTGAAGGCTGAGGTCGGAGTCGCTTCCCCCGATGAGACTTTTTGCCTATATTTTTTATCTAGGCCTTCCACCTCGATGCCACAGCGCCGCAGAGTCATGGCGTAAGATCAGCTCATACCCATCGCAGACGCACGATGAACAGCCAGAATTCCTTTGGGGCCCGCTCCACGCTGACCGTGGGGGGGCGATCGTACATCATCTACTCCCTGTCACGCCTTGAGGCCAGCGCCGGTGTCAACCTGCAGCGTCTGCCGATCTCGCTACGCATTCTTCTTGAGAACCTCCTGCGTCGCGAGGACGGGCGCGTGGTGCGCGCGGAGGATATCCGTTCGGTCCTGAACTGGGACCCCAAGGCGACGCCCGAGGCCGAGATCGCCTTTATGCCGGCCCGCGTGCTCCTGCAGGATTTTACGGGTGTGCCCTGCGTGGTGGACCTCGCCGTGATGCGCGATGCCATGATCAAGGCCGGCGGAGATCCGAACAAGATCAATCCGCTTCAGCCGGTGGACCTCGTCATCGACCATTCGGTCCAGGTGGACGAGTATGGGACGGAAGCGGCATTCCTGCTCAATGCGCAACTCGAGTTTGAAAGGAACAAGGAGCGCTACACCTTTCTTCGGTGGGGCCAGCAGGCGTTCAAGAACTTCCGCGTGGTACCTCCCGACACGGGCATCGTACACCAGGTGAACCTCGAGTATCTTGCCAGCGTCGTGTTCACGGCGAAGGACGGACATGAGACCACCGCGTATCCCGATACCCTCGTCGGCACCGATTCGCACACGACCATGATCAACGGACTCGGTGTTCTCGGCTGGGGCGTCGGTGGTATCGAAGCCGAAGCGGCGATGCTGGGTCAGCCGATCTCGATGCTCGTGCCTCAGGTCGTGGGTTTCAAGCTGCATGGCAAGTTGCGACCCGGGGCGACGGCCACCGACCTTGTTCTGACGGCCACGCAAATGTTACGGAAGAAGGGTGTGGTCGGCAAGTTCGTCGAATTCTACGGTTCGGGTCTGGCCGCTCTTCCGCTTGCTGACCGCGCGACGATCGCCAATATGGCCCCCGAGTACGGCGCGACGATGGGCTTCTTCCCGGTGGACCGGCAGACGATCGATTACTTGAAATTCACCGGCCGGGACGAGCAGACGGTGCGGCTCATCGAAGCCTACTGCAAGGACCAGGGTATCTTTCACACTGAACACACGCCCGAACCAGAGTTCTCCGACACTCTCGAGCTGGATCTCGCGACGGTGGTGCCAAGCCTGGCCGGTCCGAAGCGTCCGCAAGACCGCGTGCCGCTCAGCGTATCGAAGCCGTCGTATCGCGCGTCGCTCGTCGACATGCTGACGGCCAAGGGGGCGCCGATCAACAAGGAAGCGGCCGCCGCATGGGCGTCATCCGCCAACGGCTCGTCCGACCCGAGCGTGGCGTCGACCATCCTCAAGAAAGCTCCCACGTCGTACAAGGGACAGAGCTTCGACCTGCAGCATGGCTCGGTGGTCATTGCGGCGATCACGTCATGCACGAATACCTCAAACCCCTCCGTGATGGTCGCTGCGGGACTCATCGCCAAGCACGCCCGCGAAAAGGGACTCACGTCGAAGCCGTGGGTGAAGACGAGTCTCGCACCGGGCTCGAAGGTTGTGACCGACTACCTGAACGAAGCGAAGTTGTCGCAGCCGCTCAATGAGCTGGGATTCAATCTGGTCGGCTACGGCTGCACCACGTGCATCGGCAACAGCGGTCCGCTCTCCGACCCGATCGCGAAGTCGATCACCGACCACGACCTCGTCGCAGTGTCGGTATTGTCCGGCAACCGCAACTTCGAAGGTCGCGTCAACCCCCACGTTCGTGCGAACTATCTGGCTTCTCCACCGCTGGTCGTAGCGTATGCGTTGGCCGGGACCATGGACATCGACCTGGACAAGGACCCGATCGGCACAGGAACAGACGGGAAGCCGGTCTTCCTGAAGGACATCTGGCCGTCGCCCGACGAAGTGGAATCGACGATGCGCGCCTGCGTCAAGTCGGAGCAGTTCCACCGCCAGTACGCGGACGTGTTCGAGGGGGACGAACGTTGGAAGTCGCTCAAGGTTCCGTCGGGGGCGCAGTTCACGTGGGACAATGATTCGACCTATATCAAGGCCGCACCGTACTTCGACAACCTGCCGAAAGAGCCCCTGCCGCCGAAGGACATCATGAACGCGAAGGTGCTGGCGGTGTTGGGAGATTCGGTCACGACCGACCATATTTCCCCGGCCGGTTCGATCGCCGAGAAGGGTCCTGCCGGACAGTACCTGATCCAGCACGGGGTCTTGAAAAAGGACTTCAACTCCTACGGCGCGCGAAGGGGTAACCACGAGGTGATGGTGCGCGGCACGTTTGCGAATATCCGCCTTCGCAACCTCATCGCCCCGGGCACCGAAGGCGGCTGGTCGGTCCATCCGTCGTCAAAAGAGCCGATCTCGATCTACGACGCCGCAATGAAGTATCAGTCGGAGAACGTGCCGACGATCATCCTTGCGGGCAAGGAATACGGTTCCGGCTCATCACGCGACTGGGCGGCCAAGGGACCGCGGTTGCTGGGGGTGAAGGCCGTGATCGCCGAAAGTTTCGAGCGCATTCACCGGAGCAATCTGGTGGGGATGGGTGTCTTGCCGCTTCAGTTCGAGGAGGGCCAGAACGCAGCATCGCTCGGCCTGACGGGCTTTGAGACCTATTCGATCGAGGGAGTGGCGACCGACCTGAGGCCGAGAAAGAAGATGAAGGTGACGGCGGTGGCGGCGGACGGAATCAAGAAAGAGTTCATCGTGCTCTGCCGGATCGATACGCCGAACGAGGTGGATTACTACAGGAATGACGGGATCTTGCCATATGTATTCAGGCAGTTGCTCAAGGGATAGCAGAGGAATTGACGACTGGCGATCGGAGATTGTCGACTATCAAAGGATGACTCCTCTGAATTGAGCATCTCAAGAATGGGAAATTATCGAAACGCGGAGAATCGTTTGTCTGAATTGAGCATCCAAGCAATGGAGTAATTCCGGTTGTCACCTCAAGGTTCCCTAAAGATCATCGCAAATCAACAATCGGCATTCGACAATACCAACTCGCTCTTATCCAGGCTCTCCCCATGCCCATCTACGACTACAAGTGTTCCGAGTGTGGAACGACGTATGACGTCTACCACAAGACTCGTGAGGTGGCCGAAGACATCGTTTGCCCCTCGTGCAGTTCCACGAAGCACACGCGGCTGATGAGCGTTCCGGCAGCGGCGGTGATGGCCAGCGGAAGCTCGACGAACGCATCGGCAGCGCCCAGTTGCGAAAGTGGCGGGGGATGCTGCGGAGGGGCGTGCGGGATGAATTGAGGAGGGGGGATAGAGAATGGTAAATGGTAGATGGTGAATGGTGAATGGTGAATGGTGAATGGT
>CAZOMY010000003.1:0-131519 GCA_964581115.1 uncultured Ignavibacteriaceae bacterium | reverse complement strand
CAGACAAAGAAGAAACCCGAAGGGTTTTGTCATTACATGCCCCGGAATTCATTCCGGGGCAACGCTCCCAATGATTATGCCGTCTCAGGCTTCTTCTCGGGATTCACCATCCACTTCAAGGTCCTCAATCAGGAGTTTCTGTGCATGATGCACTTTCTGGCATTCGATGTACGTTTTGATGCGCTTCACAGCCTCCGGAGAGACAGACAGCACAGCGAAACCTCGCTGCCACTCGAATCGTGCCGAAGTTGAAGGACGGGCCTTGTTGATGGCGTACGCCGAAGCGCCCTTGACATGCCTCGCGAAATCGGAGGCGCTGAGCGTCGCGGGAATACTGGCAAGAAGATGCAGATGATCTTCGGTCCCATTGACTGCAACGACGAAGCAGCCAAGTTCCCCCGCCTTCGTCAACGCGACCTGGCCGATGATACGCTCGGCTTCCTGATCGATAATCGGAAGTCGATTCTTCGTCGAAAAATTGAAATGAAGATAGATTCTGACAAAATTGCCTGTAGCAGACATTTTCATCCCCCCTCCCACTCTTGACAACGACTGCTCAACTTCGTTTGACACCTCCGCAACCATCGGCTACATTGCACCGTCATTCAACGAGGAATCTATGCGACATTCTCTCCTGCTTATCTCCTTGCTATTCCTGAGCTGCTCCTCATCGAGGCCTTCGGCCGAAGAACTGGCCGCCGCCGACTATGGCAACCCTCCGACCAACCACGTCGAGATCTTGAGGGAGTGGCTCAAAGATACCTATGGCGATTATCAACAGGCCGGCATCCGCGACATCCAGTATGGTAAGCCGGTGAAGGGCTACCACCTGCCCGGAGCTCTCGAGAGCGGCGGACCGAAGTTCGGCTATGAAGTGGAGGTCAACTTCACACGGCCGGCGACCGAAGGACGACGGACCGTTCGGCAACGGATGCTCGTCCTGGTCCTGATTCGCAATGATCAGATCATTTCCTACAAGGAGTCGAGCCAGTGACCGTTCGGCGACTCCGAGTGATCGATGCGGACCTCGAGGTCTCGCCCGTCATCTACGGGTGCATGCAGATCGGCGGCTCCTGGACCGACGAGCCGCTCTCCCGTGAAGCGATCGACCGCGGGCTTGCCTGCATCCGCGCGGCGCTCGACGCCGGCGTGAATACCTTCGACCATGCGGATATCTACTGTCGGGGCAAGTCCGAACAGCTGTTCGGCCTTGCATGGTCGGAGCTCGGGCTCCGGCGCGACGACGTCGTCCTCCAATCGAAGTGCGGCATTCGGCGGCCCGATGAGCCACCCGGCGCTCCGCACCGGTATGACCTGAGTCGTGACCACATCCTTCGGTCCGTCGATCAGATCCTCAAGCGACTGCAGACCGATCGCCTCGACATCCTGCTCCTCCATCGCCCCGACCCGCTCATCGAACCCGAGGAAATTGCGCGGGCGTTCGATGAGCTCCGCTCGCAGAAGCTCGTCCGCCACTTCGGCGTCAGCAATCATAACGCGGGTCAGATGGCGTTGCTGCAACGCTCGCTCGGGATGCCGCTCATTGCGAATCAACTGGAGATCAACCTGCTGCATAGCGACGTGATCGACGAGGGCGTGACGGTCGACAGCCTGCAACGGAACTCGTACCGCGGCGATGGTACGTTGGACCATTGCCGGCAGCATCATGTCAGCATTCAGGCATACTCGCCGGTCGCCAAGGGACGCATCACGTCGCCGCCGCACGACGCCGACGATCGCACACGGGCCGTCTCGCACATCGTCCACGAGATCGCTCGGGCCCGGAACACCACTCCCGATGCCATTCAGGTCGCCTGGTTGCTGAGGCATCCAGCACGGATCCAGCCCGTGCTCGGGACGACCAAGCCACAACGCATCGCGGACGCGGTGAACGGGATGGGGATCGAACTGACGCGGGAGGAGTGGTATCGGCTCTTCACGGCCGGGAGAGGCCGGGCTCTTCCGTGACGAAGGGGTGCCGTGTCGCGCAGGAGGTGAGGGTGCCGCACACCGCCAGGGCGCCGAAACCGGCTGGTTCCCGTCGCGCAGACACGATCGACCTGGCCGACGTCCCGGGGTTCACGGCAACAGGTTCCTAAGGACGAACCACACATTCGCCGGCCGCTCGGCGAGACGGCGCATGTACCACGGGAACCAGTACTCGCCATATGCTACGAGCACACGCATGCGATGTCCTTCCGATGCCAGGCGGCGTTGCTCCCCGGTTTGAATGCCGTAGAGCATCGTGAACTCAAGGGCCTTGCTTCCCAGTCCCAATCGCCAACCTTCAGCGATGATCCTCCTGATCAGGTTGAGATCGTGCGTCCCGAAGTGAAGCAACGCACGATCCGTGTCAACCCGCTTCAGATAGTCGGCACAAAGATTGAAGAACGCCTCGTCGACCTCGGTCTTGTTCGGGAATGCCACATCGGCGGGTTCCTTGTACGCTCCTTTCACCATTCTCACCGAGGCCCCCGCCTCGATCAACGCATCCAAGTCCTTCGGTGTCCGACGCAGATACGACTGGAGGCAGATTCCGATGTTCGGCAACTCGCGATGGATCCGCCGAAAGACGTCGAGCGTCACGTCGACATACGACGACTGCTCCATGTCGATCCACGTGAAGTTGCCCAGTCGGGCCGCCTTCTCCGTGATCGACCGCATACCGCGATACGCCATGTCGGGGTCGATATCCAGGCCGAGTTGTGTCAGCTTGGTCGAGATGTGTGTATCGAGGCCCCGCTGCTTCACCTGCTCGGCAACCATCAGATAGTGGTCGCGGACGGCGTTCGCCTCTTCCTTCGTTGTAACGTTTTCCCCAAGCCGGGTAAAGGTGCAGGTTATCCCGACCGTTCGGAGCTCTTCGGCAGCGCGAAGTGCCGACTCGAGGTCCTCCCCCGGCATGAACCGGCGCACGGCTTTGCGAACGAACCGGTAGCGAGGCAGCGTGCGGCGCAGTTCCGGGCTTTGCGAAGCCCACAGCAAGGCGTTGCGCATCATTCCCATGGCTCGAGTACCTTAGGCAACCCCTTTGACCAATCCGCCGTCGACCAGCAACGAAGCTCCAGTGATGTACGAAGAGGCGTCCGAGAGCAGAAAGACCGCTGCATGCGCGAACTCTTCGACCGAGCCGTAGCGCCCCAGCGCGATCGTCTTTTGCGTCCGCGCTTTCTGCTCTTCCGGCGAGATGCCCTCTTTTCCCGCGCGGATTGCGTCGAGCTCCCGCACGCGGTCGGTGTCGATGCGTCCCGGTAGGATCACATTGACGCGGATCTTGAACGGGGCCAACTCGAACGCAAGCGTTTTCGACAATGCCGCCACGGCCGGACGCTCGACGTTCGACAGCGCCAGGTTGGTGATGGGCTCGCGGATCGAAGTCGAGGTGTTGAACAGAATGCTTCCTCCGCCGCGAGCCTTCATCGATGGAACGACAGCCCGTGCCATCCGGATCGAGCTCAACACCAGCAACTCGTGCGCATCCTTCCACGCGTTGTCATCGAACGACAGCGCGTTGCCCGACGCGGGCCCGCCCGTGTTGGCGAACAGCCGGTCCACACCGCCGAACCGCTCGACCGTCGCGGCGGCCCAGTGGTCAATGGCGCCTGCCAGATGAAGATCGGCGGGGTGCGTCAGCACGTCAGCACCGGTTTCTTTCGCGATCCGGTCGCCGGCCGCCCTCAGCGCCGCTTCGTTACGTGCCGCCAACGAAACGCGCGCTCCCTCCGCCGCCAACAATCGCGCGACGGCATAGCCCATCCCGCGGCTCGCCCCGGCGACCATGGCCACCGTTCCCGTGAGCTTCAGATCCATGGCGCATCCTCCTTGCCGTGATAGTACGCGAGCAGTGTATCGAGCATCCGTTGAGTCACCGGGTCGGCCTGCGGGGCCGGAGGCCGCACCCGCGCATTCTCGATCGCCCCACGACGACGCAGCACCTCCTTCCGGATGGCCATCCCAACGCCCTCCTGGAATTCAAACCGCATCAACGGCACGAACCGGTAGAAGATCTCTGCCGCCTTCCGATGATCGCCCGACCGGTATGCCTTGACAACGGCGACGAGGATCTCCGGATACGCGAATCCCGTCATAGCACCGTCGGCCCCCGCGATCAGCTCTTCGAGCAGATAGACCCCACCCAATCCTCCCAGGATCCTGACCGGATGATCGCCGGCCTCGGCGCGAAGGCGCGTCACTTTCGCCGGCGTCGGAGCGTCCTCGAGCTTGATACAAGCCACCGATGGAACCTCGCGCGCAATGCGGAGGAGCAGCGAAGCCTCCATCGCAAACCCCGAGATCGGCGGGAAATCCTGCAGAACGATCGGCACGTCGACGGCGTTCGCCACGCCCCCAAAATGCGCGACAACCGCGTCGGAGTTCAGCTTCGGAAGGCGGGGCGGGCTGATCATCACGGCCGAAGCCCCGGCCTCCTTCGCGGCTCTCGAGAACTCGACGCAGGTTCGGAATCCCTCCGCCGTCGTGCCGACAACAACTGGAACCCGTCCGGCCACATGATCGATGACCGTCTCGAGCACCGTCTGACGTTCGCGGTCCGTCAGTCTCGTCACCTCTCCCAGGACGCCCAACGCCGTGAATCCATTGACGCCGGCGGCGACGAAGAGGTCGATGATCTTTCGGAGTCCCGCCGTATCGACCTCATCCGCGGCGGTGAACGGCGTCGGCAGAACGGAATAGACGCCTTCGAATCGTGGCTGTGCTCTCATCGGTGTGCGGTCCGTGCGTGACAGGTGAAATCGATCATGATAGGTTATCAGGTACTTGTTGTTCGTGATCAGCGCTTTCGAGCCAGCACTTGAACGACGGCGCTCCAACCGTCGTGCAATTCTCCTTCGTGGATCTCGCGTTCCACCTCACGCGCGATCTCCCACTCCAGTCCTGCGAGTTCCTGACGAAGGTCATTGAGCGTCGGCAGAAGCCCCGGGTCTTTCGGACCTCCCGTGCCGTACTCCACTTGCTTCGGCGTATACGATTCCGCGATGAACACGCCCCCCGGGCACAGTCCTGCGCGAACGCGCTGGTGAAGCGGTGCTCGCACGATCCGTGGGAGATGAGCAAAGATCGCGACGATGCCGCTCCAAGATTCGGGCATGATCTCCATCTCTGCAAGATCGGCACAGACGGTGCTGAGGTGAACCTTGCGCTCCGCAGCCAGCCGTTCGGCCTTCGCCAGCCCGACGGAGGACCAATCGACCGCCGTAACGGCGTGCCCGCGTGCGGCCAGGAAGACGGCATTCCTCCCCTCCCCCTCGGCCAAGCATAATACCGGACCGCGGGGGATCCGGTCGGCCACCGACGCCAGAAATTCGTTCGGCGACGTGCCATAGGCGTACGTCTCCGTCCGATATCGTTCATCCCAGACGTTGGACATGCGCGGCCGCGTGCCCTCGGGTTGTGCCGTCGGGTCGCCCCAAGCTCAATGCACCGGGATCACGTCTCGCAGAAATCGGGCGCTCTCCTCAGGAATGGCCGGGTTGATGAAGATTCCGCTGCCCATCTCGAAACCGGCGGCGACGGAGATCCGTGGCACGATCGAGATGTACCAGTGGAAGGAGTCCGATTGAACCATTCGTACGGGCAACGAGCGGATGAGCATATTATAGTCGGGATCGTTGAGGCCTGTGTAGAGCTTGCCGAACAGCGTGCGCAGGATCTCCGCAAGGTCGGCCAGCTCCTCGTCGGTCGATGCATCGAACGACGACATATGCCGAAGCGGGAAGACCCATAGATGGAACGGCGACAGCGCGGCGTACGGGATGAAGGCGACAAAGCTTCGATTCGTACAGATGACCCGGTCGGCCACGGAACGTTCGTCCCGTGCGGTTCGGCAGAAAACACATTCGCCCGTCTCGTCAAAATAGCGGACGGCGATCTCCAGCCGATTGCGCACCTGCGACGGAACGATCGGGGTCGCGACGATCTGCGAATGCGGATGCGGTTGCGACGTGCCCGCCCCGGCGCCGTGATTGCGAAAGATCACGACCGCCTCGATGCGCGGATCGGACCGGAGCTCCTGGTAGCGCTTCCGGTAAACTCCCAGGACCTCGGCCACGTCGTCTACGGGCGCTTCGTGCAGATGGAGGTCATGGCGACGGTTCTCAATGACGACCTCGTGGTATCCGACGGCGTTCATCGAACGGTAGATGCCATTCAGTTTCCGCATCGGAAGTCCTTCGCGAACGAGCGCGGGGAACTTGTTCGCGATGACGCGGATGCGCCAGCCTTCGGGACCGTCCACCCGGCCGTGCTCTTGCGCGGTATCGCCCTCGTGGCCGGGACAGAACGGGCAGGTGGGATCGAGTTGAAGCGCCGGTGCGACGTCGCGCCGCTTGACGGCGAACGCATCCGGACGCCGTGCGCGTTCGGTGGCGATGATGACCCAGTCGCGCGTGACGATATTCTGCCGGAGTTCTGGCATCGGTCGGAGGGCGCCCGCAATGTACGTCCCTCTTCATCCTCGCGCAATCGTTCACGCACGATTCGCAGGAATGAAAAACCCCGGAGTTCCGGGGTCGGTGACGGACGAAGCTTCGCGCAACGCACGAGGCTGTTGGAGGCCGATCAGGAAGCAGCCACGACCTGAGGTCGCATCTGTCGGTAGCGCTTGATCTTGCCCCGGATGGTATCGAGCAGGAGTTCGTTTGAGAAGGGCTTGGTGATGTAGTCGTCGGCCCCCAAACCTTTGCCATAGCGGATCATACCTTCGTCGCGAAGGCCGCTGAGGAACATGAAGGGCACCATGGACAGGTGCTGGTAGAGCCGTACCTTCTCGTAGAATGAAAAGCCGCCCATCGTCGAGGTGTCGAGGTTGATATCGGACAAAATGAGGTCGGGCGTAAGGTCTTTCAGGGCCACGATGGCTTCATCCGACGTGCTGAAGGCCTGCACGACGAAGCCCGACTCCTCGAGCACTTGCGTGATGAGCAGGCGCATGGCATCTTCGTCGTCGACGACCACGATCGACTGCTGGTGATGCTCGGGACCGAGCTCCGCCAGCACTTTCGACTCGATCTTGGCGTGTTCGTTCGATTCGATGCCGAACTTCTTGCGCAGTTCGGCAACGACCGAGCCCCGCTCTTTGGCGTTGAGTCCCGAGGTCCAGGCGATCTTGAAGGCCTGCGCGTACGACTCGCGCTTGACGTCGGTCTCGAGCCGCTGATGGATCTCTTCGGAAATGCTCAGCGTGGCGCGCATGGCGGCCAACTGGCTTTGCTCTTCCTTCGTGAGCGCACCGTCGGCCCAGGCGAGCAGAAGTACCTTCTTGTAGATGTTCGCCGGGTCGTTGGCGTCATGGCTCACCACCGGCTTCGCCGCCTTCTGCCGCTCGGCCTCGGCCTTCTTGAAGTCCTCCTCAAACTTGCGCTTGGCTTCCTGCTCGGCCTTCTGACGGTCGGTCAGGCCGGACGGCTTTGGAGAGGCCGCAGGGGCCGGCGAAGCTGCCGGAGGCGGCGCCGTCTGGGCCTTTTTGAGCCGATCGGCCTCGAGACGTCGTTTCGCCTCCTCTTCTTTGGCTTTCCGCTCATCCTCGAGGCGCTTACGCTCCGCCTCGAGCTTGGCCTTTGCCGCATCCTCCTTCAATTGCCGGGCGGCGGCGTCACCCTGCTTGCGCTGGTCCTCGGCGTGCAGGAAGGAGATCCGTTCCTCGAACGCGTAGATGTACGCATTGTTGGGGTCGATCGCCTTCGCACGGCTGATCTCGGCCTGCGCCTGCGACAGATTGCCGGCCTTGATCAGCTGGTCGACGCCCTTGAGGATCTCGTTCGCCTGCTTGCGCAGTTCCTCGGGCTTGCTGAGGCTATGGGGGGTTGCCGTGGACATGGTCCCGTCTGATCGGCCCGATTATGCTCGTTCCTGATACCACCAGCGCCGCACGACATCGCTGACGTCGGTCGGAGACTGCCGCAACTTCCACTTGTCGAAGAACTTGATGTCCGCGCTCGTCGGCTCCGGTTCCGGCATGTCGACCTGCACGCGGAGCGGCATCGGCACGGCATCACCCACGACCAGAGCTTCACCCGGACGGAGCGACGGCAATAGATTCTCCAGGCCGGGGAACGTGTCGGCGACGAGCCGTCGTACGTAGTTCTGGTCGACGGGATTCGTCAGCCGGAGGACGACGAAGTTGTTGCACTGCGAAAGGATGGTCTCGGAGATGTCCGAGGGCCGCTGGCTCACGATCATGCAGCTGACGCCGTACTTCCGTCCCTCCTTGGCGATGCGCTCGATCGTCCGCCGGGCCGCACGCGTCCCCTCGCCCTGGGAAGAAAGGTAGTTGTGCGCCTCTTCAAAGACAAGCAGGATGGGAAACTCCCGCCGGTTCGTGTTCCAGAAGTTGAAATCGAACGCCAGTCGGGCCACCAGCGACACGATCGTGTTGACGATGTCGAACGGCACCCCGCTCATGTCCATGATCGTGATCTTTGACCTACCGCTCATTCCGAACATCTTGCCCAGCAGCTCTTCGATCGTCGATGAATGGATGTAGAGCCGCGGCCTGAAGAGAAAGTCATAGCGGGGGTCGTTCAGCTTCGTGTCGAGTTGGACGAGGAAGCGTGCGAACTTTCCCTGGAACGGTCCTCCCGGCTCACTGTCGAGCGCTTCGATCTTTGTCCTGACCTCGGTCAGATTATAGTAGACGGGCGTGTCGACTGTCAGCACGTTCTTGAGTTCGGGGTTCTGGTCGCGCTTCGCCTGGTAGACGAGGTCCTTGAGCACCGTGATCTGCGCGGCCGCATGCTCGTCGGTATCGTCAATGAACAGCTCGAGGAGCTCCTGGAAATTCATCAACCAGAACGGGAGCTCGAGTTCGGTCAGGTTCAGGTACTGACTGTTCTCGGGGAACGCGCTCTGGTATTCGTTGTGGATGTCGAGGATGATGACATTTGTGTCGGGATATCCGACGACCTTTTGCAGGATCGAAGCGACCGTCGATGATTTGCCGGATCCGCTGGCACCGACGACGGCCAGATGCTTGCCGAAGAATCGGTTCGGGTCGAGATGTGCACGCTCATTCTCGAACAACGACAGCCGGCCGATCGAGAAGCCATACCGCTGGTACACGGAGAAAGCGACCGAGAGATCCTTGTCTTCGAGCAGGTAGACCGGCGTGTCGGCCGTCGGAAACGTCGAGACGCCTCTTTCGAACATTCCGTTTCGGACCATGCCGACGAGTGTCACGTTCATCTGAAACAGGGCATGGATGCTGCCGTTCTCGTGCACGCCGACCTTGTGGAAGCCGGCGATCATGCCGAGCAGGACCGACTTGTTGACCGGCACGAGCACGTACGTGCCGATCTGGCCGATCGGGTAACTTTTGCCGTTGAGCGGCAGGATGAGCTTCGACACCTTTGGGTCGATCTCGACCGTGAGGCCGCTCGTCGTGACGTCGCGGACAACGCCGATGCGTTTCTGTTCCCAATTCGCGGGCGTGGACATGATGCGTCTCCTCTCCTTACGCCGCTTCGACCATCGATTCTTCCGCTGCCAACTCCTTCGCCATGATCCGGAGCAGCGTCTCGGGGTCGAACGGCTTCGACAGGAACGGCAGAGACCGGAGCAGGGCCGCGTTCTCGTCCGACGCTTTTTCGAGCAACAATCCGCTCATCGCGACGATCTTCAGGTCGGCGTTGATCTTCCGGAGCGCCCGAATCGTCGCCGCGCCGTCCAGCACCGGCATGAGCATGTCCACGAGTACGAGCTGGATGGTCTCGCGATTCGCCATGTACGTGGCGAGCGCTTCTGTTCCGTCCGATGCGGTGAGGACCTTGTAGTTCCGGCCCGTCAGGATCGTCTTGATCAGCCCGGAGACGCTCTCTTCATCCTCGACGACGAGGATCGTCTCTCCGTGGCCCGACGGGATCTCCTGGGCGGCGGCTTCCACTTCGGCCTGCTCGACCTCCGTGGCCGGCAGGTAGACCTTGAATTGCGTACCGCGTCCGACCTCGCTCTGCAGGTCGATGAATCCGCCATGGCTCTTGACGATCGTGGTGACCGTCGCCAGTCCAAGGCCCGTTCCCTTCCCCGGCTCCTTGGTCGTGAAGAAGGGGTCGAAGATACGGCTGAGATTCTCGGGCGCGATACCCATGCCGGTATCGGCCACCGTCAGCAGGACGTACGGTCCCGGCTTTGCGTCGAGATGCCGCGTCGCCATCTCAGGACTCAGCGTCAGGTTCTGCAATTCGATGCGGAGCGTTCCACCCTCGGGCATGGCATCGCGCGCGTTCACCGACAGGTTCATCAGGACCTGCGAAAGCTGCGTTGCGTCTCCCTTCACCTGCCACAGGTCTGCCGGGCAGCGGGTCATGATCTTGATCGACGGGTTGACGGTCTCGCGGAGGAAGCGCGAGAGCTCGTTCACCAGATGCTTCATCTTCAGGGCCGAACGCTCGCCCTCCATACCTCGGACGAACGACAGGACCTGCTTCACGATGCCTTCGCCGCGCTTGGCTGTCATCTCGAGCGTCTCGAGGATCGTCTTCGACGAAGGGGTCGTCAGCGCGTCGCGGAGCAATGGGATCGCCATCCGCATCGGAGCGAGGACGTTGTTGAGGTCGTGTGCGATGCCGCTGGCCAGCGTCCCGATACTTTCCATCCGCTGGGCCCGCAGGAACTGCCGTTCCAGCTGCTTTTTTTCGGTGATGTCGGTGTTGATGACGAGCACCGAGGTCGGTTGTCCGTCGTCGTTCCGCACGACGTTCCACCGGCTCTCGACGACTACGGGTTGGCCGTTCTTGTTCACTTGCGTCAACTCGCCGAACCACTGACCGGAGCTCATCACCTCTTGGACGGCCGAATCCAGATGCTGCGCTTGACGCTGGAAGAGGTCGGAAGCCTTTTGGCCCAAGGCCTCGGCCGACGACCATCCGTAGATGCGTTCCGCGCTCTTGTTCCAGAACACGACGCGATGGTCCATGTCGAGCTCCAGGATGGCGTCCTGTGCGATGTCGAGGAGACGCACCTGGTCTCTGATCTTCTCCTCCGCCCGCTTCCGCTCGATCGCCATGGCGATCTGCTCGGACACATAGGAAAGGATGTTCTGCTCCGTCTGGCCGAACCGCACCCCTTCGGCGTAACTGCACACGGCAATGACGCCGATCGGTCCCTGCGCCGACCGCAGCGGGACCCCCAGCCAGTCGATGAACGTCGCCGGACCGTTCGAGATCTCACCGCATTCGTGAAGCCGGCCGTACTCTTCGGCTGAGACGATCATCGGACGATTCTGCACCAGCACGTAGTCCGCCAGGCACCGACCGGTGCTCCGAACGGCCTTGGTGTCCGAATGTTCATCCGAAAAGTAGGCGAACGTCAGTTCGTCGGAGCCAGGGTTCCGCAGGGCGATCGAAAAATTGCGGGCGGGCATCAGCTCTCCGACGATCTCATGCAAACGTCGGAACAGGTCGATCAAGCGGCCGCCGATGCTCGTGGCCTCGGAGATGCGGTAGACGGCGCGTTGCAGGGTCTCAGACCGTTTGCGGTCGGTGATGTCCTGGGCGTAGATCGAGAGACCATCGTCCGCGGGGTAGGCCCGCACATAGAGCCAGGCATCGAAGGCCGCGAAGTATTCTTCGAATTCCGCGGGGACCCCTTCGGCCATGGCCCGCAACAATGCCTTGCGGCCGGGCGACGATTCCGGCATCGGGAACTCGTCCCACCACACGCGACCCCACAGGTCCTGCCGTGACTTCTGCATCCGCTTCAGGAAGTCATCGGACTTCGGATTCAGATACATGAGGTTCCAGTCACTCGTGACGGCAAAGAACGCGTCGGTGATGCTTTCGAAGATCGTGAGCGTTCGGGCCGCCGAACGTTGCAGCTCTTCCTGCAGCAGCACCCGTTCCTCTTCTGCCTTCCGTTTCGCGAGCGCATTCTGGATCGCGCCCGGCAGGCGCTTGAGACTCGTCTTGAGAATGTAGTCGTCGGCCCCTTCCTTCATGCACTCGACGGCCACCTCCTCCCGTTGCGTCCCCGTGACGAGGATGAACGGCACCGAGAGCGCGCGCTCCTTGACGATCTTGAGCGCCTCGAGCCCGGAGAATTGAGGCAACGTGTAGTCCGCCAAGATCACGTCCGGACGGTCCTCGTCGAGGGCGCGAAGGAACTTCTTCTTCGTTGCCACGCGCGTGACCTGGCACGGAATGTTGGCGTTCAACAGCTCCCGTTCGGTGAGCTCGGCATCGATGGGAATGTCTTCGACGAGGAGGATCTTGACTCGCTGGTCCATGGTCGTTCCGTTTACGGCCGCCTAACGGCTGGCCAAGGTGGTGTTCAACTCGATCCAGTATTGGCCCAGGCCGGCCACGACCCGGGAAAAATCGACGAATTGCAGCGGCTTGACGATGTAGCTGTTGACCCCCAGGTCATAGCACGAGACGAGGTCCGCTTCCTGCTGCGACGAGGTCATGACGACGACGGGAATGCGCCGCATCTCGGGATGGGCCTTCATGCGGTCGAGCACCTGCATGCCGCTCAGCCGAGGCATCTTCAGGTCGAGCAGTACCAGGCGGAGCGAATGCTGTCCCTGCTCGACATACCGCTCGAGCCACTGCCAGGCCTCGGCGCCGTCCTTCACATGCAGCAGCTTTTCGGTCAGTCCGTGCCGACGCAGCGTGTGCATCGTCAAGTCAGCATCCTGCGGGTCGTCTTCAACAAGCAGGATCTCGATATCAGGCCGTGTGGTCATGGGGTTACGTTTACGGGTGAGGGTGCCGTCCTCCGGGCACGCTGGGCCAGACCCACAAGAGCCGACGGGATCTGGTCGAGCGCGAGGACCGCGTCGGTGATTCCGTCGTCGACGGCCGCTCGAGGCATGCCGTAGACGACGCACGAAGCTTCATCCTGCGCGATGACGACGCCGCCGCGGTGCTTGATGGAACGGAGGCCGTTGAGGCCGTCCTTTCCCATGCCGGTCATGATGAGACCGACGACCGGTCGGGGCGCAACGGCCGCCAGCGACAGCATCATCACGTCGGCCGACGGTCGGTAGAGCGTCGACCGAGGCTCGTCCGAAACGACAACAAGGAGTTCGTTGCCGTCGCGCTGAAATGTCATATGCCGGCCCCCGGGGGCGACGTACACGGAACCGGCGGCGAGACGGTCGCCCGACGAGGCCTCTTTGACAGCAACGGCGCTGACGGCATTGAGGCGCTGCGACATGGTGTTCGTGAAGTGCGGCGGCATGTGCTGCACAATGACGATCGGAAGCGGGAACTCCGCCGGCAGGCGCGGGATCATCTCCAGCAGCGCAAGCGGACCGCCGGTCGAGATACCGACGGCCACCGCCGACAGCCCCAGGGCTGGAGCTCCCACCGGCACTACCGCCGGCCGCGTGACGGCCACCAGCGGCTGTTGGCGCTGACGAAGCGTTTCGAATCGCAGACGGATATACCGGCTCGTCGCGATCTCACGCACCTTCGATACCAGCTCGTCGCGGATCTGCAGGATACCGACCGAAACGAACGACATCTCTTTGGAAATGAAATCAACGGCGCCGAGGTCAAGCGCGTCCATCGTCGCTTGCGCCCCTTCGGTCGTCAAAGAGCTTACCATCAGTACAGGCACCGGATGATCACGCATGATCACCCGCAATGCGGAGAGGCCGTCCATTCCGGGCATCTCGACATCGAGCGTCACGACGTCGGGCCGAAGACGTGCGATCTTCTCCAGGCCTTCCTGACCGTCGCGGGCCACGCCGACCACCTTGATGTCGGGGTCGGACTCAAGCATCGAGCTGAGCGCTTTGCGCATGAAGGCTGAATCGTCGATGACGATCACATTGATCGGACGGGCGAGCGTGCGCAGATGCGACAGGTCCGAAGCGCGCGTACCGGGCTCCGTCGGGGCGATATGGCCCCGTTGAGTCATTGGGCCACCCACTCCAGCGCTTCGCGCTCGGTCGAGAACGGCACCAGGTGCGGACCGGCCAGACGGGCCCACACACGGACCGCTGCTCGCGAGACGGGATTTTCCACCACCACCGCACCACGACCGGATTTCGTGCGAAGGACGGCGCGGGCAAGGCGGAGCACTCGCGTCATCGTTCCGCCTTCAAGCGGTGCGCCGTCGAATCGGCAGATGACCGCCACGCCTCCGTCAACGCGTTCCATCTCCGTAGCTTGCCGGCGGTAGAGACGCGCCTTGTGATGCCGGTCGAGACCCCGATAGTCGGCGAACAGGATCGGCTTATTCCGATAGTGCATCCATGATACGGGCATATGGTCCTCCCTCCATTCAAACGTTGACGTGGCTGTGCACGCGTGCGCTTTCGTCGGTCCTACCGCCGACGAGGCCCATGAGTTGCCCGACATCGACGATCAGGATCGTACGGCCGTCCCCGAGGATCGTCGATCCAGCAATACCGGTCGTGTTGCTGAGGTAATCGCCGAGCGATTTGATGACCACCTCGCGCTGGCCCATCATGGCGTCGACGACCAAGCCGGTCCGCTGGTCGGCCCATCCGACGACGACCACGTACAGCCACGGGTTGTCGTGCTGCGAGCCGGGAACGCTGAGGATGTCGCCGAGCGACACCAGCGGAAGCACCGAATCGCGCAGGCGGATCGTCCATCGGCCGTGAACGGTCTGCAGGTCGTTGCGATGCACGCGGACGACCTCGAGCACGGATGCGAGGGGGATCGCGAAGATCTCCTGCGCCACGCGCACCAGCAGGCCTTGGATGATGGCCAACGTCAGCGGCACCTTGAGCGTGATGAGGGTGCCATGGCCCGGTTGCGACTGAACGTCGATGATCCCCTTCAGGCGGGCGATGTTCGATCGGACGACGTCCATCCCGACACCGCGTCCGGAAATCGACGTGACCGTCGCCGCCGTGCTGAAGCCGGGTGCGAAAATGAGATTCACCGCATCGCGGTCTGACAGGTCGACTGCCTGCGCCGGAGACAGCATCCCCTTCTCGACCGCCTTCTGGCGGAGCCGCTGGGGGTCGATGCCGCGGCCGTCATCCTCGACCGAGATGACAATGTGGTTCCCCTGATGCTCGGCATTGACGACGATCGTCCCGCGGGGGTCTTTGTGGGCTGCGCGCCGTTCCGCCTCGGGCTCAATGCCATGGTCGACGGCGTTGCGGATCAAATGGACGAGCGGGTCATTCAACTCTTCGATGATCGACTTGTCGAGCTCGGTCTCCTCGCCGTAGATCTGAAGGTCTACCGGCTTGCCGGTCTCGCGCGACAGGTCGCGAACCAGTCGGGGCAGACGGTTGAACAGGCGGGCCACAGGAACCATCCGCGTCTTCATGACCGCCATCTGCAATTCGGTGGTGATGAAGTCGACCTGGGTACTCGCTTCCTGCAACTCGGCCGATCGCTCCGACTTCACGAGCTCCTGGCCGATCGCAACGGCCGTTTGCGACAGCCGATTGCGCGCGAGGACAAGCTCGCCGACGAGGTTCATGAGGTGGTCGAGCCGGCTGACGTCGACGCGGATCGTCAGGTCCGCCGACTTCGCGTCCGCCGATCTCGCCGCTTCTGGCACCTCGGCCACAATCGCCGCGGGGGCTGCTTCACCACGGATCTCTCGGTGCAGGCGCTCCACCGTCGCCGAACAATCGTGGTGCGTCGTTTGTTTGTGCTCGACCGCCGCGACGAGCTTGCGAAGCTGGTCGGCCGCCTCAAGCATCACGTCCATCATCGACGGTCGAACCTGCAGGACCCCTTTGCGCAGCTTGTTGAGCAGGTCCTCATACTCGTGGGCGAGATCGGAGACCGCCGCCAGGCCGAGGAATGACGAGGTCCCCTTGAGCGTGTGCACGCCCCGGAAGATCTTGTTCAACAGTTCGGCATCGGCCGGACGCTTCTCGAGGTCGACCAGGTCATGACCAAGGGTCTCGAGGATCTCTCGGGCCTCGACGAGGAAGCTCTCGAGAAGTTCGTCGTTCATCGCGTCGGAGAGGGCGGCGCCGGTCGCAACAGTAGGATCGCTCATGACGAACGCTCAGGATGGGTCTTGCGCGGATCGACTTTGTTCACGCCACTGGCGTACGACGCTGTCGATCCGCTCCTGCGTCTCGGTGGATTTCAAGTATGACGCGTTCTTGTCGAAGGCGCCGGATGTCGGCGAAGTCGGCGGAACGACAGACGGCACGAGGAGGCGTTCGCGTAGTTCCGACCCCTCGAAGTAGCTCAGTTCGTGCATAAGCTCCAACCGAACCGACTCGATGAGGTGATTTGCCGCCGCGATCTTTTGCGCGGTGATGTCCTGTACCTGCAGGGCCATCGTAATGTTCATCGTGTCCTGTCGCACTTCGGCGAGCGTCTCTTGGATCGACCTGGCCAGATCGGCCTGGCCGTTCACGGAGCCGTATGACATTCGTCCGACGGCCGATTCGACGGTCTCGATCTTGTGCGACATCGTGTCAAGCACGTTCAGGATCTCGACGGTCGCCATTTCTGTGGCCTGAGTGACCGTCGAGAGCTGTACGGCAGCCTTCGGGATCTTGTTCGAGCTCTCTTCGATCGCCCCCTTGATCCGGTCAAGAAGGTCGATCACCTTGTGCAAGGCGATGACGACGCTCTCGACGGCGCCCGTGTGCGGCGTCGCGGTCAATGTGGGCTCTGCGTTCATGGATTCCATTACGGTTCGCTCCGATCAGACTGAAGGATTCGACCTCAGGTCGCCGCTACGGGCCTTCGCCAGCAGCGCCTCGACCATCCGTTTCCGTTCATCGGCTCCGACAAAGGTCGGCGGCGTCGCGGCCGCTTGGACCGGTGCCTCCGGCTCGCTCGCCGGTGCGGCCTCGCCGATCTCGGCCACGAGCCGTCGCATCACGTCGCCCACGGCCTGCATCAGCCCGATGACCGAAGCGATCTGCTGGCCCGTGATGTCCTGCACCTGCTGCGCCATCATGACGTTCGTGCAATCGTCGCTCAGCTGCTCGAGGCTTGCGCTGAGGGCCGTGGAGGGCTGCAGCGCGGAGAGGCTCTGACGATGGAGGTCCCACGCCGAAAGCAACGACGCCAGGTCGGCGTCGCCCGGCAATTTCCCCGCGATGGCGTCGATGGCGGCGTTCACGTCGCGCGACGATTCGACCAGGTTCTCGGCGCCAAGGTGGCTGCGGACCTGCCGCTTCAGGTCTTCGATCTGGTTCATCATGCGGTCGACGGTGTTGAGGATGTCGGTCGACGCCTTTTCCGACGCCAGGTTGACACGCTCGAGTTGCGCCGTCGCCTTCGGCAGCCGCTCGGAGGTGATCGCCGACAGCGAACGGATGCCGTCGACGAGGGGACCGATGCGCTGCACGAAGGATCCCACCTCTTCGAGGGCCGGAAGGGTCTTCTGTCCGAACTCGAAGAAGACCTTGAGCTCCGATGCCTTCTCGAGGATGCCGTCAAGCTCTTGGGCGTTCATATTGATCTCGTGTGAGTGGCGTTCCTGCTGAGTCGCGTCAGGCCGCGGAGGCCGACGTAACCTTGATGATATCGTCGATCTTGTCTTTCAGCTCCTGCGGCGTGAACGGCTTCACGATGTAGCTGTTCACTTTTGCCTGCAGGGCTTCGATCACGTCCGACTCCGTCCCGCGGGTCGTGATCATCAAGATCGGCAATTCGGCCGTGGCGGCGGCGTTTCGCACTTCTTTCGTGAAGTCGAGTCCGTTCATCTCCGGCATGTTCCAGTCGGTGATGATGAAGTCGACCCCGCCGGCCGACAGCTTCTCGAGGGCGTCCTTGCCGTTGACGGCCTCGACGACGTCGGGATAGCCGATGGTCTTGAGGGTATTGGTGATGATCCGGCGGATGGTGATCGAGTCATCCACCACCAGGAATTTCATCGATGCCATGTGAGGCCCTTTCGATGGAGAGGTGAGCGTGGTCAGCATGATCGCACGAAGATCGCGTCGAGTGTGGATGCAACTTAGGCAATGCCGGAGCCCGCGAGTATCGGCCCGTTCTTGATTCACTGGTGGGAATTTTCCTACGAGGTGTCGGGACTGGGCCGAGAGTCGTTCGGGGCACCGTCCCATGGGAGCGAAAGCCAGAATACCTCAAAATCGGCCGAAAAACGGGACTACGAGGCGGGTTCCGGTTCTGCGGAGAGCAATCGGCGCACTTCGGCGCACACCTGCTCCCGACTGAATGGTTTCTCAAGATAGGCAAAGGCCCCCAGTTCCCTGCCCAGTTCCTTTTCTGGCTGGTCGGTGATGGACGAGAGGATCATGACAGGAAGATGCCGATAGGCCTCGGACGCGCGAAGATTACGGATGAGCTCGAACCCGTCCATCTCGGGCATGTTGAGATCCGTAATGACCAGGTCCACCGGCTCCAGCGGCAGGCGTTCAAGCGCTTCCATGCCGTCGCAGGCCGTCACGACCTTGATCCCTTCAAGTTGCAGGGCGGCCGATACGAACTTGCGTACGGTCGCCGAATCGTCAACCACCAGGACCACATTCTTCATGGCTCTACCGTTCTTTCTTGTACAGCGTCGTCTTTGGGAAGCTCACGACGCGGAAGGCGTTCGAGATCCCGTGGAGAAGCTCAGAATAACCGATGACCAGATACCCGCCGAAACGAAGGCTGTCATACAGATCCGACACCACCTGCACTTTCGCCGGCGTGTCGAAGTAGATCATCACGTTCCGGCACAGCACAAGGTCGAAGTCGCGCATTGAGCGCATCGGCCCGCGCTCGAACAGGTTCAGATGCTGAAAGCGCACCATGGCGCGGATCTCATCCTTGACCGTCCGGCGAGGACCGTCGACGGTGAAGTACCGTTGCAGATAATGCGGCGGCGTGTTCCTCGTCGCATAGTCGCCGTAGGATCCCTTCCGCGCCGCGTGCAGGACGGTGGGACTGATGTCGGTCCCGACGATCTCCATTCGCATGCCGGGGAAGCGGTGTCGCAACTTCTCCTGGAAGATCATCGCTAGCGTGTACGGCTCCTCCCCCGACGAGCACGCGGCGCTCCAGACCCGTACCGTATCCGAGCCCGCGGCGCGACGCGCCTGGAACAACTCCGGCAGAACGACCGTCTCGAGGGCGTCGAATTGCGGCTCATTTCGGAAGAAGAAGGTTTCGTTGATCGTGACGGCGTCGCAGAGATACTCGAACTCAAGGTCCTTCTGCGCGCCATATCGCAGCAGATGCAGATACTCGTCATACCCATCGAGGCGCAGCAATTGGACGCGCTTGCCCAGCCGCCCCTCAAGCAGGTACTTCTTCTTCTCTTGGAAGTAGATCCCCAGTCGCTCGTAGATGAAATCGCGCAAGGAGCGGAATGAGGCGTCGCTCATCGCCACGGCGGGCGGAGCGACCTGCATGGTGCGGATATCGATCGGCGGGAGCACGGGAGGAGCGCAGGGTCAGTTGACCGGAACGGCCTCGAGGCCCGACAGGGAGATGCCGCGCGCTTCAAGGGCGGCCTGCGCGGTCATCCGCACGGTCTCTTCGTCGTCCTGTAGGCTGGCCAGGGCAATGTGTAGAACGCGCTGGTCCTCCACGTCGAAGAGCAGCTCGAGCACATGGACCTTGAACCACGGGTCTGCCCCGGCCATCATCGACATGAGATAGCTGACGGCCCGGTCGCCGTCCAGCCGGAACATCGTTTCGAGCAGGAAGAACCGTACCTCCTGGTCGGCGTCAGCCCAGAGAGCCTCAACGGCCGACGACGCACGGTCGAGGTCTTCGACTGACACATCCATGACCCGTCCTTCCGCGTACCCATCCACGATCTCGCGGGCCAGCTTGCCAAGCAACAGGATGATCTCGCGGCGCCCGGCCACGGGTTCGTTCAGGACAGAGGCCAGGACCTGAAAATTTCGGGGGCGACGGGCGATCTGGGCGAACAACTGCAGGTCGAGGTCGTCGTCATGGCCCAGGGCACGGGCCAGGGAGGCCGTAACCTCGTCCCCGTCGATAGCCTGCAAGGCGCGGGCGGCGCTCAGACGCACCGCGATGGGGTCCGCCTCCAATGCCCGCCGGAGATCGTCAACATGATCATGCAGATTCAACGTCTTATCCGACCGCTCGGCGATCTGCACCATCGCGTGCAGGATCATGCGCCGGAGCGTACCGGATGAACGGCTCAGCCGCTGTTCGAGCGGCTCGAGCGAGGCCTCAGCTCCGCAAGCCGAAAGCGCCTCCGCCAGCGCATACCAGCTGACGTCGTCCAAAAATCGATGGACGTTATCCGTTCGGGCGAGCTCGTTCAGAAAGATCGCCGCCTTCTCGCCTCCCAAGCGCCCCAGCGTTTCGACGATCTGGGTATGGGCGTAGCCGCAGCGCGGAAAGATCTCGGTGATGTGTTGAACGGCCTTGCGGTCGCCGATCTTTCCGATCGCCTCGAGCGACGATACGACCACGTTCGCGTCGGGATCGTCGAGCGCCTCGATCAGCCAAGGCGTCGCGTCGGTCGACGAGATCTCGCCCAGGATGTCGACGGCGAATTTGCGGACGTCTTTGTTCGGGTCTTTGATGAAGGGAAGCAACGGCGCTTGAGCCACCTTGCCGAGCCGCATGAGCAGCGACGATGCCAGATTGCGGGTGGCGATGTTGCGCGAGGCGATGGACGGTGCGAGGGCTCGGGCAACGGAAGCTCCGCCGATCCGGAGCAGCGACCGGGCCGCGGCGTCGCGCACCCCTTTGTTGGCGTCGTCGAGGGCCGCCACGAGAGCGATCTCGGCGTTCGTACCGCCGATCTCTGCCAGCCGCTCCGCCGCCTGACGTCGAACGTCCGGGTCCGGCGCGACGAGCACCTGGCTGAAGGTCAGCCGCTGTTCGTCGGTCATCACCGGCGGGACGCCTTCGGAAAGGTTCGGATCAGGCATGCCGCGCTTCCAGTTCAACCTGTGAAATGGCACGCCGAGCCGGTCGCGAAGCCAAGCCCGCCTTGAAAGAGGGACGCTCGGACGACGTTGACTCGCCTTTCAAGCGGAACTGACCGATGAGTTCCTGAAGATTCTCAGTGAGCCGGTTCAGGTCTTCGGCCGTGCGCGCGATCTGCTGAATGCCCGTGGCCGTCTCGCGGGCCACGCTACTGATGCCGTCGACGCTCTTCGAGATCTGCTCGCTCGCCGAGGCCTGCAATTCGCTGGCCGAGGCGATCTGTGCCACCATGTCCGTGACGGTCTGCGACATCGATACAATGCCGCGCAGCGATGAGCCGGCCGCGTCGGCCAGCCTGATGCCGTTGTCGACCTCGGTCGTTCCTTGCTCCATCGACCGGACGGCCTCTCCTGTGTCGTTCTGGATCTTCTGGATCATGTCGGCGATCTCTTTCGTCGCGGTGGTGGTCCGCTCGGCAAGCTTGCGCACCTCATCAGCGACGACTGCAAAGCCGCGACCTTGCTCGCCCGCGCGTGCGGCCTCGATCGCCGCGTTCAACGCCAGCAGATTCGTCTGGTCGGCAATGTCGTCGATCACCGAAATGATCTGTCCGATCTGCGCGCTCGACCGGCCCAGCGTACGGACGGTCTCGGCCGACGCCTGGACAACCTGTGCGATACGCTTCATGCTCTGGACCGAGAGTTCGACGACCTTACCGCCTTCTTCGGCCGATGCCCGCGCTCCTCGAGCCGACTCCGCCGTGCTGACGGCGCCCTTCGAGTTGTCGGCGGTCGTGCGCGAGAGATGCTCCACGGAGGCGGCCACGGCGCTCACCTGACTCGTCTGCTCGCGAGCACCCGCCGCCATCTCTTCCGTGCTCGCCGAGATCTCGGCTGAAGCGCTGGCCACGGCCGCGGAAGCTTCGACAAGCCGCCCGATCGTCCCGCGAAGACGCTCCACCATGCTCATGAATGACGCCGAGAGTTGTCCCACCTCATCGTTCGAGGTGCTGACGATGTCGACCGTCAGGTCTCCGGCCGCGATCAACTCGGCCTTCTCGGCCAGGTCTTTCAGGGGCTTGAGGACGCGGCCGAGCATCATCGTGGCCCCCAGGGCCATGAGAAGGAAGGCCGATGAGATCAGGATAGACCACAGCATCGCAGAGGTGCGGGTGGCGCTCACCGATTCCAGGGAGATCTCGACGCGCGCCGTGCCGATGGGCGCTCCGCCGCTCCGAGAATATACGGGCGTCTGGAATTGAGCCCGATCGTTCCCCTGCTCATCCGAGAGCGAGGCCCACGTGACCTCTCCGACGCGCTCGCCGTCGACGGCCAGACCGGCCGAGCGGCCCCGTTCGATGATCTTTGTCTGTCCGGCATCCAGGAGCGCGACGTAGCGCACGTCGGCGGACGACATCACCGACTCGACGAGCGAAGCGAGCTGGCTCGAATCCTGCATGAGCACGCCCATCCGTCCGTTCGATGCCAGCTCCGAAACGACCGAGGCCCCGCGCTTCCTGAACTCGGCCTCGATGACATTGTTCATGAGCAGGCTGAACACGACCGACAACGACACCGCCAGCATCGCCAGCAGGGCCAGGGTCATCATCTGGATCTTGGTCTGGATCTTCATGGATCGCTCCTTGTGCCGCACCGTGATTGGGCTACTGGACTACGTAGGCGATCGAACCGCTCTGTTCCGACGGCACGGCCGCGCCGACGACGTTCGCCACTTTCTGATTGACGTGGACGACGAGCTTGCCGCCCTCGCTTTGGATGCAGCAGAGGGCGCCGCCCGTCAGTTGATCCTTGGTGGGAACGCACAGCCCGACCCGGTCGAGGACGGCGTTCTCACGCAGATACTCCACGCTCGCCTCTTCGAACCATGGTCCCCCGCCCGCCGTGACGAGCAGCATTTCGGCCTTGCTCTCGCTGATCAGCTTCTTGTAAAGCACCGCCACGTCGCGGGCATTCCCCGGCCGGGCCACGACCACCGTCAGACCGATCCCCATGCCGGCCCGCGTCAGCGACTGGACGTCGGCATCGGTAAGGGCCGCCCCCATGACGCCGACCGTCTTGACGCCCGGCTTGAGCGATTTCAGCAGGAAGAGCTGCTGGCCGAAGGCGGCTTTGGCCTGACCGGACACTTCAACGGTCATTCCAGCCGAGATCAGCAAGAACGCCCCCAGGCAGAGAGTGCGAGCGATCGTTTTCATTTTCATCTCCTTCATGACCGATGGACGCGGCGGCTGGTCAGGCCGCGGTGAGTTGTGCTTGCTCCGTGGACGTCAGGATCCGCTCGAGGTCGATCAGGATCAGCAGGCGGTCTTCGAGCTTGCCGACGGCGGTGATGTATTCGGACCCGATACCGGCGACCATCGGCGGCGGCGGCTCGGTGATGCGTTTCGGAATGCGGAGAACCTCCTGCACGCTGTCGACGACGAATCCGACGACGCGCCCCTTGAGTTCAACGACGATGATACGGGTGTTCTTGTCGTTCTCCTTCTTGCTGAGCCCGAACCGCTCCCGCAGGTCGACGATGGGAATGACACGGCCGCGCAGGTTGATCACCCCGCTCACGAACGGCGGTGCATTCGGCACCCGGGTGATCTCGACCATGCGGTTGATCTCCTGCACCCGCAGGATGTCGAGTCCGAATTCTTCCGACCCGATGTGGAAACTGACGAGTTGCAGCAGTTCCTCGGCGGAAGTGGCGTGGGCGGCTGGTTGCGTTACGGTGGACATGGCTGCTCCTCTGTTAAGACGGGGTGACGCGTGAGGTCGTCCGGGGGACGACGTGGCCGTTGGCGCGGACCGCCAGGTCGCCGATCGATTCGCGCGGCGGTTCCGGCCTCATCGACGCCGTAAGCCGGAATCGGGTCATCAACGATTCCAGGTTCTCGGTCAGGCGGTTGAGATCTTCGGCCGTTCGGGCCACCTGTTGCAGTCCCGTGGCCGTTTCTTGTGTGACGCTGCTGATCCCATCAACACTCTTGGCGATCTGTTCGCTCGTCCGCGCCTGCTGTTCGCTGGCCGACGAGATCTGAAGGACCATGTCGGAGACCCGTCGTGAGATCGTCTCGATCTCCCGAAGCGAAGTGCCCGCCGCATCGGCCATCGTCATGCTGTTGTCGACGTCGCGGACGCCGCGCTCGATCGTCGAGACAGCGCTCGTCGTGTCACTCTGGATGCGGCGGATCATCTCCGCGATCTCCTTCGTGGCCGTCGTCGTTCGCTCGGCGAGCCGGCGCACCTCGTCCGCGACGACCGCGAAGCCGCGGCCCTGCTCTCCGGCACGCGCGGCCTCGATGGCGGCATTCAGCGCCAGCAGGTTGGTCTGGTCGGCGATGTCGTCGATGACCGCCACGATCCTGCCGATCTGGGCGCTCGACTGACCCAACGACCTCACGGTCTCGGCCGACGTTCTCACGACCTCCACGATCCGCCGCATTCCGTCCACACCTTGTCCGACCACCCGGCCTCCGTCCAACGCGGCGTGCTGTGCTTCGCGGGCGGTCTCAGCGGTGACCGTGGCATTGCGCGAGTTTTCCAGGATCGTCTTGCTCATCTCCTCAACCGCGGCGCTCACCTCGATGACCTGCGCGCTCTGCTCCTGAGCTCCAGCGGCCATCTGCTCCGTGCTCGCCGAGATCTCCGCGGCGGCGCTGGCCACCGCTGCCGAGGCCTCGCCCACACGTAACAGCGTATCCTTGACCGTGTCGGTGAAAGAGTTGAATGAACGCATCAGGTCGCCGATCTCATCTTTTCGGTCGGCGTCGAACCGCGTGTGGAGATCGGCCGTCTGGATGCTCCCGACGATCTGCCCGACCGGCCCGGCGATCGACCGCACGATCCAGACACCGGCCATCGCACCGGAGACGATCATAAAGAGCACGAGGCCGATCGTGATCGATCGCGCACGATCGGTGACGACGGCCGCCTCAGTGATGAACGTAGCGCCATCGCGGTTTGAGATCTCCGTCAGTCGGTCCAGGTCGGACTGGATCGCTCCGACGCTGGTCGCCATGGGGCCGTTCAGGATCGCGGGAAGGGAGGCGGTTTGACGAAGCTCGACCGCCGAGCGGAGATCGTGCATCGCCCCCAGATACGCGGTCATCTGTTGCTCGACCCGGGCAAAGATCGCGCGTTCGTCTTCATGCGACATGACTCCTTTGACCCTGCGCAGTGCTTCCAACAACTCCTCTTGAGATCGGGTCGCGTCCGCGGTACCGCCTTGTCTCAGAAGGATCGAGGTGAGCACATTGACATGGTGGAGGCGGAAGCGTTCGGACAATTCTTTCAACACATCGCGATGTTCGATCTCATGCCTGTAATTCGTTGTGACATTCGTGGCCATCCATTCAATGGTCACCAGACCGGTCACGCCCACCCCGACGCTGATCGAGATGGCGCCAAGCGTGGCGATGCCGAGTTTTGTCCGGATCTTCAGATCCAAAAACCAGGTCCGCAGGTTGCTCAGAGGTCGCATGTGGTGTCTCAGGGGTACGAGCGCTCGGATTCAATCGATCATTTTGTTGTCCGTCTCCACGAATCAACGGACCCAATTTAGCAGAGCCCCCATCTCGACAGTATCAGAGACGGGACGATTGTGGCGTGAGATGAATCCGAGACACGGACACTCTTCGGATGAGGTGGTGTCAGCATTTGTGAGGTCCGGGAGCGCCGGCCGGATCGCTGTCGACATCAGAGATTTCCTATCCTGATAGGAGTGTTCCCAGGCCACCCAACGTGGCCTCCGGAGGATGACATCTTTGGGTATAGATCGGTTGAACGTTCACCGGCCGACGTGGCGAGAATGGAGGAGATTCGGCCATGCGGGTGGTAGCCCTGACGGGTCCGGGACGCGGTCGCATAGGAAGATTCCTATGCGCATAGGAATCTTCTGATGTCCTTGGTCGAAAAGGGAGTGACCAGGGGATGCGTTATCAGAAATCTCTGATGCGGGTAGGAAAGTTCTGATGCGGGCGACGTTGCGGAGGACTGTACATCAGACCGGGATAGGAAAAGTCCTATCCCGGTAGGAAGATTCTGATAAAGGCGGGCTACGAAAGCAGTTTATTGTGGAGCGCGTAGGTCACGATCTGCGCGTTGTTCTCCATGTTGAGCTTTTCGAGGATATGCGTACGGTGCGTGCTCACCGTTTTGACGCTCAGGGAGAGCTCTGCGGCGATCTCCTTCAACGACCGTCCCCGCGCCAGCATCAGCATGATCTGATACTCACGGTCCGACAAGGTCTCGTGCGGCATCTTGGGCGAGCCCTTGCTCACATTCAGCGCCAAGGATTCAGCCAGCCCTTCGGAGACGTAGACCTTGCCCGCCGCAATGCGACGAATGGCCGTGATGAGCTGCTCAGGAGCGCTGTCCTTCGACAGATAGCCCGATGCACCCAGCCGCAAGGCCCGCATGCCGAACACCTCCTCTGGATTCATGCTCAGGACCAGGATGCCGAGGTCGGGTTGCTCCGATTTCAACCGTCCGATCGTTTCAAGGCCGTCGAGCTTCGGCATGGTAAGGTCGAGAATGAGAACGTCGTACTCCTCTCCGCGCACTTTTTCGAGTACCTCCAGGCCGTCCCCAGCCTCTCCGGCGACCTCGATATCGCTCGCTTCCTTAAGGATGTTTTTCAACCCGCGCCGGACGACGGGATGGTCATCGGCAATGAGGACCTTGATCATGACGGTGACGCTCCTTGCTGTGCGGCATCCACAGGGATCTCGACGAGGACCGTGGTGCCATGGTTCTTTCGGCCGGTGATCGTGATCCGGCCGTTCCATGGCCGGACCCGTTCGCGCATCCCGACAAGACCGAGCGACGCTGTTCCCTGCAACTCGGCCGTATTGATCCCGCGGCCGTCATCGCGCACTCTCAGTTGAATGGCACCTTCGACTTTTCGAAGGTCCACTTCCACGAAGCGGGCATGTGCGTGCCGTGCAATGTTCGTCAGCGCTTCTTGAAACACCCGGTACAGCGCAAGCGCCAGGTCGCGCTCCATCGCGATCTCCGGCGGGTCGATCGTGACGATGGCCCTGATACCGAGCTTTTTGGTGAATTGAGCGACGTCGTACTGCAGGGCGCCTCCCAACCCCAACGCATCCAATTGCGGCGGTCGCAACTCACGGGCGATCCGTTTGACCGAGCCGAGCGATTCCTGGAGCGATTCGAGGACTTGGTCCAGTCGCTCGCCGACCGCCTTCCCCCCCTGAGCGTAGTTCAACTTAAGCCAGCTGAGGTCAAACTTCAAGACCGTCAGCATCTGTCCCAGTTCATCGTGGATCTCGCGCGAAATGCGCATCCGCTCGGCCTCGCGTTCCCGCTCCAAGCGCTCGGTGAACAGCTGTAATTGTCGTCGCTGGGCGGCCAATTCACGCTCGTCTTCCTTGCGCTGCGTGACATCCCGCGCAACCAGGACCACGCGTTCCACACCCATCCTGTTGTGAAAGCGCTGTCCGGAGACCTCGAGCCAGTGCCAATTGCTTGAAGCATCGCGATAACGGAACTCCCCCCGCGGCCTTGCTTCCTCAAGCTGCTTGCGAAGCGCCGCTTGATCGTCGGGATGAAAGCCCTTACTGATCGGAGCGCCGACGAGGGAGGAGGGATCGACCCCGAGCTGAAGGAGGAAGTTGGGGCTGGCGTACTGCACCACTCCGGAGGCATCCAGCTCCGCCACGAGGTCGGCCGAGTGCTCCACGAGACGACGATACCGGTCCTCGCTCTCCTCCAGTGCCTCTTGGGCCTGACGTCCCGCCAATCGATGCCGGGTCTCCTCAATGGCCCGCCGAACGGCAGGTCCCAAACGGCTGAGCTTGTCTTTGAGAACGTAGTCCGTCGCACCCGTTCGGAGGGAGCTAATGGCTACCTCCTCGCCAAGGGCTCCGGAGACAAAGATAAATGGCAGGTCGGGGGCGCGGCCGCGGATGGCATGCAGAGCCGCTATGCCGTTGTAGGACGGAAGAGAGTAATCAGAAAGAACGATGTCAAAGCGACGGCTGTCGAGTGCAGCGAGCAGCTCACGCTCGGTCTGCACGCGCACAATGTCGAACGTGAGCCCCTCCTTCCGGAGGGTGTGGCAGATCAGATCAAAGTCGGTGGCGTCGTCCTCGAGTGAGAGGATCTGGAGCGGCGCATCCATGGTGGTCGTAGAAGTGCCGGTCAAGATGCTCCGCGCGCCGATTCCGGCGGCGGCTCGTTGACGGCACCCCAGAACTCTCCAAGGAGCCGAACATGACGCAAATGATCGGTGAATTCCATCGACTTGACGACGTAGGCATTGACTCCGCCTCGATAGCAGGCGATCAGATCCCGCTCCTCCCGCGACGAAGACAGGACGACGATGGGCATCGTTCCCAGCGCCTCATCCTTGCGGATCTGCCGAATGACCTCCAGTCCGTCCACTTTGGGCATCTTGAGGTCCAGGATCAGCAGGGCCGGGATCGTATGTGGTCGCCCGGCGAACCGTCCCCGACAATGGAGATAGTCGAGCACGTCGGCGCCATCGGTGGCGACGTCGACGCGCAGTCCCATGCCCGCATCGCTAAGCGCCTTCAGCGTCAACTCGCGGTCCTGAGGGTCGTCCTCCGCCAGGAGGATGCGGCGGTTTGGATTCATGGTGGGCTCCCTATTCGGAGTATACGAAGATTCCGGGAGACTGTCCCGTTTAGATCGTGAAGGAGAAGGTCGCTCCGCCATCCGGGCTACCCACGGCCCAGGTCGTCCCGCCGTGGCGGTGAACGATCCGTCGGACATTCGCCAATCCGATCCCTGTCCCTTCGAACTCATCCACGGTGTGGAGCCGTTGGAAGACGCCGAACAACTTGTCGGCATAGGCCATATCGAACCCGGCCCCGTTGTCGCGCACGTGAAACGCCGTCCGGCCGGAACCGTCGGGAGCGGGCTCAGAATCGACCTCGATGCGTGCTTCATCACGGTAGCGGGTGAACTTGATCGCATTCGACAGGAGGTTCATAAAGACCTGCTTGAGGAGCGTGCGATCGGCTTGCACTACGGGCAGGGTTCCACACTTCAGCGACACGCGGCGGCCGGCGCGGTCGGGTTCTAGTTCGCTCCATAAATCGCGCACCATCTCTTCGACATTCACCTCATGCCGCCGCACCTCCGTTCGTCCCAGTCGCGAGAAGGCCAGCAGATCATCGATCAAGGCCCCCATGCGCTTGGCTGAGCCGGTGATCGCCTCGACATAGCGTCGGCTCGTCGGGTCGAGCGTACCATTGATGTGGTCGCGGAGCATTTCGACGTAGCTCGCCACATGCCGCAGCGGCGCCCGCAGGTCGTGCGATACCGAGTAACTAAACGCCTCCAACTCGCGATTGGCCGACTCCAACTGGGCCGTCCTCTCTACGACGCGCCGTTCCAGCTCGGTGTTGAGCCGTCGCACCTCTTCCTCGGCCCGCCGCCGTTGCGTGATGTCGGCCTTGACGGCGATATAGTGGGTCGTCGTGCCGCGGGCGTCGCGCACCGGGGCGATCGAAGCAGATTCCCAGTAGAGCTCGCCGTTCTTCCGGCGATTGCACAGTTCGCCCCGCCATTCATGGCCGGAAACGAGCGTCTGCCACAGTTCCCGATAGATATCCGGCGGCGTTTCCCCCGACTTGAGGATTCGCGGATTCTGCCCCAGGACCTCTTCGCGAGCGTAGCCGGAGTTCTGCGTGAAGAAAGGATTGACGTATTCGATGGCTCCGGTCGGGTCGGTGATGACGATCGACACCTGGCTCTGGTCGACGGCGACCGACAGCTTGCGCAGTTCAGTCTCAGCTCGCCTTCGTTCGGAGATGTCGGTGATGATCGACATCATACGGCCAATATGCCCGTTCGCATCCGGAAGTCCGGTCGACGAGATCGCCACGTCGATCATCCTGCCGTCCTTTCGCACCAGCTGCCCCTCGACATTCGTGAACGACCGGCCGGCGAAGACGGCATCCATCGTACGTTCCATCTCCTGCACCGACGACGCCGGAACGCAGGGCACGGGACGTCCGACGACGGCGTCGGCCGGCCAGCCGAACATCTGCTCGGCGGCGCGATTCCAGAATTCGACCGTGCGGTCGTCGCGAACGATCAGGATCGCCAGCGGCGAGACCTCGAACACCGTCCGAAGCGTTTCGGAGGTCGAACGGAGTCGTTCCTCCGCCTGCTTCGCCAGCGTCAGGTCGGTGGCGATGGTCACGCGTGCTTGCGGACTGCCGTCGTCGCCCGGAATAACGGACGTCGAGAGGAAGGCCGGGAAGACCGATCCCGACTTGCGACGGTGGAGTTGCTCTCCGCGCCATGACGAAGTGGCGGTCGAACCGTCGCCCGGAGGTTCACCGATCGACATCAGGTTCGAGCGAGGATGTCCGATCGCCTCCGACCGGCTGTAGCCGTAGGTCTCCTCGAAGGCCTCATTGGCGTAGATGAGCGTCCCCGCCATGTCTTCGATCGTGACGCTTTCGGAGATGCTCATCATCGCATGCGCGAGCAGGTGCACATGTTCTTCGACCCTCATCCGTTCGAGCTCGGCGGCGGCGCGGGCTCCGAACACGGTCATGATGGTCGAAAGGATGTCGGAGTCCTCGATCGGATGCATGCCGATGACCGAAAGAACGCCTAGCGGTTCGTTCGCCGACGACATCAACGGCACTCCAAAGTAGCTCTCGCCGTTGATCTCGCGGATCATGCGATTCTCGGGATACAGGTCGCGCAGCCCTGACGCGAAAAACGTTGCTTTGCGGCCGTAGACATGTTCGCACGGACTCCCATGCAGTTCGCACTCGAACGGAGGCGCCACCGCTCCCTGGTCGGCCACCGCGAGCGTGCGCAACATTGGAGCCGGACCCGCATCGACCCGCGCCACGAATGCCAGCCGGACCCCCAACGCGCGGCTCAGCTCACGGACGAGATCCTGGAGGAACTCACGCCCCGTGGTCGTCGCCGTGCCCCGAACGATGGCTTCGAGGGCCCCTTCGGTCATCCGGCGGTATGTGATGTCGGCCATCGTTCCGGCCATCCTCCGCGGATGCCCGTTCTCCAGCCGGTAGAGCGTACCCCGTACTTCCACCCATCGCATCGACCCGTCAGGACGCACGATGCGATGCGTGATCGTGTGAAGGTCCTTTGTCCATCCGTAGAGGGCGTCGTACATCGTTCTTCGGGCACGACGCTGCTCTTCTCCGGGGATCATGCGCAGATAATCTTCAGGGTCTCCGCTGAACGATCGCGGCGCAAGGCCGAAGATACGCTCGAGCTGTTCCGACCAGGCCATGCGATTCGATTCGAAGTCCCACGACCATGTGCCCATCTGCGACGCTTCGAGCGCCAGACGCAGGCGATCTTCGCTTTCCCCCAGCCGCGCCTCGGCCAGTTTGCGGTCGGTGATGTCGCGAAAGATCCCGTGCGTGCCGTCATAAACGCCCGCCGTACTCGCTCGGGGTGAGGCCGTGATCTCGATCGTCCGCCGTTGACCGTCCCGACGTCGGATCGTCAGCTCGTAGACCGAATGACGCCCCGATCGTCGCTCCGAGATCTGCCGCTGCAGGACGGACAATTGGTCCTCATCGAGATAGTCCGATAGACGGCATCCGACCAGCCCCCGCTCCTCTTCGCCGAAGATCTCATCCGCCGCATGATTGCTGTACAGAAACGTCTCGGCGCTGTCAACGATCGTCACGCCTTCGCTCAGGTTCTCGACCAACGTGCGAAAGCGCTCTTCGCTCCGGCGCAGTTGCATCGACGCCGTCGTCCAGTGATCGACCATGCTGTTGAAGGCGGCTCCAAGCGCTCCGAACTCGTCGTTCGACGTCGCATCCGCCCGCGCGTCGAGCCGGCCCGAGGCGATCGATGACATCGTCCGCACCAGTTCGGTCAGCGGCCGGGTCAACCATCGGCTCGATACGAACGCAACCGCGATCCCAAGCAACAGCAACACTGCGCTGCCGAAATGGAACGTGGTGACGGCGGAGCGCATCTCGGCGAGATCTGAGCTGATGTCATATCCGACCACCAGCGTACCCACGTGGTGGTCGTGCACTACCAATCGCTCGACGGTGCGCAAGAGACGGTCATGACGTGTCAGCCGCTCTTCGATGCTTGCCTGCAAACTTGCGGAAGTTTCCGTGACGGGACCCTGCCAGGCCAGCGGAGTACCGTTGGCGTCGAAGACCCCGGCATAGACGACCGTCGAGTCGAACGGTACGCGTGCCAGCGTGCCCGCGGCCGACACAACCCCGTCGCGGGGCAGGGTCTCGATGAAGATCCGGCCTGCCATTGCCGTGGTCTGACGTCCACGTCGAAGCGCGGAACCGAGGATCTCCTTTTCGATGACCGTTGGCACGTACGCACCGACGAAGAACGCGACCACCGTCACCAGCAGAGAAAAGAGCGTGACGATCTTGGCGCGAACAGTGAATGGACCGACCGTACGAGGTCCCAAGCGGGACGTGGCAGGATCGGTCATGGCGCGATCCGGTTCGGTGCGGAAAGAGACGGAGACATGGCGGAAGCGTTGGGGCCCGGTCCTATCAAACGGCCGGACGCCGGAACACCCGAATCAGTGTACGCGGCGTTCTCCCCCTCGGCAACTTCAAAATGACTGGAACGAGGTAGGAAAATTCCTATGGAACGACAAAGGTCGCCGGGAGTCCTGCCCCGGCGACCTTTGCACGAACAAGCTTCATACAAGGACTACTTGCCGAAACGCATCAGAACCTTGACGCCCTTGCCGACTTTGTTGGCCGAAACGTAGCCGACCGCGCCCGGCGTGGCCGCAACCTTCTCAACCACCTCTTCTTCGGTCGCCAAGGCCTCGGGTGCCTTCGCGTTACCCGAAGCGACCGCCTTGAGCCAGATGCGGCGGAGTTCCAACGGTTCCTTGTTGATGAAGTCGAGCATCTTCGCACGGACCGGGTGATCCGGCTTGAGGTCGAACACGGTCGCCGCGGAACCGTCGCTCCACTTCGATTCGGCCAGCGTATAGAACTTCACGACGACCGGACGGTCGATCGTGTACTCCGTGACCGATGGATTGGCAATGACCGCCACTTGCGCCAACGCCATCGAAGACACCCACAACAGAATTGCCGAAAAGAGGAATGCTCTCTTCATGACTGGTCCTTTCTATGCGATCATGGTCGCCGCCGGAGGCAGCGGTGCTCTCGTGTCAGATTTCGGGTGCCGACGACCTGCAGGATCGCCGGATCCGCTCTAAAAATAGCCACACTTTCCCACAGACTCAACCGGTCCTCCCACTTCCGGCCTGACTCAGTTCCGGCCACGCAACTACAGTCTCACTTCTGCGTATGACGAGCTTTTTGAGCATGTATAACGTATGAACCTCGCGTCGGTTTCACTCGGACTCAACGCTTTGCGGGGCAACATGATGCGGACGGTCCTCTCGACCCTCGGAGTCATGGTCGGCGTGGGAGCTCTGGTCGCCATTCTTACGGTCACGGATGGACTGGAGCAGTTCTCACGAGAGCAGATCGAGCGCACCACCGACCTCCAATTGATCCAAGTCATACCCGTGACCGCAGAGACGGTCGACGGCGTGCGTATCCAGCGAGAGTCTGTTCCGCAATTCCGCCCCTCAGACCTTGACCTTCTGAACGACCGACTGGACGGTTTCGCCCGTGCGACCCTCGTCGTCCAGGGCTCCTCGCGAATGAGCCTGACAGGAGACACGGCTCGGATCCCGACGTTGATCGTCGGGACGCTTACGAACGCACGCGAGATCCTCGACCTCAAGGTCGAACATGGAAGATGGTTCAGGGACGAAGCGGACCCGTTGGGCCTGGCGGTTCTTTCGGTGCATGCGGCTGGTCGGCTGCGTGCCGGAGGCGACGCCGCGTCGCTCATTGGACATCGTGTGCGGCTCATGGGCCGCGAGTGGACCGTCATCGGGATCGTTACCGAGCCGGCAAGCCAGACGACCCCGCGAGTCTACCTGCTCTACCACGAGGGTCTCCTGACGCAATTGAGCGGACTCGAGCAACGGACGGCGATGGCCGTGGTCAAGGTCGCACGCGTCGAAGAGGGAGAAGCCGTGCGGCGAACCGTCGAGCAATTTTTGAAGGACCGATATGGCGTGATCGAAGGCAATTTCACGATCACGAGCTCACGTCAGCGCATCGCTCAGGTGTCGCAGGCGATGCTCGTCTTCAAGATGGTCATGGGGGCGATCGCAGGGATCTCTCTGATCGTTGGGGGGATCGGGATCATGAACATTCTGTTGGCGTCGGTAAGCGAACGGACCCGCGAGATCGGCATTCGGCGCGCCACGGGTGCCCGCGCCCGCGATATTCTAGTGCAGTTCCTGGCAGAATCGGTGGCGATCACGGGAGTCGGAAGTCTGCTCGGGGTCGTGCTTGGGCTGGCCGGTTCGGTGGCCGTCACCGCGCTGATCAGGCATCTGACCGGCGCCCCATTAGAAGCCACCTTCACTTGGACGTCGATCATGGTGGCCGTGGACTCGGCGGTCCTGGTCGGGCTGGCCTTTGGCATCTACCCTGCGCTTCGCGCATCCAGGCTGGATCCGGTCGAGGCGATCCGCCACGAGTAGGTGCGACGCGGTGTCAGTACACATCAAAGGCCTCCTTTCGGAGGCCTTCGTTGTTCCAAGGCCCTCAACGATTCCTGCATCCTTACATCATCCTTCATACTTCTTGCTTCTTTTTTTGCTTTCTATCCCATCCCGTGACCCCGCCCGGATTCGAACCGGGGACCTACGGCTTAGAAGGCCGTTGCTCTATCCAGCTGAGCTACGGGGTCGAAGCGATAACCAGAAAGACGTGAGAATTGAAAGATGAAACGTAAGGGTTGAAGTGGGCGCAACACCGGTCGATGGAACGCGTCGAATGAGCACCATTCCCCCAGCAACGGGGTCAGCGCGCGCAGCAGTCGGGGTTCACGATGCTGTTCGTCGACAGGTCGCGGCAGATCCCGGTCTTGGAATCATAGCTGAACGGTCCCGATCCACAATTCAGGTCGGGCCCGGTCGGCTCCTCCTCACAACCGTAGTGTAACACCACCACCGAGCTCAGGACGGTGGCGTACAGCAGCATCAGGAGCACTTCGTTGATCCGTCGCATGACTGGTTCATCCTCCACAAGCTGGGTCAATTCGAGTCGGCGAGCGCACGGCCTCGTAGCGAAGCCCGTCGATCCAGGACCGACTGCACGACTGCCTCGACGGTCGTATCTGTGAGACAGCGGAGATGACTTTCGGGACACGAGGCGCGTCCGATAGGCGAACAAGGCCGACAGTCGAGCCCCCGCACTTCGAGCACGGTCGCGTCAGAATGTACGGGAAAGAATCCGAATTCGCGCACGGTCGACCCGAAGACCGCCACGAGCGGCCGCCGTCGTGCCGCCGCCACGTGCATAAGGCCCGAATCATTCGTGACGACCACGTCGACATACTCGAACGCTGCCGCCGTCTCCATGATTGACAATTCACCAGCCAGGTCGAACACACGCTCCAAGCCAGCCGCGGCCCCGATCGCGTCTGCGATGGCGGAGGTCGTCCCCCGGTCTTCCGGGCCGCCAAAGAGGAGAATCACCCCGTCCGTCTGCTTCACCAACCGAATGCCCGTCTCGGCGTAGCGCTCAGCCGGCCAACGCTTCGTCATGTGGCGCGCTCCTGGACAGAGACCGAACGCCGCCTCGAATCGATGCAGCTTCAGTCGCGCCATACGGGCATTGACGCCGAAGAGCGTCTCGTCCGTGATATGGAGGTCGAGTCCTTTGCCATCATTCACGACCCCCCACGGTGCGACAGGTTCCAGATACCGGTCGGCGACCGAAACGACCTCACGGTACAAATTCTTCTTGAGCTTCACGAGCGCCGTCCGCTCGAGCACGCGCTTGTCGACGACGACAATGTCGCGCACGCCCCGCAGGCTCCTGATGAACCGGCTGCGCAGACTGTTGTGAATGTCGATGACGAGGTCGTACCGCTCCGACGCCAGCCGCCGCTTCAGTGCTCGAAGTCCTTCAAAACCGGTGCCGCTGTCGTACGAAAAGGTGAAGTTCAAGGCATGGTTCGATCGGACCAACTCGGCGTACTCGGCCTTTGTCACAAAATCGATCTGCGCGGTCGGAAACCGGTTCCTGAGCGCACGAATCAGGGGCGAGGCGAGCACGATGTCGCCGATCGAGCTGAAGCGGATGATGAGGATCCTTGCGGGCGCGTCCACCTCAAAAAGTACGACATGCCCGTTGCAGTCGCAATTGGCCGGCCGGATGCTTTGCTTTTCCCTCGCACAGCGGATATATTCTTCGACAGTCCTTTCCCATCATTCTCCATGCAGCGACCCTCAACGATCGGCGCCCTCCGCGCCTCAGGCGCACGGATCCTCCCCGTCAAGGATGAGATCCGTAAGAACCTCATGGCGCGGCTGCGTGACCGTAAGCCCCTCTTCCCCGGCATCATCGGCTACGACCAGACCGTCATCCCCGACCTCGTCAACGCCCTCCTGGCTCGGCACGACCTGCTCTTATTGGGTCTGCGAGGCCAGGCCAAATCGCGGCTGGTACGACACCTCCCTTCGCTCCTCGACGAGTTCATCCCCATCATCAAAGGCAGCGAACTGAACGACGACCCCTTCAGGCCCGTCAGCAAGGCGGCCGTCGATCTCGTGAGGGAGCACGGCGACGACGTCGAGATCGAATGGATCCACCGGGACCAACGCTTTTCCGAGAAGCTGGCAACGCCCGACGTCACGATCGCCGACCTGATCGGCGATATCGACCCGATCAAGGCGGCTACGCATCGGCTCCATTACGCCCACGAAGGTGCCATCCATTACGGCATCATTCCCCGCAGCAACCGCGGCATCTTTGCAATCAACGAGCTGCCGGACCTCCAGCCGCGCATCCAGGTCGGCTTGTTCAACATCATGGAGGAAAAGGACATCCAAATCCGCGGCTTCAACGTGCGGATCCCGCTTGACCTGCTGTTGGTTTTCACCGCGAATCCCGAGGACTATACGAACCGTGGGAATCTCATCACGCCGTTGAAGGACCGGATCGATGCACAGATCATGACCCACTATCCTCACACGCTCGAGGACGGGATCGCGATCACAGAGCAGGAGGCGTGGGTCCGCCGCGACGGGCCGGAGGTGCGCATCCCCCGGCTCTTCCGCGAGATCGTCGAGCAGATCGCCTTCGAGGCCAGGCAGAGCGAATATGTCGACCAGAAGTCGGGCGTGAGCGCGCGACTGACGATCGCGACGATGGAGAACCTGATCAGCAACTCCGAACGCCGTGCGATCACGCTGGGCGAACCAATGGCCGTACCGAGGATCGTCGACCTTCACCATGCCCTGCCTGGCATGACCGGCAAGATGGAACTCGTGTTCGAGGGTGAACAGGAAGGCGCCGTCAAGGTCAGCAAGGCCCTCATCGGCAAGGCGATCCGGAGCGTTTTTCTGCGTTACTTCCCCGACCCGCTTCAGAAACAGCCCCGGGAGCACGCTGAGCGACCGGAACGGGTGGCTCGCGACCCGGTCTATGCCGCGATCGTGAGCTGGTTCGAGAAAGGGAATCGCCTCGAGGTCTCGGACGAGACCCCCACCGCCGATTTCCGCCGTGACCTGCGCCGCATCGACGGGCTTGAGGCCGTTACGCGCAAGCACCTCGCCGACCTGGATGATGCCGAGCTGCCGTCGGCGATGGAATTCGTCCTCGACGCGCTCCATCAGTGCTCCAAGATCGCGAAGGACGAACAGGACCGCCGCACCTCGTACACCGACATGGTCGGGAGCATTTTTTCCCCCGCCTCTGAACCGGACGACGAAGCATGAGCCGCCGATTCACCTACAGCCGCTGGCGGCCCGGTGCACAGACCGATGAACAGCGGCTCCAGTCGTTGATGTCGCTCTTTTCGTTCCTGGTCGTCAAGACGAGCGGGGACGTGCAGGAGGCGCTGGAGTGGCTCCGCGAGATCGCCAAGCGCTACGGCGTCTTCGACGAAGGGCTGTCGTTCGACGATCTGCTCCAGAAGCTGAAGGACCTGGGTATCATCGAAGAGGTGAATGGCGTTCCGACCATGACCACGCGCGGAGTGCAGAAGCTTCGGCACGACGCGTTGCGGCAGATCTTTCAGGGCCTCAAAAAGGCCCCCGGGGGTGAGCATGAGACGCCGCACGCCGGCGAGGGGTTTGACCGCCTGAGCGAGACCCGCCCGTGGCACTTCGGCGACCTGGCGACGAACCTCGACCTCACCTCCACGCTGAGCAATGCATTCCGTCGAGGCGGCATCGATGACTTCTCGCTGCATGAGGAGGACCTTCGGGTCTGCGAAACGGAGCACACCTCTTCCTGTGCCACCGTGGTGCTTGTCGACATCAGCCATAGCATGGTTCTCTACGGCGAAGACCGCATCACGCCTGCCAAACAAGTGGCGCTCGCCCTGGCCGAGCTCATCCGCATCCGATTCCCGAAGGACTTTCTGGCGTGCGCCGTCTTTGGCGACGACGCGCGCATCGTGAGCCTTGCCGAACTCCCGTTCCTGACCGTCGGGCCGTATCACACCAACACGAGGGCCGGGCTTCAACTGGCCCGCCAGTTGTTGCGAAGGCGCGGCAACGTCAACAAACAGGTCTTCATGATCACCGACGGCAAGCCGTCAGCGATCACCGACGACGCCGGCCGCATCTACAAGAATCCGTACGGACTCGACCCGCGCATCGTCAACAAGACGCTCGACGAGGCCGTCCAATGCCGCCGGGAGAAAGTGACGGTCAGCACGTTCATGATCGCCCGCGACCCGATGCTGGTCGACTTCGTCGAGGAGTTCACGAAAGCGAACCACGGTCGGGCCTACTTCTCCTCCCTCGACTCGCTCGGCGAGTTCATCTTTGTCGACTACCTGAAGAATCGTCGGCGACGCATCGCTTCCTGAGCGCCGGTTTTGTTGTGTTTCTGGCGCATTTTGACGATTTTGAGGTTCGTGCCTGTACCGTCGACACTGCGCGGCCTGGCGAATCCACATGCTCCTCATCTTTCCCTCTATCGAGATCCAAAAGGAATGCTGCGTCGAGGTCGTCCACGGCGTCGCCGGGCATGAGCGCACGTATTCCATCGACCCGGTACAGATGGCGATCCTATGGCGAGGCGAGAACGCCAAGACCTTGCACGTCATCGACCGCGACGGCATTGCTGAGGGGAAGGTCGTCAACGATGAGATCATCCGGAAGATGGTCGCATCTGTCGACATCCCTATTCAGGTCGGAGGCGGCCTTCGGACCTACGAAGAGATCGAACGGGTGCTGAGCATGGGCGTGTATCGCGTCGTCGTCGGCACCGTTGCCGCCGAGCAGCCCGAACTCATCGAACGGCTGATCGACACCTTCGGCGCCCGCAAGATCGCGATCGCAATGTTCATCCGCGAGGGTCGCGTGTATGTCGAGGGCGGCTCCAGGCCCACCGACCGGACACCGATGGACCTGGCGCTCGAGATGCAGCGTATTGGCGTATCCCGCATCGTCCTGGCCAACCGCAGCGCTGACGGCAGCCGCGAAGAGCTCTCGCTGCCGCTTCTCCGCGAACTGGCCCAGCAGACCGGCGTCCGACTCACCTGCTGGGGCGGCGTGGAATCCTATCGCGAGCTCATGGACCTTCAGACCCTTGAACGCTACGGCGTCGATTCCGTCATCCTCGGCCGGCCGCTGTACGAGAACCGCTTTCCCTGCCAGGCCCTGTGGCGCCTGAATGAAGAGCACCTCACCGAACTCGGACCGACCCGCAGGATCTGACCCCCATGGACATCACCGTCATCGGACATCTCTGCAAGGACCGCATTCTCGGTCCGGTCGAAGGGTCGCCCCCCGTCGTTCAGTATGGCGGCATCATGTATTCCGTGGCCACGCTGGCGGCCCTCGCCGGTCCGAACGATGCGATCCATCCGGTGTTCGGCATCGGACAGAAGGATGTGGATGAGGTGAAGGACCTGCTGCGATCGCTGCCGCAGGTGGACAGTTCCGGCGTCTTCCCGATCAAGGGGACGACGAATGAAGTGACGCTCATCTATGGAAAGCCCGACGCCTCGCGTATCGAGTGCTCGAGCCATATCGCCGACCCGATCCTGCTCTCGCGCATCAAGCCGTATCTCGACACGAACGGGGTGCTGGTCAACATGATCTCGGGGTCCGACATCACGCTCGAGACGCTCGACCACATCCGGATGAACACGCGCGACGCCAGGATCCCGATCCATTTCGATTTCCATTCGCTCACGCTCGGGATCGACCCCCAGGCGAAACGCTTTCGAAGGCCGCTGACCGACTGGCGACGGTGGTGCTTCATGTTGCATACCATCCAGTTGAGCGAGGACGAAGCGCTTGGACTCTCGGCGGAGAAGTACGACGAGCCGACACTCGTCAACCAGCTCATGCCCCTGATGGTACAGGCGCTCGTCATCACCCGGGGAGAACGCGGTGCGTCGCTGATCACACAGGACGTACATAAGCGACTGACCCGCCACGACATCCCGGGGGTGCCCGTCGCGGCCCAGGATACCACGGGCTGCGGAGACGTGTTCGGCGCGGCGTATTTCTACTCGGTCGTTTCAGGCACGTCGCCATTCGAGGCCGCCGTCAAAGCCAACGCCATCGCCGCATCTCATGCTGCGCTTCCTGCAGCGGGCAAGCTAGCGGCACTGTTCGAACACTTGCGGCCGACGGCCGCACCGATCCCATGACCCTCAAAGAACGCATCGAATCGGCCTCCGTCGCCGATCTTTCCGACCCGACCCGACGCCAGGAAGCGCAGAAGGTCTTTTCAGAGCTCCGATTCTTCCTGAATACGGGTGACGTACGGGCCGCCCAGCCTCAGCCGGGGAATCCTGTCGGTTGGGTCGTTCATGACTGGGTCCGGAATGGCATCCTACTGGGCATCCGTTCGGGGAGCATCCTCGAGACGCATCCGCATCGCGACCAGCAGTTTTTCGACAAGCACACGCTTCCGCTGCGCCGGATCACGTCGGAGGACGGGATCCGCATCGTACCGGGCGGGACCGCCGTCCGCGACGGGGTGTTCCTCGGCCGCGGCGTCGTCATCATGTCCCCATCCTACGTGAACATCGGCGCCTATGTCGACGAAGGCTCGCTCGTCGACTCGAACAGCCTCGTCGGCAGTTGCGCCCAGATCGGAAAGCGGGTCCACATCTCCGCCGGCGTCCAGATCGGCGGCGTGCTCGAGCCTCCGGCCGCTTGGCCTTCGATCATCGAGGACGACGTGTTCGTCAGCGACCAGGTGGCCATACGGGGCACCGTGGTGCGCCGACGAGCAGTCATCGGCGCCGGCGTGATTCTGAACGCAGCCGTCCCACTGTACGACCTGGTCAAGAAGACGGTCATCCGCGCCGCGAACGGATTGCCGCTCGTCGTCCCCGAAGGAGCGGTCGTCATGCCCGGGAGCCGCTCCATCGCCGGTGCGTTCGCCGCCGAAAACGGTCTGGCGCTGCAAACACCGGTCATCGTCAAGTACCGCGACGAGCATACCAACGTGCGCACCGCTCTCGAGCAAGCGCTCCGATGAAGCGGGTCCTTCTATGCGGAAGCAACGGCCTGCTCGGTCAGCACCTGGCTCTGACATTGAGCGCGCGGACCGACCTGGAGGTCCTCAACACGGGCCGGCAGCGGTCCTTTGTGTTCGACCATCATCTATTCGATTACACTCAGCTCGACCTGACGCAGCGGAGCGATGTCCGCAGCCTTGTCTCGAGCTTTCAACCCGACGTCGTGATCAACACCGTCGCGGCCGTCGACGTCGATTGGTGCGAGCTTCACCATGAACAGGCGTGGCAAGCCAACGTCGCGACCGTCGAACATCTCGCTGAGGCCTGCCGCAAGGCCGGCGCCCACCTGATCCACTATTCAACGGATTATGTCTTCGACGGACGGCAGGGCCCGTACGACGAGTCGGCCCGTCCGCATCCGGTCAACTATTACGGCAAGACCAAACTTGCTGCCGAGAATGCCCTGCTCGCCTCGGGCATACGCTCATCGATCCTGCGAGTGAGCCTCCTCTTCGGCACCGGCTCCGGGGTCAAAGGGAATTTCGGGCTCAAGACGGTCCGGATGCTTCGTGAGGGCTCGATCGTACGCGCGACGAACGACATCGGCACGAATCCAACGCATATCGCCGACGCGGCCGGTGCGGCCGTGGCGTGCATGGAGCGGGGCTCGACGGGGATCTTCCACGTCTCCGGCGCAACGTATGCCACCCGCTACGAGTTTGCGCGGACGCTGGCCGACGTGTTCGGATACGATCAAGGCCTCATTCACCTCGTCGACGCGGGCGACCTGCGGCTGCCGGCCGTTCGGCCTCCGTCGACAGGATTCGTAATCGACAAAATGCGGCACGAGCTGGGCATGCGATCCATGACCCTCGTTGAGGCGTGCCGGCGATTCCGAAATGAGCTTCTCCATCTTTCGACAAACTGAATGGATTTCTTTCTCGCCCTTGCGTCCGGGTTCACCCTCGGCTCGCTCCACGCCTTTGACGCCGACCATATCGCTGCCGTGTCGGCCTTGGCCAGCCGCACCCGCCAGGCGCTCGTCGCCATGCGGATGGGATTGCTCTGGGGCCTCGGTCATTCCTCGATCCTGCTGCTGGTCGGGGGAGGCCTCGTGGCGCTGCAGCTCCCCATCCCGCCCGCCCTCGAGTATTGGTCGGAAACCTTTGTCGGCGCTCTTCTGGTCGGCATCGGCCTGTGGACGATCTGGAAGGTCCGCGGCGACTGGCATCAGCATGTACACCGGCATGTTCACGACGGCGCCGAACACATCCATGTGCATCAGCATCCGCCGCAGGGTGAGCATGACCACGAGCATCATCACGGACACTCGCTGTTTGCCGTCGGCGTTGCGCACGGATTGGCCGGCACCGGGGCTGTCATTGTGCTCGTCCCTGTCGCCATGGCGTCGTCCCCCTGGAGTGCGGCCCTCTTCCTGGCCTGCTTCGGCGTCGGTACGATGATCGCCATGTCGCTGTTCTCGTTGCTGTTCAATGCGGCCATCCATCTGTCGCGATCGGTCCATGTGATCACGATCCTCCGCGCCGGTGCAGGTATCGCCAGTCTCGTGATCGGCATCCTGTGGCTCGCCGAGCGATTCATGTGACCGAAGAATTCACGCCGCCACCACAAGATCTTGTTCGTGAGGCGCCAGACTCGCGCCGCGTACATTCGCATTCCGACTCACCCTCAAGCACTCGGACAAAGCGTCATGCTCGACCTCAAATTCATCCGCGAAAACACCGACCTCGTCCGTGCGGGCGCCGAGGCCAAAGGGATCACCGTCGACCTGCAAGCCCTGCTGGGGGCCGATGACCGACGACGTGCCCTCATTCAAGAAGGCGAGGCCCTCAAGGCCAGGCGTAACCAGGTGTCGGCCCACGTGGGCAAGGTCAAGAAAGAAGGGGGCGACGCAGCCCCGATCATCGCCGAGATGGAGGCCGTCAAAGACCGCATCCAGGCCATCGATCACGAACTACGCGATGTTGAATCGACGCTCAACGGACTGCTCCTGACGGTGCCGAATCTCCCCCACCCCACTGTACCATTGGGCAGCACCCCCGAGGACAATCGTCCCGTCTTCACCTGGGGCGAACCGCCGAAGACCGACGCGCCGCTGAAGCCGCACTGGGAGATCACCGATCGCCTCGGGCTGATCGATTTCACGCGCGGGGCCAAGGTCGCCGGCGCCGGATTTCCGTTCTATATCGGAAGGGGGGCGACGCTTCAACGGGCGCTCATCAACTACTTCGTCGATCAGGCATCGACGCGAGGCTACAAAGAGATCTGGGCTCCGGCCGTGGTGAACGAGGAAAGCGCCCGTGGCACCGGACAGATCCCGGACAAAGAGGACCTGATGTATATCGCCGAGCGGGATGGGCTGTACCTGATCCCGACGGCTGAGGTGCCCGTGACGAACTTCCACCGCGACGAAGTGATCAACGAGGCCGACCTTCCAGTGCGCTATGCGGCCTACACGCCTTGTTTCCGCCGCGAGGCCGGGTCGTACGGCAAGGATGTGCGCGGCTTGAACCGTCTCCATCAATTCGACAAGGTGGAATTGGTGAAGTTCGTCCATCCCGACCGGTCCTATGACGAGCTCGAATCGTTGCGGGGAGATGCCGAGCGCCTCTTACAGGAGCTCGGACTTCCGTACCGCGTTCTGCTGATGTGCACGGGCGACATGGGCTTTACGCAGACGAAGAAGTACGACCTCGAGGTGTGGGCGGCGGGACAGCAACGGTGGCTCGAGGTGTCGTCGTGCAGCAATTTTGAATCTTTCCAAGCCCGTCGCATGAACCTGCGCTACAGGCCTACGGGGGGCGGGAAGCCTGAGTTCCTTCATACGCTCAACGGTTCCGGCCTGGCCCTGCCGAGAGTGCTCGCCGCCCTGATCGAGCACTACCAGACACCGGACGGGCGCGTGGTCATCCCGAAGGTCCTTCATCGCTACACCGGCTGGGAAACGATCGGGTAACGAGTGCGCTCGCTCCTTCGCCTCCTCCCGTATCTCGGCCGCCACCGGCGCGCGCTGTTGCTCGGCCTGCTGACGGTCGTCGGGAGCAATCTCTTTACGGTCGTTCAGCCGATCTTCCTCGGCCGTGCGGTCGACGCATTCAGCGCCGGCATCAAGCAGGGAACCGCCGTCGCCGGCGACCTACTGCAGTGGGCGGGATTGATCGTCGGGTTCTCGCTCATCGCCGGCACCTTTACGTTCTTCACCCGCCAGACGATCATCGTCGCATCGAGGCACATCGAGTACGACCTTCGCCGGGAACTCCTCGTCCATCTCCAGCGCCTCTCCCACCGCTACTTCCAGCACACGCCGACGGGCGACCTGATGGCGCACGCCACGAATGACATCGGCGCCGTGCGCAACGTCGTCGGGCCGGGCATCATGTATCCGTCGGATACGACCATCACCCTCGTCATGGTGCTGACGCTGATGTTCGTGCGCGACTGGCAGCTGACGGTTCTCGCCCTCGTTCCGATGCCGATCGTCTCCGTGGTCGTCTACCGCCTCAGTGCCCTCATCCACAAGAAGTTCAACGAGCGTCAGGAGCAGTTCTCGCTACTGACGACGCGCGCCCAGGAGAATCTGTCGGGCATCCGGGTGGTACAATCGTATGTCCGCGAGGACTTCGAGACGCGGCGATTCGAATCGCTCAGCCGGGAGTATCTGCAGAAGAATCTCGTGCTCGCAAAGGTCCAGTCGGTCCTTTGGCCGCTGATGTTCATGCTCGTCGGCGTCTCTATCATTATCACTGTTTACGTCGGCGGCCTCAAGGTCATCGACGGCGAGATCTCGATCGGCACGCTGACGGCCTTCCTGACGTATCTCATGATGCTCATCTGGCCGATGATCGCGTTCGGATGGGTCATGAACCTGCTCCAACAGGGTGCCGCATCGATGAAACGCCTGGCCGCCATCATGGATTCGGAGCCGGAGATCCGGGATAACGCGTCGACCGACCGCTCGATCACGAGTCTGCAGGGGCGCGTCGAATTCCGCCGCGTCAGCTTCCGCTATGACCCCGACGGGCCCGCCACGCTCTCGGACATCGACCTCGTCATCGAACCCGGCATGACGTTGGCCGTCATCGGCGCCACCGGATCGGGCAAGAGCACGCTCGTCAACCTCATCCCGCGTCTGTTCGACGTGTCCGAGGGGAACGTGCTCATCGACGGCCATGATGTTCGGCGGATCCCGCTCGAATCCCTTCGCCGGCACTGCGGCGTCGTGCCCCAGGAGACCTTCCTGTTCTCCGAGACGATCGCCGACAATATCCGCTACGGCAGGCCCGACGCTTCCGACGCCGACGTTCGTCGCATGGCGGAGATCGCACAGCTCGACGGCGACGTTGCGGGCTTCCCGAAGGGCTACGAAACGATGGTCGGCGAGCGCGGGATCACCCTGTCGGGCGGGCAGAAGCAACGCACAAGTCTTGCACGGGCCTTGCTCATCGACCCGCGCATCCTCATCCTCGACGATGCCCTGTCGGCGGTCGACACCGGCACCGAAGAGCGGATCCTTCGCGGGCTGCGCGAGTTCATGAAGGGCCGGACGAGCATCCTGATCAGTCACCGGATCTCGACGGTGAAGGACGCCGACCTCATCATCGTGCTGGAAGCCGGCCGGATCGTGGAGCGCGGCACGCACGACGAGCTCGTCGCCCTGAACGGCCGGTACGCCAACCTCATGCGTCGGCAGCTGCTCGAGCAGGAATTGGTGGAGCTCTGATGCAGGACGAAGAGATCCTCGGCAAGGCCTACGACGCGCGCCTCATGCGGCGCTTGCTGCGCTATCTGCGGCCATACCGTTTGCACGTGGCCGCCGGCGTTCTGATGAGCATCGTCATCAGCGCTCTCGAAGCTGTCCGCCCGGTCTTCACGAAGATGGCGGTGGACGACGACATCGCCACCCGCGACAAGCAAGGGCTGCTGTTCACGGTCCTGTTGTTCGTGGGCGTCCTTATCATCCGGGGGATCGTCCAGTACGGAAACGCGTACCTCACGCAATGGATCGGCCAACGTACGATCTTCGACCTCCGGATGGAGATCTTCCGGCACCTCCAGTCGCGATCGATGCGCTTCTATGACAAGAACCCTCTCGGCCGGCTCATTACGCGGGTCACGAACGACGTCGAGGTGCTGAACGAGATGTTTTCCTCGGGGATCGTCATGGTTTTCTCCGACATCTTCACGATCATCGGGATCTTCTACTTCATGTTCTCGATGGACGTGACGCTGTCGCTCGTCACGCTCAGCGTCCTTCCCTTCCTGTTCTGGGGCACGTTCGTGTTCCGAAAGAAGGCCCGCGAGGCCTACCGGGACGTTCGGCTCCAAGTGGCGCGCATCAACACCTTCATGCAGGAACATATCACCGGAATGTCGGTCGACCAGCTCTTCGCCCGCGAAGCGCGGTCGGCGGAGCAGTTCTCCGGCATCAACGCAGCCCACCGCGATGCCAATATCCGGTCGATCTTCTACTACGCGCTGTTCTATCCCGGCGTCGACCTCATCGGCGCCGTGTCGGTCGGCCTCATCATCTGGTACGCGGGAGCCAACGCGCTCGACGGCTCGGTGACGATCGGTACGGTCATGGCCTTCGTGCAGTTCAACGAAATGTTCTGGCGTCCGATCCGCGACCTGTCCGAGAAGTACAACATCCTGCAGACGGCCATGGCGTCATCGGAGCGTATCTTCCACCTGCTCGACGACGGCACGACCATCGCCCCACCGGCCCGGCCGCGGCCGCTTGACCAGGTGCGTGGACGCGTCGAGTTCCGGAACGTCTGGTTCTCATATCAACCCGTTCCGGCTGACGGCTCCGATCCCGAATGGGTGTTGAAGGATGTATCGTTTACGATCGAACCAGGACAGACGATCGCCCTCGTCGGGCACACCGGCGCGGGCAAGACCTCGATCATCAGCCTTTTGTCGCGGTTCTACGACCTCCAGAAGGGCTCGATCCTCATCGACGACGTCGACATTCGCGAAGTGGACCCTCGAGAGGTTCGCCGACATATCGCCGTCGTGCTCCAGGACGTCTTCCTCTTCTCCGGTTCCATTCGCGAGAACATCGACCTGGGAAACGAACAGATCTCGATCGACCGGGTGAAAGCGGCGGCCCGCGTCGTCGGCGCCCATCATTTCATCGAACGGCTTCCCGGAGCGTACGACGCCGCCGTGAAAGAGCGCGGCGCCACATTGTCCGTCGGCCAGAAGCAGCTCCTGTCGTTCGCGCGGGCTCTGGCGTACCAGCCGAGGATCCTTATCCTCGATGAGGCCACCTCGAGCATCGATACCGAGGCCGAACGGCTCATTCAATCGGCCATCCGCAAGTTGCTGCAGCACCGTACTTCCATCGTCATCGCCCACCGGTTGTCGACCATCCGCACGGCCGACCGCATCCTCGTGCTGCATAAAGGGGAGGTCCGTGAGACCGGCACCCACGCCGAGCTCCTCGCTCTGAACGGCATCTACCGCCGCCTGTATCAGCTGCAGTACCAGCAGCAAGAATCGGCCGCCGCACCCGGCTCCTGAGGACTCCCCAGCTCGCCTTGCCCTTGCACGCTTCCCGGCGTATTTTCTTCCAACACGGCTCTCCCATAACCGAGCGACACATGAAGTACCAGGGCAAGGTCATCACGATCGAACGCCATATCATCGAAGAGGAACGGAAACATCCCGGGGCCTCCGGCGACTTTTCCGCCATCCTTCGGGACCTGACGCTCGCGTTCAAGGTCATCCACCGCGAGGTCAGCAAGGCGGGCCTCGTCAATATCCTTGGCATGGCGGGGCGGCAGAACGTCCACGGCGAGCAAGTCAAGAAGCTGGACGTCTTCGCCGACGAGAAGATCTACCAGGCCATGGACCACGGCGGCCACCTGTGCGTCATGGCATCCGAGGAGAACGAGGACGTCCTCCAGATCCCCGATCAGTATCCCAAAGGCAAGTACGTCCTTCTCTACGACCCTCTCGACGGCTCGTCGAACATCGATGCGAACGTCAGTATCGGCACGATCTTTTCGGTCTACCGCCGCGTGACCCCCTCCGGCAAGGGGACGATGCAGGACTGCCTCCAACCGGGTTACAAGCAGGTGGCGGCCGGGTACACCGTCTACGGATCGTCGACGATGCTCGTCTACACCACGGGCGACGGCGTGCACGGCTTCACGCTCGACCCCAGCATCGGTGAGTTCCTGCTCTCGCACGAGGACATCCGCATCCCGAAGCGGGGAAAGATCTACAGCGTCAACGAAGGGAATTATCGCTGGTGGTTCGACGGCATGAAGAAGTATGTGAAATACCTCCAGCAGGAAGACAAGGCCACCGGACGTCCGTACTCCGGCCGGTATATCGGCTCCATGATCGCCGACATCCACCGTACGCTCCTCTACGGCGGCATCTTTATGTACCCCGGCGACCAGCGGAATCCCAACGGCAAGCTCCGGCTGATGTACGAGGCCAACCCGACCGCCTTCATCGTGGAGCAGGCCGGCGGAAGGGCCTCCAACGGCACAGAGCGGATCCTCGACATTCAGCCCACGACGCTGCACGGCCGCACGCCCCTGTTCATCGGCAGCGACGAAGATGTCGCCGAGTGCGAGGAGTTCCTCCAGGGCCGGCGCGAACTCACCTGATGCACGACCTTCCCCTCGAGCACGCGGCGTTCATCGTCGTGGACGTCGAAACGACCGGCATGGACCCGGCCAACGACCGGATCACCGAGATCGCCATGCTCCGCGTCCGCGGCAGCGTCCTCGAGGATGAGTTCTCGACGCTCGTCAACCCACTCGTCACCATCCCGTCGAACATCACCCGTATCACCGGTATTGACAATGTGATGGTTCAGGACGCCCCTCCGGCACGAGAGATCGCGCCGTACGTGCGTGAGTTCCTGGGCGACCATGTCTTCGCCGCCCACAACGCGGCCTTCGACTGGGGGTTCGTCAGCCAGACATTGCGGCGAGAAACCGGGCTGACGATCGCCAACCCACAGGTCTGCACCGTCAAGTTGAGCCGTCGCATCCTCCCTCACCTTCCGAGCAAATCGCTTGGCGTGGTTGCACAATATCTGCAGGTCCGCATCCCCGAGCGCCACCGTGCTTCGGGCGACGCGTACGCCACAGCCCTCGTGCTCATCAAGTTCCTCTCCTATCTCCGACGCCACGCCGGCCTCGAAACGGTCGGTGATCTTCTGCGCTATCAGGAGCGTTCTGCCGCCGCGAACCGGCAACCGGTCAAGTGACTGCGTTCCGCAACGAACGGTCGAAAGCGTGACGTGGCCCACCGAGCATCCATTCTCAATCTTGCAACTGGTGGACGACATCTCTATATTGCCTCAACCTCAAGGCCCTCACCATGCGATCGGCTCGCGCGTATCTCATCCTACTTCTCCTCGCCTCGGTCGTTCATTCGGCCGTCTCGCTCCCGAAATTCGCAAGTCGCAACGGCGCCACCTGCCAGTCGTGCCATGTGAATCCCACCGGCAAGGGGATGCGAAACGATCTCGGCCGGTCGTATGGAATGGACGACATCACGCTGCCGGGGTGGAAGGAAGCCACCGACCTCGACGAGGTGTCGACCGCTCTGACGCCCAACATCGACGTCGGTGCAGACATGCGGGCGCTCTTCTTCTATGACAGCCGCACACGCTCCTCCAGCGCCTTCATGATGCAGGGCGACCTGTACTTCGACCTGCGGCTTAATCGTTCCGTTCGGATCTATCTGGACAAGGGCCTCTACAGCGGCTTCGAGGCCTTCGCGCTGGCCAAAGTGCTTCCGTGGAATGGCTATGCCAAGGTGGGCAAGTTCACGCCGGCCTACGGCACACGGACGGATGACCACAATGCCTTCATTCGTGGCGGGCCGTTCGGCGGGGGCGCGTTCGTCGGTCCCTACGCCTCGCTCAGCGCGGCGGGATACGCGTCAGGGCTGCTGTTCGGGGAGCGGTCGGAGGATACGGGCATCGAGCTCGGCGTGGCCCCGGGCCGTCTGACGGTGAATGCGGGCGTGTTCAATGGAGCGCCCGGCCCTGGCCTCAACGGCGTCACCGGGACCAGACAGAAGGCGATCGCCCTTCGCGGCGATGCGCGCTTCGAGCTTGCGTCGGCAAACGTGATGGTGGGCGGTTCGATCTACCGGGGACCGGTGGCGGGGGATGTTCACCTCTACCGCGGGGTGTTCGGTGCGATCTCCGTAGCGGAGCGCTACACGTGGAATGCCGAGGTCGATCTGATCCAGATCGAGCGCACGGGGACGGACACGCAGGGACTGATGGTTTGGAACGAGCTGAACCTCGTGCTTTCGCAGGGGATCGATCTGAAGCTGGGCTACGAGTTCTACGACCCCGATCTCGACCTCAAGAACGGCGCCTTCTCGCGCGCCGTCATTGGCGCCGAGTTCTTCGTTCTAAGCGGCGTTGAGCTTCGCCCGTTGTATCGCATCAACCTGGAATCGCCGACGGAGCTGACCAACAATGAACTGCAGCTTATGCTGCATCTGTATCTGTAGCGACCCTGAAAGCCACATGCATCGAACGAAGAGATCATGAAGAGCATGATCGCGCGGTCGGCCATTCTGTTCGCTCTCACGGCGGCTCTGTTCGCCCAGGAGAAGCGTACCTACACGAGGGACGTGGCCCCCCTCATCAAGAAGTACTGCCTCCCCTGCCATCTGGCCGAGAACGACAATCCCAGCCAGTTGTCGATGGACACGTACGAGCTTCTGATGAAAGGGGGAGAGCACGGTGACATCGTGATCGCGGGCAAGCCGGAGAAAAGCAATCTCTACATCAAGCTCCTCCCGGACCCCCCCTTCGGCAAGCAGATGGCGCGTAATCGAAGGCGACTCACGGAAGAAGAACTGAAAGTGATCTTCGACTGGATCAAACAAGGTGCTGCGAAGTAATCCCTACTCCACAGTTTCCACTTTTAGACTGTTCGTCGCCCCGCGAGTCCAGAAAGGCAGCCCGGCCGTGAAGACCACCTGGTCCCCCGGTTCGACGTATCCCGACCGCTTCAATTCTTCTCTGACCATCCTGAAGGCTTCGTCGGAATCCTTGACGAGGTCCGAAACGATCATTCCGCGAACACCCCACACAAGGTTCAGCTGTCGCAATACCGATTCCTGATCGGTGACACCCACGACCCGGGCCCTCGGCCGGTATTTGCACACCGACATCACGGTACCGCCGGTATGGGTCATGGCGACAATGGCTCGCGCGCCGATCTCGTCGGCAAGGACGCACGCTGCGCGTGCGATGGCGTCCGATCGTTGTCGGCCCACCGAAACGGCATCCCATGCCGGCGAACGTCCGAGTGATGCCTCAGACTCCGCCCGCCGGATGATCTGATCCATGACGTGTACCGCCTCGACCGGGAACCGGCCGACGGAGGTCTCTCCGCTCAACATGACGGCATCGGCCCCGTCGAGAACAGCATTGGCGACGTCGTTCGCCTCGGCCCGCGTCGGCCGCGGTTGCTCGATCATCGACTCGAGCATCTGCGTTGCGATGATGACTGGGATGCCGGCAACATTGCATCGGCGCACGATCCGTTTCTGGATGATCGGCACTTCCTCCGGAGGGAGTTCCACACCCAGGTCACCGCGGGCCACCATCACTGCGTCAACCTCCGCGAGGATCTCGTCAAAATGCTCCACCGCCTCCTGCCGTTCGATCTTGGCGATGACCGGCACTCGGCGCGAGGTCGATGCTTCGATCGTCCGACGAAGCTCGCGCACATCCTCCGCCGTTCTCACAAAGGACAGAGCGACATAGTCGACACCATGCTCAAGCCCGAACAGCAGGTCCTGGCGGTCCTTGTCCGTGAGCGAGGCGGCACTCACCCGCACCCCCGGCAGGTTCATTCCCTTCTTGTCTTTCAGAATGCCGCCATGCACGACCAGGCATCGCACGTCGGAACCCGAGACCTCACGAACAGTGAACGACATGCGGCCGTCATCCACGAGGATCCGGTCGCCCGGACGCACGTCACGCGGAAGGGCATCGTAGGTCGTTGAGACCCGTTCTGAGGATCCGGTGACAGGCTCGGTGGTGAAGACGAACTCCTTTCCATCGGTCAGGTTGACCGCGCCGCCCGCGACCGTGCCCGTGCGGATCTTGGGCCCGCTCAGGTCCTGCAGGATCGCGATCGGCTCTCCCGCCGCCGCCGATGCAGTCCGGATCCGCTCGATCCATCCGCTGTGTTCTTCCCGGGATCCATGCGAGAAATTCAACCGGGCGACGTCCATTCCGGCCGCGATGAGCGACTGCAGACGCTCGGGCGACTGCGACGCAGGCCCGATCGTGCAGATGATCTTCGTATTGCCGATGGTATCGAAGCGACTCATCGAGGGTCCTTTCTTGAGCCCATGGCGTCAACGATCTCGGCAAGCCCGACCGATGCGGGAGCCCTGATCACGCCGTCGGCGTATCGCGTCAGGTCCGTCGGCTCCGGATTGACCTCCAAGAGGTACGCGCCGGCGCTCTTTGCCGTGAACGGGAGCGATGCAGCCGGATAGACCACCCCCGACGTGCCCACGGCGATGAACAGCTCGCACCGTCTTGAAGCGCGTTCGGCGGCGCCGAAAGCCTCCATCGGAAGCATTTCACCGAACCACACGACGCTGGGCCGCACCAGGCCTCCACACTGCGAACAGGTCGGAGGTCCATCGGCCCTCAGCAGGTCGACGTCGGCAGGTGCCTTGCATTGCTGACAGTGGTTCCGCCGGATGTTGCCGTGGATCTCGATGACCTTCGTGGAACCTGCCGCCTGATGGAGCCCGTCAACATTCTGCGTGATGAGCAGAAAGTCGACGATCAGTTGTTCCATCCGCACCAGTGCCCGGTGCCCGTCGTTCGGCTCCACCTCGGAGATGAGCTTTCGGCGGAACGCATACCATTCCCACACCACCTCCGGATGAGAGAGAAAAGCATCGACGCTTGCCAGGTCCTCCGGTCGGAACTGCTTCCACAGTCCCTTTTCCCCACGAAACGTGGGTACGCCGCTCTCAGCGGAGATACCCGCACCCGTGAGGACCACCACGCGCTCCACGCGCTGAACCTGGGTGCGCCAATCGTCCGCCGCGTTCACAGAGCCGGCTCCAGTCTCAGCCGCTGGGTCACCGTCCGCTCCACGCGTGTCTGGTCGAACGGTACGATCCGCGACGCGCCGCTCAGCCACAACGCGATCTGGTCGTCAAAATGTTCGTGGAACACCTGACCCGACTGACCGGGGGGGAGAACGGAGCGCGTGTTGTTCACGTCGGCGAGATCATACACTTGCCGAGTCGACGGGCCGACGGTCATTCGATACGGCTGTGTGATGGCGTAGTAGCCGACGCTCACGCTCGAATGCGACCCGCGCACAGGATACGGTCCGTTATTGAAGATCATCGCCAGCGTGGGATCGGCGCCAAAGAGATGTCCGAAGGTCACGGTGTGGAGCCGGTCCCATCTCCACGTGCGAACATCGGAACCCAGCCGTCCCTCGAGCTCATGGACGGCATTCCGGAACGCAAGCCGGATGATGTCGTCCCGCGATTCCACGTGCGGTGTCCGAATGTCGTCGAACCATGGCGAGGCCGGGCGTTGCAGCAAACGCTCGATCGTCGTCAGCGGCATGCCGGCCACCGTGTCGTAGACCGCCAGCAACTCGGGTCCCAGTTCGTCCTCAAGCGTCTCCACAATGAGCTGTCGATAGGTCGCCTCGAAAACGCTCGTTGCCGGCGACGTATCGACGAGTCGATGGTCCCACGTCCGCAGGTACGTCAGCGCGGTCCGTTCGGCGGCGCTCGCCGAGGATTCTGGAACAACGGCGACGATGAGCGGTGCGACGCGCCGGGCCAGAGGGGAGAGCACGTCGTTCTGGAGTCGTTCGGTATCCTCGACCGTGATCAGAGAATCGCCGGCCAGCGCTTCGTTCAGCCGTTCCGCACGCCACGGCGGCTCCCAGAGATACGAGAGGTGATGCGGATAGCTTGGGCCTGCGATCTTGTTGTTGGCGGCCACCAGAAAGCCCTGCTTGGGATTGTAGCTCGACGGAAGCGCCGACGTCGGAATGAAGCCATCCCAATCGCTCGAGGAGAGCCACCCCGGCGCCGGAAGCCACGAGAGGGCAGCCGGCCGCAGCGGCAGGCGCCCGCAGGTGTGCACGCCGATGTTTCCGGCCGTATCCGCATAGACGATGTTCTGCGCCGGGGCCGTGAAATGTTCCATCGCAGACCGAACTTCGGCCCATGAAGCCGCACGGTTCAACAGGGAAAAAGCCTTCGCGTCGTTTGCCGGCTCGTGACCGCTCCACCTCATCGAGAGGAGTTGCGAAGTGAATGCCGCAGCCGGTTCGATCCGGTTCACGATGGGACCGCGATGGGTCGCGTAGACGGTGAGGATAATGGGATCACTGTCGCGGACGATGATCGTGTCTTCGCGCACCGACAAAGGGCGCCACACACCGTCCACTTCATAGCGCGTCGGATGAACGAGGTCATTCACCCTCTCCACATAGAAGTCATGATCGTCCATCATGGCGTTGGTCAGGCCCCACGCGATCGCACGGTTCCTGCCGATGATGGTGTAGGGAACGCCCGGGATGCTTAGCCCGCTGACCTCGAGCCCTGGAGTGATGATGTGCGACTCGTGAAACCGTGCTGGCGTCATCAGCAGCAGGTGAGGGTCGTTCGCCAGGATCGGTTTCCCGGAGCGCGTGCGCGACCCCGCAACGATCCAGGAATTGCTGCCATGGCCGAGCGATGACCAACCGAGGAAACGGCGTGCTGTTTGCTCCGCGTCGAGGAAGGACCTGAGTCCGAACGCGCGGTCCCGACGGACCTCCTCCGGGATCACGGTCGGGGCATCTTCCGGCCACGAAGGGAACAATTCCCTGGCACGCTCCAGTCCGAACCGCTCCACGAGAACGCTGAGCGTCACGTCCATCCATCGGGAATAGTCGAGTTCCCACGCCATCAGCCGGCTCACCAGCAGGGAATGGCGGATGTTCCACGGTTCCGGTTCGATTCCGAGCATGTCGAACTCCAACGGACGCCGTCCCTTCGAAGCGACCAGATAGGCATTGACCCCGTCAGCATACGCTTGGAGGTCCCCGCGCACCTCGGCGTCGAGGTTCGATTCGACGCGTCCGGCAACCTGCCATAAACCGACGGTCCGTAGCAAGCGATCGACGGGTACCGCATCACGGCCGACCGCCTCGGCCAGTCGACCCATGCCGACGCGACGGATGATCTCCATCTGCCACAACCGGTCCTGGGCATGGACGTATCCGAGCGCACGGTAGGCGTCGGACGTTGAGGAGGCGGTGATATGCACCATGCCGTACGCATCGCGATGGACGTCGACGGCTCCGGTCAACCCGGTCAGGGAGACGGTCCCTTCCACGGTGGGGAACGACCGTCGGACCAGCCAGACGCCGACGACCGCAAGAAGAAGCAAAAGGATCAGAAGGGCGACACTAATGCCCCAGAGGCGTCGGGATCGGTCGGTCACGTGCGTGAGGGATGTTGGATGGGAAGCAGAACGCCCCGGCTCGCTCTACGCGAACCGGGGCGTAATGTACCCAATGGGCGAACGCCGTTCAACCGGCCTCAGAATCGATACGCAACCCCGACCGAAATGCGCAGATTCTCGAGCGACTCCGCGGTCGATGCGGGCGGGAGGCCGTCGATGGTGTAATTGTCCCGGAAGGAATCCCATCTCCCCAACGCGCCGCCGATGTTCAGCATCGCATTCGAATCGAGCCGGATGCCGAGGCCGCCGGTGACCGTACGCTGGTCGTAGCTGGAGGGGTCGTTCAGGTACGGCGAAGGCACGAGGCTAAAGCCGCCTCTGAGGACCACACCGAGGTCCCACAGCGTCACTTCGACGCCTCCACGGAGGTTCACCGTCTCCCGGAACGCTTTCTTCATATACCGATTCTCCGCAAGCAGATCGGGGTTGTCCGAGTCGAATCGCACTTGCGTCCAGTCAGTGTATTCGGCATCTCCGCTCACCGCAAGCCAGTCGGTGATGTTGAGGCTCGCGCCGCCGCTGAACACGACCGGCGTCACCACCTTGTAGTTCGTCCGGTTTGAGAAGGCCTTTTCGTATCTGCTCCCGTCGTCGAAAGCACTCTTCCCCTCGTCCGTGAACGTTTCCTGGATCTCGATGGTGGTCGGGGTTCGGAGGGCCAGGCCGATACGATACCGCCCCGGCTGCCGCATCATCAATCCAAAAAGCATGTTGAATCCGCTCAACTCGCTCTCAATGGTACTCACATAGGAGAAGCGGTCAAAGTTGTACGGAAAGGCATACGAGCTGGAGTAGACATTGAGCGCGTCCGTCTCCACAAACTCGCGGTCGTAGGAATACGTGCCTGACGCAAAGTTCAGTGAAAAACCCAGCGAGAGGTTGCGCGCGACATCGACGGCTCCGCCAAACGACCAGTGGTTGACCCCCCCTCCTTCGAAGACCGTCCCCGATTGACCGACGCTGTCCGTGAGGATCGGGAACAGAAATCCGTCGAGCGTGTCGGCCAACCAGATCTGGTATGGAATGTTGCCACGCAGAAGCTCGCGTTCCTCCTCGAGCGTCAAGGTGTACAGGTCGGTCACGGGAGCCATCGAACGGACGATCGAACTTGTCGGGTTGAATCCAGCGTACGCGGCGGTCGACGTGAAGTTAGACACGCGGCCGAATCCGATCGCGAATGTCAGACTCCCTCGCGTCGTCGGGATCGGATAGACCAGTCCAACGTGGTCGAGGAGTGTGGCCGAGTTGTCCGAGCCGGTGGACGTCCCCAGATAGCCTGTGCTGTTGGAAATGCCGTTCCGGGCGAAGCCGATCGAGAACTCATAGTCGCGCAGGCTGGCGAGTCCCGCCGGATTGGCGAATAGAGCCGTGTAGTCCTCCGCTCGCGCCACGGCGGCCCCTCCAAGCGACATCGTCCTTGCGCCGACAGGGGCATTGAAAGTTGAGAAACGCAAGGCGTCTTCGGCGAACTGCCCGAAGGCGGTGCTATATGTCGTGAGATTAAGGACAACGAAGACGGCGGAATGGAACGTGTGCGATCTCATGGCCGAAGGATCAACGAGGTCCTGTTAACGGGAACGCGAGCTGCCTGACGAACGACTGCCTTCCGACGACCGACCTCCGTTACCAGAAGACGACGAAGGTGCCGAGCTGCGGGTTGGGGCCGGTGAAGATGCCGGCGGCGAGTACGACGGCGCCGGACGCGCGGCGGGCTCTGAACGGGTCGATGAACGCTCCGAACTGCCCGAGGAACTCGACGACGAGGAACTGCCCGATGACGAAGAACCCGATGACCGGCCGAAGAGCTCCGGCAATGTCCACGACCGGGCCGGCGTCGATGTACGACGATCGGTTGACGTGCGTGTACGGCTCGTGCTTGGTGCTTGGCGGGTCGTGGCACTTGCGCCCGAGCTACGACCAGCCGTTCCTGGCGTCGCCGCGCGCACATCGGTGCGCCCAGCGGAACTGCGTCCGGCCGTCATTCCTGCAGATGAACCGGACCCGACGCTCATCGACCGTACGCCGTCGTAGTCACGCCGCGCCGCCGTGCCTGAACGACGGGTTCCAGAGTTGCGGGTCGTGGAACGACTCTCGGGAACATACCACGTACCGCCGTATCCCCTGTACACCCACGGATGGTCAAGGGCATACCATCCGTAGTACCCGCTCCATGTATACCAAGGTCGCGCCCACCACCACGGATAGCCATAGGTGCACCCCCATGAGTCCCATGCATACCATGGGTCATAGATCACGACGGCGGGATACCAGGAAGGATAGTAGTAGTCGAATCCGATGGGAGGACGGCGGTGGTCCGGCCATTCCTCGGCGACCGTGCTCGAATCGTCCTCGGCGAGCGAGTCTTCGGGAAGGGCTTCGGCCGCATCGTCGTAAGCTGGCTCTTCCTGCCCATCGCCGGAGTATGATTCTCGAGGCTCATAGGTTGCTAGTTGGGTATAGCAACCCTGCAGAAGTAGGAGGCAGCCGGCGAGCAGCAGGAGCTGTGCGATGATCTTGTTCATTGCCGTTCTCTAAACTGTCCAACGAAAAGTTATCAATCAGTGTGCCGCAACGATCGATCACTTTGCTACGATTTTGAACGTTTTTGGGGCCTTCGAGGGCGATTCAGACCGGCAAAAGGCGAATGGTGTATGACAAAACGCACAACTGATGCATGTGTCGAGCTCAGTGTACATGAAAACAGGGTGCCGGAGGCCATCCATGCACCCTTTGGACAAAGCCCGGTGGATGATCTCAGAGGGTCCCGACGTAGTCGATCTGGAGCAGCCGGTTGCCGATGCTCACGTTCTGTTGGTTCTTGACCACGTTCTTCAGGTCGAATCCCACCACCAGACCTTTTCCCCAGTGCCAGCGAAAGGCCAGATTCAGGTATCCGCGTCCACGGCCGACCGCCCTGCCGTGGTCGTCGTTGAAGGCGAAATCGTACTCGGCGACCACTGAGATATCCTCACCGATCGACTTCTCGATGCCAAGATATGCATTCATATCTTTGTCGCCGTCTGTTCGCTCGGTCGTGAAATTGATCCCTCCGTGGATGCTGAGATTGCCCAGAAAGGCATAGTTGCGGCTGGCGGCCACGTACGCCCCAGGCGACTTGATGGCATAGCGGTCCAGGCTGTCGAGATAGGTCTCCCGCCCCTGCGAATCGAAGCCGACAACGATCGCAGGCAACAGCGATCCTTCGTTGAGCACACGCAACTTCGCCTGCACGCCCGGAAGCGGATTCATGCGGATGGCGTTTGGTCCAATGATGTCCGTTCCTCCATACGAGATCCCAAACATGAACCGGTCGAACACGCCGACGGAAAGGCCGAGGAGCATCCCGCCGTTCTGGAAGTAGTTGGAGGAGACAAGATATGACGCTCGCTTGAGCAGGCCGGCGGTCGGCTTGTCGACAAGCGCGACCGGTTCGCTCGCGGCGGCGTCGCCGGCATAGCCCTGCGCGAAGGAGACGGGGGCCAGCGCAAGCGTGAGGACAAACAGGAGGGTCAAGGATCGCATACGGACTCCGGTTTCAAACGTCGTCTTCGCCGAACACCCGCCGTACATTCGGCGGTAGTTGTTGCGACGAGGAAGGTGTCGGATGCAGCGGCAGGATCGGACCGGCCGTTCGGGTTGACTCGAAGGGACGCTTGACGATCCTGAAACCCTCTTCACCATCGGCATCTTCAGCATCCATGTCCATCACGGCTGGCGATCCCTGCACGATCGCCGGCATCGACGGACGTGCCTGTTCTTCATGCGGCGTGAACGCCAGCAGGCGACGCAGGTCGGCAACAAGGTCGTCCTCAGCATACATCATGACGTTCCCCTCCCGCACGTAGAACTCGCCATTCACCATCACGTCCGTGACATCCGACTCACCGACGCGCTCCACGAGCAGCTCGGCCACCAAAGCAGGGTCGAGCTCGCGCAGTGCCGCGCGCACGTCGGCAAAGGGCGATCGGACCATCACGAGGTCCGCTTTCTTTCCCGCCGTCACCGTACCCAATTCCTGACCAACCCCGAGATAATGCGCAGCCAGCGACGTGTGCTGACGCAAGAGATCGATCGCCGGCACGCGGTGCCACTGCAACGCCTGTCGCATGTTCTGCCACGGCCGAACAGGACCCCAGTCGGTTCCGAAGACGACGGGGATGCCGGCGGAGGCCAGGACCTGCAAGGGCGGCGGCTCAAAACCTTTCGCCGCGGAGGCCAGCGGAGCCACGGCGATCGGAGCGCCCCCATGCTGCAACCGGACCGCCTCCTCCTTTTCCATGGCCGAGAAGTGAATGGCCAGATTGGGCGGCCCGATGACATGGAATTCGTTCAGCAGATCGACGAACGACTTTCGGAAATTCTTCCGGAGGGCCTCGGCATCACGCGCCGTTTCGCCCATGTGGATCGCAATCGGCATCCGGTGATCGCGAGCCAGGCGCATCGTCGACTGCAGGTTGTACGTCGTCAACTCTTCGGAGGCGGGCAGGGCGATACAGAACGCCATCGACGACGACTTGGCCTCTCGCAGCGATTCGAGTTGGTCTCCGTTATGGACGCACAGGATACCGCGAAGCGACGTCGCCTGAAAGGCCGCGATGCTGGCCGCGAATGCTGCGTCGGTATCGGTGCGTCCGTACTCGGCAAGGGTCGTCACCCCCGCTCGGAGCGCCTGGTAGTAGGCCGCCCGATACAGCGTCAGCCAGTCGTCGTGCGTCGCCTTCGTCCGCAGATGATCGTCGAGCGCGTGATACCCCTTCCGCTTTGTCCACTGGTTGGCCGGCAGTCCGGCGGTCAGCAGAGAGAGCAGCGCCGATTCACTGTGGTAATGTGCGTCGATGAATCCCGGCAGGAGGACGCGCCCTGACCCGTCGATGCGCTCGGCGTGCGGGAATTGCCCTTGGAATGCCTGTGTCACTGGCCCAATGGCCGAGATGCGGTCGTTCCGGATGACGACGGTCGACAGTCCACCCGAACCGGCAGCGTCGCACGCCAGAACGTAGACCTGATCGATGATCTTGACGGAGTCGTTCATGGCCATCGGTTCATCCCCGCTTCCATCCGGTACCGTCCTTCCGGTCTTCGAGAACGATCCCGATCGACTTCAGCCCGTCCCGGATCCGGTCGGAGATCTGGAAGTTCTTCGACGCACGCGCTTCATTGCGCACGTCGATGAGCAGTTGGATGATCTTTGCTTCATCTCCCCCGTCGGCCTCGCTTTGGGCAGCCATGCGCTCGGGAATGATCCCCAGGACAGAGCCGCCCAGCATGCGGAACACCTCATCGGCAGCTGCGAGCCCCTCCGATGAGATGCCGCTTGCGGCCAACCGGCTGTTGATCTCCTTCGACAGGTCGAACAAGACGGCGATGGCTTGCGGCGTGTTCAGGTCATCGTTCAGAGCTTCGATGATGCGGTCCCGATACGGTGTCGTATCGAACGCCGGTGCGCCCGAAACGGGCGCGCTCATCGACTGACGCACGGCCCTCACAGCGTTCAGCAGCCGCTCAAATCCGGCCTTCGCCCCTTGCATCGCCTGCTCGCTGAAGTCCAGCGTGCTGCGGTAATGACTCTGCAGAATGAAGAACCGGACGACGAGCGGATGGAAGGTCTTGAACAGATCCTTGAGCGTCGTGAAGTTGCCCAGGGACTTCGACATCTTCTGGCCGTTGACCGTCACGAGATTATTGTGGATCCAATACCTCGCGAACGGCCGGCCCGTCGAGCACACGCTCTGTGCGATCTCGCATTCATGATGCGGGAACTGGTTGTCGAGTCCGCCTCCGTGAATGTCGAAGGTCTCTCCAAGGTACTTCATCGACATCGCCGAGCACTCCACGTGCCAACCCGGGAAGCCCTCGCCCCACGGACTCGGCCAACGCATGATATGCTCGGGGTCGGCCTTCTTCCACAGCGCAAAGTCCTCTGGATTCCTCTTCTCCGACCGCGCACCGACGCGGGTCCCCCCGACCGCCTCTTCCACCGTGCGCCCCGACAGCCGTCCGTACTCGGGGTACTTTCGCACGTCAAAATAGACCGACCCGTCCACTTCGTACGCAAATCCTTTGGCGATCAGCGACTTGACGATCTCGATCTGTTCGATGATGTGCCCCGTCGCGCGCGGCGAGATATCGGGACGTTCGACGCCCAAGGCATCCATGTCTTCAAAATAGCTTCGCGTGATCGTCTCAGCGATCATCATCGGATGAATCTTCTCGATCCGCGACTGTCTCAGCATCCGGTCTTCGCCGTCGTCGAGCAGGTGGCCGACGTCGGTGATGTTCTGCACATAGACCACCTTGTAGCCGCTGTAGCGGAGGAACCGGACGAGCACGTCGAAGGAGACGTATGATTTGCCATGTCCGACGTGCGAGTGGCTGTAGACCGTCGGACCGCACACATAGATCCCGACATGTCCGGGCACGAGCGGCGTGAACACCTCTTTCGAGCGCGTGAGCGAGTTGGTCAAGGTCAGCGGCATGGTCTTTTACCGTTCCAGGCCCATCAATTCACGAGCGCTGTCGAGCCCGCTGCGCGTGACCGATTCGCCGGAAAGGAGGCGGGCGACCTCCTCCACGCGTTCTTCGATCTCCAGCGGTCGCAGCGTCGTCGCCGTGCGTCCCTTGCGTTCCAGCTTTTCCACGCTCAGGTGAAGGTCCGCCAGACCGGCGATCTGCGGAAGATGGGTGATCGCGATGATCTGATGGTACTGCGCAAGCGACCGCAGGCTTTTGCCGACGGCTTGGGCGATCCGTCCGCTGATCCCAACGTCGATCTCGTCGAACACCAGCAGCGGCAACCGCTCCGACTTCGCCAAGATCGTCTTGAGCGCCAGCATGACCCTCGAGACCTCCCCTCCCGAAGCAACCTTGGCCAACGGCTTTAAGTCCTCCCCGGGATTCGTCGTGATCAAGAACTCTACGTCGTCCATCCCGAACGGCCCGGCGGAGATCCTTTCGTTACCCAACTGCAAGTGCACGAGATCTCCGTCCGCCGGTTTTGGCAGAGACCCGACGCGGACCTCGAACTTTCCATTCGGGATCCCCAGGGTCGACAGCTCCGCGAGGACACCCCTTGAGATCTTCGGCGTCAGCTCGCGGCGCTTGGCCGAAAGGCGTTGTGCCGCTGCCGAGGCCGCCGCACGGGCCTTCTGTACGTGCTCTTCCAGCGACCGCACTTCGGCGTCAAAATTCGATGCCGTCGCGAAGGCAGCACCGATGGTCTCCCGATGCGCGATCACCGCCTCCAACGAGCCGCCGTATTTCTTCTTCAGCAACGCCAGCCGACCCAGTCGTTCGCGGATGAATTCCAGGCGTTCCGGGTTGAATTCGATCCTCGAATTATAGTGTTGGATGAACTTCGTCAACTCATCCACGATCACGGCTGCCGCTGCGCACTCATCTCGCGGACCGTTGAAGGCCGGGTCGATCTCCGAGAGGTCCTCGAGCTGATTCCGGGCTGTCACAAGCAGGTCGTGAACCGCCTGATCGCCTTCATACAGGATCTGATGGAGACGGGCCGTTGCCTCGAACAGCTTTTCGGCATTCTCAAGGATGCGCAATTCACCCGACAGCTCCTCTTCTTCCCCGGACACGGGGCCGACCTCGTCGATCTCTTTGATCTGGAATGCATACAGGTCCCGTTCGCGCATCAGGCGCTCCTTGCGCGCCCTGAGCTCGTGGAGCGATGCGGCCAACCGCGTCAACTCGGCATAGGCCGAACGGTACTCGCCTACCAGCCCCTCCAGACGGCCATAATCGTCGAGCAATTCCCGATGCGTCTCGCGTCTCAGCAGCGATTGATGGTCGTGCTGGCCGTGCAGGTCAACAAGGGCGTCGCCGAAGGACTTGAGCACGGCCGACGAGACCGGCGTGTCATTCACAAAGCACCTGGAGGTTCCCTTCGCGGAGAGCTCTCGCCGAAGGATCAGCTCGTCGGCTTCATCGAGGTCATTGGCGGCGAGGAGATCCTTCACCCCCCGATGCCCTTTGACGTGGAAGATCCCTTCGACGACCGCCTTTTCCGAACCTTTCCGCACCTCGTCCGCACTGGCTCTGCCGCCGAGGATGAGGCTGAAAGCGTCGATCAGGATCGACTTGCCGGCGCCAGTTTCGCCCGTGATGATGTTGAGTCCGCTTTGGAACTCGACATCCACCGACTCGATCAGGGCGTAATTACGAATGGAGAGATGGCGGAGCATGCAGGATCGACGCAATGTACCAAAAAAGCGGGGAATTTCCAGAATCGGGCGGTCAGGACCGATCTGCCGTTGCGCACAGACGAGGTGGAAGGGTCGGAGCGGCCGCGATCAATCTTCCCGCTCAGACGGGTCGACGAACGTCAGGTCGGGCACGTCCTTCAGAATGCCGAGGTAGAACGCGTATTGGAAGAACTCACGAAGCGAGTCCTCCTGATCCGGCCCCAGCGTATACTCGAACGAGCGCAGCACGTCGACCGTTCGGGCGGGAGCGAGGCCGTGGGCGATCGCGGCGTCATGGCCGATGCGGTCGATGATCGACACGCCCCGGTCGCGGGCGTCGCTCAATTCTTTCACCCACGACGCCTCACCGTCCTCCTCACGCGTCACCCATATCGCAGAGACCCACGGAAGGTCGGTCAGGTCGGTCCATTCTTCATACAGGTCGAGACTGAATTCGTCCTCATGGCCGGGAGGATCGGGCCAGGGGTGGTACTCCAGGATCGCATCGGCCGACGTGAAGTCGGTCCGTACAGCCGACGCAACGGGGACGATGGTCGGAAGGCGCCGCTCGGCTTCGGTGGAGGCGGAGAACTTCTCGGCGGTGAGGACAGCGGCGAGGACCGTTTCGGAGGTGACGCGGGGGTCGACGGCGAGGGTGCTGATCGAACGCGCGTCGCCTCGCACGCGAACGCGGGCGGTGCCGGTCGCTACGCGCGTGGAAACGGCGATGCCCGGGACGATCCGGTAGGAGCCGGCGTGCCGGGCATAGTCGATCGGCGAAATGAGCCCCACCTTGGTGAGGTCGGACTCGTCCGCCAGCGCTCGTGCCACACGGGCCGGGACATCCCGGCCGAGCGTGAACAGACCGCCGTCCGCATCCAATCCCTGGACGAGCGGCAGGGCTGCCAGCGCGTCCGGAACCGCGGCCCGCGGTCGCATGATCGTCAGGCGTTCGTCTTCTGCGAGACGGCCTTCGCTGCGAGCGAGCGGAGGTAGTACAGTTTCGAACGGCGGACCGAGCCGGACTTGACCTTCTCGATCTTCGCCAGTCGGGGCGAATGCAGCGGGAAGATGCGTTCGACGCCGACGCCGTCCGAGATCTTTCGCACGGTGAATGTGGCGTTGACGCCGCTGCCGCGCCGGGCCGTGACGATGCCCTGGAATTCCTGCACGCGTTCCTTGTCGCCCTCCCGCACCTTCACATGCACGTTGATCGTGTCGCCGGGCCGGAAGTCGGGAATGTCGCTCCGCAGCTGGGTCGCTTCGACGAGTTTCACCTTGTCCATACAAGACTCCTCATGGTCGATCGTGTATCATTCTCTGTCTTCGCCGAGCAGATCGCCCCGGCGTTGTTCGGTGCGCTCGATCCGCTGCTGTTCGCGCCATGCATCAATGCGCTTGTGGTCGCCGCTCAGCAACTCGTCGGGCACCCGCATGCCGCGGTATTCGGGAGGCCTCGTGTACTGCGGGCTCCCCAACAATCCATCTTGGAATGAATCGGTAAGCGCTGATTCTCCGTCGTTCAGCACGCCCGGGATCAACCGGGCCACGGCGTCCACGACAACGGCCGCCCCCAGCTCTCCTCCCGTCAGCACATAGTCGCCGATCGAGAGCTCGCGCGTCACAAGGGCGGTGCGCACCCGCTCGTCGACGCCTTTGTAATGTCCGCAAATGATGATGACATTCGTCAGGAGCGACAATTCGGCGGCCACCGTCTGCGTAAAACGCTGGCCGTCGGCGGCCATCAGGATCACCTCATCGTATGTCCGCTCCGTCCTCAACCGGTCGACGCACTCGAAGATCGGCTCGGGCTTGAGCACCATGCCTGCTCCACCTCCGTACGGCGTATCGTCGATGGTTCGATGCTTGTCGCGCGCATAGTCGCGCAGATCGTGCACCGCCAGCGTCAGCCGGCCCTTCGCCTGTGCCCGCTTCAGGATGCTCTCCTGAAAGGGGCTGTCGAGCAGCCTCGGCAAGCCGGTCAGAATGTCGATGCGCATCATTCGTCGAAAAGCCCTTCGGTCGACGCCAGCACCACCCGACGATGTGCGCGGTCGACGCCGGCGATCCATGCGGCGACGGCCGGCACCAACACGTCTTTCGTTCCCGTCTGAACGGACCAGAGGTCGTAGGCTGCCAGCGAGTAGACCTCGCTGATCACCCCACGTTGACGGCCTTCCGGGTCGACGACGCTGTACCCGATGAGGTCGTCGATGCGCACGGCTCCTGGCGCAGGTTCTTCAGCCTCGGCGTCGGCGACGAAGATGTAATGGCCACGCAGTCGCTCGGCCGACGTCCGGTCGGCAACGCCCGACAGGCGTACCATGATGCCGTTCGTCTGAACGCGGATGTCCTCAAAACGATGGACGTCCGTCGAACCGGCATGGGGACCTATCGACACGCTCCTCAACTTCTTCAATCGCTCGGGGCCGCTGCAATACAGCTCGACCTTCAGGTCCCCTTTCAAGCCGACCGTCGTGAGGATCTTCGCCACGGCGGTCAGGCCCGACGAAGCGGAGGTTGAACGCGTCACGGGCTCGGTCTCCATCGCGGGCGGCCTTTCGGTCGTCCGGCCGATGCGTCAGGTCAGGCGGCCGGCGTCTCGGCGGGCGCCGCGGCCTTCTTCTTCCGCTCGGCTCGACGGGCCTTTCGATCCGCTTCACGCGCCTGTCGGTCGGCCTGCTGCATCTGCCACCGCTCGGTCACCTTCGCGACCGTCGCCTCGTCCTTCCCCTGGCGCACGAGGGTCCAGCGCAGCCAAAGGCCGGTGCGGCGGAACAACGACCGGACGGTGTCGGTGGGCTGAGCGCCCTTGCGAAGCCAGTGCTCCACTCGCGCGTCCTTGATGGTAATGCGAGCCGGGCGGGTGTTGGGGTCGTAGGTGCCAAGGACCTCGAGGAACGCCCCGTCACGCGGGGACCTTCCATCGGTCGCCACGATCTTGAAGATCGCGTGACCCTTCTTGCCTTCTCGCCGCAATCGAAGCTTGACCACGATGATGCTCCTGTGATGAAAGAATGACCGCTGATGAACTTATGGATGAAAGCCGCCGGGGCGCCCGCGGAAGGGAAGACCCTGCATGCCGCGCCGGGATCCTCCACGGCCCAGCTTCTTCATCATCCGCTGCATCTCGTCGAACTGCTTCAGGAGGCGATTGACCTCCTGCACCGTCGTGCCGCTGCCGGCGGCAATGCGCCGACGACGACTTCCGTTGATGATCGAAGGGCGTTCGCGCTCCTGCCGTGTCATCGACAGAATGATCGCCTCCACCCTCGTCAGATCCTTCTCATCCACGTTGACCGGACCGGGGAGCCGGCCCATGCCGGGGAGCATCTGCAGCACCTGCTCCATCGGCCCCATCTTCCGTACTTCGCGCAGCTGCGAAAGGAAATCATCGAACGTGAAGCGCGACGAGCGAAGCTTTTCCGACAGCTCCTCGGCACGGTCCTTGTCGAAGACCTCCTGCGCCTTCTCGACGAGCGTGACGATATCCCCCATCCCGAGGATGCGCGAAGCCATTCGGTCGGGGTGGAACGGTTCGAGCGCCTCCAGCTTCTCGCCGACGCCAACGAACTTGATCGGCGTCTGGACGATCGACCGGATGGAGAGCGCCGCGCCGCCTCGGCTGTCGCCATCCAGCTTCGTCAGGACCACTCCGTCAAACCGAAGACGGTCGTGGAACGCTTTGGCCGTGTTGACGGCGTCCTGACCTGTCATCGCGTCGACGACGAACAAGGTCTCATGCGGTGCGACCGCGTCGCGCACCGCCTCGACCTCGCGCATCATCTCTTCGTCGACGTGCATCCTCCCGGCCGTGTCGACGATGACCGTATCGCGGACGTTCTTCTGCGCGAAGCGGACCCCTTCGAGCGCGATGTGAACGGCGTCGCGCGTGCTCCGGTCGACGAAGACCGGCACGTCGATCTGCCGTCCAAGCAGTTCCAACTGGTCGATGGCGGCCGGCCGATGGATGTCGGCCGCGACGAGGAGCGGCAGACGGCCTTTGGCGACCAACCACTTGGCCAGCTTGCCGGAGAACGTCGTCTTGCCCGAGCCCTGCAGACCCGCGACGAGTATCACCGTCGGGGGCGTAGGACTCTCGGCGATGTCGGCGCGGCTCGTTCCGAGTAGCGCGACCAACTCGTCGTGAATGATCTTGACGATCTGCTGACCCGGCGTTATGCTGGCCAGCACCTCCTGCCCGAGCGCGCGGAGCTTGACGGACTCGACGAAATCACGAGCGACACGAAAGTGCACGTCGGCGTCGAGCAGGGCCCTCCGCACATCCCGTAGGGCGCCTTCAATGTTCTGGGGCGTGATCTTGCCTTGGCCCCGCAACGTCTTGAAGACGGCCTCGAGTTTCTTGCTCAGACTCTCAAACATCAGACCTCGGTACGCGCTCCGCTCTCCCGGCCGAAAGCCGCTGGAATGCGATCGTTGACAGGATAGTAAAGGTAGCCAGAAAATGCGCGGATTTCAAGCCATTCCTCAAAACAACAGCCGTCCCGTCCTACTCGAACGAGCGGCCTGTACAGTTTCGAAAGGAGGGGGGGCTATTCCGCCGTTCGGAGGGCCTCGGCGCCGGCGACGATCTCGAGGAGCTCTTTCGTGATCCCGGCTTGTCGCGCTTTGTTGTACGAGAGGGTGAGCCCGCGGATCAGCTCTTTTGCATTCTCCGTGGCATTGGCCATAGCCGTCATACGGGCACCCTGTTCAGCGGCGTTCGATTCCAGCAGGATTCGCCAGATCTGGAAATTCAGATGCTTCGGCAACAGATCGGCCAGGATCGCCTGGCCTGAGGGCTCGTAGATGTACTCCGGCGGGGTCACCCGCGTGGCTGTCTCCAGCTGGAGTGGGGGGACCGGCAGGAACTGGTCGACTATGAGCCGCTGCTGAGCAACATTCTTGAACTCATTGTAGACCACGTCCACCCGGTCGACCTCCCCCTTCAGATACCACTCCATCACCTGGTGAGAGACCTGGCGTGCGGTCTGAAAGTCGAGCGACGAAAAGACCCCCACGTACGTTGCGGCGGGGTCCGGACCGCGCTTCTTGAAGTAGTCGCTCCCCTTTTTCCCGATCGTCACCAACCGAACGTTTCCTTCGGCCAGCTGTGGGCCGTAGGTCTTTCGTACGAGATCCTCTGCCGCTCGAACGACGTTGCTGTTGAACGCGCCGCAGAGTCCCCGGTCGGCCGTGACCACGATGACGGCGACCCGTCGGATCGCACGCACCTCGAAGAGCGGACTCGACGAACCCGACACGGCACCCGCCAGATTGCCGAGCATGGCGCGCATAGCCTTGGCGTAGGGCCGAGCGGAGATCATGGCATCCTGCGCACGTCGCAGTTTGGCCGCGGCCACCATCTTCATGGCCTTCGTGATCTTCTGCGTATTCTTGACGCCGCTGATGCGACGCCGTATCTCACGGAGCGTTGCCACTCGTCTTTCGTTCTTGGAATGACGTACGTGAAAGGTTGCCGACCACAAAGACCGCAAAGATCACACAGAGAATGACCTTTGAACTTTGTGAGCGTTGTGCTCTCTGTGGTAAGGTTTCTTTCCGACCATCAAGCGTGGTCAGTCCTTGGTCACCTGGAACCGCGACCGGAATTCCTTCGCGATCGCGCTCAGCTCCTGCTCGGTCTCTTTCGACAGATCCTTCGAGCTGGCGATTCGGTCGAGCACCACCTTGTGCTTGCGATCCATCATCTCGAGGAACTCGGCCTCAAACCGCGACACGTCGGAGAGCGGGATCTCGTCCAGGAAACCGTTCGTGCCCAGGAAGATGCCGACGACCTGCTTCTCGACCGGTACGGGGACGAACTGCCCCTGCTTCAACAGCTCGACGAGTCGAGACCCGCGGCGCAGCGCTTGTTGGGTCGTTTTGTCCAGGTCGGAGCCGAACTTGGCGAAGGCCTCCAGCTCTCGGTACTGTGCCAACTCGAGCCGCAGGCGGCCGGCCACGCGCTTCATCGCCTTGATCTGGGCGTTACCGCCGACACGCGAGACGGAGATGCCGACATTGATGGCGGGACGGACGCCGGAATTGAACAGGTTCGGCTCGAGGTAGATCTGGCCGTCGGTGATGGAGATGACGTTCGTCGGAATGTAGGCCGAAACGTCGCCCGCCTGCGTTTCGATGATCGGCAGAGCCGTCAGTGAGCCGCCGCCGAGCTCGTCGCTCAGCTTCGAGGCCCTCTCGAGAAGGCGCGAGTGGAGATAGAAGACGTCGCCCGGATACGCCTCGCGTCCCGGCGGACGCCGGAGCAGCAGCGACATCTGCCGGTAGGCCTGGGCCTGCTTGGACAGGTCGTCATAGACGACGAGCGCGTGACGACCCGAATCGCGGAAGTATTCGCCGAGCGTGGCACCCGCGTACGGTGCGATGAACTGCATCGGAGCGCTGTCGGAGGCGCTGGCCTGGATGACGGTCGTGTAGTCCATCGCGCCGTACTCCTCCAGTTTGGCCACGACCTGCGCAATCGTCGAGCCCTTCTGGCCGATGGCGACGTAGATGCAGTAGACCGGTTGGATGCCGAGTCTCTTCGCCTCCTCCGAATGCGTGTATCTTTGATTGATGATGGCATCGACGGCAACAGCCGTCTTGCCGGTCTGGCGGTCGCCGATGATCAACTCGCGCTGGCCGCGTCCGATGGGGATCATTCCGTCGACGGCCTTGAGGCCCGTCTGGAGCGGCTCTTTCACCGGCTGGCGGGCCACCACGCCCAGAGCTTTCCGCTCGAGCGGCAGCAGCTTCTCAGACTTGACGGGTCCGCGCCCGTCGAGCGGTTCGCCCAGGGGCGTGATCACGCGGCCGAGCATCCCTTCGCCAACGGGCATCGACGCTACGCGGCCTGTGCGCTTGACGAGGTCCCCTTCGCCGACATGCGTGCTTTCGCCGAAGATGACGACGCCGACATTGTCTTCTTCGAGGTTGAGGACCATGCCAAAGACGTTGCCCGGGAACTCGACGAGTTCGCCGGCCATGACCTTCGACAGCCCGTAGACCCGGGCGATGCCGTCGCCGACTTGCAGAACGGTGCCGACATCATAGATGTCGACCTCCTTCTCGAATCCGGCGAGTTGTTTGCGGAGTATGGTAGAGACTTCGTCAGGTCGAACTTCGGCCATGGATGGATCCTTCAGAGATCAAGTCGTGTGTGCATGCGTCCTCGACATCGGCTGCGCAGCGTCAAGCCGCGTCGCCGGTCGTGAACCGCTCCCGCAAGAGTTCCAGCTGTCGGCGGATCGAGCCGTCGTAGACGGTATCGCCGAGACGGGCGGCAAAGCCTCCCTTCAACGCGGCATCGACGGCCACGGCCATCGTCACCGTTTTCTTCGTCAGTGATTCGAACCGGCGCCGGATGGCGTCGGTCTGCTCCGGCGACAACGGCGTCGCGGCGGTGACCTCGACCGATACGATGCCGAGCCGCTCGTTGTGCAATCGTCGGAACGCGTCGACCACCTGTGACAGAGCCTGTTCGCGCCCCTTCTCGGCCAGCAGTCCGATGAATTCGAGCGTCAACGGCTCCACGCGACCCTCGAACGCCGCCCGCAGCGCCTGCTGCTTCTTGTCCCGTTTGATGACCGGACTCTTGAGCAACATCCGAAGCTCGGGCGACCCCTGGATCATCGCATGGAGCAGATCCAGGTCGGCCGCCACACGCTCTTCTCGCTGCGCCCCGGTCGCGGCATCAAGGAGGGCCTGGGCATACCGTCGTGCTACGCGACTGAGACTCATCGGTCAGTTCTTCGGAATCTGGTTGATGACGCCGTCGACGATCTTTTTCTGCTTCGCCGCGTCAAGGGACTCGTCGAGGATCTTCTCGGCGGCCCGGATCGCCAGGTCGGCGACCTCGGCCCGAAGTTGCTGGCGAGCAGCGTCGAGGTTGCGCTGGATCTCCTCGTGCGCCTTTTCCAGGTCGTGCTTCGCCTGCTGCTGGGCCTTCGCGACGATCTCCTCCTTCACCTGATCGGCCATGGCGCGGGCCTCGCGCATCATCTTCTGATACTCCTCTTCGGCCTTGGCCATGTTCTGCTGGTTCTGGCGGATCATGTCGGCCGCCTCTGCACGGGCGCGGTCGGCCTGTTCCAGCGCCGTGCGGATCGAATCCTCACGGTCCTGAAGCGCCTTGAGCATCGGGCGCCAGGCGTACTTGCCCAAGAGAGCCGACAGGACGGCGAAGACGACGATCGTCCAGATGATGAGCCCTGGATTGATATCGAACATGCTTCGATTCCTCGTGCGTGAGGGTGCGCGTCACTTCGTGGCGAGAATGATGCAGATCGCGAGCGCGAAGAACGTGGCGCCTTCGATGAGGGCCGCTGCGATCAGCATCGACGTCCGGACCTGGCCGGCGACCTCAGGCTGACGGCCGCTGGCATCCATCGCGGCGGCGGCGAGTTTGCCGATACCGAATGAAGCACCGAGAATGACGAGGCCAGCCCCAAAACCGGCGGCAAGGTAACCGAGAGCGTTAGCTTCCATGCGACAACTCCTTAGAGAGAACGTGAAGTGAGGATGGGGAGATGAATGAATGTCTGCGTGTCGTGATCGCGATACATCCGTCTAATGCGCGTGCTCGCCGTCGTGCGCCTCGTCATGGCCCGCCTGCATCCCAAGCCCCATGAAGAGCGACGTGAGCATCGTGAAGACATACGCCTGAATGAACGCGACCATGATCTCGAGAAGCATGATGGCCACGGTGAAGGCCACGGACCCGACCCCGACGAACGCCGACCGGAACAGGAAGATGAGTCCGAGGAGGGATAGGATGACGATATGTCCACCCGTCATGTTGGCAAACAGACGGATGCACAGCGCAAAGGGCTTGGTGAAGAGGCCGAGGATCTCGATGGGGATCATGATCGGCCAGAGCGCCCAGTGGACGCCGCCCGTCAGGTGAGCGAGATAGTGGCCGAGCCCCTGCGCCCGGATGGCCGACAGCTGGATCATCAGGAACGCGATGACAGCCAAGCCCGCGGTCACGGCGATGTTCCCCGTAGCCGTCGCGCCGAAAGGTACGAGGCCCAACAGGTTCATGATCAGGATAAAGAAGAAGGTCGTCAACAGGTAGGGAACGTACCGAAGGCCCGCGGGGCCCATGTTCGGCAGTGCGACCTCGTCCCGAATGAACAGGACCATTGTCTCGAGGACATTCCCCATCCCCCGGGGAACAAGGTTCTTTCTGTATGCGCGTGCCGCACGCACCGCCCAGACCGTCAGGAGGATAGCCGCGAGCAAGAGGAAGACCACGTGCTTCGTCGGTGACAGGTCGAGCGTGACGCCGCCGATCGTGACGGGGGTAAACTGCGGCAGGTCGACGTGGCCGCCGGGGATCTCGACGTAGCTCGTGTCCTTCATGTGGTCCAGAAGGTGGGCGAAGTCGAATCCCTCGCCGTGGCCTCCACCATGAGGGGCGGTTGCGAGGGTGTCAGCGCCGGAGATCGGTTCGTTCATGGAGCGTCAGTTGATTCCTGTTGCAGCTTCACGCGTTTTTGGAGCGCCGCGACCTCGAACACGAGAGCGACGACATACCACCCCAGAAGGCTGAGCATGAGTGACGTCGGTTGGAAGGCGTGCACCTTCAGCAAGACCACGACCAGCCCGAGCATCACGACCAGGCGGAGTCCCATGCCTCCCAGCACCCGCTTGAGGAACGAGATCGGCGATCGACCCGCCGCCCAGTCGAGCAATAGCGAACCGGCCAGTGCATGGAGCAGGCACATCGTCCCGCCTGCCAACACACTGCGCTGCGTCTGGATGTCGGTCAGCGACGGTCCACCGATCCAGATCACGAGCATGATCGGCACGAACACCCACAGCGGACGACGCAGTTCCTTCCAATCAATGCGCATGCGGCGGCTTCTGCTGATCCCCGAATTTCGGTCGAGTGACGGTCTTGATGAACTTGATCATGCCGCCGGCAGTTCCAACGACGACGCCGGCCAATCGTCCCCATGGGGACAGACCGAAGGCGTTGTCAACCCACCAGCCGATGAAGAAGAACACGAGCACGGCAGCGGCCAATTGCAGTCCCAGCCCGACGAACGGCGCAAATTCGCGCAGCGTTTCGTCCCACCAACCGCCCGGCGGCCGCTTCGGGCCCGATGCGGTCGGCGCAGGCATCAGTGACGCAATTCTGACGACGGCTTTTCCGTCATCGACACCCGACCGTCGAACACGGAGCCCTCATCGATGACCAGCCGCGTGGCACGCACATCGCCCCGCACGACCGATTTTCCTTCGAACACGACCTTTTCAGCGGCGGTCACGCTTCCGCGCACCTTGCCGCCGACGGTGATGTTCCGGGCTGCGACGTTGCCTTCGACCTCGCCGGTGACCCCAATCGCCAGCGACTCGTTGGCCGCCACTTCGCCGAGCACCTTGCCGTCGATCCGCACGCTCCCCTGGCTTCGGATCTTCCCCTCGACCACCGTGCCGGCGCCGATGATGTTCAACTCTTTGACTGGGTCGGATTTGGCCACGTCAACCTCCGTCCTTGCGATCGCTTCAGGATGCCGAGTTCATCATATAGAGCGACGGGTCACGGGGGGAACCGTCCTTCCAGATTTCAAAATGCACATGGGGCCCCTGGCTCGTCTCGCCGGTGTCGCCGAGCGTGCCGATCGTGTCGCCTCGCCGCACGAACATTCCCGCGGACCGCGTCAGCGATTGTGCGTGCTTGTAGAAGGTCAGGTACCCGCCGGCGTGCGACAAGATGAGCATGTTGCCGTCGAGCTGGGTCCATCCGGAGAACACCACGTAGCCGTCGGCCGCCGCAATGATCGTGGTTCCCGCCTTTCCGGCGATGTCCATGCCAAGATGACCACGCCCGGGATCGAAGCCTTGCGTGACATAGCCCGTCGTCGGGAACGTCGCCGGGAATGCCACGCTGGCAGACACTGTCTCCGACGTCAGCACGCGCGTGGAGGGAACGGATCCCCGCGGCGGCTCACCCGCCATCCTCTCCGGCAACGGCTGATCGACCCGCGCCGGAAGGCGTTCGACCTGCAATTGAGCTCCCGAGCGGCGCAGAGAGTCGGCGATCGACCGATCTCCAAGCGCATTGCGCAACTGAAGGTTGTAGGACCGCATCTCCAACAGCTGCTCCATCATCGTCACCATGCGGTCATTGAGGGCGACGATCTCCTTCCCGTACCGATTCTCAAGCTCAGGATTCGGGATGTTGAGCCATCCGGCAAGCGGGGTCCAATAAAGCAGAGCTGTGAACGCAGCCACGACGAGCACGACCGCCGTGGTGAGGAGAGCGCGCACCTGCCAGGGCTTGAACCTGAAGCTCCGCGAATCGGAGGCCTCATCGTTCGGGACAAGGACGACCGTGAAATGCCGTCGCTTGGAAATATGGTGGTTCCGGTCCGCCACGCCGCAAAACCCCAGAAAAGTCGATGAAATCCAAGAATAATAATATACGCCCATTTTGGGGTGAAGTCAACGAAACCTTCTTCCTTAACTCCTGCAGGTCGGCCTCCGGGGATCAGGATGGTCATCCCTTGACTTCCCATGCACGATTGGGTACATTTAAAGTTACCGACTGCCGTACCGACCGCACTTCGCAATTCCGCGTTCGTTGGCTTCCGCAGTCCGAAGACACACACGACTGAGGACGGTCCACCACCATGGCCAAGACCAAATACATCGTCCACGAATGCGCCTATTGCCGCAAGCCGACCAAGATGGAAATGGTCGGCGGCATGACGCTCGAAGGCGAAGGGACCGAGCCGCAGAAGTTCTGGTATCGATGCACGCGTTGCAAGCACAGCGCCCTGCTCGACATCGCTTCGGTCGCAAAAGACAAGCGATCGGCTTCAGCGGCTATCGATCGCGCCGCGTGCACGGCATACAGCGCAGACAAGGTCTTCAAGATCGGCGAAGAGATCTATCATGCCGGCCTTGATGACGTTGGACGCGTCGTTCGAAAAGACAAGACCTCGGGCGGCATCCATTCGATCGTCGTCACGTTCGAACGCACCGGTGAACGGAAGCTGCTCGAGAACGCCCACGATCTTCCCGTGGACGACTCTGAAGTCGCCCCGGCCGCAGGGTACTGAAGCATTCGTGGCACTGCTGGTTTCAAGAAGAATCTCGCGCGGCGACCACAACGGATGCGGCAACCGCAGCGATAATCGATCCATTTTCTAACTCGCCGCGAACGTCGCTTCCGCTGCGTCCGTTGCGCGATACTTCAACAAACGAAGGAGGTGATCTCTTGGTCGGCATCATCATCGGCGAACACGAACCGATCGACCGCGCTTTGCGGCGGTTCAAGAAGAAGTATGAACGCTCGGGCATCCTCAAGGAAGTCAAGCGACGTGCTTTCTTCACCAAGCCGTCCGTCAAGAAGCGGATGAAGCTCGCCAAGGCCGTCCGGCGCGCCCAACGCGCCGCGATGGAGAACCCCTTCTAAGCAACGATCCCCCGCACACGCGAACGCCGGACCTCATTTCGATGAGGCCCGGCGTTCTTCGTTCTACGGCCGGTCGGCTGTTATCGATCGCCCACCGGCACGTTGCCGATGCCCCTCTTTCGCATGAGCGCCTCGATGGCTGACGGCTCACTCGGAGCCGCCTTCGAAAGCACTTCGTTGCCTTCGTGGGTGATCAAGACAACGTCCTCGATCCGAACTCCAATGTTCCGGTACTCTGCGGGCACGCCGTCCACACCCTCTGCAAGGTAGATGCCCGGCTCAACGGTGTAGACCACGTTCGGCCGGAGCGTGTCAACCCCGACGTCATGGACATTCAACCCGACAGCGTGGCCGAGCCCGTGCCATACGAACCTTCGGAACTCGCGCCCGTCGGCCTGCTTCACCAACCCGAGACGAACCAGCCCGGACTCGAGCACCCGGTCGGCGATGGACGTCACGTCGCGCCATGCGATCCCCGGCTTCATCGCGGCGATGGCTGCCCGATTGGCCTCGAGCACCACGTCATACACGGCCCGTTGCGCCGCCGTGAATGTTCCGGCAGCCGGAAAGGTGCGCGTGATATCCGAAGAATAGCCTCGATACTCCGCACCGCAATCGGCCAGGATCAGATCGCCCGAGCGGATCTCGCGACGGTTCGTGCTGTAATGCAGAACGACGGTATTCTCTCCCGCGCCGACGATGCAAGGATAGCCGGCCGACTCTGCACCCATCTTCCGGAACACATACTCGTAGACTGCCTGCAACTCGTATTCATGCATTCCCGGTTGCGCGCTTTTCATCGCCTCCGCGTGCGCCATGGCCGAGATCATCGTCGCCGTTCGCAGCAGGCCAACCTCTTCCGGCGACTTGATTGACCGCATCCGACGGATCACCGGCGTCGGATCTCGCCGTTCCATACGAGCCCTGACCCGCTCAAGGTGATCCTCGACCGGACGTAGCATTTCCGCCCGGTTGCGGTCTTCGTCGCCACCAAGCGGAGGACAATACACTGTCTCGACGCCTCCCGTCAGAATCCGGGGCAGCAACGTTGAAAGGCGATGGTTCTCGACGGCATAGGCCAACCCGCGCAATGCCATCGCGCCTTCGGGACCATACCGCCTTCCATCCCAACGCTCGCGCTGCGGGTTGCGAGGCTCAACGAACAGGATCTCGCGCACCGTCATGCGCTTCGTCGTGTCGCTCGGGTCGACGACGGCGACGCCCCGCGGCGCCAGCACGAGCACGGCATTCGGCTCGGGAAAGCCGGTGAGGTACCAGAAGTCGTCGTCCTGTCGGTACGGAAAGTCAACGTCATGGTTCCGCACGCGCACAGGACCTGCGGCCAGGATGACCACTGACCGCTCTCCCACCTTCGCGACGAGAGAATCGCGTCTTGCCCGATAGACCGACGGGGTCAGCAGGTCGTCATCATACTCCAGGTACGGCGAGGTCACGGGTTGAGCATTGACGAGCGCGGCTGCAGCCGCGATCAGGAGGAACACCCCATGCTTCATTCGTTCCGGCATATGGCCTCCGACCAGCATCAACTCACCGTATGAGCGTCAGCTTTCCCGCCGCCACCGTGCCCCCGCCTTCAAGGACGGAGAAGTAGATGCCCGATGCGACGGGCCGGCCGTCCATGGCGCGTCCGTCCCAAGAGACACGATGGGTTCCTGCAGCGACGGTCTCTTCGAAGACCGTGGCGACCGTGCGACCCGCCATGTCGACAATGCGAACACGAACCCTCCCCGCGGACGGAACGGAGATCGTGAACGACGTCCCGGCGTTGAAGGGATTGGGATAGTTGCGGGAAACGAGGTACGAGCGGGGCGTGACGTCGACCGGGGGCGGCACAGGAGGTACGGCGGCAATTGTCGCCGAGTAGGTGCCGCCGCCATGGGTGCCAACGGCCACGAGACCGTCGGAGCGCCGCGCCTGTACCATCGTGACGACATGCGAACCGATGATGCCCGGAGCCTCTTGCGACCAAACGGTCGATGTGTCGGCAAGCCGGCGCGTGAGGTAGAGCCCGGTACTCGTACCGGCGAAGTAATAATATCCTCCCGAATCGGGCAGCATTTCGACCCATCGAACGGATGGACCGTTGCCGGTCCCGTCACGACGCTCTTCGAGATTGCCCGAGACATCCTGCCACGAGCCCCCCCCATTCGTCGTGAGGAAGATGCTGGGGATCGCGTAGTTGGAGAAGGCGACCAGGACTCGGTCGGCACTCAGCGGATCGACCGCGATACTGGAGACATACCCGGCCGCGGGGAGCCCCTTTCCGGCGCTGATGTCCGTCACCGTTGCGTTGTCCTGATGGGCATTCGAGACCTTGAAGATCCTCGCGCCGGATGTCCCATAGTACAGAATGTTCGCCGGCATCGTCGAGGCGGCAAGGGCCGTGACCGTTGCGCCTCCCGTCGACGTCTGCGTCAGATTCTTCCAGTTGACGCTGGTGGTGTTCGAGGAACCGAGCGGGATCGTCGTCAAGTCGCTGTTGCGCCAGACGGTCGTTCCGGCCGCGAGGTACATGCGCTTCGGTTGCGTGGGATCGAGGACGAACGGATTGATGAACAAATAGCCTGTTCCGCCGGTGGGATCGATGCGGCCGTTGGTCTGCTGCGTCAGCCGGTAGATCACGCCATTCTGCAATGAGACATACGCCACCAATCCGTTCGGCTCCGGCTCCGTCGTCAACGCACAGAACCCTCCATCGCCTCCGGCCACTTCCAGCCAGGGCTGCCCGCTGCCGATGTCATCCACGTACCACGTTCCGTTGTCCTGCATCCCGCCCATCAACACAGGACTTCCGGACGAGAACGCATCCATGCCGATGGCGTAGAACTGCGTCGTTACGAACCCATTGTTCAACGAGGTCCAGCCGACGGATGACGCCATGGCGTTGTCCGTCCGGAAAACGCCGCCGTCGTTTCCATTGTACAGGACCGACGGCAGCGTCGGATGGAAAGCGAGCGCGTGATGGTCGGGATGGTTCTCGGTGTAGCGGACGTATGTCGACGCGCTTGCATAGCCGCCGATACGCACCCAGTTCCCGGCGGTGGCGAACGCGTCGTTGGCTCGGTAGAGATTGATCGCGCCGACGAAGAGAACATTCGGGTCGGTCGGCGACACCGCGGCGACGAGGTCATAGGATTGTTGTGTGCCAAAGACCGCGTTGCCGGTAAGTCCGCTCTCGTTCGGCAGATTCAGGGAGCGGTCTTCCCACGACCCGTTCGGTCCTGTGCCGTCACCGCCAAGGTAAGTGTATTTCCACACACCATGGCCGGTGGGGATGACCGCCGGGGCCTCCCCGACGAAATAGACGACCGATTCGTTCGTCGGCGCGATGGCTGCCACAACACGATTGAAATCAGATGGGAAGGCCGCCGGCGCAATGTTGGTCCACGTCAGGCCGTCCGTCGACCGCCACACGCCGGCATCGGGCGTTGACAGGGTTCCGTTGCTGTTCCTGCTGCTGGCCGTCGCGTAGAATACGCCGGTAGAGGTGACGACGACGTCGGTGTAGCGCGGTCCGTTGGGGATATCGTTCCCTCCCAGTCGCATCGACCACGACGCGCCGCCGTCGGTCGAGGTTCGGATGCCCCCGATCGTGGCCGCGACGATGACCGTATTGATGGTGTCGGACGGGTCGACGGCCAGATTCCAGACATAGTCGAACGCCTGGTCGAACAGAACATTGCCCGTGCGCGTGGACGGCAGGACCGTCCATGTGAGGCCGTTGTCGGTGGAACGATAGATGCCGTCGCCTCGATACAACGCACCTCCACCCCCGGCGGCGGAGTTGCCCCTCAATTCGCCAGTTCCATAGTACCAGTTCGACGACCTTCCCGGGCGCGGATCCTGCACGAGACAGGATACGCTTTGAAGGTCGTTGATGGAGCCGACACGGGTCCAACTATTGCCGCCGTTCGTCGAGCGCATCATACCGCCTGAAACGCCGCCCGCAAGAATGATCGCCGGGTTCATCCGATCGAGCGCCAGGGCGCGCGTGCGGCCACCGACGTTGACGGGTCCCCTGTGCTGCCACGTGATCGAGGTCTCATCCGCCCTTTTCAACAGGGAGGGGATCCGCCTCGGCAACGTTCGAGCGAACGAGAGTTCCCGTTCGCGGATCCCGTCCGGTACTCGTCCTGTGGCGGGATCCTGCAGCATCATCCTTTCCCATCGCTCCCGCGAGTCGTGGTCCTCTCCGCTGCCGATCTCCGACGGACGCGGCGCGATGAACTTCCGGGAAATGAACTGGTCTTCCCACAGCCGGTCATCGGTCGTGCGGTCTTCCCTGCGACCTTCCCAGACGCCCACCGAAAAGCAGGCGGCCGCCACGCCGACCAGCGGCCACAAACGGACGGAACGACGGAGTGTCATGCGATCACCAGGATCAGTCATGCTGACGCGTGATCTCGAGCTGTTGTTGAATGGTCTGAAAATCGGCCGAACGATGACCGAACACGATCTTCCAGGTGCCGTCGCGACGCTCGAGCACGTAGGTCGTCGGTAGGAACTCGTCGATGCGATGACCGTTCAGCTCGTATTCCTGCCGCACAATGCACGACACCACCGCACCGTCGCCGTAGATGCGCGACTCGATATTCTCGACGGCGTTCGTGTAGTCGGCGACCCGCCCGACGCCGGCCAGCATGCGGGCGCGCGTTGTGTCCAACGGTTCCTCCTGTCCCCAGTAGGTCACATACCGGGCGTTGGGATCGAAGGCACGGTCGATCTCCGCGGCCAGGTCGACATTCTTCCCTGCGTAGGCCGCCTCGAGGGCCCGGTGAAAGTGCGTCACGACCTTCTCGACGGCCGCCTGGTCTTGCGGCCCCGGCGTCGAGCCCCCGTCGGCGCAACCGCCGATCAGGGCAATGGGGATCAGAAGCGCCAACACCCGTTCCATCGTCATCCTCCGATCTGTGACATGGTCCGTTCCGGCCGGACAAATGCCGGGTCGTTGATCAGGTGCCCGGCTTCTTTTCGCGCAACTGCGGCGCGGACAGATTCGGCGATCGAGGCATCGGTGGCTCCGGACCGCAGGAGCGACTTCAGGTCGGCCTCGCCGAGCGAGAAGAGGCATGTTCGAAGCTTGCCGTCGGACGTGATACGAATGCGGTCGCAATTACTGCAGAACGGCTCCGAGACCGAGTTGATGAACCCGACCTCACCCACGCCGTCTTCGAACACGTAGCGATCGGCTGGCTGGGCCCCTGCCCGTTCGAACGGTAGCAGTCGAACGCCCGTCGATCGCTCCATCGCTTCGACGACCTCGGCGCCGGCCACGACCTTGTCGCGGCTCCATCCGTCACCCATACCGATGGGCATGAATTCAATGAAGCGCGGAATGAAACCGCGTTCACGGGCCAGGCGCGCAAATCTCGGCACTTCGTGATCATTGACGCCGCGGATCAGAACCACATTCAGTTTGACCGGCCGGAGACCGGCGGCATCGGCCGCTTCGATCCCCTTCCACACTTCGTCAAATTGATCTCGCCGCGCGATCGACGTGAATGTCTCCGCGTCCAGCGAGTCGAGGCTGACATTGACACGTTGAAGTCCCGCCGCCTTCAACGCTTCGGCCTGCTCCGACAGAAGAGCTCCGTTGGTCGTCAACGCGCAGTCGTCGATGCCCGGAATGGCGGCAAGCAGACGCACGAGGTGGTCGAGGTCTTTGCGCATCAGCGGTTCCCCACCGGTCAAGCGTACCCTCCTGACGCCGTGGCCGGCCAGGATGCGGACCAGTCGAGCGATCTCTTCGTACGACAGCAGTTCATGCCGGTCCATCCACTGCATCCCTTCCTCCGGCATGCAGTATCGGCATCGGAAGTTGCACCGGTCGGTGACGGAGATGCGGACGTTGGTCACGGTGCGACCGAAGGAATCGGTGAGCGGCATATGAGGAGCGGTGGAGGACAAGGTGGAGGTCAGAGGTCAGACATCAGAGGTCAGTAGTCAGGAAACGGTGATCAGTGGCCTGCCCCAAGCGACCCCGAGCGAGCGAGCGAAGCGAGTCGAGGTGTCAGAGGTCAGTGCGCCGATGGGTTCGCTGGTCAGAGACCGGACCATTCGGCAGAGCCGTCCGTGAATTCCTCTTTCTTCCAAATTGGCACGGATTGTTTCAGCGTATCGATCATGAACCGGCAGGCCTCGAATGCTTCGGCACGATGAGGAGCCGAGACGGCGATGACGACGCTGGCCTCTCCCACCGGCACACGGCCCGTGCGATGCACGATCGCCACGGCGGTCAACGTCCATCGACGCTTCGCGTCAGCCACGATCCGCTCCATCTCCTTGAGCGCCATCGTCTCATGGGCCTCGTAGTCCAGTGATCGGACCGAACGCCCATGGGCGTTGTCGCGCGTCGTCCCGATGAAGACATTGACCGCTCCGCACGACGGCGAAGCGACCGAACGCACGGACGCGTCGAGGTCGATCGGCCCCTGTTGGATGCGGATCTCGTCGCTCATCCTCCACTCACCGGCGGGATCACCGCGACCGTGTCCCCCGAATGCAGGAGGACGGGTTTATCGATGTACTCATCATTGACGGCGAGTCGGAACTGTTCACGCCACTCCCTGAATCTCGGCTGACGGCGCTCCAATTCCTCCCACACGGCTTCCGTCGTGGTACCCTCGGAGACCGCTAATTCCAACGATGGGATTCCCATCCAGTCGCGCGCGACTGCGTACAACCTCACATTCACCTTCACAGCCATTGAATCTCCACGATGTCTCCGGCCGACAGGCGTTCGACCTCCTCCGGAATGATGATAAGACAATTCGCGGACGCGAGCGAACTGAGCATGCCCGACGATTGCGAACCCGTCGTGCGGACGGACCAGAGGCCGTCGCGACGGGAGGCGATGCCGCGACTGAAGTGCCGTTTCCCGTCGGATTTGCGCATCTCATGCTCAAGACGCGCCGTGCCAACGACGGTTGACGCGGTCGTGGCGCCTTCGAGCGCATCGAGCGCGGGCCTCACGAATTGCTGGAACGTCACTCCGGTCGAGACCGGGTTGCCGGGAAGACAGATCACGGGACGGCCGTCAGGCCACTGGCCGAACGCGAGCGGCAGGCCGGGTTTGATGCGGACCTTCCAGAAGAGTACATCAACCCCCATCGATCGAAGAATGTCCAGCACCAGATCATGCGCACCGACCGAGACGCCTCCCGTCGTGATCAGCAGATCGCTCGTTGCGGCGTCTTGGAAGGCCGAACGGAGTGAGTTCTCATCATCGGGAATGCTTCGTACCGATAGGACATCCGCACCCGCCTCGCGCAGCATGCCGGGGACGACGACGGCGCTGGAATTGAAGATCTGTCCATCGCGCAACGATCCATGCGGGTCAACGAGTTCGCTGCCCGTGGTCACGACGGCAACCCGTGGAGCAGGAGCCACCGCAACGGACGACCGGCCCAGAGACGCCAAGACGCCGAGATGGGCCGGGCGAAGTCGCAATCCGCGCTGAAGCGCGATCGTCCCCCGACGAAGGTCCTCTCCGGCCCGGCGAATGTTTCGACCGACCTCCGGCACAAAGTTCAGCCGGATCATGCCGTCGGATTCGGCAACGCGCTCGAGCTCGATCACGGCCGAGGCGCCGACCGGGATCTTCGCCCCGGTCATGATCCTCACAGCCTCTCCCGCGCCCACCGATCCGGCGTAGGGCCGTCCGGCGACCGATTCTCCGACCACGCGGTATGGATCGCCAAGACCTGGCGAATCCTCATCGGCAGCGAGCGCGAAGCCGTCCATCGACGAATTATCGAAGCCGGGCACGTCGGCATCTGCGCGGACGTCTTCGACCAGTACCCGGCCCAACGCGTGCTCGAGCGTCCGGCTTACCGGTCCCAGCGGCCGGATGGACCTTCGAATGATCTCAAGCGCTTGCGCCGACGTAATGAACGTTCGCATAATGTTAATATATTCATTTGATGACCCATTTTCCCGCCCAGCCGACTTGAATCCGGGCAGACCGGGGCCCACATTCCGTAACGCATCGAAAGTCTCCTCCCTTCCCACGGACATCGATATGGAACGTACCAAGCGCATCGCGTTGGTCGCACACGACAACCGCAAGCACGATCTGATCGAATGGGTGGAATGGAACTGGTCCTCCCTTTCAGAACATCGCCTGATCTGCACCGGTACCACGGGCTCGCTCGTTGAGAAGGCGTTGCGCAAGAAACTGCCCCGCGACGGTCGGAGTGTGCCCGATATTCGAAAACTTCGGTCGGGTCCGCTCGGAGGGGATCAGCAGTTGGGGGCACTGATCGCAGAGGGGGAGGTGGATGTGATCGTCTTTCTTTGGGACCCGATGGAGCCTCAGCCGCACGACGTCGACGTCAAAGCGCTGCTCCGGATCGCCGTTCTTTATAATGTGCCGACAGCCTGCAACCGCTCCACGGCGGACTTTCTGATCTCTTCGCCCCTGTTCCGCCAGCCGTACGAGCCGACCTTGGTCGATTACACGACGTACTTGACCCGGCGGGTGTGATCCGATCCTCGTCAACTGGCGTGGAAGGTAAAAGTCGGTTATCTTGTTCATCACTTCATCGCGAACAAGGAGGATGGCACATGAAGGGCAACGACAGACTCATTGCTGTACTCAACGAGCTCCTGGCCGACGAGTTGACGGCCATCAGCCAGTATATGGTCCATTCGGAGATGTGCGACAGTTGGGGTTACGAGAAGCTTCACAAGTCGATCGAGAAGAAGGCGATCGACGAGATGCACCATGCCGAGTGGCTCATTCAACGGATCCTGTTCCTCGAGGGCATCCCGGTCGTCAACAAGTTGAAGGAGATGAAGATCGGAAAGGACGTGCAGGAGATCGTTGGGAACGACGAGCAGGCGGAAGCCGATGCGATCAAGGCATACAATAAGGCGATCAAGCTCTGCCACGAGGTGGACGACCAGTCGACTGCGGACCTGCTGACGAAGATCCTCAAGATGGAAGAAGGGCATGTGGACTGGGCCGAGATCCAGCGCGAGCAGATCGCACAGATGGGACTTTCAGCCTACCTGTCCAATCAGACCGGCGAAGCAAAAGGCTGAGCCCGGCAGGCATCCTGCCGCTCAACGGGCCCCGGCAACGGGGCCTTTTCTTTTGTGTGGTTGGAGCGTGCTGACGGGCGTTGGGATGCATCTTCGGTCGTTTCCCTTCATTTGACGTGATGAGCGGAGTTTCGTACGTTTTTTGATTCAAGCACCGACCGTCGAATGTCACTTCATCCCTCTATCCGCTGGTTGGCCCCTCCTGCGACGTCGCCGGAGGGCGGTGCCGCGAGGCAGTCATATTTCATGGCCCTCACGGTCGTCGCCGTCGCCCTCGTGATCGGCGTGCTGAACCTGTTGGACGGATTCCCGCTCACGTTGATCATTGTTGGCGCGAGCGCCCCCGCGCTCCTGCTCGTCTTCTGGATGATCCATCTCCGGATGATCGAGGCGGCGAACTTCATGCTGCTGATCCTCCTGCTTATCGTGTTGACGATCATCATTTCGCTGGAGAACGGCATCCACGACGTCGGGATCATCCTGTATCCGGTCATTGCGATCCTTGCGGGCGCATTGATCGGACGACGCGGCTTGGTCATCTTTCTCGGGCTGGTTACGATGTCGGTCTTCGTCGTCGTCCTCGGTGAAGTGTACGGGTTCTTGCCGAGGATCCACCCTCCTGGACCTGCCTGGATCAGCGACGCCGTCGTGGTCAGCTTGATCATGCTGATCGCAGCGATCGCGATCCGTTTACTGATGGAGGCACAGGAGCGTGCGTTGGCGAGGACGAGGGCGAGTGAAGAGGAACTGACCGACAAGGTCCGCAAGCTTCAGTTGCTGCGCGAGATCAGCCTGCTCTACGCGCGAGAGTTGGACCTGCGGACGCTGGTGAAGCGCATCTACGAGGTCTTTCCGAGATTCTTTCCCTCAACGACGGCAAACGTGCTGGTCTACAGCGCTGAAGCGGGAGGTCTGATCAGCGACGATCAGCTGGGTATTGACCGACGCGGAGTGCCGCCCTCAGGCGGGGTCACCATGCCTGGGGAGAGCATCAGCGGCCGTGCCTTCCTCGAACGCCGCCCGATCAATATCGATGACTGCACCCAAACGGACATCATCCCGCGCGAATGGATCGATCGGCTGCATCTCCGGTCATGCCTGGCGGTCCCGATCATAGCCCAAGATGCGGCACTCGGAGTGCTACGACTGGACCATTCAGAGCAGAAGGGCGCATTCTCGGATGAGGATGTGACATTCTTTGAGATGCTCGCCGATCAGCTGGCGATCGGCATCCAGAATCAGCGCCTGTTCGAGGAGCGACAGCGGTCTCAAGCGGCCTTGGCCGAGGGGGAGTCGCGCTTCAGGATGCTTTCGGAGAACGTGAGCGACGTGATCTGGACCTCGGACCTCCAGCTTCACTTCCGGTATATCAGCGATTCGGTCCAACGATTGTTCGGTTGGACGCCCGGCGAATGGCTTCAGCTTGAGCCCGAGGCCTATCTGTTGCCGGAATCTCTCGAGATGGTCAGGAACACGATCTCGAAGGAGTTGTCCCTGAACGGACGCGCCGGCGTCGACCCGAACCGCGTCGTGGTCGTCGAAATCCTCCAGCGCCGAAAGGACGGAAGCACGCGGTGGACGGAAGTGGTCGCCCGGTTCCTCTGGGGCGGACGGCCCGAGCCTGAAGGCATCATCGGCGTCACGAGAGATATCAGCCAGCGTAAGCAGGCTGAGCAGGAGGTCCGGCGTCTCAATGCAGAGTTGGAACGACGCGTCCGTGAGCGCACCTCGCAGTTGGAACGGGTGAACCAGGAGCTGGAAGCTTTTTCATATTCTGTTTCGCACGACCTCCGCGCCCCGATCCGCCATATCCTCGGTTATCTCAGGCTTCTCGAAACAGAATTGCGAGGCCACGTGGCTGGCGAAGCCGCACGCCTCTTGCGCACGATCGAGCAGTCGGCACAGCGGATGGCTCAATTGATCGACGATCTGCTCCGGCTGTCGCGTCTCTCGCGCACTGATATGCGGGCCGTCCCTACAGACCTGACCTATCTGGTCACGATGCTTTGGACGAGACTCTCGTCCGGCGAGCCTCATCGTTCGATCAACTTCGAAGCACACCCAACAAGCATCGTCACCGTCGACCCGGGACTGATCGAGGTGGCCCTGGAGAATCTGCTTTCGAACGCACGGAAGTTCACTACGAAGACCTCGTCGCCCCGGGTGGAGTTTGGCCAGATGACGGGTGAGGATGGGCCGATCTTCTACGTCAGGGACAACGGAGCCGGCTTCGAAATGGCCTACGCCAAGAAGCTCTTCGGAGTATTCCAGCGATTACACGACTCCGAAGAGTTTCCAGGGACGGGAATCGGCCTGGCCACGGTCAGCAGGATCCTGGAGCGGCACGGGGGGCGGATCTGGGCTGAAGCAGAGGTTGATCGGGGAGCGACGTTCTATTTTACAGTTGCCTCGGCGTAAGGCGTTATCCGTTTCCACCGTTGCCGAATTCCTAAAAAGGTGGTATCTTCTTCAAGGGCGACCATAAAGTCGCCCTTTTCAGTCTCCCGTCCATCGAGGTTCACTCAGCGGCGGGTGGAGCAAGTCTCTTTTTCCCACTTCTTCAATCTTCGATCTACTTTTTGCTTGCTTTGGCGGGCTGGCCCTTCGACTCGGCCCTGAGAAGCGGGGTCTCGCTCAGGGCTTTTCGGTTGGCCAAGTCTTCCGCCAGAAGATGAAGCAGGCGGGCTGGCAGTCCGTCACCCGTGTCGGGTGACGAGATCTCGTCCTCGCCTTCGGCAAGGACAGACTGGTTGGGGCGTCCCGTGCTGAGAGAGATCCGGAAACGGGACTGGTCGGGATCATGATCGCCCTGAGCACTCCGACCTGAGCGATTCACGCTGAGCGCTGTCGAGGCGACGCGAAGGGAAGTCGAAGGGCGATTCGCTTCGCTCGGGGGAGACGCCATCCCTCGGCAAGCTCGGGCTGCGGCGGGCCGGCAGCTGGTCAGAGACTGATGTCGGTCGTGGGCACTCAGAGAGGTGAGTGATTAGGCCCTTCGGGTCTTTTCACTTCTACCGTCTTCCTTCCAGCTTCTCAATTGTCACGGCGGGGTAGCTCCCGCCACAAGATGAAGCATGGCGGGCAGGCAGCTGGTCAGAGATTGAGGATAGTCGTGGGTTCTTAATCAGGTGAGTGATCAGATCCTTCAGATCCTTTCACTTCTACCGTCTTCCTTCTAGCTTCTCACTTGTCACGGCGGGGTAGCTCCCGCCACAAGATGAAGCATGGCGGGCAGGCAGCTGGTCAGAGATTGAGGATAGTCGTGGGTTCTTAATCAGGTGAGTGATCAGATCCTTCAGATCCTTTCACTTCTACCGTCTTCCTTCTAGCTTCTCACTTGTCACGGCGGGGTAGCTCAGCTGGTTAGAGCGTCGGAATCATAATCCGCAGGTCGTGGGTTCGAATCCCTCCCCCGCTACAAAATGCACCGCCCCCTTTTCGGAGAGAGGTCTGAGAAGGGGGCGTACGTATTTTGTAATCGACCAGGATTAGAAGTTGTAAGGAAATGCCCGGCCCCGAGCTTGGCCTGTCTTTCGAACAACGAAGGTGCGTGTCGAGTCGAGGGGCCGGGTTTTTCGTAGGTGCGTCCCAAATCACCATTCTCCCTGCTGTACGACGCGGCTTCAGGACCCTGACTTCAATCTCTTCGCCATCGGGTTCCGGCTCATGCCTGCGGTCGAACTTTTCGTGGCCATCCCTCGGTACTCGTCCTGTTGTAAGGTTCAACAAGTCCCGCACGGTCATCTGCCGTGGGCTGGCGGTTCGCAGATTTCTTTCCTATCGTTTTTTCATCTGGAGAAGACAACAGGGCGCAAAGAAACGGCCGACGATCTCAACACCGTCATGACAACCAATAGCCCCGCCCCCAGGATCCGTTTCGACCGGAACGAACTCGCCGGAGCCTTCGGCGACATGGGGACCGACGTGCCATTGATCGTCGGGATGGTCCTCGCCGCTGGTCTGGATGCGGCGAGCGTTCTGGTCATGTTCGGCGTCATGCAGATCATGAGCGGAGCATTCTACCGCCTCCCGATGCCCGTTCAACCGCTGAAGGCCATGGCAACCCTGGTCATAGCTCAACAAGCGACAGCGGCCACTCTGTACGGAGCTGGCATCGCCATTGGCGTTTCAATGCTCCTTCTGACCCTGACGGGAGGACTGGACTGGCTGGCCAAGGTCGTGCCCAAGTGCGTGATCAGAGGGATCCAGTTGGGTTTGGGTCTTCAACTCGCCTCTGTCGCCCTCGGCAAGTTCGTTCCATCGGATGGCCTCAACGGCTACATTCTTGCCGTGGTGGCTTTCGGTGTGATCGTGACCTTGCTGGGCAATCGTCGCGTCCCTGCCGCGCTGATCGTGGTGCTCCTCGGAGCGGCTTACGCCTTCCTTGTCAGCGTGGACAGCTCCTCGCTGGCAGGCAGCGTTGCGTTCCGCCTTCCCTCATTTCACGCGCCTTCTATGAGCGACGTCCTGACCGGATTCGTCGTGCTGGCGATGCCTCAGATCCCGTTGTCGCTCGGCAACTCGGTTCTGGCAACGCGACAGCTGGCCGAGGACCTGTTCCCGAACCGGAACGTGACGATCCGTAAGATCGGACTGACGTACAGCTTGATGAACCTCGTCAGTCCATGGTTCGGCGGTGTGCCGACATGTCATGGCTCGGGAGGCATGGCGGGACACGTTGCGTTCGGAGGAAGGACCGGCGGGTCGGTGATCCTTTACGGAGGAATGTTCCTGATGCTGGGGTTGTTCTTCGGTGGCGGATTTGAACATGTCATAAGGGTTTTTCCGCTACCCATGCTCGGTGTGATCCTGCTCTTCGAAGCGCTGGCGTTGATGTGGCTCATCCGCGACACGGCGTCGTCCGCAACGGACTTGCCTATTGCACTGATCGTCGGACTGCTCGCCGCGGGTATGCCCTACGGATATGTCGTCGGCATCGTCGTTGGGGTGATCTTGTATCAATTCCGTCACCGCACGCGGCTGGTCGCCCGCGATCCGCACCCACAAGAGTAGATTCGTAAACAATCGTTTCGTGGGATGTACCTCCATCGGTGATCGGAACAAGCGCAACAAAGCTCCGCAAAATCGACCATTCGTCATTCAGGCCGGAGGGCAAGCACGCCGACCATGACGGCCCCCGCGAGCATCGTGAGCACGGAACCCGCAAAGGCCATGACGGGTGAGAATGCTGTCCATATCGAGCCGACCAAGACACTCGACAGGAGATCGCCGACGCCGTTGACGGTGCCCAGTACGCCCATGCCGATCCCTCTTGTTTGTTGAGGGACCAGATCGGCGGTAATGGCTCCTTCGAGCGTGTCCTCGGCGGCGATGAATACACCTGCCATGGCAAAGAGCAGGAACAGAATCGCAGGGTCGGACCAACTCAGTGCAAATGCCAGCGTGAAGCCGGCCAACGTCAGCGCACCGAGGACGTAGCCGGCCGCGAGAAGTCCGATCCTGCCGATGCGATCGCTGATCGCCCCGATCGGATACGAGGCAAGAGCATACGTGATGTTCCGGACGACATACATGAGTGCCGCCAGTTGACCTGCTTCGAGGAGTCCATACGCCGGACTCATCAATTGGATCGCCGCCAGGATCAGCAGCGTCGGAGCCATATCGCCGATGCCAAAGAGACCGATCCCCACCAGAAGACGCCGCAGCTTCGGAGGAAGCGTCCGGAGTGTGCCCCAGAGCCGGACCGACCGGTCGACGGTCGATCTTTTTTCCTGAACGAAGAACAGGAAGGCCAGGACCGATAGCACTCCCGGGATCAGTGTGACCAAGAAGATGCCTCGATACGGCTGCGAGAGATCACCACTGGCCTCGGCTTGCCAGAGTGACAGCAACCACACACCCACCAACGGACCGACGATCGCCCCCACGGTGTCACCTGCGCGGTGAAAGCCGAATGCTTTGCCTCTCGCCTCCGAAGCGACCGAATCGGCCAGCATGGCGTCTCGGATCGGTCCGCGGAATCCTTTTCCGAACCAGCCGACGATCCTGCCAACAAGTACCAGGTGCCACGTGGCTGCGAATGCAAAGACCGCTTTCGACACGCCCGTGAGAACGTAACCTGAAGCGGCGAGCAACTTGCGATGTCCGAACCGGTCCGAGAACCAGCCGCCGCCCAGCTTGACAAAGCTCGAGATCCCGTCGGCGACACCTTCGATCAGGCCGAGGGCCGCCGGTGGCGAACCGATCGCAGCCAGAAACCCCGGCAGGATCGCTGTCGCCATTTCATGGGACAGGTCCGACAAGAGACTCGTCAGTCCCATCCCGGCCACGTTGCGATTAAGCCATGAACGGGATGATGGAGACATGTGGGATGATCCCTCTGCGAAGAGCCGTTTGAGGTCGGGCAAATGACCTATCGTGCAGACGGAGCCGGCCCAAATCAAGCTTGCACGGGAAGACCGCGGTTTGAGATCTCGTCACTGATCCTGCAGATTGCATCCTTCGCGTCGATGACGCGAAGGAAAAGCGTTAGACCAATTCCTGCGCAGTCCTCAATCCTTGAGAGGATGACATGAGGCTTAGAGGCCTTGGCCAACGGACAGTATCGTGCCCGCCCCCGGTCGCCGATACCACGATAAGGTCCGACTGCTCATTGATGAGATCCTTGACCCCGTCGCGGAGGATGCGGTTGTCTTCGGCCAGCATGGTCCTGAAGCGCATCACGACCGAGTCCCCGAATGTCCTTGGAAGTGTGGTCTGAAAAACACCATTTCATGGTAGACAATCAGCGGGCCACATCCAAATAGCGACGGCTCGGACGTACGATCGGTCTGTGATTCCCGATTTTGACACCGTGGGACTGGAGAAGTGGCCGTCGGTTCAATGCGGGGGGGGAGGCCGACAGAGACGGGCTTGCCCAAGACGCGAAAATCGGCTAAGGTTCATCGTTGACGCGTCACCGATCGGCATAACCGTCCCCGCCTTCACGGCGTATGCCGCAGGACCATCCAAAAGGAAACGAAGATGAGAACAACTGTGCGAAGGATATCCTGGTTCTTCGTCGTCTGCATCGGCAGTCTCGATGTCCAGGCGCAGAATGCGACCTTGCCGGTCACAATGTCGTTGAAGCAGTACGACAATATCACCATTCCATGGCAGAACGGAAAGGCCGCGCCCACATTCGAAAAGCAGCCTCGTCCCACGATCGGTCTGGCGGGCGTCTGGAGGAAGCAGCGCTTCGCGGCAAACCACATCCTCTCGCTGGCCAATCGAGTGCCTTCGACGATGACCGCCATGAACACTGAAGCCGCAGGACGCCAAACGGTGACGTTTGACGATTCCGGGTGGGAATCGAAGACCCTGCCGGCGGTCGAGAACACGATGAATGGCAACGAAGTGGCCCCGGAGAATTACGAGAACGGTGTGTGGTATCGGCGGACGTTCACGGTCGCTGATTCGCTTCACGGCAGGACGGCCACGCTCAAGTTCCTGGCGGTGAACTACGTCGCCGACGTGTGGGTGAACGGCGTTCATGTCGGATACCATGAAGGGGGTTACACCCCGTTCGCCTTTGATATCTCCTCGGTCGTCCGCACCGATACGGTGAATGTGATCGCCGTCCGGGTTGATAATGTCCCCTGGAATCCCGGGCAGACACACGACGTCTCCTCGAATAAGCGCCTCGACATCGTTCCGTATGCGATGTGTGACTGGTTCAACTATACAGGAATCCTTCACGACGTGTACATTGAGTTCAGCGACCCGGTGTCGACGGTCCGGACGGATATCGTGCCGCTGAGCACCGACGGGACGATCAAGGCAACCCTCGTCATACGCAACGACCGTGCCACCGACCGGACCGTGACGGCGACGGTGTCGGTGTACGAAGCCGTCGTCAATGAAAGCACCATCCAGGCGGAGTGCGCCGCGGCGCTCATCGGCGCACCCGTGGCATTGAATGGCCCTGCCTCAACGACCCTCACCGTGCCCGCCGCGTCAGTCAAAGCCTGGCAGACGACGCTGGGTGTTCCCGCACCCAGGCTCTGGTCCCCCCATGCGCCGAACCTTTACGTGATGAAGGTGCACCTGACCAGCGGTGATACGTTACTTGATGAGTACACGACGCAATTCGGCATCCGGACGATCGAGCTCTCGGGGTCAGCCGTGCGCTTGAACGGCCGTGAGATGTTCTACCCCGGCGGCGCCCGCCATGAAGACCACGGCCTCTACGGCCGGAGCATGCCGCTCGAAGTGATCTACAACGACCTGAAGATCATCAAGTCGCTGAATATCGCTCTGCTGCGGACCGCACACTACCCGAACCACCCCTACACCTACCTGATCGCCGACCGGCTCGGCTTGGCCGTCATGGAGGAGGTCCCGCTGTGGTGGTTCGACGCCGACCTTGCCTGGTTCATGCAGAACTCGTCGCGCCTGGTGCATCTCCAGATGTGGCGGGAGATGATCTTCAAGGACTACAATCGACCGTCGATCATGTACTGGAGCACCTGCAATGAGTGCTTGGTGCAACCGGGACGTCAGGCATGGATCGCCATGGCTCGGTCTGACCTGCGCGACCATTACTTCGATGGACGACTGGTCACGCAATCGGCGGCGGCCGACCGGCCGGGCCCGAACGACTACACGCAAGGCTCATGCGACGTCGCCGGTTGGACGACCTACTTCGGGATCTTCCACGGCAGCTCGTTCTACGATGGGACGCTTCAGTTCATGACAAACGCGCGGGCCTTCAACGTGAACAAGCCGATCATCAGCACCGAGTTCGGCGTCTGGTCGGGAGAGAATATCACCGGCGTGGACTATCAGGTGAAGGTGCTCGACTCCACGTTCGCCGCGTTTCGAGGATTCACGATCCGCGACCAGAACGGGGCGCTGCAGCGCAACGGCTGTCTGGTTGGGACGATCTGGTGGTGCATCTTTGACTGGCATTCCAGCCAGCACCTTGGCGGATTTCAGTCCATGGGCGTCTATCGGATGGACCATCTGACGCCGAAGCCTTCGATCGCCGATCGGCTGGCTCAGACCTACAAGTCGTACTACGATTCGATGGAGCTGGCGACGGGGATCGCGGAAGCCGACGCGCGCACGCCACGATCGTTCTCACTCGAGGCCAACTATCCCAATCCGTTCAATCCGTCGACGACGATCCGGTATTCATTGCCGACGAGCGGGGCCGTGCTGCTTCGCGTGTACGACATGCTGGGGCGGGAGGTCGCCGTGTTGGCCGACGAAGAGCAGAATGCGGGAGAACATGCTGTCGTCTGGACAGCGTCTGAATGGCCAAGCGGGGTCTATCTGTGTGCGCTGACGAGTGGGGGTTCTCGTGCAACGTTGAAAATGGTTCTGGCAAAATAGCACGATCGGCCGGCGTCGGTCAGATCGCCTTCTCATAGATCCGGTAGCGTCGTAACGGCCGCGCCCCCAGCTTCCGGATGGCATTGTTCACCGGGCGTTGTCTTCGAGCACGTAGTTGATCTCCATCCAGATATCTGGCGTGTACAGCGACTCATAGAGAGCCCGATAGATCAGGGCGTCCACCCCTTTCCCTTGGTACTCCGGAATCACGCCCAGCGCCCACATCCGGTAGTGACGGAGTCGAGGCACACCCCACACAAGCTGCAGCCACCCGAAAGGCAGAAGCCGACCTCTGATCCGCTTCAGAATGACGTTCACGTCGGGAATCGCAATCGCAAAGGCGATCGGTCGGCCACTTCCATCTTCGGCGAACAGCACGCCCTTCGGTTGGATCACCCGCTTCAGATCACGCGCCATCGCCAGCACTTCCTCGGGCGTGACCGGAGAATACCCCCAATTCCCCGTGATGGAGCCGTTCGACAGGTCCATCAACGTTCGCACTTCTTCGTCGAACCGCTTCACGTCGATGGACCGAACGTGGATCTTGAAGCGACGGGCCACGGCGTCCGTCGAGCTCAAGATGCGGTCTGGGATCTGATATCCCTCCTTCCCCGAGATCGCATGGGCAAGAAGGTCTTTGGCTTTCGTAAATCCGAACGACGTCATGTGATCATGGTAGTACAGTGGATTATGCGGCGCCATGATCGTCGGGGGAGGTGCGAAGCCCTCGATGACAAACCCCCACTCTTGCGAGACGAAACTCCATGGTCCCCGCATCTTCGTCATGCCGCGGGAACGGAGCCATTCAGCCGCAGACTGCAGAAGCATCATCGACGCCTCGGGTTCGTCGACACATTCATAGTGCCCGAAGAGGCCAATGGGTTGTTTCCAGAAATCCACGGCCAGTCGGTCGATGAAAACGGCGAGCCGGCCGACCACTTCACGCCCCCGACGCAGCACCAACAATTCCTGATCGCAGTGCTTCAAGAACGGATTTCGGTCGGGATCGAGGATGCCCATGGCCTTTCCACGCAGCGGCGGCACCCAAAGCGGATCGTTGGCGTAGATGCGTCGCTGGAGATCTACGAACGAACGTCGGTCGCTTCGGGTGCGTACCGGAGAGATGACAAGCGGCACGGGCATGGCGCAAGTTACGAAATCCAAACGACGTGCGACGCAGGTTGACGACACCCGGCCACAACAAGGCCCGGACATCTCTGCCCGGGCCTTGTTCTGCACATGTCGTTGGCTTGCCTTAGCGCATCAGGACCATCCTGTGGACAGCGCGCTGGCCAGCGGCTTCCAGGACCGACAGATACATGCCGCTCGCCATCGATGCGGCGTCCCACGCCACCGTGTGGGCTCCGGCGCTCAATTCACTGTCCACGAGCATCGCCACCTGCTGGCCGACAAGATTGTAGACCCGCAACGTTACGTGACCGCGCGTCGTCGTCCGGAACGCTATTGTGGTCGCGGGGTTGAATGGATTCGGGTAGTTGGCCATGAGCCCGAAGCTCGACGGGACCTCGGCGACCGCGTCCGCATCCACCGACGTGATGCCGAACTCCGACAGCCGTCGTACGTAGACCGCCGACCCACGCGTGGCATAGAGGCTGTCCCAAAGAACGACGGCAGACGTGAACGTCGGATAGGCATCGTTGATGCCCTGGTTGTAGGTCGTCCAACTCGATCCACCGTTCGTCGAGATGTGAATGCCTCCTGACACGGTGGTAACGATCAGCGAGCCTTTGTAGCCGATGACGCCTGTGACCAGGTTGTTTCCCGTGAACCGCGCCGCGTTGACCTCTGTCCAGTGACTGCCGCTGTCGGCCGATTGGAACAGTCGTCCGTTGCCGTTCCCTCCAAGCGCGTAGAACTTCCCGTTGATCGGCCACAACTGATAGACATACTGGTACTGGGGCAGGTCCACGGTCAGGTAGGTCCACGTGCGTCCGCGGTCTTCCGATCGATACAGCCGATTGTTCCCCTTGGTGGCATACAGGGTATCGCCACGCATGGCCACGGAGATGACCTCGCCGCTCAGAACGCCGCTCATCGAGGAGGTCCATGTGCCTCCTCCGTTCGTCGTGCGGAAGAGCCCTTCCTTGGCGGCGATGTAGACCGTGTCCGCATCGGCCATGAATTGGTAGACGTCGGCGTATTGATAGAGTCCCGAGATCGCCTGCGTCCAGGTGTTGCCGCTGTCGCTCGAGACGAACACGCCTTGCGGTACGTTGGTGGCGGCGGAAACGTATAGCCTGGACCCATGCTGGAGGATCCTCGTCACTTTGACCGGGTTACCGCTGGCCATGAGTCCTTGGCTCTTTCGTTCCCATCGGGCGCCGCGGTCGGAGGTGACGTAGAAACCGCTGTTGACGCTGCTGGTGCCGGCATCCACCCCAGCCGCCAGGCGATCGCCCACGGCCTGCAAGACGATCGACGAACCGTTGCTCATCGCTGACGTGACGCGGGTCCAGCTGCTGCCGTTGCTGGTGGAGAGAAACACTCCCCCGTCGCCTGCGGAGTTCCCCTTGTTCCCTCCGACGAGGACCCGCGTTCCATAGGCCAGAATGGCCAGCGGATAGCTCGCGCCGCCGGTGGTGACGTCCGTCCACGTCTCACCCCGATCGGTCGAACGTCGCAAACCGTTGTTGTTCAATCCGACGAAGACGGTGTCGCCGTAGGCGCCGATCGCCGACGTCGAAAGATTCGTCAGATTCCCGTTGGACGAGTCCCATGAAGTTCCGTTGTCAGTCGATCGAAAGACGACATGCTGGCCGGAGTACCCGTTGGAGAATGTCCCATAGACAACGCCGTTGGCCGCCGCCATCGCCATGGTGTAGCGTGACCCCGTCTTGGCCATTCCGCTGTCGACCATCGACCACGAAACGCCGAGGTCCGTTGACCGAAAGAAGCCGTTGTCCGTGGCGGCGAAGGCGGTCATGCCGTTCGACGTCATGGCGCGCACGTTGGTGTTCGTCAGTCCCGTGGTGCTCGACGTCCATGTTGAGCCGCCGTTTGTAGAACGGAACATGCCGCTGCCTCCGGCCAGGATCACAGAATCGACCTTGACGAGGCCGTTGATCGAGTTGCCGGAACCGAGGGGAGACCCGTAGCGCGTCCACGAGGTGCCGCCGTTCGTAGAATGCCACATGCCTCCGGCGTACGATCCGACGATCGTGCGGTCGCCCTCGACGAGGATCGAGCGCACTTGCCCGTGGAGCAACGTATTGCTTCCGTAGGCGGCGCTGCCGTTCATCGACACCCACGTCTCGCCGTCGTCCGTGGAGACATGAAGCCCGCTGCCGTCGGTGCCGGCATACAGCGCCGATCCGCTGCGATAGAGCACCGTGATACTCTGCGGCCCGGGACCGCTGATTTGCTTCCATTGTGCGATCGATGCCGCATGCATCAGCACGAGCAGCAGCACGGAACTCCAATAGTTCGAACGAACTCGCATCGCGAGCCTCCAAGAGTTGGTGAGAGATCTAAGACAAATGAGTCTGAAAACGATTCTAATTTGTGAGAATTCATCACAAGCGCAACACCGAGTGGGGATGCAGGCGTTACATCTGTGTCATGACGGCTTGTATCTGCCCCTTCCTGTAAGCACCTTAGGGCAACGGGATCCCACAGGAGCAGGCCATGCATCACCTCATTCTCCTTCACGGCATGGGCGAGTTCGAGATTGAACAGCGCTTCTACGGACCGTTCGAGGCCTTGCTTCGTGAAGTGCTGGCCGAGCGCAAGGTCGATTTCGACGAACACATCACGCTCCACCGCATCTACTACACCGAAGTGGTGAAGGATGCGAAATGGACGGTCTTTCATCGCGCCTTTCCGGAATACCGCGGAACGATCCCGCCGATGTTCGACAAACAGATCGGTTTCGGACGGTACTTCCTGACCGTTTTCATGGGGGACGTCGTCTCCTACTCCTCGACCGAGGGCGAACGGCGCCTGCGCAACTTCGTGTACCGCGAGTTGGACAAGATCGTTCGCTACGAATCCCCTTCCTTCTCGATCCTGGCGCACAGCCTGGGGTCGATCATTGCCTATGACTATCTGTTCGACCTGTTCGGCAAACCGGTCTCGAAGCGTCGACGCGTGCGAGCGGACGGCCGGCAGCGGCTTGAGCATCTCTTTACGACCGGCTCTCCGATCGCGCTCTTCCTTCTTCGGAAGGCACACCTCCTGTTGAAGGCCGGAGCACTCTCAAAGAACCCGGTCGGCCTCCGACGACCGCGGGGTTCCTGGTTGAACTTCTGGAATCACCAGGATGTGATGGCGTATCCGCTCGAGCGTTTCTTCCCCCGGCTGGTGAGCGACCGACTGGTCGACACCGGCAGTCTCATCTTCAATTCACACCTCGGCTACTGGACCAATCGTCATGTGGCGGAGCAGATCGCCGACGCCCTGTTCGGAACGACCGGGCGCGCCAAGCGTCCGCCGACGAGACAACGTCGTTGATTCCGCTGGGGCCTGCCCACATGTTTGACCCATCTGCCGCCAGCGTCCCCGCAGGTCTTCGTACCGCCGGCACCGTGGTCCTCTTTGCGATCGCCTTCGCCTGGGTCGAGGCCAGCGTCGTGATCTATCTACGGGACCTCTACTATCCGGAAGGGTTCGCATTCCCCCTCCGTCCGATCGACGAGAGTCGTCTTGGTGTGGAGCTGATCCGCGAGTTCGCGACCCTCGTCATGCTGGCCGCGGTCGGCATGATGGCGGGTCGAACTCGATGGGAACGATTTGCCCAGTTCGCGATCGCGTTCGGCATTTGGGACATCTTCTTCTATCTTTGGCTCGCAGTAACGATCGGCTGGCCGGCATCGCTCTTCGACCGGGATATCCTCTTCCTTCTCCCTCTGCCGTGGATCGGTCCTGTCCTGGCGCCGGTCGTCGTCTCGCTGCTGCTGATCGCGGGCGGCCTCATGATCCTCGTCGTGGAGCACACGTCGCCGTTCAGACCCGGACCCGTTGCGTGGACGGCCGCCCTCGTCGGCAGCGGAGTGATCCTGTGGACCTTCATGCGCGATACGGAGGCGGGCCTGCACAGCGCCGCGCCTCAACCGTACTGGTACACGGCCTTCTGGACCGGTGCAGGGCTGAATGCTCTCGCCATCGCGTACAGCTGGAGATCCTCTCAACGCCATCGACTCATTTCCTCATCAACAGGACCTGAGGACTCTTCTCATGCGTAGATCCCTTGGTTGTGTTCTCGCTCTTGTCGTTACAGTCCCCTTGCTCGTGCAGGCGCAATCGACTTCGAAACGGCCGATGCAGCCCTCCGATGTCTACCGGCTTCGATCCATCTCCGACCTTCAGGTCGGACCTGACGGGGCATGGATCGCGTACGTCCTTTCGACCGTTGACTCGGTGAAGGACCGCTCCAACGCGGACATCTGGATGGTCAGCTCCGATGGTTCACAGTCGGTACAATTGACGAACAGCTCCGACGGAGAGCGCCAGCCCCGGTTCAGCCCGGATGGCAAGTACCTCTCGTTCATGGCCAAGCGCGGCGAGGACAAGCATTCACAGGTCTATCTCCTGGACCGCCGCGGCGGTGAAGCCATCCGGGCAACGGAGATCAAAGGCGAGATCGCCGAGCACCGCTGGTTCCCCGACGGAACGGCGCTCCTGTTGACCGTCAAGCAAGCCAGTACGGCCGACACCGCCGCATCAAAGGTCCGGCTACCGCATGTCATCGACCGGTACCACTTCAAGGACGACGACGATGGTTACCGTGACCGCCGCACGACTCACCTGTATCGATTCACGCTTTCCACGAAGAAGCTCGATACTCTGACGACCGGGCCGTACGACGAAGACCAACCGGCCATCTCGCCTGATGGACGGCGTATCGCTTTCGTCAGCAATCGAACTGCAGAGCCCGACCGGAACGAGAATACGGCGATCTACCTCATGGAAGCCAAGCCGGGCGCGCCTGCCCGGCAACTGACCGACTGGCCGGGAACGGAATCGACGCCCGTATGGAGCCCCGACGGCAAATGGATCGCCTACCTGCAGAGCAGCAGCGACGAGCCGTTCACGATGTACGGTCAACGTCTTGTTGCCGTCGTCAGTCCGGACGGAGGTACCTCCGTGCTCCTCTCCGCCGCCTTGGACAGGCCGTCGAGTACGCCGCGCTGGTCCACGCCTACCAGCGTTTCCACGGTCATGGCCGACGATCGGCAAACGCCGCTCGTGAGCTTCGATGTGCCCGGCGGACGGTTTCGACGGCTGTTGGACGGCGAGCGCTCGATCTCGAACCTTCAGTGGGACGCGAAGAACGGACGCTGGCTGATGTTGATGAGCACGCCGCAGAGGCCTGCCGAGATCTTCGCTCTCAAGGGCAACACACTGACGCAGCTGACCACGATCCATGATGAATTCCTCGATCCGTTGCGGTTGGCGACCGTGACGGGATTTCAGTCCACGAGTTCGGACGGCGCGGTCATTTCTTCGATCCTGTACCGGCCAGCCGGCGCCTCGTCTGGCCGGCGGTTGCCGTTGGTCTTCGTGATCCACGGAGGTCCTGTCGGTCAGGACGATTATGGCTTTGCGGTCACGCCGCACGTGTTGGCCGGGGCCGGCTATGCGGTGGCAGTCGTCAACTATCGGGGGAGCAGCGGTCGGGGCGTCGCGTTCACGCGGGCCATCTATGGCGATTGGGGGAATCTCGAAGTGAAGGACATCCTTGGAGCCGCAGACCATCTGGTGAAGGAAGGCATCGCAGACTCAACCAGGATGGGGATCGGCGGCTGGAGCTACGGAGGGATCTCGACAAACTACGTCATCGCCAGCGACCGGCGTTTCAGAGCGGCCGTCAGCGGCGCGGGTAGCTCATTGCAACTCAGCATGTATGGGTCGGACCAGTACATCAAGCAGTACGACGTCGAATTGGGCGTGCCGTGGAAGAATGCCGAGAAGTGGCTGAAGGTCTCCTACCCCTTCTTCCAGGCCGACCGCATTATGACGCCGACGCTGTTCATGGCATCGGAGGACGACTTCAACGTGCCGGTGATCGGAGCCGAGCAGATGTATCAGGCGCTGAAACACACAGGCGTGCCGACGGAGCTGATCATCTATCCAGGACAGCATCACGGCCTCACCGTTCCGAGCTACATCAAGGACCGGCTGGAGCGGCACATCCGTTGGTACGACCGCTTCCTTCGACCCTGAACCTTTCGTATGAACAGCAAGGCCCTCCGTCGAGAGGGCCTTGGCATGTACCGCATACTTGCTGTAACACTTCGATCGCCGCGCTATCCGATCGCGGCCACGATTGCCGCCGTTTCGGTGCCATCGGATGAGTAGCACGAAGCGATCAGATACCAACCCAGCAGGACCAGCAAAGGAGCGTCTCGATGACGCTGAAAACCGCTTTCCACCGTCACTTCCGCCTGCAATCCCTTCATCGTCAGCTTCGATCTGAACACTACCGGTATCGTTCCGTCAGCCGCGGTGAATGCCGACTCTTGGCGCCAGGTGCTCGTCAAAGCCCAGGAGTAGCTTGTCCCGTTCTGCAACTTGAGGTCGGTCCTGCTCAGCCAACGGAACTCCATCCGACCAATGTCGTAGGGCGTCCTTTCAGCACGCACCGTCAGGTACGGCTTCCAGATACCGTTTCGCTTGAACGAATAGCGCTGGTCTCCGAATTGCGCCTCTGCCAGCGTTCCCCATTCTTTGCTCCATGAGACTCGTGCCACGGGCACGTCGTCCGACATCAACTCGTAGACGGGTTTGAACGCCTCCACCGCCTTCCACAGCAACCGTCCTTTGAGCGCATCCTGATCGGTCGGCATATGGCCTCCTCTGTGGTCATGTCAGAATACGGAGAGGGGCCTTAGCGGATTCAATGCGGTCGTTGGATAACAGTTTCTTTACAAGCCGTATGCTTGTTTCACGAAGGGTTCGGCCCGAATTCCTGTCGTTTCACGGCGGAGCCAGAGCGCCTATTCACCGCCTGAACGCAGGCGTCCATAACGCTTGAGGATCTCCTGCACGCGATCGAGCGGGAGCGCTTCGATCGTCCGACCCCGTCGACCTGAGATCGTCGTAGCCTTGAACAGAGAGTTAACAATCGCTTCTTCAGCCCCCTCCACCACGGCCTGAAAGAGGGCGGAGATCTGATCATCCGAGACAACCAGCGCGGTCCTTGTTGAAGAACTGCGATCGGGACGGATCTGCGCCGAATCAGCAGCGCTGAACGCAATGACATAGTCGCCACTACCGTGGCTCATCATGGAACCGGTGCGGCCGAGCGCAAGGAGGGCGCGGGTCGCCAACCGCCGAAGCTGCAGGTGGTCCATGGGCGCGTCGGTTGCGATGACGATCATGCAGGAGCCGTCAGCGCTCGTATCGAGTTGCTGCTTGAACGAATAGCGGCCAAGCTCCTTGCCGACCGGTACGCCCGCGATATCGAGAATGCCGCCGAAGTTCGTCTGTACCAGCGTGCCGATCGTAAACCCTCCCAACGAGGTTGGAAGTCTGCGCGAACTCGTCCCGATCCCCCCTTTCCATCCGAAACAGATCGTCCCCGTGCCAGCGCCGACACTCCCCTCTTCGACAGCTCCGTCGCTCGCGATCGAGATCGCCCGCCGCACATCATCCCTGGTCAAATGTCGTCCTCGGATATCATTGAGGAATCCGTCATTCGTCTCCCCCACGACCGGATTGACCGAGCCGACGTTCTCATTGCCGGGCAACGAAAGCATGTGGTCGACGAGACCGTTGGCCGCATCCCACACACTCAGCGTATTGGTGAGGACGATCGGCGTCTCGATCTGTCCCAACTCGTTCACCTGCGTGCTCCCGACGAGTTTGCCGAAGCCATTGCCGATGACGATCGCAGCCGGAACCTTCTCCTGAAAGAGGTTTCCCGCATGAGGAACGATCGCGGTCACACCGGTGCGGATCGAATCTCCCCTCATGAGGGTCACCTGACCCACCCGAACGCCATGGACGTCGGTGATGGCATTGAGGGGCCCGGGCCTGAAGATGCCGATCTCGACCCCCCAGTCGCGCAAGCGCGGGCGGTCCTGGGCCGAAGCAGAAAATGCGAGTAGAACGAGTAGCGTGGGCGCAATGATCGTTTTCATCGTCGGGTCCTATTCCCATGTTCGAGTCGAGCACACATGCTTCGTACCATGGTAGTGACCGAATCCAGAACTCGCAAGGATCTGGCAGGTCGCGAAATCAGATCTCTGGGAGCAGAAGTTGGACGGGCACAGATCAAATTCGTTTGTTGCACTTGTCGTTCCCTTAGCCGATTTTCGTTCAGTCGAGCTCCGCCAAGTCTCCGCTTTCCAATTGACCAATCTCTCTTCACTGTTCACTCTCTACCTTCTCCATTGGCCACCTTCACCACTGCCTGCCCGCGCAACTGCTACAGCACTTGCGGACTTCGTGTGACCGTCGAGAACGGCCGATTGCGCCGCATCGAGCCTGTGCCGGAGAGCCGGGCGACGGCCCATGGTGCGTGCCTCAAGGGCCTCAGCTACGTCGAACGGATCCACTCTCCGCATCGACTGCTCTATCCGCTGAAACGAAACCTCTCGGGCGGGTTTGACCGCATCTCGTGGGACCTCGCGCTCGACACGATCGCAGAACGTCTGAGGGTGATCCGCGAACAGTTCGGACCGAAGAGTCTGCTCTACTATTCTTCGAGCGGCACCAAGGGACTCCTGAACGGAGTCGGTGCGGCTTTCTGGAAGATGTTCGGAGGCTACACGACGACGTACGGCGACCTGTGCTGGCCGGCCGGACTTGAAGCAACGCGGTTGTCGCTCGGCTCAAACGAACACAATGCCCCGTGGGACCTGGCGAACGCCGGGTTGATCGTGATGTGGGGGAAGAACGCCGCCGAGACGAACATCCATCAAATGACGTTCGTCGATCAGGCGCTTCAACGCGGCGCGAAGCTGGTCGTGATCGACCCCAGGCGGACGGAGACGGCGGAGCGGGCTTCGCTGCTCATTCAACCCCGACCGGGAACGGACGCGGCCATTGCTTTGGCTGTCGGCCATGAGTTGATCTCGAAGAAATGGATCGACCGGCCATTCATTGACGGTCACGTGCATGGCTACGAAGCCTACGTCGACCAGGTGCTGGGGTGTACGCCGCAATGGGCTGCGCAGGTCTCCGGTGTACCGAAGGAACAGATCAAGCGGCTCGCAGAGCTGATCGCCGCATCGCCTCCTGTCACGATCTGCGCCGGATTCGGGATGCAGCGCTATTCGAACAGCGGACAGACGATGCGAGCGATGATCGCCCTGCTCGCCATCACGGGCAACATCGGCAAGACCGGCGCCGGGTGGATCTTCGCCAACCTGCGCACACAGGTATTCGGAGAGAAGGATCCCATCGCCTTCTACCCTCCACAGGCCCCCGACCCGTTGGTGCGTGTGTCGATCTCCACCGCGATGCTCGGGCCGCAGATCCTCTCGTCGCAAGACCCCCCGATCAAGGCAATCTGGGTTGAGCGCGGGAATCCGATCCCCCAGAATCCGGAGACGCCGACGGTCATCAAGGCATTCCGATCGGTCGACTTCCGCGTCGCCGTCGATGAAGTCATGACCGACACCGCACGCGAGGCCGACATCGTGCTTCCGGCCAAGACGTTCTTTGAACAGACCGACGTCATTGGCGCTTACTGGCATGACTACCTCCAGCTGCGACCCAAGGTCATCGACCCACCCGGAGAGGTCAAGCCGGAGTCAGAGATCTATTGGCTGCTGGCGGAACGGCTCGGCATACCACGAGACCTCGTCGAGCAGCTGATTCCAGCGCCGAATGACGCAGCGGTGGAGGCATGGCTCAACCGAAAGCTGGCACACCTCCCCGGCGTGACGATCGACCGACTGCGCCAAGGCCCTGTTCGAATGCCCGATGATCGGGAGGTGGCGTTTGCAGACCTCGTCTTCCCGACGCCGTCCGGAAAGATCGAACTGGATTCGGCTGAGGCCGCGGCAATGTGGAGCGTGGACCGACTGCCATCGTACCATGAGCCGGTTGAAACGACAAAGCCGGATGCCAGATCCCGTTTCCCGCTTCATCTCCTCACCCCCAACACAAAGAACCGGATCCATTCGCAGTTCGGACATCTCGAGATGCTGAAAGCCATCGAACCGGTTCCGGTCCTCCAAATGCATCCCTCCGACGCGGCAACGAGACAGATCCGACCTGGGAGTCGTGTGCGCGTGTTCAACGACCGGGGCGAATTGACACTGCCGGTACGGCTGGACCACGGGATCCGACCCGGGTGTGTCGTGCTGCATAACGGCTGGTGGCTGCAGGACGGCGGAGCCGTGAACGTGCTCTCAAAAGCTCGCGAGACCGACATGGGCCACGGCGCGGCGTTCCATGAGAATCTCATCGACGTACAACCCGTGACAGAAGATTAGCCGAAGAGAACGCAAAGAACTCAAAGAAACAGGAATTGATATGAGCCATTTCACTCCGCTTTGCGCTCTCTGCGTTCTTTGCGGTTAATATCCCTCCATGGCTTCATCTCCAGATACCGCCCCGGGCTTCATCCACAACCTCGAGACCTGCGTGGGGTGTCACGCGTGCGTGATCGCGTGCGCGAACGAGAACGGCCTCGAGCCCGAACGTTTCTGGCGCCACATCGTCACGCATAATCCATCGCGACAACCCGACCTCCCCGTCTACCATCTCTCGCTGGCCTGCAACCATTGTCTGGATGCACCCTGCATGGAGGGATGTCCAGCCGTGGCGATCGTCCGTCATCCAAAGACCGGCTCAGTCCTGATCGACGACGCCAAGTGCATCGGCTGCCATTACTGCAGCTGGGTCTGTCCGTACGATGCGCCGAAGTTCAATGCGGCCGAAGGCGTAATGACCAAGTGCACACTCTGCAACCATCGGTTGTTGGATGGACGTCAGCCGGCATGTACGAGCATGTGTCCCACGGGTGCTCTATCGTTCGGCCAACCTGCGACGCGGCAGAGTGTTGACGTGAACGGCTTCCCGGTGTTCGATGTACGTCCTTCCATCGCCTTCCTGCCCATGACGGGGCGACAGCCGCAACCCGCGCCGCCGGGAGTCGAACGACCTGCGCCGGAACTGACGAAAGCGTGGGCCGACCTCGATGAGACGGCGCTACCGACATCCAATACATCGCTGAAGAACGAGTGGCCGCTCGCCGTTTTCACGTTCATCGGGATCGGCTTGGTCGCATGGATACTCAGCGCCGGATTCGGGAGAACGGCGGTCCTTCCCGAGATCATTCTGCTCGCGGGTCTCGCCGGCATGGGGCTCAGCACGATGCATCTGGGACGGAAGGAACGGGCCTGGAGGGCCATTTTGAACTGGAGACGGTCCTGGCTCAGCCGCGAGGTGATCGCGTTCCCGGTCTTTCTAGGTGTCTCGGCGATGTGGGCGGCCTTCAAGCCCGAGAGCGACGTATGGCGCATGGTCGCCGTAGCGACCGGTGTGTTTTTCGTGATCTCCGTCGACGGCGTCTACAATGCCATGGCAGGCGCGTGGCACTCAAAGTGGGACGAACGGAGCGCCGCTGTTTCGGCAGCGTACCTGGGTGCGCTCATCGGCGCGAACCTTCTGATCGCATTCCTCTTCGGCGCTATCCGGTTCGCCGGGTTTATCGACCGCATGAAACTGCAGGTGAAGCATCGTCGCACGGGTTGGGAGTTCTTGTGGATCGTCGGACGGATCGGCATGGGATTCGTCTTGCCGCTGCTGTTGTGGGGTCCGAACGATGCACCGTCACTCATGGCGGTTATAGCGGCCCTCACCGGAGAACTGATCGACCGGCTACATTTCTATGCATCATTGGACATCGTGACGCCGAGGAGAACGATGGTTGAAACTCTCAGAATCAAAGCGTGACACAGAGTTCCACAGAGAGACACAGAGGTCCACAGAGGATTTGATCAAGATACATTCTTTCTCTGTGGACCTCTGTGTGAACTCGGTGGATCTCTGTGAACCGCTTTTGCACAAACACCAAGAGCCCGGATCGCTCCGGGCTCTCTTGTTCTCCAGTCGCTTCACCAATCTACTTCGGCTCGATCCCAACCTCTCTAAGAAACGTCCTGATCCTTCGATGGATCATGATCGTTTGATCCCTTGAGAACCCGCCATGCCGCCCGCCCGGGATGGTCACGAACTCGTTCTTCACCCCAGCCTTCTTCAGTCCTTCGTGCAATCGGACCGCATGCTGATACGGTACCAACGGGTCGGCATCGCCGTGAACCGTGAAGACCGGCGGAATGTCCTTCCGAACATACGTGAGCGGAGAGACCGCCTTCGCCAGTTCTGTGCGGTTCGGAAGACTTCCGAGCCACGCGGCGGCATACTGCTGATAATTCGGACCGTCGAGGAGGTCCGCCACATCCGTGATGCCGTACCAATTCACGATCGCCGCCACCTTCGGCGTGACGGCGGCCGGGTCCCAACCGGTGGTCTGGTCGAAGCCTGCCGAGGGGCTTAGCATGCCGCACATCAGGGCCAGATGTCCTCCGGCCGAGCCGCCCGTCACGATGATCTTCGTCGTGTCGAACGCATAGGTCTTCGCGTTCACCCAGACCCACCGTAGCGCCCTCCGCACATCCTCCACCGCCGCCGGAGCGAGCGCAACCTTCGCCAGCCGATACTCCACGTTCACGACCGCAAAGCCCATTTCAAGGTATGGCACAACGTGGAGAACAGCCGATTCCTTCGAGCCAACCACCCATCCGCCGCCGTGGATGAAGATCACGATCGGCACGGGCGAGACCGACCCGGCGGGACGGTAGACATCGAGCTTGCACTCCACGCCGCTCGCAGTCGCATAGGTGATGTTGGGGGTCACCCAAAACCGGTCTGGGATCAAGGCTGACCATTCAGCAGTCTCCGACAATTGACTTTGAGCCGGTAGCGTCAACAGGACGAGGGCGAACACGATGGAGCGCAAGGCAGGTTCCTTTCCGGAGAAGGGGGAGGCGGCCATGTTATCCGCCTTGAGGCGGTTCCGTAGGTCCGGAGCGATGCCGATGCTTGCCGTGGATGATCGACATGACGATCGAGACGGTCAACACGCTGCCCACAACGCCCAGAGCCAGGCCGATCGGGATCGGAAAGACGTCCATGACGAGCATCTTGATCCCGATAAAGGTGAGTACGACGGCCAGACCGTGGCGCAGATAGTGGAACATATCCATCATCCCGGCCAACGCAAAATAGAGCGATCGCAAACCCAGAATGGCAAACACGTTCGACGTATAGACGATGAAGGGATCGGTCGTAATGGCAAAGATAGCGGGTATCGAGTCGACAGCGAAAACGAGGTCGGTCGTCTCAACAACGATCAGGACGATGAACAGCAGTGTCGCATACCGCCTGCCGTCCACCTTGATGAAGAAGAGGTCCCAATGGTACTCGGCTTTGACGGGAAAGATCCTCTTGAACATCCGGACGACGATGTTCTTCTCCGGATGCACATCCTCTTCGGCGGAGCTGAAGAGCATCTTCAACCCCGTGAACACCAGGAACACGCCGAACAGGTACAGGATCCAATGGAACCGGGCGATCAGCGCCGCTCCCAGTAGGATGAGGATCCCGCGCATGACGAGCGCGCCGATGATCCCCCAGAACAGGACCTTGTGCTGATACTTCCCCGGAACCTTGAAGTACGTGAACAGCAACAGAAAGACGAACAGATTATCGACGCTCAACGACTTCTCGATGAGATAGCCGGTGAACCACTGCAGGCCGATCTCCTTGCCGTATTCGAACGTCACCCACACATTGAAGACAAGCGCCAGCGAGATCCAGAACGCACTCCAGCCCAAGGCCTCTTTGATCGAGACCTCATGAGCTTTTCGATTGAAGACAACGAGGTCGAGGATCAGAAGGAACAGAATGACCGCGTTGAAGGCGATCCACTGCGAGATATCGTGATGGGGCACGGCCATGGGGGGAATGCAGAGGTCAGAAGTCAGTGGTCAGCGAATGGCCGTGTGGCCGCATCATGAACGCCTGGGAGTCATCCGGTAATAGATCGGCAGCGAGATGAGCAGCAAGACGATGCCGATGACGGCATTGCGGGTGTCTTCGACGAGGGTGTTATAAACGAACCATCCGGCCAGCGCAACGAACAGGAGCGTGGCGTACGGATATCCCCATGCCTTGTACGGCCGCGGTGCGTCGGGCATCTTCTTCCGCAGGACGATGACGCTCACTGCCGTCAGGGCATACAACCCCCACGACCCGAACACAACGTAGGACGTGATCTGTTCATATGTCCCGCTGAGGGTGAGAATCGCACTCCAGACGCCGAGCGTCAGGATGGCGTTGGCGGGGGTATGATACCGCGGATGGACGACGCCCAACCGGCGCGGCATGACGCCGTCTTCGCCGGCGGCATGGATCGACCGCGGTCCAACCAGCAGCATTCCGTTCGTCGTTCCGAAGGTCGACGCCATGATGCCGATGATGATCAGCGACGCTCCGACCGGACCGAGCACCACATTCGCCACATCGGCCGCGATCCGGGGAGAACCCGCCATCGTTCCGATCGGGATGATGTACGCAAAAGCCAGATTGGCGACGATGTAGAGCGTGATGACCGCCATGGTGCCGTAGAGCAGCGCGCGTGGAATGGTCCGCGATGGATCCTTGTACTCGCCGGCGGTGATGGTCACGTCGATCCAACCGTCATACGCCCATAGCGCTGAGATCATCGCCAGACCGAAGGCAGCCGTGTAGCTTGCATCCCATGAGTCGGGCCACCACGGCAGGTAATGTTCCGTCGAGCCGCCCGCATACAGCATCGCGGCGATGATCAAGCCGACGAGGGCCAGGACCTTGGCGCTCGTGAAGATGTTCATGACCCACGCGCCGAACGTGACCCCCCGTATGTTGACGAGCGTGACGAGGGCGATGACGGCGATGGCCGCCAGCTGGACCGGTCCAAAACCGACGTCGAAGGGAACGCCGAGCAGGTCGAACTCGGCGTGGATGAACCGATGTCGCGGATCGAGGACCGGAACGAACGTACCCAGATAGGTCGCGAACGCCACTGCGATCGCCGCCGCCGAACCGGCCTTGTTGATGAAGAAGTCGTTCCAGCTGAACAGAAATCCGTAAAGCTTCCCGAAGCTTTCACGCAGATAGACGTATGGTCCGCCCGATTGAGGCAAGACCGAGCTGAGTTCCGCCAGTGTCAGAGCGCCAAACAGCGTCAACAGGCCGGCCAGGGCCCAGACGAGGATGATCGGCCCCATCGCGCCGAGATGACCGGCGATGGTCGCTGGCACGATGAAGATCCCCGACCCGATGATGACGCCCATGTGGATGGAGATCCCTTCGCGCAGCCCGAGAACGCGTTCGAGTTTCGGTCCGTCGTTAGATTGCTCGGCCATGGTTGGGATGGAGGTCATGAAAGAAGCGGGAACACAGATAGTACAGAGATAAGGATCTACACCGGTCAAGCATCAGTATCGGTGAACGTCGTTCCGATCTGTGGCTTCAGTGTTCGCTTTGAGGTCCCGAAGCGGGAACGATGATCATGAATCTGGATCAGTGACCATCCGTTGCTTCTGTGTCATCTGAGTTCTTCTTTCTCACGGCTGCGCAGTTTGCTGTGCCGGAAACCGTACGCGAAATAGAACACCAGCCCGACCACGAGCCATGCACCGAACAGGATCCACGTCTTCAGCGGAAGGCCCAACATCAGGTAGAGACACATTCCGATCCCGAGCAGGGGCACCCACGGCACGAACGGCGTGCGGAATACCCTCCGCCGGTCGGGATCGGTCCGGCGCAGAATGAGAACTCCGATGCAAACGAGGACAAAGGCGAACAGCGTTCCGATGTTGGTCAGCTCAACGATCTCGTTGATGTTCGCAAATGCGGCAAAGATGGCGACAAAGACGCCGGTCCAGATCGTCGTCACGTGCGGTGTCCGATAGCGCTCGTGCACGCGAGCAAAATACGGGGGCAGCAATCCGTCACGAGACATGGCGAAAAAGATCCGCGGCTGTCCGAGCTGAAAGACCAGCAACACGGCCGCCATCGACACGACCGCGCCCAAGGCAATGACCCCCGCCGCCCAATCCATGCCGTTCCGGGCGAACACTTCGGCGAGCGGATCGGCGACCCCCAGCTGGTGCCATGGCTCCATGCCGGTGAGCACGAGAGCCGTCGCAACATAGATCACTGTCGACACAACGAGCGAGCCGATGATGCCGATCGGGATATCGCGTCCCGGATCCTTGCATTCCTCCGACGCGGTTGAGATCGCGTCGAACCCGATGAATGCGAAAAAGATGAGACTCGCTCCCGTCCAGATTCCGGCAAACCCGTTGGGCATGAACGGCGTCCAATTCTCCGGCTTCACGTAGAATGCACCCACCGCGATGAAGAAGAGGAGAATGATGACCTTCAAGAGCACCATGATGTTGTTCGCACGCGCCGACTCCTTGATGCCCACCACGAGCAGCCACGTGATGGCGCCGACGATGAGCATGGCCAGGACGTTCAGGATCACCGGGATGCCCGCGACCGTCGGATGGTTGATCCAGGCGTCGTACGCCAGCGTGAGCGATGGCGCCACGGCCCCGCCGGCCCCGGCCACGGCATCCGCCGCCTGCGCAGCGGTCCGATAGTCCACGCACATCCACGATGGAATCAGGATGCCCATCCCCTCCAACAGCTGATGGAAGTAGGCCGCCCAGGCGATCGCCACGGCCACGTTGCCGATGGCATATTCGATGATGAGGTCCCAGCCGATGATCCACGCGACGAGTTCTCCCATCGTGGCGTAGGAATACGTGTATGCACTGCCGGAGATGGGGACGAGCGCGGCAAACTCGGCATAGCAGAATGCGCAGAACGCGCACGCCACAGCCGTAATGATGAACGAGAGCCAGACGGCAGGTCCGGCGCCGACGTGGTCCGCCCCGCCGGCGGCGGCCGTCCCGATAACGGCAAAAATGCCCGTTCCGATGATCGCGCCGATCCCGAGTCCGATCAGGTCGAGAGACCCAAGGGTCCGCTTCAGATGGCCAGAACCTCCCGACTCGGCATCGCGGGCGATCTGATCGAGGTCTTTACGACGAAAGAGATGATCGAACACGTCGCCTCCGTTCAGTGAATGGACACGAGCCGACAAGACGCCATGGGCTTCGAGTCGGATCTGGCAATGCGGCCAACGACGCAGCGGCACCGGGCGATGCTGGTGCGCACTTCAACCCCCGAAGATGACCAGTTGCACGTCCTCGGGCAGCAGTCCTCCGAGCGACCGCATGACGCTTCCCTTCAGCACGTTCTCCAGTCGATTCCTCTTTTCAGCTCCGATGATCAGACGCTCCACCCCGAACGTTGCTGCCTGCTCGGCGATCGTGTAGCCCACTTCGTAGCTGGGCACCTGGAGGTATTGGAAATCGATGTCGGATTGCTCGCAGATCTCCTGAATGCGCGCTTCGACGCCGTTCGACTCGAGGACAATGCGTTCGGGCAGAGCGCCGACGGCGATCTCCTTCACGTTCAAAATGAACAGGAACGCATTCCGTGCCTTTGCCTCTTCGATGGCGAACTTGAGCAGCTTTTCGTTGGCCCCCTTTGTCGCGACGAGGTATTTCGTCGTCGGGATGGCACGGCGCACGCGGCGTCGCGACGGTACCGGCGGACGCGGCGGCGCGGGGGAGGCAGGGACGACCGCCCGCTCCCGGGCACGAGCCCGCTGCGAGATCGTCCGTGCGGTCAACCCGACTGTCAGAACGATGCCCGCAAAGAGGGCCGCTTCATGCTTCTCCAAGCCGATCGAGATCTCAACAAGGATGAGCATGACCGCCGCAAAGCCCATAAAGATACGGGTCGGAAGGGCTACCGGCAGCGACTTGTCCGTCGCAACCGAACCGACATCGATCATGACCGCCCCGACGACGCCAAATGCGTAGAGACCGGCCAGCGACAGCACATCGTTGATGACCAAGAGGACCGCGACGGGCGCGAGCGCGGCAATGATGAGCGGGATGACAGGAACGCCGAAAGAGTTGAGCCGGCGGAGGGACTGCGGCAGCTCGCCGTCGAGCGACATCAGGAACTGCACGGATATGAGGCCATTCATGGCCGTATTGCCGGCCGAGATGAGCAACATGCCGAGCGAAACGGCGACGACCCATCCGAACCAATCGCCGACATAGTACTCGCCGAGATGCCGAACCATGTCTTCGGTCCGACCTTCGTTGCCGGGAATGGCGTGCATCGCGAGACCGAGAAAGATGGTTGCGATCACCACCTTGGTCAGGACGGCAATGATGGCCCGCCTGGAGTCGCGTACGGGGTCCTTCATCAGTCCCGTCATGTTCGAGATCGCTTCGATCCCCGAGATGCTCAGGATCAGGCCGACGAAAATGCCCCAGTTCGCGCCGAAGGTGTCATGAGGGGGCTCGATGTGTGCCTCGCGCAACGCCGTGGGGGCCGAAGCCGCGATGATGACGATGAGCGTGATCGCGGTCAGGACTGAGATGATGCCGGCGCCCCCGCCGCTGTGCTTCGGTCCGAACCAGTTGAGCGCGCCCAGAATGAGGATGGTAACGATCGCAGCTCCCGCGGCGTGGTCGATACCGAAGTAGTGGTACGCTTCCAGGATCGACAGGGCCATGGTGATGACGTAATCGGCTCCAAGGAGGAGCGCACCGACCACGGCCAGATTGCGTGAGCGATGGTAGACCGTATTGTAGACGCCGCCGCCGTTCGGGAAGAGCCTGCAGATCGTGACGTAGTTGAGGGCGACGATCGAGGTCAGCGCCAGCATGCCGGCGAGATGCCACATGCTGCTGTAACCGGCCAGCGCAAACCCGATGCCGAGAACGTACGCAATGGAGGTGCCCCAGTCGCCGTCGAGGATGGCCGCACTGCGGAGCCAGCCGAGCACCCGGGGGCGACTGGTCGCGTATTCGACGGTCCCGTGGACGGGGCCGGGATGGGCAATGTCAGAGGACAATGGAGCGTGCGGGGGATGTCATCACACAGGAACGCCGGAGCTGGAGCCCCGGCGTTGCCTGTGCGATGGCTGGACCATTCGTCGGTTCAGTCGACGTGCCAAGACGCGAGAATGATACTACTTGAGCTTCAGAGAAGCAATCACCTTTTCGAGCGCCGGAAGCGTTTCCTTTTGAAGCGCCGTCGGCCAGAAGACGATGATGCGGTGGAACTTGTCGTCCTTGACGACGAAATACATCCGCGCATCGACGCCTCGGGTCGGGACGTATGTCACCATCTTGCCGGCAATGCCCGACACGGTCGCATCCTTCGGCGACGACACCTTGCTCAGGTTCTTCGTATTCTGTTCGACGATCTTGTCTACGCCGACGCCCTTGGCCGGCCGAACATCGAGGGTCACTTTGATGTCATCGCGCAGACCCTTGATGGCCATGGTGTACTCCACGTCTCCTGAGGGCTTGCCGATGGACGGCGCAAAATTCTCTGGGTACTGAACGACGACGCGTTCGTTCTCGAACTTCGCAAGATCCTCCACGGGCAACGACGGGTCGACCGCCTTCGCCGCGACCTTGGGCTTCGGCAGTACGAGTGTCTTCACCGCCGAGTCGTAGACGGAACGGTACGGTTCGTAGTACTCATTGAAGCCGCCGAAGTGCACGTAATACACGACGGTGTCCTTGTAGACATAGGCGCGCACCGCCCTGAGGGCTGTGTTCTCGTCAAACCGGCCGCCGTACACGACCTCGACCGCCCGCAGGCTGTCGATCGTGATCTCATTCGTGGCGGTGATCTGAAAGCCCGATTCGGTGAGCCCGGTCTTGTAGGCCTCAACGACGGCATCCAGCGTGGTGACCGAGTCTTGTTTCTCGCCCGACACGATCAGCTGGGCTCCGGCGGGTTTCTTCGCGTACGGGTCGAAGAACTTCTCCATGGCCTCGACCGATGACGTGATTGTGACGCGCGACGGCTCGGTCTGGACCTGCCATCCCTTCGGCTGTGTGAAGTTCACGCGGAAGAACTGGTCGGAGTAGACGTCCCATTCGGCGATCGGGGGGACGTCCGGTTTCGTGGAGCACCCGGCGAGGATGGCCGCCGTAACGGCCAACGCAACGAGGGTCTGTTTCATCGCAGATCCTTTCCTGCTTGAACGTTGGGGGGTAACGCGTGAATGAGCGTGTTCCGATGCCGGATCAGGAGAAGTACAGGTAGATCATGTACCCGACGATCAGCACGAAGGCAAGACCCATGACCCCTACCAGCAGGTAGAATCCCGTGGGGGTTCCGGTCGTCGCGGGTGCGTTCTGCGGCGCTGTCTTGTCTGCCATGGTCAGTTATTCCCTTCGAGAACTTCGAGGCCCTTCTTGGCCTGTTCATTGTTCTTGTTGATCTTCAGGACCTCTTTGTAATACTTGATCGCATCGTCCCTTTTGTTGGCGTTCTGCAGACCCTGCGCCAGCCACAGCGTCGTGTTCTCGTCCTTCGGCTCCAACTCGAGCGATTGCTTGAGATGGTCTACGGCCTCGAGCCATTTCTTGTCAAGCAACTGAGTCAGGCCGATGTATCGATGGGCCTGCGCCAGATCCTTCCGGTATCTCACGACGGCCGTATCGACGACTTTGATGACGGTCTCGAACGTTACCCGGGCCTTGTCGTAGGACTTCATCTGCAGCTGTGCGATGCCGAGGTTGGTGTAGGCCGGGACGTAGTCGGGACTGCGCTCGATCGCCTGCTCGAGGGCCGCAGCGGCCTTGTCAAACTGCTCGGTGACAAGCATGCACTGTGCGTAGTTGATGTATGCGCCGACGGCCGTTGTGTCCACCTGCCACCGCCGCTCGAACATCCGGGCGGCATCGTCCCACCGCTTCAAGCCCATGAGGAGCACTCCCGCCTCGTTCAGGACGAGCGATTGAGTTGAGTCGAGGGCGAGTGAGCGCTCGTACGCGGAGACGGCTTCGGCGTCCTTGTCCAGCTCCTGATACGCGCGGCCCAACCGGCGGAAGTCCTCGGCCTGAAGCGCAGAGTCGGATTGGATCGCCGCATACTCCTCGACCGATCTCTGGTAGTCCTTCAGCTCGTAGAAAGCGTGCGCCTTGAACCGCTTCGCATCGGCGTATGCCGGCTCGGCCTTGATGATCCGGTCGGCAAGCGGCGGCACTTCTTTGTACTGGCGGCTTCGATACAGGGCCTCGAGGTACATCTTCGCGGCGTCAAGGTCGTTCGGATTCTTCGCGACGTAATCTTTGCCGACGCGTGAAGCATTCACGAACTGATTGGCCCGGTAGTACAGCCGGAACAACTTGAAGCGGTCCGCTTGGTTCGCCGGGTCGAGGGCGATGAGCCTCAACAGCACCTTCGCCGCATCGTTGTAACGACGGTCCTTCAAATGCAGGTCGGCCAGCTTCGACAACAACTCCGGCTGGGCCGAGTCGATCTCGAGCGAGCGCTCGTATTGTTGCACGGCCATCGGGTTGACCCCTTCGCGGGCGTACGCATCGCCCATGCCTTCGTAGGGCTTGGCGGCGTTCGGCGAGATCTCCCGCGCGCGCGTGAAGGTCACAAGGGCGGCGCCGGCCGAGTCCGACGCCAGCTGAAGATACCCGAGCTGGAGGAGCAAGCCGGGATGGTCCTTCCGCTCCTTCAGTCCCTGCCGCAGCGTCTGGTTGGCCTCGCCCAGCTTGCGCTGCCGGATGAGCGCCTCGCTCAGAGCCGCGTAGGCTTCGACATTCTCGTCGTCGAGCGAGAGCGCCTTGCGCCCCGCCACCTCCGCGGAATCAACCTGACTCGTGCCGAGATACGCCTTCGAAAGATAGACCCACGAAGCCACGTCGCGCGGATACAGCGCCACGGTCTGCCGGAAAAAGTTCGCCGCTTCGCGGAACTTTCGCTGGTCAAGAAGGTCCACGCCATCCTTCACCACAGGCTGCGCCGTTGCCGCACTGGCCACGAGCAGTACCATCGCACCATTGATCAGACGTCGTTTCATTCGTTCACTCCGCGGTAAGCTGGATGACACGATTCGGGATCACGGCCGGCACCAATCCGTGCAACTGGAAGATCTTTTGGCCGGGGGTGGTCAGAGCAAAGGAGGCCAGACCCGCACCAGGCCCCAACCGACGTTCGGCGTTGTAGAGGATCACCTCCGTCCTCCACGGATAGCTGCCATCGAACACCGACAACTGGGACGGCTCAACAAGCGCGGTGCGCGCCGCGGCGCTGTCTACCACCGCCTCGACCGGGAGGACCCGCGTCGTCGAAGGCCGCTGCCGCAGGGCCATGAGCGAGACCACGGCCAGCGCGCGGGGCGAGCGGCCAACATACTGGACCAGCTCGCGTTGGGAAGCACCGACAGCAAAGACCGACAACGGCTGTCCTGCGGTGAACCGTTGCTGGATCTGCTCATACAGGCCGGAGTTGCGTTCCATACAGACAAACTCGATCGGGTCGGGCCGTTCGCCAGCAGCAACCTGCGACCATCGGGTCGCCTCGCCACGGACGATCCGCCGAAGTGCATCGAACGTCATGCCGGCAAGGCGTCGCTCCGCATTCACGACCACGGCCATCGCATCCCAGGCCAGCACCGTGCCCGCCGGAACAATGCCGGCTTCCGCCGCCACGCGTTCCTCTTCGGCGTTCAATCGACGGTCGATGATGATCGTTTGAACGCTGTCGTTGAGGAGATGGACGATCGCTTCGCGGGTGAGGGCGGGCGCTGACATCGGCCGAACCTCCGGATAGATGCGCGCAAATTCCCGCGCGAGAGTATCGCCCACCACGAACAGGTCGGTCGTCACCGCCAGCTCCAGCGGTCCCGATGTCGTCGTGACCTCTTGGCGCTGTTCTCCGGAACCGCATCCCCCGAAGAGCAGCGCCATCATGAGCAAGACACCTTTCACGCGTCGTCCCCTTCTTCTTCCTCCGCTCGCCGCCGTTGCCTGCGGGTCTGCGTCATGAAGAACCGGTAGATGCCCATCAAGATCAGCACAATGCCGAACGTCCATCGGAACTGGTCCGGCACACCGGGATGTACAAGATAACCGGCCAGCACCAGAGCTCCGACCGCAGCCATCACGGCCGAAACCGCGTAGCCGAGGAGGCTTCCCACGTCGACCGACGCTAGCGCCGTGGACGAGCGAGATCGTGCCCGTCGCATTGGGCTGAACGGTTCGTCGTTCCGGTCATCCGACGATGGATCATTCACCGGCATGGTTGGGTCGATCGGGCTTGACATGTCCCCGGGTCGATCACCGGAGGCGTCCGACCTGAGACGGCGATCGCTTGGCCGCACCCACCGGCCTTCGACCTCGCTCAGACCGGTGGGAAGCGCCGCGGGGATCGATCACTTGTTCGAAAGACGGAAGCGGAAGGGGATCGACACCCACACGGAAACCGGTCCCTTCTGCATGACCGCCGGAGTGAAGACCCATTGCTGCGCCGCGTCGATGGCGGCCTGATTGAAGATCTCGGCGTCGCTCTTCAGAACGACCGCCTTGCGTACCTTCCCTTCCTTGTCCACCCATACCTTCAGGTAGACGTTCCCTTCCAGACCAGCGCGCAGCGCGATCTCGGGATACTTCGGTTCAACCTTGCGGACGACCACCGGCTCCTTCTCATACGGGACGAAGTCAGGCGGCGGGGCATCCTCTTCGATCTGGATGTCCTGCTCGATCTGAGCTCCGCCAGCGCCCGCGCCGTCGCCAAGGTCAGCCGGCGCCGACTGGGTGCTGAGCTCGGTCTGCGTCATGATCGTCTGCTCAGGGCTGACTTCAGCGTCGGGGACCGGCACGGGGATGCCGATGCTCGGACGCACCGATGCCGCGGCCACCTGCACCGCCGGCGCCGCCTGCTGTCCTTGAATGGACGGCGGGGGGCCGAGGTCGGTGTACTTGAGGATCCGGACCATGTGCACCGGTTCATCCTCTTCGAGAAGCTTGCCGATGCCGTAGTAGGATCCGATCGTCCCGAACATGACCGCTGTCGAGCTGGCCATGGCGATCATCATCGCTTTCTGGGCGATCATCTTGAGCTCCACGGCACCATAGCCGTAGGTCTTGTACGGCACGATCATTGAAAGGTCTGCCATGGGGCCCTCCTATCCCTGCAACTTCTTGATCTGGTCCTTGTCCTTGTCGGTCATGGGGGCAAGGGAGAACCGGGTCACGTTCGCAAGGTTAAGCTCGTCCATCACGTCGACCATCTGCGTGTATTTTCCTTCACGGTCGACCTTGACGAGCGTGATGAGCTTCGGATTGGAGCGGTTCTGCTCCAGCAGGAGCGGACGGAGTCCGTCAAACGCCATCTTGGTCGGAGGCTCCGAACCCTTGCTCCACCAGATGCTCCCGTCCGCCATCACTTTCAGCGTCAGGAGATTCGACTCTGCCACCTCGACCTTCACATCCTTCTCGGGCGGAAGGTTCAGCTCCATCGTTTGCGGACGGCTGAACACCGACGTGAGCATGAAGAAGGTCAGGAGCAGAAAGGCCACGTCGACGAGCGGGGTCATGTCGATGCGGATGCCGACACGCTTCGCCTTCTTTTTCTTGTGGTGTTTGCCCTTGGCGCGGGATTCACCACCACCGATTTCGCCTCCACCGGCCATGGTCTTATCCTTTCTCCAGGTCCGTCACGAGGTTGAAGCGGGTGATCTTGGTCTTCTGAAGAACGTCCATGACGTCCTCGATCGGACCGAACGGAGCATCTTTGTCACCCTTGACCACCGTACGGAGTTTGGGATTGTTGATGCGGGCCTGGACCAGCAGATTGGCCAGGTCCTCTTTCTTGACCTGGACGGCGGCCCGATACATGTTCTCTTGACCGAACAACCGTCCCATCAGGCGCTGGGAATCGAGTCCCAGATAGATCTCGCCCTCCTTGTTGACGGTCAGCATCATGACGTCCGACTCGGGCAACTTGATCGCCGAGTTGGAGGTGGGCAGAATCACCGAGACCTCCTCGGGCGGCTTGAACTGCGTCGTCATCATGAAGAAGGTGAGCAGAAGGAACGCGACGTCGACGAGCGGTGTCATGTCCATCCGGACGCCGACGCGTCCTTTCTTGTGTTTCGGCATGGCGGCCTCCTCGGCTTACTTCTTGCCCGGCTTGCGGGAGACGAGCGTTTGCACGATCGAGTACGAGGCCTCGTCGATCATGTACGTGAAGTTGTCGATCTTCGTCGTGAAGAAGTTGTACGCCACGATACCGCCGATACCGGCCACCAGTCCGCCGGCCGTGTTGATGAGGGCTTCCGAGATACCGAGCGCCAGCTGAACGGCGTCCGGGGCTCCCGAGCGGGCCATGGCCGCGAACGAGCGGATCATGCCGATCGTTGTTCCCAGGAGTCCGACCATGGTGCCGATCGAAGCGATCGTCGACATCATGACGAGATTCCTCTCGAGGAGCGGCACTTCGAGCATCGATGCCTCCTCAATGCTCCGCTGGACGTCTTCCATCATCTCTTTTTGGCCTTTGATCTCCCCGGCCGCCACGATCATCTGGTACTTGTCGAGACCGGCCCGGATGATGTTGGCGCACGAGCCGCGCTGCTTGTCGCACGCGGAGATGGCGGAATCGATGTCCCCGCCGTTGACCGACTGCTGAACGTTCTTCAGAAACACCGCCAACGAGCCCTTTCCCTGTGCCTTGCGAAGAACGATCTGACGCTCAAAGATGAGTGCGATGAGCATTAGAACGAGCGCGATCAGCGAAATGACGAGCGGACCACCGTCCTTGATGAACTGCGGAAGGGTGTATTCATAGACCACCCAGCCGATCGCGAAAGCCGCGACCAAGATGATCGTATTGAAGATCGAGGTCTTCATTGCGTCAGGACTCCTTGAAGGAAAGATGAATTGGATTAGGACTGGAATTTCTTGATGGCTTCTTCGCGTTCTTCCTCGACGTCGAAGACGCTCGTCAGCTTGGTGATCACAAACACATTCTCGATGCCCTTGGACATGTTGCAGAGCTTGATCTTCCCCTGCGCCTTCTGGAATTGGGAATGGATGCTCACCAGTGCTCCGATCCCCGAAGAATTGATGTATGTGACCGCCCCGAGGTCGATGATGAGCTTCCGATTCCCCTGCTCCAGAAGGTCCTTCGCCTTGGTCTTCAGCTCATCCGTCTCTTCGCCGCCAATGATCGAGCCCTTCGGCTCGAGAATGGCGATCTCGAGATTGTTGAGCGTGGAAAGTTTGGTGGTCATGCGCGCCTCGCTCCGTAAGGTGTGCTTTGGACGTGATTATCTGGACCCGGATCTCGCAACATCTGTACCTCGAAGAGGGGTCAATTCCGGGGATTCTGGCCCAGATGCTGGAGCCTCGTGATCGTTCGGCGGGGCGTACTTCCCCCCCATCCTTGTTCCAAGGATGACAATTCACGCAAACTCTTTCAGTTCCAAGGGGTTACCGCACGGGGAAATATTCCCCTCCAGCGGATCGTGGAAAACATGTAGATATGGGATGTGCATCGGGAGGATCAGCGGGGATGCAATCAAACTACATCCCGTATTTCTTGCGCTTGTTGAGGAGGGTCTTGCGGTCGATCCCCAGGATGCGCGCCGCTTCGTCGTAGTCTTTTGCGTACTGCAGCACCCTTTTGATATGAGCTTTCTCCATCTCCTCCAGTGAGTGCGGTGGGGTCCCCTCCATGCTCCGGATCTCCTCCGGAAGATGCTGCAACTGAACGACGCCGTCCGTGGCCAACAACGCGGCGCGGGCGATCACATTCTCGAGTTCGCGGATGTTGCCGCTCCACCGATAGCTTCGCAGCACCTGCTCGGCTTCAGGAGCCACGGTCACCATACGCCCCTTCGACGATCGCTCCAGCAGATGCTGGACCAGCAACGGAATATCCTCCGGACGCTCTCGCAGCGGCAGGAGTTTGATCCGCACCCCGTTCAATCGGTAGAAGAGGTCTTCGCGAAAGCTGCCTTCCCGCAAGGCCTCGTCGATGTTCCGGTTGGTGGCCGCAATGACCCGTACGTCCACCTTGCGGGTCTGGTTCTCGCCAATGCGTTCGAACTCTTTCTGCTGCAGGACGCGGAGAAGCTTGGCCTGGATCGACGGGGAAAGTTCGGCCACTTCGTCCAGGAACACCGTGCCGCCGTCGGCTATTTCAAAGCGGCCCTGGCGGTCCTTGACCGCGCCGGTGAAGGCCCCGCGGGCGTGTCCGAAGAGCTCACTTTCGAGCAGCTGCTCGGGAAGGGCGGCACAGTTCACCTTGACGAGCGGACGGTCGGCACGACCGCTTCGCTTGTGGATGTATTCGGCGAGCAGCTCCTTCCCTGTGCCGCTCTCCCCTTCCAGCAGGACGCTCAGCGGGCTGTCGGCAACCCGGGCGGCGATCTCGAGTTGCTCAAGCATGCTCCGGTTGCGTGTCAGGATCTCTCCTCGCCTCGACAGACCCGCTACCTCACGGCGCAGATGCTCCAGCTCTTCGACGAGCCGCCGGTGTTCCCACGCCTGCCGCGCCAGCAACTTCAGCTCTTCGAAATCGAACGGCTTCTGGATGTAGTGAAATGCTCCGCGCTTGACGGCTTGAACGGCGCTGTCGACGGTCCCGTGGGCGGTCATGATGATCACGACCGTAGCTGGAGACAACCGTCTGATCTCTCCCAGCACCTCCATGCCGTCCATCGGAGCCATCTTGAGGTCGACGAAGGCCAGGTCGAGCGAGTGCTCGGCCAGGATGCCGGCGACCTCCTGCGGTCTCGTCGTCAGGATGGGACGCATGCCGATCGACTCGAGGGCGATGCCGACGGTGTGGAGGATGTTCTTCTCGTCGTCGACGACGAGCACCTGCGGCATGCGTTCGGTGGAGATCCCGTTCATGTCAATGGAATGGTGAAGGTGAACGTGGTACCGCGACCGACCTCGCTCTCGACGCCGATCACGCCTCCGTGCGCTTCGACAACGCCGCGCGCGATCGCGAGGCCCAGGCCGACGCTTCCGGGGCTGAGTTCGCTCCCTTCCTGGACCTGCACGAACTTTTCGAAGATGTGCTCGAGCTGGTCCGCCGGGATACCCTTGCCGGTATCTTCGACGGCAACGCGTAGATGGCCGGTCTGGTGCGTTGCGACGATGCGCACGCGGCCTCCGCTCGACGTGTACCGCAGGGCGTTGTTCACAAGGTTCGATACGACCCAGACGAACTGCCGCCGGTCGACCGACACGACGGGGAGGTCATTCGGAATGTCGGTGTCGAGCCGGATCTCCTTCTCGGTGAACGGCAATCGCATTGGACGCACGGCTTCGTCCACGATGTCCCGGAGGTGGACCGGCTCCCGGTGGATCTCCTGCTTCCCCGATTCGAGCCGGGCCAGTTCCAGCAGGTCGTGGACGAGCTTGCGAAGCCGCTCGACGTCATCTTTCGATGCCGCAATGAGTTCGCGCTGGCGGTCGGTGAGACGGCCGAGCACTTCCTGCAGAAGGATATCGACGCTCATGTTGAGCGAGGTCAGCGGCGTGCGCAGCTCGTGCGAGACCGTCGCAACGAATTCGGACTTCATGCGGTCGAGGTCCTTGAACCGGGTGACGTCCTGGAGCAGCGTGACGGTCCCTTGTGCGATCCCCTGCTCGTCGGTGATCACCGTCCGACGCGGCCTGAAATACAGGGTGCGTCCGTCCTGCTCCGTCGTCAACAGGGTCTCTTCCCGGTCCGATCGCCGCCCGAGCAGGATGTCCATCCATCGTTCGTCGCGCACGACCGCCGCCAGCGTCAACCCCTCCCACGAACGGCCCGAGATCCCGAAGAGCCGCTCGGCCGCCGCATTCATCAGCATGACCATCTGACGGTCGTTCGTCACGACCACCGGGTCGGCGATGCTGGCGACGATCGTTTCGGACCGCTTCTTCTCCGTGATAAGCGTGTGGATGTTCGACTCCTCGTAGAGCCGGAGCCGCTCCGTCATCTTGTTGAATTCAATGCTTAGCTCGCCGATCTCGTCGGTCCCGACCACATCGATCTTCTGATTCAGCCGGCCACGACCGATCAGCCGCACGGACCGCGTGAGCGTCTCGAGCGGTTGCAGCGACAGGATGAATCTGCGACTGGCGAAGAAGCTGAGGACAACGGCGCCGATGGAGGCCACGATGACGGTGAGCATGGCCGCCTTGATCGTGCTGCCGATGGTCTCCTCGGTGCGCGAGATGGCGGTCTGACTGCGCTCCAACAGCTGGAAGCAATCCTCTTTCAGCGATTCGGCATAGGGACGGACGACCTTGAATTTGTATGCCGTCGCCCGCGCGTTCCCGTTCGGCTGCTGCAGGAGGCGGTAGAGGGAATCGGCGTAGGAGCTGTACAAACGATATCGGCGCTCGATGCGCTCCAGGAGGGCCCGGTCGGACGGATCAAGAATGTTCCTGCGTGCCTCTTCTTGCCATCCCAGAAAGATGCCGCCTGTGGCCGTGAACTGGACGTACGCCAGATCGGGGTCGTCGAGTAGCATGGCCAGCTGGGCATTCTCCTGTCGTTCGACCGACCGGACCATGTTCTGCGCCGCCAGCGTGATGCGGAACCGGTCTTGCAGGATCGACCCGATCTCTCGGCTGACGACCGAGAAGTTGTAGACAGCCACCATGCTCGTCGCGAGGCCGATCAGCACGACCACCAGGTACCCGAAGGCGATCCTATATCGTAGCCCTCTCATGCTCTTGCGCTGGACGACTGGTGCCGACTTCGGAGAAGAGGCAACACGTTCTTCTTCATGCTTGGCGTCCTTGGCGGTTGGTTTTTTTCAAGGTACCCCGAATTGCCGGGAGGCGCAACCTGTCTTGTCTTTCGGGGGCTTTTTCGGTACGTTGACCTGCCTTTCGCCTTGGCCGATCGCGGTCAGGGTTTTTTTATTCTCCCGTTCAGGGCTGTGCAGACCCCTCGCGACCCGATCCTTCGAACCGTACAAGACATGCTCCGCCGTCTTCTGCCCGGTGGAGGCAGCGTGCTCGTTGCGGTCAGCGGCGGCCGTGATTCGATGGCCCTCGCCGACGCCGTGCGCCGTCTTGCCCCATCGCTGCGAATGTCGGTCGTGTTCGCCCACGTGCATCACGGTTTGCGGGGATCAGAAGCCGATGCCGATGCCGCCTTTGTGGCAACCATCGCTCGAACTTGGAAGGTACGATACGTCTTCTCGCACGTTCGAACGGACGCATACCGACGGCGACACCATATGGGCATCGAACAAGCCGCCCGACACTTGCGATACCGCGCCCTCGAACGGCTGCGCCGTCAGACAGGGGCCGACGTCATTCTCACCGCCCACCACGCCGACGATCAGGCCGAGACCGTCCTGTTGCGGGCCATGCGCGGATCGCATCGCCGCGGCCTCTCCGGCATCCTGCCGGTGCTCCGGCGCCCGCCGGTTGCCCGGCCGTTGCTCACGGTCTCGCGGGAGGAGATCGAACGCTACGTGCGCCGTCGTCGGCTCGCGTTTCGAGACGATGCCTCCAACGATGATCTTACCTTCCGCCGAAATCTTGTCCGACACCGTCTGCTGGCCCTGGTGGGCCGCCGGCTGAAGATCGACGCCACGGCCACACTCCCCCGTCTGGCCGAAGCGGCGAGGTCGCTCGGCGAAGCGGCCGAGGGGATCCTCTCGCGGCTCGAACAACAGGCCCTGCGATCCGAGCGCGGGGTGCATGTCCTGCACGCCGATGAGATCGGACGCTGGCCGGACGCCGTTGTGGCGGAGATGCTGACGAGTCTGCTCCGGCGAGCGTCACTGCCACCGACGGATGCGCGACTGAGGGCGTTGAGAGCGTTGCTGTCCCTCCCGGTCGGCAGGTGGCGGCCGATGGACCGCGCTTGGCAGGCTTTTCGTGAACGGGATGGACTGTCGCTCGTGAGATCACAGCCGCTGTCGAAGCGGGCCATCGCCGTATCACCGGGCAGTTCCACCGCCATTGCAGGCGGACGACTTCGCATCTCCCGCCCGCGGAGTGTGCCTCGGTCGGTGAAGGGTCCGCCGTCGCGGGCCTGGGTGGACGTTGGTGCGCTGCGTGGCCGCTTGACAACCCGGATCTGGAAGCCGGCCGACCGGATCGTGCCTCTCGGGATGACCGCCGCACGAAAGGTCAGCGATCTGCTGACCGACCGCAAAGTGCCGGCATGGCAAAAGCGCCGCGTGCCGGTCGTCCTTTCCGGCGGACGTATCATTTGGCTCTGCGGCGTGGCCGTCGACAACCGGGTCAAGGTCCGTCCCGGCACGAAGCAGGTATTACAATTCTCCTATCACTCAACCGTCTGAATAGTATGTCCGAGACCATCGTCGTCAACAACGAGCCGTTCGACCTCTATATCAGCGCGTCGCAGATCCAGACCCGGGTCAGGGAGCTGGCAGAACAGATCGATCGAGACTACGCGGGCAAGGTACCGATCTTCATCGGCGTCCTGAACGGGTCGTTCATCTTCATCGGCGACCTCGTCAGGGAGGTGACGGTCGACTGCGAGATCGATTTCATGAAGCTTTCGTCGTACGGCGACGCCAAGATTTCATCCGGACAGGTCAAGATGATCAAGGAGCTCAACTGCCAGGTGGCGGGGCGGGATATCATCGTCGTCGAAGATATCGTCGATACCGGCCTCTCCGTCGACTATATTCGCAAGCACATCCTTGCAGAGAACCCCGCGTCGCTTCGCTTTGTTACTCTTCTTCTGAAGAAGGGGATCCCCAAGATCGATTTTCCAATTGACTACGTCGGCTTTGAGATCCCGCCCGAATTCGTGATCGGGTATGGCTTGGACCACGCTCAAAAACTTCGTAATTTAAGGGCTGTGTATCGTCAGCGCCCGCGCGCCTGACACTCTGGCAGAATGAAAGGAGTTCCAGCGACATGGCTGCATGGTTGAATGAGGATGGAGATCAGGGCATGAAGGATGGAGGCCGTCGAAGGCCGCCGCAGGGTGGTCCGCGCCCTCCCGCACCTCGCCGGCCCCAACGCCCCCGGCCTGATGAAGAGTCCCCGTGGACCAAATTCGGCCGTGTGGTGCTGAGCTGGGTCGGCATCATCATGGTCGTCTTCATGGTCATGTGGGTGTTCCGAGCAAGCGAGGAGACGGAATACGAGGTCGGGTTCGGCACGTTCCAGCAGTTGATGGCTGACCAGAAGTTCTCCGAAGCGGTCGTCAAGATCACCGGGTTCAATGTCTATGATTTCCACGGCAAGTTGAAGGAGCCGATGGAGATCACGACGGCGAACGGCAAGACGGCCAAGAACGCGACCAAGATCGTTCTGACCCTCCCGTACACGGCGCTGGACGAATCGCTTGTGCAGCAATGGAGCGCCCAGGGATTGAAGTTCAGAGTGGAAAAGGAGGATAACACCTGGCTGAACGCATTGATCAGCATTCTGCCGTGGATCCTGCTGCTCGGCATCTGGTTTGTGATCTTCCGGCGCATGCAGGGAGGCGGGGCCGGCGGAGGCACGAAGGGGCTCTTCTCGTTCGGCAAGAGCCGGGCGAAGCTCCTGACGGAGGGCATGACGAATGTGACGTTCCAGGATGTCGCGGGGGCCGACGAGGCCAAGGTCGAGCTCCAAGAGGTCATCGAATTCCTCAAGGAACCGTCAAAATTCCAGCGTCTCGGAGGCAAGATCCCGCGCGGCGTGCTGTTGCTTGGACCTCCGGGCACGGGCAAGACCCTGCTGGCGCGGGCCGTAGCGGGCGAAGCGGGCGTTCCGTTCTTTTCGATCAGCGGGGCCGACTTTGTTGAGATGTTCGTCGGCGTCGGAGCAAGTCGCGTGCGCGACCTGTTCGAACAGGGCAAGAAGAGCGCACCGTGCATCATTTTCATCGATGAGATCGACGCCGTCGGCCGTCATCGCGGCGCGGGCCTTGGCGGCGGCCACGACGAGCGCGAACAGACGCTGAACCAGCTGCTCGTCGAGATGGACGGCTTCGAGCAGAACAGCGGGGTGATCATCATCGCGGCGACGAACCGTCCCGACGTGCTCGATCCCGCCCTGCTCCGGCCGGGCCGGTTCGACCGTCAGGTGGTTGTCGACCGTCCGGACGTCAAGGGACGCGAAGGCATCTTCAAGGTGCATACGAAGAACATACCGCTCGCGGAGGACGTGCGCATCGACACGCTGGCGAAGGGGACGCCCGGACTTTCGGGCGCCGACATCGCCAACCTCGTGAACGAAGCGGCGCTCTTGGCGGCCCGGCAGAACAGCAAGGCCGTCACGATGAGGCACTTCGAAGAAGCGAAGGACAAAGTGATGATGGGGATGGAGCGGAAGACGCTCCTGATCTCGGACCGCGAGAAGAAGGTGACGGCGTACCACGAAGCGGGGCACGTGCTTGTCGCGAAGTACCTGCCCGAGGCCGACCCCGTGCACAAAGTGACGATCATTCCGCGCGGACGCGCTCTCGGCGTCACGACGTACCTGCCGATCGACGAGAAGCACACCTACTCGCGCGAGTATCTCGAATCGATGATCACCTACGCGCTCGGCGGCCGCGCCGCAGAGAAGCTCGTGTTCAACCAGATCACGACGGGCGCCGGCAATGACATCGAGCGCGCGACAGAGTTGGCGCGGAAGATGGTGTGCGAGTGGGGCATGAGCGATAAGCTCGGACCGCTCGCCTACGGCAACAAAGAAGAGGAGCTCTTCCTCGGCCGCGAGATCACGCGTTCGCGCAACTACAGCGAGAACACGGCCATCGCCATCGACGCCGAGATCCGGGCGATCGTCACCAAGGCGATGAAAAAGTCCGAAAAGATCCTCAAGGACAACATGGCCGTCCTCCATCGCCTGTCGAACGCCCTGCTCGAACGCGAGATCCTCGACGCCGACGAGATCGACAAGGTCATGCGCGGCCTTCCGCTGCCCCCGGTCGACAAGCGCCCCGCTCCGACCCCGGCGCCGGCGAAGGCATGACGCCCATCGATCGCACGACATTGTCCTCTACCACACCGGACCGGCCGGCCGCGCCGGTCCAGGCGGACAAGGGGCACGAAATCCACGCGGCCGCGACGATCGATTATCGCTCCGAGATCGTCCGCAAGGCGATCCACCTCTGCTCCCTCTCCATCCCCGTTGTCTACACTTTCATCACCCGCGACCTGGCGCTGACCCTGCTGATCCCGGTCACGGCGGGCTTCCTGATCGTCGACCTCGCCCGGTATTATTTCCCCCCTGTTGCGCGCCTCTTCTACCGGGTCTTCGGCTGGCTGCTCCGCAGGCATGAACAGGACGAGAAGGTCAAGCGGCTGAACGGCGCCACCAATGTCCTGCTGTCGGCCGTCCTGTGCGTGGTCGTATTCCCGAAGCTGGTAATGATCACGGCCTTCGCCGTTCTGATCATTTCGGATTCCACGTCGGCCCTGGTCGGGCGTCGCTTCGGACGCCGGCGGTTCTTCCGCAAGAGCCTCGAAGGAGCCATGGCCTTCTTCATCTCGGCCGTCATTGTCGTGCTCGCCTCACCCAAGGCGGGCGCGGGCCCCGTTGAGTATCTGCTGGGAGTCATCGCCGCCGCGGCTGGCGCAGTCACGGAGTCGGCCTCCCGCATCGACGACAACATCGCCGTCCCCGTCAGCGTCGGGATCGTCCTCTGGGCGTTGTACGCGCTCGTTCTGCCGGGCGTGGACCTGAGCGGACCAGCCGCGATCTATCCATGAATTCTTCTGCGTCGGCCGGCCTGAGTGGTCGTGAGTAGATCAGCACGGCTGCTACGCCGGCGTGCCGCGATGATGGACGGGAGAAGTCGTCCCTTTCACGGCTGCACCCCAAGGATCGTCACCCTTCGACTTCGCTCAGGGTGACGATTCATCCTTCAACTGCTCTCGGCTATCCCCAGAACGCATTCTTCAGGTGCCTGACCTCCGTCGATCCATCGCGCTCAATGACGGCGATCACGTCGAAACGGCAGGTCACGAGGCCTGATACCCACTGCTCGATGTAGGCCTGCGCCGCCCGCCTCAATTTCTCCTGTTTGATCTCCGTAACGAAGTACTCCGGCGCTCCATACTGAAGGTTGGACCGCGCCTTCACCTCCACAAAGACCAGCTCCGGCCCGTCCCTGGCGACGACATCGATCTCGAGATGGCCGTACTTGTAGTTGCGATGAAGGATGCGATAGCCATGGTCAAGCAGATAGGCGACAGCGTGGTCCTCACCCTGAGGACCGAGCGGTTGGATGCTCATACAACCCCCTCGGACGGACAAACAGATGCTGATCGGTTACAGCAGGATGCTGATGGACTTACTGCAGGTCAACTGACGGACCTCCATGGACGCCACCACCTTTGTTGTGGGGAGTTTGGAGACGCCGATTGATCCTGGCGTGCTTAGCCGTATGCCTTTTCCCGCGGTCCGCTGAACTTCCTGGACGCTGGAGCTGATCACGCCAGCTCACCACCTTGCCGTACCGCCCTTGAGAACTCGGGAGGGAAGCAGGATGATGGCTCGCAGAAGTTCGAACACGCCTTCAACGGCGATCCCCAAGAGCCGGAACGGAAGAAACAGCAACCAGACGATCGGGTACAGTATCAGCGCCGCGATCGCCAACGGCCAGCAGACGAAGAGGAGAAGCAGCCAAAGCAACAATAGTGCCATCGTCCGACTCCGGAGACCTTTTTCAGAAAGACAGATATCGCGGTCTACGGTCGAAACCGTGTGAAGTTCCGATCTGCGACACCTTCATCTCATCTCCCTTCTCCCATCTCCCTTCTCCCATCTCCCTTCT
>CAZOMY010000002.1:134466-299432 GCA_964581115.1 uncultured Ignavibacteriaceae bacterium | reverse complement strand
GTGCACCCACCAGGACTCGAACCTGGAACCCACTGATTAAGAGTCAGTTGCTCTACCAATTGAGCCATGGGTGCTTCATCACCATTGAACACCTTGAGCGAGCCCCGAGCATCGCGAGGGGCGAGTCGAAAGGTGAGCTATGGGTGCGGAACTAAGTTAAAAGCTAGAAGGAAGAAGTAAGATGTGAAGGAAAAGAGCGTTCTTTTGCCAACTTCCACCTTCTAACCTCTCACTTGTTATTGGTTCGGCGCTGTGGTCGTCGGCGGCAGAGAGGCCGGCGCCGGAACCGATTGCTGGATCACGCTTTCCCGCGTGGCGGCTCCCCGTGGAAGCAACCACAAGTTGATGACCAGGGCCAGCACGATGAAGATCGTCGCCAGCACCTGGGTCGCCTTCACCAGGAAGTCTGACGTCCGCCGGACGCCGAAGACCGCACCGACATTGCCCGAACCGAATGCACCTGCCAGACCGCCTCCCTTGCTCGCCTGCATGAGCACAACGATGGTCAGGAGGACGGCGACGATGACTTCAATGATGATCGCGAAAGTATACATGGGCTTTCAGCCAAGAAAAACCCCGCACATGCGGGGCTTTTAAGATACCACCATTGAACTCAAAATGCAACCTCAACGTCGGTCAATGCGTCCTTTGCGCTCTTGGCGTCCCTTGTGCTCCCCCCTCATTCTTACGGCCAGAAACTGCTCCACAAACTTGCCGAGGACGTCGAATTCAAGGTTGACCTTCACTCCCGGCTTCCACCGGTCGACCGTCGTCACCTGCATGGTATGCGGAATGATCGAAACGGCGAACGCGTCGGCCCTGACCTCTGCCATGGTCAGGCTGATCCCGTCCACGGCGATCGACCCGACCGGAATCAGATGCTGTCGAAAACGCTTGGGGACCCGCACCCAGAAGTGCCAACTGCTCCCCCGCACCTCTTTCGAAAGGATCGTGCCCAATCCATCCACATGGCCGAGAACGAAATGGCCCCCAAGCCGACTCGTCGGAAGCAACGGACGCTCCAGGTTCACCCGGTCCCCAACACGCAAGTTGCCCAGCGTGGTCTTCCGGAGCGTCTCCTCCACCGTCTGAACAACGAATGCTCGCTTCTTCCGCTTCACGACCGTAAGGCACACGCCGTCAACGGCGATGCTATGGTCGATGCCAAGTCCCTTGAGGGTGTCGTTCCCCTCGATCTCGAACGTGACGCCACCGCGGCGCGACTCCGCACGGCGTATCCGGCCGGTCTCTTCCACAAGTCCTGTGAACATCACTAACGTCCCTTGTTCAATTCGTCATACAATGCACGCGCCAGTCTGGCGATCGTCCCGCGGGCAGCCCGTTGTTCCTTCCAGCCTTTCGACAGGATCACCATGACGACCGCGCTGCCGTCCGGCCGATACAGGATACCCGAATCGTGCTCCACGCCGGTGATGTTGCCCGTCTTGTGCGCGACCCGCACACCCTGCGGGAGCATGGCAGGGATCTTGTCCCGAAACCTCTGTCGCATCAACACCTCGATCATGGCGCGATCTTCCATCGGACCTACGGCTTGTCCCAACGCCAATGCGCGGAAGATCGTGGCCAGGTCCGTTGCGTTCGTCTGATTGTTCAGACCTCGCTCGAAGGCTTTGCTGTCCTCCACTCCACGTAATACGAGGATCTCCGACGCGCCGAGGCGTCGCATCGTTGCCGTGGTACTGTCCGCCCCAACGAGGTCGATGAGGATGTTCGTCGCCAGATTGCTGCTGACCGTGATCATCTGCTCGACGAGGTGACGGACAGTCGATTTCCGGCCCAGCAAGTTGTACATGGAATCATCCGAGTCGTCCTTCAGGTCCATCGAGTACAGAGAGCCGTCGACGATGCTCTTGAATTCGTTCTTGACGAGGATGCTGTCGTCCAGGCCGAACCGTCCTGACGACGCCTGACGGAAGACCTCGATCATGACGGGCGTTTTCATCGTGCTGGCCGCGTGGATCATCTCCCGCTCATTCCACATGATCGAACGACCGGTCTGCAGATCGAGGGCCACAAGACCAAAGGTCACGCCGGCGCTGTCTACGATCGCCCGGGCCGGCCCCGGCAATGAAGACTGTGCAGAGGCCATGGCTAAACCTCCGACGATAAGCCATCCGAGTGTGATCGTTCTCATCAGCGTTTCCGGTAGGCTTCAAGCAAGACGCATCCGTCGCTGAACCGGAGAGCACTCGTGCGAATCAGGCGAAGCGGCCTTCTGATCCCGAACGGTCGTTCCAGGTCGACGGAAACCCGGCCTCCTCCCAGCAGGATCGGGCCGACGAAGACGTGCAACTTATCGAACATCGAGGCCTGCACGAAAGAAGAAGTCGTCACCGGACCTCCCTCGACAAGGACCGACGTGATCCCTTCGCCCGCCAACGCCGCCAACAGATGATCGGGTCGATACGGACCCTTGCCGGTCAGTCCGATGACCTCGATCCCTCGCTTCAACAGGCGGGCGACGACCGGCGACGGACGGACCAGCAATGATCGATCCGTGATCAACATCGTTCGGACGGAGCCGTCGAACGCGCGCTCCGTACCGGAGATGCGCAGCCGGCCGTCGACGATCACGCGGATCGGGCTCCGTCCCGGCGATTCCCGAACCGTCAGGCGGGGATCGTCGGCCAAGATCGTTCCGGCACCGACGAGAACGGCGTCGTATCCCGCACGAAGCCGGTGGACTTGCCGGCGGGCCTCAGGGCCCGTGATCCACTTCGAATCGCCGCGATGGTCGACGGCGCGGCCATCGATGGACTGGGCCCACTTCAACCCCACGAACGGACGTCCTGTACGATGGAACGTGAGGAATCGCTCATTAAGACGCTCCGCCTCGTCTCTCGCAATGCCAAGACGCACTTTGACGCCGGCCCTTCGCAACGCCGCAAGCCCCTTCCCAGCCACGAGCGCATGTGGATCCTTGACGGCGACCACGACTTCGCTCACGCCGGCCGCGATGATGGCTTCGGTGCAGGGGGGGGTTTTGCCATGGTGTGCGCATGGTTCCAGGTTCACGTAGAGCACCGCACCATGCGCCTTCCCCCCCGCCTTCTGCAGTGCATCGACCTCCGCATGCGGGCCGCCGAACGTCCGATGCCAGCCTTCGGCCACGATCGTGCCCCGCTGGACGAGCACGCATCCGACCATCGGATTCGGATGAACGACCCCGTAGCCCCTCTCGGCCAGAGACAGGGCCCGTCGCATCAGTTGACGGTCATCGAAAGCGTTCATGCCCACACAACCTGGATGGGAGTGCGATCGTGCGCGCCAAGCAGGAGCGACGCGCTTCGTCCACGCACCACCACCTCCAACAGTCCCGATGAGCCGCGGATCAGGCACGGGGTGTTCTCGGGAGCCTCGTCGTAGTTTCGAACGGCGCGCGACACCATGATCTTGCCGACGGAGAGCATCTTGACGACCTGTTCGACTGCGATGCCGGCCGGTATGCGGATGTTCGTGATAAGATTGCCGAACCGGTCGATGGTCATGACCTCCGCAGCCACGTCGGGGTTGCTCGGTGCCGCCTGCCACGGCGCCGGCGGGGTCAGACGGACGCGCGAGGCGATGCGTTCGGGCTTTGAACCAGCGGCAAGTTCTGCGGCCAGCGGCGCGAAAACATCGCGACCGTGGAACGTCGTCGATATGTCGGGTAGGGACAGGCGGGCGAGCGCTCGTCCCGTCGGTCGATACGTAACCGATCGGGGCTCCTCCGCCCGGAGCAAGTCTAAGAGTCCGTTCTCCGGCGCCACGGCAGTCAATCTCTTTGTTGACAGGATTGAGACCGGTCGTTCGGTTCCAACGCCGGGGTCGACCACGGCCAGCACAACGGTCCCTTCAGGCAGGTACGGCGACGCGGCCCAGAGCGTGAACGCTCCCTGACGGACCCGTCCTGGTTCGATCCCATGGGAGATGTCGATCAGGCGAGCCTGTGGCACACGCCGGAGGATGACCGCCTTCATCACGCCGACGAAGTGGTCGCTGAGACCGAAGTCGGTCAACAGGGCAATGACCTGCGGACGGCGGGATCGTGAACGGCGGGGCATGGGAGACCCCGGTCAGCGGAGCGGAACGGCCTTGCCGAGTCGGGCGGAACGGTAGATGGCGTCCACAACTTTCATCCGGTGAACGGCCTCATCGCCGGTCGAAATGATCGGATGGAGCCCTCGAAGCGCCGTCACCCAATGTTTCAGCTCATTCTCGTAGGACTTGCGGTAGAGCGACTGCGGAGTGTCCTGCGAGGCAGGCGCGACGTTGACAAGGTTCCCGTGCATCCGCTTCAGAATACGGAAGGGATTGAGCGATCCGCTTCCTTCCGTTCCGTAGCAGTCGCAGTAGAAGAAGTCCGAGTTCGACTCGAACGACCAGCTCGATTCGACGGTGAGCGTCGAGCCGTTCTTCAACTTGATGAACACGATCGAAGAATCTTCGACGTCCTTGGTCCGATGCGCGTAATGGGTCGCAGTGACCTCCTTCACCTCGGGATAGCCCATCATCCAGAAGGCCAGGTCGAACATGACCATGCCGAGATCGAGCAAGACACCCCCGCCCGACTGTTCCTTCCGTGTAAGCCATGCTCCGTCCGCCGGGAGCTTTCGGAACCAGCCGGCCTTCGAGTAGAAGACCTTCCCGATCGCCTTCTCTTCGATGAAGGTCTTCAAGATCATCGCGTCCGGTCGAAAGCGGTTGTTCATTCCAACCATCAACTTGCGTCGGTGTCGCTTGGCCGTTTCGTTGATCTCGTGCGCCTCTTTCATCGTCCTTGCAAGAGGCTTCTCGACCAGCACGTCCTTGCCCGCTTCCAGAGCCGCGACAGCCATCTCATGATGGGTCTTCGTCGGAGTGCAAACATGGACGGCCGTCATCTCCGGCTCGGAAGCGAGCATTGCCTCGAAGGAGCCGTAATGGCGGGGAATGCCGAACTTCTCGGCGATGAATTGAGCGCGGGCTTTGTCGAGGTCGCAGACGGCCACCACTTCGGCGTCCTGCAGCTTCGTCAACGTTGGCAGATGGGCGGTCTGGGCGATGTTGCCAAGACCGACGATGCCGATGCGGATGCGTTCCATGGCAATGCGAACGGTCAGGCGGAGACGTTGTGCGTGTGGCGTGAGCTGAGGAACGAGGCCGCGGTCTCGGCGATGCCGGCCGCGTCCAGGCGTACGATCTGGTACAACTCCGACGGCGTCCCGTGTTCGACCCAGCCGTCGGGCAGGCCGTGGATCTTGACGGCCGTCTCATGCATCTTCAGATCCTGCAGGGCTTCGCAGATGCCCGAGCCGAATCCGCCCGTGATCACATTGTCCTCGACCGTCATGATCGCGGGAATGCGGGCCGCCACGTCCTTCAGCATCTCTACGTCGAGCGGCTTGATGAACCGGGCGTTCACCACCTCGGCCTCGATCCCCTGACGTGCCAGGATCTCGGACGCCAGCATCGCTTGGTGTGCCATCGTGCCGACGGCGAGGATGGCAATGTCGCGGCCCGAACGCAATGTCTCAGACTTTCCGATGGCAAGCTCCTGGAATCCCGGTCGGACCGGAACACCAAGGGCATTGCCACGCGGATAGCGAAGCGCGATCGGACCCTTGCGATGCTGGACCGCAGTGAAGAGCATGTCCCGCAGTTCCTGCTCATCCTTCGGCGCCATCACGACAAGGCCTGGGATGCAGCGAAGATACGAGAGGTCGAGCGTACCATGGTGCGTGGGGCCGTCGGCCCCCACCAGTCCCCCGCGGTCGAGTACAAAGACCACGTGCAGGTCCTGCAACGCGCAGTCATGAACGACCTGGTCGAAGGCTCTCTGGAGGAAGGTGGAGTAGATAGCGACGACAGGGACGAAGCCTTCCGTTGCCATGCCCGCCGCAAACGTCACGGCGTGCTGCTCGGCGATGCCGACGTCGAAGAAGCGCTCGGGCATCTCGCGATGGAGATGGATCAACCCCGTGCCGTCCGGCATGGCGGCCGTGATGCCCACCACGCGCTTATCCTGCCGGCAGATCTCCACGAGCGCGCGGCCGAACACTGTCGTGAACGCCGGCTTCTCCTCTTTCTTCGGAGATTGACCCGTCAGCTTGTCGAATGGTGTCACGCCGTGCATTCCGGTGATCTCTTGCTCGGCCGGTCCGTACCCTTTTCCCTTGACCGTAAGAACATGGACAAGGATCGGACCTGAGAGATCTTTGACGTGCCGGAAGATCTCGACGAGCTTGACGACGTTGTGCCCGTTGAACGGCCCGAAGTAGCGGAATCCAAGAGCCTCGAAGAGCATGCCCGGCGTCATGACCGCCTTCAGACCGCTCTCGAGCTTGTGGGCAACGGCACGCAATCGGTCTCCGAATTCGTCCAGCTTGCCTGTCAGCTCCCAGACATTCGCCTTGAATTTGTTGTACGTCGGGTGGGTCAGCACCTCGTTGAAGTAATTATGGAAGGACCAGAGGTTCGGCTTTTCCGACGACAACGAGACCATCTGGTTGTCGTTCAAGACGACGATCATGTTCTTCTTGAGGAGACCGGCATTGTTCATGCCTTCGTAGGCCATTCCACCCGTCAGCGAGCCGTCGCCGACGATGGAGACCACGCTGTACGACCCGCCGGCGAGGTCGCGAGCCGTGGCCACCCCCAATCCCGCCGAAATGGCTGTGTTGGCGTGCCCGGCTCCAAAGACGTCGTAGGGGCTTTCAGAGCGCTTGAGGAAGCCGCTCAACCCGTGCAATTGGCGGATGGTGAGCATCCGATCCCGCCGGCCGGTCAGGATCTTGTGCGGATACGCCTGGTGGCCGGTGTCCCAGATGAGCTTGTCTTCGGGAGTGTTGAAGGCATAGTGCAATGCGACAGCCAATTCCACCGTACCGAGCCCGGCCCCGAAGTGACCGCCCGTCTTCGAAACACAGTCGATGAGGAAATTGCGCACTTCGGCCGCGACGCGGCGGAGGTCTTGGACTTCAAGCTTGCGCAGGTCGGCCGGAGAATCGATCGTAGACAACAACGGGTACGGATGGTCGGTCATTCGTCGTCGTCGAGACTGGACTCCATGAACGTTCCGTCGGCGTTCTTGGAGAGCTTCATGATACGCTGCTCTGCCGCCTTCAGTCGGTCCGCACATTCCTTGGACAGCGTTGCCCCCTCCTGGTACAGCTCAAGGGCCTTCTCGAGCGGAACGGTACCTTGCTCAAGCGCATCCACAATCTCTTCGAGCCGCTCGAGCGCCGCTTCGAACGTTCGCTTCGCATCAGAAGGTCCGACGGGAGCGTCCGGTCTTCCTTTCTTGGCCCGTTGGGCGGACATGGTCAGTCGTTCAGCGTTCCGGTGACAGTGCCATCGTGAAACTCGACGCGCACCGATTCGCGCGCTCGGACGTCGACCGCGCGCGTCCGAAGACCGTCGGCGGCGTGAATGATCGCATAGCCACGATGGAGCACACCTTTGGGGTCGAGAGCCTGAAGACGGCCTGTCAAGGCCGCTTGGCGATGGCGGGCCAGATCAAGTATGCGGTCGGCGGCCGATACCAGCGCTCGTTCCTGCTCGTCCAGCCGCTGCGAAAACTCCCTCAGAAGATCGCGGGGGCGGTTCAGGGCATACGAGTCTGACAGCACCGCCAGTCGGTCGCGGCGTGCGCGCAGCATCTCCTCCATCCGACGACGGAGAGTATACCATAAATTGCCCAGATCGGCAAGGATCTCCCCCCTATCGCGCACGACATGCTGCGCCGCCGCCGTGGGTGTCGGTGCACGATGGTCCGCAACCAGGTCGGCGATCGTCAGATCCACTTCGTGTCCGACAGCGCTGACCACCGGAACCCGTGAGCGGGCGATGGCGCGGGCGACCACCTCCTCGTTGAAAGCCCATAGGTCCTCTATCGAGCCGCCTCCCCGGCCAACGATGAGAACGTCCACGGTTCCATAGGCATTGAGCGCATCGATGCCGGCAGCGATCTCCTCGGCCGCCCCGGCCCCCTGCACTCTGACAGGCATGAGCAGGATCCCCGTCGACGGCATGCGGCGCTGTAGGACCGTCCGCATGTCATACAAAGCGGCCCCCGTCTCCGAGGTCACGATTCCGATCCGCCGCGGATACACGGGCAGCGGCCTCTTGCGAGCCGCATCGAACAGTCCCTCCGCAGCCAGCTTTCGCTTGAGTTCTTCGAAGCGCTGCTGCAATGCCCCGATGCCGACCGGCTTGATCTGATCGGCGTCGATCTGATACGAACCGCGCGGAGGGTACACCGTCACGGCGCCTCGCACGATAACCTTCTGGCCGTCTTCAAGCGGCATCGCCAGTGCGCTCACGCGACTTCGCCACATTACTCCCGAGATCGACGCTTGATCATCCTTGAGCGTGAAATAGAGATGCCCCGAAGAATGACGCTTGACGTTCGAGAGCTCACCTTGCACCCACACGCGGGGGAAACCGCTCTCCAGCGCGTGCTTGATGCGCTGGGTCACCTGGCCCACGGTCAGCACATCGACCGAAACCGGGTCTGGTATGTGAGAAGGATAGGGCATGAACGAACATAGCAGCGGGACCGGAAGGCGCCGCTGCCATGCAAGGTAGCGAGAAGAAGTCGACGGGGCAACGTGCACGTGCCCCCCCCGTAGGAACTCACCATCGGACGCTGACGCCCAACGTCGGCAAGATCGGAAACATGGTTGTCTCCCGAACACCGAGGGTCAGATCGTCGCGAACAAAGTATGAGTAGTTGAGGACGTTTGCACGATTGTAGGCATTGATGACGTCGAGGTAGAAGGCCCAATCAGCTCCCCAAAAGCTCGTCCTTGCTGTCGTACGCAGATCCAGCCGGTGATACGCCGGCTTTCGTTCGCTGTTGACTGCGCTCGCACCGCCGCGGTCGACATCGAAGATCACCCTGCCCGCGGCGTCCGTGGCCACAAACGCCTGAGTCGACCCGTTCACGACAGTTGTCATGATCCGTGGCCGCACTCCGACCGCCGGCGTGTAAGGAAAGTTGCTGCCATACCGCCATGTGACGCTAAGGTCCAGCCAGTCATTGATCCGGTAGGTCCCGGTCAGGTTGATGGTATGGCGCTGGTCGAACTCGAATGGAACCGTCACCCCGCGTTCCGTCCGTTCGGCCATGGCATACGCATAGCTCAGCCATCCGGAGATTCGATCGTCACGCCGCAGCGACTTTCTTTCGATCAGCACCTCGAAGCCGCGCGCCACGCCCGATGCCTGATTCGACGGGATGCTCGTCAGCGAATCGTACGCCACCAGCGACGGCGGTTGCCACGAGCGCGGGTCCCGAGGATCGTCGCCGGCGACCAATCGCGACTCAAACCGGCTGCCGCGAACGACCGAGGGCGTGATCAGGTCGGAAAACTGTTTCTGATACACGTCCGCACTCACGCGGACCTGATCGGTCAACCACCGGTCAAGGCCGACGACAACGTGGACGGCCCGCTCCGCTTCCAATTGGCGGGTGTAGCGCTCATCCAGATCGTTCAGCCCGCTGTTCGGTCGCTGCGTATCGACAACCTTTTCATATCCCGGAGATTGATAGTAGACGCCGGTCGATGCCCGAAGGGTCGTAACATCATTCCAGCGTATCGCCGCACTCAGCCGTGGCGATAGATATCCTTTGCCGAGCAGATCATACCAGTCATATCGAAGACCCGGCGTGACCGTCAGCCACGAGATCAGCGAGACGCGATCTTGCAAGTAGGCATTCACCCGATCGTAGGCCCTCACATCGTCCACGCCGTCCAGCACGCTGATCCCCCGGCTTTGATTGATGGCGCGCAACACCGGATCCACCTCCGACTGCCAGCGGAACGTCGTCTTCAAGCGGTCATACCCAACTCCCCCTTCCACAACGTGCCGTCCGGTCCTCCACGTCGCTTCCTGCTTGATCGAGCGTTTATCAAAGACGTACGCTGTCGTGGCGTCGACGGACAAGAGCCGATAGTCGTTTCTCTCCTGCCACGCGCCATCCTCGAACTTCGAGCGATCGAGTGTCGGGTCGAGGAATGAACCGAAGAACTCCGTGTCGCCGCTGTTGCTGTAGAACGACGCAACGGTCTTGAGGAACAGGTTGGACCCCGGCGTGTAGTGCCACGCCAACCCGAGGACTCGATGGTCTGTCTGGTTCATCCAGTCGAGGCTGTCGGGCCGGTCACGCCCCGTCCCCGAAACAAGGTTCACCGCGTCGCGGCTCGTGAGGCCGTTGACGATGAATCGGTGCGGTCCGAACGGCCCGAAGGTCACCTTGGCCTGCAGGTCGGAGAAATTGGGGAAAGCGACATCGGCGCCAACGGCTCCGGTGCGTCGCGCAAGGGGCGCGGCAATCAGGTCGTAGTACGTGCGGCGGGCAGAGAGCACGTATGAGCCCGGCAACCATCCCGGCAGCGACCCTTCGAGCACCGTGTTGACGTTGGTGATGCTCATGTTGAGGCTTGCGCTGAGGGGCCCGTCCGTCGGGCCGCTTCGGTTCGTCACGTCGAGGACCGCCGACAGACGGTCTCCATAGCGGGCGGGGAATCCGCCGGTCTCCACCGAGACGTCCGTTACCGTCTCCGGATTGAACATACTGATGAATCCGTACAGGCGATACGGGTTGAAGATCTCGATGTCGTCCATGACGATGAGATTCTGGTCGGGGCCGCTTCCGCGGATGACCAGTTGCGCCGTGAAGTCGTTAGGTGCCAGCACGCCGGGAAGCGCCTGCACCGACCGGAGGATGTCCTCCCCGACGCCCGGAAGTGCGCGGACCGTCCCGGGATCGAGATACTTCACCGACGTTCTCGTATCGTCAGCAGAGCGCCGGTCTCGGTCGCCGACGATCCTGACCTCATTGAGCTGGATCGCCGACTCCTCCAGCAGCACCGTGACCTGCGAAGAGACCCCAGGGGCGACCCGGACGTTCTCAACCCTTCGCGATTCATAGCCCACAAGCGAAACATTGAGGACGTACACACCCTCGGACAGGCCACTGATCTCAAAACGTCCCTCCAGGTCGGTGGCGGCTCCGAGGACCGTGCCCACCACCATGACGTTCGCCATGGGGAGGCCGTTGCCCCGCTCGTCGGTCACGACCCCGCCAATGGAGCCCGTTTGAGCTGCCGCTGACGCGGAGATCATGAAGAAAAGGGCAAGAGCGAAAGACATGAAGGTTGTTCTCATCGTTGCTGTTCGATCATTGGCACTTCGCTAGAACGATAACTCCGCTCCGTTGTGTTCCCGATCCACCGCCGGAATTCGGGCAATTCGCGCGTGATTTCTTGTCTTTCCAACCCGGATTGGCTAGATTGGTTCCATCTGATCCAGTCAAGGATGGCAACAGACATACTCGCGATCGGGGCCCACCCCGACGATATCGAACTTTCATGCGGCGGCACGGTGGCCACGATGGTCAATGCCGGACGCCGGGTCGCTCTGCTCGACCTGACGCAGGGCGAGTTGGGAACACGCGGCTCCCGAGAGATCCGAGCCAAGGAGGCGGAGGCCGCCGCCATGGTTCTCGGCATCGCTGAACGCCGGACGCTGGACATTCCCGATGGCAACATTGAGGTCAACCAGGAGAATCTGCGCAAGGTCATCGCGGTGATCCGGGAGCTTCAACCGTCGATGCTCATCATCCCGCATTCCGAGGAACGGCATCCCGACCATGTGCGGGCGCACCGCCTCTGCAAAGAGGCCTGGTTCTACGCCGGACTGAAGAATATTCCCACATCGATCGACGACCGGCAGCAGCAACCCCACCGGCCGGATGTCTACTTTGAGTTCATGCAGTGGTATGAGTTCGAGCCTTCCTTCATCATCGATGTGTCGGCGGCATGGGAGACAAAGATGAAGGCGATCCGTCAGTTCGGCTCGCAGTTCCACGACCCTCGCAGCACAGAGCCAGCCACCAAGCTCAGCCATCCGGGATTCCTCGACCTTGTCGAGGTGCGCGGACGGTATTATGGCGAACGCATCGGCGTCCGCCACGGCGAACCGTTCTTTTCTATAGCCCCTGTCGGCGTTCGCTCACTGTTCGACGTCGTCACGGCGAAGGGCTGAGAGCGATCTACCCGCTCTCTCGGCCGTACCATTCCATGCCAAACGCGACCGACCTGCCACACCTTTTTCGCCTCCTCGAGGACGACTCCGAGGTCGTGCGAGAGACCGTGCTCACCGCCCTCAGTGCGTTCGGACCCTACCTCGAGATCGAGCTTTCGCGTTCGAAGATCGCGACGACGGCGGAGGACCGCCATCGGCTTCGCAACCTGCTCGGGCAGCACGCCCGTCAGTGGCTTCAGCGCGCCTGGCCTCAGTGGCGAGCCGAGGAGACCGATCACGCGCGGCTCGAGGGCGCTATGGCGCTCGTGGCGGAGTTTCAGTACGGCCCCGGCTACCCTGCTCGATTGACCCCTTTGCTCGACCAACTGGCCGATGCGTTCGCTCAACGCGTTTCACATCCCGATCCGTTGGCTCTGGCATCGTACCTCTTCAAAACGAAGGGCTTGAAGGGAGCCGAAAAGGACTACCACAATCCATTCCACTCCAACCTTGTGTACGTCATCGAGGAAGGGCGGGGCATACCGCTCAGTCTCGTCTCCGTGTACATTCTCGTCGCGGGACGCCTGGGGTTGAAGGTCCGCGGTGTCAATTTTCCCGGCCATTTCCTCGCTCGCGCGGAGCACGACGGTCGCATCTACGTCGTGGACGCCTTCAACAGCGGACGCTTCCTGCGCGACCGGGATCTCATGATGGTGCAACGTGGCGCATCGACCGCCATGCAGTCGATCCTTGAGGCTCCCTGTACGGCCGAGACGATCATCGCCCGTTGTCTTCGCAATCTCCAGCATGCCTATCGGCAGGAGGACCAACCGGAAAACGCCGCACTCATGGCTGAGCTGCATCGCTCGATCCTCCCGGAACCTCCCGACGAAGCGTGAGCGTTCTTGACGCTCCGAGAACGACGAAGGGCGGCCGTTGGGCCGCCCTTGTTGTTTTCCGTGACCGATGACCTGCCGTTCACACCTCCGCTTCCTCCAGAACGTGTGACTCTTGAACGCGACGGATGATCGTGAGCAAAAAGCCGACGATCAGCGTCACCGTGCCGACCCAGACCAGGTTGATGTATGGCTTCACGCTGGCTTCGATGACGAGTGTCTCCGGCTTCCCCGGCGCCGCCAGGTCGGCCGGGGCCATCGCCACGACTTCCACCTTGGGGACCGCCATATCATCCTGTTCCGAGCGCAGGCGGCCGATGCGGAATGAATACGTCTTTCCGTCCCGGTCGGTGTACATCGTCTCGGGGAACTCCACCGAACCGTTCCTGGAGGTCATCCGCAGCGACAGCGGCGACGTCTTCGGCCCCTCCCGCACGTCGAGGATCATGCGGATCTCGAACGGCTTTCCCTCCATCATCGCGTCGCGATTGGCATTTCCCATGTCGAACGAACGGAAGGTCAGCGAGAGCCCGCCGAACGGCTTCGCGATGCCACGCTCCAGCTCGATCGTCGCAGCGCGTGCTCCCGTCGTGGCCTCTTCGAGCGACATTGGCGCCACATAGAGGTCCCGTGTCAGGTAGTTCACGAGATCAGGATGCCGCATGATGCTCTGCGTGAAATTGCTCACGTACATAACGGGCGCGACCTCCCGCTTCCTCCCATTCTTCTCCACCTCGACGACGAATCCGTACTTTTCCGTATCGACCATGCGGTAGCCGGTATAGGTCAGGGTGTAGCCGAGCGATTGGACCGGCTTGTGTTTCTCCAGCGAAAGCGTCGCTTTCTGGTCGTACCGCTCCGACGTCACGAATCCGATGCACATGACGGCAATGCCGACATGCGCCAGCGCGCCGCCGGCGTACTTCGGATTTCCTCGGTAGATCTCGGCGCCCACTTGCAGGTTGGCGCATAGGGCGAAGGCGGAGGTGAACACGAACAACAGAATGAGGGGCTCTTCCCAACCGAGCAGCATCACGACCGCAGTGATCACCGCGGCAAGCCCCACGGGCCACGCCATACGCCGCATGAGCGACGACATGCGTGACGAGCGCCACCACAAGAGCTGTCCCAGGCCCGACAGGAACGTGATGGCAATGCCGAGGGGAAGGTTGGTCCGGACATAGTACATGATATCGACGGCGGAAGCCTTTCCCTTGGCGATCGTTGTGATGATCGGCGCCGACGTGCCGACCAGCACGAACAGCGATGTCAAGACCAGCGCCGCCGCGCCCACGAACAGGGCGAAATCGCGTGAGAGCATTGAATGCTCGACCGGGACCTTCGGCATCTCGCGCATTCGCACGATCAGCGTGCCGAATCCGACGACGATGAAAATGCCCATCCACGACAGGAGCAGCCAGTAGACCCACATGCCAGGGTCGACAAAGGAGTGGACCGAGGTGTCGCCCAGGATGCCGCTTCGGGTCAGGAACGTGCTGTAGACGACGGCGACGAAAGCCAGGATGCTGAGGGCGAAGTTCGTTCGGACGAAAGCTCCGCTCTTGCGTTGCGTGAGCGAGGTGTGGATCGTCGCCACGCAGATGAGCCAGGGAACGAGCGAGGAGTTCTCCACCGGGTCCCATGCCCAGAAGCCGCCCCATCCGAGCGTCTCGTACGCCCAGTACCCCCCGAGAATGATGCCGGTACCGAGGACCATGGCCCCAAAGACTGCCCAGGGTGTGGCGACCCGGATCCAGGAATGATAGTCCCGCTTCCACAGTCCGCCAACCGCCATGGCGTACGGTACGGCCATCGCCGAGAATCCCATGAACAACACCTGTGGGTGGATCACCATCCAGTAGTTCTGGAGGAGAGGATTCAGCCCTTTTCCCTCCGTCGGAAAGCGTGCCCACAGGTTCTTGGCCGCATCGAGCACCACGGCATTCGTCACGCCCGCCGGGATCGGCCCGGATTGGATAAGGTCGTTCGGAAAGGTGTCCCAGATGTATGCGAACGGATTCTTGACGACCAGCATCAGCATCAGGAAGGTGACAATGAGCCCGAACACGCTCATCACCTCGGCCTCATAGCCCTTGCGCGCCGTGTAAGACATCAAGAACACGCCGATGAGCGACGTATAGAGAGCCCACAACATGAAGCTCCCTTCTTGTCCGGCGTAGAAGGTGGAGATGAGCAGCGACAACGGCAGGTCCGTCGAGCTGTAGCTCCACACATACGTGTATTGGAACTGGTGGGTGAGTATGAGATTGAGGAGAACGCCCGAAGCGGCCACCAGGCTGAGAACGGCGCCGTGATACGACAGCCGGGCAAGATGCAGATGCCGGGTGTGCGATGTCCGGACGACGAAGTAGTAGAGGATCGACGACGCCAACGCCGCCGCGAATCCCGCCTTCACCAGAATGCCGCCGATCATGATCCCTCCATCCGGGAGTTGGTGATGTCGCTCACGCTGCCGGGCCCCGCCCGGATACTGAAAGGCACAAGCCGACGTCGCCGCCTCTTGTGCCTTTGATAGCCGGAACGCGGTCAGGCCCGCGTTGCGCTACGCTATAGTGTCTGCTGCACCGAAGCAGAGTCCCCTTCATACTTCGACGGACATTTCGTCAACACCTCGCTGGCGTGGAACGTCTCGCCGTCGATCCTGCCTTTGGCCACGACGCTCGTTGCCAGCTCAAAGTTGTTCGGCTTGGCGCCTTCGAGCACGACCTTGCGAACCTGACCAGCGTCGTCCTTCATGTAGAACACGAACTGTGCCTTCTCGGCATCGAAGTAGCTCTCCTGATCGCGGACCCACTCGCCCTTGACCTGGATCTTCTTGCCGATGCGCTGGGCTTCGGCAAAATCGCCGTACTCAACGTTCGAATCGATGAAATTCACCGCGCTGAGGACTACGCCCGCCACGATGACAACCAACCCTGCAACGACCTTGACGTTCATACGCTCATTGATCCCCTGATGTTCAAGCCGACCGGCGGACCTTCAGAGACGCCGGAATGTTCCTTACGATCCAGTTCGTGATCCGTCCTCCAACCGCTTCAATCGTCGGTCGAGGGTGTACAAATACCATACGATACCGGCCCAGGTGATCAAAACGACACCCAGGACGATATACATCTGATGCTCAGCAAGGTACTCCAACATAGGTCATCCTTCGTGTATGGCTCGTCGATACGCCAGCCGTGCGGCTCGAAGACGGAGCTGGAACATCCAGACGAACAGCAGATTGAAGCCGATCAGGCCGGAGAAAAAGACGATGAACATCGGTCCCGACATCTTGAAGTTGACGACAGGACCGGCCCCGTCGGGGTCGCCTGCGGCCCCCGGATGCAGGCCGCCGACGAGCCGCGGCAGAACAAAGATGAAGAACGGGACCGTCAGGCCCGCCAGAATGGCGTAAACGGCCGAAAGGCGGGCCCGCGTCTCCTCGACCTCGACCGCGGACCTGAGCGCGAAATACGCTCCATAGATCAGCAACAGGATGAAGATCGACGTCTGTCGCGGATCCCAATTCCAGAACGAGCCCCAGTTGAACTTCGCCCAGAGAGCTCCCGTCACGGTTGCAAGAACGCAGAACATGAAGCCCAGGCCTGCCGCGGCCTCCGACGCCAGATCATGGTCGATGTCCCTCGACCGCAGATACCGGGCTCCGTGCCACAGCGATACCAGGAAGGCCACGACCGTCGTCCAAGCCGAAGGGACATGAAAGAAGATGTTTCGGGCCTTCTGCTCCAATCCGGGTATGAGCGGAAACTCGAACAAGCCCTGAGGCGACGGGACCATCGGCACAAGGATCCCGGCCACCAGCGTGATCGTGATCAGAAAGATCGAACCCAGACGGACCCACGTCATGATCTATTCACTCCAAACGAAGTCGAAGAGAAGGAACGAGCCGGCGATCATCATGAGGCAATAACCGACCAGGACCTGCAGGTCTCCGGCGGCGGCCGCAAGCGGCTCCCCTTCCAGCGCTCGCTCCGTCGCATTCATCACCGTCATGAGCAACGGGATCAGGATCGGGAACGCCAGCACGGGATACAGGGTGCCCCGTGAGTTTGCCTTGGCGATGATCGCTGCCAGGATCGTTGCTGCCGACGCGAAGCCGACGCTGCCGAAGAGTACGGTAAGCACAAACGTCTCCGGCGTCCGGACCTCGAAGGTGGGAAATGCTACAAGGTAAAGAGCCGTCACCGCCGTCGTCAGCAGAAGCGTCAGCACCAGGTTGACGAGAAGCTTGCCCGCAAACAGCACGCCGGAAGAGGTCGTCAACTGCAGGGTCAGCGTCGTACCACGCTCCTCCTCGCTGACGAAGACCCGAGCCAAGCCCGACATGGCCGAAAAGAAGACGACCACCCAATACATGCCCGAAAGGGGCGCCGGTCCGGGCGTTTCAGAACGTAGCGCAAACATGATCGTCGCTACAGCGGTCACGACAAACATGGCCAGTGCATTGATCGAATAGCGGTTCCGCAATTCAGAATGGATGTCCTTTCGAACGACCGCTGCAATGCGAGCCAGATCCGTCATGACCTTCGCAAGATTGGGAAAATGTGCCCTAAAGGCAAGCGCATCAACGCGTCCCCAGCTCGATCCGCGACGAGCACCACGCCGCTTCCGAGGCTTCGTTCGTTGCCACCACGACGATGCCCGATTCACGCTGTCTTTCGACGACGCGGTGAACGAAGGCCGTCCCTTCGTCGTCAAGGTTGGCCGTCGGCTCGTCCAAGATCAGCAATGGCGGCCGATGGATGAGGGCGGTCGCGTACTTGACGCGCTGCTTCATGCCCGACGAGAATGTTCCGACGCGATCATGGCGACGCGCCGCCAACCCGACCTCCCCGAGGAGCGACTCGACCTCTGCTACCGCGGGAGCGCGACCTGTCCGCATTGATTCCAGGATCACGACGTTTTCGACAGCCGTGAATTCGTCATACATCGTCAGGTACGGGGAGACAAACCCGATCGATCGATGGCGATCCTCCCGCTTCACCTCCGCTCCGTTCACGTCAAGCCGTACGCTTCCCGATGTCGGCGCCAAAACGCCTGCGATGATCTTGGCCAGCGTTGATTTGCCCGCTCCATTCCGTCCGACGATCGCCAGCGAGCCGGGGGCGGAGATCTCGACCGCGATGTCCCGAAAGATCGTACGCCGATTGTAGCGCTTGTGCACAGCGCTGATCGAGAGACGTGCGGGCGTCATCGGACCACCGCAATCTTCCAAAGCTGTTGTGCCGTCCCCCGCCGCAGGAGGACGACATAGACGCCGCTTGACAACCGGTCGCGCATCGGCCCGACCGGGATGCGGGCCACCCGGGTCGCCCTCTGCGTCTCCAGATTCCAACGCTCCACTGGTACCACGGTCTGTCCGGCGGAGACGAAGGCAACCGTCTCGGGCGCATCCGTAGACCCGACGGGGATCACGAGATCAGCATCGTCCGAAAGGTTCCACGGCGAGGGCCATGGCCGATCATTGGCAAGGGGCACGGCAGCGCGGCCGACGGCGCTGACCACCTCGTGGGACCATTCATCGGCGAACGGCACGGAGATGGAGAACCACAGCCCTCCAACCTGCTGGCCGCCGCCATCAGGGGCGGTATTCGAGACGCTTAAGGAGATCGCCTGGGGATCGAGCGATCCGCGCGACGCCGCAATGAAGTCCGTGTTGACGACGATCGTCGAAAGCGTATCAGACGTTAGCCCAAGGTCGAGCGTTGCGTGCGACATCGGCCCTGCCGTCGCCCCAAGTCTTACCGCCGGAGGAGTCCACGACATGGCTGCCGACGGCGACATGCGGGGGAATCGACCCGCCTGCCGGTACGTGACGGCTCCCGCCGCCCTGTCATGGGTGCGATGGTTCCAGAGCGCGAATTCTCTGAAGGCGCTCCTCAATCCCGTTCCTCTCGTCTCCAAGGCGTGGTCCAGCGCCGGCAGCACGCGTCTGGACCTGAGAGAACGCCAGACGTCCAGCAACGCGTCGCGCCCGAAGCGTTCTTCGAGGAACAACGCGAAGACGGAACGTTCGTAGCCGCGATAGGAGGCATTGAACACGGCCAAGCTCAATCCTGAGAAATCCGAGAAGTACTTCGGCAGGTCGAACAGGTAGTCTTCGATGTCGGATTCAAGCGCCGTCTCCATCCACACCGAGGTCAGTTCATAGAAATAGAAATCATCGTCATCCCAGACGCCGTAGGCCCCGACCTGAACAGCGTGAAAGTACTCGTGAGCCGCCGTGATCCGCAGTCCGGCGATCCCGGGCGTCCGCAGACCTGCAAAATCATTGTCGATCTCCATATAGGTGCGCCATCGGGTCGGTCCGGTGAGGCCTGGAATCGGTTCTTCAAAGACCGTTTGGCCGAACCATTCAGGCGGCAGGTCAGAGAGGTACACATCGTAGGCGGCATCGCCTCCTCCGGTATCGGCCGGCGGGGATTCATACCCGAGCACGCTGACGATCTGCTCCCACACACGGTCGAAGATCCTGACCGTCGAATCTGCGTATGCGTTCGCTGTCCCGGCAATGCGTATTCCTAGGCCGTTGAGCAGGGCGGGCTCATGAATGCCGGTCGTATCATAATGGACCCGGAATCGTCCTGATGGAGAGAGACGGGAGCGTTGCCGCACGGGGCGGTCATCCCAGACAGCATCTGCGCCGGAGCGTCCCGACAAGTGTTCTGCGCGCCACGCCATACGGAAGGCCGTACCGCACTTGCCATTGGAACCGTCGGCCGACGCGGAGATCGAGGACCGTACCAGCGTGCGAAGATCGTCCGGCCCATTGACCTGTGCCGTCAGCCCGCCCCCCGCCGCAAGCATCACAAGTCCCGGTACGACCGCACGAGCGATCTTCATGGTGCCTCCGGAATCGGACCGCGTCTGAGGAGGGCTGCACCATGGTAGATGGCGACAGCGCCCCACGTCGGGCGGCTGAGGATCACGTCATTCTTGCCATCGCCCGTAACGTCGGCCACCTCAATACCCCCCACATCGCGAGCCGAGATCAGCAGCGACCAAGGACCGAAGCCCGTTGAGTCACTCCCCCTCCACCATCCCACGCCGCCTCTCATCGGTACATGCGCCACAATGTCAGGGATCGCGTCACCATCCAGATCCGCGATCTTGATCGAGCCGCGTGAGGGGATCCGGACGGCTGAATCGACAAGCGTGGGAGGAGCCAGCATGCTGTCGGGACGGCCGGAGAGCACGTACATCGCCTGGTGGGTTCGTGGAAACACGACGAGAATGTCGTTCAGCGAGTCACCGTCCAGCCGTCCATTCCAGATCCAAGCGCGATGGGCCTCTCGAAAGGGAAATTCCTGGAGCATCGAACGCCTGCGCATACTCATCGTCGAGTCTCCGTAGGCCAACCCCACGGCCACATTGCTGGTGTCGTCCGGTCGATAGACCATAACGAGATCGGCGCGACCATCGCAGTCCTCATCGCTGAGCAGGGCTCCGAGCAGCTTCGAAGGAGACGAAAGGCCTAGCGTGTGCTCTAAGTACGTTTCCGGCCTAATGGGTTCAAACAGCGAAACATCCAGGTCGCCGGCCGTACTGTGCAGAACGGCCAGATCAGCCCGCTCTCCAAAGATCTCACCAGCCCATTCGGGCGACCCCTGCACGGGGAGCGTGGTCGTGGTGATCGACTGGTCGGCGCGGTCAAGATCATGGATGGCCACAGCTCTCGCCCCCGGATGCGTTGTCACAAAGCGGACCCGCGCGCTATCCAATCGCCTCGCGCTGACGGTGGCTGCGTCGGGACCCACTTCAACGGCGGTCGTTTCGTCGCTCAACTTCTGGCTCCAGAGGATGTCAAGCCGGCGGCTGCCACGTCCCGCGACGATGAGTTCCGGCCGACCATCGCCGTCGAGGTCTGATGCCTCGACGGCTTCCGGACGGACCCCGGCGCTCCACCAGGAACTGTCTGCCGTAAGGTCCGGATCGCGGGATCGAATGAGCAATGCAGCGGTAAGCTGGTCCGGCGCGATCACCACCAGGTCGGCCGGTTTGCGGTCGGGCCGTCGGAGCGGAAACGCCCAGCCCGAGCGCTCCGGCACCCCAACGGCCGTCAGCACAAGGGGGTCGCCCGTAAGCAAAGGCCCTTCGATGCGGACCGAATGTCCCCCCGTCAGCAGGAGTGAGAATTCAGCGGCGGCGCCGGCCATCGATGACGTCACGGCAGCCGACCGAATGACGCCTTCGACGGTCGTCCGGTGGCGTTCGGCGAGTTCGCCGGCCTCGTCGATCGACCAGTACGCAACCACGCCGGCCGCCTGGTCGACGGTGAGGAAGCGCACAGGCTCATCGAAGCGCGGTTCTGCCAAAAGGATGCGGTCGACATTCGCCTCTGACCGAAAGACCCCCTGCCCAAGAAAGCGTCCGCTACCGACGCCATACAACGTATGGAACTCACTGCGGACCCAGTCATATGCGATGAGGTCGGGGATCTCATCGTTGTTCAGGAAGGCCACCGCCGCTTCCCTCGTCGGCAGGTCCGGAGCGATGGACCGCCCACCCTGCCACCGTCCGGCACCCCGGTTGATGATCAACCGCAGACCCGGGTCGTTCTCGTCGAAGACGATGATGTCCGGCAGGCGGTCGTTCGTCACGTCGGAGACGATCATGCGAGAGGGCGTGACCGGCGTACCGATCACCGACGAAACGCGGAGGGTCTCTTGGGATGTCCATGAGGCGACGATGCGGATGGCGCGGCCCGGCGGATCGACCAAGAGCAACTCGGTTCTGCCGTCGCCGTCGAGGTCGTGGACATGAAGGTCTCGGAAGGGAACCGCGACGCTGAACGCTCGGGCGTGCCAGGCGCGGCGAGCCGAGTCGCTGGTTGTGAGCACGAGCCTTCCTTGGCTCGCACTCCAGAAGAGAAGGGCCGTACTGTCGATCGAGCCTGTAGGGACTGCGAGGCCACGGTCAACGACTTCGGGAAGGTCGATGAGCCGCATCTCGGAAACGGCGGAACTCCACGTCTGACCGCACGCGGGAGGGCTCAGGAGCGAAAGGAGCACCGCCGCCATGAGGCGTAGGCGTTTGGATTCGGTCGGTCGGCACATCGGATGATGGCGCCCGTCAGCGTCTCTAGAAGCGCTTGCGGTGGAGCAATCGCAGTCGGCGCCGGCGAGCCGCGTCGCGATACCGCCGACGTTCCTCCGAGGTCGATGGGCGTACGGGCGGAACGGCCGTGGGCCGTCCGTCGTCATCGAGCGCGACGAACGTCAGGTACGCGGTATTCGTATGCTTTCGCTCGCCCGTAGCGGGGTTCTCCTTCATGACCTTGACGCCGACCTCGACGGAGGTGTGGAAGGCGCGGTTGACTGAGGCCTTGAGGATCACCACCTCGCCCTCCTTGATCGGATGGATGAAATTCAGCTCATCGATCGACGCCGTGACGCAAATGCGGTTCGTGTGCCGCCAGGCCGCGATGGCCGCGGCGATGTCGAGCCAATGCATGAGGCGACCGCCGAGGAGATTGCCGAGCCGGTTCGTATCGTTCGGCAGGACCATTTCGGTCATCTCAACGTGCGATGATCGTACGGGCTTGGGGGCTAACGGCTTCCGTGGCATATCACGAGCCTCCCTGGGTGGTGCGCGCAGTCGTCGGGGGCTTCATGTCCTTCGCCTCGCGGGCTGCCTGCAACAATTGTTGCGCTTCGGCGTTCAGCGAGCTGGCCGGATAGCGGCTGAAGAACCGGTTCAGTTCCTGGATCGCTTCGTCATAGCGCTTGCGATTGATGAGGGCCTCTGCCTTCCGGACATGGGCCGGCTCGGCGAACGGCGTGTCATGATAGCGCTCGAGGACAAGGTCGAAGTAGTACGTGGCCGCTTTGTTGTAGCTCATTTTCAGGTAGATGATACCGTTGTTGAATTCCTTCTCCGCCAGCTTTGCGGTCAATTCCCGGATCCGGCGGTCAGCGACCGGAGCCAGCGTGTCCGCGGCATGGTACTCCAGGAACGTCTGGTATTCATCGATGGCCTTGCGCGTGTTTTCTTGGTCGAGCGCCACACCCGGTGACGACAGATCATAGCAGCTGGCCTTCCGGAATCTCGCCATCCGAAGGTATTCGCTCGTCGGCATCGATCGCACAAGCACGTCGTACTCGTAGGCCGCCAGGATGTACTCTTCACGCAGGTAGCGAGCTTCGGCCATGTAGTACTGCGCGTCGTCTGCCCACTGCGTGCCGCCGAACTGGATCGTGACGACCTTAAACTCCTCGATGGCCTCGAGATAGTCACCCTCCCGAAAGAAGCCCATGCCGAGCTTGAATCGCTGTTCGGCCGAGAGAGGCAACGCGGCTTCGTCCGTAGCACAGCCGACGAAGCCGAACAGGATCGCCATCACGAAAGCCAGATTATGGTGAAGAGTCCGAGGAGACATGAATAAGGCCTGATTGACGTCGATAATGCAGAGGTGAACGGTCGGTGATGCGATGCCACACGCTGTCTTGGTCGGCCGACGAGAGGTCCCACGTTGGCTGCATTCCGGCCCGGAATGGTATCAGCACCGGGTCGCCCACACGGACCGAGCGCCCGGTCCTGCGGAGCGAAAATGACGCTGCCAGCCCGACCTGCGTCCAGTAGTGCTGCGGCTGGCCGAAAACGAAATTGCCGAGCGACCATGCCACCCATCGGCCCAGCCACTGCTCTATGCCGTATGGAACATGCGGATGGTGTCCGAGAACGATGTCCGCGCCGCATTCGGCAAGCCATCGGATGTGTGCCCGACTGCGATGACTCAGCTGGCGTCCGTATTCACCGCCTCCGTGATAGCTGGCTACGACGATATCCACGTGGGACCTTAGACGCTGAATCGCTCTGGCCACGAAAGCGCTGTCGAACACGGCCACGTATCCCTGCCAGCCGACCGGGGAATTCACGAACTCGGTAAAGGCGACAAATCCGATACGGATCGAATCGCGCTCGACGATCGCGGGCTGGAATTCCCGCGTCGACTCGGCGCTGGTTCCCGTCCAAGCGATACCGACCCGATCGAGATTCTTGATCGTCTCACGGATCCCCCGGATCCCATAATCGAAGGCGTGATTGTTCGCCGTCGAAACGACGTCCACGCCCGCCATTGCAAGGGCATCGGCACCCGCCGGAGGTCCGGTGAAGATCAAGTTATTCCGAGGATGGACCGTTTCCCCGTTCTGATCGGACAAAGGGCTTTCCAAATTCAGGAAGACGACATCAGCCGCCCGCAACCGATCCATCATGTTCCGGAACGCTGTGAGCGTGTCCCCCTGCAGGATGCGCTGTCCGACTGTGCGGCCAAGGTTGACGTCTCCGAACGCGAGCAAGTCGACCGCGTTCGCGTCTTCCTGCGCCATGGCGAGAGGAGCCGCGCACATCCAGGCGACCGCCAGAGTCCGCCAACTGCCGATCAACTTCGCACCGTGAAGAAGAGATAGACGATCAAGGCCGCCGCGGCGCCGACTGCAAGCGGAACAACCACCCTCTCGATCAGACCGTCCGCATCTTCGCCTGCGAGGCCCTCCCCAGCCAACCAGAGACGACTGTAGATGACGGAACGTTCCGGCCATTGCTCGACCCGCACGTCCAATCCCTCATGTCCATCCTCCGCCGACGTGAAACGTCGTACCGTCCAAACAGTTCCAACCCCTGCCGGCGAAGGCTCCCGTCGAACATCGTGGCCCGCTTCCGTCAGGACCTCGGTACATCCGCCCAGGATTGCGTCGGTCGAGTCATTCAGCACCTCCAAGCGCACCGGGTCCACCATTCGATGGCCGACGGCCGCGAACACCTGACGTGCAACGAACGATGAACGCTCGCGCAACGTCGGCACACCGGCGCCCTGCGCGAAGACGGTACTTAGGAGCGCCGAAGCCGTCGCAAGGATCGCCAGCGAATACAGAACGGCACGACGCCCGACACCATGCGGGCATCCAACGGCGGAATAGGTCCGGAGCGGATTCGGCATGACCGACACAGTACAGCGCTGAGCGCGTGAAATAATAAGGTACCAAAAAACCGGAGGACTATCAATGAAGCGGCTGAAGGTGGGTCACCACGTGCGGCGGATGCGTTCCAGATTCTGCAGGACGATCTCAGGACGTTCGTCCAGCAGATGTCGTGAGCCTCGGCGTGCGCGGCGGATGGCTCCTTCGTCGAGCTCGGCCGTGAGCAACGCTTCCTCCGACGACGTTGAAGCGACAACGGTCTGACCCGATGGGTCCATCACAGCCGACCCGCCCCAGAATCCGACGCCATCTTCGATGCCGACCCGATTGATGAACACCGAGTACAGACTCAATAACCGCGCGTAGGTGCGATGATGGTCATGATTGACGCGACGCTGGTCGAGTTCGGTGCCCACCCCTCCCAGCCGCGTTGGACTGGCGGTCAGCGACACGAGAACGTCGGCCCGATCCATCGCCAGCAAGTACGGAAGCGACACATGCCACAGGTCCTCGCAGATCAGCATGCCGATCCGGCCGACCCGGGTGTCGAACGCTTCCACACGCCGGCCGGAGGAGAAGTAGCGGCCCTCCTCGAACATGCCGTATGTCGGCAGGTAGACCTTCCGGTGGATATGTCGAACGGACCCGTCTTCAAAGCACACGGCCGAATTGTAGACGCCGCGGTCGGCGCCCGCTTCGACAAGACCGACGATGATGGTGACCTGGCGACTGAGCGAGCGAAGAACCTCGAGCCGGATGTCTGTGATGGGGTCGAGCGCCAGCTCCCCCGCAAGGTCGCGGAGCGTGTATCCCGTGAGGCTGAGCTCAGGAAAGACCACGATCCCGGCGCCGAGCCTGAGCGCTTCTTCGACCTTCGCGACGTGGTGGTCGAGGTTGTGCTTCAGGTCTCCCAGACGCACATCGACCTGAGCCAGAGCGATCGTACCATGGACCGGCATCCCAATTCACCTCTGAACGACAACGTTGGGGAGTTCATTCCGGTCGTCGGAGCGCCGAGGCACGTGACGCGCAAGCACATCGCCGACCTCACGGACCGCATCGACAAGGCCGTCGACCAACTGCGCGCGAGCCAAGCGGTCCGACAGCTTCCCCGCGATGCGGGTCCACGTGTCGGGGTCGACCTTTTCGTGGATGCCGTCGTCTGCCAGGATGCAGAGCTCACGGTCTTCGAGAAGAAGAAACAGCAACACACCGCTGCGGTCCCGGGTCGCCGTCATTCCCAACGCCACAAACTCGCGCCGTGCGATCTGCTCGATCGAAAGCGAACGTTCGGCCCTCGAGCGCCGCTGTCGGACCTCGACGCGGATCTCGCCGCCGGTGCGGGCTTCAGCCGCCGCAACCGCGGAGGCCACGGCCTCCAGGTCGGAGGCGCGAAGAAGTGGTTTTAGTAGATTCATCACTGATACGGTCGCCGAAGATTCAGGAGAGGTCGATCATCCTGATATCTTTGATGTACTGGACCGTCTTGTCCTCGCGGAGATTCTTGAGCTTCTCCATCTTGAGTTCGATTCGTTCCAGGTTCTCACGCATAAGGTCCAGGTATCTCTCCGCCTTTTCGTCCATCGGGCGACCCTTCAGCGTGCTTACGATCTCTCGCATGGCAGACAACGGCGCCGAGATCTCCCGCGTGATACCGACGACCATTTCCTGCATCGCTTCGAGCCGATGCCGCCGGAATTCCAATTCTTCGAATTCGCGGGCCAGGATGTTCCGCTCGTGGATCGCAACCAGCGTCTGCGGGAACACATGCCCCTCGATCTCCTCTTTGGTCAGGAATTCCCTGACACCCAGCTTCATCACCTCACGGACCAGTTGCATATCGCGGTGAACGGTTAGAAAGATGATCGCCGCCGTGCAGCCTTGGGCCAGCAGTTGTCCGGCGGTCGTCAACCCATCCTGGTCCGGAAGGTGATAATCCATCAAGATCAGGTCAATGTCGCGCCACGCGCGGACCGCTTCGATCGCAGAGGCACTGGTCCCGACGGTCGTTACAGAGAACGTTGCCACTTCCGCTCGGGCGAGGACCATCTCGACGAGGCGCGCTGTCTCGGGCTCGTCTTCAACCAGCAGGATATGGATGTTCCGCGGGTCGCCCATGTCAATTTCGCGGGAGCATGTCGGGCGCCGGGAGATGGCGCTGGACGAACGGGGCCAACGTCCTGAGTCGATTCATGAGGTCGCGAAATGTCTCGGGACGCAGCGACTGATAGCCGTCGGAAAGCGCCGAGGAGGGGTCGAGATGGACTTCCACCATCAATCCATCCGCCCCTGCAACCACGGCCGCTTGAGCCATCGGCACGATCAGGTCCCAACGTCCGGTTCCATGGCTCGGGTCCACCAGCACCGGCAGATGCGAAAGCTTCTTCAGCAGGGGCACTGCATTCAGGTCGAGCGTATTCCGGGTCGACGGCTCGAACGTACGGATCCCGCGCTCGCAAAGCATCACCTGATAGTTGCCGCGCGAGGCCAGGTACTCCGCCGCCATGAGCCATTCCTCGATCGTCGCGGCGAACGACCGTTTGAGCAGGACCGGCTTTCGCTCATCCCCCAACCGCTCCAGCAGAGAGAAATTGTACATGTTGCGCGCGCCGACCTGCAGAATGTCCGACGCCGCAAGAACGTCTGGGAGCGTCTCCGTGTCTTTCACTTCGGTCACGACCCTCATACCCGTCCGGTCGGCCGCCTCGCGCAGGTATTCGAGACCTGCCAGCTTGAGACCTTGGAAGGCATAGGGCGAGGTGCGGGGCTTGAAGGCCCCTCCTCGAAGAAAGCGCACACCCGTTTCGGCCAGCATCTCGGCCGTTTCGATGATCTGCTCGCGGCTCTCCACGGAGCACGGGCCGGCAATGATCGCCAGCTCCGTACCTCCGATCGACGACGTGCCGAACGGAATGACGGTATCCTCCGGCTTCACTTCGCGACTGACGAGCTTGAAGGGTTTCGAGACACGAACGGCCTCGAGTACCCCCGTCATCGACTGGAACAGGTCGGGGTCGAGCCCGCCTCGATTGCCCGTGATGCCGATCGCGACGCGCTCAGCGCCCGGGATCTTGTGCGGCACAAGGCCGAGCTGCCGGATCTTCTCTTGCACCCGATCGACGTCCTGCGGCGTCGCATCGGCCTTCATCACGACGAGCATACCCTCACCCCAGCGACCACGATTCGCTGTTTGGCAACGCCGTTGCCTTCTGACTCACCATCGACCTGTCGCTCCACCGCCACCCGACAGTCCTCCACCGCCGCTGAATCCTCCAAATCCACCCCCTCCGAATCCGCCACCGCTGAAACCGCCTCCGCCTCCGAATGAGCCTGGCCACCCCCACCCTCCGTAGTAGTGATGGCCGCGCGACGTCAGGATCAGACGCCGTCGGGACTGCAACATGGGACGGACGACAAGGGTCATGAAGAGCACGAAGGCAACGAACAGGACCAGGCCAAGCAACGGGGCCTCTTGACCGCGGCGGTCGACCGTGTACTCCCCGGCCACCGCGCCCGCGATGGCATAGACGCCGGCGATCAGTCCGCCGTAGTATTGGCCTTGACGGAACCTCGGAAGCACCTCCTGCTCAATGATCTGCCGGCAAAGCGCGTCGGTCAGAACGCCTTCGAGTCCATATCCGACCTCGATCCGGACCGCACGATCGTTGAGCGCCACCAGGATCAGGACGCCGTTGTTCCTGTCCCGTTGGCCGAGACGCGCTTGCTCGAACACTCGGTTCGCAAGGTCCTCGACCCCACGCTCACCGGCCGTTTCGACCATCAGAATGGCGACCTGGTTTGACGTCGTGTCTTCGAACGCCTTGAGTTCGCTCTCAAGGGAACGCCACTCTGCGTACGACAGGGTGTTCGTGTGGTCATTGACGCGCTGGTCGAGCCTGGGCAGAGAGTCCCCTTGCGCAACGACGAACGCCGGCGCGATCGTCATGAAAACGATGGCGACGAGCGCACGCATCAGAACTTCACCTGGGGGGCCTGTTCGGCGGCCGCGGACGCCTCAAAGTAGGCCATAGGAACGAATCCGCCGATGCCGGCGACGACGGAAGCCGGGAACCGGCGCAGTCGCGTGTTGTACTCCTGCACCACCTCCGTGTACCGGCGCCGTTCGACCGCAATGCGATTCTCCGTCCCCTCCAGCTGCGATTGCAGCGAGAGAAAGTTCTGGTCCGACTTGAGGTTCGGATAGTTCTCGGTGATCACAAGCAGTCGCGACAAGGCCTGCGAGAGGCCATCCTGCGCCTGCTGGAAGCGGGCAAATGCCTGCGGATCGCGGAGCACTTCAGGCGTGACGGTCAACCGGCCGACACTGGCACGGGCGGCCGTGACATTCTCCAAGACCTCTCGTTCCTGCTTGGCGAATCCCTTGACCGTCTCGACCAGGTTGGGAACGAGGTCGAAACGGCGTTGATACTGGTTCTCGACCTGAGACCAGGCGCTCTTGACCGCCTCTTCGGAGGTCACAAGCCCGTTGTAGACCGAGATCCCCCATCCTACAAGGCCGACCGCCAACAGAACGACGATGCCGAGCACCGCCAAAGCAACAGCCACCGGGCGACTCACAATGCGACTCCTTGTCAGGTGATGAGCGTCATGTCAGGAAACACCGATCGAACACGGGCAATTGTCTTGGATGGTACCAATTGCTCACCCGAAAAACAACTGACCTGCCCCGGCGATGATTCCGTTTGAAGGTTCGAACATCCCTGCGTACGTTTCTTTCCCGGAGATCCCATGCGAATCTTTCTTCGATCAAAAATCCACAAGGCCATCGTCACCAACGCCGACCTGCATTACGTCGGCTCCATCACGATCGACGAAGCCTTGATGGAGAAGGCCGACCTGGCCGAGCACGAACGCGTGCTCGTCGTCGACAATACGAACGGCCATCGGCTTGAGACCTACGTCATCAAAGGACCGCGCGATTCCGGAGCGATCGAGATGAATGGAGCGGCCGCGCACCTCATTCACCGCGGAGATGAGATCATCATCATGGCCTTCGAAGTGTCCGACCGTCCTCCGGCCCCCCGCAATGTTCTGGTCGACCGGAACAACCGTTTTGTTCGATATCTCTCCGAAGAAAGCTCTTCGACCGTCGACGGCTGTTGAGGAACAACGTCCGCCCCTCACACAACGAACGAGGCAGCCCGCAGGCTGCCTCTGTCGTGTGATTCCCGTACACCGTGATCATGGCGTCAGCAGCGACCGGGCGATGACGATCCGCTGGATCTCAGACGTCCCCTCGTAGATCTCCGTGATCTTTGCGTCGCGCAAGTACCGCTCGACCTTGTATTCGCGCACGTAGCCGTAGCCGCCGTGGATCTGGATCGCCTCGAGGGCCGCCTTGACCGCCGTCCGCGAGGCGTACAGCTTGGCCATCGCCGCCGCGGTCCCGTACGGCTCCTGGCGATCCTTGAGACGCGCCGCTTCCCACAGCAGCATGCGCGAGGCCTGGATCTCGGTCGCCATGTCGGCGATCTTGAATTGGATGGCCTGCAGATGGGCGATCGGCTGGTCGAACGCCTTCCGCTCCTTGCTGTAGGCGATCGATGCCTCGAGCGAGGCCTGGGCGATGCCGAGCGCCTGCGCTGCGATGCCGATCCTGCCGCCGTCGAGCGTTTTCAGGGCAAACTTGATCCCGAACCCCTCTTCGCCGATCCGATTGGCCGCCGGCACCCGGACGTCCTGAAAGTTCAGCGTCACCGTGTCGGAGCTGCGGATCCCCAGCTTGCGCTCCTTCTTGCCGACCGTGAAGCCGGGCATCCCTTTCTCGACGATGAAGGCTGAGATCCCCTTGGCTCCCTTGCTGCGGTCCGTCGCGGCCATCACCAGCACAACGTCGGCCGTCGAGCCGTTCGTGATCCAGTTCTTCGTTCCGTTGAGAATGTACTGATCGCCATCTTTCGTCGCTGTCGTGCGTTGATTGGTCGCGTCGCTGCCCGCCTCGGGCTCCGAAAGGGCGAAGGCACCCAGCTTCTGACCGCTGGCCAGATCGATCAAGTACTTCTGCTTTTGCTCTTCCGTCCCGAACGCTTCGAGTCCCCATGTGACGAGCGAGTTGTTGACCGACATGATCACGCCGGCCGAAGCATCGACCTTCGAGATCTCCTCCATGGCCAGCACGTACGACATCGTGTCAAGCCCGGCTCCGCCGTACTTCTCGGAGATCATCATTCCCATGAAGCCAAGCTCGCCCATTTGCTTGACGGCCTCGGTCGGGAACAGTTCACGCTCGTCCCGCTCATCCGCCGTCGGAGCGAGAACGTCTTCGGCGAACTTCCGGGCGGTCTCCCGGATCATCAGATGGGTCTCGTTGAGGATGGGCTCCATGGGGGCGATCGGTCGTAAGAGGGTTCCCTGGTGTGCGCCGCGCACGCCGCGGCGTCACTTTGCGTATTCGTAGAATCCTTTGCCCGATTTCTTTCCGAGATGTCCGGCGGCCACCATTTTTTTGAGCAACGGACACGGCCGGTACTTGCTGTCGCCCAGCCCATCATGCAGGACCTCCATGATGGAGAGGCAGACGTCCAGTCCGATGAAGTCGGCCAGTTGCAAAGGTCCCATCGGATGGTTCATCCCCAGCTTCATCACGGTGTCGATCGCCTCAGGGGTGGCGACTCCTTCCATCACGCAGAACATCGCCTCGTTGAGCATGGGTAGAAGGACCCGGTTCGATACAAATCCCGGATAATCGCGCACCTCGACCGGCGTCTTTTCGAGCTTCGCCGTCAGGTCGCGGACGGTCGCATAGGTGGCATCGGAGGTTGAAAGCCCGCGAATGATCTCGACGAGCTTCATGACCGGCACCGGATTCATGAAGTGCATCCCGATCACATTGTCGGGTCGCTTCGTCACGGCGGCCAGTTCGGTGATGGAGATGGAAGACGTATTACTGGCGAGAATGACCTCCGACGGCGTCAAGCGGTCGAGCTCTCGATAGAGGCCTTTCTTTGCCTCGACTTGTTCCGTGATGGCCTCGACCACGAGTCCGGCACCCTTGACAGCGGTGGCGAGGTCGGTCGTGGCGGTGATCCTCCCCAGGATCGCCTTCTTCTGGTCTTCGGTGACCGACCCCTTCTTGATCTGGCGGTCGAGGTTTCCGCCGATGGTCGCAAGGGCCCGGTCGAGGAATTCCTGCTTCACGTCGCAGAGCGCGACCTCGTGGCCGTACTGCGCGAAGACGTGGGCAATGCCGTTCCCCATCGTTCCGGAACCGATGACGGTGACGCGATCGATGCTGGACATGGTACGCTCCGGTGTAACGATCATGAGATCCGTTCGACAAGAAGACCGCACGCTTCGCCGCCGCCGATGCAGATGGCGGCCATGCCCGTACGGACGTCGCGTTGCTTCATCGCTGACAAGAGGGTCACCAGAATGCGCGCGCCGCTGGCACCGATCGGGTGACCGAGCGCCACCGCGCCTCCGTTGACGTTCACTCTGGCAGGGTCGAGCTTCGCGGCTTGATTCACAGCCAACGCCACCACCGCAAACGCCTCGTTCACTTCAAAGAGGTCGATATCGCTCACCGTCTTGCCGGCGCGGGCCAGGACCTTCTGGATGACATCCGCCGGAGCGGTCGTGAACCATTCGGGCTTCTTGGCAAAGGCCGCGTAGGCTTCGATCTTCGCCAGAGGCTTCAGACCACGCTTCTTCGCCTCATCGGCCGACATGACGACGAGCGCCGCGGCGCCGTCGTTGATCTTCGAGGCGTTCGCGGCTGTCACCGTGCCGTCCTTTATGAATGCCGGCTTCAGTTTCGGGATCTTGTCAAAATCGGTCTTGAACGGTTCTTCATCCTGCGCCACGGTCTCCGCGCCTTTCCTTCCTTCGATGACGACAGGGACAACCTCGTCGGCGAATCGTCCCTCCTTCCACGCTGTCTGCGCGCGCTTGTAGCTTTCGACGGCGAATGCGTCCTGCGCTTCGCGCGGGATCTGGCATTCCTTTGCGCAGAGCTCCGCCGCGTTCCCCATGTGATAATCGTTGTAGACGTCCCACAGACCGTCCTTCACCATGCCATCGATCACCTGGCCATGCCCCATTCGATATCCGGTGCGGGCCTTCTCGAGCAGGTACGGTACATTCGACATGCTCTCCATGCCGCCGGCGACGATCGTCGTGGCGTGGCCGAGTTCGATCGCCTGCGCGGCCAGCATCACGGCCTTGAGCCCGGAACCGCAGACCTTGTTGATGGTCATGCATTCGACCGACTCGGGCAGTCCGGCGAACAGCGCCGCCTGACGGGCCGGCGCTTGACCCTCGCCGGCCGCCAAGACGTTACCCATGATGGCTTCATTGACGTCGGAAGGCTGCACTCCCGCCCTTCGGACAGCTTCTTTGATGGCGATGGCGCCCAATCGGGGAGCCGGGATCGAACTCAACGTCCCGCCGAACGAGCCGATCGGCGTGCGGCAGGCACTGACAATGACGGCGTCCTTCATGGCAGAGTCCAGGATAGTGCGAAACTCAAATGATTGGGAGCCACAAAGTACACGGAAAACACGAAGAGACCTCTTAAGTGCCTCAACCTCAAGCCATGACTTCGTGTTCCTTCGTGTCCTTCGTAGCTACGCCTCTGGTTTGCTGATCGTGCGCACTCAACTATTCATCACCTTCAAAAACTCCTTGTTCGACTTCGTCCCCCGCATCTTGTCGAGCATGAGCTCCATCGCTTCGATCGGCGATAGGTCGCTCAGAAACTTGCGGAGGATCCAGACCCGGTTCAGTTCATCCTCCTCCATCAACATCTCTTCCTTGCGGGTCCCGCTCTTGTTGACGTTGATGGCCGGGAAGACCCGCTTGTCGCTCAGCCCGCGGTCGAGCACGATCTCGGAGTTGCCCGTTCCTTTGAATTCCTCGAAGATGACCTCATCCATCCGACTGCCGGTCTCGATGAGGGCCGTCGCGATGATCGTGAGACTCCCCCCCTCTTCAATGTTCCGAGCCGCGCCAAAGAACCGCTTCGGGCGATGCAGGGCGTTCGCGTCCACGCCCCCCGACAGGATCTTGCCGGAATGCGGAATGACGGTGTTGTGGGCCCTCGCCAAACGCGTGATGCTGTCAAGCAGGACGACGACGTCCTTCTTCGCCTCGACGAGACGCTTCGCCTTCTCAAGCACCATGTCGGCCACCTGTACGTGCCGCTCGGGCGGCTCGTCAAACGTCGAGCTGATCACCTCGGCGCTCACCGATCGCTCCATGTCGGTGACCTCCTCGGGACGTTCATCGATGAGCAGAACGATGAGCTTGACCTCGGGGTGGTTGCGGCTGATGCTGTTGGCGATCTTCTGCAGAAGAATGGTCTTGCCGGCCTTGGGGGGAGATACGATCATGCCTCGCTGGCCCTTACCGATCGGGGCAAGGAGGTCAAGCACCCGCATGGCGTACTCGCCGGGGATCGTTTCGAGCTTGATGCGCGAGTTCGCATACAGGGGAGTGAGGTTGTCGAAAAGTACCCGGTCGCGGATCTGGTCCGGATGGTCGTCGTTGACGGCCTCGACGCGCAACAGCGCAAAGAACCGCTCCCCTTCCTTCGGCGGTCGCACCTGACCGGTCACCGTATCGCCCGTCCGCAACATGAACTTCTTGATCTGCGACGGCGAAACGTAGATATCGTCGGGCGACGGCAGGTAGTTGTAGCTCACCGATCGGAGGAAGCCGTAGCCGTCGGGCAATACTTCCAACACCCCTTTGCTGAATCCCACGCCGTCCTTCTGGCTCTGCGCCTCGAGGATCTTGAAGATCAGCTCCTGTTTCCGCAGATCGCTGTATCCGGCGATGTTCAAGTCCTTCGCGATGAGGTTCAACTCCGCGATCTTCTTGGACTTGAGTTCGGTGATGTCCATGGGCATGGAGGGATTCCTTCGATGATGAGGCGGATGTGGATCGGACGCGGAAACGGCACGGACCGCGGCGCCATTCAGGACCGCATCCGGGAATGAAATTGAGGTCGGGGAAAAGGTGGTGGTCGAGGGGGTTCGACGGGTCGGTCTCGTTGCTCCGGATGGAGCCCAGAACCGCCGTTAGTATAGACCATTATTGACTGATTGTCAAGTAGCGGCGGCGCTCAAGGTATGCCAATGCCTCACCTGCCACGAAGTGCGAACCGGTTACAAGAAGGGTGCCATGTCGACCCGACCGTCGGATGGCCTGACGCAGGCCCTCGGCAACTGAAGGCGCCACGACCGAGTTCCGGCCGACGGCCTCGAACGCCGCCGATACGTCGGAAGCTGGTCGAGCGCGGCTCGTGCGGGCCGCGACAGCGATCACGTCCCCCGCCACCATCCCAATGGCTCTCGCGATGGAGCGAAGGTCCTTGTCGGCAGCAACGCCGATAACGGTCGCCGTAGGGCGGACCTTGAGGTCGCGCAATGACGCGGCCAGCATCCGCATCGCCGCCGGATTATGGCCGACGTCAAGGATGATGCGCGGGTTTTTACGCACCAGCGAAAGACGCCCCCGCACACCCGTAAGCGACACAACATCGCGCAGTCCTCGAACGACCGCAGCTTGGGGTATCGGCATCCTCACCTGCCGCAGCGCTTCCACGGCAGCGAGCGCGGTCTGGATATTCCCTGACTGGAACAGACCCGGGAGGCCGACTCGGATCCTGGTCCATTGACCCGAGGCACCCGGCATCGATACTTCGGTGCCCTCGATCGAGCGTGGGCCAAGCCGGATTGGACAAGACGAGGCGTCAATGACAGGTGAGCCGAGCTCGCGTGCGCGCCGTTCGATCACCGACCGAGCCGGACCGTCAGGTACGCCGACCACGCAAGGTGTCCCCGGTTTGATGATCCCCGCTTTCTCAAACGCGATCCGATCGACCGTTGGGCCGAGGATCGATGTGTGTTCAAGGCCGATCGTTGTAATGATGCTCAAGACGGGCGAGAGAACGTTGGTGGCGTCCAAGCGGCCGCCCAAGCCCGTCTCAACGACCGCCACATCGACCTCTTCGTCTGCAAACCAGCCGAATGCCATGGTCGTGACCGCCTCGAAGAAGGTCGCTCGCCGTCTCCAGATCTCTGGCAACAGGCGCCGCGACCACTCAACGACGCGCCCGGCCGGGATCTCGCGGCCGTCAATGCGCATCCGCTCTCGGAAATCGACCAGATGCGGCGAGGTGTAGAGACCGGTCCGGTAGCCGGCCTCCGTCAGGATCGCGGCCAGCATGGCGGCCGTCGATCCCTTCCCATTGGTACCGGCGAGATGGATCGACCGAAATCTCCGGTGCGGGTTCCCTATTGTCTGCAACAAGCCGCGGACATTCTGGAGCCCCAGCTTGATCCCGACTGATTGCAGGGCGTAAAGTTCGCGGATGGCCTGGGGATAGGTTGCCGGCCAGGATCGACGTGTCAGAGCCACGACTGGAGGATCGAAGCGGAAACGTCGGCCTTGAGAGAGCCGACCAACTGGCCGACGTCGGTGAGACCTCGAGAGGCGGCGAAAGCCGTGACCCCATCGGCAATTCGTCCGCTGGCGGCCGGGTCGACGAAGTTGAGCGTCCCGACTTGAACGGCGGTCGCGCCGACCATCAGGAATTCAACGGCATCCTCGGTTGACATGATACCGCCAATGCCGAAGATCGGGATCTTGACGGCCTTCGAGACTTCATAGACCTTGGCAAGGGCGACCGGCTTGATCGCCGGTCCGGACAGACCGCCCGTGACCGTTGACAGCTTCGGGCGAGCCGTATGGATGTCAACCGCCATGCCGACAAGGGTATTGATGAGCGAGACCGCATCAGCCCCCTCCTCTTCCACGGCCCGGGCGAAATCGGAGATGTGCGTCACGTTCGGCGTCAGCTTGATGATGAGGGGACGTTCGGTCAGCGGTCGGAGGCGGCGTGTAATTTCGCGCGTCCGGTCGACGTTGGTCCCGAAGTTGAGACCGCCTTCTTTGACATTCGGGCACGAGACGTTGATCTCGAAAGCGTCGACCCCCTCCTGATCGTCGAGGAGCGACAAGACCTGAGCGTATTCGTCGACGGAACTGGCGGCGATGTTGGCGACGACGCGCGTGCGAAGCGAGCGGAGCTGCGGAAGCTTCTTTTCGATGAACTCGTGTACGCCGATGTTGGCAAGCCCGATCGAATTGAGCATGCCCGATGGCGTCTCCACGACCCGCCGCGGCGGGTTACCATCCCGCGGTTTCCACGAAAGCGACTTGGTCATGATCCCGCCCAGCCGGTTCGGGTCGCACAGGTCGAGCACCTCGTCGCCGTACCCGAACGTCCCCGATGCGACGAAGACCCGGTTGGCGAACTCGACCTCACGCAGCCGGAACGAGGTCTTGACCATCACAGGGTCACCTCCTCTGCCCGGAAGGTCGGACCTTCCGTACAGACCAGCGCATATCGCTTCGTCCCTCCGACACGCTCTATGGGGCACCCCTGGCACAACCCGATGCCGCACGCCATCTCACCCTCGAGCGACAACTCGCATGGTATGCCGCGCGTGCGGGCGAATTCGCTGAGTGCCCGCAACATGGGTGTCGGTCCGCAGCCAAAGATCATCGGCGACTCCACGCGATGCTCCCGGAGATACTCGTCCAACAGATCGACGACGGTACCGCGAAAGCCTTCCGAGCCGTCATCCGTCGCCACCTGCAACCCGGCCAGTCGATCGCGGTAGAGATGACGCCGCGTTCGCGCTCCCAGGAACGTCACGACCTTCCGACCCGCTCGCTGCGCCTCTTCTGTCAGGATGGGAAGTGGTGCCACGCCCAATCCTCCCCCGACCAGCAGCGCCGTACGGTGGTCGGCCCCGATCGAGAACGGTTTGCCAAGCGGACCCAGCAGGTCGACCCTGCGGCCGGGCTCGTACGCCGCCATGACACGCGTTCCAGCACCGACAACGTTGAAGATGAGGTCCATGCGGTCGTCCTCCACCCAGGAGACGCTGAACGGCCTCCGCAGCAGCGGATCCCATCCGTCATCGCGGACCCGGAGGTTGACGAACTGGCCGGCCCGGACCGCAGGCACGATCTCAGGACACTGCAAGGTCAATCGGTAAATGCCTTCGGCCACTTCAGCGCGGCCAACGACCACGGCTTGTGCGTGTGTGCGGCTCAATCGATCTCCCTGTTCTTCGTGCTGTCGCGGACCGCCGAACGGCGCGCGCCCGAGTCGCGTACCGACCCCGGCTTCACCGGCTCCGCTCGCACTTCATCGAGCCGGGGAGGCGCCGCACGCTTCGTTGTTGAATCTGTTTTGGCAGGGCCGAGCATGGCAAGCCGCCGTCTGGCTTGCTCCGCATACTCCGTGGCGCCGAATCGCTGGACGACCGCCTGATATCGCACAACCGCGCTATCGGCTCGATCGAGCCGGTTGTCATAGGTCCAACCTGCCGCGTACAGACTCTTCGCGACAAGCGCCGACGACGGATAGGCCGTTACGATCGAATCCAGTCGGTCCGCCGCCCGCTGATACGAGCCGGCGTCCGAGGCCAATTCCGCCTCCCGATACAAGATCTCTGACGGGTCCTCGACCCGGTACTCCTGCATCCCCAGCTTCTTCCGGGATTCCACGGCATACGGTGACTCCGGATACTCCAGGACGATACGTTGGAGCAGGCTGTCTCGGTGCCCGAGAATTCCCGTTGTGTCGGTGAGAGCCAGATCAGCCAACAGGTACCAGCCACGGGGCGTATTCCGATGCCGTCGGCCCATGTCGGCCGACCGCTTGAGCCACCAACCGGCTGAATCAGGACGCTGGAGCTCACTGTAAAACCACTCCCCCAGGTCCTGCATCGTCACGGCCAGAAGGGTCGTGAGCGAGTCGATGGTCTCCAGATTGGTCCGCCTGCCCGTGGAATCGGGCGGAAGCAGTTCGGCGGCGCGGCGCAGACTGTCATTCTGGGAGAGTCGCGCTTGCAGCTGAAAATACCGGTTGAACATGGACGCCCGTCGCCGGGCTTCGGCAGAGATGGTGAACGATCCGGCGGCTCCCGATCGCTCAAACTTCTTTGCCGCCGCCGCATAGTCGTTCAACGCCGTTTCAAACAGATATCCCAGCTCATAGGCGGCGTCGGCCGCTGATGCCTGTCGTGCAAAAGCCGTGTCGGCAAATGTGTACGCTTCGATCGCTTCTTCCGTTCTGCCGGCGTCTTTGAGCAACCTCGCACGCTCCAGCGCAACCGGTCCGAGGCGATCTTTAAACCGAAGGTCTTGAGCCATCTCCTCGTTGATCGTAAGAGCCTCCTCGTAACGTCCCAGCCGGCGCAGCGCCTCCAGTCGCAGCATCTGGGCGTCGAACACAAGCGAGGGTTCTTCGGTCGCTCGAGGGATGGAGGACAGCGGCTCGAGCGCATCTCCCGGCCTGCCTTGCTCCACGAGCAACTGTGCTTCGTTGAGAATCGCCGACGCAACCGATTCGTCGTCGGGAGCGATGGCGCGAAGGCGCGATGCGTACCGCAACGCACCGGCTGTATCGCCCTGTTTGCGTCTTAGCGTCGACAAGGCCTCGAGCGCTTCGGCCTGCTCGCCATCGCGGCCTTCAAGCTCTGCGGCCGCCAGGCCCTCCGTCAGGGCGGCTTGCGCCTCGTCTGGTCTGGAGAGCTCGGCCAGCACCCGTCCGTAGAGGATACGAGCTTCATTCCTCAGGTCGCTCGTCGGATACTGGGCAAGCAGCTCCGTGCATTTCCGTTCAGACTTGACGTACTCCCCTTGCAGATAGTAGGACCTGGCAATGAGCAGCAGGGCATCGTCGACCAGATCGCTTTTCGAGTGGAAGGCCAGAATGTTCGAACATTTGTCGATGACGGAATTCAGTTTCTGGCGTGCCGAGGCGGGAATGGGGGCAACGTTGCCGACGACGGGGAGCGGCGTAAGAGCCGACCGTTGCGCGCGACGGGCCTGCTCGATCTCCTCGACGGCGGTACGATACAGCTTCGAGGCATTGTAGTACGCGTTGAAATACGAGACCGTATTGCGGTACCCTTGGGCGAAGAACTCGCCCACGGGTTGGAAGACCGAGCAACCACCGAATGATAACGCGGCCGTCGCGAATAAACATAGAGGAATATGCGCGAAACGGGAAGCGCGCGTCATGGATTCGTCGGTCTGAGGTCGATCTCGCTCATCATCGCGCGGGGCGGCAACAGGAGAGCGGCCAGTACGGCCGAGGCGACGTCGTCCGGCTGGAGGATCCGCTCAAGCTTTGCGGGTTCCTTGGGCGTCGACGAGAAGTCGGTCGCCACACTGCCCGGGCCGACGGTGATCACGCGCACATTCGAAGAACGCACCTCGAGCCGAAGGCAGTTCGTGAAGCCGTTGAGGGCCCATTTCGTGGCGGCGTAACCGGCGCCGTTCACGAAGGCGTTCTTGCCCGCCAGTGACGAGATGTTGATGATCGCGCCGGACTGTTGTTGCTCCATCACAGGAACGGCCAGGCGCGTGCAGAGAAAGACGCCGCGCACGTTCACGTTCCACATGCGATCGAAGTCCTCGAGCGAAAGCTTCGATACCGGCGCGAAGACTCCGATGCCGGCATTGTTGACGAGAATGTCCAGCCGGCTTCCGGCGTCCAGGACCGTTTGAAAGGCCCGCTCAACCTCTTCCGGATTCGTGACATCCGCACGAGCCATCACCGCCCGACCGCCGGCTGCTGCGACGGCATCCGCCACGGACAACAGATCCTCCTTCGACCGGGCGGTCAACCCCACGAGCGCTCCTTCGGAGGCCAGCCGGAGCGCGATAGCCCGACCAATGCCGCGCCCTGCTCCGGTGATCCATGCCGTCATTCCCTTCAACATCATACGCGGAGGTCTCCGATCTGGGGCCGCAGGACGAGTTCCTCGGGCATCATCGTCTCCGGAAGCTCGATGGTCTGCATGATCGCCCGAGCCACATCTTCGGCCGGCATCATCTGCGATGCATACTTTGTGCGTAGCCGCTTCGGCCACATCGGGGTCTCGACCGCCCCGGGAAAGACGTTGAGCACACGCACGCCGTCGGCTCTCACCTCTTCACGAAGCACGCGCATCAGCATGTCTGCGCCGGCCTTCGAAGCGCCGTAGACGGACGATCGGGTGTAGACGGCCTTCGCCGCATACGACAGGATGTTGACGATCATGCCCGAGCGGCGCCGCTGCATGAGCGGTACGATCGACCGCGCAATGAAGAACGGTCCGGTAAGATTCGTCGCGACGATGTCGAGGTACTCAGCGGTCGTCGTGTCGGTCAGCGTCCGGAAGCTCGTGATGCCGGCGTTGTTCACGACGACGTCAGGCACACCGATCCGTTCGACGATCTGACGCACCGCCGAGCGCACGGAAGCTTCCTTCCGCACGTCGCAGACAACGACCGCCGCACGGTCCCGATCCCTTGCCCAGGTGCGCAGTCTCTCCACCCTCCGAGCGCTGGCCACAACGGTCCATCCGCCGTCAAGGAACGCCTCGGCCAGAGCCCGGCCGATGCCCGTCGATGCCCCGCTGATCCAGATGCTTCTCTTGCTCATGATCGATGCCGCAGATTGGCGCCGATGAGGGTGAGGAATTCCGTGCGCGTTTTCACGTCGCGGCGGAAGGTGCCGAGCATGGCGCTCGTCATCGCGACGGAGTTCAGCTTCTCCACCCCCCGCATGGTCATGCATAGATGTCGAGCTTCCATCACCACCCCCACCCCTTGGGGCTTCAGCACCTTCTGGAGCGTCGAGGCGATCTCCTGCGTCAATCGTTCCTGCACCTGCAGTCGGCGGGCAAAGACCTCTACGATCCGCGGCATCTTGCTTAATCCGATGATCTTTCCCTTCGGCAGATAAGCGATGTGGCACTTCCCGTAGAACGGCACGAGATGGTGTTCGCAGAGCGAGAAGAAATCGATGTCCTTTACGATCACCATTTCACTGTAGGCCTCCCGGAACACGGCGCCGTTGAGGATTTCGTCGAGGTTTTCGCGATAGCCCTTCGTCAAGAAGTGATACATGCGCGCAACGCGCTCAGGCGTCTGGAGAAGCCCCTCCCTGCGGGGATCCTCACCGATCGATTCCAGGATCGTCCGAACGGCCGACTCTATCGATGGGGGCTTCATGCATCCTCCCGGATCTCGACGACGTTATTCTCAGTCTCTCGCAGCCGCAAAGCGACAAGCCGTCCCGACGGGATCTTCGGGGCGAGCACCCTCCAGATGGCGAGTGCGATATTCTCGGCCGTGGGGATGACGCCGCGCAGGAACTCCACATCATGGTTCAGATGCTTGTGGTCGACCTTTGAGATGACTTCCTTGCGGATGACCTCCTTCAGCAGCTTCAGATCCACGACGTAGCCGGTTTCGGGCTGGACAGGTCCTTCGACCGTCACCTCCAGCTCGTAGTTATGGCCGTGTCCGTTTGGATTGTTGCACTTGTCGAAGACCGCCTCGTTCCGGGCGTCGGTGAAGGCAGGGTTGTAGAGTCGATGCGAAGCGCTGAACGTTTCGCGGCGGGTGACGGTAACCATGACGAGGGACCTTGGATGCGGCGCTGACCGGCCTAGAGGACGGCGAGCACCTCTTGAACGTGGCCGGCGACCTTCACCTTCGGAAAGACCGCTTTGATCCTCCCGGCGGGGTCGATCACGAAAGTCGTGCGCTCGATGCCCATGTACGAGCGGCCGTACATCGACTTCTTCTTCCAAACGCCGTAGGCCTTGATCGCCTGCCTGTCCGGGTCGCTGAGCAACGGAAAGGTGAGGCCATACTTCGAGGCGAACGAGGCATGCGAACCGACGCTATCGGCGCTGATGCCGATGATCACCACGCCCCGGCGTTTGAGATCGTGAAATCGCTCTTGAAAGTCGCACGCTTCTTTCGTGCAACCGGAGGTATCATCCTTGGGATAGAAGTACAGGATGACGGTCGAGCCCTTGAGGTCGCGCAGTCGCACCCTGACGCCGTCTCCGCTAGTCAGGTCGAACTCCGGCGCCTTGTCTCCAACCTTCAGCATAATCGGCTCCTGGAAAAGGCAGAAACGGCAGGCCGTGATACGCCTGCCGTCTATTGCTGTCAGAACGTGCCGAGCGCCGCTACGAGCGCATCGTAATTGGGCTCGACGCCGGGATTGGCCGTCACTTCGACATACCGGATCACGCCGTTCTTGTCAAGCGCGAAAACCGCGCGCTGGCTGGCGGTATAACCGGAAAGCCCTGCGAAGTTGTCCAGCGCAATCCCGTACGCCTTGACGGCCTCGCGGTTGTAGTCCGACAACAGCGGGAATTCCAGCTGATGTTGGGTCGCGAACGCCTTATTGGCGAACGGAGCATCGACGCTGATTCCGACGACCTTGGCGCTCAGTTCGTTGAATCGACTCATTGAATCGCGGAACGTGCACAGCTCCTTGGTGCAGACCCCGGTGAACGCCCCGGGATAGAAGACAAGGACGGTCTTCGATCCTTTGAACTCATCGAGCGACCGCACCTTGCGGTCGGTATCGACGAGCGAAAACGACGGTGCCGCTTGTCCGACTTGGACTGCCATGACTCCTCCTGAAGGTTGGAAAGGTGTAGCAAGATGCCGGGTGGGTGCGAGGGCTGGGTGGCCGACAAACCGGGATCAGGACGTTGCCTGACACGTGGCGCATGTGCCGTAGAAGTCGAGCTTGTGCGAGCGGATCTGCTCGGGTACGAGCTGTTGGATACGGTCGTTCACGTCGTCAAGCGCCGGCACCTCGAGATCCTTGACCGTGCCGCACCTCTCGCAGACGAAGTGGTAGTGCGGGCTGATGAAGGCATCGTAGCGCTTGGTCCCTTCACCGAAATCAAGCTCCAACACCTTGCCCTGCCTGGCAAGGACGTGGAGATTGCGATACACCGTGCCAAGAGAGATCTTGGGCATCTCCTCGCGGACCCGCTCAAAGATCCACTCGGCCGTCGGGTGCTCCCGCGTCCTTCGGAGAACGTGGTAGATCCGTTCTCGTTGGCGGCTTCGTTTCATCCCTGATGATGACATGACAACAACAAAATACCAAGTTTCGAAAGGATTGTCAACGCAGGCTGTACCGTACACCGAGCACGACGGAAGTATTCCAGACATACGTTCCTCGCAGAAAGCCCACCTCTTGCCTCGCCAACATCGCTTCGACCGAAAGAAGCCATCGCGGCCGAGCAAGCCATTGCGCACCCCCTGCCACCGATTGGGAATGGAGCGTGAACACTTCGGTTGCGGGAACGCCCGAGGTGCTGAAGGTGAAGCGTTCATCAGGCGTGAAGCCGGCGCTCAATCGCATGAAGGCGTACTCGTCGCGCTCCCCCAGATAGTAGCGGCCCGTGGCCGTAACCGAAACCGACGCGCGAGCAAGATTGACGGAGACATACGGGCGCAGCGACAGCCATGCATTGCCGAGATATACAGCAACTGAACCGGTCGCCAACGCAACCGTTCGCCGGTCCCGAAAGACATACGCCCGTACCCCTAACGACGCTTCAAAGGGGGCGTGAAACGAGGTGAAATACTCAAGACCTCCCCGGTGACGCGGGAACGGGGCAGCAAACCCAAACGCATACCCCACATAGCCGTACGAGCGGGAGTCGAGGACAGGATACCACTCCGCTTCGGCTTGCATTCCACCGACCGTTCCGCGCCTGCCGACGGCGACCTTCACCTGTGATGTTCCCGTTCGCCTTCGATCGGCAACATAGGCCGTCGCCGAATTGAACGGGTCGTAGTACCGTTCATAGGCGTCCCACTGAATGTATGTGCCGACAAATCGTTCGGGCGCGTTTGAGGGCTCCGGCCATGCGGTCTCTTGTGCCGCAGACGTCGCCACGATTATCATCATCGCCGCCGGCAGAGACCAACGTGGAGCTCCCCGTTGGAATTCCAGACTCTTCTCGGTATATTTCATCGTTGCTCTCTGGAAGGGTGCGAGAGTGGTTGAATCGGCCGGTCTCGAAAACCGGAATACCCGCAAGGGTATCGAGGGTTCGAATCCCTCCCCTTCCGCAGGACGATGCCCCGCCGCTCAATCGGCGGGGCTTTGTCTTGCAGGGGCATCTGATTCGATCATCCGCAGAAGCGATGGAGCACAATATGCCCGCCCGTCATAGGGCACTTCGCGTCGTGTGACATGCCATGGATCTCCTCTCATTTCTTGATCCTGTCTCTGGTCGCCAACAGCATTGAGTCCACTCCCACCAAGGATCGTTCGGTAGTGTTCCTCCCTTCAGTCTCCTCGCTCTTACGCCGCCTTTGGTTGCCGGAAACCTGCACGTTCCATCTTCCCCCACGCCTTCTCACCTCGCAGATACTTCCACAGGCCTTTGAGTCGCCAATAGACGGTGATCTGACGATAGCCAAAGTTCTCGAGCACTCCCATGACCAGCAGCAGCGCGAGATGCCTGGGGTTCGGATACCGCCGGAACGAGACCTCCTCGAGCAAGACGGCGCCAACGGAGAACATGACACCGTAGACGATCGATGCCAGGAGGAACAGGCCGGTCATCACGGGGTCGACACGATCGAGCACGAACAGGATGACGAGCGACACGATGCCGAGCATTTCGATGAACGGTCCAAGCAGTTCGACGATCAAGAAGTACGGCATGGCCAGTGTGCCCACCGCTCCGTAGCGCTCGTTCAAGATCATGTCCCGATGGATCCACAAGACGTCGGCCAAGCCGCGATGCCAACGGTTGCGCTGTGAGCCCAGGATCCGGAGCGACTCGGGGGCTTCGGTCCAGCAGACCGGGTCAGGAACGAAGGTGATGCGATAGGGGCGGCGTGCTTCGCGGTAGGCCCGGTGCATGCGAACCACGAGCTCCATGTCTTCCCCCACCGTCCGGGCGTCATAGCCCCCGACGTCGATCACAGCCTGGCGCCGGAACAATCCAAAGGCTCCGGAGATGATCAGCAAGGCATTCAGGCTCTGCCAGCCCATCCGGCCGGAGAGGAACGCACGGAAGTATTCGACCACCTGGAACAGCGGCAACGGCTTTCGGGACAGTCCGACGCGGACGACGCGGCCGTTCACCACCTCGCAGCCGTTCGCGATGCGCACGATGCCGCCCGAAGCGATGACCGTCGCATCATCCAGAAAGGGCTTCATCACCTTCTGCAACGCATCGTCTTCCAGGATCGAGTCCGCGTCCACACAGCAGACAAACTCATATCGAGCCGCATTGATGCCGGCATTCAGTGCGTCGGCCTTCCCGCCGTTCTCCTTGTCGACCACGGTCAGATTCTGATAGGCCGCGCTCTTCGACCGATAGATGCCCTTGACCGGCCGAGTGGCGATCGCCGGCCGATAGACCCTCCTCGAGGCAACCAGGTCGAACTCCTCCATCAACCGGGCCAGGGTCTGGTCCTTTGAACCGTCGTTGATGACCACCACTTCATACTCGCCGTACGAGAGCTTCAGCAGACTCCGCACCGATTCGACGATGCCGGCTTGTTCGTTGTACGCCGGGGCGAGGATCGACACGGGTGACGTGATCTCCGACTGGACCACGATGCGATAGTCCGTAAATCGAGCCTGACGAACGGCCTGAAGCACTTCCCCGAACGACCGGTAGAGGAGGACGACGTACGTCATATTGACGCCAACGAAGTAAAGGATCGAGAAAGCAACGTAGGCGTGCAGCCCGATCTCAAACAGGTCCATGAAGGTCATGGCGTCTCCTCTCCCGCCTCCTCCAGGACCTGCAGCGCCACGGCGCGCACGACCCCCTCGGGACCCGCCGCCGCTGCGTGAAGCTGCGTCATGCCCTCATCGCCGGCAGACGCCATCGCTCGAGCCGCCGCGACCTTCTCTTCGAACGGACCGTCGAGCAAACGTTGACGCACCGCTGGGAGCGCCGCAGAGATACCCACGGCCCGGATCGCCTCCAGCGCCCGAAGGCGCAGCAGTTGGTGCGGATGGCTGACGTATTCCGACAGCAACGACTCGGAGCGAGCGTCGCCCAATCGCCCAAGCGCCTCCACGGCCTTCGCGCGAATGAGGATGTTCGGATAGCCCGACGCCATGACGCGGAGTTGCTGGACGCTGTCGACGAATCCCACCTCTGCCAGTAATTCAATGCAGAGCTCCACGATCGACATGTCGCGCGCTCCCAATCCTTCGAGGAGGTACGGCACCGCCGCCGGGCCGTGCTTTTTGACGCTCACGGAAAGCTCCATCATCTCCCACGCGGAAAGATCGCGCATGGAGCGAAAGATCGCTCCGAAGGCCTCGACGCCGACCACGTTCAGCAATGCCCGGAGCGCCTGAAGTCGCACGCCGGGGTGGGGGTCTTCGAGCGCCGCCGCAAGGTCGGCAGTGGCGCCCCTGGCGCGCAGGATCCCCAATTGCATCGCCGCTTCAGCGCGGATCCACCAATGTCTGTGGCGAAGTCTCGCAATGAGCTCATCGACGAATCCGAGCTCATAGGCGAGAACCACGATCCGATCCGAGGTCTCTCCCGAGACGTCGGCGGCCGTCGACGTCAGAACCGACAGGAAGGCATTGCGGTGCATCGAACGATTCCGACGCCATCCTTGCTCGAGGCTCCTGGCGAATCTCCGGTACGGCGCGAAGCGGTGCTCGTGCGAGCTGCCCGGATCCGGCGGAGGGAATTCCTTGACGAGGAACTCCGAGACGACCAAGCCGTAGCGCTCCTGGAGTCGCAACAGCGCACGGTGGCGCCGGGAGGAAACCTGCTTCATCGCAAGCAGGATCACGGCCGTCAAGAGTACAAGCAGCGTGACCGAGGCCGTGAGGATGAGGAAGACGAACAGCGTCAGGCTCATCAGGTCGCTGAGGAGGAGCGGCCACGCGTCAAGAGCGTCTTTTTGACGCGGGCGGCCAGTTCATTCGGACTGAATGGTTTGGTGATGTAGTCTTCCGCACCCAATTCGAGGCCCCGGAGCACTTCATGCTCCTTGGTCTGCGCCGTTACGAGCAGGACCGGTATCTCGCGGGTCTTGGGATCGGCCTTGAGAGCCACCAGGACCTCAAAACCTGTCATCAACGGCATCATGACGTCGAGCAGGATCAGGTCCGGCACGAGTGCTCGGGCCTGCGCCAATGCCGCTTCCCCATTATCGACGGACGCAACTTCGAAGCCGCTGTTACGCAGCTTGTACTCGATCAGGTGTCGGATACTGACCTGATCTTCGGCAACCAGGATCGTGTGAGCCATGGCGGGTCGGGGAGATGCTGGCGGAACGTACGCCTTTTTGTAAGGAATGTCACGGATTGAAACTACGGTCAATTCTTCGTATCCTGTCTCCAGTAGTCGAGGAGAGATGCAGGAGTGGTTGAACTGGCACGCCTGGAACGCGTGTATACCCGAAAGGGTATCGTGGGTTCGAATCCCACTCTCTCCGCCACCGACCTGAGGAGGTCCCTTGTCACGTTGGGCCGTTCTCGCCACCTTCTCGGCGATCCTCACCCTCCCTCTGCAGGCCCAATCCGTCCTGGCGCTGACGGTCGACGGTCCCATCACCCCGGCCACTGCCGAGTATGTGGTCCGTGGCATCGGCATCGCGCCCGAACGCTCTTCGAGCGCGATTTTGATCCGTCTGAATACACCGGGCGGATTGCTTCAGTCGACGCGGACGATCGTAAGTGCCATTCTGGAGTCTGCCGTTCCGGTCATCGTGTATGTCACCCCCGCCGGAGCACAGGCCGGTTCCGCCGGCGTCTTCATCACGCTTGCCGGCGATGTCGCCGTCATGGCTCCCGGTACCAACATTGGCGCGGCGCATCCGGTGGGAATGCAGGGAGCCATGGACTCCGTGATGAGCGCCAAGGCCACGAATGACGCTGCAGCGTTCGTACGTGCGATCGCCCAACAACGGCGCCGGAACCTGTCGTGGGCCGAGAATGCCGTTCGCAACAGCGTGGCTCTCTCGGCCGATGAGGCGCTCGACAGCGGCGTGGTCGACCTTGTCGCCGCATCGGAATCAGCCCTGCTGGATTCTCTCCATGGCCGTGCCGTACGCTCCGGCGCCTCCGCGATCGTGCTGTCCCTTGCGCCCGCGAAGATCGAAGAGCTGCCTCCGAATTTTGCCGAGACATTACTCGGAGTCCTGAGCGACCCCAACATTGCTTACATCCTGTTCTTACTCGGCCTCTACGGCCTGCTGTTCGAGCTCTACAATCCGGGGTCCATCCTCCCCGGCGTCGTCGGGGGCATCTGCATGATCCTGGCCTTATACGCACTCCAGACGCTCCCGTTCAGTTATGCCGGCATCGCCCTCATCGTGTTCGCCATCATCCTGTTCCTGTTGGAAGTAAAGGTGACCAGCCACGGCTTGCTGGCCGTCGGCGGAGCGATCGCCCTTCTGCTCGGTTCGGCCATGCTGATTCGTCCGACGTCGGGTCTGGAACTCGTGGAGATCTCCTGGAGCGTCATCCTGCTCGCCTCCGGACTTACAGCGCTTTTCTTTCTCGTCGTGATCGGCCTGGGCCTTCGTGCGCAACGCGTGCGCCCCGCTTCCGGCTTGGAAAGCCTTTTGGGCCGTACGGCCGTCGCCAGAACCGACCTGAGCCCCGACGGGACGGTGGACCTGCAGGGTGAATTGTGGAACGCTCGCAGCGACGGTTCTCGAATCGCCGCGGGATCGATCGTGACGATCAGGCGGGTCGAGGGCTTGCAGCTCATCGTGTCACCGCATCAACGCAACGAAGAGGATCGGACATGAACATACCCTTCATCATTCTGCCTCTGGCGCTGATCGTCCTCCTGATCGCCAATGCGATCAAGATCCTGCGTGAGTACGAACGCGGCGTCATCTTCCGTCTTGGACGCCTGCTGGGAACGAAAGGCCCGGGCATCATCTGGCTGTGGCCCTTCATCGATCGCATGGTCAAGGTCAGTCTGCGGACCGTTGTGTTCGACGTGCCCCCGCAGGACGTTATCACCAAGGACAACGTCTCGCTCAAGGTCAACGCCGTCGTCTACTTCCGCGTCGTGCACCCGGAGAACGCCATCGTGCAGGTCGAGAACTATATGTTTGCGACCTCTCAATTGTCGCAGACCACGTTGCGCAGCGTCCTCGGCCAGTCGGAGCTGGATGAGTTGCTGGCCGAACGCGACAAGATCAACCTGCAGCTGCAGAAGATCATCGACCACCAGACCGAGCCCTGGGGGATCAAAGTCTCCACGGTCGAAGTCAAGCATATCGATCTTCCGCAGGAAATGCAGCGTGCCATGGCCAAGCAGGCCGAGGCCGAACGCGAACGCCGCTCCAAGGTCATTGCGGCCGAGGGTGAGTTCCAAGCTTCGAAGAAGCTGGCCGACGCCGCCAAGGTGCTTGCCCAGCAGCCAAGCGCTCTGACGCTTCGCTACCTCCAGACGCTCCGGGAGATCGCAACGGAGAACAACTCGACAACGATCTTTCCCGTCCCGATCGACCTGCTCAAACCGTTCCTGAAGGCCGGTACCAGAAGCCGTTGATCAGCGCCTTCACGCCGAGGGGAGCATCATCGGTGGACAGCATCGTCGGGATCCGACCGTGGGACGACCGTTCGCTGCGCATCTACCGGCGGACCGGCCGTACAGTCGTCGCCGAATCGGTCCCATTCCAACCATGGCTTGCCCTCGCCGACCCTTCCTTGCTTGAAAGAGAGTCAGCGGGGACCGCCTCATCATTGACCGGAGAGGGGGAGCTCCGAACACTCATTCGATTTGAACGATGGCCGCAGGCATGGGACGCCATTCAGAAGATCCTCTCCCTCGAAAGCGAACGTCGCCGCCAGCGGATCTCCTCCTATCTCGAACTGCCGGGCCTTCTCTTCCTGCCCGACCCCGCGGAACAATGGTTGACCGCGTCCGGCGAATCCTTCTTCAGCGGTCTCTCGGCCGAGAACCTTGTCCGACTTCAACTGGCCATCGAGACCGCCTCTCCGCCGGGTCGGCCGAGCCGGCCGGACCGATCGCAAGACTGCATCCTGGCGATCGCGGCCACGATCTCTGACGGGCGAAAAAGCACATTCAGGATCAGGAAGCAGGACGAAGCCGCGTTGCTCGGTGAATTCTTGGAATGGTTCACAACGATCGATCCTGACGTGGTAGAGGGGATCGAACTGCTCGGCTTTACACTTCCGTATATCGCCGAACGGTGCGCACTGCATGGCATCGACCCTTCGTTCGGCCGCGAAGCAACGTCGCTGCGAACAACTGCAACGCCGATTGGCAAAGGACCATGGGAGTTGCCCGGCCGCATTGCTCTGGAGCCGGTCGAAGCGCTCCGCCACGCCGGACCGACGATCCAGGCGATCGTGACCGAGACCCGGGCCGTGCAACGGACGGCCCCGGTTTCAAACCTCGCAAAGCGTTGCTTTGATGCTCGCCGATGGGCCGATCGGTGGTGGTCGGCCATGCTGCCCCTCATGTCTGCCGTTCCACTCCCTCCAGACCGCTTTCTGCGAACGGGACCAGGTCACTGGCTGGAGGCCTGGCTGATGCGGGAATGTCTGCGTCGAGGAGCATCGATCCCTTCGTCAGGACCGCACATATCCGCCCAGCAGGAGGTCGTTCCGTCAGGGACGAGCGGCTGGTATGCCCCCGCGGCTGAACTCGTGCTCGTCCCCTCGAAGGCAGCTGCATGGCAACGCCTGGGTGAGGCCGCAACAGGTTCTCAGCCCGAGTGGGTCCGCGAGCTTCGCGATCAATGGGAGCCCGTCTTCAAGTCTCCTGCGACGGGGTCCGACCGTACCATCGCCATTGCCTTGCTCACCGGTTTGACCGACGCCGTGCGCGCACGCACTTCGCGACTTCATGTGTCGAACATTGCTGAGCGTCTCGACCATGCGATCGCAGACACGGCTGCAGAGGTCGCAACGATCCTGCGGCGTCACAATGTCGAGGTCATTCAAGAGGTCGGCGACCGCTTATATGTGCAATATCCAGACAATGTCACGGACGATGACCGACGGGCGCTCTTCTGGAACAAGGTGAACGAGGCACTACCGTCCGGACTTCGTGCGGTGCCGCTCCGAACGTTCGAGGCGCTCGTCTCACTGGCCCCCAGGATCATGCACGGTCTCTCCCGACAGGCGGTCGTTCAGCTTCCACGCCCACACACGTACCGCTCGCCCGAAGCGTTCATTCGCGAGTATCACGCTCGAGCGATCGTTCTGGTCCTTCGTCGTCAATGGAACCTGTTGCATCAGTTGACCGCCGAGACCACTCGACGCATCAAAGCCCGGGCGTGGCACGTGTCGGAATTCTGCCGTCGTGAAACGCTGGCCGGATCACTGGGGGACTATGTGCGCGACCGTGGAGCCCATCGCCGCAATCCGTCGGCGCCCTACGAAGCACTGCTGCGCGCGCAGCCTCCCCAGAACCCATCCGATGAAGCAACCCCGCCTCGGCGTCAGTCCCATGAAGCGGGCAGCACCGTGGTGTACTATATCGCCGGCAATCGACGCGATCTACCGATGGCCGACATGAGCTGCTTGGCGGAGTTCTGGGATCCGTCGGCTCCCGATGAGAATACCGAATACTATCTTGACCGCCTTCGGCAGTCGCTGGAGCGCTATCGGCCTCTCGTGTCCGAGCGCGACTTTTCGCTGATTTTCGGGGAGGAGGGCCTCTTCTCGTTCAAGGACGACGAGATCGAACTCCTCCGACACTCCTTCGGCTCCTCCGAGAGGGGCGATCCGACAGCAGGCCCGGACAAAGGGATCTGGCTGGACATTCCGCCGAAGCCGACTTGATTTTGACTGTGGGGAGAGATAAGTTGCTGGCGTAATTCACAACACCGGTTTTGCTTCACCGCCAGTCGGTTTGGCTGTCGCGGCGATTCAGGCGGGGTGCGGAGCGGATATTCAAGGCGGATACCGCCGGCTTCACGAACGCAGCGAGCTGAACACTGTGGGAGCGGGCCCAACGGCCTCGCCACCATCGCGTTCTGGAGACAAAGGCCTGGTGTGCATGTTTCACGTTCAGATGGAAGGTACCGTATGGAACAAGGTACGGTCAAGTGGTTCAACAATGCCAAAGGCTACGGCTTCATCAAGCGATCCTCGGGTGAGGATGTCTTTGTGCATTACAAATCCATCGACGGAGAGGGCTACAAGACGCTCAACGAAGGCGACAAGGTGCAGTTCGAAGTTGAGCAGGGCCCTAAGGGTCTCCAGGCCGTGAAGGTCTCCAAGATCTGAGCACCATCCGCCGTTGAAGCAACAAAAGCCCCGTCCGAAACCCGGACGGGGCTTTTGTTGTACGAGCCGTCGACGATGCGACGACCCGAACGATCTCGAACCGGAAGGCCCCCTCACCGCTGCGAAGCCCGTCCGTCACTCATGAGACCGCCTCGGCTCGATGTTCCTCTGCCCACGAGCGAACATAGGCGACGATGTCCAATGTCGATGCCCCCGGTGTGAACAATTCCCCCACTCCCTGCGCCTTGAGCGTCTTGATGTCCTCCTGAGGGATGATCCCTCCGCCGAATAGCAGAACGTCGTTCAACCCCTGCTCTTTCATCAGCGTGAGTAGGCGGGGAAAGATCGTCATATGCGCGCCGCTGAGCAGGCTCACGCCGATGACATCAACGTCTTCTTGAACGGCGGCCGCAACGATCATCTCGGGCGTCTTCCTGAGGCCGGTATAGATGACCTCCATGCCCGCATCGCGCAACGCCGCCGCGACGACCTTGGCACCGCGATCGTGACCGTCGAGTCCTGCCTTTGCCACCAGCACCCTGATCTTCCGAGCCATGCGACCTCCGTTATGACGTTCGACGCAGAAAGCGCTCCAACTCACGATGGAACCGGGCCAAGGGGAATCCGACAACCGTCGTGAAACACCCTTCGACCCGTTCGATGAAGACCGCCCCCAGGTCGTCTTGAATGCCGTACGCACCCGCTTTGTCCATGGGAGAACCCGTTGCGACATACGCCGCGATCTCCTTCGTACTCAGGCGACGGAACGTGACGCGTGTCGACTCGACGAACGTGCGCGACCGACGGGTGCGCGCGTCGACGATCGCCACGCCGGTGTGCACCGTGTGCGTCCGGCCGCTCAGCTCCCGGAGCATGCGCCGGGCATCGGATGCCGAGGTCGGTTTGCCGAAGATGCGCCCCCGGTGAACGACCTCCGTATCGGCCCCGATGACGATCCCCCGTCGCACACGACGCGCGACCTCCTGGGCCTTCTGAAGCGAGATCGACCGCACATATTGCACGGGAGAATGGTCCGGATGGACCCTCTCTTCGATACCGGACGGAATGACACGGACATCGTAGCCGATCTGTCGCAGCAAGCGGCGACGTCGCGGAGAACGGGATGCAAGGATCAGCGCAGGACGTAGGTCGGAGCGAAGGGAAGAACGAGGCACAGCCGGGACTCTCAGGCGTTGTCGCTCGGCGACGGTGACGGGTCAGATCGGCAAACGTCGAGAGCGTCGATCAGCGGAACATCGCCTTGATGCTCCCCCAAGTGCGGCGGGCGGTCGAACTGACGTGCGACACCGTGACGATCTCCGTCACCGGCGCAGGCGATTGGCCGTTGACGACCTGGATACGATACTGGAAAACGCTGGCGGTTGCCTTGAAGACGGAGCGGTCGACGTATTCGTACGAGGAATGGTCCCCCTTCGGAGCCACAGTCGCGATGGGGATGAACTCGCCTTCAGTGCCGGCCCTCCGGATCACGACGAAGTGCTGGACTCCCGCTTCGGAGTCGGAGTTCCAGCGGACGATGATGTCGCTTCCGTTGCTCATGGCCGTCGGGCGGTCTTTGATCACCGCCGCCGCCGCAACGAGCGCCATCAACGCCACCATCACCAGGGTCAAACTTGTTCGCATACGGTTTGAATATAGGCAGCCACTTCATCAATCTCAAGGCGTCCATTCCTGAGATCAGGATTCTGCAGTATTGTCTGACCGGTACGGGAAGATCACGTCCGAGAGCTCCGATGAGAGCAGGCCCGCCAAGATCAACCCCCCACCCACCACCCCGGGCGTTCCAATCCTTTCTCCCACAAGAAGATACGCCAACACGGTTGCGATGACGGGCTCAAGCGAAAAAATGACCGCACTGCGCGCCGGCGTTGTGAATCGCTGATACGCCGTCTGAAGCGACAAGGCAATGACCGTCGCAAAGACCGACAGATAGGCGACCTCAAGCGCCATCGCTCCGGACCATCGAACAGAAGCGTCTTCCACGATCAGTGCAGCAACGCCGCCTCCCAACGCCGAAGCGGCGAATTGGGCCATCACGAGCCTCGAGACGTCCGTGCGCTTGCTGAACACGTCGAGGAGCACGATATACAGGCCGAACAGCACGGCGCAACCCAGCGTCAGCAGGTCCCCTCCATTCACGCCCGATCCGTCAGGAGAGGTGAGGATGTAAAGGCCCACCGCCACCAGCACGACGCCGATCCACGTGCCGATCTTCGGCAATCGCCCCTCGATCGCCACCTGCCATAGCGGCGTGAAGACCACCATCATTCCCGTGATGAACGCCGACTTCGATGCCGTCGTCGTCTGAAGGCCGACCGTCTGGAGCGCAAATCCGCCGAACAGCAATCCTCCCAAGAACGCCCCGTCGCGGACGGAGGCCCCGTCCCACCCGCGAAGAGAGGATGGACGAATGAGCGCGAAGAGCGCCGTGGCCAATGCGAATCGAAGACCGATGTACGCGAACGGCGAGACGGAGGCAAGCAGGTCTTTCGTCACGATGAAGGTGCTGCCCCAGATGAACGTGATCGAAAAAAGAATCAGCTCTGCCTTCGTCCTGCGATCGATCATCGCCGTTACCGAGGGGCCGCCTCGGGGTATGAGGCGAAGAGGTGGCCCCACGGGGACTCCTTCAACCAGCGCTGGAATACGCGGCGGTCCTTCAACGGCCACCGGTAATAGTCATGGTACGCTTCCGATCCAAAAATGAACGCGTGGACGAGCGGTGTACGAAAGAAGAGATTCTGGAAGCGTCGGAGGGGGCTGAACCAGAGCAGGTCGCCGACCATGCTCGCCCCGTTGTCGCCGACGGAGAACCTCCAGTTCACGTTCGACACATCTTCCCCCACCAACTTGATCTCGCGCGGGTCGGCCACACCCAGACCGCGTTCATGCGACAGCCGCAGGTACTTGATGCTCATCGGGTCGAACCCCATCATCTTGGCCGCAACGGCATCGATGGCCGTCTGGTCGGCACTGGCCAGAATGACGTTCTTTGTTTCCGGGACCATCGTTCGGGGACCCGGACCGTTCCCTGCGGTCGTGCCGTCCATGACTGCGAAGATGCCGGCGTGGATCTCCTTCTGGATAGCCAGCAGGTCGACAAGCGTTTCGTGGATCCATGAATGCGTGTAATGCCGGTGGGTCGCCAGCAATCCTCCGAAAGCGTTCTTCATCGCTCCCGTCGTCGTCGTATAGATGTGGCACTTGACGGTGGGAAGGTGCACGATGTTCTTGCCAAAGAACAGGTCGGGGATTCTGATGCCCTCGTGATAGATCTGGTCGAGGACGAGCAGCGGGGTCTTTGGCTTGAACTTCACCCACGTCATATCCGAGGGACGGAAATTGAAACGGACGGGGATATCGTACTTCCGAAAGATCGGCGTGTATTTGTTCAGGTCCTCCCCCTTGAACGCGTCGGTCACGACCGTCTGATTCTGTATGCAGATCAGGTCCTGCCGTCCATGCTTGCGAAGACCCCGGATCGTCCCCTCCAGTTGCCAGGGCGTGGTGTTGGCTCCGGGAAACGGAAAATGCCACGAGATGTTGTCCTTCAGAATGGTCGTCGTACCTGCCGGTAGGGCCTTTTCGACGCCGGCGAGATCCATGGCACGCTGCACGTCGTCGAGGACGGTGGCAGGAGTCGTACTGACGACAGAGACGACGGGATCGACCGTCGGAAGCCCGGCGACGCGCGTCGGGGCTTTCGGTTCAGGAAGTTTCATGTCCAACCCAGGAAGATGCGAAGTTCGTGATGGTAAATGATGGCGACGCATGCCATGAACCAGGCTGCGATATTCAGCAGCGTCGGCAGATCGGACAACAGCAAGTGAGTCGGGTTATCGTCCGTCTTGCGCGAACGCATGAGATACAGATAGCGAAAGATGCCGAACAGAACAAAAACGGTCGTGAAGATCAGGTTCTCCGTCCCGAACACCTCGACGGTCCGTTCGGCGACCGTATAGAGCGCGTACGAGATCGCCATGCCGGCCGCCGTCACCGTCATCATTTGTTCGATGAACTGAAGATCATAGTGCCGAAGCACCGGTCGGGCATGGTCGGTCTCCTGCTCGATGTTGAGCAGGATCTCCGCCCGACGCTTGGAGACGGCCAGGAAGACCGAAACAAACAACGTACACAGGACCAGCCACGGAGAGACCTGCACCCCGATGGCGAAGACGCCGGCAAGGACCCGCAGCATAAAACCCGAGGCTACGATGAACACGTCGACCAGAATCACCTGCTTGAGGCCGAAGGAATAGCCGAGGTTCAGCAGCAGATACAGGGAGGTGATGAAGAGCGTCTTCATCCCGAGCCAATGGGCGCCGAGACCCGCCACGGCCAGCAACACCGCCCCCACCGCGATCGCCTGCCCCACGCTGACCGTCCCCGACGCGATCGGACGCAAGCGCTTCAAAGGATGCATCCGGTCGGCCGCCCTGTCTGCGATGTCGTTCACAATGTAGACGACGCTCGACACCAGCGAAAACACCGCGAACGCTGCGATGGCCCGCTCGACATACGCCGCGTCGAACAGGTGCCGCGAAAAGACCAGCGGAGCGAAGACGAAGACATTCTTCGACCACTGGATCGGCCGCAACATCTGGAGGAATGGCATGAGGAGGCTTTCAGGTTCTCTCAGAAGACCGCCGGTTCTTCGTAGACCCCGAACACTTCAGACATGGCGTGGCATTGCTCTCCGAGCGTGGCATACGCCCGCACGGCTTCGAGCAGCGGCGGCATCAGATTCGCGCCGTCTCGGGCGGCCTGCCGCAGGCGGGCGAGCGCTTCGTCCACCTTTCTCGGATCACGGCTCTGACGCAGGTCGGCGAGCCGTTGACGCTGCCGGCGCTCCACCTCGGGCGAGATCTGGAGGATGGGGATCTCCACGCGCTCCTCCTCCTCAACAAAGTCGTTCACGCCGACGATGATCTTCTCCTTCCGGTCAAGTTCCCGCTGATAGCGGTAGGCCGCTTCGGCGATTTCACGCTGGAAGAAGCCCGCCTCGATGGCCGGGATCACGCCCCCCAGCGCATCGATCCGTTCAAAGTACTGTTCCGCCCCCGCTTCCATTCGATTCGTCATCGCCTCCACAAAGTAGCTTCCGGCGAGAGGGTCGATCGTGTTGGCCACCCCTGTCTCGTATGCCAGGATCTGCTGCGTACGGAGCGCGATCTTGACCGCCTTTTCCGAAGGCAACGCCAGCGTCTCATCCATCGAATTCGTATGCAGCGACTGCGTCCCGCCCAAAATGCCGGCGAGCGCTTCGATCGCGGTCCGAACGATGTTGTTCTCCGGCTGTTGCGCCGTCAGCGAGCATCCCGCCGTCTGCGTATGGAACCGCAGCATCATCGCCCGGGGCGACGTTGCGCCGTATCGATCCTTCATGCGCTTTGCCCAGATGCGCCGGGCGGCCCGATACTTCGCGATCTCCTCGAAGAAATCGATATGCGCGTTGAAGAAGAACGAGATCCGAGGGACGAAGTCGTCCACCTTCAGGCCGCGCTCGATGCCCGCCTCGACATACGCGAACCCGTCGGCCAGCGTGAAGGCCAGCTCCTGGACCGCCGTCGATCCGGCCTCACGGATGTGGTAGCCGCTCACGGAAATCGGGTTCCATTGTGGAGCTTCGCGGTTCAAGTACTCGAACATGTCCACGATAAGCCGCATCGAAGGGGTCGGCGGGTAGATCCATTCCTTCTGCGCAATATACTCCTTGAGGATGTCCGCCTGGATGGTGCCTCGCAGTTGACCGAAGGGAACACCCTGCTTCTCAGCGACCGCGAGGTACATCGCCATCAGATTGATCGCGGGAGCATTGATCGTCATCGACGTCGAGATCGAGCCAAGGTCGATGCCTTTGAACAACGTCTCCATGTCGGCCAGCGAGCTCACCGCCACGCCGCAGATGCCGACCTCTCCTTCCGACAGCGGGTCGTCGGCATCGCGACCCATCAGCGTCGGCAGGTCGAACGCCACCGACAGCCCAGTCTGTCCGTGCTTCAGAAGATAGTGATAGCGCTCGTTCGTGTCTTCGGGGGTACCGAAGCCGGCGAACTGGCGCATCGTCCAGAGCTTGCCGCGATAACCCGTTGGATGAATGCCGCGGGTGTAAGGGAATTCTCCCGGGAACCCGATCTCCGACAGGTAGTCCATCGTCGACAGGTCTTCCGGCGTGTAGAGCAGCTCGATCGGCTCGCCGCTCACAGTCGTGAACACGGCCTCCCGCCATCGGCCGCCTGCCTTCGCTCGGTCCTTCCACGCCTCGAGTCGTCGTCGCTGTTCGTCGGACATGCCCTCTCCTGAAGAATGATGGTTCACGTGCGTCCGAACCGTCGGTCCAGTTCCTCGATCGGGATCCGGATCACGACCGGTCGGCCGTGGGGACAGACATACGGCATTTTCGTCAGGAACAGCTGCTCGATGAGCACCGTCATCTCATTTGCCGAAAGCGGGTCGCCGGCTTTGATGGCTGCCTTGCAGGCGAACGACTTTGCCAGTCGATCGCGGGCGTCGATGACCCCGGCGTGCTCATTGGCCTTGTACTCTTCAAGAACGTCCAACAGGATCTTCTTCTCATTCCCGAACTTCACGTCCGCCGGGATCCCTTCGATCACGACCGTATTCTTCCCGAACAGCTTCAGGTCGAATCCGAGCTGTCGCAGCTGCTCTTCGAGCTCTCGCACCAACGCGTAGTCGGTGGCCGTGAGTTCCAACGTCTGGGGGAACAGCAACTGCTGAATGGTGGGAAGGCTGTTTTCGAAGTTCGCGAGCACGCGCTCGTATAGGATCCGCTCATGCGCCACATGCTGGTCGACGATCACCAGACCCGAACGCACTTGCGATACAATATACTTGTTCTGAATCTGCCAGATGGCCCGGGCATCGGCATCGGACGCCGGCACGACGGCCGGGCGATGCTCGACCGTTTCCACCACGCGCCGGCGGGCCGGCGGCGACGCCAAAGGAAGGATCGACCCGCCATCGCCGTGGACGGATGCGGGTGTCGCCGGCTCGTTGCGGAATGCAAAGACCGGCGCCGGCGGGATGCCCGGCACGAGGTGAAACCGATCCTCTCCGTTCACGGCGTCACCGTCTCGAAACTCCGCACGAGGCGCCAGATCGTTCGCGGCCAAGGTCTTCCGGACAACGGACAAGACCATCCGGTAGACTGTCCCCTCTTGCTCAAACTTGACCTCGAGTTTTGACGGATGGACATTGACATCCACGCGTGCGGGGTCGATCGTCACGTTCAAGACAAAGAGCGGAAACCCGCCGTTGATCAACAGATGCTCGTAGCCTTGGAAGATCGCATGCGCGATCATCTTGTTCTGGATCGGTCGGCGGTTCAACGTCAGGTACTGCTCGGTCCGCGAACGGCGGGCGAACTCCGGTCTGGCAAGGAAGCCCTCGATCGACAGGTACTCCGTCTTCTCGTTCACCGGCATCAGCGATTGTCCGACCCGATCGCCCAGAACCGCCGATACCCGCTCATGCGCCGTACCCGGCCGCAGGTCCAGCAAGGTCTCCTCTTCGCTGACCAACAGCCATGCGATCTCGGGGTGCGCCAGCGCCGCGCGAGTCACCACGTCGGCAATGTTCTTCAGCTCCGTTTGCCGAGTCTTGAGAAAGTTACGGCGGGCGGGAGTATTGTAGAAAAGGTTCTTCACCGTGACGGACGTCCCGACGCCTCCGGTCGTTCTCGTCACGTCGCGCACGGTATCGCCGTCCACCCGCACAACGGTCGCCACGTCGTCGCTCGCCGTGCGCGTCCGCAGTTCCATCTGCGACACTGCGGCGATCGAGGCGAGCGCCTCGCCGCGAAAACCGAATGTTCCGATGTGCTCCAGGTCTTCCGGACGCGACACCTTGCTCGTCGCGTGGCGGTGGATGGCGAGGGAAGCATCCTCCGCGCTCATTCCCGTGCCGTCGTCCGTCACCTGAATGAACGACCGGCCCGCATCCTTGACGTGGACGGTGATCCGGCGAGCTCCCGCATCGAGCGCGTTCTCGACGAGCTCCTTGACGGCCGAAGCCGGCCGCTGCACCACCTCGCCCGCCGCGATCTTGTTGGCGAGTTCCGGCGGCATGATATGAATGGTGGCAGCCATCGCGGTCAGGCCGGGAGAATCCCAAGTCCAGGACCGGTCGGAAGCACCAGGCGTCCATGGCGGACGACGGCTCCCCGGTAGGGGTCGTTCGTCGTGAGGATGTTGCCGTCGAGGTCGGCGTAGTCCAGAAGCGGCGACAGATGCGCCCCGGCCGTGATCGCGATGGAGGTCTCGATCATACAGCCCATCATCACCTTCATGCCGCACGCCTTGGCCGTGCGGATCATGGACATTGCTTCGCGCAGGCCCGTGCACTTCATCAGCTTGATATTGATGCCGTCGAACACACCGCGAAGCGGGGGTATGTCCTTCAAGCGAACACAATTCTCGTCGGCGATGATCGGCAGAGGCGAACGCTCGCGCACCCAAGCGATACCGGCGAGGTCCGATGCCGGCATCGGCTGCTCGACGAACTCCACCCCTTCGCCCGCCAGCCACTCGATGCGCTCCAGCGCCAATTCCTTCGTCTTCCATCCTTCGTTCGCATCCACGCGCACCGTCTTCTTCGTCGCCGAACGGATCGCCTTCATGATCTCACGGTCGTGATCGCTCCCCAGCTTGACCTTGAGCAACGGGTAGGGTTCCGCCTCCTCCACTTTCTTCCTGATCATGTCGGGCGTGTCGATCCCGATCGTGAACGAAGTGACCGGTGCCTTCGACGCGTCCAGACCCCACAAACGGTGGAGCGGAACGCCCAGCTTCTTCCCGACCCAATCATGCAACGCCAGATCAACGGCCGCCTTCGCCGCGGGATTCCCCGGCGCGTGCGCATCGACGGCGGTCAGGATCTCCTCGAGCAGGAAGGGGTCGTTCCACCTGGAGAGGTCCAACGTCGAGAGGAATCGCTCGACGGTGTCGATCGATTCGCCGTAACGTCCAGAGGGAGCGGCTTCCCCGAGCCCGACGATGCCGTCGTGCTCGATCTCCACGAGCATGATCGGGTCAACGGACGAGGTGCCGCGGGCGATGGTGAACGGATGACGCAGGATCAGGTCGTATCGTCGTGCGGTGAGCTGCATGGTTCACTCCGTGGCCGCTGCAGGACGCGACAACAGCGCGTCCGCGAATTGGCGCGCGTCGAAGAGCTGCAGGTCGTCGATCCCTTCCCCCACCCCGATGAATCGGACCGGTACCTGGTGCTCGGCGACCACGCCGATGATGACGCCTCCTTTGGCCGTCCCGTCGAGCTTGGTGACGACTAGCCCGGTCACTCCAGCGGCGGAGCCGAACTCGCGCGCTTGTTGCAGTCCGTTCTGGCCGGTCGTGCCGTCCAGCACAAGCAGGACATCGTGAGGCGCACCCGGCAGGCGCTTGCCAAGGACGCGGTGGATCTTCTTCAGTTCCTCCATCAGATGCGACTTCGTGTGCAGACGACCGGCGGTGTCGAGCAGGACCACGTCGACACCGCGAGCCATGGCCGCGCCCACCGTGTCGAACGCAACCGACGCCGGATCGGCTCCCGCGCCTTGCCGGACGATCTCCACGCCGGCCCGCTGCGCCCACACATCGAGCTGCTCGTTGGCAGCGGCCCGGAAGGTGTCGGCGGCGCCGATCAGCACCTTCAGTCCTTCTCGCCGGAGCAAGTGCGCAAGCTTGCCGACGGTCGTTGTCTTGCCCGCCCCGTTGACACCGACCACAAGAATGACATACGGCCTCGGCTCGGACGGAAGCAGCACAGCCTTCGCAGGAGCACCCTGCGTGATCGTCTCGGCGATCAATTCTGCCAGAAGGGGCATGGCTTCCGTCGGCGAGGTGATCCCCCGTTCCTTTACCCGCAAGCGCAGGCGGTCGACGATCAGCGTGGTGGTGGCCACGCCAACGTCGGCGGCCAGTAAGGCTTCCTCGATCTCGTCAAGCGTGGCCGAGTCGAGCGAGGTGCGCGTCGTCAGGATCTGTTGAACCCGGTCGACGAGCGTCTGGCGCGTCTTGGTGAGGCCATCTTGCAGCTTCTTGAAGAACGATCCGATCCCCATCAACGGTCCGCGGGTCCGATGAACAATCGCTGAGCGTAAAGCGCGGTCGACAGGACGACCATCGCGAGACTGAACCAGAGTGTTGCAGTCCGAACCCACTCCCAGCCTGCTGGCCGGAGAACGCCGAGAATGATCAGGACGGCAAAAGCGCCGACCGCCACCTTCCCCGGCCAGTTCGACTGCATCACGATCTTCTTGCGCCTCCGAATGGCGAGACTGCCGGCCAGGATGAGAAGATCGCGTACGATGATAACGACAGCCACCCACAGAGCCAGATCGCCCGTGATCACCAGCAGGATCACGGCCGTGCCCACCACGATCTTGTCGGCGAGGGGGTCGAGGATCTTTCCCAGCTCTGTGACCTCATGGCGCGCCCGGGCCACGGCGCCGTCGAAATAGTCCGTCAAAACGGCAACGATGGCAATGACCGCCGCCCAGACACGGTCGCCCGGTGCGTCGCCGAGCAGCGTGATGGCGAAGGGAAGAAGAAGGACGACCCGGCTCAGACTGAGCAGGTTGGAAATGGTCCAGACCGTAGCCGGCATCAGGCGTCGTTGGCGTCTTTGGAGGCTCCGCCGTCGATCGGAGCCGGGTAGACCCCGCTGAAACAGGCGGTGCAGTACGACCGGCCGTTGCTGGACGGCGCTGCCTCGAGCAGCTTCTCGAGCGACAGATACGAGAGTGAATCGACGTCAAGGTATTCCCGTATCTTCTCTACGTCGCCGCCGGCCCGGTTCGCGATCAATTCCTCCCGGCTCGGGAAATCCATGCCGTAGTGGCAAGGGTACTTGATCGGCGGTGAGGTGATGCGAACGTGGACCTCCTTCGGTCCCGCCTCTTTGATCAGCTTGACGAGCTGCTTCGAGGTCGTCCCCCGCACGATGGAATCGTCGATGATGACCACCTTTCGCCCCTGCAGCACGCCTTTGACGGTGTTAAACTTTGTTTTGACCTTGATCTCGCGGGAGTTCTGCGTCGGGGCGATGAAGGTGCGACCGACATAGTGGCTGCGGATCAGCCCAAGTTCAAGCTTCACCTCGTGGCCTCGGTTCTGGCTCTCGGAGACGAAGCCCAGCGTGGCCGTGTTGCTCGAGTCGGGCACGCTGATCACAACGACCTTTTCGTCGGCGGGTGTCTTGGCGACGGGCGATTCCTGCGCCAGCAGCTTGCCCAGTTTCCGTCGGACCTTGTCGACGTTCTCGCCAAAAACCTTGCTGTCGGGTCGGGAGAAATAGATGTACTCGAAGATGCAGTGATGCGTCGCAGCGGCCTTCTTCGCCAGATGGTAGGATTTGACGGTTCCCGACGCGATGGCCTCGTCATCGATGACGAGGATCTCCCCCGGTTCAACGTCGCACACATACTCGGCACCGATCAGGTCGAACGAGACGGTCTCCGAGGCAACGACAAACGCCTTCCCAAGTTTTCCGAGGGCGAGCGGCCTGAAGCCGTGCGGATCGCGGGCAGCAATGAGGGCCCTATCCGTCAACATCACCAACGAGAATGCCCCCTCGACAGTCTCCAGGGCCTCTTTGATCTGTTGGATCTGATCGTTCTGCCGGCTCTGCGCGATGAGATGCAGGATGACCTCGGTATCAGACGTCGACTGAAAGATCGTCCCGCGATCCTGCAGCGACTGCCGTACCTGTCGGAAATTGGTGAGGTTCCCGTTGTGGGCGACCGCCAGATGTCCTTGCCGATAATTGACGACGAACGGCTGGATGTTCGTGACGTTGTCCGACGAACCGGTTGTGGAATAGCGATTGTGGCCGATCGCGGCATTGCCGCGCAGATCGTCGCTAAGGATCCGTGCATCTTTGAAGACGTCGCTGACCAGGCCTGGAGCGCGGTGGAGATTGAAGCGATGTCGCTGCTTCGTTCCGTCGAAGTCCCGGGTGACGATGCCGGTGGCCTCCTGCCCGCGGTGCTGGAGGGCATGGAGTCCGTAGTAGGTTTGAACGGCCGCCTCGGGATGGCCGTAGATCCCGAAGATGCCGCAGTTGCAGCGAGGCTTACCCTCGGCGTGGGCGAATTCTCTCACGTCTCAAAGTTACGAAATAATGGAAGGCCGGACAAGAAGCGGAGGGCGCATTCCCCTCGGACCCCCGCAGGGAAAAGACCGGGGGCCGTCCAACCATCGGTCGAGCGGCCCCCGTCAGACACCAATCGCGCAAACGATCAAAAGTAGATGTGCAGCATGGCACCGACCGCGCCAAAGCCGAACAACGTGGTCGCGCTCCCGCCTTTTTGCGTCACGGTGACGGGGCCGGTGATCGTCTCTTCGTCAGACGCCGACATCAGTTCGATGACATTCAATCGATACTCAGCCGAGATGCTCAATTCGGGATATAGGAAGAACTCCGCTCCCGCGATCGCGCGGGCCGACAGCGTCGTCCCGGCGACGTAGGCGGTGCCGTTGATGTTCTCGCCGCCGAGGTCGTTCTTCACTTCAGTCTGATCTCCGGGGCCGATCAAGGCGATCTTCCTGTTCGTGTTTCCAAAGCCGAATTCAAGGCCTGCCCCCATGTACGGACGGACCCGCGAAGTAGCCCCGACCATGTACATGAGGTAGTCGGCACCCACGGCGGCGAGGAACGCCGACTGGCTGCCGTCCTTGCCGGGCGTGCCCGCAGGCGGATTTGCAGGCGTGGACGACGACGCATAGACGACCTGGAGCCCAACCCGCACCCCCGCATCACTGCTGAGGAAATACGTTGCTCCAAGGCCTCCTCCCACGCCCGTCGGCCCGATGCCGAACGCCCCAAGACCGGCAAACGAGAAGTTCAGAGATTTTGACCCCGTGGACACCGCCGGCTTGACGTCCTGTGCCGCAAGCGTGCCGGTCACGAGGGAGGCGATGATGAGCAGACTGATCGATCGACGCATGACGACTCCTTGAGATTAATGATGGAACAGTTCCATGAAACGGCGGCTGCGAAAGGATTGCACCGGTCGCATCCAACAATTGGGCCAACGACTCAGAAGACCCACCACGTCATAACGACGGCGACATCAACCGTTCCGAAGCGGCTTCCTTTGGCGGCCGATGCGCTCGTGTCGCCTGAATGGTAACCCAAGCCGACAACCGCACCGACGGAGAATGACCGAGCGACGGCATAGTCTGCGCCAGCCTGCGCGATCAGGCCCACGTCGCCAGTCGACGTACCACCCGACCTGGCCAGGAATTCAAGGGATCCGCCGTAGAACAACGACACAGCGTCAACCGCCTTCTGCACGTACCAGACACCCGGCCGAACCGTGAATTCAGAGCGCGACGGGCCAACGTCGGGCGAAACCGACGTGAATCCGATCCCGAGATTGACGCGAACATTGCCCGAGGCCGCGTAGGACATGCCAAGGTCCGAGGCCTGAGGTAGAGAGGCCGTCACGGCAAAGCGCCCCTCGGACATCTGTGCAAAGGATGGCGTGGTAGCCACAACGGCCAGACTGAGGGAGATCAACCGCCAACATCGAATGGTCATGCAGAGCGGACTCCGAAAGAGGATGTTCGTTGATCCTTGCGTACGGCACTTCAAGAAGCGCGATGCCACCCGGAACACGACTTCACAAATCTACTCCCGACCGGCTCGATTGTCAAGCACGGAACGGCGTCTACAAGCATTCTAAAATGAACAGAAGACTTCCCTCCCCAGAAATGACAAGAGAGGGTCCGAAGACCCTCTCCTGCGACTGATAATGCTGAGGACACCGATCAGAGCTTGTACGACACACCGATCGTCAGCAAACCGATGCCGTATCCGAGTTCGGCCTGCGCGGCAAGCTGGGGCGTGAAGTAGTAACGGCCGCCGATGAAGCCGCCAAAGGCAAGGTAACTTCCGGATGCAGAAGCATTGAATCCGGGGATCGAGGTCTTCACTGAACTCGAGACAATGTTGTAGCCGAGCATGATGCCGCCGTAGGTGTCGATCTTGTCGTTGTGGAGCAGATCGTAATGATATGCACCCCGCGCTCCGATCAAGATGTACGTGTAGTCGTACTTGGCGAATCCATAGTCATCGGACGAGCCCGTGAACCCGACGATCCCTCCGACCGAAATGTTCTCATTGAGCCCCGTCTCATAAGAGCCCGCAATGGCCGGCATGCTTGAAGTACCGTAGACTCCCGCAAATCCCCCAAGACCGATGACCGCACTCACGTTCTGGTCGCCGGCCTTGTAGGCGATCTGACCGAACATCGTTGAGGACACCAGCACGAGGGCAACAGCAACTAGGAAGAGATTCTTCATGTGAAGCTACCTCCGTAATTAGTGGGGTTCGTTAAAAGGACTCACGAGAACCTGTGCAACTCGTGAATGCGTGGGAATATAGATGGATAGAAAATCAGTGTCAAATACAATACGGCTGAAGCAAGTGATGAGATATCGTTGCTAGGAGACGTCCGGATAGGGACTTACCGCATGGCTATGTCGTAATGCTCGTAGTACTCTGCTATCCTGTCGACGTAGCCTACTGTCTGCTTCCAATCCGAGAATGTTCCGGCCTTTGGTTGACCCTCTGGCCACACCTGCTGATGCAATGTGTAGTATCGCCGCGAAAGCAAGGGCAGAGCCGCCCGGACCCCCTTCCAAGAATCAGGATCTTCGCCAAGATGCGCCGCCAAGGCCTGAGCATCCTTGATACGCGCCAATCCCGCATTATAGGCCGCCAGCGTCAAGAGGGTTCGATCTTCGTCACTCGACCCCGAAAACGACTTGGAAAGACGCTTGAGATGGTAGATGCCCGCCTTGATATTGTTGCCCGGCGTCAGGGTTTCGTCAACCCCTAGCCGCTCCTCCAACTCCAGCCTTGTCTGAGGCATGATCTGCATCAGACCAAATGCCCCTCTGTGACTCATTGCGTTCTTGTTGAATTGCGATTCTTGCTGCATAACTGCCAAGACCAAGACCCAATCGACTCCGAAACGACTTGCATATCGCTTGACAACCGGCGCAAACTGAGCCCCACGAGCACCAACCTCGGCTACATGGTAGGACTGAACGTCTGACTCTCCTGCCAATTCGTCACGACTGTTGTCTGGACGCCCAACGATCTCAGAGGTCGAAGGAGTCTGAAAACAGCCCACAAAGAAAACCGACACCAACAGGAGAAGCGGAGCTTTCAGTCGACTCATAAGAAGCCTTTCCTTGGTAGGACATTCGTGAACCGTGAAGAAAAGTACCAAAGTTAGGTCTCAGTTCCAATATCGACTTCGATTACAATCGGGTAAGTGGCGAATTCTGAACAAAATCGCATGAAGTCGTTGCGCACAGTGCTCATTGCCCCACTCCGATGGTGTCATGGACTCCATGCCGATGTCATGGATTGGGAAAGGACTGTCCTGATGTGCATTCTTGGCGTCTTACACACTGAGCAACAATGCTTCTTGTTGGAAGCAAATCCGACCCCTCTGCCTCCCCCAGCACGCAATTGCCGAAGAGGCTTGATTTCTGATGGAATCACTGTTCATGGGAATCACCCTTACGTCGCCCCGACCATGGACCCTACCCTGCCGGATCGAGACTCCTCCCAAAGGACCGGCCCCGTGCCCATGACATCCGATCGAATGAGCTGCACGTCACCGTTGATCCCTTCGGACCTCATGGCCTGCGAGAAGCGGGATGCAAGGAAGTTCAATGAACCGTTTAGCGGACGGTCGCGAAGGTCGGCAGGAATGGAATCTCGACAAGTTTGCGGCGGGAAGTTGCTCCGGAGACCACCCGAACGTCGGAGGCACGGCATCGTAGATGGTCCGCCAAGACCTCACAGAGTCTCTCGTTGGCTTTCCCGTCCACAGCGGATGCCCGGACCTTGACGATCCAAACGCCGTCCGACCGGACCTCCACGCTTTCTGCGCGAGAACCCGGCTTGGCATGAACCCAGATCCGAGGCATGGTAAGAGCTGCCGTCAGTTACGATGATGCAGCGTGCCGTCGCCCCACCGAAGGACCTCGAGTCGGACCTTGGCCGTACCAGTCCCCATCATGTCGAGGTCTTTGGCCGCGCGCAACGAGAGATCGATGAGTCGCCCTTCCTTGAAGGGGCCGCGATCGTTGATGCGCACGACAACGGACTTGGCATTGGCGAGGTTGGTGACGCGGACCTCGGTGCCGAACGGGAATGTCCGATGGGCCGCGGTGAGCGCATTCATGTCGAAACGCTCGCCGTTGGCGGCCAGTTTGCCGTGAAAATCGTCGGCATAATAGGATGCGACACCTTCCAGCGTAAGCAGAACGCCTGACTTCGAGGCCGGAGCTGCCGGTCGTGACGCACCGTCGCCGCCGTTCGATGAACGGGCGGAAGGCTCTCCACGGGTGAAGCGCGGGGAGGAGGAGCACCCCGCGATGACGATCAGCGCTGCTAGGACGAGCGGCCTCATGCAGCGGTCAAAGCTGGTCGTTCATCTGTTTGCGCCGCAGATAGTCGACGATCTCCTTGACCTCCTGCGACCTCCCCTTTCGGCAGACAAGGACGGCGGTCGCCGTTTCGATGATGATGAGGTCTTCCACGCCGATCGCAGCAACAGCACGATGACCTGCATCCACGTACACGTTATGCGCGTCTCGGAGCATGACCGTTCCCTTCGTGGAATTCAACTGGTCGTCTGAAGGTGAAAGGCGGGCCACCTCGTCCCATGACCCAACGTCACTCCATCCGAAATCACCTTTCAAAACATAGACCTTCGAGGCGCGCTCCATGACCCCATAATCGATCGAGATGCCCTTCGTTTTGCCGTACGCCTGTTCCAACGCCTCACGGTATTCCGGCGTACCGATCGTCGGACGGACCTCCATCAGATGGCCGTAGAGGTCGGGAAGGTGTCGCTGGATCTCCTCCAGGATCACCGAGGCCTTCCAGATGAACATACCGCTGTTCCAGAGAAAGTCGCCGCTCGCCAGGAATCGCTCGGCCGTCTCGAGATTGGGCTTCTCGGCAAATGTCTTCACGGTAAAGACGTCCCGGCCGATGTATGGATTGCCTTGGGGCGAGTCATCGAACTGGATGTATCCGAAACCGGTCTCGGGATGCGTCGGCCGAATGCCGATCGTCACGAGCGCGCCCGATGACTCCGCCACGGCCGTCGCCGTCATCAAGACCTCCAGGAATCGACCCGGGTCACGGATCAGGTGGTCGGCGGGTAGCACGGCCATGACGCCGTCGGGGTCCTTTCGGTGGATCCACAGCGCGGCCAGCCCGATGCACGGCGCTGTGTTCCGCCCCACGGGCTCTACGAGTATGTTCTCCTTCGGGAGGTACGGAAGCTGACGCGCCAGCTGGTCCTCGTGGAGAACGTTGGTCACAACCAAGGTCCGGTCGTGCGGCACCTTCGACTCCAACCGGCGGACCGTATGTTGGATCATCGTCCCCTCCCCGAGGATCTCGAGGAATTGCTTGGGGCTCCGCTCTCGACTCTTGGGCCAGAAGCGTGAACCCACGCCGCCAGCCATGATCACAGCATAGAGAGAAGGCATACGGGGTCTTATTCGAACATCGTCCGAAAATCACGCTGCATTTCGACGCATTGGTCGAGGATCCCGGCGCGTCCCGCCTCATCCGCCGCCAGCCATTGGCTGAACGGCTCCTGCAGATTTGCCACGAGATTCATGACCCGCACATCGTCCAACAACTCGTGCTCCATGATGTATCCCAGAAAGTCGTCCAGGAACGCCGCATATCGCTGATACTCCTCCGACGCCGTCGCGTCTCCCTGAACGGCCCGGTTGTTCGCCCGAAGTCGTTTCAGCAATTCGGCGCGATCGTCGGCGCCACTTTGAACCGACTCGAGGAACCGCTCCAGCAGCCGGCCGTAGATCTCCGGGTCGGAGGTGCCGTCGTCCTCTCCCATGGCCGTCGACGGGACGGGTCCGCCGTCGACCGCCGGGAGATCTGCCGAAGCAACCACGGAACCAATCGCTGGTTCTTCGGCGGACGGGGGGATCTCCGGTATCGGTTCGGCGCCGAATGACGACAGCGCCTCAGCCGGACTTTCGACGACTGCCTCCGGCGTCAATGGCTCGACCCCGGTCGTCGCCTCGAATGCGGCAAACGCACTCTCATCGAGGCCCAAACTTCGGCGGAGCGTTCGTTGAAATACCTCTGACTCATCCGGCAGCGCTTCCGTCCGAACGGCATCGGCCTCCAGACGATCCGTCAGCCACATCAGCGCGAGCGCGAATTCGTCGCATCGCTCGGCTTGATACAGCCTCCGCAAGGTCGAGGACCAGTCCGAGGCCGACGACAGCACCTCGCGAAGTCGCTCGAATTGAAAACGCTCAGGTCCTCCGCCAAGGTCTTGCGCAGGGAACTGGTCGAAGAGCGTGTCGACGATCTGTTGGGGACGTGTCATGGATGGTAGACCCTCGGGACGCGGGCCGAGATCGCGCAGGTGACCTCATACGGGATCGTACCTGCAAGACGGGCGACGTCCCATGCCGTGATGATGGAGGAGGAAGAGCGTCCGATGACGGTCGCTCGGTCGCCGACGCCCACCTCGGCCCCGCCGCAATCGACCATGCATTGATCCATGCAGATGGTTCCGACGATGGGAAAGCGACGGCCTTCGATGAGCACTTCGGCGCCGGTGTTCGTCAGCGATCGAAACAGTCCATCGGCGTATCCCACGGGGATCGTCGCAATGGTCGTCGGCCGGACGGCGCGATACCTCCGTCCATAGCTGACCGTTTCGCCGCGCTCGATCCGTTTGACCTGAGCCACGCGGCTGATGAGCGACAGTGCCGGGCGGACGGGTAAGGTTCGATCGTCGGGACCTGAAGGTGAGTATCCGTACATCAGGATGCCGGCTCGCACCATGGAATACGTCGCGTCGGGTCGGTGAAGGATGGCACCGCTGTTCGCCGCGTGAATGATCTCGGGTTGCGCGCCGGAGCGAAGCACCGTCTCGAGGGCGGCATCGAAGCGTGTCAGCTGTTGCCCGACGAACGGCGAACCCGGGACATCCGAGGTGGCAAAATGGGTAAAGACCCCTTTCAGCTCCACGCGGCGTGCGCGAGCCAGAGCGCGCAGTACCCCCGGCAGATCCGCCGGCCGTGCGCCGATGCGATTCATGCCGGTATCGATCTTCAGATGCACGGCTACGCTGCGATGTCGGCGATCAGCAGCACGTTGCAACGTGCGGATGTCGCCCACCGTCGCAACCGTTGCATCCAATCGGTGCTCGACGCACAGCTCGGCCTGCGACCGGTCTGACAGGGCGAACACATGGATCGGCGCTCGAATGCCGGCAGACCGAAGAGCCACGCCTTCTTCGGCGAAGGCCACGCCGAGGTCGGTAATGCCTTGGGAGACGAGATAGCGACTCACTGGAAGGATGCCGTGGCCGTACGCATTCGCCTTGACGACCGCCATGACGCGAACGCCGCGGCCGACGCGCCGCTGGATCAGACGCAGATTCGAAAGGAGGATCGGAAGCTGGATATGGGCCGCTGTGGGCCGAGTGGGCAGCCGCATGGGGCTTCGCTCAGGTCGGTGCAATATAGGCGGCTGACGTTCGGTAGTCAACGCATCCAAGATGACAACAGCCCTCCTGGCTTCCGCGGGGAGGGCTGTTCGTCAGGAAGCTCGAAAGCCGGCGACCTTCAGTCGATTCAGGGCCCGGGCGAGCGAGGCGCGGGCCCGCTCAATGTCCAGGTCCGGGGCGCGCTCGGCCAACCGCCGATTCGCGCGTTCTCGCGCAGCGCGCGCACGGGTCACGTCGATCTCGTCGGATCGTTCCGCCGTTTCGGCCAACAGGACGACGGTATTGTTCCGTACTTCAACGAAGCCGCCACTCGTTGCGTAGCGCCATTCCGATCCATCCGGCTCGACCACTTTGACCTCTCCCGTCTGCAACGACGAAAGCAGGGCAGCGTGGTGGAACAGCACCTGAAATCCTCCCATGACGCCGGGAGCGCTGAACGACACCACTTCGGACGCATACACGGTGCGTCGCGGCGTGACGATCTCCAGCCGGTAACGCTTGTCGTCCATGGACCTATGCCGACTGCATCTGCTTGGCCCGCTCGAACACCTCTTCGATCGGACCGACGTAAAGGAACGCGTTTTCGGGGAGCTGGTCGCATTCCCCGTCGAGGATCATCCGGAAGCCGCGGATCGTGTCTTCGAGCTTCACGTACTTGCCTGGATAGCCGGTGAACTGCTCGGCCACAAAGAAGGGCTGCGAAAGAAACTTCTGGATCTTACGGGCTCGGGCGACCGTCAGCTTGTCGTCGTCCGAAAGCTCATCCATCCCGAGGATGTTGATGATATCTTGGAGGTCCTTGTAGGTCTGGAGCGTCTCCTTGACGCGCTTCGCCACGCGGTAATGCTCTTCGCCGACGACGCCCGGTTCAAGGATGCGCGACGTCGAATCGAGCGGGTCCACCGCAGGATAGATGCCCAACTCGGAGATCTGGCGGCTCAACACCGTGGTGGCGTCGAGATGGCTGAACGTGGTCGCCGGCGCCGGATCGGTAAGGTCGTCGGCCGGGACGTAGATGGCCTGGACGGAGGTGATGGACCCCTTTTTCGTCGAGGTGATGCGCTCCTGAAGCTCGCCCATTTCTGTGCCCAACGTCGGCTGGTAACCGACGGCTGAAGGCATGCGACCCAGGAGTGCGGAAACCTCGGACCCGGCCTGGACGAATCGGAAGATGTTGTCGATGAAGAGAAGGACGTCCTTGCCCTCCTCGTCACGAAAATACTCGGCCATCGTCAGGGCCGTCAGACCGACGCGCTGACGGGCACCCGGGGGTTCGTTCATCTGACCGAAAACGAGGGCCGTCTTGCTCAGAACGCCCGATTCCTTCATTTCGCGCCAGAGGTCGTTCCCTTCGCGGGTCCGCTCACCGACCCCGGAAAAGACGGAATAGCCTCCGTGATGCGTCGCAATGTTGTGGATCAACTCCTGTATGATGACGGTCTTGCCGACGCCCGCGCCGCCGAACAGGCCGGTCTTCCCACCCTTCGTGTACGGCTCAAGCAGATCGATGACCTTGATACCGGTTTCAAAGAGCTCTTTTTTCGTCGTCAGGTCATCGAACGCGGGAGCCGGACGGTGGATCGGATACCGCTTTTCTGCCTTGACGTCACCGAGGCCGTCGATCCCTTCCCCGACCACGTTGATCAACCGCCCGAGGACGCCGGGCCCGACCGGAACAGCCATCGGTCCGCCCGTGTCAATGCAGGCCATGCCGCGCACGAGACCGTCCGTCGAATCCATCGCCACACACCGAACGCGATCCTCACCCAACTGCTGCTGGACCTCAACGATGAGGTCTTCCTTCACGCCTTCGACGTTCGTTCGGGGGATCTTCAGAGCGTTCATGATCGCCGGAAGGGACCCGCCGCTGAAGTCGATGTCGACGACAGGCCCAATGACCTGCACAATCACGCCTTCGTTCACGCCGTTCTTCATGGTAACCACGATGATGAGAGATTTCGCTAGACCTCGTCCAAGTCTTTGAAGATAGTCAACAAAGCCAACAGATTCAACTACTTACGGGCGATCGAAGCAGCGATCGCCGCACCGTGAAGGCGTCCATTCTCGATGAAGATCGCATTGTTGAAGCGGCCAGCCGCCAGCGAACCGGCAACATAGAGCCCGCGCACGGTCGTTTCATACGTCTCGGGATTGTACGCAGGTCCTTCTGTTTCCGGTAAGATTTCGGCTCCGGCGCCGGCCACAAGCGACGTGTCGGGTGCATACCCGATCATCACGAAGGCCGCCCGACATGGAATCTCCTCCGGCGACGGTCCATCCACGACGACGCTGTCATGCCGGAAGGCCTTCACGTTGGATCGTAAGAGGGCTCTGATCGATCCCTCCTTGATACGGTTCGCGACGTCCGGCAAGATCCACGGCTTCACGCCATCGCTTAACCATTCACCCCGGTGGACCAACGTCACCTTCGCTCCTGCCCGGTAGAGATCCAATGCGGTCTCGACTGCAGAATTCCTTCCACCTACCACAACCACCGATTCGCCTGCATACGCGAAAGGCTCCAGATACGATCGGTGAACCAAGGGCAGGTCCGAGCCCGGAACGTCGATCGGCCTCGGCGTGTCAAAATACCCAGTTGCCACGACGACGTTCCGGGCCTCCCACCACGCACCGCTTGCCGTCTCCACGCGAAAGAACGAACCCGCAGGGCGGATCGATCGCACACGCTCATGCGGCACGACATGGAGTCCTGATCGCCTGGCAACCGTCTGATAGTATCTCACCGCCTCAATGCGGGTGGGACGGGCTCCGGAGCTGACGAACGGGATGCCTCCAACCTCGATTTGTTCCGATGTGGAAAAGAAGGTCATGGTTGTCGGGAATCGTCGGATCGCGTCCGCAACGGAACCTTGGTCGATGATCACATGGCCGATCCCTCGACCGCGAGCCGCGATCGCAGTCGCCAATCCTGCCGGACCGGCACCGACGATCAGGAGGTCAACCGTGGTCATGCGCGTCATGGAAGGCATTCGGTTCGAAATGATGAGGCGCCGGAACCCACGGTGGGGCCCGGCGCCATCTGAGCTGGCGGGCGGACCTGCCTGCCACGTTCGAGGGTGCATCTAGGAACGTGGCAACTGGGCAGGGAGATTTGAACCGTCCGCTTGGAGCTGGCGAGGAGATTTGAACTCCTGACCTGCTGATTACGAATCAGCTGCTCTACCAGCTGAGCTACGCCAGCGATAATTGAATGATACGGGAAATCGCCGTCACTTTCAAGCGCCGGCGAGTCTGCGGAGCAGAATGAAGGTGACATCGTCCCGAAGGTCCGCGCCGGCACGGAAGTCCTTCACGTCACCGAGGATCCGGTTCTTCAACGCGACCACGCTCTCATCGCAGAAGGTCTGGACGAGAGCCAGGGCGCGTTGTTCGCCATACTCCTGTCCTTCGAGATTGACGGCCTCGAGCAATCCGTCGGAGACCATCACGCACAGATCTCCAGGGTCCAGGTGGAGCTCTTCGCATTGTAGAGCATCACGGAGCGTCTCTTCCACGCCTGCCGCGGCGCCCGCGGCCATTCCGATGGCTGCACCCGGGGGCCGAACGGCGCGCGCGATGCGCTCGGATCTGTCTACCAACAGAGCGCCGGGATGCCCGGCCCTGCAGACAACCGCACGACCGTCTGGCCCCACGCGGACGATGAGGAGCGTCAGGAAATACGAACGCCGCAGCTGTCCCCGGAGATAGCCGTCGAGCCGCAGAACGAGCTCGCGCGGGTCTTGCGTCTCCGTGGAGTAGATCCGGAGCGCGGTCTGGACCGTTGTGGTGTAGAGCGCTGCCGAGATCCCCTTCCCTGAGACATCCGCCAGGACATAGAGGACCGTTCCGTCGGCACAGCGGATCGCGTCGTAGTAGTCCCCGCCGACCGAATTCGCCACTTCCGAATACGCTTCCACCTCGAAGCCCGTCGGCACAGGAGGCTCGGCAGGTTGGAGTCCGATCTGTATCTCGCGCGCGATCGAAAGCTCGTTCTTTGTCACCAACTTGTCGGCGACCTCGAGCACGAGCAGGAGGTTCAGCAACACGAAGGCCCAGAATGCGTGCTCGGAAAGCCCCTGGGTCATCCACGATCCAAAGAGGATCAGCGCGATCGCAAAGAGCAAGCGACGGATCGGCGTGAGCTTCTCGAGGAAGGCCAGGAACAGATACCACGCGAATCGAAGCCCGCGTCGGACCGAGCTGCGAGGCTCAGGTACGTCGCGCATGGTGCGACGGTAGAACGCATAGGCGCCCGGGACCTCCTGACGCAAGAATCGTTCGAATTCAGAAGTAGAGATGCTTCCGGTCAACAGGTCCCACAGCTGGCGCAAGGAGTTCATGCGAGGGGCGGATGCGGTCATGAGAGTTCTACGGAAGGACCTGCGAAAGGTTATCCCTCACGCCGAGCCCACCACACGCCTGTCACGGTCATGGCGGCGCCCAGGACCTGCTGGAGAAAGATCGGTGCGCCGAACAGCGCATACGAGATCGCGAAGGTCATGACCGGCACAAGGTTGTTGTAACCGGCCGTCCGCCGGGGCCCCAGCCGTTTCACGCCAAAGGACCACAGAACATTCGCGACGCCGATCGAGAGACCTCCGGAGATGAGTGCGATCCAGACCCCTGTCGGGTCCACCGCCGACCAGTCTTGTCGGATAGCCGATGGAACGGCGATCAGGGTCAGGCCCACGGCGCCGACGCCCAGCGAGATCACGGTGAGTTGGAGGGCCGGGTAGCGGGTCAGGAGCGGCTTCTGCAGGTTGGTATTCAGCGCCCAGAGAAAGGCGGCCGCCAGCGAAAGCAGATCGCCCACGACGGCATCGCCGCCGAACTCAATGCGCGTACCGCTGCCCGTGATGATCAGAACGATGCCTGCCAGGGCCAGCCCCATGCCGGCCAGCACTTTCCAGCTAAGCCGCTCCCGATGCATCCTCGAACTGATCAGCGCTGTCCAAAGCGGCGATGTGGACAGCAGGACCGCTGAGTTGCCGGCGGTCGTGTATCGAAGTCCGAGAATATAGAGCACCTGGTAAATGATGCTTGCGATGATCCCCAAACGCAAGAGCGGCCAGCGGTCCTCCGCCGGCACCGCTATCCATTCTGTGCGGCTGCGCAACAGCAGTACCAGGGCTCCGAACGCCACCGCGTACCGAATGCTGTTGAAGAGGTAGACGTCGAGGTGCTCAAGCCCGAGCTTCGCGAACGGCGCGTTCGCGGCCCAGATCGTCATCACGACGATGACCAACAGCTCGGCCTGTCGGTCCGATCGCGCGCTCATGAATGCGCCAGCGCCCAGCAGCGCATGTCATCAATGCGCGACCGGTTCACGGAATTCCGCCAGTTTTTCGCCGGTCGCCTTTTCGATATCGGCATGGAGGCTGTTGCCGTGAGCATCCATCGTCACGATGGCCGGGAAATCCTTGATGCGCAGGTGCCACATCGCTTCGGGGATCCCGAACTCCATGAAGTCCACACCGTCGACGCCGGTGATGCATGCGGCGTAGTACTGCGCGGCGCCTCCGATGGCATTAAGATACACCGCTCCGACCTCTTTGAGCGCAGCCGACGTCTTTGCGCCCATTCCCCCTTTGCCGATCACCGCGCGCACTTTGAACCTGCGCAAAATGTCCCCTTGGTAGGGCTCTTCTCTGCCGCTCGTTGTCGGACCCGCCGCCTTTACTTTCCATTCCGCCCCCTCCTTGAGCACGACCGGGCCGCAATGATAGATCACCTCGCCGGCCAGCGGAATGGGGGAATCGTGGGTGGTCAGATGATGATGGATCATGTCGCGGCCGGTGTGTGCCGTACCGCTGAGAATGACGACGTCGCCAACGCGCAGGCTGCGGACCTGCTCTTCAGACAACGGCGTGGTCAGACGAACTTCGCGACCGGTGACCGGAAGGCCTTTTTCCCTGGCCATGCGGATCGCCGGTCCTTCCTCCTTGTAAAGCCATCGCTTGATCACGCCCGTCGTGCCGTCGAGGATCACCCCCAGACGCCTGAAAGCCCAGCAATCGTACGCGACCGACACGAAGAAGCTCGCCGGCAACCGATTGAACGCTCCGATCTTGCAGCCGATGAGCGACACACGGCCTCCGAAGCCCATCGTACCGATGCCCAGGGTATTCGCGTCCTTCATGATGCGCTCCTCCAGCGCCGCCAGTTGCGGGTCGGGGTTCACGTCATCTAAGGACCGAAAGAGCTGCTCTTTCGCGTGCAGATAGCCCGAGGCCCGATCGCTGCCGATGGCCACCCCCAAGGCCCCGATCGCGCATCCATGGCCCTGCGCTTGCCAAACGGCGTGCATGATGCACTTGCGAACCCCTTCCAGCGTCCGGTCCGCCCGGCCCAGATGGGTCAATTCCATCGGAAGCGAATACTGGATATTCTTGTTCTCGCAGCCCCCCCCCTTCAACAGCAGCTTCACTTCGATCTCGTCCGACTCGTGTTGGTCAAAATGGATGACCGGTGTCCCGGGACCAAGATTGTTGCCGCTGTTCTTCCCCGTGAGGGAATCGACAGAGTTCGGCCGGAGTTTCCCAAGCTTCGTGGCTTCTGCCACCGCTTCCATGATATCCTTTCGCATCGAGATCATGTTCGCGCCGACCGGCGTTCGGATCTCAAACGTAGGCATTCCGGTATCCTGACAGATGGCCCCGCTATGATCGCACGCCATGTCGACGTTCTCGGCGATCATGCGCAGCGCCAATCCGGCCTGCGAGTTCGGATCCTCGTATTCGATGGCTCTTAGCAGCGCCCGTCGCACATCGGGGGGCAGGTTCGTCGAGGTCTCGACGATCAACGAAAGCATGCTCTGTTTGAAGTGTTCCACGTCGTTCTCCTTGTTCGATCAACTCACTTTGTGTACATGTCGATCCAGTCCTGTACGGTCGCATACCACAGCGCCGCGTTCGCGGGCTTTGTCACCCAGTGTCCCTCATCAGGGAAATACAGCATTTTCGAAGGGACCCCTTGCCGCTGCAAGGCCGTGAAAAGCTGGAATCCTTCACTGACGTCGACGCGGTAGTCCAACTGACCGTGAATGACGAGCGTGGGCGTCTTGAACTTCGACGCCTGCCGGAGCGGCGACCAACGATCGTACAACTCCGGTTGTTCATACGGCGTCCCCTTGAATTCCCACTCGGGGAACCATAGTTCTTCCGTCGTTCCGTACATGCTCCACGGATTGAACACGCCGTCGTGACTGACGAAGCATCGGAAGCGGTCCGTCTGGCCGAGCATCCAGTTCACCATATAGCCGCCGTACGAAGCTCCGGCAGCGGCGATGCGGGTGCCGTCGATGAAGGAATACGTGGTGACGAGATGGTCCAGCCCCTTCATCAGATCCTCATACACGTCTCCGCCCCAATCGCCCGAGATCTCATCGGTGAATCGCTGGCCATAGCCCGTGCTCCCGTGAGGGTTCACCATCGCCACGACATATCCGCGTGAGGCGAATAGCTGAGCGCTCCATCGGTAATGGAACTGGTCGGCCCACTGTCCTTGAGGCCCTCCATGGATAAGGTAGATCAGCGGGTACTTCCGGCCTGAGGCGAACCCCGGAGGCTTGAGCAGCAGGGCATGAACCTTCACCCCGCCCGCTCCTTCGAACCAGACGTCCTCCTTTGCCGGGAGGTCGAGACCTTTGACGCGTTCATCATTGAAGCCCGTCAGTTTCGTGAGACGCCTCGACGAAAGATCCAGCCGGTACAATTCCGACGGTTGGTGCATACGCTCATGGACGAAGAACAGCGATCTGCCGTCCGGCGAGATCCTCATCCCGGTGGACACACCTTCGTGCAACAACGACTCCACCGTTCCGTCGTTCACGGCGATCTTGAAGATCGAACGCGCACCGCGATGGTCGGCCGTCGTGAGCAGGTGCTTTCCGTCGGGCGTCCAGACCACTTCGCTGAAGCTGTGATCCGCGGCTTCCGTCAGGGCTCTTCGCGAATCCGTTGCCACGTCGTAGAGCATGATTACGCGGCGGTCGGCCTCGAATCCGGGCCTGCGCATCGCCGTGTAGGCGATCGTCTTGCCGTCGGGTGAGAAGACGGGCTGGGCGTCGTTTGCCGGGTTCTCCGTGATCCGCTTCGCTTCACCTCCGCCGATCGGCACGACAAAAAGGTCGTTGTTCGTGCTGGTTGCCACGACGGGATCGGTGTTCTTCGTGTAGGCGATCGACCGGCCGTCGGGCGAAAGGTCATAGTCGTGCGCTCCGCCGAGATCGATCGGAGGAACGTCCAGATCTCCCGGCGTCACATCGTTGGCAGGCCCTCCCGAGGTCGATTGGACGAAGAGATGGCTGCGCTTCCCGTCCTTCCAGGCGTTCCAAACTCGATACGGCAACCGATCGAAGACCTTGGCTTTGCTCGCCCGTCCTGCGACCTCCGCCGCTCGCCGCCGATTGCAGTCGTCGTCCGGACAATCCGGATAGACCTCGGAGTCGAAAGCGATCCATGCGCCGTCCTTCGACGCCTGGAGTCCTGAGACCTCGGTGGAGATCGTTGTAAGCTTGCGGGCCTCGCCACCGGTCACTGCGATCGTCCAGACCTGCGATTCTCCGTCGCGCGTGGAGATGAATGCCAGCGTGGTCGCCGAAAGCCACCGGGGAGAATGATTCGATCCTTTTGATGAGGTCAGCGGAACGACCGATCCTCCCGCCGAGGGGACCAGCACGATCGAACTTGTTGCCCGATTGTCGGCAATCGAATGGTCGGTGACGGTCAAAGCGATCCAACGGCCGTCGGGAGAGATGCGCGGATCCGAGACTCGGCGGAACGAGAGCAGATCCTCCACCGTGATCGGTCGGCTGGCTTGAGCCCCGGCGGTACCGACCACGATCACCACCATGAGCGAGATGCAGATCATTCGTTTCATCGATCACACCCTTTCCTTACTGTGAGAAGGAACTTGCGGACCTTGCGAAGAGGAAGGTCAACGGCCTCCACAAACGCCCAGCCCATGCCCGTTCGTTGTGCTCGGCGGCGGGATCGAAATGCCACGCGAGATCCCTCCCTTCCACCCAGCCTCGTTCTCGCAGGAGTCCCAGCATTTCATCCATGCCGGCTTTGAGCATGATCTCGCCCGGGGCGCCTCCACAATCCATGTAGATGCGACGCCCAGCCGGGCCCGATTGCGTTCGCTCGACCAGCGGAATGACGTCGGTCCGGCGGCGGTCGAAGACGCTCGACAGGCAGGCGGCTTTGCCGAACACTTCCGGATGCCACCAGGTGAAGAGGAACGAGATCAATCCACCCATCGATGACCCCATGACGGCTGTGTCCTCCGGACCGGGCTGCGTACGGTAGAGCGAGTCGATCATCGGCTTCAGGCGGTGGGCCACAAAGGTTGCGTAAGCCCTGCCCAGCGGCGTGTCAGAGTACTCGTCGATACGGTCCGACGTGTTGTTGATCGCCACGAGAATGACCTCTTCGACGGCCCCGACGGCCGCGAGGCTGTCCATCTTCTCGTCCGCCTGCCATTCCGACCCGAAAGCCGCCGTCGAACGATCGAAGCAGTTCTGCCCGTCGTGAAGATATATCACAGGATATCGCCGCTGCGTCTGCGAACGGTAGCTGGGCGGCAACCGCACGGTGACCGTACGCCGGTGGCGTAGCCCCTCACCGGCAAGATCGTGATGGACCTCCGAGGTCCCGGTCAGCGTGCTCGACGGCTTCGGCATGGAGTCTTTCCATCCCACGGGGGCCAACGTGACCGTGGTGTCGTGCTCCACCGTCAGCGTGGTGTTCTGCGGGATCTGACCGTCTCGTTCGTAGATGGCCTCCGTCTCCCACGACCCGCGAGTCACCTTGAACTCGAGTCGCGTACCTTTGGGCAGTCGAAAGGTCCGTGAGGCCGTCAGGCCTTCGCCTCTCGTCAACACCGCCACGCTGGGGTCCCAGGATCCGAAGTCCTGGTGATTGCCCGCGACGGTCAGCGTGTCTCCAAACGGCGTGCTTGAAGGCAATTGGACAAGGATGGTCACCTTCGCCGTCGGCGAGCAGCCGGTCAGTGCCGCGACGGTCAATGATGCGAAGAGCATGACTGCAGAAGGAAGGCGACGGCTCACTGGATCCCTGGCTTCAGGATGATACCACGATTCTTGTGACCATTGATCTTGATCGTGAACGGACGGTCGAAGCGGAGATGCCGTACCATCGAGAGCGTGGTCTGTGCCGGCTGGGAGAGAAGCCATTCCCAGTCGATCGAGCCCATCTGCTCAAAGGCATTCACGGAGAAGTAACCGACGCGGAACGACGTGATGTTCTGGAAAAAGTGGGAGCCTTGTGACGGCGTCACGTTGAAGTCCTTGAAAGCCGACTCGACGATCACCGACGCACCGGAGATCTGTTCCCACGTCACCGGGATACCCAGCCAGTGGTCAAGGCTTCCCCATCGGCCGACGCCGACGAGGATGTACGGACGATGCTCGGCGATGAGCCGGGCGTTCAACTGGGCCACCTCGCGAGCCGCTTCCTGACTTCGGCCCCGGTCGAACCGATGCTGGTCGACGACGACGACGTCGGTGATGTCGGTGATGATCCCATTCCCCATCACCTGCGGACTCTGGCACAAGACCTCCGCCGGATCGTGATCCTCCACCTCGAGTTCCTCGAGCTCGCGATGCAACACCATCGGACGGATCTGGAGCATGCAAAAGTCGCTCGGTCGGTCAGGAGGCAAGTTCATCGTGGCCGCGAATTCGATCTCCACCGGGGTGCCCATGCCCCACGTTCCCATGTCGAGCATCAGGTCCACGATCTCGGGGAGCGGAAAGAGACCGTGCTTGAGGACCGGCGCGAACGTTACGATGCGACGACCGGGACGCGAGATGCCGTCATAGACCGTCTCGTTCTCCGGCGACCACGTCGACCCGACATAGAACAGGGTTTGATCCTGCTCGGCCTGGCTGAGGCCGTATTGCTTGACAAAGAGGTCGGGCGTGTGTGCCTGACCGTCGCGCAGGTCCATCTCGAGATCGAGCGCATAGAACGACTGCTGTGCATTCTTGATGGTCTCCGTCGTCGAGAAGAACTGCATGAGATGACGGGGGTACTTGGGACAGAAGCGCACGGTGTTCCCGCCGTCGACGACGGTCTTTCCCAGTCCCAGGGCCACCTGACAGATACCGTCGGTCGCCGTTTGCGGCGGCACGGGGTAGAAGTTGTACGAACGGGCAACCCCCGAGAAGTCCGGATAGAAGCGACCGTTCCTCGCCGCCCCCACCATGCGCTGTACGATCACAGCCATCTTCTCCTCTTCCGGCCGGTAGGAGGTCATGCGCATGTATTCCCGGGCAGGTCGCGCAAAGGTCGACGCATAGACGAGTTTGATGCTCTGGAGCAGCTCCAGCATCCGGAGGTCTTTGTCCGGATTGTTGTTCGGGATCATGTACGTCTCGTACACGCCCGCGAACGGCTGGTATTGTGAATCCTCCAGGAGACTCGACGAGCGCACGGCCAGTGGCTCCTGGATGACATCGAGAAACTGCCACAGCTTTTCGGCGACGTCCTCAGGGAAGTTCGGCGCCTCCAGGAAGCGCCGCCGGAGCTCGTCGTCATCGGGCCCGCCAAGAGCGAACGACTCCAGGTCATTCATCGCCAGAAAACGGTCGAATGCGTCCGTGGCGATCACGACGCCCGACGGTACGCTGATCTCGACATCCTTGAACTTGTTCCGCAGCGCATAGCTGCTGATGAGCGTACCGACGAACCCCAGTCCGCGGGCCTTGCCGCCGAGCGAACCCGAACCGATGCGGGCGAACGACGACCGAATGTCGAACGTTTCGCGGTTGAACTCCGTGATGACCCCGCGCTGGCGCATTTCCCGGTATGCACGGAGGTCCGCGATGAGCGACTGGCGGAGCGCCTCGGGCGTCGGATAGTCCTCCACCTTCTGCGGCCGCAGCCGATGCGCCAGACCGAACTCCGTTCGGGCCTTGAGCCATTTCGAGAAATGATTCCGCCGGGCATGGAAGACGATCGAGTCCACTGGAACGCTGCGAAGTCCCTCTTCAAGCGAAAGCAGATCCACCGCCCTGCCGACCTCGCTGTGGTCCGGCATCCGGAAGATGAAATCGCCGAATCCGAAGTTCTCCAGAACGAACTCTCTCAACTGATGCAGGAGACGGGGGTCACCCTTCTGCAGGAAGGCCGCCCCGGCATCGCGGGCCGGAGCCTCGAACTCGGCCGTGCTCGACTGGAGCAGGATGGGGATGTCGTCCTGCATCGATCGCACCTGCCGGGCGAACAGGAGGCCCGCTTCGGGATCCTTCTTACCCCCGCGGAGGAAGTTGATGTCCGAAACGATGCCGAGGACATGCTCCCGATAGGTGATGAACGCGGCCCACGCTTCATCGTAGGTGTTGCACAGCAGGATCTTCGGCCGGGCTCGCATGCGCAGCAGCCGGTGCGACAGGTTCACCCCCTCGCGGATCAGGCGCTGCGACTGATTGAGGATCTCCGAATACAGGATGGGCAGGTACGACGAGTAGAACTTGACGTTGTCTTCGACCAGGATGATGACCTGAACGCCCGCCGTCCGGGTATCCTCTTCGACATTGCGACGGTCCTCGATGTCCTTGATGATCGCGATGATCAGCCGGTAGTCCCCCAGCCAGATGAAGATGCGCTCGAAGATCGACGTGTCATACTGCGTGACGATCTCCTTGCGTTCCCGGTTGTCATACGCCAGCAGGACCATGGGAATATCGTAGCCAGCAGCCCGCACGGCCTGCGCGAACTTCACCACGTGCATATCCTCGATATGCATCGTCGTGATGATCAGGTCAAAGGACCGGCCGTCCTTCAGGAGGTCGAGGGCCTCCGTGGCCGTCGAGGCGTGCGTGAACTCCGGTGCGAAGCTCAGGTTGAGCGCCATCGCCTCCTGATGGATGAGTTCGTAGAGGCGTCCGTCCTCTTCGAACAAGTAGTTGTCGTAGAGGCTCGACACGAGGAGGATGTCTCGAATGCGGAACCGCATCAAGTGCTGAAAGCTCTTGATGCGGCTCCCCTGGACGTCTTCAATATGGAGGAAGTCGGCGCTCACCATCGCCATCCGATCGACGATCCCGTCGCCGCAAGGGCAGCTCGACAAAAACACGCAGGCGGGGCGAAATGACCCACCCCGCCTGCATCGAACCGTCATCCAGCGTCACACAATGCCCTGATCCATCATCGCCGTCGCCACCTTGAGGAATCCGGCGATGTTGGCGCCCGTCACATAGTTGCCCGGGGCGCCGTACGTGTTCGAGACCTGAAGGCACGTGTCGTGGATCGTCCGCATGATCTGGTGGAGACGCTGGTCCACCTCTTCACGCGACCATGACAGACGCATGCTGTTCTGGCTCATTTCGAGGCCCGACGTAGCCACGCCGCCGGCATTCGACGCTTTGCCCGGCGAGAACAGGACCTTCGCTTCTTCGAACACACGAATGCCGCCAAGCGAGGTCGGCATGTTGGCTCCCTCGCAGACGCAGAAACAGCCGTTCTTGACAAGTTCTTTTGCATCGTTCTCGTCGAGCTCGTTCTGCGTGGCACACGGCAGAGCGACGTCAACCTTTACGCCCCACGGCCGTTTGCCGGCGTGGAATTCGACCTTGAACTTATCCGCGTAGTCCTTGACGCTGTCGCGAGCGCTCGCACGCATCTCAAGCATATAGTCGATCCTCTCGCCCGAGATGCCGTTAGGATCGTGGACGAATCCGTCGGGACCTGAAAGCGTCACGACCTTGGCGCCCAGCTCGTTGGCTTTCGTGACCGCTCCCCATGCCACATTGCCGAAACCGGAGACGGCCACACGGAGGCCTTCGAAGCTCTTGCCGCGCGTCTTGAGCATCTCTTGTGCAAAATAGACAACTCCAAAGCCCGTCGCCTCCGGTCGGATCAGCGATCCGCCCCAATTCAATCCTTTGCCCGTCAAGACCCCGGAGAACTCGCGCGTCAACCGTTTGTACTGACCGAAGAGGAAGCCGATCTCCCGCGCCCCCACGCCGATGTCGCCAGCCGGAACGTCAGTGTCGGGTCCGATATGACGGAAGAGCTCCGTCATGAAGCTCTGGCAGAAGCGCATCACTTCCTGGTCGCTTTTGCCTTTCGGGTCGAAGTCCGAGCCACCCTTGCCGCCACCCATCGGGAGCGTCGTGAGCGCATTCTTGAACACCTGTTCAAAGGCCAGGAACTTCAGCGTGCCGAGCGTGACGGAAGGATGGAATCGAAGTCCACCCTTGTACGGCCCGATCGCGCTGTTCATCTGCACTCGGAAACCGCGGTTGACTTGGACGTCTCCACGATCGTCGATCCACGGAACGCGGAAGATGACGACGCGCTCCGGTTCGACCATCCGCTCCAGGATCTTTGCGGACCGATATTCGGGATGGCGCACGAGCACCGGCTCGAGCGAGTGGAGAACTTCCTGCACGGCCTGGTGGAACTCCGGCTCTGCCGGATTCTTGGCCTTTACGAGACTCAGGACCGATTCAGCGTAGGAATTCATAGAGGGATCTCCAATGGAGTCAGATCATCACGTCCGACGGCAGGAATAGCATGAGAGAACGCCCGTCGTACAGGTCGCCGCTCTGGCAGCAATCGCCATGCCCGAGACCTGTTGAAGATGTTCCTCGAAATTCGGTGGAAATGCAAGGAGCAAAGGCCCTTCCGCGTTTTCGTGGAAGGACCGACCGCGGATTTCCCAGCGGTAGGAAGGCATTTTTTCCTTGGGCCTTTCTCATCCCGGCATAAAAATGTGAAGGTCCCCCGAGGGGGACCTTCACGCGGATCCGCATTTCATTTCAGCGAGATATTGGCTCCGGGGGCATCGCCCAAGCGGGGAACCATCGGCGTGCGAACTCGAACATACCGGTCAGCAACGCGACATAGACGAGATCGCCCATGACAGTGTTGCGGAAGAACGGGATCGCGGCGACATAGCACTCGATGAGCCCGGTCCACGTCTTCGGATAGACGCCTCCGTCGCCGACAAGCCAGACGCCGAAGTTGGTGATCACAAAGAAAAGCACCGATCCGGCTAGCGAGCCCCCCGCGATGGCAGGAACCGAACGGCGCTGACGGAGCCAGAGGCCGATGGCACTGCTCGCCGCAAAACTGACATAGACAAAGGGCATCATACGATGGATGCCTAGGAAGAGGTCACTCACAAGCATCGCCGCCAGCGGGAGAATGAACGCAAACCGCCGATCGAGGTACAGCGCGCCCGTGAGAGCCAATGCCGCCAGCGGAGTCACGTTGGGCGGGTGCGGCAGGAACCGCGTGAGCGCGGCAATGCCGATGACGACCGTGGCGAACAGAATGTGCTTCATATCAGCCTCCAAGTGAACATCTGCATGAATGATGGTACAGAAAAATCCCTTCGTATGCTACGGCAGAAAGACAAAACCGTTCGGCGCCACGCCGATCCCGGCAACGTAGGTCCGCACGAGAGTGCCCGATAATGTGTACACCTGAACTGTACCATTGCTGACGAAGTCGCCGGCCAGCGACAGATACAGCTCCGATCGCGTACGATCCACCCCAATACCATAGAAGCTGCCGGACACGAGCATGCTCGGCACGACCGCCGGCGATGATCCTCCGGTCAGTTTCAGCACGCCCGAGCCTCCCGCCCCGGAGATGGTAACATAGAGGTCGCCGGCGGCGTCTGCCGCGATCCGATTGGCGGGCTGGGCTAACGGGAGCGTATCTCCCACAACGCCCGAAGCCGCATCGATCGTCAAGACCGCCCCGGGGACATCGACCCCTCCTCCCCACGCCACCGATCCCGTACACAGGACGTGCATCAGTCCGGAGGTCCCGAGCACCCCGTATGACGGTCCGGGTGGCGTCGGGATCGTCGCCACGACATTTTCGGCCATCAGATCGATGACACTGATCGTCGAACCGTATCCCCAACCACCGTTGAAGACATAAAGCCGGTCACCGTATCGGATCAATCCCTCCGGGTTCGTTCCCACGACGATATCTTTGGTAACGACACCTCCACTCAGGTCGAGCACGGAGACAGTAGAATCCATGTTCGTCACAAAGGCCCTGAGAGGCGAGACGACCTCGATCGCTCTCGGGGCTCGCGTGAGCGCGATCGTTCGCAGCCAGCGATGTGTCCCGGCTTCGAGGACCTCGATCTTCCTGGAATTGTTGACAACGACAAAGAGCTTACCGTCCGATGCCTGTGCGTGTTGGGCAACGTCTCCAAGCGTTCGACCGGGATTGGTGCCCGAAAAGACAGAGCCCGAGGCATTCGATCGATCTTCGCTGATATAGGAGAGTTCGGCGTTCGAGGCCAGGAAGGTACCTTCGTTCACGACGTAGACCCCTTTGGGTCCGGTTGCCACCGGACCGGGGTCGGCGACGGGATCGCAACCGATCAGCGTCATCACAAACAGGGCTAAGCCCGGTATGACGCACATCCACATGCCAGGGCGGAATGACGATCGAGATTCGTATAAGTAGCTTGTGACCATGGCTTCACTCCTTGTCAGATTTCTCGTTCAGTTCAACGGTTGCAGACAGGGTAACACTCCGGCCCGGCAGCGGATATCCGGGTATTGAGGATTCGGAGACATTGAGCGCGTTGTCCACCGCGCATCTCACGATCACGAGGCGCTGGGAGACCCTCAAGCGGAGCCGACCGGCGACGGAGAAGCGTGTCGAAGGTGGCACACTGAGAGCCGCCACGTTCTCCAGCGTCGTGAACCGACGGGAGATATATCGAACACTAGGACCGATCATCAACGGGCCGAATTCGAGGTCCATTCCCGACGACGCGATCCAGCGCGGAAGAAACGGCACCTGGCATCCGGGAGCGGGCGGCGAACGCGACTCGACATTGGAGAACGTACCACTCAGCCACCAGCGGTGGCCGGCCAGGCTCCATGTGCCATTGCCGTCGATGCCCCATGAAACGGTATGCGCAAGATTCACCGGCGGCCAACCCGTGATCCGGTCTCGCGTGTCGGCGGCAAAGATCGCGATCGCGCCGATCACTCCGTGTTCCGGCAGTTGGGCGTGAAGCCCGGCTTCGGCCGTGAGGATACGCTCCGGCCGGAGTAGCGGATCTCCGCCGGGGCGCCAGTAGAGCTCATTGAAATTCGGCATTCGCATGCCCGAGCCGACATTCGCCCGACCGGTGAGCCGACCGCCGGATACGATGGGCAGCTCGACGGCCAACCGAGGACTGATAAAGGGTCGTTGATCGGAGGTGATATCCGCACGGAGTGTGGGTAGGACTCGCACCGACGTGCCGGTCCATTCGATATGCGCGAGTACCGCTCCAGATGTACGACGGGTGTTCGGAAGAATGTTGCGACTGTCCAGGGTTGCCGTCGACGCCTCGAGTCCAAGTCCAAAACCCCATGCATCGGACATCGCGCCCTGCCAATGCGCCCAGCCCGAGGCAACGCGGCTTTCATAGCGGTCGCTGACGGAAAGCGTCGCTTCTTCGTAAGCTTCGTCCTGCAACGAAGCGGAGAGCCCGACCTCCCATCCCGTTCGCTCATCCTGCACGGAGACCCACCGGAACACGCCGTGGAGTACCCCATCCCGCAGAGTGGCTTCCGCTGGCGGACCGGCGGTAACGGGACCCGGCGAGCCTCGCAATGCCGATACGCCCAGGATGGTCCCCTCAAGATGACCCATCGGTCCCGCGGGGACGACCGCCGACGCCGCACCGAACCATCGCTTATGCATCGCGCCTTCCCGGGTTCGGGTGATCGTCCCCGACGGACCGGGCCACGGGAACGAGAAACGTCCGTCGGACCGATCGAAGCCTGCCCGAATACTCGTCATGATCCGTTCACCCGCCTCATCCCATCGAAGAGCGCCGCTCACCTGTCCGAAGGAGCCTCCTCCAAGATCGAACATCAATCGGTGCCTCTGAGACGGCCACAATCCCAGCATGACGGCCCCGGCGTGCGCATCCGCGCCGAGAAAGGCCGACTGGCCTCCACGAGCCACCTCGACCGCATCGAACAAGGCCACAGGGTACAGGCCGATATCAACCATGCTGTTCTGCGGATGGTTGAGGCGCATTCCGTTCATCTGAAACACCGTCTGCGTGGAGGGGGAATTCCTGAGACTGACAGACTTCACGCCGCCAGGCCCGCCGATGTCGCGGACGAGAAGTCCCCCCTCCGACTCGAGAACGGCATCGATCGTCCGTCCATCCATTCGCCGCAGCGACCATCCTTCCAACCGCACTCTGTTCGCCATGAGCTTGGTTGAACGGGGCATCAGGCGAGAAGCATGGACCGTTACCGGCGGCTGGGCATAGGTTACGATCGTGTCGGCGAAATCCTGGGCCGTGGCCGGACGTAGCGCTTCGATCGCAGTGATGAGGATGCAGGAAAGCGTCTTCACATCTCACGAAAAAGAAATGGCCCCGTCTCCGAAGGAGATGGGGCCACGGGGTCGCGCCGATGCGCGACCACAGATCCCGGTCCCTTCCCGCGAAGGCACGGTGCAGTTGCGACCTGGCAGGTCTCCTGGCTTACCCGGCAGCGGCGGCCTTCTCGATCCTTCCGGATCAATGGCTCGATCGCCGATGCGCTGACCCTTGCGGGCCGGGATCACAGTTGCGGGGCAGCTTCCGAATGGACCCCCTTGAAGGCGGGTCGCACGGAATTCCCTTTTCATCCCGCCGTTCATGGCGGGACACCAGATCGTGATGAGACAAAGAACAGGACGCCGACAACGTACGATGAGGATCGTCCAAAAGCAAATAGGCGGAGGGGATCGGGCGTTAGTACCCTGCCGCTCCACCGTCAGGGTCGCGCGGGTCGGCTACACCCCAACGCATCTTGGTCGCCGGATCGATGACGATCGCATGCACCCGGCCTTGCGATCCGCCAAACACCACGCGATGTCCTTTGGCTCGCAGGAGCGCTTCCGTATCCCTGGAAATGCCGTGTCGCTCGACCCTCAGAACATTGGGTTGCCACTGATGGTGGATCCGCTTCTCCGCAACAGCATCGGCAAGACTCATGCGGTGGTCGATCAAATTGAGCGCCACCTGAAGGACGGTGTTGATGATGGTGCGACCTCCCGGACTCCCGATCAAGGCCCAGGTCTTTCCATCTTTTAGAATGATCGTCGGGGACATGCTCGACAGCATGCGCTTGGAGGGCGCCACGCGGTTTGCCTTCGTGCCGATGAACCCGGTCGAATCGGTCCGTCCCGGCACGGGGTTGAAGTCCCCCATTTCGTTGTTAAGCAGGAAGCCCAGGCCGTCGGCAACGATCCGTGAGCCGTAACCGTACTCCAACGTATACGTAACGACGACGGCATTCCCTTCAGCATCGACGACGGAGTAGTGAGTGGTCTCGTCGCTCTCCGAGGCCGCTTCGACAGCGCTCACGGGGATGTCGCCTGCCCGCGTACGATCGATGGCCGCCCTCGCGTGCTCGGCATACTCCTTTGAAGTCAACCGTCCGATCGGCAGGTTGGGATCGGCGTCGGGATCGCCCAGATGGGCCGCTCGATCGGCAAAGGCCCGACGCATCGCTTCAGCCACGAGGTGTAAGTACTCCGCCGAGTTGTGGCCCAGCGAGGCGAGGTCGTAGCCCTCGAGGATGTTCAGCATTTCGATGATCGCCGTGCCGCCCGAGCTGGGGGGCGGCATCGACACAATCTCATAGCCGCGGTAGGTCCCTCGGAGCGGCGTCCGCTCGACGGCCTCATATGACGCAAGATCCTCCTCGGTGATCAGACCGCCGTTCGAGCGCATATCGGCGGCGAGCAACCGAGCGGTCGTTCCGCGATAGAAACCATCTCGGCCGTCGACCATGATGCGCCGAAGCGTTGACGCCAGGTCGGGCTGACGCCATGTTTCGCCCATCTCATACGGAGCACCGTCGGGTTTGACAAAGACCTTCGCCGATGCCGGGTAGCGCTTCCAGTCTCGGATCAACGCCCTGAAATCATCGGCCATGGCCCAACTCAGAGGGAATCCTTCCTCCGCCAGTGCCACCGCAGGCGCAGTGAGTTCCTTCCAGCCCTTTGTGCCGAATCGCCGCAGCGCGAGGTCAAATCCGGCGACGGTGCCCGGGACGCCGACTGAAAGATACCCTTCGTGGTTCAGGTCCTCGACGTAGTGACCGGCGGCGTCAAGATACATGCGTTCCGTTGCGGCGGCGGGGGCGCGTTCCCGGAAGTCAAAGGCGCTCGTCGTTCCGTCGCTCAGCCGGACGATCATAAACCCGCCCCCTCCGATGTTGCCGGCAGCGGGGTGGACGACGGCCAGCGCCAGCCCGGTAGCAACGGCGGCATCGACGGCATTGCCGCCCGATTGTAACACCTCGAGTCCGACGCGCGAAGCCAGCGGATGAGCGGAGACCACCATCCCGTGCCGGGCCACCGAGGGTCCGTTCGACGCCTGGTCGCCGACCGAAGCGGGAGGGGGAACGCATCCTGACAGTGAGCACAGGATCAAGGATGCGAGGATCGCGCGAGCGTTCATCGTGCCCTCAGAACGGCAGGTCGTCGTCTTTGGGTGTCGGGCCGGGTCCGGCCGGAGGGGCGACAGGTCCGGGATCTGAACTGCCGCCGGCCCCCTCGCGATTGCGGCCGTCGAGCATCACCATCTGGTCGACGACAATCTCCGTCACATACCGTTTCACGCCGTTCTTGTCGTCGTAGGTACGATACTGCAGGCGCCCTTCGACATAGATCTTGCTCCCCTTCTTGAGGTATTCGCCGATCACCTCGGCCAATTTGCGCCAGGCCACGAGGTTGTGCCACTCCGTTCGCTCTTGCGTGTTGCCTTCGGCATCACGCCACGATTCGTTTGTCGCCAGCGTGAATGTCGCGACCGCGACACCGCTGCCGGTGTAGCGAACCTCGGGATCTTTGCCGAGGTTACCGATGAGAATGACCTTGTTGACGCTGCGTGCCATAGGACCCCCGTCCAGTGTGATGTGTGATCGAACAACGACCCTCCGGCGTCCGCCGGATGGGCCTGACTACGAGAATTCAATTCGGAGACGTACCACCGAGCCGGCGCTCAGGAGCAGCAACCGCCCCTCCTGCCAGGCCACGCCCCACAGCTCCTCCAAAGGCGATCCCGTCGCGATTCCCACCCGGGGCCATCGGTAGACATTTCCCGTTTCACCATGCTCAAGATACAAAGTGTCTGCCGAAACAGCCGCGAGCCAGCCATTGAAGCCTGCCACCCCGCGCACGACAGTCCCTTCTCCCAGCACGACGCGTCGCACATGCGTCCCGAACAGGTCAAGCACCCGAACTCCCCCCGCTTCTCCGATGATCACTCGGCCGGCGTCGTCGACACCAACGCATGTGGGCGCTTGCAGTGCCGGCCCGCCCGGGACTTCACGCCCCACTCGAAAGGCCACGCGACGGTCCGGCCTGAAGCCGATCACCTCGTCCGACTCACCGTCGATGACAAGCAGGTCTCCACGACCGCTCACAGCCACGCCGTTCGGATAGCCGAAGCGCGCTCGGGCGTCGCTCGTGTCTCTCGTCGCGAACGTTGCCAGCGGCCGCAACGCGCGGTCGTACGACACCAAACGGTGGTTGCCTCGGTCGGCGACATAGACCCGGTTGCCGTCAGTGGCTACGCCCGAGGGATCGTCCAATGCCGATGCGGTCCAGCCGTAGCCTCCGACAGTTCCGCCGATCGTTCCATCAGACCGGTACCAGAGGACAAGATGACGCTCCGGATCAGTGAGATACCACGCGCCGCCGGCGCCGGCGGTCAACCCGCGGACGGTGCGCGCGACATCGATGCGTGCCTCCTCGACCAGTAGCGGAGGGGACTGCGCACCTGTCGCCATCAGCCACAGGGCCGTCAGCGCAGTAGCCGCTGCCATCCGTCGTCCTGGAGTTCTCCCCTCTTGGTGGAGTGCGCCAGAATGTATTCGCCGAATCCCGTACGATCGATGAAGATGAATTGGACTCCGCTCTCGATCTGGTTATAGAACCAGATCTCGTACGGCTTGGTATCTTCATTGCTCGGGACCCGCTCGACATCATCAGGGTCGCCGTAGAGCAGGTAGACCCGGCCCCGGTCCGATGTCCAGCCCTCGCGTCCGTGGACTCGATACTTCTGATTGGCCGTCACGACGCGTTGGAGGTATTCGATCCGAGCGATCGGCGTCAATCCCGGACGTCCGCGCTCGACGGATTCCCAGAAGTTGGCCAGGAATTCGCGACGTGCGTCGGCCGTCGTCAGTTTGGCGAACGAAGCTTTCTCCTGTTCGGTCGAGAGATACCGGGCCCGCTGGAACTCATCTCCCAATTCATCGAAGGTCAAGCCGGCCATCTCACTCGCTTTCATGCTCGTGGCGCTCACGGCCTTGGCCTGGATGTGCGGGTTGTAGACGTAGAAGACCTTGGATGTCTTCGCCACCTCCTCGACACTATCGCGCAGAACCTGATAGACAAGCATATAACGGCCCGAAGGGACCGATCCCACATTCATCGTCGCCACGTCGACTGAATTCGGCGAACTGAAGGTCCGTCGCCGTGAGCTCCTTCTGACGACCTGCCCGCGGGGGTCCTGGATTGTGGAGACGAGAGCGTACGATTCGGTCGAAGACAAGTGATACAGTTCAGCATACTGGAACAGCACCGGATGGCCTGTCACGCCGAACATCAGCGTGGCATTCGGCACCACTTCCAATGTGTTCTTGACGAAGGACCCTCCATCCTTGCCCGGCGTGATCGACGAACACAGCTCGAGGTCGCTCACCGCAACGCCCGGACCCGCCGGAAGGACGTCGATCGGCAGGGAAATGCTGTCGCGCCTTGACGGCTCCAGTGAATCCACGGCTGAAACGGTAAGCTGGTACGAACCGTAGGGCAGAGCGTATCCGGCCTGGCTGACCGAGGTAAGCCCGGCGTTGAGCTGCGACGTATCGCGCACGCGGATCGTCATGTAGCGTTTTTCGAACAAGACCTGAGTTCCGGTCTCCCGTTCCGTCAGGCGCTCGGTCACCATGACCCAACCTTGCAGACCGCCATCGGGCGTAGGGTCGCTCGTTACGAGGTTGGGATAAAAGGCATAGTACAACTCGACGTAGCCGGAACGGTCGTCGTTCCGGAATCGGGCGTAATCCAGATTCAGGAGAAACGGTGAGGAGGGATAGTGACGTTGCGCCTCCGCTGGGGGCGCGAGCAGGAGTAGCGCTAACGCTGGAACGAGCGATCGCATGGAGATCACCGCAAAGGAAGATATCAAGAGGCCACCAGGTTTGCAAGCAGGCGGTATGCTGCCGGATGGGCGTTAAGAAACTGATGGTGAAGATTCAGATTGACATAGGTGAAGGCACCGCGCCCGACGGTCCAGCGGACGATCCCCGGTATGGCGTTGACGCCGACGCTGAGCGGCACATCGACCGTCGGAGAAGAGAGCGTCAGCCGATGCGGAACGCGTCGGTTCAGCCATCCTTCCCACGAATCGTCGAGCAACGCATTGGGTGCGGCAAACAAACGATCATCGGGCATGAACGTGAGGACGGCCGTGCTATCGGTATTCCCGTCGGGCACCGCCTGGCGAACGGGCGAGCCGGGCAGAGCCACCGTGACGTCGGCGTGTTGAGCCAGCACCAGTACGCGGCCGCCCTCTTCAGCGAACCGGCGCAGCACTGACCATTCCGACGTCCGAAGAGCGCCACCGCACCACTCGGGCACCACAACGGTCTGCAGGCCGAGCAACTCGTCGTCGCCGAATCCTGTCGTTGTGATCCATCGAACAGGTTGGCCCAGCCTCCGCATCGCCAAACCTGTCACGGTGGAGCTTGGATCGATCAAGACGCCAACCCGTATGGAGGAGTCGACCGACACGGAGAATCTCCGAACCAGGAACCGGGCGACCGGGTCGAGCCCTATGAGCACATCGGCGAAGCTCGTTCCCTCCGGATAGTCCTCATGGAACTGCAGATCGAGCGTGTCGATCTCGGTCGACCCCTTGGCGTTCATCCGAAAGAACATCGGTCGCGAGCGAACGTAGGCATCATGCACCTCGAGAGTATCGCGCACACCATCGCGCGAATTATTCGTGATCCGGACAACCAGACGCTCGCCCGGGACCGCCATCATGATCGGCGTCAGGACATCGACCGAGAAGCGGGGCGCTCCATACAGACCCGCATCCACCCGCAGTGAAAAGCTGCGCTCCGGTCTCTTCGAGCGGTGGATGATGAAGAAGTGCCACGGCGTTCGATAGCGGGGTTGGTCCAAGCCCGCAAGCTCGCGCGGAAGATCGTAAGGAATGTCCCGCGCCGAGATCAGACGATACGGGGTCCCGATCACCAGCGCGGCCCGATTGTCAGGGGTCTCGTTCAGGATCCACCCTTTTGAGACCATCGGAAAGAAGACCTGCGTCTCCCCCGCCGGGTCCATACCCCGCACCGAGTCGATCGTCAGATAGGTCAATTGCGTGTTCGTCAGCACCGAATCGGACACGCGTACGAACGCCTCCGCTCCGATCAAGCGAACCCGCACCGCCTCAAGTGCCGCGCGACGGTCGAGGAGGATCCTTCGTTCGCGTTCCATTTCACGGGGATGGGTCTGTAGCCACCGATCGATCTGTCCGAGGAGGTCCACCGCTCGCCGAAGGATGCGGTCGGCCTCGCGTCCCTGAGGGATCCTTTTCCAGGCCGCGACGTGATCGCCGAACGTTCGAAGGAGTGAATCGAGCGCTCGCACCGGAGAGGGGATCGTCCGACGAAGAAGGCCATCGAGATCGCTCGCCGACCGAACGAGCGCCTTCGGATAGCCTGTCAGCGACCGATACTGCGGCGCGCTTGGCGGTAGCACCAGGTCCACGTCGGCATAGGCCGAACGCGCGCCGGCCAGAGTTGGTCGCAGCGCGCGATCGCCTCGCGATGGTCGGCTCGCCGGCGTTGCCGCACGCTGTCGAGGCTCCGCCACCGCAACCATCGCCGGCACCGGACGTCGATACGAAGCGATCCGATCGAGCACCTCAGACAGCCACGGAAGCATCTCTTTGCCTGCAGCCAAGGGCGTCTCAGGCCGTTCGAAGCCGTTCACAATGATGAGGTCGGGTTGAAACTCCTCTACCTGTGTCCGCAACCGAGCACGCACAGTGTCCGGCGTCCATGCCATCTGGACATGGGCACCGTCCGCCACCCCGTCAAGATGCGGGAGGTTCAAGAAAGAATGATCGACATCAAGGGCGATCGATGACCGATACGCCCGTTCGCGGGCGGCGGCTGCAACCTGATTCGGGAATCTGATCGATGGATCGGGGATGGTTCCCTCGCCGTTCGTGAAGTATGCGACCCGTACCTGCGCCCCGATCAGAGTTCGATAGCGTGCAATCGCTTCGAGGTCCTCATGGCCCGGGGCGAGGGCGATCACCAGGACCCTTCCTCCAAACCGAAGCTCGGACGATCGCACTTGGATGAAACGATCCGTGTCAGAGGGTCCTTGTGCAAAGGCGAGCGGGTCGATCAGAAGGGATGCGAGCGCAATGAGGATAGAACGCATAGCCGCGATGTAATCGATGAATGGAGAACACAAAGGGCTGCCCTGCGCGGGCAGCCCCTTGCGAAGAAGACAACTGCAGCAGATCAGAAGCCGAACTTGACGGTGAACACATTGTTCCCGTCGAAGAACGTCGCCGACCGATAGGCATAATCGATCGTGATATCGATCCCGGGCGTGTCCCAATGGACGCCGAGGCCGAAGCTTTCACCGAAGATGTTCTCATCGGTTTCCGCCTGCGGCACGAAGCCCATGCCCACTCGGCCGAAGAGCTGGATCGCGTCGAGCATCACGCCAACCTCCGCCCCGACCTTGTACTCATCAAGGTAGAGGTTGTTGTTCGTGAAGGTACCGTTGACGCCATACATGATGTTGTTCTCGACCTTGCCTTCATAGGACAAGCCGATCTCCACCACAGACGGCAGTTCGAAGCTCGCCGCTTCGGAACGATACCGTTGCTCCGGACGACGTCCGTCGGACGAACGAGCAACGCGATACAGACCCGGGCCGTCATACTTCACCTGCGGTCCGATGTTCTTCACCGCCACGCCGAGCTCGAGGCCCGACACGCCGATGAGGTTGTTGTACTGGATGCCGATATCCAGCGCGAACCCCGTGGCGCTCACGCGCGCGATCTGCTCGCTGATGATCTTCGCCGTGAATCCGACGGCGATGGCATCGGTCAGGCCGCGACCGTAGGCCACGCCGAGGGTGACAAAGGTCGGCGAGTAGTAGCGATCGCTGATGTTCTCCGGATCATCCTCCGTCGTCAGCGGGATGTCCCCGAAATTGAGCGACGTAACGGCGAATCCCAGCGTTCCGAAATCGCCGAAGGTACCGGCGACGCCGCCGTAGCTAACGTCGATGTCGGCGATATAGCTCATCGATGAGAACATCCCTTCGGCCGAATTGTCCATTCGTCCGAGACCGGCGGGATTCCAGTAGATGGCTTCCACGCCGCGGGTGTTCGCGAGCTGCGAGCCGCCGAGCGCCACACCGCGGGCGCCCACGGGGATCAGCAGCTGCGTCGAACTCGCGGTCCCGATCCTCTTGTTCTGCGCAAACCCGCCGTCAGCCAGCACGACGAGGCAGAGCAGGACCGCAACTGCCGTGAACAGCTTATTGGGTTTCATCTGATAGTCTCCTTGTTCGTCGTGAAGAACACGAGTCTCGTGTTCACCTTAGTAGGTGTTCAAGATCTCCTGTTCCTGGATGACACCGAGTTTCAGGACCTTGGTCACCGTGGAACCGTCGGAGGGCAGCGTCATCTCGATGTGAGCGACATACATGCCGCTCGCCACCGGGAAGCCCGCCTGGTTCATGATGTTCCACCGGAGGAACTGGGACGGCTCGTTCTTGTCGAGCACGCGCACCAGTTGGCCCGCCAGGTTGAAGATCCGGATCTTCGCGACCGGAGGCAGATTGTTGAATGTCACAAAGCGCTGGAACCGGTTGGTCTCAGCGGCGTTGAACGCATAGTACGGGTTCGGGAACACACCAACCCTGTCAGCGCTGAACTTTTCGAGCGCCACGCCCGAGGCCGGTGCCGTGACGGTGTAACGGAACACGTCGTTGACCGTGTTCGGCCGGTTCGGGGTCAGCTCGAATGAGTTGCCATCGGGCCAGGCGTTCGTATTCCGCCGGTTCCACGTTCCCCAGTAGATCGTCTGGATCGCGAGGTTGTTCAGGATGTCCCCCTGGAGTGTCGCATTGGGCGTTGCACTTGTGTAAGGATGGTTCAGAATGAACAGCCACTCGCGAGGTGTGGTGCTGCCCGTGTTGTTGCCGCCTGGGACGATCGAGAATGGCGCCGGCCAATAGTAGCCGTCAACCAAGCCATTCGCGACGTTGTTCTCGAGGTAACCAATCGCAAGACGCTCAGGCGGGTTGACGTCGGTGTTGTATGCCGCCAGAGGAGCACTGATACGGTAGTCCTGATATCGATATCCACCGGCTGCATTCACGATCCAGGCCGCAAAGTGCGGCTGAGCCGGAGCACTGGCGGCCAGACGCATGTACCGGTACGCATACGATGCCGTGTCATCATTGCTTGTATCGAATAGGTCCGCACCGTTGATCCCGGCCGGGAATGGCGTCGCCGCCGTCGTCACTCCGTGGGCCGCAAAAACGATCCGAACACCATAGAGCGAGTTCTCGTTGACACGGTTGTCACCGATGCCGAAGTAGTGCTGCGGCGTCTCCCAACCCCATGCTCCTGAGAACTCTTCGAAACCGAGACCGGTCGACCCATCCGCATTCGCCCACGTCATGAATCGCGTACCGTTCCACGCCCACGCGTCGGTCTTGAGGCCGGGAGCCGGCGGACCGGTGACGTAGAGCTGCACGCCTCCCTCGACGATCGGAGGATCGGATGCAGATTGATCGGTCTGACCGGACAGCACATTCACGCCGTCCGTGGTGTTGCGGAGGTACCACGTGATTGAGCCACCCGTGGTATCGAATCGCACCTCGTAGGTCTTGCCGTTCGCAGCCGCCGGGTTGACGACCACCGGGATCACGACACCGTCAGACGTACCGATATGCGTTGTCGCGATCGTGTCGCCCGGAACGTTGGCAAACACCTTGCCAAACTCCACCTTCGGCTGGACTGTGATGACGACCGGATCCGACTCCAGGACCGCCGGGAGGTAGCCCGGGACCGTGGCGCGCGAATAGGCCGTGACCACCAGGTAGTACTCCTGGCCGTTGTAGATCTTGTTGACGTCGAGCAGATAATCGCGATTGAACGTGAAGTGACGGGTGATGCCCGAGTTCGTGCCGAACTGCACCGGCAGACTTAGGATCTGTCCCGACGCTTGGTCGAACTGCTCATCCAGAATGACGGTCGGGTCGGTCGCGAGGTCGTACGTCGCGATCCGGCGGCCTTCACTCAATTGCGAACCGCGCGCCGGCAACTGATACACATTGTAGCCTTCAAACACGTAGGTCCCCGGTTCGTTGACCTTGGTCTCCGTGTCGGAGACGCGGGTCAGATTCGAACCCCATTCGAGCACGATCGCCCCGTCAAGCTCGGCCACCTTTACATCCGGTGGCGTGGGAGCGCGCGGAACCTGGAACAGAGCGTTGAAGGTATTCTGAACGAACCGGTCGTTGAACTTCATGACCGACACGCTCGTGAGGCGGTCGGCGCCGATTCCAGCCACAACACCGACGTAGATTTCCTGCGTGTCGCCCGGGGCCATCTGGAAGGGTCCCGTGGTGCACAGCAGGCGGCGGTCGCCGGCCGCGAATGAATAGCTTGTGCCAAGACCGTCAATGAAGCCTGTGCCCGTGACCGGATTGCCCGACAATGGGTAGTTGGAGATCGGATATCCCGGAGGATGAGCGTACGGCTGGTCGGCTGTGTTCAGGTCGCCCAACGGAGCAAACCCGCGAAGCATTTTCCACCATCGGCCCGTGCCGTTCAGGTATGCCCCCGTGCCACCCGGAGGATCGCTGTAGGGCGAACCCGCCGAGAAGTATGAGAATGACGACATGCCACGGTTGGCCTTGTTATATACTCGCTTCAGGTTGAACACCGCCGAATCGCCGGGCGAATTGTAGAGCGGTCCCGCCAGGAAGTCGTATCCGACCGCCGGAGGCGGAAGGTTGAAGCCCCGGTACTCCGCGTCGACAGCGTTGCCATTGAAGCAAAAGCCCATCGACAGAAGTGAATCACTACCCAAGAGGTCGTCCCCTGCGTTGCCCAGATCAGGGTCGGACCACTGGCAGACGTACATCGAATCGATCCAGAAGGCGCCGAACTGGTCGCCGGCGGCCGCCGACGTATCGACTCCCCCCTTGTTGATGAGCTTGTAACGATTGAAATACAGGTTTCCAAGGGCATCCGTGCGCTTGTAGCCCCAGACCGTCTTTTGAACCTCGATACCGACGGGTTCAGAACCTTCGAAGCCCAGCGCCGTCGCGACGGTCAGGTCGTTATACACCGTCCAAATGACCTGGTCGGCCGGTGAGTTCGGGTCGCCGCCGGCGACGCCCGGCTCATCCCGACCTTGAGCGATCAAACTGTCGACCGTGAAGACCGGGCCGGCTGTAGCATCGGTATTGAACGCCGGCGGAGGATCATAGACGCCGTTCCCATTCCGGTCGATGAACGGTGCGCCCTTTGCGACCGGCCAATTAGCCCAGTCGAGGGCATACTGCGCCTTCAGGGCCGCCGTCTGCGTCGTCGTCACGGCCGATTCATTCACTTCGTTGACCACGGCAGCGTCGCGGATCATGTCCGCTTCGGTCATCGTGTAGTAGTCGCGCCGAATGCGAAAGATGCGAACGTCCGACGCCGCCGGGTCTTCGATGCCCGTGCCGACCGTGGGGCCGAGGGAGGGATCGAGGATCTTTCCGGCGCGGGTTCCAATGCCGTAGGTCCCGCCACCGACGCGCACCGTCTGACGAGGTCCCGGCGTCGTCAGACCGGCGTTCGTGTAGACCTTGCCACCCCAGACTATGCAGTCTTGGTAGATCGCACTGCCCGTGCCGCGTGGATAGTACAGACCGTCATCGGCCGACGGCGAGTGGTTCGAATGGCCGTCTGCGCGAAGCCAGGTCGTGAGATTGTTGATATTGAGGACAGCGTAGACGGGCGAACCCGCGCCCTTGGCGAGCGTCTGCCCTTTCTTGCTCTGGTCGGCCGGCTCTTTCGCCAGCGAGACCAGGCTGACCAAGGCGCCAACCGCCAGGACCAATCCTGCCCTCAGGAAATTCGTCGCTTTCATAGGTTGAAGCTCCTTATGGATGAACTCGTGGCGGAGATCTGGATTATCAGTATGGCGAGTGGACGGCCGCCGGCGTACGACGGCCGTCCGACGTCGCTTACAGTTCGAGCTTCATACCGATCCGGATCTCGCGCGGCGAACCGTAGAGGTCATTACCGCCCTGCTGACCGAGGCCACCGCCGCCGCCGATGCTCATGTACGCATGACGGTTGGCCAGATTCACTGCCTTGTACCAAGCTTCGTAGTTCGGGATCTGCTTATACGACACGGCGTACGGCGACTTCAGCCAGCCGTCGTCGAACGGCGTACCCGTGGTCGGGTAGACGTTGATCACGCTCTTTGTGTTGAACAGGTTCAGCACGCGAGCGTAGAGCTCCAGATTCACGAAGTCAAGATAGAAGACCTTGCTGATGGTCATGTCGACGTTATACACCCACGGAGTCGTCGAGCTATTGATCGGCTCGACCGGAACTCGCGTACGCGAGTCGATCAAAGCGCGGACGCCGATGTTCCAGGCCGACGCCTGACCCAGGTTCTGCGGTTCCTGGATCTTGGTGTAGTTGTGGCCGCTGTTGAACGTCGTCAGCATGTTCACGCCGAAGCCCTCGAGCACGCCCCCTTCCCCCTTGCCCCAACGATAATCGAGCAGGATCGAGCCCTTGTGGGTCTGGTTCTGGTCGAGCGGATAGACGAAGCGCGGGAACAGCGACGACGACTCGTCCGTCACCGAATTCTGCGACGAGCGGTTCGAAGAAGCCGTGCCACGGGCATCCGACAATGTGTAGTTCACTTTCGCCGCTAGACGGTTCGTCCGGCGCAGCTCGAGCGTCAACTCAACGCCCTTCTGCGTTCCGAAGTCCTCGTTCTGGTAGGCCGTCGAGATCGGCACACCCGATGAGTTGAACAGGCGCGTGATCTGGATCTGGTCGCGCGTGTCCTTGTAGAAGCCAGTGACCGTCAGGGCGAAGTTGTCGGTCAGGGTCTGCCGGAGACCGATTTCATACTGCGTCAGGCGCTCGGGACGGATGAGGAAGCCGAGCGTCGCACCGCCGATGTTGTAGCCCACACGACTCAGAGGATCGAGCAGACCCGACATCGTGATGTTGTCCTGATACATCAGGCTCAGCTGAGGCAGCTGGGCGTACTTGCCGTAGAGGGCATAGAACACGGTGCGGTCCGTCACCGGGAACGAGAAGCTGATGCGGGGCAGGAGAAGCTGGAAGGCCTCCGTCTTTGTCAGCTTGTCTTCTTGGAATGTCTCATACGTATAATTCCAGATCGCATCGAGGTTCTGATAGTCCAGCTGGCCCGTCGTCGGGTTGAGCTGCTTCGGTACGGAGACCGCCTTGGGGTCGAGGAGCTCATACCGCACGCCGACGTTCAGGATCAGGTCCTGGTACTCGAACTTGTTCTGGACGTACGCCGACGCGAGCAGGGGCTCGCCGGGGGCGTTGACGCCATCATCGACCTCGACGCCGTAGTTGTCATAGCCGACCGTGGAAATGACGCCGGCGTTGTTCACGAACACGCGCTCTTCGAGCGCATTGGCGAAGGTACGGTCAAAGACGCCGTCTTCGTTCGAGTCCATGAACTTCAGGTAGTTCGCAATGTTGCCGAAGTTGTAGGTCCTGATCGTCCAGGTCTCGATCTGACCGCCCGCCTTCAATTCCCAGTTCGAATTGATCTGCGACGTGAAGGCGACATTGGCGATGATCGCGGTTTGCTCGTTCTTGGCGTAGCCGTTGTTCGGCGCATCCTCATGCGTGAACCCGAACTGCTGGATGGCCGAATACGCGAACGGCGTCGAATACCGCGACCGCCAGCCGGTATAGCCCAGCTTCGCGTTCTCGAGACTGTCAGGATACTTCAGCCATTCTGCGAACGTCGTTCCCTTGAACTCCGGGTCATACGTCTCGGCGAATCGGTTCTGATACGACACGCCGACCTCATAGAACGTGCTCGGGCTGAGGACGTGGGTGAGGCGGGCGCCAAAGAGCGTGCGGTCCCATTCCGTCATGTTGTACCGGCGCGTGATCCGCGTCGAACCGTCGGGGAGCGTAACCTGCCGCGACTGCGAACGGAAGTAGTTCGCCAATCCGCCCGGCCATCCGCCGCCTCCCGGCTGCTGCTGGTTCTCATACGACCCGCTCAGCTTCACCTTGAACGGGTTATAGTCGAACAGCAACGTTCCCTGGATCTGGTTGCTCTGGTACCAGTTGTCGTACAGATAGTTCTTTTTGTACTCAATGGTGCCGCCGAACGGGAGCAGCGTACCCGCCACCGACGGACCCCGCGAGCCCAGAGCGTCTTGCGTCAGGCCTTCAAACTTGAACGGCTCGATGAACGTGGACTGGCGGTTGCGGACGAAATTATGCTGGCCTGCCACGAAGAAGCGAATGTCGTTCGTTAGAACCGGTCCGCCGGCCGTCACGACGATGTTGCGATAGCCGCGGGAGCTCGTGCCGAGGAATTCCTCGCCCGGCTTCGCGAAATCATCCGTCTGTGCGTCGAGGGTGAACTGGTACTTCGTACCGCCCGTCCGAGTGGTGGTACGAACAAGGCCCGACATGGCGCCGCCATACTCGGCCGTAAAGCCGCCGGCCTGAACCTGGATCTCTTCGATCGCCTCTTGAATAACGTTCACGTTCTGCGCGTTGAAGTACGGGTTCGTGACGTTGGTACCGTCGATCGTGTACCCGACCTCGCCGGCGCGTCCACCGCGCACGTACAGGTTCCCGTTGCGCTCCACCACTCCGGCCTCGAGCGCGATGATATTCTGCAGTCCGCGGACAGGGAGCGACGCCAGATTCTCCTGCGTGTTCACGCGAACGGTGTTCGTCGTGTTACGCTGGATCAGCGGACGCTCCGCCGTGATCACGACCTCGCTGGCTTGAACGGCGGTGCTGGACATTTGAATGTCCTGCGTCGTCGTGATGTTCGACAGAATGCGCACGTTCGAGATCGTCACCGGGGCGTACCCGATGTATGACGCCTTGAGCGTGTAGATGCCGGGGGGAACGGAGAGAATGACGTACTCACCGTTCACGTCGGATGCCGCGCCAAGATTGGTGCCGTCGATCACGACGTTCGCACCGATCAGAGGCTCGCCCGATTCTTTGTCCGTCACCAAGCCGCGCAGTTTGCCATCCTGCGCCAGCAAGACGATCGGCACCAGCAACAACACGAACAGGGCCAACGCAATCTTGCGAAGCATACAGAACCTCCTTCTAGTGGAGATTAGATTGAGATGGAGATGGGGTGACTTCGTGCAGCCGCACCGCTCTCACCTTGAGCAGTGCAGTGGTGGTGTGAAGAGCTGTCTCAAGTCTTCGTTCCTCGCGTTGCACCATTGATCCACCGCGAGGGTCGGCAAGTGGGCCTCCTTTCCGTTCTGTAATGGAACATTTGTGATTTGGCGCACGTCCAATGGCCAAAATATAGATGGCTGGGGGCGGTTTGTCAAGGGGCCAATGAAGAAAACTTTACAAATGCTTCATCTGGCGGCAAGTAGCGCTCCCCCCCCCTATCCTTTCAGCATTCTAGCAGGGTGCAGAAAGACTCGGAGAAGCGTGTTCCTTCGTCAGGTTGAGCGAAGTCGAAACCTGCATTTTGTCTCACGGGGCACGCTTCGACTCCCCATCGCCTCCGCTCAGGGCAAAGCCCTCAGCGTGACGTCAGTGAGGTTTTTCCGCACCCTTCTAGGATCGAGAAACGATCACTGACGAAAACGACAACGCAGGTGCCCAGAACGCCACCCGGACACCTGCGCTGAAGACCGTTCGTCCCTCGCCATTCTATTAGAGAGAGACCGTCCGAACCTCGAACACCCCCTCGATCCTCCCGACCCGCCCCAGGATGTCTGCAGGAATCGGCGTATCTACGCTGATCACCGTCAGAGCCGTCTGGCCCGGCTTGTCCCGTCCCAACGCCAGTCCACCGATGTTGATCCCGGCTGAAGCCAGCTCAGCGCCCACCTTCGCCAGCATGCCGGGCCGGTCGACGTTCCGATAGAGCAGCAAGTGCCCCTCCGGGTTCACCTCCAGCTTGAACCCGTCGAACTCCACCAGTCGCACGAGACCGTTCCCGAAAACGGTGCCCGCGAACGTTCGCCGCTCTTTGTCAGTCTCGACGGTCAATGTCACCTGATTGGTGTAAGCCGACGAGCCGCCGTCCTTTCCCACTTCGAGCGAAACGCCCATCTCTTTGGCCAGCAACGGCGCATTCACGAGATTGACCTGCTCTGTTCGATGCGACAATACGCCGGTGAGGACAGACGCTGCGACGGCCTCCGCTGCCTCGGTCGGGACCGTTCCTGAGAGCCCGAGGAGGAGCCTCTTCAACTGCCCCGTCATCAACTGGGCCTGCAAGCGTCCGAGCCGCTCGCCGAGGGCAATGTACGGGCGCAGATCACTCCTGAAGGCATACCGCACCGCTTCGCCGTTCACAGCGCCCGCGATGCCCCGCTCTTTGAGAACGTCGGCGAGCTGCTGGCCGATCTGCTTGGCAACTTTCTCCTGCGCCTCCTCCGTCGAGGCGCCCAAGTGGGGCGTTGCAACGACATGCGGATGCTTGAGGAGGGGTAAATCGCCCGGCGGTTCTTTGACGAACACGTCGACGGCGTATCCGGACACGTGGCCGTGTTCGAGGAACTTCAGCACCGCGGCCTCGTCTACGATCCCTCCCCGGGCGCAGTTGATGATGCGCACACCCGGCTTGCACTTGGGAAGCGTCGCCTCTCCCAGCAAATGACGCGTCTCGTCATTGAGCGGTGTATGGACCGTGATGATATCGGAGCGCTGATAGATGACGTCGAGCGACACCAGCTCGATGTTCTCGCGGGCCGCGACCTCGGCGGCTAGGATGGGGTCGTATCCGATCACGTGCATGCCGAACGCCCGGCATCGCAAGGCCACCTCGCGCCCGACCTTGCCGAGGCCGACGACGCCGACCGTCTTGCCGAACAACTCCGTCCCGGTGTACTTCTTGCGGTCCCATTTGCCGGCCTTGAGCGACTCATTCGCCTGAGGAATGTTGCGCGCCAGCGAAAGGAGCAGCGACATCGTGTGCTCGGCGGTCGAAATCGTGTTGCCGCCGGGAGTATTCATGACGATGACGCCGCGGCGGGTGGCCGCTTCGACGTTGATGTTGTCGACGCCCGCACCGGCACGGCCGATGGCTTTAAGTCGCGTTCCCGCGGCGATGATGTCGGCCGTAACCTGTGTTCCGCTGCGGACGACAAGAGCATCGTACTCACCGATCACGCTCTTGAGTTCATCGGGCTTGATGCCCGGCTTGTTGTCGACGGTGAATCCTTCGGCCGTCAGGATGTCGGTGCAGACCTGCTCGACGGGGTCGCTGATCAGGATCTTCATGACGTTTGTGCCTTTCTCTTCAACGTTCATGGGTAGCACGGCCATGGGCGAGACATTCATTGATACGCTGAAGACGCCAAGGCCGCGAAGCGCGACGAAGAATCGACGGACTGAGCGGCATGTCGACCCCATTCCATACGCTTGGCGTCCTTGGCGTGCTTTGCGGTCTTGGCGCTATTTCAAGAGGCTACATCAGCTGCTGCATCACCGTACCCACGCCTTTCCCCAGTTCGACCTTGTAGCCGCACTCGGACAACGACCATTCGATCGCCGCCATGACGGTGACCATGTCGAGCGCATCGTAGTAGCCGAGGTGCGACACGCGGAAGATCTTGCCCGTGTAGTCGTCCTGGCCGCCGGCGATGGTGATGCCGTGCTTGCTCTTGATAATCTTGTTGAACGACTTCCATTCGACCCCTTCCGGGACCCACACCGGCGTGACGGCATACGAAGGCGTGTCCGAGAAGAGTTTGAGCCCGATCGCCTGCACACCCATCCGCAAGGCCGTGGCCAGCTTGCGGTGACGCTCCCAGATCTTCTCGACCCCTTCCTGCCGGATCATCTGGAGGGCGGCGTCAACGCCAATGACAAGGCTGACGGCCGGCGTCCAAGGCGTGTCGTTCTTCTCCCACGACTTGACCGCCTTGCGGAGGTCGAAGTAGAACTTCGGAAGCTTGGCCTCTTCCATCGCCCCGAGCGCCCGCTGGCTGAGGGCCACGAAGGCCAGGCCTGGAGGGATCATCAGCCCTTTCTGAGAGCCGGTGACGCACACGTCGATCCCCCAGTCGTCGAATCTCAGCTCATGTGCTCCGATGGCCGTAATGCCGTCGATGCAAACGAGCGCGGAGGATTCCTTGCGGATCACCTCCGCCAGCGTCTTCACATCCGTGGCGGCTCCGGTGGATGTCTCGGAATGGACAAGGTAGACCGCCTTCGTCTCCGGATGCTTCCTCAGCAGGTCGCGGATCTGGTCGGCCGTTGGTGCCTTGCCCCATTCGACCTTGAGCTCGACAACATTCAGCCCGAACGCCTTTGGCATCTTCACCCATCGCTCGCCGAATTTGCCGCCGTTAGCTGCGATGATCGTGTCGCCTGGGGAGAACAGACTCGTGAAGGTCGCCTCGACGCCGCCGGTACCGGAGCACGTCAGCACAACGACGGGGCCCTTGGTTTGAAAGAGATACTGGAGGTTCTCATGGACCCGCGTGAGGATCTCGCCGAATTCCGGGTTGCGGTGGTGGATGATCGGCTCGGCCATGTGGAGCATGACCGTTTCGGGGATCGGTGTCGGGCCGGGGGTGAACAATCGTTTCTTGATCATGGCGATCTCAGGCTGAGAGGTGACGAGGACGGAGGAAACAACTGAGGAAATATAGGGAGCCGTCGGGCGAGAAGCCACGACTCACCGGCGTAGAATTGCCGGCAAGTGTTACGCTTTCCGCATCGGCAGCGGAGAAACGACGAAGGGCACCGACCTGGTCAATGCCCTTTGCGTTACACGGTGTGGACGGTATCAAACCGCCTTTTTTTTCGCCTGCGGGCGTTCGGCGAGGTGATCTTCGATCAGCCTAAGCACATCCGTTCGGCCGTCCGCCTTCAGGATCGAGAACGGCACAACGCCGTGGCAGCACCCCTCATGGATCTGGCTGTGGAACCGCTCGCGGTAGGCCTCGATCGTCTTGCCGAGCTTGCTGAACGGCAGCTTGTCGGACTTCGTGAGGACGAGCAAGTAAGGTACCTCGTAGTACTCGAGCCAGTCCATCATCATCAGATCGAGCGGGGTCGGCTCCTGGCGTGCGTCGATGAGCTGCATGGCAAGGGCGATGGGCTCGCCGCGCTGGAGGAACTCTTCGATAAGCTTCTTCCATCCGGCGCGCATCTGTTCCGGAACCTTGGCATAGCCGTATCCGGGCAGATCGACGAAGTAGAACCCGTCGTTGATGATATAGTAGTTGATCTCGCGGGTCTTGCCCGGCGTGGAGCTTGAACGGGCGAGGTTCTTCTTGTTGCAGAGCTTGTTCAGCAGCGACGACTTGCCGACGTTCGACCGTCCAATGAAGACGATCTCCCGCAGCTCATTCTTCGGCAGCTGGCGCAGGTCGGCAACACCCTGCAAGAATTCTGCGGACGTGATCTTCAGCATGGATGTTCCTCGTCGTGACGACTCGTTCTCCGCCGGTCTATCAAGGACCCGGCCGGACCCAACGTTTTGCGCCGCCCTAGGCAGTGGCGGCAGGTGTCTCGGCGGGAGCCTCCGCCGGAGCTTTCTCCTTTTTGGCCGCGGCCTTCTTCGCTCCGGCCGCATTCTTTTTCGCGCCTTTCGCCGCTTTCTTCACCGCGGGCGTGACCGCAGGCTTCTCGGCGCCCAGCTGGAAGTCGACGAGCTCGATGATCGCCATCTCAGCTCCATCTCCCATCCGGCGTCCCAGCTTGACGACGCGGGTGTAGCCGCCGGGACGCGACCCGACTTTGGGAGCGACATCGTTGTAGAGGGCGGTCACCGCCTCGCGGTCGCGAAGGAACGCGAAGGTCATGCGACGAGCATGAACATTCTTCGGTCCGTCGGCCGTCTCTCCGGCCACGGCCCTCTTGGCGCGTGTGATGACCGGCTCGACGACGAGGCGCAATTCTTTCGCCTTTGCGAGCGTGGTCGTAATGCGCTTGTGCTTGATGAGCGCAACGCTGAGCGCCGACAGGGTGGCCCGTCGGTGGCTCGCGGTGCGCTTCAGTTTACGTCCGGCTTTCTGGTGACGCATAGGGATCCGGGTTGAGGAGTCAGGTTAATCGTTGCCGTCGTTGAGATACTTGTCGACATCCATGCCGAACGTCAGCCCGTACTGATCGACGATCTCGGACAGCTCGGCGAGAGACTTGCGGCCGAAGTTGCGGAACTTCAGCAGCTCCGACTCCGTCCGGCGAACGAGGTCGGCCATCGTCTTGATGTTCGCCGACCGGAGGCAGTTGTGGGAGCGGACGGACAATTCAAGCTCGTCAACGGACATCCGCAACAGCTTGCGCACATGGCCAGCCTCGGCCTCTTCGGCTGAATCGGCCTTCTCGGCGGACGGCTCCTGGCCGATGTTGATGAACAGTTGGATGTGGTCGCGCAAGATCTTTCCGGCGTGGGTCAGAGCTTCCTGCGGCTGGATCGATCCGTCCGTCTCGATCTCGATCGTCAGCTTCTCAAAGTCCGTTTGACCGCCGACGCGGGTCGGTTCGACGGTATAGCGAACGTTACGGATGGGGGTGAAGATCGAGTCGATGGCGATCGTGCCGAGCGGCTCTTCGGGAGACTTGTTCTCCTCCGCGGGCACGTAGCCCTTGCCGCGGCCGATCTTAATCTCGAGGTCGAACGCCGCATCCTTGCCGAGATGAGCCAGGACGAGGTCGGGGTTGAGGATCTCAACCTCAGGGGAAGCCTTCTGGATATGACCGGCGGTCAGCGTTCCGGCCCCCTTCACGGGGACCGTCACCTTGCCGACCTTCTTGTTCGTGGCGCGCAGGCGGACCTGTTTCAGGTTCAGGATGAAGTCCGCCACGTCCTCGACCATGCCTTTAATGGTCGAGAATTCGTGCTGGATCCCGTCGATCCGGATGGCCGTGATGGCCGAGCCGGGAAGCGACGACAGGAGGACACGGCGCAGGGAATTGCCGATGGTGACGCCGAAGCCCTTGTCAAGCGGCTGCAAGACGAACCGGCCGAACGACGCGGAGGCCGACTCGGCATCCAGTTCTACTTTTTCGGGCATCTGAACGAGTGATGTGCTCATAGGAGGTCTGCGGTCCTCTGGGTGCCTGGACCCGGCCGCGCGGTCGCCGCACGGCCGGCACTGACATTACTTCGAGTACAATTCGACGACAAGCTGCTCGTTGGCGTTGAGCGGAATGTCCGCCCGTTCCGGGATGTTGAGGAACGTACCCGACAGGTTGGCCTTGTCGAGACTCAACCACGGCGACAACGCGTTGTCCTTCATCCTCTTCAGCGAGCTGTGGATGAGTTCCAGCTTCTTACTGTGCTCCCGCACCTGGATGACGTCGCCACCCTTCAGCAGATACGACGGCACGTTGACGATCTGGCCGTTGACCGTGAAGTGACGATGCAGGACGAGCTGGCGCGCCGATTTCCGCGACGGCGCAAAACCGAGACGGTAGATGACGTTGTCGAGGCGGCGCTCAAGGATCTTCACGAGCGCGTCGCCCGTACGGCCCGTGGCGCGTGTCGCCCGCTCGAAGTAATTGCGGAACTGCGTCTCCTGCACGCCGTAGATGCGGCGCACCTTCTGCTTCTCGCGAAGCTGCACCCCGTACTCTGAGATGCGCTGACGGCGCGACTGGCCGTGCTGTCCCGGCGGGTAGGCGCGCTTGTCGAGCGGGCATTTCTCGGTGTAGCACTTCGTGCCCTTGAGGAACAACTTCTGCCGTTCCCGGCGGCACAGCTTGCAGCTGGCGTCCGTGTACCGTGCCATACGTCTCCTGTCGACCTTCGATTAGACCCGGCGCCGCTTCGGTGCGCGGCAGCCGTTGTGCGGAATTGGGGTGATGTCGCGGATCATCGTGACCTCGAGACCCGCCGTCTGAAGCGACCGGACGGCCGCCTCGCGTCCGCCACCGGGTCCCTTGATGAAGACCTCCACCTTGCGCAGCCCGAGGTCGTAGGCCTCCTTTGCGGCCGCCTCGCCGGCGACCTGCGCCGCGAACGGCGTGCTCTTGCGCGAACCCTTGAATCCGTTCTTGCCCGACGTCGACCAGGCGATCACGTTGCCGTACGTGTCGGTCAGCGTGATGATGGTGTTGTTGAAGGTCGCCTTGATGAACGCCTTGCCGTTGGCGTCGACGTGGACCTTCTTCTTTTTCTTGGTGACGGGTGCGCTCGCAGTCTTGGCCACAGATGTTCTCCTGATTGTCCGGACGGTCGGTGTGGCGTCCGGTTACTTCTTCTCTGCCTTCTTCTTGCCGGCCACGGTCTTCCGCTTTCCCTTGCGGGTACGGGAATTCGTCCGCGTCCGCTGGCCCCGCGTCGGGAGCCCCTTGCGATGGCGCAGCCCGCGGTAGCAGCCGATATCCATGAGGCGCTTGATGTTCAGCTGCGTCTCGCTCCTCAGCGCGCCTTCGACCTTGTAGTCGTTCTGGATGATAGAGCGGATCGTCGCCACCTCCTCATCAGACAGGTCCGCCACTTTCTTGCCCGGGTCCACCTTCGACTTCTGGAGGATCTCTAAAGCCGTCGAACGACCGATGCCGTAAATGTAGGTCAGGCCGATCTCGGCCCGCTTGTTTTTCGGAAGGTCCACGCCTGCGATTCGTGCCACAGTGCCGCTCCTCGGATTAACCTTGACGTTGCTTGTGCTTGGGATTCTTACAGATGACCTTCACAACCCCTTTTCGGCGGATGATCTTGCAGTTCTCGCAGATCTTCCGGACGGACGAACGGACTTTCATACCTTACCTCGATTTACGATTCTCTGACGCCATCTCGGTGATGTTTCACGCGGCGTTCGCAGCGTCAGCAGCGACCGCAACGTTTCGTGTCACCACATTCACTTGTTTCTGCGAGCGCCCTTTGCGTGGCGGGCGCCTGCGCGAAATCCACTCTCAGCTACTTGTACCGATACGTGATGCGTCCCTTCGTGAGGTCGTAGGGCGACATTTCCACGGTGACGCGGTCGCCGACGAGGATCTTGATGTAATGCATGCGCATCTTGCCGGAGATGTGCGCCAAGATCTCAACCCCGTTGTCCAGCTTCACGCGAAACGTCGCGTTCGGCAACGTCTCCGTGATGACTCCATCCAGTTTGATCGGTCCTTGTTTGGCCACGTGCGTAATTGAGTTCAACCGAACGAGTGATCGCCGGCCACAAGAGGCCCAAGCATCACAGGATCATCCATGGGTGTTTCGTGCTTCGTGCGGCTTCATCATTCACAGCGTCAGGATCTCCGGACGCCCGTTGACCAACGCCACCGTATGTTCAAAATGGGCAGAAGGCTTGCCGTCTTTCGTGACCACGGTCCATCCATCCTCGAGCACCTGCACCTGCCACCCTCCGGCATTCACCATCGGTTCGATCGCCAGGGTCATGCCGTCGACAAGCGCCGCTCCCGTCCCTCTCTTGCCGAAGTTCGGGACGCTCGGCTCTTCGTGCAGATCCTTCCCCACGCCGTGTCCGCAAAGGTCGCGGACGACGGAGAAGCCCGCTTCTTCAACGTGGACCTGGACGGCCGAAGAGATGTCGTGCACCCGGTTGCCCGAGCGCATCGCCCCGATCCCCAGGTTCAGCGACTCTTCCGTCACGCGCAACAGCCGTTGCGTCTCCGCACTGATCGTCCCGACGGCAAAGGTCCTGGCCGCGTCGCCGTACCAACCATCCTTCAGCACGCCGACATCGACCGAGACGATGTCGCCGTCCGTCAGCACCCTTCGCCCGGGGATGCCGTGCACCACTTCTTCGTTCACCGATGTGCAGAGCGTGGCCGGGAACGGGTTGTCGGACGGGCCGTAGCCTTTGAAGGCCGGTATACCGCCGCGCGAACGGATGTATTGCTCGGCTGCCGAATCCAGTTCCCCCGTCGTGACGCCCGGACGCACCTGCTGTCCGATCAACCGCAGCACTTCGGCGACGATGCGGCAAGCTTCCCGCATCCGTTCCAACTCCTGCGCGCTCTTGGTCCGTGCCATCTCCGATGGTTCAGGACCGGCGGCCGCGCAGCTTGCCGCTCTTCATGAATCCGTCGTAGTGACGCATCAGCAGATGTGATTCGACCTGCTGTAACGTATCGAGCGCAACGCCGACGACGATGAGCAGGCTTGTGCCGCCGAAGAACGACGCAAAATTCGGCGTGATACCCATCTTGATGAGCGCCGTCGGCAGAATGGCGATCAACGCCAGGAAGATCGAACCCGGCAGGGTGATCTTCGTCAGGATGTTGTCCACGAAATCGGCCGTGTGCGACCCCGGCCGGATGCCCGGAATGAATCCGCCCTGCTTCTTCATGTTGTCGGCCACATCCTTCGGGTTGAAGGCGATGGCCGTGTAGAAGTAGGTGAAGAAGACGATGACGAGACCGTAGATGATCGAATACGTCCACGAGTCGTACGAGAACCATTCCGTATGGACCGTCTGCATCCACTCGCTTTCGGGGAAGAACGAGAAGACGATCTGGGGAATGAACATGACCGCCTGGGCGAAGATGATCGGCATGACGCCCGCCGTGTTGACGCGAAGCGGAATGTACTGCGTGACGCCGCCGTACACCTTGCGGCCGACGACGCGCTTCGCATACTGAACGGGAATGCGCCGGGTCCCCTGCGTCACCAGAATGACCGCCGCGACGATGAATCCCATGGCGGCAAAGATCACGAGCTCGACGATCAGGTTGCGCGCGCCCGACGTCACGAGTTGGAACTCATCCAGCACGGCGTGAGGGAACCGGGCGATGATGCCGATGAAGATGATGAGCGAGATGCCGTTGCCGATACCGCGCTCCGTGATCTGCTCCCCCAGCCACATCATGAAGACCGTGCCCGACGTCAGAATGATCATCGTGCTGATCGTGAAGCCCAGTCCGCGGACGGCCTCGGGAACGATCGGTCCCGCCGCCGTGTCGGTCGATAGAAGCTTCACGACCACGCCGCTGGCCTGCAGCAGGGAGACGAGCACCGTTCCATAGCGGGTGTACTGCGTGATCTTCTTCCGCCCGTCCTCTCCCTCCTTCTGGAGCTTCTGGAAATAGGGGATGACGGCGCCGAGCAGCTGGATGACGATGGAGGCGCTGATGTACGGCATGATGCCCAGCGCGAAGATCGCCGCGTTGCTGAACGCGCCGCCGACGAACAGGTCATAGAGTCCAAAGAGCGTGTTCTCGCTGCTTTTGCGGATGGTGTCGGCCAGCAGAACGGCGTCGACGCCGGGAAGCGTCACATGCGACCCGATGCGAACGATGATCAGGAGCAGGGCGGTGAACAACAACCGCTCTCGGAGTTCCTGGATCTTGAAGATGTTCGTGAACGTCTCTGTCAGCTTGCTCATGCGTTCGCCGGAGCTGTGGCCGCCGCGAGCACGGTCACCGTGCCGCCGGCCGCTTCGATCTTCGTCCGGGCCGCCTTGCTCACCGCATGCGCCGTAACGTCGACCTTCGTGTTCAGGTTTCCGTCTGCCAGGATCTTCACCGGCACCGCCTTCTTCCGAATGGCGCCCGCCTCATACAGCGAGGCCGGGGTCACTGCGCCGCTGATCCTCTTCCGCTCGATGAGGTCCGCGATCTGACCGACGTTGACCACCTGTGCCTCGACGCGATGCGGCGACGTAAAGCCGTGTTTCGGCACGCGCCGCGTGAGGGGCATCTGTCCGCCCTCGAACCAGATCTTGAACTTGTGGCCCGAGCGCGCCTTGGCGCCCTTGTGGCCCTTCGTCGCCGTGCCGCCGTGGCCCGAGCCCTGCCCGCGGCCGATGCGCTTCACCTTCTTGCGGGAATTCTTTGCCGGCCGGAGATTGGCCAGGATCGATCGAGTCATTCCTTCACCTCTTCGACGGTCACCAGGTGCCGCACGACGTTGATCATGCCGCGGACCTGGGGGGTATCGGTCTTGACGACGGAGTACCGCGGACGGCCGAGCCCGAGCGCCTTGATCGTGCGCTTCGTCCTCTCGAGCTCGTCGATGATACTCCGATGTTGGGTGATCCGGATCTTCTTCAGTGGCGCCATGACGCTCTCGCTCAGTTCATCTGGAACAATTCCTGAACGCTCACGCCCCGGCGTGAAGCCGCCGCCTTGGCGTCGGTCAGGCTCAACAGGGCCTTCAGCGTGGCCTTCACCACGTTATGGGGGTTCGCCGAGCCCATCTGCTTGGTCAGCACGTCCTTGACGCCCGCCGACTCAAGCACCGCGCGCACTCCGCCGCCGGCGATGAGTCCCGTTCCGGGCGAGGCCGGACGAAGCAGCACTTTGCCGGCGCCGAACTTGCCGATCACGTCGTGAGGGATCGTACCCTTGACGATCGGGACGGTGTAGACCACTTTCTTCGCATCTTCGACGCCCTTCGCGATGGCATCGGCGACTTCGTTCGCCTTGCCCAGCCCGATGCCGACGTGGCCGTTGCCGTCGCCGACGACGACGAGCGCGCTGAAGCTGAAGCGACGTCCGCCCTTCACCACCTTCGCCACGCGGTTCACGTGAACGAGGCGGTCCTTCAGTTCGAGTTCACCTGCCTTGATCTTGGCCATGCGTAGGGTCCCTGCGTCAGAATTTCAGTCCGCCTTCGCGCGCTCCCTCGGCCAGGGCCTTGACGCGCCCATGGTACAGGTAGCCGCTCCGGTCGAACACCACTGTGGTAATGTTCTTCTCGAGCGCCTTCTTGGCCGTGATGAGGCCGAGCTGTTTGTAGCGCGCGATAGGATTCTTGATCGCCGTCAATTCGGCGCGCACGTCCTTCGACAGGGTCGACGCCGCGACGAGCGTGGTGCCCGTGGAATCGTCGATGATCTGTGCGTATCCGTGCCGTCCGCTGCGAAACACGGCCAGACGGGGGCGGGACGCCGTCCCTACCACCCGCTTGCGGATGCGGACCTGCTTCTTGGCCCGCCGCTGTTGTGCGTTCGTCGTGCTCATGATCGTCTCGCTTACTTGGCGCCGGTCGCTGCGGCCTTGCCGGCTTTGCGACGGATCGCCTCACCTTCGTATTTGATCCCCTTGCCCTTGTACGGCTCGGGGGGCCGGAACGACCGGATCTTCGCCGCCGTCAAGCCGACGAGCTGTTTGTCGATGCCGCTGACTGTAACGGTCGTCTGCGACGGCGCCTCGACCTTGATCCCTTCCGGGGGCCCGAACAGAATGGGGTGGCTGTAGCCCACCTGCAGGTTGAGCTTCTTTCCCTTCATTTCAGCCCGGTAGCCGACGCCGACGATCTCGAGTTTGCGCTCGTAGCCAGCCGAGACGCCGACGACCATGTTCTGGATGTTGGCACGCCACAATCCATGGAGCGCGCGGTGGAATTTCTCGTCCGTCGAACGCTTCACGCTCACCGTCTGGCCTTCGACGACGACCGAGAGGGCCGGGTGCACGCGCGCCTTCAACTCGCCCTTCGGGCCTCTTACCGTGACGTTCGATCCGTCGACGGACACGCTGACGCCCTTGGGAAGCTCGATGATCTTCTTGCCGATACGCGACACGGGATTCTCCTCAGTTCCGCGGTTCGATTACCAAACGTAGGCGAGCACTTCGCCCCCCACGTTCTGCTTCTTCGCCTGTGCGCCGGTCATGATGCCGCGCGAGGTCGACACGACGGCGATGCCGAGGCCGCCCTGGACGCGGGGCATCTGCTCCGACCCGCGATAGACCCGGATGCCCGGCTTGCTGACACGACGCAATCCCATGATGACCGGCCGGCCGTCGTGATACTTCAAATTGATGCGCAGGATCCCCTGCTTCTTGTCTTCGAGGACCGTGTAGTTGGCGATGAACTTCTGGTCGAGCAGCACCTGGGCGATGGCCGCCTTCAACTTCGAGGCGGGCACGTCCACCCGGCGGTGCTTCGCCTTGTGCGCGTTGCGGATGCGGGTCAACAGATCGCTGATCGGGTCTACCGTTGCCATGTGAAAGCCTTCAGATTCGACGTGAACTACCAGGACGCCTTGCGGACGCCGGGGATCTTCCCCTCGAGCGCCAGTTTGCGGAAGCAGAGACGGCACAAGCCGAACTTGCGGTAGAAAGCGCGCGGCCGACCACACTGGCTGCACCGGTTGTGCTGGCGGACCTTGTACTTGGGCGTCCGCTTCGCCTTGACGATCATTGCTAAACGAGCCACTCTCGCGTTCCTTTCGATTACGCAGCGTTCGTGGTGACGATCTCTTCGCGCTTCACGAAGGGCATTCCGAGCGCCTTCAACAGCTCGTACGCTTCGACGTCGGTCTTTGCGGATGTCACGATCGTGATATCCATGCCCGTGATGCGTGTCACCTTGTCGACGTCGATCTCGGGGAAGATGATCTGCTCCTTCACCCCGATGGTGTAGTTGCCGTGCCCATCGAACGACTTGTCGGGCACGCCGCGGAAATCGCGGACGCGGGGGAGAGCAACCGCGATGAACCGGTCGAGGAACTCGTACATCTTCTCGCGGCGCAGCGTCACGCGACAGCCGATCGAAAGCCCTTCTCGGAGCTTGAAGTTCGAGATCGCCTTCTTCGCCTTCGTGATCACGACCTTCTGGCCCGTGATCTGCTCGAGCTCGCGCACCGCGACCTCGAGGAGCTTCGGGTCCTGCGTCGCCTGCCCGACACCCATGTTGATCGCGATCTTCTCGACCTTCGGCACCATCATCCGGTTCTTGTAGTTGAACCGCTTCATGAGGGCCGGGACCACTTCCTGCTGATACCGAGTCTGGAGGCGGGGTATGCCCCCCTTCTCCTGGTGGCCGGCCTCGACCTTCGCGGCTTTGGGCTCGCCCTTCGCGGGCTTCTCTTTCTTCGGTTGCTGCGGTTCCTTCGCCATGACCTATCCTTAGAACATTTCCCCGGTCGCCCGGCTGACGCGCATCGTCTTCCGCTTGCCGCTCGACGCGTCGCGCACGTGCGCCCGTCCGGTGCGCGTGGGCTCGCCGCTCTTCGGGTCGATGACCATCACATTCGACCCGTGAATGGGCACTTCCTTCTGCACGATGCCGCCCTGCGGATTCTTCTGCGTCGGGCGGGAGTGCCGCTTGCGCACGTTGACGCCTTCGATAATGACCCGGCCGGTCTCGGGGAACACCTTAAGGACCTTCCCCTTCTTCCCCTTGAAGTTGCCTGAGATGACGACGACCTGGTCGTTCTTCTTGATATGACTCCGTACGCTCATGATCAGAGCACCTCCGGGGCGAGCGAGATGATCTTCATATACTGGCGCTCGCGAAGCTCGCGCGCCACGGGCCCGAAGATGCGGGTGCCGCGGGGCTCGCCCTGCGCATTCAACAGGACCGCCGCGTTCTCATCGAACCGGATGTAGGAGCCGTCCTTGCGGCGCACCTCCTTCGTGGTTCGGACGACAACAGCACGGGACACCTCCCCCTTCTTGACGGGTGCGCCCGGAATGGCGGCCTTCACCGAAACGACGATGAGGTCGCCAAGGCTCGCGTAGCGTTTGTCGTGGCCGCCGAGGATGCGGATGCAACGGATCTTCTTCGCACCCGAATTGTCGGCGACCGTCAGATTGGTCTCTTCCTGGATCATGCGTTCACCTGTCGGACTGCAGCGATCACTTGGCCTTCTCGACGATCTCGACGAGCCGCCACCGCTTCCGCTTGCTCAGCGGCCGCGTTTCCATGACCTTCACTACGTCGCCGACCTTGGCCTGCTGCTGCTCGTCGTGCGCCATGAGGGTCGTCGTGACGCGGAAGTATTTCTTGTAGAGCGGGTGCGCCTTCTGGCCTTCGATGGCCACCACGATGCTCTTGGTCATCTTGTTCGAAATGACCTTGCCGGTGCGCGTCTTCCGTCGCGGCCGGACCGATGGCGTGCGGGGTGCGTTCGTCGTCATTGCGGCTTCTTCGTCGTCATGGTGCGTTCCCGGAGGATCGACTGCATCCGGGCGATGTCTTTACGCGCGGCGCTGATCCGGTGCGGCTTTTCCAGTTGACCGAGCACCTTCTGGAAGCGCAGGTTCGCCAACCCCTGCTCCTCTTCCGCGATCCGCTTCCGGAGCTCGTCATCCGAGAGCTGCCGGAGTTCATGGGCTTTCATGGGCATCCTTCCTTATCCGAGGTCCACGCGGGACACGAACCGCGTCTTCAACGGCAGCTTGTGGGCCGCCAGCTTCATGGCCTCCGCGGCCGTCTCACGATTGATGCCGCCGAGCTCGAACAGTACGCGACCCGGCTTGATGACCGCCACCCAGTACTCCGGGATGCCCTTGCCCGAGCCCATACGGGTCTCGGCGGGCTTCTTCGTGACCGGCTTGTCGGGGAAGATGCGGATCCACACCTTGCCTTCGCGCTTCATCATCCGGGTGAGGGCTACGCGCGACGCTTCGATCTGTCGCTGGGTGATCCACCCGGCTTCCATGGCTTTGAGGCCGTAATCGCCGAAGGCGATCGTTGCGCCCCGCGTCGCTTTGCCGCGACGGCGTCCGCGCTGGGCTTTGCGGAATTTGACCCGCTTGGGCATCAACATGGCTGACTCGACTCCTTATCCGCGCTGCTGAGCTGGCTGAACCTGCTGCATTCCCGTGAGGATCTCGCCTTTGCAGATCCACACTTTCACGCCGATCGTTCCGTAGATCGTGTAAGCCGTCGAAACGGCGTAGTCGATGTCGGCCCGCAGCGTCTGCAGGGGAATGCGGCCTTCCTTGTACTGTTCGGTGCGAGCGATCTCCGCTCCGCCGAGACGGCCGGCGCACATGATCTTGATCCCCTCGGCGCCCATCCGCATGGCCGCCGTCAGCGACTGTTTCATCGCGCGTCGGAACGAGATACGTCCCTCCAGCTGGCCCGCGATGGCATCCGCCACCAGCGCCGCCTCGAGCTCCGGCCGCTTGATCTCGTGGATGAGGATCTTCACCTCTTTCGAGGTGACCTTCTTCAGCTCTTCTTCGAGCTGAGCGATTTCTTTGCCGCTTTTGCCGATGACAATGCCGGGCCTCGACGTGTGAATGGTGATGACGGCCCGCTTCGGAGTCCGGTCGATCTGGATCCGGGCGATGCCCGCCTTCTTCAGGCGGTTCTTGATGTAGTTGCGGACGACGATGTCCTCCTGCAACTTGCCTGACATGTGCTTCTCATCGTACCAGTTCGCGTCCCAGCCGCGGACGACGCCGAGACGAAAGCCGTTGGGGTTGGTTTTCTGGCCCACTGTGGTCTCCGTGACTACTTCGTGTCGGCCGCTGGTGGAGCGGCTTCTGCCTTCGCCGCAACCGCGCGAGGCTTGGCCACTTTGGCACGTTCGGTGGACCTTCCACCAGAACGCGACGCGGCGGCTGCCACCTTGCGTTGTCCGACGACGATTGTGACGTGGTTCGAACGCTTGCGAATGCGGTAGGCGCGGCCCATCGGCGCCGGCGAGATCCGCTTCATCGTGGCACCGCCGTCGACAAACGCCTCCTTGACGAACAGCGTCGACGTGTCGACCCGCCCACCCTGGTCCTTGTTCTGGATGTTGGCGATCGCCGACCGCAGCACCTTCTCGGCGGTTTTGGCGGCGTGCTTCGGCGCGAAGTGCAGGATGGTCAGCGCCTCGTCGACGGCCTTGCCGCGGATGAGGTCGATGACCAGCCGCATCTTCCGCGGCGAGGTTCCGATGTATCGATTGATGGCGCGAGCTTCCATGACAGACCTTGTTGTGCGCGAATGGCTCAAGCGGGCGACGTCGACTTCTCGCTCTTCACGCCCGGATGGGCGCGGAAGATGCGCGTGGGAGCGAATTCACCCAGCTTGTGACCCACCATCGCCTCGTGCACGTAGACCGGGATGAATTTATTCCCGTTGTGCACGGCGAACGTGTGGCCGACGAACTCCGGGATGATCGTGCAGTCCCGAGCCCACGTTTTGACGACCTTCTTCTGGTTGACCTTGTTCAGCGCGTCGACCTTCGCCTGCAGCTTCGTGTCGACGTACGGGCCCTTCTTGATCGAACGGCTCATGGCGGTTACTTCCGGCGCTTGACGATGTATTTGTTGGACACGTTCTTCTTCTTCCGTGTCTTGAGACCCTTGGCGTACTTGCCCCACGGCGACTCGGGATGCTGACCGCCGCCGCCCGACTTCGACTTGCCTTCACCGCCGCCCATCGGGTGATCGACGGGGTTCATGGCCATTCCGCGCGTTTGCGGACGGATACCCAGCCATCGGGACCGACCGGCCTTGCCGTAGCTGATATTCTCATGGTCGGTGTTGCCCACCGTGCCCATCGTCGCGTAGCAGTCGACTCGGATCTTCCGCACTTCCCCCGACGGCAGTTTCAGCGTCGCGAAATCGCCCTCCTTGGCCATGAGCTGCAATGCGTTTCCGGCGCTCCGGCCGAGTTGGCCGCCCTTGCCGGGACGCAACTCCACGTTGTGCACGAACGAACCGACGGGAACGCTCTTGAGCGGCATCGCATTGCCCGTCTTGATCTCGACATTCTCGCCCGATTCGACGGTCGCCCCGACCGTCAGTCCGTCGGGCGCCAGCATGTAGCGCTTCTCACCGTCGGGATAGTGGATGAGCGCGATACGGCACGATCGGTTGGGGTCGTACTCGATCGCCGCCACCTTCCCCCCGACTCCGCGCTTGTCGCGCTTGAAATCGATGATCCGGTACTGACGCTTGTGTCCGCCGCCCCGATGCCGCGACGTGATGCGTCCCGTGTTGTTGCGGCCGCCCGATTTCGTCAGCGGCGACAGTAGCGACTTCTCGGGGGTCGTCTTCGTGACCTCATCGAACGCGGCGACGGAATAGAAACGGGTCGCGGGTGTCCGGGGTCGTAGCTTGCGAATGGCCATGGGAATGCGCCTCGGTTACTCGTTGGTGAAGAGGTCGATCTTGTCCCCTTCGTGCAGCGTCACGATGGCCTTCTTCCAGGCTCGCGTGCGGCCATCGAACCGGCCGCGCTTTGTCAGCTGCTGCTTCGACTTGGACCGGACCCACATCGTGCGGACGGACGTGACCTTCACCTTGAAGCGCTTGGCGACGGCCTTGCCGATCTCGATCTTGTTGACACCGCCGGGGACCTCGAATGCGTACTGACGCTTCTCCTGCAACGCGGTCACCTTCTCCGTCAGGATCGGGCGGATGATGATCTCGGGCATGATGGACCTCAGTTCTTCAGCGGCTGCTGGAGCACGTCAACCGCGCTCTTCTGGATCAGCAGCACCTGGTGATTCACAATATCGTAGGTCGACGCCTTGTCGGCGGCGTTGATCTCGAGCCGGGGGATGTTCCGTCCGGACTTATAGAGCGGCTGGTCGATCGCTTTGGTCAGGAGCAGCGTCTTCTTGCCGGTGAGCGAGAGCGCTTTCAGCAGGGCCGACACCTGCTTTGTCTTCGGCGCGTCGAAGCTGAAATCCTCGACGACGACGATGGCGTTGTCCTTGGCCTTGTAGCTGAGGGCCGAGCGCCGGGCAAGCTTCTTCATCTTGGCCGTGAGCTTCACGACGTAGTCGTGAGGCATGGGGCCGAAGATCGAGCCTCCGCCGGGCATCAGGGGCGACCGCGACGTGCCCTGGCGCGCCTGTCCGGTCTTCTTCTGCTTGAACGGCTTCTTGCCCCCACCACGCACTTCGTTTCGGGGCTTCACTTTGTGCGTGCCCTGACGCTGGTTCGCCATCGTGCTCCTCACCATCATGTAGATGGCGTGGTCATTGGGTTCGATCTCGAACACGCCCGGGTCGAGGGTCACCTTCTCCCCGGTCGGCTTACCGTCGGTCTTGTAGACTTCAAGTTGCATCGCATTCCTCGCCGGGCTCAGTTGGCCTTCACGACCTCGACGTACCCGTTGATGGCGCCGGGGATCGAGCCCTTGATGATCAGGATGTTGGATTCCGGGATGACCCGCAGGATCTGGAGGTTCTTGACCGTCACCTGCTCGTGCCCCATGCGGCCCGCCATGCGCATGCCCTTGAACACGCGCGACGGATACGATGAAGCGCCGATCGAGCCGGGGGCGCGCACACGGTCCGACGCGCCGTGCGTCGTATGGCCGACGCCGCCGAAGTGGTGCCGCTTGACGACGCCTTGGAAGCCCCGGCCCTTTGAACGGCCGCGGACGTCCACGACGTCGCCCTGTGCGAAGATGTCAACGCGCACTTCCGCGCCCAACTCGCGCGGAAATCCGTTCACCTCACGGAACTCGCGGAGCCAGCGCAGCGCCTTCGTCTTCGCGCGCACGAATTGGCCCTTCATCGGCTTCGACACGAGACGATCCGGCTTCTCATCGAACCCGAGCTGCACGGCGTCGTAGCCGTCCTTGTCCTTCGTTTTCACCTGCGTGACGAAGCACGGGCCGGCTTCAATGATCGTGCAGGGGATCGCTTCCCCGCTGTCACTGAAGATGCTCGTCATGCCAAGTTTTTTACCGAGAATGCCGCTCACGGATGGTTTCCTTTCGCTGCCCGTCGGTCCTAGCGCCGCCGGGACGGTTCATCGTCCTCTGGTGACCGGCGCCGGTCAGACCTTGATCTCCACGTCGACGCCCGCCGGCAACTCCAGCTTCATCAGCGAGTCGACGGTCTTGCTCGTCGAATTGAGGATGTCGATGAGGCGCTTGTGCGACCTCGTCTCGAACTGCTCCCGCGACTTCTTGTCGACGTGCGGCGAGCGGTTGACCGTATACACGCTGCGCTTCGTCGGCAGCGGGATCGGTCCCGAGACGATGGCCCCGGTCTGCCGAACGGTCTTGATGATCTTTTCCGCCGACTTGTCGATCAGATTGTGATCGAAGGATTTCAGCTTGATCCGGATCTTCTGGCCTGCCACGGTGCGTCCTCGTGTGGTTGAGACGTCCCCGCCGGCCCGGGATGTCGTCCGGCCCGGCGGGACTCGTCTGCGATGATTAGGCGATGATCTTCGTCACGACGCCGGCGCCGACGGTGCGGCCGCCTTCGCGGATGGCGAAGCGAAGGCCTTCTTCCATGGCAATCGGCGAGATGAGCTCGATGTTGACGGCGTCGAGGTTGTCGCCGGGCATGACCATCTCCACACCCGCCGGCAATTCCAGCACGCCCGTCACGTCCGTCGTCCGGAAGTAGAACTGAGGCCGATAGCCCGTCAGGAACGGCGTATGCCGGCCGCCCTCTTCCTTCTTCAGCACGTAGACCTGCGCCGTGTACTTCGTGTGCGGGGTGATCGATCCGGGCTTGGCAATGACCTGTCCGCGCTCGAGCTCGGTCTTCTCAACGCCGCGAAGCAGCAAGCCCGCGTTGTCGCCCGCCACCACCTCGTCGAGCTCCTTGCGGAACATCTCGGCGCCGGTGATGACCGTCTTCTTGTGCGCGCCCAGACCGATGACCTCGACCTCGTCGCCGACCTTCGCGCGACCGCGCTCGACGCGACCCGTACCGACCGTTCCGCGGCCCGTGATCGAGAACACGTCTTCGACCGGCATCAGGAAGGGCTTCTCGACGTCGCGGACCGGGAGCGGAATGTACGAATCGACCGCCGCCATCAGCTCTTCGATCGACTTGAACGCCGGATCATCGGGCTTCGAGTCGGGACGCAGAGCGGCTTCCATCGCCTTGAGCGCCGAGCCGCGAACGATGGGGATCTCGTCGCCAGGGAATTCATACTTCTTCAGCAGGTCGCGGACCTCGAGCTCCACGAGGTCGAGCAGCTCCGGGTCGTCGACCGCATCACACTTGTTCATGAACACCACGATCTTCGGCACGTTCACCTGACGGGCGAGCAGGATGTGCTCCCGCGTCTGGGGCATCGGACCGTCCGTGGCGGCGACGACGAGAATCGCGCCATCCATCTGGGCGGCCCCCGTGATCATGTTCTTGACGTAATCGGCGTGGCCCGGGCAGTCGACGTGCGCGTAGTGTCGGTTGACCGTCGAGTACTCGACATGCGCCGTGTTGATCGTGATCCCGCGCGCCTTCTCTTCGGGCGCGTTGTCGATCGAGTCGAACGTGCGCACCTGCGACAGGCCCTTCTTGGCCAGCACCATGGTGATGGCGGCCGTCAGCGTCGTCTTGCCGTGGTCAACGTGGCCAATGGTGCCGATGTTGACGTGCGGCTTGCTGCGGTCGAATTTTTCCTTTGCCATTGGAGATCTCCTTGAGTTGATCAGATTCGGTTGTCGTTCACGTTCGATCAGGCTTTGACGGCGTCCTTACCCTTCACCTTCTCCACGATCTGGTCGGCGATGTTCTTCGGGACCTGTTCATAGTGCGAGAAGTGCATCGAGTACAGCGCGCGGCCCTGCGTCATCGACCGCATCGACGTGGCGTAGCCGAACATCTCGGACAACGGCACGTACGCTTTCACCACCTGGGCATCCTTGCGGGGGGTCATACCCTCGATACGCCCGCGGCGCGAATTGAGGTCGCCCATGACGTCGCCCAGGTATTCTTCGGGCGTCACCACTTCGACCGACATGATCGGCTCCAGCAGAACGGCGCCGGCCTTCCGCGCACCCTCCTTGAAGCCCATCGACCCGGCGATCTTGAACGCCATCTCGTTCGAGTCGACCGGATGGAACGAACCGTCGAACAGCTTCACCTTCACGTCCTCGACCGGATAGCCGGCGAGAACGCCGTTGCGCATGGCTTCCATGATGCCCTGCTCGACCGGCCTGATGTACTCCTTGGGAACCGTGCCGCCGATGATGGCATTTTCGAAGATGAAGCCCTTCCCCTTCTCGTTCGGCTCGATCTCGAGCCAGACATGGCCGTACTGGCCGCGGCCGCCGCTCTGACGGACAAACTTGCCCTCGGCGGTGACCTTCTTGGTAAGACTCTCCTTGTAAGCGACCTGAGGCTTGCCGACGTTCGCTTCGACCTTGAACTCACGCTTCATGCGGTCGACGATGATCTCGAGGTGCAGTTCGCCCATGCCGCTGATGATCGTCTGCCCCGTCTCCTCGTTCGTCGAGACCCGGAAGGTCGGGTCCTCTTCGGCTAACCGCTGAAGGGCCTCTCCCATCTTTTCGAGGTCGCCCTTCGTCTTCGGCTCGATCGCAACATCGATCACCGGGTCGGGGAACTCCATCCGTTCGAGGATGATCGGATCACCCTCGTCGGCGAGCGTGTCGCCCGTACGCGTGTTCTTCAGACCGATGGCCGCCACGATGTCGCCGGTGAAGGCCTCCGACACTTCTTCACGATGGTTGGCGTGCATCCGCAGGATGCGCGCGATACGTTCCTTCTTCTCCGACGTAGCATTGTACACGTACGAGCCGGCCGACAGTTTGCCCGAGTAGACCCGGAAATATGTCAGCCGCCCGACGAAGGGGTCGCTCATGATCTTGAACGCCAGCGCCGTGAACTTCTCGCTGTCCGACATCTTGCGGACGACGTCGTCGCCCCGATGCGGATGGTGACCGTGGATCACCCCGTTGTTGATGTCGGTCGGCGCCGGCAGGAAGTCCACGACGGCATCCAGAAGCATCTGGACACCCTTGTTCTTGAAGGAGGATCCCAGCATGACGGGGATGATCGTGACCTTCAGGGTCGCGCGTCGGAGGACGGCCCGGATCTCTTCGGGAGCGATCTCTTTGCCCTCGAGATACTTCTCGAGCAGGGAATCGTCCTCGCTGGCAACCGCCTCGAGCATCTTGATCCGGTACTCGTTCGCCTTGGCTTTGAGCGACTCGGGGATCTCGATCTCGTCCCAGGTCATCCCCTGGCTGTCCTCATGATACATGTGGGCCTTCATCGTGATCAGATCGATGATGCCCGCAAAGAGGTCTCCCTCGCCGACGGGGATCTGCAGTGGCACAGCATTCGCGCCCAGGCGCGCCTTCATCATCTCCACAACGCCCAGAAAATCAGCGCCGGCCCGGTCCATCTTGTTGACGAATGCGATCCGGGGTACGCCGTACTTGTCGGCCTGACGCCAGACGGTCTCCGACTGGGGCTCGACGCCGCCGACGGAGCAAAAGAGGGCCACGGCACCGTCCAAAACGCGGAGCGACCGCTCCACTTCGATGGTGAAGTCGACGTGACCCGGCGTATCGATGATGTTGAGACGGTTGTTCCGCCAGAAGCAGGTGGTGGAGGCGCTCGTGATCGTGATGCCCCGCTCCTTCTCCTGCTCCATCCAGTCCATGGTCGCCGCGCCGTCGTGCACTTCGCCGAGACGATGCAGCTTTCCCGTGTAGAACAGGATGCGTTCCGTCGTGGTCGTCTTTCCGGCATCAATGTGCGCCATGATGCCGAAATTCCGTGTCTTCTCGAGACTATACTCTCTGGGCATACGACTCCGATGCAGGACACCACACCCCCGTCGGGCGGGCGTCGCCTGCAGAACAAGATCCTTCAGTTGTCGACCGGATGCAGCTTACCAGCGGAAATGCGCAAAAGCTCTGTTGGCCTCGGCCATGCGATGGACGTCATCCTTCTTCTTGATGGCGCCACCGTCTCCCGCGGAGGCCGCGAGGAGTTCGGCCGCAAGCTTCTGCGACATCGACTTCCCTTCCGAGCGTTCTGTGGCGTTACTGATCAGCCAGCGGATAGCAAGAGCGGTTCGCCGCTCGGGGCGAACTTCTGTTGGGACCTGATAGGTGGCGCCGCCCACGCGTCGGGCACGCACCTCAATGAGGGGCGAAGCGTTCTCGACAGCCTTGCGAAAGACATCGACCGGGTTCTTTTCGGTCTTCGTGCCGATCATCTCCAGAGCGTCATACACAATGCCCCGGGCTGTGGCTTTTCTGCCGTCCTTCAGGATGTTATTGATGAATCGCGCGACCAGCACATCATTGAACTTCGGGTCGGGAGCGATGCGGCGTCGGGTAGAGCGTTTCTTTCTCATGGCAGCTTACTTGGGCCTCTTGGCGCCGTACTTCGATCGGGCCTGTTTGCGGTCCTGCACTCCTTGCGTATCGAGCGTGCCGCGGACGATGTGATACCGAACGCCCGGAAGGTCCTTGACGCGACCACCGCGGATCATGACGATCGAGTGCTCCTGCAGGTTATGCCCCTCGCCGGGGATATACGCCGTCACTTCGATCTGGTTCGACAAGCGCACGCGGGCCACCTTCCGGAGGGCCGAATTCGGTTTCTTCGGAGTAGTGGTGTAGACGCGCGTGCAAACCCCTCGCTTCAGGGGACTTCCCTGCAGCGCCGGGGACTTGCTTTTGTAGGCCGTGACTTCGCGACCTTTGCGAACCAGCTGATTGATCGTCGGCAACGCTCAGCGCTCCAAATGGTGCGTTAAAAAATAGCCTTTTAAGATACGATGTTTTTCTGTGTCTGTCAATAGGCCTCGCCAGGCATCAGGCCGAAACCTTCGTCTTGCGGCGAAGCTTCTTGACCTCCGGGGTCTGGGTCTCCTCGGGCTCCGCAGCGGTCCCCTCTTCCATCGGCTCCGGAACCGTTTCCACGGGCTCCTCGGGGAGCGCCACCATCGCCCCCTTGAACTTCTTCTGGCCGGTCCCCGCCGGTATCAGATGGCCCATGATGACGTTCTCCTTCAGCCCCAAGAGCGGGTCGATCTTCCCTTCGATCGCCGCATCGGTCAGCACCTTGGTCGTCTCCTGGAAAGAGGCGGCTGAGAACCAGCTGTCCGTCGTCAACGAGGCCTGGGTGATCCCCAGCAGGATCGGCTCCGAGGTCGCAGCATCCGCGTCGCGGAACTCGATCACCTTCTTCGCCTTCTTCTTCAGGTCGATGTTCGTCTCGCGGACCACCTTTCTCTGCAGCAGCTGTCCGTTCTTGAACTTCGAGTCGCCCTTCGACTCTACGACGACGCGATCCATGATGCTCTCGTTCTCGTCCTGCAATCGCGACTTGTCGACATGGTCGCCCTCGAGGTACTTCGTGTCGCCCGGGTCGACGATGCGCACCTTCTGCATCATCTGGCGGACAATGACCTCGATATGCTTGTCGTTGATCTTCACGCCCTGCATGCGGTACACTTCCTGGATCTCGTTCACCAGGTACTCCTGCACCGCCGTCGTCCCCTTGATGCGAAGGATGTCGTGCGGGTCGATCGCGCCGGCCGACAGGCGCTCGCCAGCCCGGATCACGTCGCCATTCTGCGCCAGCAGGTGTTTACCGAGCGGAACGAGGTACGTCCGCTTATCCTTGCCGTCATGACTCTGTACGAACACCTCGCGCGATCCGCGCTTCGGCTGGCCGATCTCCACGATGCCGTCGATCTCGCTGACAACCGCCGGGTCGGCCGGATGCCGCGCCTCGAACAGCTCCGTCACGCGAGGCAGGCCGCCCGTGATGTCGCGCGTCTTTCCGATATCGCGCGGGATCTTCACCAGTACTGTACCCGCCTTGATCTCTTCACCGTCGTCGACGGTGATGTGGGCGCGCGTCGGGATCGGATAGGACCCGACCTTCTGCCCCTTGGCATTCTCGACCGAGATGCCCGGGATCAGCGACTTGTCCCGGCTGTCGATGACGACCTTCTGGATGTGACCCGTCTGCTCGTCCGGCTCCTCACGGTACGTCACGTTCTCCTTGAGGTCCGTGTACCGGATCGTGCCGGCGTGCTCCGAAATGATCACCGCGTTGTACGGGTCCCATTCGTAGATGAGCTCGCCCTTCGCCAGTCTCTGGCCGTCGCGCACCATCAGGCTCGCGCCATAGGGAACGTCGTACTTCGTCAGGACGCGGTTATCGTTGTCGAGGATGTTGATGACGCCGCTGCGCCCCGAAACGATGGGATGCGCACCGTCGCCCTCGATGTCGATGGTCTTCACGCCGTCGTACTTCACGGTGCCGTCGAACTTCGACGTGATCTGCGACTGCGAAGCGATGAGGCTCGCCGTGCCGCCCGTATGGAACGTCCGGAGGGTCAGCTGCGTACCCGGCTCGCCGATCGACTGCGCGGCAATGACCCCGACGGCCAGGCCCGACTCGACGAGCTTGCCCGTGGTCAGGTCGCGGCCGTAGCACTTCGCGCAGACGCCGCGCCGCGAATCGCACGTGAGCACCGAACGAATGAGGACGGCCTCGATCGACGTCTCGGAGATGGCCGTGGCCTTTTCTTCGTCGATGAGCTCTCCCGCGTGGACGATCGTCTCGCCGGACAGCGGGTCGATCACCTCCTGCAGCGACACGCGCCCCAGGATCCGCTCGGCGAGAGGCTCCTTTACATCCTCCCCCTCCTTCAGCGCCCCGGTCAGAACGCCCTTGATGGTACCACAGTCTTCCTCGGCCACGATGGCGTCCTGCGCCACGTCGATCAGACGACGCGTCAGGTAGCCGGCATCGGCCGTCTTGAGGGCGGTGTCGGCGAGGCCTTTGCGCGCGCCGTGCGTCGAGATGAAGTACTCCTGGACCGACAGACCTTCGCGGAAGTTCGCGATGATCGGGTTTTCGATCAGCTCGCCGGTCGCTCCCGACATCGACTTCTGCGGTTTCGCCATCAGGCCGCGCATGCCGGCCAGCTGCCGCACCTGTTCCTTCGAGCCGCGCGCGCCGGAGTCGACCATCATATAGAGCGAGTTGAAGCCCTCGCGGTCGTGCTGGAGGGCGTCGAACAGACGGTCGGCGATACGGCTCGTCGCCCGCGTCCAGATGTCGATGACCTTGTTGTAGCGCTCGCCGTTCGTGATGAAGCCGCGGTAGTACTGCGATTCGACCGACTCGACATCCTTCGTCGCTTTCGCGATGATGTCCTGCTTCTCTTTCGGGATGATGACGTCGCCGACCGACACGGAGAGTCCGCCGCGCATGGCGTACGTGAACCCGAGCTGCTTGAGGTTGTCGAGGAACTGCGCCGTCTCGAGGTTCCCGCAGCGCCGGAACACCTGCGCGATCAGCTGGACCAGGCGCTTCTTGTTCAGAAGCTCGTTGATGTACGGCAGCTCCTTCGGCACGATCTGATTGAACAGCACACGACCGATCGTCGTCTCGACCAGGCCTTGCGCCATTCGCACCTTCACACGCGCATGCAGACCGACCGTCTTCTGGTCGTAGGCGATGATGGCTTCCTGCGGCTCACCGAACACGCGGCCCTCGCCCAGATCGCCCGACTTCGACTTCGTCAGATAGTAGCAGCCGAGTACCTGGTCCTGCGTGGGTGTGACGATCGGAGCGCCCGACGCCGGCGACAGGATGTTGTGGCTCGACAGCATGAGCATGCGCGCTTCGAGCTGCGCTTCGTACGACAGCGGCACGTGCACCGCCATCTGGTCGCCGTCGAAGTCGGCGTTGAACGCCGTGCAGACCATCGGGTGGATGCGGATGGCCTTCCCCTCGACCAGCACCGGCTGGAATGCCTGGATGCCGAGGCGGTGCAGGGTCGGGGCCCGGTTCAAAAGCACCGGATGCCCGTCGATGATGTGGTCGAGGATGTCCCACACCTCCGGACCCTTCTTGTCCACCATCTTCTTGGCGCTCTTGACCGTCTTGACGAGTCCGCGCTCGATGAGCTTGCGAATGACGTGCGGCTTGAAGAGCTCGACCGCCATGTCCTTTGGAATGCCGCACTCGTGCAGGCGCAACTCGGGGCCGACGACGATGACCGAGCGGCCGGAATAATCGACGCGCTTGCCGAGAAGGTTCTGACGGAACCGTCCCTGCTTGCCTTTGAGCATATCCGACAGCGACTTGAGCGCGCGGTTGTTGTCGCTCCGAACGGCGTTCACACGGCGGGAGTTATCGAACAGCGAATCGACCGCCTCCTGCAGCATGCGCTTCTCGTTCCGAAGGATGACCTCGGGCGCCTTGATCTCGATCAGTCGCTTCAGGCGGTTGTTCCGGATGATGACGCGGCGATACAGGTCGTTGAGGTCCGACGTGGCGAACCGACCTCCTTCCAAGGGCACGAGCGGGCGCAGTTCCGGCGGAATGACCGGAATGACGTCGAGCACCATCCACTCCGGACGGTTCGGCGCCGTCTCGTCGCTCTTGCGGAATGCCTCGACGACGCGCAGGCGCTTGAGGGCGTCGGCCTTCTTCTGGACGGACGTTTCGGTCCTCACCGACACGCGCAGCTCGGCCGCCAGCTCTTCGAGGTTCACGCGGCGCAGAAGGTCCTTGACGGCCTCTCCGCCCATGCGGGCGATGAACTTCTTCGGGTCGTCGTTCTCAAGGTCCTGATTGCTCTCCGGAAGCGAGGCCAGGATCTCCAGATACTGGTCCTCGGAGATCAGGTCGAGCCGTTGCAGTCCAGTCGTGCCGGGGTTGACGACGACATAGGACTCGTAGTAGATGATCTTCTCGAGCTCTTTCGCGCTCACGCCCAGGATCGTGCCGATCTTGCTCGGCATCGAGCGGAAATACCAGATGTGGACGACCGGAACGGCCAGTTGAATGTGGCCCTGCCGCTCGCGTCGGACGCTCTTCTGCGTGACCTCGACGCCGCACCGGTCGCAGACGATGCCCTTGTAGCGGATGCGCTTGTACTTGCCGCAATGGCACTCCCAGTCGCGCACGGGGCCGAAGATCTTCTCGCAGAACAAGCCGTCTTTCTCCGGCCGGAAGGACCGGTAGTTGATCGTCTCCGGCTTTGTCACCTCGCCGTGCGAACGGCCGAGGATCATGTCCGGCGACGCCAGGCTCAGCGTGATCTTTGAGAAGGCCTTGCGTGCTGCGCTGTCAGGATGGGTGAACGGCATGGATGCCTCCGATTCTCTCGATGTTGGGTTCCTTCACGCGGGGTTCGGCAACGGTCACTCGATCTTGACCTCGAGGCCGAGCCCCTGGAGCTCGCGCATGAGCACGTTGAAGGATTCCGGCACGTTCGGCTCGGGCAGATTCTCTCCCTTGACGAGTGCCTCGTAGATCTTCGCTCGGCCAAGCACGTCGTCGGACTTGACCGTGAGGATCTCCTGCAGGACGTGCGATGCGCCGTAGCCTTCGAGCGCCCACACTTCCATCTCCCCAAAACGCTGGCCGCCGAACTGGGCCTTGCCGCCCAACGGTTGCTGCGTGATAAGGGAGTAAGGTCCGATCGACCGGGCGTGGATCTTGTCGTCGACCATGTGGCTGAGCTTCATCATATACAGATAGCCCACCGTCACCTGCTGGTCGAACGGTTCGCCCGTCCGTCCGTCGATGAGGGTCGACTTGGACGTATCGCCCAAGCCCGCCTTCTTCAGATACTCCGCCACCTGTTCCCATGACGCGCCGTCGAAGATCGGCGACGAAAACGACAGTCCCAATTGATGTCCTGCCCATCCGAGCGCGAGCTCAAAAAGCTGGCCGATGTTCATGCGGCTCGGCACGCCCAGCGGGTTCAGGATGATGTCGATCGGGCGTCCGTTCGGGAGGAACGGCATGTCCTCGACCGGCACGATCGTCGAGACGACTCCCTTGTTGCCGTGACGGCCGGCCATCTTGTCGCCGACCTGCAGCTTGCGCTTTTTGGCGACATACACCTTGGCCAGCTGCACGATGCCGGGGGCGAGCTCGTCGCCCAGCTGGATTTTGTTCTTTTCGTGACGGTACAGCTCTTCGATCTCGGCCAGCTTCTGCCGGTAGTTCTCATAGATCTTGACGACGACGTTCTGCTTCCGGCGGTCGTCGACCCACTCGGCGTTGTAATCGAGTTTATCGATGTTCTCCAGCCCCTGGAACGTGTCGAGCTTCAGGGCTGTTCCGGCCCGGAACACCATCGAACCCTCGGTGTCGCGGATGCCGGACGACTTCTCGCCGTCGAGGTACAGGCCGAGCTTCGAGGCCAACTTGTCGTTGAGCTCCTGGATGTCCCGCTTGCGCGAGCGCTCCAGCGACTCGAGACGGCGCTTGTCCTCCTTCTTGCTCTCGGTGTCCTTCTTTTTGCGGCTGAACAGCTTCGTCGCGATGACGATGCCCTTCATGCCCGGAGGCGCTTTGAGCGAGGCGTCTTTGACGTCGCCCGCCTTCTCGCCGAAGATGGCCTTGAGGAGCTTCTCTTCGGGCGTCGGATCGGTCTCTCCTTTCGGCGTGATCTTGCCGATGAGGATGTCGCCTTCGTTAACTTCGGCGCCGACGCGAATGATGCCGTTCTCGTCGAGGTCTTTCGTGGCCTCTTCAGAGACGTTCGGGATCTCGCGGGTCAGTTCCTCCTCGCCGCGCTTGGTATCGCGGACCTGGAGCTCAAACTCTTCGATATGGACGGAGGTGAAGATGTCCTCGGCAGCGATGCGCTCGCTGACGATGATGGCATCTTCGAAGTTGTAGCCGCGCCACGGCATGAAGGCCACGAGAACGTTGCGGCCGAGCGCCAGCTCGCCGCCGTCTGTTGCGCAGCCGTCGGCCAGGATGTCCCCCTTCTTCACCCGCTGGCCCTCGCGCACGACGGGCTTCTGGTTGATCGACGTGTCCTGGTTGGTCCGAAGATACTTCGTCAGGCGGTACTCGACGCGCCGCTTGTCGTCGAACGAGACGATGGCCTCGACCGACGTCTCGTCGATGTCGTATTCGACGATGATGCTGTCGCCCGTGACCGATTCGACGACGCCGTTCCGTTCGGCCACGATGACGGTCCGCGAATCGCGCGCCACTTTCTCCTCCAGACCCGTACCGACGATCGGCGCCTCGGGGCGCATGAGCGGTACCGCCTGGCGCTGCATGTTCGATCCCATGAGGGCGCGGTTGGCGTCGTCATGCTCGAGGAACGGAATGAGCGCCGCGGCCGCCGACACGATCTGATTGGGCGCCACGTCCATGTATTGGACCTTTTCGGGCTCGACCATGGGGTAGTCGGCCTCGAGGCGGGCCTTGACGCGCTCCTCGTGGAAGCGCCCTCGCTCGTCGACGGGGGCGTTGGCTTGCGCGATGACGACCTCATCCTCCTTCTCGGCCGTCAGGAACTCGATCTCCTCGGAGACCTTGCCACCCTTCACCTTTCGGTACGGGGTCTCGATGAATCCGAATTCGTTGATGCGTGCGTGGATGCAGAGTGACGAGATCAGGCCGATGTTCGGACCTTCGGGCGTCTCGATCGGGCAGAGGCGGCCGTAGTGCGTGTAGTGCACGTCGCGAACCTCGAAACCCGCGCGCTCGCGGGTCAGACCGCCCGGTCCGAGCGCGCTGACGCGCCGCTTATGCGTCATCTCGGACAGCGGATTGGTCTGGTCGAGGAACTGCGACAGCTGATTCGTGCCGAAGTACGCGTTGATGACGCTCGTGATCGTGCGGGCGTTCACCAGGTCCTGCGGCGTGATCGTTTCAGCGTCGCGCAGGTTCATCCGCTCCCGGATGGTGCGCGTCATACGCGACAGGCCGATATTGAACTGCTGGGCGAGTTGCTCGCCCACGGTGCGGACGCGGCGGTTGCCAAGATGGTCGATGTCGTCGACCTGGCGCTTCCCCTGCTGCATGTCGATGAGATACTTGACGATGGCGACGATATCTTCCTTCGTCAGGACCGTCACCGTCTCGTCGATCGACAGGCCCAGCTTTGCGTTCATGCGATGCCGGCCGACGTCGCCCAGGTCGTACCGCTTCGGATTGAAGAAGAGGCGGTCGATGAGGTTCTTGGCGGTGTCGAGGTCCGGCGCCTCGCCAGACCGCAGCTGGGAATAGATGGCCTCGAGCGCATCCTCTTCGGAGCGGGAGGCGTCCTTCATCATCGTGTTGGCGATCACCGAGCTCTCGGTCTCGTTGTCGGACCGGAGAAGGCGGATCTTCTTGACCCCCGCCTTCTTGATCGCTTTGACATGCTCTTCGGTGAGCTTCGAATCCTTGTTGATGAAGATCTCGCCCGTCTTACGGTCGAAGACGTCGGAACAAATGATGCGGTCCAGATAGTCGTTGAGCGACACCTTCGTCACGTCGACCTCTTCGACCAGGCCGAACAGGTCGAGGATCTCGTCGTCGGAGGAGTATCCGAGCGCGCGCAGAAGTGTCGTGACCGGGAACTTCTTCTTCCGGTCGATGTAGGCGTACATGACGTTGTTGATGTCGGTCGCGAACTCAACCCACGACCCCCGGAACGGGATGATGCGGGCCGAGTACATGACCGTGCCGTTCGGGTGCACCGATTCGCCGAAGAACACGCCAGGCGATCGGTGGAGCTGGCTGACGACGACCCGCTCGGCGCCGTTGATGATGAACGTGCCGCGGGTGGTCATCGCGGGCAGGTTGCCGAGGTAGACCTCCTGCTCGATCGTATCGGTGAAGTCCTTGCCCCCTTCCCGCTTCTGCGAGAGGCGCAGCTTGGCCTTCAAGGGGACGGCGTACGTGAGGCCCCGCTCCTGGCACTCGACGACGGAGTACTTCGGCTTCTCGACGTAGTACTCCGTGAACTCCAGGAGGAAGTTCTCGCGGGCGTCCATGATCGGGAAGTTCATTTCGAACACCTGCTGCAGCCCGATCTTCTTCCGCCGGTGCGGCGGCACGTCGGCCTGCAGGAAGATATTGAACGAATCGATCTGGACGTTCAACAGGTCCGGGGTCTCGATGACGGACGGAATGCGTCCGAACGAAATGCGGCCGTTGGTACCGTTGCTGTGGTGCTTCAACGTATCCTCTCTTTCGGGGAACGTGATCGCGGGGCGTAAGCCCCCTGAATATGGGGAGAGCCGATGGTCCGGGACCCCCTCGATTTGCGAGGGAGCGACGGAACCACCGGCTCACCGCCTGTGGACGTGCGGCTCCGAGCGTGTTTCGGGGGCCGCGGTCGAGTTACTTCAGTTCGACTTTCGCGCCGGCCTCTTCGAGCTCCTTCTTCAGCTTCTCGGCTTCGTCCTTGTTCAGACCTTCTTTCACAACCTTCGGTGCGCCGTCGACCAGGTCCTTCGCCTCTTTGAGGCCCAGACCCGTGGCCGCACGGACGACCTTGATGACATTGATCTTCTGGGCTCCTCCATCCTTGAGCTCGACGGTAAACTCCGTCTTTTCTTCGGCGGCGGGAGCGGCCGCGGCACCGGCGGCCGGCATCATGGCGCCCATCATCATCGGGGCGGCGGCGGTCACGCCGAACTTGTCCTCGAGGGCCTTCTTCAGCTCGACGGCCTCGAGCAAGGTCAGCTTTTCGATCTTTTCGACGATCTCGGCAACTGCAGACATGGTGTTTCTCCTGTGAATAGATAGTGTCGTAAGGATGGTGCGCAGCTCAGGCGGCCTTTTTCTTCTCGGCGATCTGATCGATGACGCTCACCAGGTCGCGAGCGACGGCGTTGATCGCGCCGACGACGCCCTGGACCGGCGCCTGCAGACTTCCGACAACGCTCGCCATGAGCTCTTTGCGCGACGGGATCTGCGCAAGCTGGTCGATGGCCTTGCCATCGTAGACGACCTTTTCCAGGACGGCCGCCTTCAGCTTCAACTTACCCGCCTTCTCGCTGAACTTCTTGATGATCTTCGCCGGGGCAGAGATGTCTTCTCCGCAGAACGCCACACCGGTCGGTCCGACGAGGTAGTCATACACCTTGTCGTAGCCGGTGACGCGCTCCAAGGCCTTGCGGATCAGCGTGTTCTTGACGACAGTGTATTGCACGCCAGCCTTCCGAAACTCCCGGCGCAGTTCGGTCTCGTCTGCAACCGTGAGTCCGGAGAAGTCGGCAAAGTACATCGCCGTCGTCGCCGAGACCCGCTCGACCATCTCGTCGATGATCGCGTCTTTCTCGCTGCGTTTCATGTGGTCCTCAGTGTTGCTGTTGCGACCCGGAGAAGCGATCCTGCTCCGCCACCCCGTCAAGGAACTCCGGCGGTGTCAGGGGACCGGGTCAGAAGCGGTGAAGAGTGCGTATACTTTTTGGATCATTTCGCGCCGCGGCCACAGCGTGAGCGGCGGTCGCAACGTGAATGAGATGCAATTCTTCTGGCGCCGCGTTCGCTGCTCTCGCCGCGTTCGCCGCGCGAAACTGATTAGCTCAGTGAACGCCCGCGGCGGCGCGGTCGACATGCACGCCCGGGCCCATCGTCGTCGAAAGCGCAATGCTCTTGACATACACGCCCTTGGCCGTCGAGGGCTTCAAGCGCGTGATCGTGGCCAGGAATGCGTTAACGTTGTCGACAAGCTTCTCGGCCTCGAAATTCGCCTTGCCGACCGTCGCGTGCACGATGCCGGCCTTGTCGACCCTGAATTCGATCTTGCCGGCCTTGATCTCTTTGACCGCCGTCGCGACGTCGAGCGTCACGGTGCCGCTCTTCGGATTCGGCATCAGTCCGCGGGGACCGAGGATCTTGCCCATCTTGCCAAGGTCGCCCATGACGTCAGGCGTCGCGATGATGACGTCGACGTCCGCCCATCCTCCCTGGATCTTCTCAAGGTAGTCCTTGTAGCCTACATGGTCGGCGCCGGCCGTCCTGGCCTCCTCGTCCTTCGGCGGCTTGGCGATGACAAGCACGCGTACTTGCTTGCCGATGCCGTGCGGGAGCGCGACGGTCCCGCGGAGAGCTTGGTCGGCCTTTCGCGGGTCGACGCCCAGTCGGACGGCGATGTCGACCGCCTCGGGGAACTTGGCCGTGGCCGACTTTTTCACGAGCGCGACGGCGTCTGCGATCGAGTATTCCTTGCGAGCGACGATCTCTTTTGACGCCGCGTTGAACCGCTTGCTATGCTTCTTCATGTTCGTTCGTCCCGACTTACTCTTCGACGGTGATGCCCATACTGCGGGCGGTGCCGGCGACCATCCGCATGGCCGCTTCGACGTCGTTGGCGTTGAGGTCCGGCATCTTCAGGGTCGCGATCTCCCGCACCTGCTTCTTCGTGACCTTGCCCACCTTGTTCCGGTTGGGTTCGCCCGAGCCTTTCTCGAGCTTGGCGGCCTTGATCAAGAGCGTCGCGGCCGGCGGCGTCTTCGTGATGAACGTGAACGACTTGTCGCTGAAGACGGTGATGATGACAGGGATGATGAGGCCCGCCTGTTCCTTCGTGCGCGCGTTGAACTGCTTGCAGAACTCCATGATATTGACGCCCTTCTGACCGAGCGCCGGGCCCACGGGGGGAGCCGGATTCGCCTGGCCGGCGGGGATCTGGAGCTTGATGTAGCCGGTGATCTTCTTTGCCATGACGACGTTCCTGCGTTATTTTTCCATTTCGACTTGAGAGAAATCGAGCTCGACCGGCGTCTTGCGGCCGAAGATCGACACCATCACCTTCACCTTGAGCTTCTCGGCATTCACTTCCTGCACGAAACCGTTGAAGTTGTTGAACGGGCCTTCGGTGACTTTGATCGGGTCTCCGACCTTGAACGGAACCTCGACCAGCTCCTTCTCCTGCCGCTCTTCCATCTTGCCGACAAGCCGTCGTACCTCATCCGGTTGCAACGGCGCCGGATTGTTCTTGTCGGGAATGAAGCCGAGCACTGACGGCGCTTCCAAAATGACGTGGACTGTCTCCTTGTCGAGGATGGCCTCGACGAGGACGTAGCCCGGGAAGAAGTTCTTCACCTTGTGCTTCTTCTTGCCGTCCTTGACCTCGACCACCTTTTCGGCCGGGATCATGACCGACGACAGTCGATCCTTGAGGCCCAATCGGGCCGACTCGGCCTCCAGGTAGGCCTTCACCTTCGATTCATGTCCGGAATAGGTCCGGACGACATACCAGCGCTTGGTCACGAGTGTGCTTCCGGGGGTCACAAGATGGCCTTCAACGCTTCGCTGACGGCGAGGTCGACGACCCATGCGAAGACGGCAATGACGAGCGAAACGACCACGACGATGCGGGTGGACTCCACCAATTCCGCCTTCGTCGGCCACGTCACTTTTTCCATCTCCTTGGCGACGTCGTTGAAGAAGTTGACGATCTTTTCTTTCATCGGTTCGTTCTCGACAAAGGTCGATATTGAGGATGTCCGCACGTCAGGAGGGACTCCCCGCCTGCCTGACGGCAGTCGGGCAGGGAACCCCCAACCTGCGGTTTTGCCTGCCCGTCGGTCAAGCGGCGCAAGTGATCCTCTCGCGCTTGCACGTCAGGAGGGACTCCCCGCCTGCCTGACGGCAGTCGGGCAGGGAACCCCCAACCTGCGGTTTTGCCTGCCCGTCGGTCAAGCGGCGCAAGTGATCCTCTCGCGCTTGCACGTCAGGAGGGACTCGAACCCCCAACCTGCGGTTTTGGAGACCGCTGCTCTACCAATTGAGCTACTGACGTATCGCATCTCCGCCGTCTGTTGCGCCGAAGAAGCTCTTACACGTCCGGCCGTCATGCGGGGAGAGCCGCGCTCTGCCGTTTGAGGCAATCGCGTACGCCCAAACGCTCCTCGGCGTGAATGATCATACCGGGAGCCAATGATGATTCAAATGAGCGGAGCATCAAGGGCGTGCGATCGGACGGAGACGGCGTCAAGCGCCGGCGCTCCGGACGCGCCGCGGCGGAACGTTACTTCGTCTCTTTGTGCGCCGTGCGCTTGTTGCACCAATGGCAGAACTTCTTGTACTCAACGCGGCCGGTCTGCTTCTTCTTGTTCTTCGTCGTCGAGTAGTTGCGCCTTTTGCACGAGGTGCATTCAAGGGTGATGATATCGCGCATCGTCAAGCCTTTCGAAGTCTCGAGCTTGCGACCGGGATTGAACCGGTGACCTCGTCCTTACCAAGGACGTGCTCTACCAACTGAGCTACGCAAGCGGATCATTGAACATTGAAAATTGTAGAATGAAAATTGTTAGAAGAGAATTGGCCACTCGTCGTTTCGATGAGGAACCTGCGCTTCCGCCTGCCGTCCTCTCAATTCTCAATCTTCAATTTTCAATTTACATTTTACAATGTTCCGAGCGGGCGACCGGACTCGAACCGGCGACCAACAGCTTGGAAGGCTGTGACTCTACCAACTGAGTTACGCCCGCGTATCATTGAGAATTGAGAATTGCATAATGAAAATTGATTCTGAAGATGTGAGGGACAACTCTGTCTCCTCAAATTCTCAATTGCCAATTTTCATTTTACAATGTTCCGTGGGCAGGGAAGGATTCGAACCTCCGAAGGCATGAGCCGTCAGATTTACAGTCTGATGCGTTTGACCGCTTCGCTACCTGCCCCCAATACCATGCAACGATCTCTCGGGCGGAATCCCCGCCTGCCATTCGAGAACGAATGGGGCGGGCAGGGAACCGTCGACCTGCTGACGCGACCGACATCGACCAGTCTGCAGAGCTGGCGAGGAGAGTCGAACTCCTGACCTGCTGATTACAAGTCAGCTGCTCTACCAACTGAGCTACGCCAGCAAAGGCGAAATACTCCGACCGCCACCGGCTGGAGACACCACAGCCTCACGATGACATCACACCGCTCTCGAAGCGCCTCGGCAAAGGCCTCGAGTTCGTTGTCATGAGATCGGAGAGATGGAGAGGTTTCCTGTCGGAATCAGCTTTTAAATATACAAAAAAATCAATTGGAGTCAACGAAGAGTTGAACTCTCGCCCCCAACTTATTTGCGCGAGAGAGCGAAGGCGGAAAGCCAAGGATGGCGCGGCGAATACGAGGCCGCGACCCTGATTAGTGAGTCAACGAGCCCTGCTTCCCCCCTGCCTTGTGCGGCCAAGGCGTGTTGCAGGAACGACGATGCCAAGTAGTCCCGAAAATCGCGCGAATACGCTGATTCGGTGCCGTCGATAGGGATCGATTCCGGCAAGCTGCCGACTGTAGGCGTGGTTCCACTCGCCAGGCGCATCAGATGTCCGTCCGGAAAAGCTTGCCCAATCCGAAGTTCGGCCGCCAACCGAACATCGATGTACACCGGCCTCACCCTCAGAGCGCTCCTAACGATCCCGGACCACAACGCGTCCCAATGGATCTGGATCACGGACGGAGCAAAAGATTCGCCGTTCTCAAATTTACGAAGCTCGCTCAGAAAATCATCAAACTTGTCCTTCAGTTCCCGATCGAGCCACGGAGCTTTTCGCCGCAGACTCTCGACATACCACGGACGGTCTCGAAGCAGACTATGGTCGATGACGAGAACATCGGTCCGAACGCCCTCGACATGTTGCAGGTAGAGAGCCGGCGAGTACAGGTAATCCCACCGGCCTGTCAAGATCACAGCGGCAGGTTCGACGCTCGCAAGCGTCTGTCGGGCGAACCGTTCGATGGCCGGCGTGTTCGCACGGGCGATCTGTGGATGGTGGTCGATGGCCTGCCAGACGACGAGAACGACCGAGGCCACGGGCACCCAGGCGGGCCCGCCAGAGGCCATACGACGCATCCGATCGTTCAGATCGATCAGTCCAGGCACGGCGGCGGACGCGATGACGACGTACACGATCAGGTAATACGGACCAATCTCGTGGATGTCGTAGTTGATGGAGTACAGAATGCCCGTGACGGCGAACGCGGTCAACATCTCAGCGCTTCTCCTCCATCGTCTCCATCCGATCATCCATCCCCACAGCGCAACTGCAAGCCACGGCAGGATGAATTCGTCCGTCAGTCCGTCGACGAAAGCCGACCATTGCCTTGTCATCACGTCGGCGCCGCTAAACATCCACACACGGTACTGCGCGCCTGTCACGTGCCGCCAGAAGTCATCCCACGCGACAGGGTCTCCCCAATTCAGCGGCGGCGAGGAAGAGGCACGGATCGGAAGTACGAGATACGTCGACAGCCCTGCAAGACCTGCCATCGCCATCCGACCGATGCGCCGCCATGATGCTTTCGTCGCCCCGTGTCTGCGGAAGTAGTCCCACAGCATTCCGGGACCGAGCAATACGGTCGTCATGTGGTTCGCCAAGCCGAATCCGACGAGCAACGCAAAGACGAACCACCAGCGAGACATCACCGCCGGTCGGACCGATTGTTCCGCGACCGCCCGGGCGTATGTCGTCATGATCGAGGACATCAGGAGCAGATGCAGTGCATAGACCTCGTAGCTTGACGACTGGATCCAGAACGTCATCGACGTCGCCAGCACGACGACTCCCACCACCGCGGCCCACGCGTGGTCCTTGCGATTCCCCCTGCGGTCGCCCGTGAACGTGTTTCGCAGAAAGACCACAAGGATACCGGCAGCGATCGCTGCGAACACCGAACTCAGTAGGTTCAGATGAACAACCGGTCGCAACCCCGTTGGGACCAGCAGCCAAGCACGTGCAAGGACGGTCAGCAACGGATATCCGGTCGGATGCGCAGTTCCCAGCGTCTGGGCCACAGCCATCAACTCGCCCGTGTCGGTCCAGCCGACCGTTGTGACGATCGTCGAACCGTACAAGGCAAGCACTGCCGCCGACACGATCATCACCAGGCACATGTCCCCGCACCGGTTCATCGGCCCCCCCGTCGCGCATCCGGACCCGACGTGAGCGCCGCGCGGAAGGCCTTGCGTGTCTGCTGCATGATCTCATTCGTCCTTCGCAGGAGGACCTTCTCATCAGCGAATCCGGCCCCGAGCGCCAGCGAACGGAGGACCTGCAGGTCGGACGGAAGGACCGAGAGCGGTGTCGCCGATTGAAGCCGCACCAGAGTCTCCAAGTGCCTCAGGTAGAGCAGACCTTCGGTCAGAGGATCGGCGACGGATCTCAGGAGGAGCCTCCGCTTCACAGCGTTCCGTATCACCGCTCGCGTCGACAAACCCATCAGTTCGGTGTTTCGTACAGCGGTGCTCTGGGCGACGAATTCGACGTCTGCGATCCCGCCGGACGAGACCTTCAGGTCGATCTCCCCCTTCTTCACGCGTTGCATCTCCATCTCAGATCTCATCTTACGAATGTAGAAGGGAGAATACGGCGACCGTTCTTCAACGGCAGTCCGGAGATGCCGGAGAGCCGCCGAGGCCACTTTTCGGTCACCCCATACGAGCCGCATTCGGCTCAGGGCCATGAACTCCCACGGCTCGGCACGAGATCCCAGGTACCACCGCAGATATTGCAATTCAACGGCAAGCGGCGCATTCTGACCTTCCGGCCTCAGACGAAAGTCCACTTTATATAGAGAAGGCGCAGTCCCGAACCCCTTGATAAGTGCGCGGGCGCATGATTCTGCGTTTGAACGCTCGCAACGGCGTTCGTCGAACACGATTACGAGGTCGAGGTCGGATCCGACTCCCATCTCCCGCCCCCCCAGTTTGCCTAGGGCAACGACGGCGATCCCCGAGCCGGGTACTCCGGTTGTGTCGGCGACCGCACGGAGCACCTCATCGGCGAGGTCGGACAATTCACCCTCGAAGGCCTCTGTCGACGACGAAGTCATGAGATAGCGGACGACGCTTCTCGTCGCGTTGTAGGATCGGAAGCGACGGAGATCCTCGGCGAGGAATTGACGCCATCCCGGATCGGACCGACGTAGAAGGATATCGGCATTGCCGAGCAACGATTCGACTAGCAACGGCTCGCCCGAGAGGTCTTCCAGCGTCCTGGGAGCCAGGAGAGCCGCCCGGAGAAGCCACGGTCGATGGCGTCGGTGCATCAAGGCGGCCTCGATCGCTCGCCCAGTAGCAGACTCGTCGAGAAGTCTCGCAATCCGTGACGCTGCCAATGCTCGCATGTCTTCGGGCCATCCGGTGGCCGACAGGGACGCTGCAAGCAATGCCTGTCTTCCCACAGGCGGAGCGCCTTCCAGTAAGACTCCCGGACGCGTGAATGCTTCATATTGTGCGCGCACGAATGCGCGATGTTGAGCCACGGCCCTTCGAAACTCGTCGGCCCCTTCGAATCCCAATTTCCGGCCGAGCGTCTGGACCTCCACCTCCGTCTGCGGGAGCTGGTGCGTCTGGTGTCCGTGAAGCAATTGCAGACGATGCTCGATACTTCGAAAGAACAGGTAGGACCGGCGCAATCGGTCACCGTCGTCGCGCTGAATATGGCCGGCGGCGACGAGACGTTCGAGACCGCGCACGGTGTGTCCGGTACGCAGTCTGGGATCCTGGCCGGCGAACAGGAGCTGCAGACCCTGGACCAGGAACTCGATATCGCGGATGCCGCCGGCTCCCAATTTGATGTTGCCCTCGACGTCCGATTCGCGCTCGATGGTCTCCTTCATCCTGCCGATCTCAAGCCACGGCGCATTCGTCGCCGTGCGCGGAAAGATGAACGGTTGCAGGTCCCGCAGAAATCGTTCCCCAACGTCAACGGCTCCGCCGATCACGCGCGCCTTGAGCAGCATCTGCCGCTCCCAGGCCGCGCCGCGCGATTCATAGTAGGTCATCATGGCCGCGCGCGACATCGCCAGCGGACCGGAGCGGCCGTCGGGCCGGAGACGCATATCCACCCGGTACAAGTGTCCTTCTGACGAGAACTCTGTCAGCGCGCGCACGATCGACTCGCCGAAGCGCACGTGATACTCGTGCCAGGTATGAAGTCGGCCGACCTCGTGAGGCAGATCGCCGTCCTCGTCGTAGACGAACATGAGGTCGATGTCGGAGCTGAAGTTGAGTTCGCCGCCGCCAAGCTTTCCGAGGGCAATGACAGCCATTCGATGGGGTAGATCGACGCCGAAGCGGGCGTTCAGGTCGGCATGCGCCTGATCGACGACGCATGAGGCGACGGCGTCGGCCAGCGCCGAAAGCTCAGCCGTGACCGTCTCGACATCGGCTTCCTGCAGGATCTCGCGGGCCCCGATCCTGAGCATCTCACGGCGGTGAAAGCGCCGCAAGGCATCGAGACGCCGCTCGGAGCGCCCGAACAACCCCATGGACTGCCGTGCCTCCGATTCGAGATCGGATTCCGTGCGTGCTTTCGAAAGGACGTTCGAGGCCGTCAGCCACCGAAGCAACTCGGGATCCCGAACGATGATGTCCGCCAGATAGTCCGACTGACCGACAAGCTCGAAGGTCACGCTCAGAAGGACCGGATGGACGGCGAAGTCACGAAGGAGACTCGTCGAGAAGCCGGCCTCGACGATCCGATGCAGATTACGCAGCGCCCGATCAGGATCGGGGGCCGCCGAGGCGAGATCCTCGAGCCGGCGGACGAAGTCGTGCGCATCGACGCCGTTCCTGAGCGCGGCTTCGACGAGAGACTGCATCTTGGGGCTGCCGGCGATCGTCATAACGCCAAGATATTGAAAAATCACCCCGGTCGCTTCCGTTGCTTCTCCCGGCGAGGCCTTCTATATTGGCCCCGGAGAGAAGGCCGGACTCGGGATCAGGGATTCGAGACTCGTGGTCCCGAGCCTGAGGCGGACTCTCGCCCCCAACATTCTGACACACGGACTTCCAGCACTGATCCCAAATCCCGATTCCCAATCCCCATCGTCTGACACTCACCCATGTTCAAACTCGTCGCTCTCTACCGAACACCCGAAGACACGGCCGCCTTCGACGCACACTACTTTGACGTCCATGCTCCCATCGTCAGAAGATGGCCGGGACTGCGCAAGCTGGAGGTATCAAAGATCACCGGTGCACCGATCGGCGAGCCAAAGCACTATTTGATGGCCGAGATGTACTTCGACGACGAGACGGCGATGCAGAACGCCCTCCGCTCGCCCGACGGCAAGGCGGCGGCCCGAGACGTGATGGAGTTTGCGGGAAGCCTGGTCAGCATGTTCTTTGCAGAGGTGAAGGAAGCATCCTGATGGAAATCGCATGGGGCTCGGAGACCAGAGCGAAAGGCGGTGTCAGGGTCCCATGACCCCTCGGCATAGGGGTCGCTCGCAGCGCGAAGCATCAAGAGCCGATTTTCAACTTCAGGTACCTCGGTATGTTCTGAGTCAATCCACCGAACGTGCCAAGTGCCAAGACCATCGAAATGCATCGAGGCCCGGTCAGCAGATTCCATCGCCACATTCCAGATGGATGACCTCCATTCGACCTTGGCTCATTGCTTCTCGCCCTTCATATTGGTTTCGTGCTTCGTATTTCGTGCTTGACCGCCACAACAATCTCTCAGTCCATGTCCACCTACCGCTCGCTTCCCCACTCAAGCTTCCGCTTCGAGAAGATCCTCTATCACAAGTCGCGCTACAAGGCGACGATCACGATCGATCGTCCGGAAGTTCACAATTGCCTTGACCTTCAGACGCTGCAGGAACTGGGGGCGGCATTCCAAGACGCGGCGTGGGACGACCGGATCGCCGTGGTGGTCATCACTGGTGCGGGCGACAAGGCGTTCTGTACGGGGGCCGATCTAAAAGAGTGGTATCGGGATTTTCTGCCGAAGCCCAGCGACTTCTATAAATGGATGGGGGCGTTCATCGAAACGTTCGAGCGGCTTCGGAATATCGGGAAGCCGACGATCGCGCGGTTGAACGGCATGGCCGTCGGCGGTGGGAATGAACTGCAAATGTCCTGCGACCTGGCCATCGCCGCCGAGGATACGTTCATCCGCCACGTCGGGACCGAGCATGGGAGTGTACCCGCCGCCGGAGCGACGCAATGGCTTCCACTCATCGTCGGCGATCGCCGGGCCCGGGAGATCCTCCTGCTATGCGAGAAGATCCCGGCGCGCAAAGCGCTGGAATGGGGACTCGTGACCGAGGTCGTGCCGCGTGCCGACCTGGATGCATCGGTGGATCGGATGGTGGCGAAGCTGGTCCGGAAACTGCCCGAATGCACCCGTTACACCAAGCAACAACTCAACTTCTGGCGCGATCTCTCTTGGGCGATGACGATCGGCCATGCGAGGGATTGGCTCACCGTCCACACGGCGGCCCCCGAGATCCGCATGAGCATCGAGGCATTCGTGAACAAGAAGCCGATCGACTACGAGAAGATCCGGGAGATGGCGGCGCTGCGCGGCACAGATCCCAAGCGAAGGGCCCGCCGAAGGAGGATTTTGGCCGCAAAGAACCCAAAGAACGCAAAGAGGTGATCTGGTGCGGGACGAAGAAACGTTGTCTCCGAAATTGTTGCTCGTTACTCGAGGCGAAGGCATCGCCATTGTGCAGTTCAACCGGCCGGAAGTCCTCAATGCACTGAACATGGCATTGATGGCCGAACTGGTCGAAACGCTTGAGGCGCTCGACAAGGATGACGACGTGCGATGCATCGTCCTCACCGGCAACGAGAAGGCCTTTGCCGCCGGCGCCGACATCAAAGAAATGGCGGACGCGTCTGCAATGGACATGCTTCGACGCGATCAGTTCGCACGCTGGGACCGCATCAGAAAGGTCAAGAAGCCACTCGTTGCCGCGGTGAGCGGGTTCGCGCTCGGAGGCGGCTGCGAACTCATGATGACCTGCGACATTGTCATCGCGTCGGAGACCGCCCGGATCGGCCAGCCGGAGATCAACATCGGCGTCATGCCGGGGGCCGGCGGAACGCAGCGGCTCACCCGGGCCGTCGGCAAAGTGAAGGCGATGGAGATGGTCCTGACAGGCTCGACGATCACGGCAGAGGAGGCGCTTCGATGGGGACTCGTGAACCGGGTCGTGCCGGTCGAAGCGTTTCTCGACGAAGCGAAGGCCCTCGCCCAGGAGATCGCCTCGAAGCCGCCGGTCGCCGTCCAGCTTGCCAAAGAAGCCGTGCTGAAGTCCTTTGACACCACGATCGAGGGCGGACTCGAGTTCGAGCGGAAGAACTTCTACATGCTGTTCGCGAGCGAGGACCAGAAAGAAGGGATGCGAGCGTTCGTGGAGAAGGGGAAGGCGAAATGGAAAGGACGATAGATGCGCCTTTATAGACCGAGCACCGGAGCGATGGAGTGGAAGATCTGGGTGTTGAAGGCCTCTGTCATCTTGCCGGTCGTTCTGTTATTGACCCTCGGATGTGCCGGAACGGACCCGCAACGCGGATATGAAAGCCCTCGCCCATTCACCTTCGCCTGGCTGAGCGACACACATGTCGGAAGTACGACGGGGGCGGAAGACCTGGCCGCCACGGTAGATGACATCAACGCGAACGACAGCCTGGCCTTCGTGGTGCTGAGCGGAGACATCACCGAGCTTGGTTCGGATGCCGAGATCGCCGAGGCGAGGTCGATCCTGCAACGACTGAACAAGCCTTACTACATCATCCCCGGGAATCACGACACCAAGTGGTCAGAGTCGGGGGCGACGACGTTCATCAAGGTCTTTGGAGCCGACCGTTTCGTCTTCACGCATGGCGGAATTCTGTTCTTCGGTCTGCATCAGGGTCCCCTGCTTCGCATGGGAGACGGACACTTCGCCCAAGAAGACCTTCGTTGGCTGGATTCGCTTCTCGCCACGATCGATCCCTCGCAGCCGCTGATCTTCATCACCCACTATCCCCTCGACGACGGCATTGACAACTGGTACGAGCTGACCGACCGGCTCCGCCGCTTCAACACACAAGCGGTACTGGTCGGCCACGGCCATGGCAATCGCAGGATGGAGTATGAGGGGATCCCGGCGGCGATGGGCCGGTCAAACCTGAGGGCCCGTCAGGACGTGGGCGGCTACACGCTGGCGCATGTTCGCTTGGATTCGCTTCTGCTCTTCGAGCGCCGACCGGGTCGCCCGAACCTTCCGTCGTGGCATGCCATCGCTTTGGGTCGTCGCAGCTTCGGACCGCCGGCCACGCCGTTCGCACGACCGGACATCGGGGAATATAACCTGGCACATCCTCAGGTGCGCTCGATGTGGCGCCTGCAGACCGGCTGGACGATCACAGGCGCCCCGGCGGTCTCGAGCGATCGCGTGATCGTGGGCGACCGAAGCGGTACGGTGCGGGCGATCGACCTCGAGAGCGGCAAGATCCTCTGGACGAAGCACCTGTCGGGCTCGGTGCACACGACGCCCGACGCCTTCGGAGATCGTATTGTCGTCACTACAGGGGACGGATACGTTCTGGCACTCGACCGGAACACCGGCGGTACTCTCTGGAGCGTGCACACTGGCAAGCCGAATGTTGCCTGTCCGACGATCGTCGAGGGTCGAGTCTACGTCGGCAGCAGCAGCGGCAGATTCTTCTGCTTGTCACTGGATGATGGCCGGAAGGTCTGGAGCTACGATTCGGTCACAGCGTTCGTCGAAGCGAAGCCGTTGATAACATCGCACTCCGTGATCATTGGAGCCTGGGACTCTTATCTATATTGCCTCGACCGGGCGACGGGGGTGCTTCGCTGGAAATGGAACAACGGCACGTCGGCGCGCGGGCTCTCCCCCGCTGCAGCATGGCCGGTAGAGAGCGGCGGGCGGATCTTCATCGCAGCGCCAGACCGGGCCGCGACGGTCCTGGACGAAGCGACAGGATTCATCGTCTGGCGCACAAAAGAGCACGTTGTCCGTGAATCGGTCGGCCGATCGGAAGACGGAATTCGCTTCTACGCAAAAGGAATGAACGACACGCTCTTCGCATTCAACGCGAGGATGTCGTCGAAGGATCTGGTCTGGGCGACCGACTGCGGCTTCGGGTACGACATCGATCCGTCGATGCCCCGCGAGGCCGGGGGGCGCGTCTTCTTCGGCACGAAGAACGGGCTCGTATTCGCGCTCGATGCCGTCACCGGCGGCGTCGTCTGGTCGCACAAGATCTCCAACACGATCGTCAACACCGTGGCGCCCGTCGACCGGAACCGGGTGGTGGTGACCGATTTCGACGGGAACATTGTGTTGCTGACAGATGAACCGTCCTCTTGACATCATGCCGACCTACGAGACACTCCTGACCGACCTCCGCAACGGCATCCTGACGATCACGATGAACCGTCCGGATGTTTACAACGCCCTGAACGAGACCATGAAGCAAGAGCTGAACGATGCGTTCAAGGAGGCTGAGAAGAACGCGGAGGTCCGATGCATCGTCCTGCGCGGAGCAGGCGAAAAGGCGTTCTGCTCGGGCCAGGACCTGAAGGAGCACCAAGGCAAGAAGCGGTCGCTCAAGGATTCGCTCCGGAAGAGCTACAACCCCCTCATCCGCAAGATGCGGGGGATCGAAAAGCCGGTGATCGGCATGATCAACGGCGTCGCGGCCGGGGCCGGGCTGAGTCTGGCTCTGGCGTGTGATCTGCGCATCATGTCCGACTCCGCCAAGCTCATCGAGGTCTTCATTCGGATCGCGCTCGTTCCAGATTCCGGTTCACACTGGTTCCTCCCCCGCTTAGTCGGCATGGCGCGTGCGTTCGAGTACGCCGCGCTTGGCGACGACGTCGTCGCAGCGGAGGCGGAACGGGTCGGGCTGGTGAATCGCGTCGTGCCGGCCGCGGACCTTGAAAAGGAAACGATGGCGCTCGCCGCGCGCCTCGCCCAAGCCCCCACTCGAACGATCGGACTGATCAAGCGCACGCTCAACAAGGCGCAGACGTCGTCGCTTGAAGAGCTCCTGGACTATGAGGCGACGATCCAGGAAATCGCGTCGAACACGGAAGACCATCGGGAGGGTGTGGCGGCCTTCCTCGAGAAGCGGAAGGCCGAGTTCAAGGGAAGATGAGGATCTACGAAGCTACACGAAGAGACACGAAGACTGAATCGAGTCGTCAGTAGCACCCTGCTTGACGATGTCGCTTGCCTTCGTGTCAATGCTCTTCCGTCGTGTCCGTATCCCTTCGTGGATATGCCTTTCTTGTTTTTGAGGGGCGTTGTCCGTAGGTTTCGTTCGTAACTCTCCTCGTCCTGCCATCATTCATGTTCAAGTACGTAGCCGTGATCGGAGCGGGCACCATGGGGGCCGGTATCGCCCAGGTGGTCGCTCAGATGAAGTGCGACGTCTACCTGTACGACGTCAATGATACGGTCCTGCGACGGGCTGTCGAGCGCATCAAAGCCGACCTCAAGCGGTCTGTCCAGAAGGGACTGCTCACGCCTGAAGAAGTGCTCGCGATCGTCGACCGCATCCGACCCAAGACCCACCTGCCCGACATGAGTCCGGCCGACTTCGTCATTGAGGCGGTAACAGAAGACCTGCGCGTGAAGCGAGACATCCTTCGACGGATGGAAGAAGTGGTCAAGCAGGGGGTCGTACTTGCGACGAACACCTCCTCGATCTCCGTCACGGCCATCGCCGCCGGCCTGAATCAGCCATCCAGGGTCGTGGGCATGCATTTTTTCAATCCGGCCCCCGTCATGAAACTCGTCGAGGTCATTCGCGGCGACCGGACCTCCGACGGAACACTCAAGACGACGGTCGAATTCGCCACATTCCTCGGCAAGACCCCGGTGACCGTCAGAGATACCCCCGGTTTCATCGTCAACCGGGTCGCACGACCGTACTATGGCGAAGCTCTCCGGATCGTCGGCGAGAACCTTGCGACGGTCGACCAGGTGGACCGTATCGCGCGCGAAGTGGGAGGATTCGCGATGGGTCCGTTCGAGCTGATGGACCTGATCGGGATCGACGTCAACCTGTCGGTCACGCAATCAATGTATGACCAGTTCGGCGGTGAGCCCCGTTACCGTCCTCATCCGATCCAGAAGCGGATGGTCGAAGCCGGCAAGCTTGGCCGGAAGTCGAACGAAGGCTTCTACCGCTACGACGAGTTCTCCAAGAAACGGATCGACGAACCGGGACGCGCATGACCGCCAAGAAGACCAGCGTTTCGGCTCGCGCCGCCAAGCGACCCTCACAGCGCGCCAGAAACCTTTCGGCGAAGAAGCCGGCCGCGGCAAAGCCCAAACAGGCTTCCATCCCGGCTTCATCCAAGACCGCCGCGAAACCAGCACCTGAGGCTTCGGCCGCCCCGGTCCTCCTCATCGCCGGAGACGGAACCATTGCCTTGGAGTATGCAGTTCTGGCCGCCTCGAAGCGATACAATGTCCACCTCTGGAACGTTGACCCCCTTCCCGCCAGGTCGGCCCTGCCGGAGGGGGCGTCGATCGTCAACGCTCCAACCGCATCGGCATCCGTCGCGATGGAATTGACTGTGGCCGACCGGGCCGTCAAGCAACGGAACCTGAAGGCCCTCGACGCGGCGCTTCCCGCCACGGCGCCGATCATCTCCTCATCGCTCACCGTCACGACGGTGGAGCAAGCGAGCTGGATCGTCGGAAAGCATCGTCTGGCCGGATGCGCCGCATTGCCGACCTACGCTTCGAAACCGGCCGTCGAGGTCGCACCGACCGTCTTCACGCCGCGACAGACGCTCGAGGCCGTCGGTGCCTTCTATGCATCCATCGGGCAGAAGATGGAGTTGGTCCAGGACCGTGTTGGACTCGTCTCCGCACGCATCATCTGCCAACTGATCAACGAAGCCGCTTTCGCGTTGCAGGAAGATGTCGCCCGCCCCGAGGATGTGGACACCGCCATGCAACTCGGCGTGAACTATCCGCATGGGCCGTTCGCCTGGGCGGAGATCCTTGGCCTCCGGAATGTCGTCGCGGTCCTTCAGGCGCTACATACCGACTATGCCGAGGAGCGCTACCGCGTCTCCCCCCTGCTCCGCCAGATGGCTCTCGGTGGAGAGTGGTGGCGGAGGCAACTCGAGCAATCATCGAAAGGAATGTGATCATGCACCGACGCTGGATCGTCCTCGTTCCGCTTGCGGCCGTTGCAGCCCTCGGCCAGCCGAAGCTCTCGCTCGACAAGCCGGAGATCGACCTGGGCATCGTCTACCGCGGCGCCGTAAAAAAGGCGACGTTCACGCTCAAGAACGTCGGCAACGAACCTCTGAAGATCCTGCAGATGGTGCCGTCGTGCGGCTGTACGGCGCTCAAGCGGCCGAAGGACGTTCTGGCGCCGGGCGAGTCGGATGTGGTCGAGGTGGAATTCAGCAGCGCCACATTTCGCGGGCGCGTCGAATCGAAGCGGGTGGACATTCAAACGAACGACCCGACGGCTGAGTACGCCACGGTGATGCTCACGGCCGATGTGCGCGAAGAACTGGCGCCCGTGCAGGGATCATCGCTCGCCTGGTTCGGCGCGGTACCGGTGGGTCGTTCCGCTGAATACAAATTGACTTTCAAGAACGTGGCCGACAGGCCGATCGGTATCCGTGGGTTCCGTTCACCGACGAAGCGCGTGGGCGTGAAGTGGAGCAAACCGCGGGTCGCTCCGCAAGAGGACGTGGAGTTCACGATCACGCTGACGCCCGACCGCGAAGGATACACCGCCGATCATGTTGACATCGAAACGGACAGCCGGAACCAACCGCTCGTCCAGGTCAGTGTGATGTTCATCGGGCAGAAGAATCCTTCGTGATGGCCAGCGATCTCATACCGACCCCGCGGGAGCGATTCCGGGAGGCGTTTCGCGAGGGGATGATCCTGTCGCTCGTGGCGGTGGCGATCGGTCTGTTCTATAATGCTGTCGCAGGCAAGGGGATCTTTGGCGCTGCCAAGCCGGCCGTGGCGTCGCCGCCCGGAGGCCTGGCGCCCGAGATCATTCCGCTGGAAACCGCCGCCAGTCTGCACGCGAGCGGCGAAGCGCTCTTCGTAGACTCTCGCCACGAGTTCGATTTCAGGCTAGGTCATATTCCCGGCGCGATCTGCGTTCCGCTGAAGGCGTCGGACACGATCATCGCCCGTCTCGGAACAACGAAGGACCGGCCGATCGTCGTCTACTGCGACGGAGCCGACTGCAATTCCAGCCTGGAGGTCGGCGCAAAATTCAGCGCAGCAGGCTACGCAAAGGTCTACGTATTCTTTGCGGGGTGGAGCGCATGGCTGGCATCCGGACAACCGACGGCGAAAAGCACGCCATGAATTCCCTGCTCGCCAATCGGTGGCTGGAACTGCTGACGCGGCTGGTCATCGGAACAATCTTCGTCTCCGCCAGCATCGAGAAAGCGGCCGATCCTGCATCGTTCGCCGTCATGATCGAGAACTACAAGATCCTGTCGCCGGCGGCCTCGATGTTCGTTGCCAGCACACTGCCGTGGGTCGAACTCGTCTGCGGAGTTGCCGTCATTCTCGGGGTGGCGGTGCGGGGCAGCGCCCTCGTCATTGGGCTGCTGACGGTCGGCTTCACGTCGGCCGTGGTCGCGGGAATCCTGCGCGGACTCGACATTTCCTGCGGATGCTTCACGCTCGACCCCGAGGTCGGCAAGATCGGCTGGCGCAAAGTTGCGGAGAATACAGGGATCGTGGTTTTGTCGGTTTTTCTGGTATATTCCACGGCGGTTCGGGTCACGCTGGACCGGCTGGTCGCCGGCAGGAATGAAAGGGAGGCCTCCACGTAGTAGATCCCTCCGCTTCCTCCCGCCCCGCCGCTCCACGTTGCTCCCACCGCTGTCGCTCACCACACCTGCTTCTATCCGACGCCTGATGCGAACGACGTCTGACGCCTTTATCATCGACGCCACACGGACCCCGGTCGGCAAGTATGGCGGAGCGCTCGCCTCGGTACGGCCGGACGACCTGAGCGCCCTGATCCTACGGTCATTGGTGACCCGCACCGGCATCGACCCCGCGCGAGTCGAAGATGTGCTTTGGGGCTGTGCCAATCAGGCCGGCGAAGACAATCGGAATGTTGGTCGGATGGCCGTTCTCCTCGCCGGATTTCCTGATTCCGTTCCTGCCACGACGATCAATCGCTTGTGTGGGTCGAGCCTGGATGCGGTCAACCTCGCCTCCCGAACGATCTGGAGCGGCGATGCCGACCTTGTGATCGCCGGCGGCGTCGAGTCGATGAGTCGCGCACCGTATGTCATTCCCAAGAACGTATCGGGCAAGGCGCTGTTCGGGAATCTGACGGCCTACGACACGGCCCTCGGCTGGCGGTTCCCTAACCCCGCCTTGGAGAAGCGGATCCCGCTCGAATCGATGGGCGAAACCGCGGAGAACATTTTTGAGCGCGCGAAGATCTCCCGTGAAGAGCAGGATGCATTCGCGCTAAGGAGTCATGAACGGGCAGTACAGGCCACGATCGACGAGCGATTTGCCGAAGAGATCACGAACGTCGAGGTGCGCGATGGCAAGAACGATGTGACCTTGGTGGCCGAGGACGAGGGCCCTCGGGCCGATACCTCGATCGAACAACTCGCACGACTCAGGCCGGCATTCAGGAAGAATGGGACCGTAACGGCGGGCAATTCTTCTTCCCTCAACGACGGTGCCGCCGCCATTCTGCTGGCGTCCGAGAAGGCTGTCAAGGACCTCAACCTGACGCCGAAGGCCCGCGTCGTGGCGACGGGAGTCTCGGGGGTCGATCCCCGGACGATGGGGATGGGACCTGTCCCGGCGACGCGACAGGCACTGGCCAAGGCCGGTCTGCAGGTGCAGCATCTCGACCTGACGGAATTGAACGAAGCCTTCGCCGTTCAGTCGCTGGCAGTGATGCGTGAGCTCGGTCTCGACCCGGAGTTGATCAATGTCAACGGAGGCGCGATCGCCCTTGGCCATCCGCTCGGCTGTAGTGGCGCGCGGATCATGACGACACTGGTGCACGAGCTCGCGAGACGTCGGCGGCGTTACGGCCTCGCGACAATGTGCATCGGCGTCGGGCAAGGTATTGCGACGATCATTGAGCGAACTTGAACCGTCGCATGTCTTTGGTCGCATCATGGCAAGCGTAGTATTGCGCGGCATTCTCAGCAGTCGCTGCGCGACATCCTTTTTCAAAGTAACGACCCCCCAAGATCTCCAACGAGAAAGAACAGGTGTGCCATGAAAGACAAGCGCGAGTATGTGAAACACATGAAGCCCGAGAGTCTGATGATGTCCTACGGCTACAAGGCCGAATGGTCCGAGGGGGCCGTCAAGTCTCCCATTTTTCAGACATCGACCTTCACCTTCAAGTCGGCCGAACAGGGGAAAGCCCACTTCGAGCTGGCCTACGGAAAAAGGACCCTTGGGCCTGACGAAGAACCGGGTCTCGTCTACACCCGCATCAATAATCCCGACATCGAGATCCTCGAGGACCGTCTTTGCCTGTGGGACGGCGCCGAAGCCTGCGCGGCTTTCGCGAGCGGGATGGCCGCGATCAGCACGACGCTGATGGAGTTCCTCCATCCCGGAGACCTTGTTGCCTTCTGCGAGCCCCTCTATGGTGGGACAGAGCACTTCCTTCGCGATTTCCTGCCGAAAATGCAGGTCGAATCGGCGAGCTTCCTCCCGGGTCAGACGATCGACGAGGTTCGCGCCGTCATCAAGAAGACCGGCAGGGCCGACAAGCTGGCCATGATCTACTTCGAATCTCCGGCCAACCCGACAAATGGCCTCGTCGACATCGACATGGTCGTTCAACTGGGCAGAGAATTCTCCGCCGGCGACCGAAAAGTATTGACCGTGATCGACAACACCTTCCTTGGCCCCGTCTTCCAGCATCCCCTGAAGCACGGCGTGGACCTGGTGATCTATTCGGCGACGAAGTACATCGGAGGACACAGCGACGTGATCGCCGGCGCAACGCTCGGGTCGGCGGAGCTCATCCACCGCGTCAAGGCGCTTCGTTCGATGCTGGGAACGATGGTCGGTGCGCACACCGGATGGCTGCTCATGCGCTCGCTCGAGACCCTGAAGCCGCGCATGATGCTCCAGTGCGAAAATGCCAAGAAGGTGGCAGCATGGCTGGCGACGCATCCCAAGGTGCGGAAGGTCTACTACCCCGGACTCTTGAAACCGGGCGACCCCCAATATGAGATCTACCGGCGTCAGTGCCTCGCCCCCGGAGCCATGATCAGCTTCGACATTGCCGGTGGAGAACGCGAAGCTTTTCGCTTCCTCAACTCGATGAAGCTCATCAAGCTCGCCGTGAGTCTGGGGAGCACTGAATCGCTGGCCGAGCATCCGTTCTCGATGACCCACTGCGGAGTGGATGAACACGTGAAGCGCGCCACCGGCCTCACCGAGAGTCTGGTGCGCGTCTCCATCGGCGTTGAGGATCCGGACGACCTCATCTGGGATATCGACCAGGCCCTCAAGCATGTCGAACTCTCAGGCGAGACCCGCGTTGGGTCCGAAGCAAAGGAAGAGGTGAAATGACGGCGCGGCTGACGGTGGCGGCGCTGTTTCTCCTCCTGCTTGCAACGCCGCCATCCGCCGCCCAGTCGAGCGTCGAGCGGGTCCGGACCTCCTATGCCAAGGAAGAGGTCCGCATTCCGATGCGCGATGGCGTGCGGCTCTTCACGCAGATCTACCGGCCGCGCGACACAAGCCGCACCTATCCCATCCTGTTCATGCGGACCGTCTACAGCGTCCGTCCGTACGGACCGGATGCCTACCGTTCATCGCTCGGCCCTTCCACCCTTCTGCAGGACGATGGCTACATCTTCGTGTATCAGGACGTGCGTGGCAAATTCATGTCGGAAGGGACATTCGAGTTCATGCGACCGCACAAGCCTGTAAAGCGCGGACCGAGCGATACGGACGAGAGCTCCGACACGTATGATACGATCGACTGGCTGGTGAAGAACGTCCGTGGGCACAACGGACGTGTCGGCATGTGGGGCATCTCCTATCCCGGCTTCCAGGTGGCGATGGGGCTTATCGACCCGCATCCCGCCCTTGCAGCGGCTTCGCCCCAAGCCCCCATGGCCGACACCTGGATCGGAGACGACTTCCATCACAACGGCGCTTTCTGGCTCATCCACGCGTTTGGGTGGCTCTGGTTCACGCAACCGGCATTCACCGACAGTACGGCCCTGTCGCATGCTCCGTCGTCGTGGTCGTTCCCGATGACGGATGGCTATGACTACCTGCTTCGCGAGATCGGCCCGCTCTCCAACGTCGACGAACAATTCTTCAAGGGGCGGGTTCCGGTCTGGAATGAGTTCATGGCCCACGGCGACTACGACGCCTACTGGCAGTCGCGCAATGTCCTTCCCCATCTGGGGGCGACATCTCCCGCGGTCATGACCGTCGGCGGGTGGTTCGATTCCGAGGACAAGTACGGCGCCGTCAACATCTACCGATCGATCGAGCAACGCTCGCCCGGTACGCGCAACATTCTCGTGTGGGGGCCCTGGCACCACGGCGGATGGGCTCGCGTTGACGGCGACACGCTCGGGAACATCCGGTTCGGACAGAAAACAAGCCTCTGGTACCGTGAGAATCTTGAGCGTCGGTTCTTCAACGCTCATCTGAAAGGGGAAGGGGTCGACACGCTTGCCGAGGTGACGGCATTCATGACGGGCGGGAATGAGTGGCGCACATTCGATTCGTGGCCTCCGACCTCCGTCGCGCCGACGCCGCTCTATCTTCGCGAGGATGGACGGCTTTCCTTCGAACCGCCGACGCGCACGAAGGTCTTCGATGCCTACGTGAGCGACCCTTCGAAGCCCGTTCCCTTCACCGCCACGACGACGATGTCGATGGGACATCTCTTCATGGTTGAGGACCAGCGGTTTGCGTCGACCCGCCCTGACGTGCTCGTTTACCAGACCGAGCCCCTGCAGGAGGACGTGACGATCGCCGGCGCCGTGAGGGTTGATCTCTACGGATCGACGAGCGGAACCGATTGCGATTGGATGATCAAGCTCATCGACGTCTTTCCACCCGATACACCCGACCCGCTACCAAACCCTCATGGGATCCGCATGGGGGGCTTCCAGATGCTCCTTGCCGGCGAAGCCTTCCGGGCCAAGTATCGGGAGAGTTTCGAACGACCGAAACCCGTTCGCCCTAACGCCGTCGAACCGATCCGCTTCGATCTGCCGGACAAGCTTCATCGGTTCAAGAAGGGCCATCGGATCATGGTACAGGTCCAGAGTACGTGGTTCCCCCTCGTGGACAGGAACACGGGAGCCTTCCAGGACATTTATGCTGCGAAGGCAAAGGACTTTCGACCGACGATGCAACGAGTGTACCGAGCCGCCGATGCGGCAACACGATTGATCCTGCCGATCTTGAGGACGCACTGAGGCATGAAGCCAGAGCAACCCCGCCTCACGCTCGAACGGACGACGCTCGACCTGTTCCTCGACGGGCTTGCGATCGCCAGCTGGATGTCCGGACTCGCCGTCGTTCTGTCATCTTGGTCCGACCTCCCCGAGCGTCTGCCGATGCACTTTGACATGGCCGGGCAGCCGAACCGCTGGGGGCCGCGGGGCGAGCTGTTCGTCTTGCCGACGATCAGCTTCGTGCTCCTCATCAGCATGGCGGTGTTGTCACGCTTTCCGCACATCTACAACTACCTCGTGGTCATCACCGAGCAGAACGCGCCGCGCCAGTATCGGCTCGCGGTTCGGCTCATCCAATCGCTGAACATCCTCCTGCAGGCGCTCTTTGCGGTCATCGTCTGGATCGTCATCCGAGCGTCGCAAGGGCATTCGCATCCAGGAGTCTGGCTGGTGCCCGTGCTTGTTGCCGGGACCTTCGTCCTGCTCATCGTCTATCTGGTCAAAGCATCTTCCGGGCCATCTTCCAGGAGAACGTCATGAATTGTCGGCCATTCGCCCTCCTCGTCGTGCTCTCCCTCTCTGCCGTTGCTTTCGGCCAGACGGCGTACGATATCAAGGCGCACTACACAAAGCAGGAGGTCGCCATTCCGATGCGCGACGGGGTCAGGCTCTTCACGAGCATCTTTCAGCCGAAGGATACGACGCGCACCTACGCGATCATCCTGACGCGCACGCCTTACTCGGTGGCTCCGTACGGATCCGAGGCCTACCCGCAAGCCGTCGGCAACCAGCGGGACCGGTATTTCCGGGACGGCTACATCATCGTCTATCAGGATGTCCGCGGCCGCTACATGTCCGAGGGGACGTTCGAGCATGTTCGGCCTCATCGGCCGACGAAGTCGACCGCGCAAGACATCGACGAAAGCACGGATTCGTATGATACGATCGAATGGTTGGTCAAGAACGTACCGCGCAACAATGGCCGTGTCGGCGTCAGCGGCATCTCGTATCCGGGTTTCTTCACCTGGATGGCGACGCTCAGCAACCATCCGGCGCTCAAAGCCACTTCACCGCAGGCTCCCGTCTCGCAATGGATGTCGGGCGACGACTTCTACCACAACGGCGCCTTCTTCCTCCCGCACGCATTCAACTTCATGAGCTGGTTTGGCTGGCCGCGGCCGAAGCCGAAGTCGGAGCCGGATCACTTCCTGGACCACGGAACGCCGGACGAATATGACTTCTTTCTGCGACTCGGAGCGCTGCGCAACGCCAACGCGCGATACTTCCATGATAGCGTGGCCTATTGGAACACGATGCTGGCCAACGATCGCTGGAACGACTATTGGGCAGAGCGCAGCATTCTTCCCCATTTGAAGGACCTGAAACCGGCCGTTCTGGTCGTGGGAGGATGGTTCGACGCAGAGAACCTCTACGGCGCGCTCCATTCGTACGCTGCCGCCGAGCGTCAGTCGCCGGATTCCGACGTGCGGTTTGTCATGGGACCGTGGTATCACGGCCAGTGGAACAACGAATCGGGCGAGAAGCTGGGCGACATCGAATGGAACGGTGCAACGAGCGCCTTCTACACCGACAGCATCGAAGCCCCGTTCTTCGCGCACCACCTGTATGGCGCTCCGGCACCAGCATTGCCCGAGGCGACGGTCTTCAACACCGGTACAAAAACATGGCACCGCATGACCGTCTGGCCGCCCAAAGGACTGCTGGACCTGCGCGTGTATCTCACGCCGAAGGGACGGCTCAGCTTCGCGCCTCCCGGCCGCACATCGACGCCGTATGACGAGTACGTCAGCGACCCGAACAAGCCGGTCCAGTACACGAACCGCATCGGCCACTGGTACCAACCATCGTTCATGATCGAGGACCAACGGTTCGCGTCGCGTCGGCCCGACGTCCTTGTCTACGCTACCGACCCTCTCACCGAAGACATCACCGTCGCCGGTCCCATCGACGTTGACCTGACGGCTTCGACCTCCGGGACGGATTGCGACTGGGTCGTCAAGGTCATCGACGTCTTCCCGGACCGGATGGGGTTTGTGCCCACACCGTTCTCCTATGGCGCCGTCGGAACGCCTCTGGGAGGATATCAGATGCTTGTGCGAGGGGACGTTCTCAGGGGCAAGTTCAGAAACAGCATGTCCAGGCCCGAGCCGTTCACGCCGAATTCTCCCACGACGATCTCGTTTGACCTTCAGGACGTCTTTCATACCTTCAAGAAGGGTCACCGGATCATGGTGCAGATCCAAAGCACCTGGTTTCCCATGGTCGACCGGAATCCTGGAGTGTTCATGGACATCCCCAAGGCGACGGACGCCGATTTCCGTGCCACCACGCAACGGGTGTACCGGACGGAAGGCCGTGTCTCTTCGATCACGTTCAAGCGACTTCAACCGTAGCCGCATCCATCAACGGAGGAAGCGATGAGGATCGAGCAAGCACCATGGAATCGCCGCGACTTTCTCGCCAGCGTCGGGAAAGGCCTCGGACTCGCCACGCTGACTTCTCCCGTCGTCGGCGCATTGTTCGACGAGCTGCATGCCGCCGCGAAGGCAACCTCGCACCTGACGCCGTGGCAGGCGGCACGTGACGAGGACTTCTGGTTCGAGATCCAGCGCTCATTCAGCATCACCCGCGGGATCACGAACCTCAATAATGGCGGCGTCTCCCCGTCGCCACGGATCGTCACGGAAGCTTTTGTCCGGTACATCTGGCAACAGGAGGATGTGACGGCCTACACGATGTGGCAGATCATGGAGCCGCAGAGCGAGACGATCCGTACCGGACTTGCTGAGGAGTTCGGATGCGACCGCGAAGAGATCGCCATCACCCGGAACGTTTCTGACGGTCTGGAGGCTGTTCTGTTCGGCCTCGACCTGAAGGCCGGCGACGAGGTCCTGACGACGACGCAGGACTATCCGCGCATGCTGAACACGCTCAAACAACGAGAGCGCCGCGACGGCATCGTCCTGAAGCAGATCAAGATCCCTACGCCTCCGAACAGCCTTGACGAGATCACGAAGGCGTTCGAGCAGGCCATCACCCCCAAGACGCGCCTCATCCTCATCTGCCACATGATCAACCTGACGGGCCAGATCCTGCCGGTCAAGGAGATCTGCCGGCTCGGACGCGCACGGGGTATCGAAGTGGTCGTGGATGGGGCGCACACGTTCGCGCATCTCGACTTCAAACAGAAAGACCTTGACTGCGACGTTTTCGCCACCAGCCTTCACAAATGGTGCTTCGCACCAAAGGGGACCGGCTTTCTGTTCGTCAAGAAAGAGAAGATCCCGAAGTTTTGGCCTTTGATGGCGGCCGACGCAAAGCAGGACAGCGACATCAGAAAGTTCGAGGAGATCGGGACCCATCCCGCCGCCCCCCGATTGGCCATCGGCGAGGCGTTGCTCTACCACCGCGGCATCGGCGCAAAGCGCAAAGAGGAGCGCATGCGGTATCTGCGGGACTACTGGGTGCAGCGATTGAAGGACCTCCCCAACATCCGTTTCCACACTTCAATGTCCCCCGAACAATCGTGCGGTATCGCGAATTTTGAAGTGGTCGGGGTTGATCCTGGAGCCATTGGATCGTACCTGATGGACAAGCACAAGATCTTCACGACGCCCATCGTCCACCCGGAGTTCAAAGGGATCCGGATCACCCCAAGCGTCTATACAACATTGCCCGAACTGGACCGCTTCTGCAATGTCATGACGGACGTGGCCAAAAAGGGGCTTCCGAAATAGCACAGAGGGACGAGCGGGCGGAGGGATCGGAGATCCGGTGTCATCGGCGCAGGCCCATGACCGATCATGCAAAGTGCGAAACGACGAAGTCCACACGATCACCTTTTCCCTTTTACCCTATACTTTCACCTTTCACCTTTCACCTTTCACCTTTC
>CAZOMY010000002.1:6832-134366 GCA_964581115.1 uncultured Ignavibacteriaceae bacterium | reverse complement strand
ACCTTTTCCCTTTTACCCTATACTTTCACCTTTCACCTTTCACCTTTCACCTTTCACCTTTCACCTTTCGCCATCCACCTCCCACCTTCAGGAGACTTTCTATGACCCATCGGCTCACCGTACTCGTGCTGGGGACAATGTTGAGCATGCCTCTCGTGGCGCAGTTGCCGCCCGTTCGCGTGAGTCCCTATGCCGAGGTCAAACAGCGGATCGGCGCGTCCGACGTGAGCATCACCTACCATCGCCCCGGCGTCAAGGGACGGACCATTTGGGGCGGCCTTCAGAAATTCGGAGAGGTCTGGCGCGCCGGAGCGAACGAGCCGACGATCCTGACCACAACCGACTCACTTACGGTCGGAGGAACGATGCTCGCTCCCGGTTCGTACCGGCTGGCCGTGATCCCCGCGGCGTCGGGCGACTGGACCTTCATCTTCAATTCGGAGGTCAAGAATTGGGGAACGGTCTACGAGCCGTCGTACGATGTTCTCCGTTTGCCCGTGACTCCTGCCGCCGCTCCCCATCAAGAGTGGATGTCGTTCACGTTCGACGACCTGACCGCGACGAGCGCGGTCCTCGTTCTGCACTGGGAGAAGGTTGCTCTGCGCGTTCCGCTGTCGGTCAACACCGCCGGAAAGTTGGCGGCCCAGTCCCGCGCGGCCTTCAACAGCTACATCGGAAGCTTGATGTCGGCCTCTCGATTCCTTCTTGAGAATAATGGCGATCTCAGGCAGGCCGAGCAGCTAGCCGATCAGGCGAACTCCGCTCAGGAAGGAGCCGGCACGCTGAGACTCAAGGCCGAGATCCAAGCCAAGCAGGGCAAGTATGGTGAGGCCGTCAGGACGGCCGAGAAAGCGATCGAGGCGGGCAGGAAGGCGAACCCCAACTTCAACGCAACCTTCCTGAACAACCTGATCAAAGAATGGAAGGAAAAGGAAGGAATGAAGTAGGACGCGAGCTGGAAAAACGAAGCGATGGTATGTCGAGGTTCTCAAGGGGCGGCTTCGGCCGCCCTTCTTCTGTACCGCGATCCGAGCGCTGACCGGCCGGAAGGTAGGTGCTGATCCTTGCCCCTCCGATCGAAAAGGTCGAAATGGGCCCATCCACAGGGATGCTCGTTGCGAGTCCTCCGATCGGCGCGTCAAAGTTGAGTCCACCTTCGGCGTGGCAACATCCCGGCAACGCCGGCGGACCGCACCGGAGCCGGCTCAGCAACGTTGAGGCCGGAGTGCGCACCTGATGCAGCCGGCCCGCCTCCGTCACCTTGCCGCCTCCCGTTCGGGCGTGAACGCCTGGAGGGTCAATGCGCTCACGACCACGACGACGCATCCCACGACGTTGTACCACAGCCATGAGATGTCCGTCCAGAGAAAGCACGCGAACACCGCGGCCTCGCCGACGAACGCCGACCAGAAGACCGCCGTCCCTCGTACCCTCGTGACATAGAATGCCAGCAGGAAGATCCCAAGCAACGTTCCGTAGAACAGCGAACCGATGATATTGACAGCTTCGATCAGGGAGCCCAGCCGGACGGCGTACTGCGAAAAGCCGATGGCGTAGAGCCCCCACGCCACCATGAACCAACGCGAAGCCGTCAGCGCTTCGCGGTCGTCGGCGTGCGGCCTCCAATGCCGACGGTACAGGTCGACGATCGAAGCGGTCGCCAACGCGCTGAGCTCTCCGCTGCTCGACGTGAGCGAAGCGGCAAGGACACACGCGAACAGGAGCCCGATGAGTCCGACCGGCAGATGGGTCAGCACGAACGTGAGGAAGACATAATTGGTGTCGGCCGGATCGACCTGCGGATCCGTCATGATGATCGCCTCCGTGGCGCTGGACCGCGCCGACGTCTTGGCGGCCTTCCACTGCTCGATGAGGATCGCGGCTTCGATGACGCCGTTGTCATCGCCGCGCCGCTCTGCGTCGAGATACTGACGATACGCGCGCTGCTGTCCTTCATGCGCCTGGGCAAACGCCTCTTCCGCGGCCTCGAACATGCGCCGGTGTTCCCCCTGTTTTGCCCGCTCGACCGCGACAGGATTGAAGAAGACCGGCGGACGCTCGAACTGATACACGACGAAGACCATGACGCCGATGAGCAGAATGAAGAACTGCATCGGGACCTTCGCCATGCCGTTGAACAGCAACCCCAGCCGACTCTGCGTCACCGAAGCCCCCGTCAGATACCGTTGAACCTGCGATTGATCGGTGCCGAAGTACGCCAGGGCAATGAACAGTCCGCCGACGACCCCCGACCAGAGCGTGTAGCGATCATCGAGGTCGAATGCCAGGTCGATCGCGTTCATGCGACCCGCAACACCGGCGACGCTGAAGGCCTCGGCGATCGAAATGTCGGTGGGAAGCGCGAGAAACGTGGCGATGAATGCCACCACCATGCCGACCAAGATCGCCGCAAACAGCTGGACGTCGGCCCAGTTGACGGCCTTGACGCCCCCCGTCGCCATGATGAGAATGATGGTCCCTCCGATCCCTGCCGAGGTCCATCGGATGTCCCAGCCCATCAGGACCGATAGCAAGAGCGACGGGGCGTAGATCGTCATGCCCGCGCCCAACCCCCTCTGCAGGAGGAACATCAGGCTCGTCAGCGTGCGCGTCTTCAGGTCGAATCGGTGCTCAAGGAATTCGTACGCCGTGTAGACACCCAGGCGGTGGAACAGCGGTACCGCCGTAACGCACAGGATCACCATCGCGATCGGCAATCCGAAATAGTACTGGACGAAGCGCAGTCCGTCGGCGTACGCCTGCCCTGGCGTTGAGGTGAAGGTGATGGCGCTCGCCTGGGTCGCCATGATGGACAGCGCGACGGTGTACCACGGCATTCCACGATCGGCCAGCAGGAAGCCCTTGACGTCGTTGCTGCCGCGTCCCTTCCAGACCCCGCGGCCGACAAGCGCGCCCAGCGTGACCACGAGCACGGTCCAGTCGATCGCGCTCATCGATAGGCCTCCGTCAGCAGATATGCGGCGGCCACAATGACGGCGAGTTCAAGAAGCACAACGGCGTACCACCGCCGCCAGGTGCCGAAGACCGGCGGCTCTTCAGACGTTTCCGAGGGTTTGTTCGCAGGATCGATCATGAGCGCCCGAGGGAGACAAGATTGGCGAGCAGTCGGTAAGCCCCAGGAACGCCGGCCGGTATCTGGCGGAACAAGGAGAGCCCGGTATAGACGAAGTATCCCTTGCCGATCCGAGCCACGATCAAACCACCGTTGCGCGGCGGCTCGCCGCTGTCGTTCGCAGACAGGATCGGCACAAAGACGGTATCCCATGTCGAAGCATAGTAAAGACCCCGCTCCTGGATCCAGCCGGCAAAGTCCGCCTCCGCAATACGATTCGGATGCGTCATGACACGATGGTGCGGCTCGAGGATCCGCATCGGAGCGTCCTCTTCCGTCACGCGTTCTCTGCCGATCACCAGCGGGACAGGGGCGAAGTCATCCGACTCGCCTCGCGCCGTCGTTTGGTACTGGACGACCACGGTGCCGCCGTCCCGCACATACCGCTCCAGCCGGTTCCTCAGGGCCCTGAGGGTCGGGCGGGTGTTGTACGCCCGAACTCCAACCACGAGCGCATCGAAAAACCTCAGGTCTCCGGACGACAGCGCTTCGTCCGTCAACTCCTCGACCCGGCACCCGATGCGTCGCAGACCCTCCGCAACTTCGTCCCCCGCCCCCATGACGTATCCTACAATCCCGGCCTTGACCTTCAGAGGAACCGACAGTAATCGCGTCGTCGCCGGAATGTGCAGGACCTGGTGTGGTATGTGGTCGTAGACCGCCTCCTTGATCCCAATGTCGATCGTACCGCCTTCTACGTCGACGATCGCACGAGCGGTGCCGGTCTTCGCCGCCGGCGAAGGTCGAACCTCGAATGCGAACGAACGACGCTCTCCTGCGCTCATCCGGTCAAGAGATCCTACAGCTGGGGTCGCGATCCATCCGGTCGGCAGCTCCAGCTGAACCGCGGCGCCCGTGATCTCACGGACGGCTGCGACATTCACGGTCAGTATGCGCGGCGCCGTGGCTGTAAAGACGTGAACCGGATGGTCGAACGACACGTGTGCGGGGGTCGTGACAAAGGCCGGACGATAGACCTCTCCATCCACCGGATCGACACGCCGGTGGCGGACGGGTACGGTGCGCCGGATCGTCATGCCTCCGATCTTGATGTCCACCGTCGCGGTGAAGGCGGGATCGCCTTCGGCCCGTCCTAGCATTTCCGGATCCGGTACGACATAGCGAAAGGCCTCATGGGGTGCCGCAAGCCAGTACGGCTGGGTGATGACCGCCGTCTTGGGCAAGCGTCCGCTCAGCGTACTCGTGCGCTGGACCAGCGGCTCGAGTTGCATCGTGTCCTCCGACGCGATCTCCGGCGTGTTCAGCGACCACGAAAGGATGCGAACCGGAACTGCACTCCGGTTCACAGCCGTCAGCGTCACCGACAGGCTGTCCAAGGCCACGATCGCAGCGCGGGGCGCCAGGGCGTCGATCCACAGTCCCGCGCACGCGATGATGAGGTCTTCCGTTTCCGCGAGCTTACGTCGCTTCCACGGGTCGTCCGGGAGCCCGGCGATGGCAGACCGAATCTCTGAAAGTCTGTCGATGCTCTTCGAGGGATCACGGTCATCGAACGTCACTCGCAGCGAATCCACAAGCGTCTGGACGCGCTCCCCTCCCGTTAGCCGGCGCCAAGTGAGGTCGATGCCCTCAAAGAGGTCCAAGCGTGCACTGTCCCCCCACACATGTTGAAAACTGTTCACGGCAGACGCGCGATTCTGCGCTGCGCCGAACCCCTGACTTTTGTGCATCGTCCGAGCTTCACCGGCCAACTCGGTGTACGAACGTCCGATCACCGGATCATACGCACCAAGGTCTTCCGTGAGGCCCGAACCCCCTGCCGCTCCACCTCCTTGACGGAAGGCATTCCACACCAGCCGCTTTGGGGACCATGGTGCCAGCGTCAACAGCTGATCGGGGAATCTCGATGCATCACCGGCCGAGCGAACGGCTTCGAGTGCCAGGCCGGCGGAAGCCGTATGATTGCCGTGCCCCCCCAATTCAGGCGTGAAACGCGTCACCACTACGTCAGGCCGATAGCTCCGGATCACCCTCACGATATCGGAGACGATCTCCTCTTTTCCCCACAAGCGGAGCGTTTCTTCAGCGGTCTTTGAGTATCCAAAATCGATCGCGCGGGTGAAGAATTGTTCTCCGCCGTCGATTGACCGAGCGGCCAGCAGTTCCTGGGTCCGTATCATCCCCAACAGGTCCCCCTGCTCTGAGCCGATCAGATTCTGCCCCCCCTCGCCGCGGGTGATCGACAGGTAGCCGGCCCGTATATTCCGGCCGTGCACCATTGAGGCCAGAAAGGCCGTATTCTCGTCGTCAGGATGCGCAGCGATATAGAGAATGCTCCCGACCGTCGCCAGGCGGTCCATCGCTTCCCGAATGTCCGAGGCCGACATCGGACGCGGCGATTGGCCCCGGAGCGGGGCGCCGGCAACGAAGAACAGAAGGATCAGAAAGGATGCGCGTCGGGCCATAGACGATCAGGGGAGTCGGAGCGAATGGCATGAATATAGCGGTGATGGTGCGAAGCCGCAAGGTTTTGGGCTTCCGGGATTCTTTCCTATCTTGACGTATCACTCGTTCTCGATCATGCGGACCCTTCTACCGATCGTACTTGCAGCCGCACTTCTGGCAGGATGTCAGGCGCCGATCCCTGACGATGCAGAATGGACCGGGTCGATGCCCATGCACGGCGGCCGTTCGCTCTCCGTTCGACTCCTTCTCGACCTTCAACCCGATCCGACCGGATGGCTGATCGTCGGAGATGAGCGCACGCTGATCCCTGAGGTGAGCGTTCGAGGCGATTCGGTCATTATGACCTTCGCCGAGTACGGCGCGGCGATCCGCGCTGCATGGAATGGCACGGAGCTCGCCGGATCCTACGAACGATACCGTCGCGATACCATGCGGATCCCTTGGTCGGCCCGACCCGATGTTCCTCCTGCACCGTCGCCTCGAACAGCACCGCCCGCGGTTGCGCTCGTCGGCTCGTTCCGCGTGTTCTACGAACGTTCGCCCGGCGTCGACACACTGTCGACGGCCATGTTCTGGGCCCGCGGGGATTCCATCTTTGGATCGATCGTCGCCGCGGACGGCGACATGGGACTCTTCGCCGGCGTTCAGCATGGAGACAGCGCCTCACTCGACCGCTTCAACGGTTGGCAGCTCCTGAAGATCGAGGCGCTGAACGAAGGTCTCCACTGGAGCGGACGGCTCTATTCGCGCGACCTTGCCCCGACGCTGTTCCGGCTGGAGGCGCGACCCGAGGCCGAGCCGATCCTACCCCCCGACCGCATACCGTCCCCCGTCGACCCTAAGGCGCGCTTCCGTTTTTCCGGCGTCACGCCGGACGGGGTGGTCGTCACAGAGTCTTCACCGCAATTCGCGGGAAAGGCCTTGATCGTCGACATTATGGGCACATGGTGTCACAATTGCATGGACGCCGCCCCGATCCTGAGACGCATCGCCGAAGCGTACCGCCCCAGAGGTCTCGAGGTCGTCGCCCTCTCGTTCGAGTTGAGCGGCGATACCGCCGCGGGACGACGCAACCTCGACCTGTATCGGAAGAAGTACGGACTCGATTTCACCCTGCTATTCTGCGGAAGCACCGACGCAACATACACGACGCCCGCCTTGCACAGCCAGATCAAGAACTTCGGCGCGTATCCAACGACGCTCTTCATCGATCGCCGGGGACGTATCGTGGATATCCACGTCGGATTCCGCGGTCCCGGTGCCGGAGCTGCCTATCAACGAGAGATCGAACTGCTCTACCGCAAGGCCGAAGAACTGACGCGACGGTGACCCGCATGCGAACCTACCAACTTCTGATCGGAGGACGTTCAGTTGACGCCGCAGACGGACGAACGTTCGACTCCATCAATCCGTTCGACGGCTCAACCGTTGCTCGTTGCGCCCGGGCCGGCGTCGAAGACGCACACCGGGCCGTACTCGCTGCCCGCAACGCCTTCGATGAGGGCCCATGGCCTCGAATGACGCATGCCGAGCGAAGCGGCTTCCTGAAGAAACTGGTCGATGCCATTAACGCCCGGGCGCAGGAGTTCATCGACCTCGAGGTCGCCGATTCGGGCTCGACGGTGAGAAAGGCCAAGGAAGACGTCGGCCTATCCGCGAGAAGCCTCAACTACTTCGCCAAGCTAGCGGCACAGCCGCTCGACGGTGAAGTGGAGGGATTGTCGAAGCCGGGCTTCAGCAGGAATCTGCTGACATGGGAGCCGGTGGGCGTCGTCGCCGGCATCATTCCGTGGAATTTCCCGCTCAAGATGGCCATCTGGAAGCTGGGACCGGCTCTGGCCGCCGGTAACACGGTCGTGTTAAAGCCTTCAGAAAACACGCCGGTCACGGCAATGGAGCTGGCGCGGATGATCGTCGAAGCCGGGTTCCCCCCTGGCGTCGTCAACGTCATACCCGGCTACGGAACCGAAGCCGGAGAAGCGCTCGTAAAGCACCCGATGGTTGACAAGGTCTCCTTCACCGGCTCGACGGCTGTCGGACGCAAGGTCATGGCGCTGGCGTCGGAGTCGCTCAAGAAGCTCACGCTGGAATGCGGGGGAAAGTCGGCCAACATCGTCCTTGAGGACGCAGACCTTGATCTTGCTGTCGATGGGGCGCTGTACGCGATCTTCTATCACCAGGGACAATGTTGCGAGGCCGGCTCCCGGCTCCTGCTTCCCGTGTCGCTGCACGACCAATTCGTCGACCGCATGGTCGCCAAGGTGCGCCGGATGGTGATCGGCAATCCGGCGGATCCAACGACGGACATCGGACCACTCATCTCCGAGGCCCAGCGTCGGCGCGTGCTCGGCTACATTCATTCCGCCCTCGATCAAGGAGCAAAGGCCGTCGTCGGGGGAAAGGTGCCCGACGATCCCACACTCTCAGCCGGGTTCTTCGTCGAACCGACGATCTTTACCGGCGTTTCAAACGCGATGACGGTCGCTCGCGAAGAGATCTTCGGTCCGGTCCTCAGCGTCATCCCGTATCGAACGGAGGATGAAGCTGTGGCGATCGCAAACGACTCTCCGTACGGCCTCGGCGGCGGCGTATGGTCGCGTGATCGTGAACGCGCGCTGTCGATCGCCCGTCGTATGCGGACCGGGACCGTCTGGATCAACGAGTGGCATCTGATCAGCGAGAAGGCGCCGTTCGGCGGATACAAGCAGAGCGGCATCGGCCGGGAGTTCGGCGTCGACGGTCTCAAAGAGTATTGCGAAGCCAAGCACCTGCATGTCGACGAGGTCGGCGTGCGATCGAAGAAGTTCTGGTACGACACCGTTGTCCCCAAGGATTGAGAGCGATCTTTCGCACTCCATCCCTTGCACACTCCTTCTCTCAGGACCTCTCCACGACTCACTATACCAGTGTGACCCCATGGATATCAAAGGAAAGACCGTTCTGGTCCTCGGCGGCTGGGGGCTTGTCGGCACGGCGGTCTGCCGGCGGCTCATCCGCGAGAGACCGAAGAAGATCGTCATCACCTCACTGCTCGAGCACGAGGCGAAGGAGGCCGTCGGGCAGCTGAGCAAGGAATTCCCGAAGCAGGGGCGCGGATTCTTCGTGCCATGGTGGGGCAATCTGTTCCTCCGCCATGAACTGAAGGATCAACCGCGTGAGGAACTGCTCAAGAACGAGGCGACCCGCCAGAAGCTTATCGATGACCTTCTGGATGAGTTCACTTCGGAGCTGCTCGAGCGCTCTTCCGTCTTTCAGCTGATGAGGTCGACAAAGCCCGACATTGTCATCGACTGTATCAACTCGGCCACGGCCATCGCGTATCAGGACCTCTTTCAGGCTTCGCGCGACGTGCGGCGCCGACTCAAGAAGGGATCGACCGACGCCGGACTTGTCGAAGCGACGGAACGATTGCTCGCGACGCAGTACATCCCCCAGCTCATCCGGCATGTCCAGCTCATGTACCGTTCGATGAACGCCGCCGGGACCAACATCTACGTCAAGGTCGGCACGAGCGGCACGGGGGGCATGGGACTCAACATCCCTTACACCCACAGCGAAGAACGACCGTCGAGCGTGCTGTTGAGCAAGTCAGCCGTCGCCGGTGCCCATACGCTGCTGCTCTTCCTGATGGGTCGTACGCCCGATTCACCGATCACGAAAGAGGTCAAGCCCACCGCCGCGATCGCCTGGAAGCGGATCGGCTATGGAGAAGTGCGCAAGCGCGGGAAGGCGATACGGCTCGTCGACTGTCCGCCGACGTCGGGCGTCAGGCTCGGGAACGCGCTCGACCTTCGACCGGAGCGCCCTTCTTGGAAAGAGACCTCCGAAACCCTGCGATCGGTCTTCATCGACACGGGAGAGAACGGCACCTTCTCGCGGTCCGAATTCGAAGCGATCTCAACACCGGGACAGATGGAATACGTAACCCCTGAAGAGATCGCTGATTCGGTCGTGTTCGAGATCCTCGGCGGCAACACCGGCCATGACATCATCAACGCCCTGGACAACGCCACGCTCAACCCGACGTATCGCGCCGGTTTCCTGTTCGAGAGCGCGGTCAAGGAGCTGAAGTCGCTCGAAGAGCGACACAAGACGAAGAGTATCGCGTTCGAAATGCTCGGGCCCCCGCGTCTGTCCAAGCTCCTGTATGAAGCTCATCTCCTTCAGCTCGCCTACGGAAGCATCAACGCCGTCCTCAAGGCGCCTGCCAAGGAGATCTCATCGAAGATCGCTTCGCTCATCGAACAGGGAGCCGAGCTCCGGTCACGCATCGTCTCCATCGGCATCCCGATCCTTATGCCGGACGGCGTCACCCTCCTGCGCGGCAGCGAACTGAAGATCCCGCCGTTCCGCGGCGAGTCGAAGCTTCCGATCAAGCGGGGCTCCATTGACGCCTGGGCCCATGACGGCTGGGTCGACCTTCGGTTGAAGAACGCTGAGGCGTGGAAGAAGCGATTCGTTCGGATCAAGGAAGAGCTCGATCAGATACCGCCGGGGGACACGTCATCACAGTTCCTCCGTACGAAGACCTACTGGGATGACTTCGAGGCGATCGAGCCCGGCAAGATCGTGGGCTGGATCTTCTCAGTCGAGGAGAAGGGCGAGCGGATGAAGGCCTAGCGTTGCGTCCGTTCGCTTGATCCATGACGAAGCCCCTGAGGTTCTGCCCAGGGGCTTCTGCATTTTCTCGCCTTGCATGCGTATGGCGACCTGATCCCACGTCATTCGTGGCCTTTGTCCTTGGATGCGTGGGCTTCTTTTCGTGACCCTTGGTGATGTCTCTATCACTCGTACCGGAGCGATTCAATCGGGTCGAGGTTCGCCGCCTTCCAAGCGGGGTAGACGCCGAACACCACTCCGATGACCGAGCAGATGACGACGGCCAGCGCCGCCCAGTCGTATGGAAATACGGGAGGCAGCTCGAGCGCCATGGCCGCCAAGTTGCCGGCCAGGATGCCTACAACGATTCCGATGATCCCGCCGATCTGGCACAAGACGATCGCTTCAACGAGGAACTGACTCAGGATGTTGCTTTTTCGGGCTCCGACCGCCTTCCGTACGCCGATCTCCTTGATGCGCTCCGAGACGGAGACCAGCATGATGTTCATGATGCCGACTCCCGCCGCCAAGAGGGAGATGAACGAGATGAACCCCACGCCGAGTTTGACATACTTCGTAAACTCATTGAATGTCGAGATCATCGAATCGTTCGAGAAGATGGAGAAGTCATCCTCCTCGCCGGGATCGACCTTACGGACCGTCCGCAGCAGGAATCGCGCCTCCTCAACCGCATCCTCATATACCTCCGGTCCCTTCGCCTTGATCATGATGTTGAGAGACCGCCGCGGCCCGCCGAAGTACGACATGAACGTCGAAAGCGGGATGGCGACGAAGTTGTCGTTGGGTCCACCGAGGGCCGCACCCTTTGACTCAAAGATGCCGATCACCGTGAACCGAACCCCCTCGACCTTCACTTCCTGACCGATCGCCCCTCCCCGCGGAAAGACCTTCGATGCGACATCCTTGCCCAGGATCACGACGCGGCTGCCCGATCGGTCGTCGGTCGCCGTAATGGTCCGTCCTTCGGCGATCGTCCAGTTGTTCGTCCTGATACCGTCGGGCGTCTCGCCGAAGACGGCCACGTTAGGGTTCGTCTTCTCACCGCTCAGAGCCTGCACCGTCTCGCCGTTGTCGAACGACTCGATCCCGACGTACGAGGCCTGGGTCATGCGTTCGGCCACATACTCGGCCTGTCTCATATCGATGTTCTTGCGGTTGCGGGCCTTCATCCACTCGTCATGGCTTGCCATGACGGGGAATTTCTGGATCTGAAACGTATGAGCGCCCAGATTGCTCAGGCCCGACTCGATGCCGTTCTGAAGCACCTGCACAGCCGTCATGACCCCGATGATCGAGAACACTCCGATGACGATACCCAGCAGTGTCAGCACCGACCGGAGCTTGTTCGCCCGGATGGCCGCGAGGGACAAACGCAGGATCTCTCCAAATTCCATGGGGTCACTCGTACCGTAAGGCCTCGACGGGGTCCAGGCGCGAGGCCCGGTACGCCGGCAGGAAGCCTGAGATCACGCCCACCGCCACGGAGACGAGCAGGGCGATGATGACGATATTCAACGGCATGGCCGTCGGGAGCACCTGATCAATGACGAGGGTCAGCGGAAAGGCGATGGCGATGCCGGCCACGCCGCCGATGAGACTCAGCGTTCCTGCCTCGATGAGGAACTGCGCCAGGATCGTGCGCCGGGGAGCTCCAATGGCCATACGGATCCCGATCTCGCGCGTTCGTTCCGTGACGGAGACAAACATGATATTCATGATACCGATGCCGCCCACAAACAGCGACAGACCGGTGATGAAGAGTCCAAACCCGGCGATCATGACGCCGAAGGAGTTGAACGTCTGGACGAGGATCTCCTGCTGATTGATGGCAAAATCGTCCTGGGCCTTCGGGCTGAGCTTCCGGGCCTTGCGCATGATCCCCCGGATCTCCTCTTTCGTCTCGGGCACGAGGTCGATACTTGCCGACTTCACCCAGACCTCGATACCGCCGCGGAACGAACGAAACTCCTTGAAGAAGCGGTTGATAGGTACGTAGACCCGATTATCCAAACTCTGGAGGCCGAGGAATGAGCCCTGCTTTTCGAGAACGCCCACGACCTTGTACGGATATCCTCCGACCTTGATCGTCTTCCCGAGCGGGGTCTCGGCTGGGAACAGCCCCTCGGCGATCTCCGAGCCCAGAACACAGATCGGACGCCCGCCCGAAACCTCCAGCGAGGTCATGAATCGGCCGAGCGTGACATTGACGTTGCTCGTCGTCGTGAACTCCTCATCCGTCCCGACGATAATGGCGTTCTCCATCAGCTTACGGCCGTATTTCACGTTGCGGGCCGTACCGATGATCGGCGAAACGCCGTTCACCAATTCAGCGCTTCTCTCGATGGCACGAGCATGCTCGATGCGGATATCCTTCCGGTTCCGGATCGTCCACCAGTCCTGCCCGCCTCCCCACGGCCATTTCTGCACATAGAGAACGTCGGCACCAATGGCCGAGATGGACTTGTTGAAGGCCCGGTCGAGACCCTCGATGGCCGTCCCCATCAGGGTCACGGAGAGAATGCCGATGAAGATGCCTAACGCCGTCAGGATCGACCGCATCTTGTTGGCACGGATCGCTCCGAAGGCGATCAGCAGACCCTCTTTGAGATCGAGGAGATGGACGACCACGTTCGGTCAAGCGCTGAGGTGGACGGCTTGCTGGATGACCCGGCGGTTCGTGACGGGCTCATCGCGCTCGATGTGACCGTCGCGGATCCTGATGGCGCGATGTGCATGCGCCGCGATGTCCTCCTCGTGCGTAACGAGGATGATCGTGTTCCCTTCTTTGTGGAGGATATCAAAGAGGCCCATGATCTCTTCGCCCGTCTTCGTGTCGAGATTTCCCGTCGGCTCGTCGGCCAGGAGGATCGAAGGGCGTGTGACCAGAGCGCGGGCGATGGCCACGCGTTGGCGTTGACCGCCCGAAAGCTCGTTCGGCTTGTGATGACTGCGATCGGTCAATCCTACGCGGGCGATCGACTCTCTGGCCATCCGCTTGCGGTCATGACTCGAGACCCCTCCGTAGATCAGGGGAAGTTCGACGTTGTGCAGCACGTCCGAGCGGGCGAGCAGGTTGAAGGTCTGGAACACGAACCCGATCTCCTTGTTCCGGATCTTGGCCAGCTGGTTGTCGTTCATCTCGCTGACGTTCGTCCCGTTGAGCTCGTACAGCCCGGCTGTCGGCGTATCGAGACAGCCGATGATATTCATCAGCGTTGACTTGCCCGAGCCCGACGGACCCATGATGGCCACGTATTCGTTGCGCTTGATCTCGAGCGAGACGCCGCGGAGGGCGTGGACCTGCTCCTCGCCCATCTGGTAGACTTTGGTGATGTTCTGGAATCGGATCAGCGTCGACATGGTCATTCCACTCGTGTGATTAGGCGGCCGTTGCGGCGCTGGCGCCCGTGCGGCGCGTACGCTTGTTGTCCACTTTGACCTTCGAGCCCGCCTCGAGGTCCCGGTTGATGGCTTTGAACGGACCGGACACGATCTCCGCTCCCTCAAGACCTTCGCCCGTCACCTCGACGTGAGAATCGTCGCTCAGGCCGCGCTTGACCTTCACCGTAGAGACCTGGCCGTCTTTCACGACAAAGACCACCTCATCCAATCGATCCTCTTCTTTCTTCTTGCTGGAGTTGGAGGAGACGAATTTGGCGCCGCCTTCCTCTTCTTCCGCTTCGGGCTTCTCCTTGTCTTCCTTCGGCATGCGAACCGTCACGGATTGGATCGGAACGCTCAGGACGTTCTCCTTGGTCTCCGTTTCGATGTCTGCCGTCATCGACATGCCCGGACGCAGATGGATGCCGGGCGGCGTGTTGACGAGGATGCGGACCTCGAAGTTGGTGACCTGGTCCTGCGACCCGATGCCGGTCGACTTGGCCGTATTGGCGATCTGACTGACGATGCCGACGAAGCGTTGATCGGGGAAAGCATCGATCTCAATGCGGGCCGTGTCGCCCACGCTGACGGTCACGATATCGTTCTCGCCGACGTCAACGCGCGCCTCCATACGGGCCAGGTCGGCCACGGTCATGATCTCGGTGCCGCGTGTGAACGTGCTGCCGCTCACCCGTTCACCAAGCTCGGTCGGCAGCGACGACACCACCCCATCCATGGGCGAATAGATCGAGGTCTTCGACAATGTCTCGCGGGCCTCCTTGACCGAAGCCTGCGACTGGTCGAATCCGGCCTTGGCGCTTTGATACGACGCCTTGGCGATATCCATCTCGGCCTGCGAGACGAGTTGCTTGGTGAACAGCTCCGTGACGCGTTTGAATTCTGCCTCAGCCTTCTGAAGGTTTGCCTCATTGATAGCCATCGCCGCCAGCGCCCGCTCGTACTGGGCCTGATACGCGTCGGGTTTGATCTTGACGAGCAAATGCCCCTTGCGCACGCGCTGACCCTCACGAACGGGGAGATCGATGATCTCACCGCTGACCTCGGCGTTGATGACCACCTGTGTCTCAGGCTGGATCTTGCCGGTCGCTGAGACGATCTGCGTGATGGTCCGCCTCACCACCGGCTCCGTCTGCACTGTCACGATCGTTTCCTTGTTGCTGCCGACGATGACGAGCACGACCAACGCGATCACGATGACACCAAGGATCGAGAAGATGATGACTTTCTTCTTCCGGCTCTTGCTGTTGCCGTTTGCCATACCTGTCCCTTGAGAAATGTCCGACGGTCGCTATTGGGGGAGCGATCCGACGGCAAGTTCGAACTGACTCTTCGCGTTGAGATACTGATAGACGGCGTTGATGCGTGTCACTTGAGCATTCGTGAAATTGTTCTGCGCAAACAACAGGTCCAGCAGCGTCCCCGACCCGACGTTGTATTTCTCCTGACTGACCTTGAGATTCTGCTCCTGATACTGAAGGCTCTTGACCGCCGCCTCGTATGATTTCTGCGCCGACTCAAGCTGCAGCAGGGCCGTCTTGACCTCGACCTGGATCTTTCGCTCGGTCTCCCGCAGGCCTTCCTCCGCGTTCTTCCGCGCCACCAGCGCCCGCTGAACCGATTCGTTCGTACGGAAGCCTGAATAGATCGGCAGCGACAGGCTCAAGCCCCATGAGAACGATCGGCTGACACCGAAGTTCTCGAATTCCGAGGCCGTGACCACTTTCGTCAGAAGATCGCGCTGGGTCCGACCGGTGAGCGAGTACGAGGCGCTTGCGGACAGCCGCGGGTAGTAGCCGCTTCGCGCCTGCGTCACCGATGCATCCGTTGCTGCGAATGCCTCTCTGGAGCTCAGGTAGTCCGTGCGACGCTCCATCGCCTGGTCGACGAGGCCGCGCAGATCGGCCGCGATCGATTTCTGCTTCTGGAATTCAACTTCGTCGATCTCGTTCACGATCGTCGGATCGGCAAACTCAGCTTCGTCTGTGACATCCAACGCCAGATAGGCCGACAAGTTCGCCTTCGCCAGCGCATAGTCGCTTTCGGATTGCACGACGCGCAGCTCGTCCTGCCCGACCTGTGCCTGCTGCTGGTAGACATTGACGAGCGAAGCAGAACCAAGCCGAGCCGTCTCCCTGACACGGTCGAGTTGCTGGGTGCTGTACTTCAGGTTGAGCTGGCTGACCTCAAGCAGACGGCGGGTGCGGAGTACTTCATAATAGAGGCGTTGGGTCTGCGAAGCGACGCTTTGACGGGTCCGGTTGAGTGCGAACTCCGAAGACGAGGCCGTCGCCTTGGCCGCGGTAAACGACGAGGTATTCGTGAAGCCATCGAAGATCGTAAGCCCTGCGCTCAGGCTCGTCGAAATGTTGCGGTCGTCCGCGTTTCCGATCCCCACTCCATTGACGAACTGCTGACCGCCGCCCCAGCTGGAGTTGAGGTTCAATGTCGGCGTGAAGTTACCGTAGGCCGACAGAACGCCGGCCTGGTCGCGCTCAACGGCATTGACCGCCTGTTTGATCGTGTAGTTGCGCTCCATTGCCAATTCGATCGCCCGGTTGAGCGTGATCGTTTGCGTCTGCGCGCCGGCGATGGCCACGGTGAGGACCACAAAGAGACCGAAACGGACGGCCTGTCTCATACAGATCTCCAGAAAAGGGCTGAGAATGCGGGTGTCTTGAAAAAGACCTCTCTAATAACGCTTTCCGTGCAGGAAAGTTTCACGGAACCCCGTAAAACCTCACGTTTCGTCGGGGTCGGTCTCCTTCCCGGGGAGTCGCTTACCGCGAAAGAGCTCTTCGCGTGTCAATTTGCGAACCTGTCCTGTGCGGACGGCTTCGGCGATCATGGCATCCTTGATGGACATGAGGTGGGCGACGGCAGCGTCGTGATCATTGGAGATCCGACCGTCGAGGATGGCATCGATCACAGCATCCTTCAAAGCGCCCACGAGCGGACCGGCTGGAAGTCCCGTCAACTGCATGATCTCCTCTCCACGCAAGGGCGGTTGCCAGGACCGGATCTGGTCCTTCGCCTCCACCTCTTTCATCTTTTCAATGACGAGGTCGTAGTTGCGACGCACCCTCTCGACGAGCCGAGGGTTCTTCGACGTGATGTCGGCATGACAGAGAAGCATGAGATCATCGACGGCCTCGCCGGCATCGAACATCAGTCGCCGCACGGCGGAATCGGTGACCACGCTGTCAACGAGTGCCATCGGACGCAAATGGAGACGGACCAACTTCTCCACGTACGGTACATGCTGCAGGGGGAATCGCATCCGGCGGAAGATAGGCCGAATCATGCGTGCGCCCAGCTCCTCATGACCGTGAAAGGTCCAGCCGATACCCTCCTTGAAGGCCTTCGTCTTCGGCTTCGCAATGTCGTGGAACAACGCCGCCATTCGCAGCCACACATTGTCCGTCGTCCGACTGATGTTGTCGACGACCTTGAGCGTATGGAGAAAGACGTCCTTATGGTGGAAGTCCTTACGCTGGTCCACGCCCGACAGCTTCGCCACTTCCGGTAGGACGACATGCATGACGCCGGTGTCGAACATCAGTTGCAGCCCGACCGAAGGGCGCGGCGACTGCATGAGCTTGAGAAATTCGTCCGCGATGCGCTCGGGCGAAACAATCGAGAGCCGGTCGCGCATCTCCAGCGCCGCCTCCAGGACCGGGGGGGCGACGGAGAATTCGAGTTGCGCCGCGAATCGCATCGTGCGCATGATACGCAACGGGTCGTCGTCGAACGTAGCTGACGGCTCCAGCGGCGTGCGAAGGACCTTCCGTTCCAGGTCGGCAAGTCCCTGATGGCGGTCGATGAGCCGGTCGCGTTCCGCCTCGTGCAGGCCGACCGCCAGGGCATTCACCGTGAAGTCGCGGCGAGCGAGGTCGTCTTCCAATGTCCCGGGCGCAACGTCAGGCTTGCGCGAGTCCTTTCGGTAACTTTCCTTCCGCGCACCCACGAACTCAATCTGACGCCCCTGCACAGTGATCATGGCGGTGCCAAAATTCTCGAAGACCGCCGGCGCCTGGAGATCGAGCGACCGTGCGACGGTTCGCGCGAAGGCGATGCCGTTGCCGAGGACCGTGATGTCGATGTCCTTCACGGCACGGCCCAGAAGACGGTCGCGTACGTAGCCCCCGACGGCGTACGCACGGATCCCCTCACGGTCGGCTATACTGCCGATCATGCGGAGCAACGGGTCGTCCAGCGGCACGGTCGGTTCAGGCACGTTCGGTCGAGCGGATGGTGTTGGCGTCGATGGCCTTCAGGATCTCAGCGGCCACCTCAAGGGCCTGCAGGCCATCCTGCCCCGAGACGACGGGACGCGACCCGGACTGAATACAGCCAATGAATGACCGCATCTCTTCAAGAAGCGCGTTCATCGGCGGGATCTCGGGCTGCTCATACACGATGAGACGCTTGCGGGCCCCCTGGTCGATCTTGCCGAGCAGCATCGTCGGCTGGGCCTGGGTATCCCCTTCATCGACCAACCGGAACACCTCCGCCAACGGCTGGGCGAAATCGATGGAAATGTAGGCATCGTGCTGGAACAAGCGCATCTTGCGCATCTTATGCTGCGAAATGCGACTGGCCGTGACGTTGGCGACGCAGCCGTTCTGGAATTGAATGCGTGCGTTGGCGATGTCGGGCGATTCCGATACGACCGCCACGCCGTTGGCATCGATGCGCGCCACCGGCGACCCGACGAGACTCAGAATGAGGTCGATGTCGTGGATCATCAGGTCGAGCACAACGGCGACGTCGGACCCGCGGGGGTTGAATTGCGCCAACCGATGCGATTCGATGAAGAGCGGTCTCATGCTGAGCGGCTCCAGTGCAAGGATCGCAGGGTTGAAACGCTCGATGTGTCCCACCTGCAGGGTCAGGTTCTTGGCCGTAGCCAGCGCGACGAGCTCACGCGCCTCGGCGGTCGTCGACGTGATCGGCTTTTCAACGAGCACATGCTTGCCGGAGCGCAGGCACGCGTGTGCCACATCAAAATGGGTCGACGTCACGCTGGCGATCGTAACGGCATCGACGGCGTCGAGAAGATCCTCGCGACTCGCGAAGGCTGTGACCCCGTGCATCCCGGCCACGGCTGCCGCCTTGGCAGCATCGGCGTCGAAGACGCCGACGAATGCCGCCGTCGGCAACTGTGAGAGCATCTTGGCATGGAGCGAGCCGAGGTGGCCTGTCCCGATGACTCCGACCCGGAGCGGCGCGTCAATGGTTGTCACGTGTTCGTTCTCCTGCGACGGCGCCCGTGCTCTCCAATTGAGCGACCCCGACGATCCGGTCGTAGCCTCCCTCCCGCTGTTCCTGGAAGACCACAAACGCCGTATAGATGTTCTTCGTCGACCAATCGTTACCCTCCAGACGCACCCAGTCCGTTCGGTCGAACACATACTGGTAGTCGTACCGACCCCTGCGAAGCGGCTTGCGAAGCAGATGACGACGGGTCCCGCGGTCGTAGGTCATCGTCCATTCCGGCCGGACCGTCCAACCGCTGAACTCTCCAACCACGGTGATCTCGGGTGGGTGCTCGTCGTCGCCCGACCACACGAACTGGAACTCCGTCAGCTCCTCGTCCTCACCGCCCGTTGCATGTGAATACGCCGGAAGACCGTTATGGTCCGGACGCCCCGGGAAGAAGAACCGGCTGACATCGGCCCCCGACCGGGAGCGAAGGGTGTCGCCCTTCGGATGGTCCTCGAGGCTTCTCAGGTCGATCTGGCGATACTCATTGCCCGGAAGGATCCCCCCGCACACGAACGTGAGGAGTCCCGTCCCGGACCCTTCGACCCACGTGTTCGGGTCGTCGTCGTAGACCTTGACGCGCGTCCGGCGCAACCATTCCCGATTCTTCACGACGTCAACGGAACGGATCATCATGGATTGGACCGGACCTCCCCCCCACCACGCCGAATCGAGCGGAATGGCAAGACTCACGGCGATCGCCTGATGGAAAGGCGCAATGGCCGACGGCAAACGTCGCTGACGCACCCGCATCAGGTGCGTCACGTCCCGGTCTGCACGTACGAAATCGAAGGTCGCGACAGCGCGGCCGGTCTCTGCCTCCTCGATCCATCCACGATAGTAGCCGGCGTGAGGAAGCTGCTCGAGGCCCTTGGGGCCGGGGATGACCGTCGCATAGTGCCAACGCCATGTCCGTACGCCAACGGGCGCTTCTTGGTACGGGATGGGCGTCAGGGTCGTAAGCCGCATCGGTTCGTTGACGAACACGTTCTCCGTCTCACGACCGCTCGCGTCGAGATGGCGGACACGAATGCGATAGTCGACCGGTTGCGACGTCGTCCCGTCGAACTCGATGCGGACGCCGAACCCATCGACCACCACCGGGAGGCCACGCATACCCTGGCCGACCACGCGCAGCGACCGTATAGCGGGATCGAACGATTCTTGCCCGTACAGCCACAACGTCAAGCACGACCAGACACACAGGGCACGAATCATCGGACGGCCTCATACAGCGTGACGTATTGCAAGCCGGGGATCGTTACGCCCAACCCCGGCATTTCGGCGGTCATGATCGGCCTGAGCGTCGAATCGGCGAGTCGTTCACGGTCGCGGGTGCGGTCGATGACGAAACGTGGATCGACCACTGCCCGGTAGAGCCGACGATGCATGACCTCATCATAGTTGTGTCCTTCGATCGCCTTGCGCAGCGAGGGCGTTGCCAGCCCGGCCGGATCCCACACGCGACGCTCGCTGACATAGCCGATCATCCCGATGTCCGGGGCCAGGACCTCATCGTCGGGAGCCGAGTGGTTGCGCAGCCAGAACGCGATGGGTTTGATGCCTTGCTGCATGCCCACCGTGAATTCGCGAAGATGTGGAACGATGCGGTTCTCATACACTGCCGTGTTCAGGCCGATCGTCAGGAGCCCGGCAGTCAGCGCCATGGCCGTGGCCCGACGCAGCCGTCCAGGTCGGGCTTCGAGCCAGATCGAGATCGCGAGCATCATCGCCACCGTCAACAGGAACAGCGCAGGGGTCAGGTATCGCGACACGATCTGCACGCCCTGCGTGGCGTACGCCGCTGTGAGAACGACGGGCCAGCCGATGAGGAGCCTCCACCATCTGGTTCGGACCGGGTTGCTGCCCCGGCGAAGCATGAACGCGATGCCGATCACGACCAACGCCGGAATGCCATGGGTCGCCGCAATGATCCTGGCGCCTTCCATGAAGACCGTTGCGGTCCGGTCCGGATCGAACCACCATCCGGCTTTGCTGCCGACCGTGGTTGGTAAGGATGTTCCCGTCCAGATGGCCGCTACGATCCACCACACGCCCGCGATAGCGGTGGCGACCGCCAGAGGAGCGGACCAACGACGGAGATGGCGTCTCCACGGCATATCGCGCGTTGCAATGACGATCCATGGGGCCAGCAACACGTATTCCGGTCGCACGAGTACGAGCAAGCCGAGTGCCGCGCCGGCGATGAGCCATTCATCGTCGATGACATAGCGGACGACAAGGATGGTCAAGAGAACGGCCAGCGAGGTCTCCATCCCTGAAGCGGCCCAGCGCAAGAGCGAAGCGTCGAATGTCATGATGATGGCTGCGCCGGCTGCAAGCAGACGGTCCTCCGTCGCCGAGAAAACGAGGAGTTGGAGCGCGAGAATGGCGAGTGCGGCCAAGGTCGCGTCAAGCGATTTTGCCACGATGTAGGGGTCGAGGCCGGCCGCCGCGCCTCCGGCGATGAGCATCGCCCACAATGGTCCGGTGACACTGTACGAAGGGTCGCCCGGATTGAACGACCAGCCGTCCCCCTGCACCACATTGACGGCGGTCCGAAGATAGATGTAGGTGTCGTCAGGGGTGTACTCGAAATGCGAAACGACGCGGAGATAGAAGATGCCAACGGCAACAGCCGTCAACAACGGAAGCGCGAGGACCAACCGGGGATATCGTTCGAGCCAGGCATCCATACGTCACATGAACGGAGCGGCGACGGTACGGGCCCAGGATGAGAACTCGCTCACGGCATGGAAGGTGAAGTCGCGCTCGTGCTGCAACACACGGTCCTTGTTAAAAGCATCCCACAGCACCGAGGCCACCGGGATGCCGGCCTCACGTGCCGCAATGATGTCAGATGCCGAATCGCCCACCATGATCGTCCGGTGCGGATCGAGGCTGAGATCGCGCAGGATCGAGGTGATGCCTTCGCCCGACGGCTTGTGCTTCTTGACGTCGTTACCCGTCACCACCTTGCGGAAGTAACGGGTCAGGCCGAACTTCTCGAGGGTAATATCGGTCGTGTGCCGCCCCTTGCCGGTGAAGATCGCCAAGATTACGCCACGCCGATGCAGCTCGTCGATCAGCTCGGGCATACCTTCGTAGACCGAAGCCAGTTCCTGATGACGTTCGCGATAGAAGCTCAGATACTGTTCCATCGCCGCATCCAACTGCTCCTCCCCTACGATGGCGACGATCGCGCCTTCCTCCGGCGGACCGAAGAGCGAGGCGATCTCGCGGTCCGACATGGTACCGCCGCGATAGGTCTGGACAATGTGATTGAAAGAATCGAAGATGAGACGATTCGTGTTGGTGATCGTCCCATCCATGTCGAAGACGAAAGCCGAAAAGGTCCTCATGTGCGGGGGAAGGCCAACCCGAAAAGAGCAAAGGCGCCAGGGACCGCCTGACGCCTTCGCCCGAAGTCGCGCGGCCGAACGTTCTCCGTCAGGCGATCGTGACGTCCTTGGATAGGTACACGTCCTGGATCGCGTTGAGGATCGCGACGCCATCCTTCATCGGTTTCTGGAAGGCCTTGCGTCCGGAAATGAGCCCCATCCCGCCGGCGCGCTTGTTGATGACGGCCGTGCGCACTGCTTCGGCAATATCGTTCTTGCCGGACGGTCCGCCCGAGTTGATCAGTCCGGCGCGGCCCATGTAGCAGTTGGCCACTTGGTACCGGGTCAGGTCGATCGGATGGTCGCTCGAAAGGTCGCTGTAAACCTTCTTGTCAATCTTCCCGTAGGGACTCTCTTTCGTACTGATCGCGAGGTAGCCGCCGTTGTTCTCGGGAAGCTTCTGCTTGATAATGTCGGCCTCGATCGTGACGCCGAGATGATTGGCCTGGCCTGTCAGGTCGGCTGAGACATGATAGTCTTTCTCAGCCGTTTTGAAGGCGCTGTTCCGCGTGTAACACCACAAGATCGTGCCCATCCCCATCTCGTGGGCCGTCTGGAACGCCTGGCTCACCTCCCACAACTGGCGTCGCGACTCGGCGGAGCCGAAATAGACCGTGGCACCAACCGCAACCGCACCCATGTCGTAGGCCTGCTTGATGCTGGCGAAGAGCGTCTGGTCGTATGTGTTCGGATGCGACAGGAACTCGTTGTGGTTGAATTTTAGAACGAAGGGGATACGATGGGCATACTTGCGCGACACCATGCCGAGAACGCCGAGCGTCGAGGCCACCGCGTTGCAGCCACCTTCGATCGCGAGTCTGACGATGTTCTCGGGGTCGAAGTACATGGGGTTGGGTGCGAACGACGCTCCTGCTGAGTGCTCGATCCCCTGGTCTACGGGAAGGATGGAAAGGTACCCCGTGCCGGCAAGGCGGCCGGTGGTGAACATCTGGTTCAGACTGCGCAGTACCTGAGGGCTGCGGTCCGACAACGCAAAGACCCGATCCACGAAGTCGGGGCTCGGAAGGTAGAGCGATTCTTTTGGGATCGTGCGGCACGTGTGCTCGAGCAGGGACTTCGCGTCGGCACCGAGCAACTCGGGGATGTTGACCATGGGAAATGACTCCGTCAAAGAACGTTCAAGTTCGATCGTGAAACATCTGCTGCGACGATGGTAATATACCAAACGCTTGAGGGGACTGCAACCGGCGGAGATCAGGGAAGGATCGGTCGCGGCCTGAGCTCGATCGCTCCGAGTTGGGTTGTCTGACGGGGAACGACCAGGACCCCGGCCACCACCGTGTCGAGATAGCCCGGATGGCTGGACCGGATCCCGACCTGGTAAGTTCCCTCGGGCAGGTCGACGAGTTGGAAGGAATTGATGCCAGGGAGCGCGAGACTGAATGTCGAAACTGAATCGCCCCCCGCGATGGTCGAGACGATCGCCAGTACGGAGTCTGGAACGACGCCGCCGGCGATCGATCCGGCAAGGTCGGTGCGCTGCACGCGGATCACAGGACGAAGTTCGAATCTCCCGTCGGCCGTGGTACGGATCGAACGGGTGACATCCATATCGAAAGTCAATCCGGCAAGATCTCCCTCGGTGACGTCAAGGTCCACATCCACAATGGCGCCATCCTTGAGATCGTCGGGGATGGCGACCGTCCGTTCGAATCCATCCTCGATCAGGTTTGAGATGCCGTACAGCACGAGGACCTTGTCGTAGCGTCCCACGGGCAACGACGCAGACGCCAGGGTCGCCGAAACGCCGTTCCGCAGGTCGAGGAGGTCGAAGGTCTTGACGTCTTCACTGATGACTGTCCAGCCGAAACTCGACCCCGCACCGGCGCGGTGAATGGAGACTCGCCGCACGACGATGTTCACGGCATCGTAGGCCGCAGGAGCGTCGACGAGCTTGATCCGGAAGTCGCCGCGAAAACTTGAATCGTCGGGGTCCTGACAACCGACGACGAGCAGTAGAAGGAGCCAGCGGGCACGCATGGCAAGAAGATATCGAAGAATTGATTCAACCTGCAATTCTGTCTACTTTCGTGCATGACCGAGTCCGTCACGCTGCGTCCCCGCGAAGATCGCCGCATCGTACAGGGCCATTCCTGGGTCTTCTCGAACGAGATCGCCTCCGTCCACGGGAACCCGACGGCCGGAAGCGTCGTCGAGATCCGCCGGCATGATGGACGGACCCTCGGCGTGGGATTCTACCATCCCCATTCTCTCATCGCCGTCCGCATCCTTGACCGCGAGCCGCGCCCCATCGACCGAGCCTTCTTCGAGGAACGCATTCGGACCGCACTCCGACGCCGCGAACGGATCTTTCCAGACGACACGACCTACCGCATCGTTCACGGAGAATCGGACGGGTTGCCGGGCTTGATCATCGACCGATACGGAGCGAACATCGTCATCCAGGCCGTATCCGCCGGGATGGACCTGCGCATGGGCTTGATCGCCGACGTCCTCGACGACCTGATACGTCCCGTCGCCATCGTCGCACGCAACGATTCTTCCCTTCGCATCCTCGAGGGTCTTCCCGAAACGACCGCGATCCTCCGCGGTTCGCTGGCCGACGAGGTCGAGGTCGCAGAACATGATCTCCGGTACGTCGTGGACCTGCTGCGAGGGCAGAAGACGGGCCTCTTCCTCGACCAGAAAATGAATCGTCACCGCATCCGCTTGTACGCGAAGGGCAGAACGGTGCTCGATTGCTTTTGCAATGACGGCGGCTTCAGCCTCAACGCGGCGGCCGGTGGAGCTGATGATGTCGAAGGAGTGGACATCTCGGGTGACGCTGTCGCCCGGGCCACGAGGAATGCCTTGCGGAATGGCCTGAAGAGGGTACGATTCACCGCCGGCGATGTCTTCGACGAACTCCGGAACCGTGTGAAGCAGTCCAAACGTTACGGAATGGTCATTCTTGACCCTCCCTCGTTCACGAAGAGCCGCAAGACGGTCGCGACGGCACTCAAGGGCTATCGAACCATCAATACACTGGCGATGGACCTGCTCGAGCGGGACGGAATCCTTGTGACCGCATCATGTTCGCACCACATTGACCGCGACGCATTCCTGGAGATGCTGCAAGAGAGTGCCGTGAAGGTGGGGCGGGCCGTCCAGATGGCCGATCTGTGCGGCGCTTCGCCCGATCATCCGTCGTTACTGGCCATGTCCGAGACCAGCTACCTGAAACTGGCCATACTGGTCGTTTCGTGATCGACGGTTGCCATTCGATCAGGACGGAGGTACATTCCATCATGAGCTTTCTTCAGTCGCTCCGCACCCCGCTTCGTGTCGGGCTCACACTCACAGCTGTCGCCGCCACGATGCCGGGGCTCGTTATGGCCCAGGAACCGGCACGCCCCGACACGGCGATCGTGTTCCGTCCGTTCAAGCCGCAGCTCGTCACTGAAGCTCTCTTTGAGCAACGGATGACCGCCTGGGGCTTGGATCTCCTCATCTCGGAGAACGGCTTTGGGCTTGGGGGATTCTACCGTCGTGAGTTCACGGATGATCTGGCGGGCACGATCACGTTTGCGATCTCGGACGTCAAAGACGACGGAGAGGTCGAGTATGTGGATTATCTTGGCCAAAGCTCGATCCCAGGAAAGAAGAATCGCCTCGTCATGCTTCCACTGATGGTGTCGGCGCAGGTTCGGCTGTTTCGCGACGACATTGTCGACAACTTCCGGCCGTACGTCACGGCGGGAGCCGGGCCGACGACGCTTTTTGTCTCTCCGTACGCTCGTTACATTGACTACGGCGGCGCGGTCCTTCAGGAGAAGATCGACTTCTTCGAGAGTCTGAAGTACGGCAAAGCTCACACCACCGTGGGCGGATTCATCGGCGCCGGGGCGTACTTCGGCAGGGACCGTACGAACGTCATGGGGTTGAGTGTGCGGTACTACTTCATTCCCGTGAAGAACGGGATCGAGGTCATGCAAGGGGGGTTCGTGAAGGAATTCGGCGGGCTTTACATCACATTGCATTTCGGTTCGGCATCGTGAAACGCCCACTCATCGATCGTCAACGACGTGTCCGACGTCCTGCTCGCTCAGAGCGGGACGTCGTCGTTTTTCCAAGCTCCCCGAGGACGCTTCGCAGATAGCGGCCGGTCCATGAGCGCTCGTTCTGCGCAACCTCCTCGGGCGTGCCGACCGCGACGATCTCACCGCCTTGATCACCGGCATCCGGTCCGAGGTCGATGATCAGGTCGGCAGACTTGATGACATGCAGGTTATGCTCGATGACGACGAGTGAATGACCTGCCGCGAGCAGGGCGTGGAAGCAGTGCACGAGCGTTGCAATATCATCGAGATGGAGTCCGGTCGTCGGCTCATCGAAGATGAACAGCGCATGCCCACCTTCGTCTCCCGCTGTGAGGTGTTGGGCCAGCTTGATGCGTTGAGCCTCACCCCCTGACAGCGTTGTTGCCGGCTGTCCAAGCCGCAGGTAGCCCAGTCCCACCTCGGCCAGCACGCCGAGCCTCTTGGCAATCCGCCGGCTCTCGGAATGCTCACCGAAGAATCGGATCGCCTCCGAGACCGTCAGCCGAAGAATGTCATCGATGTTCTTGCCTCGGAACCGAATGTCGAGCACCTCCTGCTTGAAGCGCTTTCCCTTGCAGGATTCGCAGGTGAGGTAGAGGTCGGCCAGGAACTGCATCTCGATCCGCTGCACTCCGTCCCCTTCGCATGTCTCGCATCGACCGCCTGGGACATTGAACGAGAAGTGGCCCGGTTTGAAGCCCTTTACCCTCGCGGCCGGAGCCGACGCAAGGAGCTCCCGGATCAGGTCGAAGACCTTAATGTACGTGACAGGATTGGACCGCGGGCTGCGTCCGATCGGCGATTGATCGACCAGCTCGACACGGTCGACGCGCTCCGCCCCTTCGATCCCCTTCATCTTGCCGACCGTCCCATCGTATCCCCCTTTCAGTTTCTGCAACCCGGCGTAGAGGACGTTGTGGACAAGCGTGCTTTTGCCCGAGCCGCTGACGCCGGTGATGCAAACAAAGAGGCCAAGAGGGATACGGACGTCGATCCCCTTGAGATTGTGCTCGGAGGCCCCCCGGATCAGGATCGACGACTCGGCGTCGGGTCGCCGCTGCCCCGGCACGGGGATGGTGCGCTCGCCTCTCAGATACTCGGCCGTCAATCCCTTGCCGTCCTTGAGCAGTTCCTCCGTTGGACCGGCGTAGACGACCTCGCCTCCCGACTCGCCCGCCTTCGGTCCAAGGTCGACGATCACGTCGGCGGCGCGCATCATCTCCTCATCGTGTTCGACGACCATGACAGTATTGCCCAGGTCGCGCAAGGAGCGGAGGATGGCGATGAGCCGTCGGCTGTCGCGAGGATGGAGGCCGATGCTGGGTTCGTCGAGCACGTAGAGCGAACCCATGAGCGAAGACCCGAGCGACGTGGCCAGGTTGATGCGCTGACTCTCGCCACCCGAAAGGGTCATCGACAGCCGGTCGAGTGTCAGATAGCCGATGCCGACCTCCGACAGGAACCTGAGCCGCTTGCGAAGCTCTTCAACGATGCGACGGGCAACCCCCTGTTCGTATTCCGTCAGCTCGAGGCTGTCGAAGAACGTACGGGCCTCTTCGATGGTCATCCGGACGACGTCGTGGATGGTGCGACCGGCCACCTTGAGGTAGAGCGCCTCCTTTCGCAGGCGTGAGCCATGACAGCCCGGACATGTGGTATAGCCCCGGAAGCGACTCATGAAGACCCGATAGTGCAGCTTGTATGACCGTTTCTCAAGGTAGCGGAAGAACGCATTCAGACCTTCGAAACCCTTCGACCCATTCTGGACCAGCAACCGTTGTTCGGACGTCAACTGACGCCACGGAGTATCGAGCGGAAGCCCATGCTTCGATGCCGACTTCAACATGTCCAGGTAGTATTGCCGCCAGCGTGGGAAGGTCCAGGGAACGATCGCACCCTGGCGCAGCGTCTTCGACGGGTCCGGCACGACGAGGTCCATATCAATGCCCATCGCCCGGCCGAAGCCCTGGCATTCCGGGCAGGCGCCGACGGGATTGTTGAACGAGAACATGCGCGGGTCGGGCTCTTCGAAGCGGGTTCTGTCGTTAGGGCATTCGAGGTGCTGCGTGAAGGTCAACGTGCCGCCGTCGTCAAGGCGGTGGACGGTGGCGTATCCTCCTCCTTCGGCAAACGCCGTCTGGATCGAATCGGCCAGTCGGGTTCGGCTGTCCTTGTCGCTCTTCTTCAAGACAAGACGGTCGACGACGACCGACCATCCCTTTTTCGACCTGCCTGGGACCTCTTCGCGCTCGATGTCGAGGATGGTGCCCGCACGCCAGAGGCGAAAGAAGCCGCGTTGTTTCAGGACGGCGATCTCTTCGGTGAGGCTGCGGCCTGAATGTTCGGGGAGTGGAAACGTGACGACGATCTTGGCGCCCTCGGGTTGTTCCAACGTTCGGTCGACGGCCGTCGAGACCGTGTCGCGCCGGACCTCCGTACCGCATAACGGGCAGATGGTGCGGCCGATACGGCCAAACAGCAGGCGGCAGTAATCGTAGATCTCCGTGGTCGTGGCAACGGTGGAGCGGGGATTGCGTGAGGTCGTTTTCTGCTCGATCGCGATCGCAGGACTGATGCCTTGGATGACGTCGACGTCGGGCTTCTCCATTCGCTCGAGGAACTGCCGGGCATACGATGAGAGGCTCTCGACGTAGCGCCGCTGCCCTTCGGCGTAGATGGTGTCGAAGGCAAGGCTCGACTTGCCCGATCCGCTGACGCCCGTGACCACGATAAGGGCGTTGCGGGGCAGGTCGAGCGAGATGTTCTTCAGATTGTTGACGCGAGCACCGCGAACGATGAGGCGGTCAAGTCCGGCGGTGCGCGGCGTGCGGGGGGATGGCATACGATGACGTCGATGGAAATGGCGACGGGCCCCGACGGTCGATCCACCGGGGCCCGCTGAGGGTTGCGGCGCTGGTCACTCGCCCTCGGTGCGCGACTTCTCGTAGGCGGCGATGATCTTCTCCGCCTGTTCGCGCGGGACCTCTTCGTAGTGGGAGAACTTCGTCCGGTAGACCCCGCGGCCCTGCGTCATCGACCGAAGGATCGTCGAGTACTTGTGGATCTCAGCCACCGGCACCTGGGCCTTGATGATCTGGTAATGACCGTCGGCCTCCATTCCGAGGATCTTGCCCCGGCGTCCCGAGATATCGCCCATGACGTCGCCCATGTATTCCTCGGGCACCGTCACCGTCACAACGTCGATGGGTTCGAGAAGGATCGGCTTGCCCTCGAGGAATCCCTTTTTGAACGCCATCGCGCCGGCGATCTTGAAGGAATGCTCGTCGGAGTCGACCGAATGGTACGAACCGTCGAAGATCGTGACCTTCACGTCGACGACCTCATAGCCGGCAAGGACGCCGCGCTGCATCGTCTCGATCACTCCCTTCTCGACCGCAGGAATGAACCGTCCCGGGACGACGCCGCCGACGACCGCATCTTCGAACTGGAATCCTGTGCCGCGCGGTAACGGCTGGAGCTTCAGCCACACATGGCCGAACTGGCCCCGACCACCCGTCTGTTTCTTGTGCTTGTACTCGACCTCGGCCACCGGCACGCGCAAGGCTTCCTTGTACGGGATCTTCGGCTCGCTCAGCTCGACATCGACGCCGTACTTCTGCTTGAGTCGCTTCGTGACGATCAACAAGTGCAATTCGCCCTGGCCGGCGATGATCGTTTGGCCCAGTTGGCCGTCGACCGTAATGACGAACGTCGGATCCTCTTCATGCAGCGCATGGAGGCCGGTCGACACGCGGTCTTCATCACCCTTGGCCTTCGACCGGATCGCCATGCGGATGACGGGCTCGGGGAACGTGATCGCCGGATACGTGACGGGCAGCCCTTTGGCGCTGAGTGTGTTGTTTGTGTGGGTATCCTTCAACTTCACGACGGCTCCCAGGTCGCCGGCCACGAGCCGGCCGATCTCTTTTCGTTCACGGCCGTTCATGATGAAGAGCTGACCCAGGCGCTCGGCCTTGCCGTTCGATTCGTTCACGAGGTCCATGCCTGCCTGCACCGTGCCAGAGTAGACACGGAAGAACGAAAGCTCGCCAACATGCTCCTCCGAAACCGTCCGGAAAACGAACAATGACGCAGGCGCTGAAGGATCGGGGGCGATCGCAACCGTCTCCTTGGTCTCGAGATGATGGGCGGCGGCGGGCCCGCGATCGACGGGCGATGGGGCCGCCTGGACAAAGAAGTCCATCAGAGGCGCGACGCCGGCGCCGCTGGCGGCCGATGTGCAGAGGACCGGGAAGATCTTGCGCTGAAGGAAGGCTGACCGCAGGCCGGACTCCATGTCGGTCTCGCCCAAGGTCCCTTCCTCGAAGAATTTGTTCATAAGCGCTTCGTCTGTCTCGGCGACCTTTTCGACAAGCTCTTCATGCAGATGTTCGGCCTGTTCCTTCAATTCGGCAGGGATGTCTCCGGCGGTGACGCTCGTTCCGTCCTTTGCGAACGTCAGCAGCCTCATGTGCAGCAGGTCGACGACGGCATCGAAGCCGAGGCCCGCGTTGACGGGAAGATGCATGCGGACGACGTCGTGGCCGAACCGTTCGCGGGCCATGGCGACGGCATGCTCGGGGTCGGCGTTCTCATTATCCAGCTTGTTCAGGACGATGACGACGGGCAGGCCCTGTTGTTGAGCGTAGGACCAGGCCACCTCCGTCCCGACTTCGACGCCTTCCACCGACTTGACGAGCAGAACGACCGTATCGGCGACGCGGACGGAGCTGATGACGTCGCCCGTAAAGTCGGAATAGCCCGGCGTGTCCAGGATGTTGAGCTTGGTCCCTTTCCAGTCGGCGTGCAACAGCGAGCCGTTGATGGAGATCTTCCGCTCGACCTCGTCGGGATGGTAATCGGAGACCGTGTTGCCGTCTTCCACTCGACCGCGCCGGGTCGTTGTTCCGGACACGAACAGCAGGGATTCCACAAGCGTGGTCTTTCCAGAGCCGCCGTGCCCGACGATCGCAATGTTCCGGAGACGGTCGGCCGAATAGTCTTTGGTCGATGCCTGTGCCACGAGTACACTCCTTGGTGAGGAAACGCCAGCGGCGACCCTTCGGGGCCGCCGCTGTGCTGATCATTGACCGGCGTGGCCGGTTGTGGATCGTGCTCCGAAGAACGACACCACTTTAGCGATGATCCTGCCGATCGCCGACAGGACCTTGTGGATGGGTTCTTCGAGCCGTTGCTGGATGCGTTCCTCGAATTGCTCAATATTGCGCGCCATGCGCCTGATCGATTCAAGGGACCCTCGCGCGAGGGACACCTGCTCGTCGATCTGCGTCGCGATGGATCGCAGCTTCTCCGATACGACGGTGAGATGTTCGAGGAGCGGCTTGAGCTGTTTCGCGACGTCCGACACGTCCCGCTGGACGGATGCCAAGGTGGCGTTAAGCCGGACGAGCGTCACGATAAGATACATGCACAAGGCGGCCGCACTCAACAGCGCGATCGCCTGCGCGAACTGAATGAAGGATTCCACGGCACTCCCTTGGACGAAGATCCTGGTGGTCGGAGGTGACCGTTGCGATCAACTGGTGCGTCCGCGGTCGCCGGTGTTCTTTGAGCGGGCATCTCCGAGGATCCGCTCGGCATCGCCGAGCAGCGTGTCGGCCTTCTTGCGCGCATCGGAGATGAGGTCGTTCGACCGCTTCTTGCCCTCGTTGATCAATTCGGTCGCCTTCGCTCGAGCTTTCTGGATGTACTCCTCGGCTTCTTCGGCCAGATCGCCGGCCTTCTCGCGGATATCGGCCCGAAGCTCCTTGCCCGCCTTGGGGGCAAACAGCAGTCCGACAACAGCACCAACGATCGCTCCCGAGATGAAACCGACGACGAGGCCTTTGGCCATGCCGTCATTGTTCTCATTCGCCATAGTATGACTCCTTGTTCACGTCAGTGGTAAAGATCGCCACTTCAACATAGATAAAGAGGGCTTCAGATACAATCCTAAGGCCAGACCACCCGGACCGAAGCCAGGTCGGGCCGTCCGGCTCTCACCCAGGCGGCCGTCCAGTACGAGGCCACTGCCCCAATCGACGCCTGCAATCGTCGCTCGACCATGCCGTCGAGCCGCTCATGGAAACGCTCATAGTACTCCGGCACAAATTCATCGACCGCGCGTCCGCGGATTTCCCGTTTTCGTGTCAGCTGGTCCACGGGAATGTCCTCTCGCGCTCCGCGGTCAGCGATGAGGATCGAATCGACAAGCAGGTAGCTTTCGAGGACAATGCGAAAGGCCTCATCGAGGGGGTCGGCAATGGGCCGCACTGGCTGAGGGGCGAGTTGATAAGACCTTCCGAACCGTTCCGGCAACCGTGACTCCCACCGGGCATGCAGGCCCTTCTGACCGGACAGCTGGCCGTCATAGTTCTCGGTGGCATGCAAAGGCACATGGGCATCGGCCACGTAGTGCGACAGGTCGGCGGCGTGTCGGACGATCGCCAGACCGTCCCCAGCGCGCATCGCAGCCGCGAGACTGTCGGTCAGGTCAGCGATGACCCATGGGACGGTCCCGTTCGTATCGACCGTGCGGCGGCCGAACTTGCGCACGGCGACAGCCCGGTCGCGGGGAAGCCCGGCGAACGGAGGGCCGCCGTAGCGATCGATGTCGATGTAGTGCCTCGGCCCCTCCGTTGGATCGGAGGACCGGCGGAGGTCGGGCTTCACAGACCAGGCGACGAGCGTGTCGGCGACCGACTTGAAGAACGGAGCGACGGCGTCGGGAAGCGAGCGAATGGCCTGTTCGTTGATCTGACGATGAGAAACGAATCCCCATGCGCCAGTGGTGGCCGGACGCAGGGCGAGGACCGACAAAACGAGGACCGGCCAGCGAAGACGGAAGAACGGGATCATGCCATGATACAAAGAAGCCTCCGCCCTGCGGCGTCCCGCAGGGCGGTCGGGCGATGTCGACTAACGGTTCTTCTTCTTATGTCGCATCTTCCGCAAGCGCTTCTTGCGCTTGTGGGTCGCCATCTTGTGGCGCTTGCGCTTCTTGCCGCTGGGCATGGCGCGACCTCCGGTGGATGGGTTAGGGTGTGGTAACCGCTGCGTGCTGCTGGAGCATTTGTCGAGCCCGTTGTCCGAGCTCACTATTCGGCGACAAGTTGGCCGTCTTGGTGAACCATTCATTCGCCTCCTGCAGGTTTCCCTGCACGAGGCAGACGATGCCAAGATTGTAGTGGGCCTGCAAATGTTCGGGGACGTCCCTGAGTGCCCGCTTCATTTCACTCTTGGCGCCTTCGAGGTCACCCGTCTCTTTCATGCAGATGCCCATGTCGACGCGGGCATTCGCGTTCTTCGGCTGAAGCTTCAGGACCTCGCGATAGGCCTGGATGGCCCGGTCAAAGAACCGCGCATCCATCAGGTGGTTGGCCAATTCAAGGCGAAGGTCGGCGTTCGACGGCTGGGCTTTCACCCTGGCTTCGAGATCATTGAGATGCGCGAGCGCATTCATGTCGGGCCCCGCCGGCTGACTCGCAACCGGTTGTTGCGGAGTGCCGGCGACCGGCGTCGGCGCCGTCGGAGGAGCCGTGATCGTCTCGAGCAGGACGACTGCCGCGGCGATCACCAGAACGAGGAGCGCGACGTTACGGATAGGAAACGACGCAACGGGGGCTGGTTTCACGGCACGCTTGCTTCCCCCCGGCCAGTCCACGACCGCGCCGCACGTCGGGCACGGGGTCTGGCCCCACGTCAACTCGGCCTTGCATTTGGCACACGCCACTGCAGGTCGCATCGTTCGTCAGCCTCCCGCCTTCTTCAGATTCTCGTCCACGACGTGTTTAAGCTCCTTCGATACCTTGAAGATGGGCACGAAGTGCTCGTCGACCATTACTTGCTGGCCGGTGCGGGGATTGCGCGCGATCCGTCCTTTGCGCTTCTTCACCTTGAAGCTTCCGAAACCGCGGATCTCGATGTTCTTGCCTTCCTTCATCGCGTTGATGACGGTCTGAATGAACCCGTCAACGACGGCCTCGGTCTCAACTTTAGTGAGTCCGGTGGCTGAGGCGATGACATCCACAATATCGGCCTTGGTCACGTGACCTCCTGCTGTTGCCGTTCGGTTCCGGTCGTACGGTTCTGGTCTGCCGCTTTTTTGTTCAGCGCTCGTCGGGTGAAGCCAGACGATACTGCAGGATCGGTTGCGAGACGACGTTGCGCCATCGCGCCACGTCGGCGATCGTCTCGCCCATCAACTGCTCGAAGAAGGTCTTGCGCTTCCGCTCCCGGACCGTGCGAGGCGTGCCTTCGATCGCGCCAAGCTTCGCCGCCAGAGCGATCGCATCCTCGTATGTACCGAGGGTATCGATGAATCCCCATTGATGCGCCTGGCGGCCGGTGAAGACGCGGCCGTCGGCGTATTTCTTGACGTACGCCAGATCGAGCTTCCGTTCCGTCGCCACCACATTCACAAACTGGTCGTAGACGTCGCCGACGAGTCCGGCGAAATACACGCGCTCCCGCGGCGTGGTCTTGCGGAACGGCGAGCCGATATCCTTCAACTCGCCCGACTTGAAGGTCGAGGTCTCCACGCCGAGCTTCTTGAACAACTCTTCAAAATGAATGAACTGGAAGATCACGCCGATGCTGCCGGTGAGCGAGCCGGGATTGGCCATGATCTTGTCGGCACCGCAGGCGACATAGTACCCGCCGCTGGCGGCCACGGATCCCATCGAGACCACGACCGGCTTTCCGCTGTTGCGGGTCTTGCGGACCTCTTCGTAGATCTCTTGACTCGCCGAAACACCTCCGCCCGGCGAGTCAATGCGAAAGACGATCGCCTTTACCGAAGGCGTTTCGCGGTACTTGCGAAAAAGTCGCACCATCTCCTCGGACGACATGATGGGTTCATTCAATTCGATGAGCGCCACCTTGCCGCCGGAACCGTAGGCGACCGTCTCCTCTTCCGTGTCTCCTCCCGACAGCATCGCGACGACGGTCAACACAAACAGAGCACCCAGAGCGAGCAGAACCGCCACGATGCCAATGATCCATTTGCCCGTCGTACTAAGTGCCATGTTCGCCTAAGTCATTGATATGACACAAATTATAGACAAAGACAGAAGCAAAGTCAATAAAAAACCCCCGAACCTCTGTTCCGGGGGTCTTCGAATCGCGGCTCTGGCTGGCTCATTCTTGATGCGCCAGAAAACGCTCCGCATCAATGGCCGCCTGACAACCTGATCCCGCCGCTGTGACAGCTTGTCGGTAGGTCGGGTCGGCCACATCGCCCGCCGCGAAGACGCCGGGGATGTTCGTCGCTGTCGACCTACCCTTTGTCAGCAGGTATCCAACCTCATCGGTTTCCAACACGCTCTTAAAGAGGGCGGTGTTGGGCTGGTGACCGATGGCAATAAAGAGACCGTCGCAGGCCAGATCGCTGAGGATTCCGGTCTTCAGGTTCTTGAGTCGGAGACCTGTCACCTTCTTGTGGCCATGTTCATTTACCGTTCCGAGGACCTCGTCCACGGTCGTATCCCAGATGAACGACACCTTCGGGTTCTTCCTGACACGCTCCTGCATGACCTTCGAAGCTCGCAGGGCGTCTCGACGGTGAATGACCGTCACTTTCGCGGCATGCTTCGTGAGGTAGTCGGCCTCCTCCATCGCGGTATCTCCGCCCCCCACCACCACAACATGCTGATTCTTGAAGAAGAACCCGTCGCAGGTGGCGCAGGCCGAGACACCGTATCCCATGTATTCGCTCTCGGAAGGCAACCCGAGCAGTTTCGCGGTAGCCCCCGTTGCGATGATCAACGCGTCGGCAAGATACGTCTCACCATCGGCTTCAAGCTTGAACGGGCGCTTGGACAGGTCCACGGCGTCGACCGTCTTATAGATCGAGGTCGCACCGAAGCGATGGGCTTGTTTCCGGAATTGTTCCATCATTTCCGGTCCCATCAAGCCGTCCGGAAAGCCGGGATAGTTCTCCACCTCCGTCGTGATCGTCAGCTGACCCCCGGGTTGATGTCCTTCAAAGATGACGGGGTTCAGATTGGCCCGCCCGGCATAGAGCGCGGCGGTAAAACCTGCGGGGCCGGAGCCGATGATGACGACCTTGTGATGGTGTTCAGCCATGGAATCCTCTCGTCGGAAATGAAACCTCGGATTGTCAGTGTTCAGTCTTCTTCATTATGATGCCCTGATTTTCGCAACGATTCAAGCACCGCCCGAACGTTTCTGATGAATCCCTCATGTTTCGGACGCAAGATCGGCGACCCCTTGAATCGCTCCAAGAACTGCGATTCTGACAGCCGCAACAGGTCTTCCAACAATGGAGCTTCATTTCCTTTTCGCGGCTGGAATCCCGGCTCGTCGGTCTCCCGTTCGAAACGGTTCCACGGGCAGACCTCCTGACACACGTCGCAACCAAACACCCATCCGTCCAGCCGGCTTTGCTGTAGCGCTGTAAATGGACCTCTGTGTTCGATCGTGAGATAGGAGATGCATCTGGATGCGTCGAGGACATACGGCTCGGGGAAGGCGCCAGTCGGACACGCTTCGAGACAGGCCCGACACGTACCGCAATGGTCGACCGCCGGTTCATCCGGTTCCAGCTCGGCGGAGGTCAGCAACGTCCCCAGAAACACCCACGAACCCGTCTTCTGCGTGATCACATTGGTGTGCTTGCCGATCCATCCAACGCCGGCACGGGCTGCCCAGGCCTTCTCCATGACCGGTCCGGTGTCGACATAGCACTTTGTCTCGGCACCGGGTTGCTGGCTGCGAATGAATTCCGCCAGCTGTTCGACCTTTCGGAGCACGATGTCGTGATAGTCGTCGCCCCACGCATAGCGTGAGATCTTGGCGCTAGCCGTCCTCTCGGAATGATGGTGTCCGGCGAAGTAGTTGACGGCGATCATGACGACCGATCGGACCGAGGGAAGGATCCGTTGAGGGTCGATTCGTTCTGCCGAGCGCCGGGCCATCCACCCCATCGAAGCATGAAAGCCTCGGTCCAACCATTCCTTCAATCGTTCCCCTTCGGCATCAAGCACTCCGGAGCGGGCGATGCCCACGGCGGCACATCCGAGGCGTTGGGCTTCTCGCTTGACCAGTACGCTAAGATTCGACATCGGTCAGAGGCAGGATTGACCCTGGTTCGGTGCCGGTCCAGCGAATATTCTGCCGCCGGCCCCCTTGCACGGTACGAGCGTCGGTCGGCCTAAGCCGTACGTGCATCGACTATCGGCCAGGTTGTGGGATCGGTCGTACATCGTACGGGTGAACCCTCCATTCTCGATCGCCGTCATGAGCGCTCGATCAGACCTGCGATATGCGACGGTCCACGGCGTAGCCTTTGTCCGTCGCCTTGAGCGTGATTGCCGGGACCTCGGGATCGTGCTGGAGGAACATTATCCATCCTTCTTGGTGGGCTCGGGGAAGGATCCGCTTCTTCTCCTCCAAGGTCACGAGTGGTCGGAGGTCGTAGCCCATGATGTACGGGTACGGCACATGCGATGCGGTCGGGATGAGGTCACAGCAGAACAAGAGCGTCGTGCGACCGTCGGAGATCTTTGGCAATTGTTGCGCCGTCGTGTGCCCGTTGCAAACAATCAGTTCGATGCCGGGGAAGAGCTCGCGCTGTCCGTCAACCAATTCGAGTACACCTGCCTCCCAGAGCGGCAGATAGTCGTCGGGCATGAACGATGCACGATCGCGGTCGGTCGGCTCCTTCGACCACTCCCAGTGGTCGCGCTGTACATGGAACGTCGCATTTGGAAATGCGGGCACCAAGCGGCCGCCTCGTCGAACGGTCGAACCGCCGGCATGGTCAAAGTGGAGGTGTGTTAGAATGACATCCGTGACCTCCTCCGGTCGGACGCCGGCGGAATCAAGCGAGGTCGACAGATCGCCTCCGCTCGTATCGAGGCGATAGATATCTTTCAGCTTATCGTTCCACTTGTCGCCGTTGCCGTTGTCGACGAGGATCGTACGGCCCTCCCCTCGGATGAGGAGACTACGGGCTGCCAGCGTGATACGCTGACGCTCGTCCGGGGGATTGGTGCGCGACCAGAAGACCCACGGCACAATGCCGAACATCGCGCCTCCGTCGAGCGAGAAGCGACCGGTCTCGAGGGCCGTGATCGAATAGGGTCCGATGGTCATAGGCGGGCCAGAAACGGAACGAGTCGGCCGTTCGTCAACAGGCCGACTCGTCTGCGTGAGTTGGAGTGCTCCTACTTGCGGAAGTGAGACGTCGCCGCGCTGAGTTCGGGGAATGCCCGGTCCGGATGCAACTGCTTCGCCCGGTCGAGCAGAACCTCTTCGGATTCGACGTGATTCGGGTCGGGGACGCAGCAGTCCACGGGGCACACTGCCGCGCATTGCTCCTGGTCAAAGTGGCCGACGCATTCGGTGCACTTTTCGGGAACAATGTAATAGAAGTCATTCGACAGCGCATCGTGGGTCTGCCCGTTGAGCTCCCATTGCACGCCGCCGGCATAGATGGCGGTGTTGGGGCACTCGGGCTCACAAGCGCCGCAGTTGATGCATTCCTCAGTGATCATGGTAGCCATACGAACCTCTCCTCAAGAAGAACTAGGATGGTGACGTCATCGTTTCAGTCGTGATGCGGGGGTAGGCACTCCTTCCAACCGCCTGCGCGCCCTCCCGCCCTTCTTCCGCCCATCGCTGAAGGTCGGCCAGTAAAATGCCCACCAGGATCCCCCGATGAGTTGATGGATAGCGCGAAAGCTTGTCTCCGGCCTTGCGAAGCTGGCTGGCCGAGCCCCGCGGGTTGTCGCATTGGTGGTGATAGAATCCCGCTGCGACCTGGATCAAGGCTTGCAGGAAGCTTCGGTCGTCGTCGCGGACCTCGTGCCACAGGTCTTCCCACACTTCGTGCGCCTCGAAGAACTCCTCGCGGTTGAAATGGCGTATTCCCGCCTCGAACCGCTCTCCCCAATCAAAAAAAGTATACACGATTAACGGTCGAAATGCAATCCTGGATGACCGAATCCAGGTGTGAAAACTGATTGCCGGGATTCCGATAGTCCGAACTTCAGGTCATCGGGCCGCCGCCGGGGATAGGCGTACCAGCCGGCTTGGCGCTTCAGAGATCATAGGTACCGATGTTCGACGATCTTGTTCCCGTCATACACGTAGAGCAACGGAGCGCCGGTCGGGATGTTGAGCTCCAACACCTCCTCCTTCGTCAGATTGTCGAGATGCATCACGATGGAGCGCAGGCTGTTGCCGTGTGCGGCGACGATCACGTCCTTCCCCGATAGCACATCGGGCAGGATCTTGCTCTGGAAATACGGTAGCGTGCGGGCTGCCGTGTCTTTGAGGCTCTCGCTGACGCCATCGGGATTCAATTCGGTCTTCTCCTTCGGCGGAGGCACGTCGTAGCTGCGACGCCAGATCTTGAGCTGGGCTTCGCCGTACTGCGCGCCGATCTCGGCCTTGTTCTTCCCCTGTAGTGCGCCGTAGTGTCGCTCGTTGAGTGCCTGATCCCGCTCGACGGGCAGGTCTTTCTGACCCGTGATGCTCAGGACGATCTCGAGCGTCTTGATCGCCCGCTGGAGAACGGACGTGTATCCTTTGTGAAACCGGTAGGCCTTGAGCTTCTCTCCGGCGGCCCGGGCCTCTTCCTCTCCTTTAGGCGAAAGCGGAATGTCGACCCAGCCGGTGAAGCGGTTCTCCAGATTCCATTGCGATTCGCCGTGGCGCAGCAAGAGCAGTTTGGACATGGTTCCTCCGTCGTCAAATGTTGAAGTAGCGGGCTTCGGGATGATGCACAATGATCGCGCTGGTCGACTGTTCCGGTTCGAGCTGGAACTCCTCCGTCAACTCCACGCCGATGCGTTCGGGACGAAGAAGCTCGAACAGGAGGGACTGGTCTTCGAGGTTGGGACAGGCCGGATATCCGAACGAATACCGGGCTCCCTGGTAGCCCTGACTGAAGAGCCGCCTGATCTCGGCCGCGTCCTTGCCGGCGATGCCCAGTTCCTGTCGCACGCGCTGATGCCACAATTCCGCGAGCGCTTCAGCGCTTTCAACGCTCAGCCCGTGGAAGTACAGATAGTCCTTGTAGTTGTTCCCGTCGAACAACCGCCTGGAATGTTCCGACGCTCGGCGGCCGACCGTCACCAGATGCATTGCGATCACGTCGATGCGGCCGGAATCGACCGAAGCAAAGAAGTCTGAAATGCACAGCTGGCGGTCCTTCGACTGCCGGGGGAACGTGATGCGTCCTTTGACAGACGCGGTCGTCGGCAATGACCCGTCGCCCGGAGGCTCGTAGATGACGAGGTCGTTCCCATCCGACTGGCACGGGAAGTAGCCGTAGACCACTTTCGGCTCGAGGAGTCCCGCTTCGCGTACCCGGTCTTTGAGAGTCTGGTACTCGGGCAACACCTTCTCCCGCAGGATGCGGTCGTACTCTTCGGCCGAAAGTCTGCCCTTCACGATCCGCCATTGACCGCGGATGAGCGCGACATCATTGATGAAGCGATAGACGTCTTCGACCGGAATGTCCGACACTACTTTCGAGCCCCAGAACGGCGGTGAAGGGATCGGTACGTCGCGCGATACGGATGAGCGCAGCGGCGGCCCGGCATTCCCTTCGGCCTCCGCCATGGCGATCTTGGCTTCCGACCCGGTCAGGGCCGGCTCGTCATCGTCGCTTCCGGATTCCGCCACGGACGGAGCGTCGGGCAGCGTTCCCGACACGATCTGATCCATGAGACGCAGGCCATCGAAGGCGTCGTTCGCGTAAAAGACCGGACCGCTCGCGACCGAGCGCAGGTCCTGCTCAACATAGCGACGCGTCAGCGCCGCCCCTCCCAGAATAACCGGGATCGTGAGCCCCCGCTCGGCCATCACCTCCAGGTTCTCCTTCATGACCAGCGTGGACTTCACGAGAAGGCCGCTCATGCCGATGGCGTCGGCCCGATGCTCCTCCGCCGCATGCAGCATCGCCTCGACAGGCGTCTTGATGCCGAGGTTGACGACCTTGAAGCCGTTGTTCGTGAGAATGATGTCGACGAGGTTCTTGCCGATGTCGTGAACATCGCCTTTGACGGTGGCAATAACCATCGTGCCCTTGGCGCGGCCGCCCGTCTTTTCCATATGCGGTTCGAGATGAGCGACGGCTGCTTTCATGACTTCGGCCGATTGGAGGACGAACGGCAGCTGCATCTGTCCCGAGCCGAACAGGTCGCCGACGACCTTCATGCCTTCGAGCAGAACGTCGTTGATGATGGAGAGCGCAGGCCGCACCTTCAACGCTTCATCCAGGTCGGCCGACAAGCCCACCCGGTCGCCGTCGATGATGCGGCGCCGAAGGCGTTCCTCAACACTCCCTCCCCGGTCTGCAGACGACGCCTTCTCCTGTTTCGCGCCGGCGTAGAATGCCATCAATTCCGTCAGCGGGTCCGAGACCACGGTCCGATCGTTGCCCGTTCCTTCGAAGACTCGCTCGTCAAACACAAGCCGCCGGCAGAGTTCGCGCGCTTTGGGGTCGAGCTTGTACAGCGGAATGATCTTCGAGGCGTGAACAATAGCCATGTCCAACCCGGCCTCGACGGCGGCATGGAGGAAGACCGAGTTCAGCGCCGGCCGTGCTGCGGCGGATAGGCCGAATGAAATGTTGCTGACGCCGAGGATCGTGTGCACCCCCGGCAACTCGCGCTTGATGCGGCGGATGGCCTCGATCGTCTCGATGCCGGCCCGGCGGAACTCTTCGTCGCCGGAGCCCAGCGTGAACGTCAGCGCGTCGAAGATGATGTCGTGCGGCCGCATCCCGTGCTTCACGACGGCGAGATCGTAGATACGCCGCGCGACCGCGAGTTTTGCATCGGCCGTTTTGGCCATTCCCTGCTCGTCGATCGTCAGGGCGATGACGGCTGCGCCGTACTGCTTGCAGAGCCCCACGATCCGCTCGAGACGCTGCTCACCGTCCTCAAGGTTGATGGAATTGACCACCGCCTTGCCGGCGATCCGCTGCAACGCTTCCTCGACGACGTGAGACTCGGTGGAGTCGATGACAAGCGGTACGGTGATCTGCTGATTGAATCGGGAGAATACCTGCGCGGCGTCGGACTTCTCGTCGCGACCGACGTATGCGACGCAGACGTCCAGCAGATGCACCTGCTCGCGCACTTGCTCCCTCCCCATGGCCACGATCCCTTCCCAATCCTCCTTCGACAGAAGATCGCGGAAGAGTTTGCTCCCGTTCGCGTTGGTCCGCTCCCCGACCAGCGTGGGCGGATTGTCGACCTTGAAGGGAGACGCTTGGTAAAGGCTTGATGCGGCGGGCGGGAACCGGGGCGTCCGGACCTTGGGGGTGAGGCCTCCGACAGCCGCCGCCAACTGCCGGATGTGCTCCTTCGTCGTACCGCAACAACCGCCGACCACCGAAACGCCCAAGTCTCTGACAAAGTGCGTCATGGACCGCACGAGGTCCTCGGGCGAGAGATGGTAGTGCGCGTGACCGCCGATGTTCTCCGGAATGCCCGCGTTCGGCATGACGAAGATCGGAAGAGGCGAGATGTCGGACAGGGTCCGGATATGTTCGGACATCTCCTGCGGTCCGGTGGCACAGTTAAGCCCGAAGATGTCGATGTCGAACGGCTCGATGGCCGTCAGCGCCGCAGAGATCTCCGTTCCGAGCAGCATCGTTCCCATCGACTCGATCGTGACCGAGACGATGATCGGAACCTTTTTCCGGCTGTCGGCAAAGTACCGCTGGATGCCGTGCAGCGCCGCTTTTGCCTGAAGGATATCCTGGACCGTCTCTACGCAGAGGAGGTCGACGCCGCCTTCGATGAGTCCGCGGGCCTGAACATAGAAGGCATCGGACATCTCCTTGAAGGAGATGTGACCGAGCGACGGCAGCTTGGTGGTGGGACCCATCGAACCGGCTACGAAGCGCGGATGGCCGGGCGTCGCGTACGACGCGGCCACGCGGCGGGCGATCTGCGCGGCGAGACGGTTCAGCTCCTCCGCACGATCCTGCAAGCCGTATTCTGCGAGCACAATGCTGGTCGAGCCGAACGAGTCGGTCTCGACCACGTCGCAACCCGCTTCGAGATAGTCGGCATGGACGCGTTCGACGGCTGAGGGTTTGGAGATCACGAGGAATTCGTTGCAGCCGGCCAGAGCTTCTCCGCCGAAATCGTCGGCGGTCAGTTGCTGGCCCTGGAGATGGGTTCCGGTCGCGCCGTCAAAGACGAGGACCTTGTCGCGGAGCCGTGCGAGAAACGCAGAGGTCATGATGGCAAGTGTCACGGTGACGAAACGAAAAACCCCGACAGGCGTGTCGGGGCGATCGGTCCCGTCGACGCTTTAGCACTTTCGGAGCGGTGGCGGCAAGCTGTCGTCAAATGGCCACATGACCAATATACGATGAAAGAACGGAAGATTCCCGAGCGCGCGCAGGCGGATCGTGCAGATATCGATTCAAACGCGGAGGACGACCTTTCCGAACTGCTCTCCGGATTCCACGATACGATGGGCCTCGCGAACCTCAGCGAGCGGCAGAGCGGCATGGATCACGGCGCGGAGTTTCCCTTCCGACAGGAACTCAAGGATCCTGAGCAGATCTCCTTTCCGGCCCATCGTCGACCCGAGGATGCTCAACTGCTTGTAGAAGACGTATCTCAGGTCCGTTACGGCTTCATAGCCGGAGGTCGCTCCGCAGGTGACAAGCCGTCCACCCTTTGCGAGGCCTTTGATGCTCGATTCCCACACGGTCGTACCTACGTGATCGACGATGATATCGGCGCCGCGCTTCTCTGTCAGCCGCCGGATCGACCCGAGGACATCCTCTCGTGGGTACAAGATCACCTCTGACGCTCCGATCAGCCGGGCCTGATCGGCCTTCTTCTCTGAGCTTGTCGTGGCGATGACCCGTGCGCCGAACAGACGCGCGATCTGGATGGCCGCACTGCCCACGCCGCTCCCCGCACCGTGCACAACCACGGTCTCGCCGGGCCTCACCTGCGCCTTATCCACAAGCATCTGCCATGCGGTCAGGAACACAAGTCCGGCCGCCGCAGCCGATTCAAACGAGATCTCGGGGGCGAGCGCGATGACATTCCTTGCCGGAACAACGAGGTATTCCGCATCGGCGCCGTCGCGATGCTCGCCGATGAGGATATAGTCCTTGCAGAGGTTGTCGCTGCCGTTCAAGCAGTGTGCACAGTGCCCGCATGAGATCCCCTGTGCAACGACCACCCGATCGCCCGGCTGTACATGATGGACCGCTTCTCCGACCGAATCGACGACGCCGGCGGCATCGACGCCCGGGATCATCGGCAGCGGTACACGCACTCCCGGCAGTCCGGTCCGCACCCAAATGTCCATATGGTTGATCGAGGTCGCATGGACGCGCACGCGGACCTCGTCGGGCCGGAACGGGGGCTCGGGCAGGTCCTCCAGCCGAAGCTCCTCCGGGCCGCCGTGGGCGTGGATACGGATAGCCTTCATCTCAGTTCTCTGAGAACGCCGTCAGGTCCATCGGACCGAGGATCGACATTGCGTAGACGTCCAGCCCCGGCTCGAAGACGCTCATCCGCAATCGGCGACGCTCGGTCTGCCCCTCCTGAACGAGATGGTAGAGCCGCGGCTCGGAGACTTCGACGACCGCGATCCCGTCGGGCCGTCGTTGCACGTCCGCTCCGTACACGCCTGACGACAACGGCGCTCCGTCCTGTTCGATCGACACCAACACGGGCGTCGAAGCGCCCGCGATCGCATGGACATCCGACCCGTCGTATTCGAGACTTAGCGACGATCGATCGCCGGGCTCTCCTGAGGAACGGAGCGACTCCCGCCCGGACCACCAGATGCCGTCGGCGTAGATGCGGCCGGGCAGATACAGCCCCGGATCGTCGTAGGCGCTGCGGGTCTCCGGGATCAGTCCCTCGACATTCCCGATCGAACCGCGCACATAGCCGAGGCGCATGTCGCCCGTCGACCTCTTCCGCAGTCCGACGAGGTCCTCGTCGCGCCGGAAGGGCGGGATGAGGGTCTGCAGCGCTCCGCGGTATCCGGCATCGCGCAGGAGCACCTGGATCGCACGCTCGAATTCGTGGTAGCCGCTGTCTCCCGACTGCATGAATCGCACACAGCCCGTCCGGTCGATGAGCACGCGCGTCGGCCACGTAGGAATTCGGTAGGCGCCCCACACCAGCGCGGCGTTATCGAGCACCACCGGGTATCGGATGCCGAGTGTGCGCACGGCGGCCGCCACCCGAGCATCATCCGCTCCGAAGGTGAATTCCGGCGTGTGGACGCCGACGACGTTCAACCCCATGTCGCGATATCGTTCGAACCACTCCTTGACGATCGGCACGGCGCGCAGACTGGCCGCCGAGACCGAGTCCCAGAAGTCGACGAGCAGGATGCCCCCTTCAAGGTTGCGCAGAAGCACGGGCTCGCTGTTCAGCCACGCCGAGCCGTACAGCTCGGGAGCGTGGACGACGCCGGGTTCGAGTTCGGTCAGCATCAGGCGTTCACTTTCAGGATGGCGCGCAGTTCGTGTTCGAAGTGCTCGAGATGTTCAGGCGTCACGATGAGCGGCGGCAGGATCCGGATCACCGTCTCATGCGTACTGTTGACGAGGATACCTCGGGCCAGCAGGGCGTCGACCACCGGCTGGCTCGGCACGTGCAGGTCGATCCCGATCATGCATCCGAAACCTCGCGTCTCCTTGACAAGGAGGGGGAATTCGCGGCGTAATCGGTCACCGATGGCGTGGAGCTGTTCACCGATGCGCGCTGCATTCTGCATCAGGCCGCCTTCGAAAACGGCATCGAGCACGGCGTTGCCTGCGGCGCAGGCCACGGGATTGCCGCCGAAGGTCGTGCCGTGGACGCCGTACGTGAACGCCTCTGCCACGCGATCATTGCCGAGCACGGCCCCCAACGGCAGTCCGCCGCCGATGGCTTTGGCCACCAGGACGACATCGGGCCTCAAGCCCACATGCTCGAACCCAAAGAACTTCCCGGTCCTGCCCACGCCCGACTGGATCTCGTCGGCAATGATGAGGAAGTCATGCCGCTCGCGCAACTCGTTCAATGCCGCCGCGAACTCGGGCGTCACCGGAAAGATGCCGCCCTCACCCTGGATGCACTCGAGGACAACGGCCAGCGTCTCACCGTTCAGCGACCGTCGGACAGCTTCGACGTCGTTATACGGGATCGACCGCATATTCGGCAGGAACGGCTCATAGCCGTCGCGGTATTTCGGCTTATCCATGAGCGAAAGTGCGGCGAAGGTGCGGCCGTGGAACGCATTCGACATGCCGAAGATCACGGTCTTGCTCTTTCCCGTTGCCCACTTGCGGGCGAGCTTGACCGCCCCTTCAAGGGCTTCGGTGCCGGAATTGCAGAGAAAAGCACGCTGGAAGCCCGTGGCCTCGAGCAGCCGCTCGACCAACCGGATCTGCGGTTCCTGCAGAAAGAAATTCGAGAGGTGAAGATACTTCTGCGCCTGATCCTGGATCGCCTTCAGGACGGCGGGATGTCCGTAGCCGAGCGAATTCACCGCGAGCCCGCCAAAGAGGTCCAGATAGCGCTTTCCGGACCGGTCGAAGAGATACACACCCTCGCCCCGGTCGATCTCGATGGCCAAGCGCTTGTAGGTATGGAAGAATCGGGCGTGTTCGCGTTCGGCGAGTGTCGGCACGGTCAACCTCTCAACAACATGGTGCGAAGGATGGTGACGGCGAAATGGACCCGCGGCTCGAGTTCCTCGAGCGTCCCGTCGTTCTCGATGACGATCGTGGCGCGACCTCGATGGTCTTTGGGCGAGCCTTGGGCTGCGATACGGCGTCGGACGGAGGCCTCATCAACGCCGTCGCGCTGCATGACACGGCCAATGCGGACCTTCTCGGGAGCATCGACCACGAGCACAGCATCGAGCCAGCGGTCCATGCCCGCTTCGAAGACCAGGGCCGCCTCGACCGCCGCGATAGCATGGCCTGACCGCTTCCATTCGCTGAGTTGCCGGCGGATCGCTTTGTCGACGGCGGGATGAACAATGGCTTCAAGCCCTCGCTGGAGCGAACGGTCCTCGAAGATGCGCGTTGCAACATACGCCCGGTCGTACGAGCCGTCGCCGCGGTACGCCTTCGGACCGAGCAGCGCGGCGATCTTTCGGCGAAGCGACGGGTCGGAGTTGCTCAGCGACTTGGCCACGACGTCCGCCGGGCAGACGGGGATGCCGGTCCGCTCGACGATAGCGGCAACGGCCGACTTGCCGCTGCCGATGCCGCCGGTGATGCCGAAGGTCGGCAGGGCGGGCCGTGATGGCGCGGCGGTTCGGCTCACTTGGCAATGGCGACGGAGCGCACCTCGCGGATCACGACCACCTTGATCTGCCCGGGGAACTCCATCTCCTGCTGGATCTTGTTGGCGATGTCGTGCGCCAGCTGCTCGGCAACGGCGTCGTCGATACGTTCATGATTGACGATGACGCGCACTTCGCGGCCGGCCTGGATGGCGTAGGTGTTCGTCACGCCGTTGAAAGACTTTGCGATGCTCTCGAGCCGCTCGAGGCGCTTGATGTACTCTTCGACCGATTCGCGTCGCGCACCGGGCCGCGCTCCGCTGATGGCGTCGGCGGCCTGGACGAGCGCCGCGACCGGATGCTCCATCGGAATGTCCTCGTGGTGCGACCCGACGGCGTTGCAGACGATCGCATTCTCGTTGAACTTCTTGCACAGCTCCATGCCGAGCAGCGCGTGCGGCCCTTCGACGCTCCGGTCGATCGTCTTGCCGATGTCGTGCAGAAGTCCGGCGCGCTTGGCGAGCATCGGGTCGAGCCGCAGTTCCGACGCCATGATCCCCGTCAGGTAGGCGACCTCGATGCTGTGTTGGAGAAGATTCTGGCCGTACGACGAACGGTACTTCATCTTGCCGACGTGTCGAAGGATCTCCGGATGTGCCGTGTGGAGGCCGATCTCGAGCAGGGTATTCTCGCCGGTTCGCAGGACCTCTTCTTCGAGCTCCTTGCGCACCTTCTCGACCACCTCTTCAATCCGGGCAGGATGGATTCGTCCGTCGGCGATGAGCCGCTCCAGCGATTGCCGAGCGATCTCGCGGCGGAAGGGGTCGAAGCCCGTGAGGATGACGGCTTCGGGCGTGTCGTCGACGATCACGTCGACGCCCGTGGCGGCCTCGAAGGCCTTGATGTTGCGCCCTTCTCGGCCGATGATGCGGCCTTTGATCTCGTCGCTGGCCAGGGTCAGCACGCTCGCGGTCGTTTCGACCGTGTGTTCGGCCGCGGTGCGCTGGATGGCCTGGACGATGATCTTCTGGGCCTCACGGCGTCCTTCGAGCCTTGCGTGGTCGCGGATCTCTTTGAGGGTTTGCGCGGCCTCGGTCTTGACGGTCTCGATCAGATTCTCGTTCAGCAGCTTCTTCGCTTCTTCGCGTGATACGCCGGAGATCCGCTCCAGCCGGGCCGTCTCCTCGCCGATGAGGCGTTCAAGCTCCCGCTCCTTCTCCGACACGCGCCGCTGCCGCTCCTGGATATCCCGCTCGAGCTGCTGGATCGACGCTTCTTTCTTGTTCAGGAGGTCAAGCTTGCGCTCGACGTTCTCCTCGCGGTTCTGGACCTGTTTCTCGTAGGCCTGCAGCTTGTTGCGTTTGGCCTGGAGGTCCGATTCGACCTCCTTCTTCCGCTTGAACCACTCGTCCTTCGCTTCGACCATCTTTTCCCTCTTGACGGTCTCGGCTTCTTTTGCAGCATCATCGAGGATCTGCCTTGCGCGTTCTTCGGCCGTCGAGATCTTGTTCTGCCCCGTACGCTGGTTGAGGAACCAGCCGAGGAAAAACGAAGCCCCGCCGATGAGCGCGCCGATCACGATCAACACATACGGATCCATGCTTGCCTCACTCTCAACGACTGATCATGCAAAAGCGAACACCGATCTGCCGGCCACAGGCACCGATGTCACCACGCTCACCTCATGCGCTCGATGTGACTGCTCGTGGCATGCTTCATGCCTGCATTCGGGCCCGAACAACAAAAGACCGCATCCATCGGCGTCATCAAGTGTATTGAAAGAACCTCATCAAGACACGGTGGGTACCCGCCTACGCATTTCGCGCTTCCACTGGACCCGCTCGCCCCGGGCGAACCGGGGGTCGTCGCGTGGCATTCCCCGAAGGGACGATGGCATGCGCTCCACACGTATGAGCCGGGCTCCCATATTAAAAAACATCAGGTTCTTTAATATGGTTGACAACAGCCGATGGTGCGGTTCAGAGCGAACGACTGAACGCTTATGAAAAGAACACCCAGACGTCAGGAAGAAGCCTCATCCTCGGCGATCAACAGATTGTCCAGATAGTTCGACAACTTCGTGATCTCGGACTCGGTCACCGCCGCTTGTTCCTGGTGTCCGATCCGTTCCTTGAGGAGGTCTTCCGATATGTTCAACGCCGTGAGCACCGCTACCGTCAAGGGCGGCTGCTCCGGGATCTTGTCGTGGATCTTGGTGAGCATCCCGTCGACGTACTCGGCGACGCGGCGGGTGAAGTCCTCGTTCTCGCCGCGGAGCGGATACTCGGCGCCGAAGATCTTGACCTTGATGCTCTTGCTCGTCATGGGCGTCCCTCGGCCTCGTTACAGCCGCGAATTGATCTTCGCGATCAGATCCGTCACCCGCTGACGGATCAATTCCTTCTCCTCCTTCGTGAACGGGCCTGTGCCGTTCGCGTTCAGACGGACCACCTCGCGCCGCGCCTCTTCGAGTTGCACCGTCAGGTCGTCAAGAGACCGACGCAACGCCACCTCGGCATCCTCCAACTGACGCACCCGCTGTCGGAGCGTCGCGACCTCATCGACCGCATCGCGGCCCGATGCCTCCTGCTGGGCCAGCCGGACGATCAACTTCTCGCGCTCTGCGTAGATCTCCCGGTGTGATTCCTCGAGTTCCCGGGAGCGTTCGCGCAAGCCGGCATTCTCTTCGCGCAAACGGACCACGAGCGCCGACACCCGACGCGCCTTGTCCCACAGCTGTTGAAGGACCAGGTCGATCGATCGGGTCGAAGCGGAACGCTCTTCGATGGTCTCGGTTGTAGGGTCTGCCACGGTCGTGGGATGGATGGTCCGACGGTTCAGCTGCGCAACTCTGCACCGCACGCACTGCGGGCTTTGTCGACGATCGCCCGGATATGCGCATCGACCTCGGCGTCCGTCAGCGTATGGTCGGGTGCACGGAACCCCAGCGAGTACGCCAAGCTCCGTCGCCCTCCACCCGTCTGGGCGCCCTGATACGCGTCAAACAGGACCAGCGATTCGAGCCACGGCCCCGCCGACGCGCGGATCACCGATTCCAGATCACCCTGAGGCCGTGAGCGCTCCACGACGAACGCGAGATCTCTCACGACCCGGGGGAAGCGTGGAAGCGAACGGAACGATCGGTCCTGGGTCCACGCATGCTCCAACACCTGAAGCGCGATCTCGCCAACGAAGACCGGAATATCTATCTCAAAGCGTTTGGCGATATCACGTCGCACTTCGCCGAACCAACCCCCATAAGTGCCGTTGATTTCAACGCTCAGGGCGGATTCAGTTAAAGTGTTGTCGGCAGAATAAGGAAGAAACCGGTATTTGTCAAGGCAGACGCGGCGCAAGAGCGACTCCACTTCCCCTCGCATGTCCAAGATGTCAGCGGACCTGACAGGCCGGTCGAATGCGATGGGTTGCGCCACCCCGGTCCAGGCGAGCATGAGACGATCTTCTTCCAAGAAGTCTTCCAGGCGATCTTGCGTCTCGCCCGTCCGGCGGTAGACCTTCCCGATTTCGAACAGCCGCAGGTCCTTGCTTCCCCTGTTGATGTTCAACCGGACGATTTCGAGCGTGCCCGGCACCATGCTGGTGCGGAGTGCCTGCATCTCGGCGCTGACGGGATTCAAGACCCTGACCGGGGCGAATCCGGTTAACGATGCCAGCATCTCCGGCTGAAGCGAGATAGCCATGATCTCCCTCCATCCGGCGCCGACCAGGTGTGAGCGAACCTCGTCCGCGACACGCCTCGGAGCAGTCGGGATCGAGAAATCAATGGCCGATCTCGTCTGTGTTTCGATCCGGTTATACCCGTGGACGCGAGCCACCTCTTCGACCAGGTCGATCTCTTGAGAGAGGTCGACTCGGAATGACGGCGGGATCACGCTGAAGGCCTCGTGCCCACCATCCTCCACCCGCGCGCCGAGCATCGCGAGGTAACGTCGCATCGTATCGGGCGCGATCTCGGTACCCAGGATCGCGTTCGCGCGCTTCGGGCGGAATCGGATCTCCGGGGAGGCGAGCGGCCGAGGATAGACGTCGATCAGCCCGGGATGAACGGTCGCCCCCGTCAGCTCTTGGATGAGTCGCGCCGCCCGCTCCACGGCAACCTTCGCCATCTCAGGATCGGCGCCACGTTCGAACCGATACGATGCCTCGGTCGAGAGCCCAAGCGACCTGGCCGTACGGCGGATGCTTGACGGCAGGAAGTATGCGCCCTCGATCAACAAGCGCGTGGTGGCGCCGTTGACCTCCGAATTCTCCCCCCCCATGACGCCGCCGACCGCCACCGGTCTCGACCGGTCGCAGATCATCAGCATCTCACGCTCCAGCGGTCGCTCTTTGCCGTCGAGTGTCGTGAACCTCGTATCGTTTCCGGCGCGACGGACGACGACGGCATGGCCGTCCAGCCGGTCGAGGTCGAAGGCGTGCAAGGGGTGCCCGAGCTCGAGCATCACATAATTCGTGGCGTCGACGATCGCATTGATGGGCCGGACGCCGACGAGCTCCAGCCGCCGGCGCAGCCAGTCGGGCGAAGGGACGATCTTGACGTTCGACAGTACCCGACCGCAGTATCTTGGGCAGAGGTCCGGGTCGCGTATCTCGATCGAAGCCAGCGTCGATGCCGGCGCTCCTGACTCCTCGAGTCTGATGGAGGGCATCCGTAGCTCTCCGCCGGTCTGGATCGCCACTTCGCGCGCAACGCCAAGATGGCTGAGGCAGTCGGGACGATTGGGCGTGATGCCGATCTCATAGACGACGTCGTTCCGGTCCAGCGCCGTCGACAGCGGCGTTCCCGGGGCTGAGTCTGTCGTCAGGACCACGATGCCATTCCCGTCGGTCCCGAGACCGAGCTCCTTTTCCGAGCAGATCATGCCCGACGATTCGACCCCACGGATCTTGACCTTGCCGAGAACGAACGGCTTTCCTTCCGGGTCATGCTGGTCATGTGGTACCGTCGCGCCGACGAGGCCGACCGCCACTGTCTGTCCGGCCGCCACATTCGGAGCCCCGCAGACGATCTGGAGCACATCGCCTCCGACGTCAACTCGGCATACCGAGAGTCGGTCGGCCTTCGGGTGCTTCTCGCACGACACGACCCGCCCGACGACGAACTTGTCGAATGTCGCGGCGAGGTCTTCGAAACTCTCGACCTCGAGTCCGACCATGGTCAGGTCGTCGGAGAACCGCTGGGGCGTCCAGTCGACGTCGACGAACTCTTTCAGCCAGGAGGAAACGATCTTCATACAGCAACGAACGGGTCAGAATTGTTCAAGGAACCGAACATCGTTCTCATACAGCAAACGGATATCGTCGATACCGTGCCGCAGAAGGACGGTGCGTTCGACTCCGAAGCCGAAGGCGTAGCCCGAGACCTGCTCCGGGTCGTAGCCAACACGCTTCAGAATGTTCGGATGGACCATGCCCGATCCGACGATCTCGAGCCAGCCGGAATGCTTGCAGACGCGGCATCCCTTCCCCGCGCAGAGATAGCATGTAATATCCATCTCGGCGCTCGGCTCGGTGAACGGGAAATACGAGGCGCGGAACCGGTACTTGATGGAACTACCGTAGTAGCGCTTCGCGAAGGCCACGAGGGTCCCTTTCAGTTCCGCGAAGGTGACCCCCTTGTCGACATAGATACCGTCCACCTGATGGAATTGCACGAGACTTCGAGCCGACACGGCTTCGTTGCGGTAGACACGGCCTGGCATGATGGCGCGAATGGGGGGCTTCCGCTGCTCCATGATCCGCACCTGGACGGGCGTGGTGTGGGTTCGAAGCAGGATCGATGGAGACACAAAGAACGTGTCCTGCATGTCGCGCGCGGGGTGGTCGGGCGGAAAGTTCAGGGCCTCGAAGTTGTAGTGGTCCGATTCGATCTCGGGGCCCTCGACGACGTCGAAGCCCATTGAAACGAAGACGCGCTGGAATTCGTCGAGCGTCTGGCTGATGAGATGGCGTGAGCCGGCGAAGACCGCGCGTCCCGGCAAGGTCAGGTCGATCGACGAGCTCGGACCGGAGGATCCCACCGCCGCTTTCGCCTCGTCGTAGATGGACTGGACCTCGTTGCGAAGCGCATTGAGGGCCTTTCCGACGGCCGGTTTGTCGGCGTCCGGAACGGCGCGCAGCTGTTCGAAGAGGCTGGCAACGGCTCCCTTGCGGGCAAGGAAGGACAAACGGAAGCGCTCGAGCGCGTCGGCGTTCGTGAGAGAGGGGGCCTCCGCACGGGCGGCGGCACGCACCTGCTCGATCCGGTCGGTCATGGGGTCGGAAGCATTCATGGATGGTCAGCAACCGAATGCCGCGTGCCCGGAGTGCGGAAGAACGTCGGACGGGGACGCGGCACGGCCCCCGTCCATGCAAAACGGGGGTCGCGTTACGACGTCGCGAACTTCACGACCTCGGCGAAGGCCTGCGGATGATTCGCAGCCAGGTCGGCGAGGACCTTCCGGTTCAGGTCGACCTTCTTTTTCGAGAGGCCCGAGATCAGGCGCGAGTACGATACGCCGTGAAGGCGCGCGCCGGCGTTGATGCGCGCCACCCACAAACCGCGCATCTCGCGCTTCTTGGCACGACGATGCTTGTAGGCATGTTGAGCGGCCTTTTCAACGTGGTGCTTGGCAACGGTCAGGACCTTGCTTCGGGCCCCCCAGTAGCCTTTGGCGCGGGCGAGCAGCTTCTTCCGGCGCCGATGCGATGCGACTTTGTTTTGCGAACGAGGCATGGTGCGTGTTCTCCGAAGAACCTCACAAGAGAGATGGCGCGCGGCGCGCGCAACGAAAGCGGCGACCGCAGCGGGCGATGCGATACTTGAGCTCGCACTAGGCGAGCAGGAAACGCTTGACCTTGTAGACTTCCGTCTTGTCGACCTGACCCGGACGGCGCAGATGGCGCTTGCGCTTCGTCGACTTCGAGGTCAGAATATGGCGCCGAAACGCCTTGCGCCGTTTGATCTTGCCGGTCGCCGTGATCTTGAACGACTTGACCGCCGCACGGCGGCTCTTCATCTTAGGCATGGTCTTGTTCCTTCTGTGGTTCCTTCGGCTTCGGCGCCGCGACCTTCTTCTTTGACTTGTCCGCTACGAAGACGGCGACCATCTGCCGCCCTTCCATGCGGGGTTCCTGCTCCATTTTAGCCACATCGGCCATACGTTCGGTGAACCGTGCCAGCAGTTCACGTCCCTGATCCTGATAGGTGATCTGGCGCCCTCGGAAGACCACCGTCGCCTTGACCTTATGCCCTTCCGCGATGAACTCCCGGGCATGCCGCGTCTTGAACTCGAAGTCGTGGGTGTCGGTCGTGGGATGGAACCGCACCTCTTTGACCTGCGAGGTCACCTGGTGTTTCTTCTGGAGCTTCTCCCGCTTCGACATCTCGTAACGGTATTTGCCGAAGTCCATGATCTTGCAGACCGGCGGCGTGGCCGTCGGCACGATCTCGATCAGGTCCAGGTTGCGCTCCTGCGCGATCCGGACGGCCTCCTTCGTCATGAAGATGCCGAGCTGCTCCCCGTCCTCTCCGATCACTCGGACCTGAGGAACGCGGATCTCGCTGTTGACGCGGGCTCGTTCTTGCTTGATGGCAGTCTCTCCTCGATGTGCGTGGATGCGGCGGTCAGTGGGCGAGAGCCCGGCTTGACACCAGCCCGGCCAGACGGTCGCGGAAGGACTCGACCGTCTGCGCGCCCAGATCGCCTTTCTTGTGCTGCCGGACCGACACGGAGCCGGAAGCGCGTTCCTTTTCACCTACGACCAGCATATACGGGGCCTTCTTCGTTTCCCACTCGCGGATCTTGTACCCGATCTTTTCGTTCCGCTCATCGAGTTCCACTCGCAGACCGGCCGCTTTGAGCGTTGCGACGACCGAGCGCGCATAGTCGGCCGCGGCGTCCGTTACCGGCAGCACGACCGCCTGCACCGGGGCCAGCCACAGCGGGAATTCCCCCGCAAAGTGTTCGATCAGGATGCCGATGAACCGCTCAAGCGACCCGAACGGCGCCCGGTGGATGATGACCGGACGGTGCTTCTTGCCATCGGCGCCCGTGTATTCGAGCTGAAAACGTTCCGGCATGACATAGTCGACCTGGACTGTGCCGAGCTGCCATGTTCGGCCGAGCGCGTCGCGAACCATGAAGTCGATCTTGGGTCCGTAGAACGAGGCTTCACCGATGCCGATGAAATAGTCAAGCTGCATCTCGTCGGCGACCTCTTTGATCTCGCGCTGCGCCTGCTGCCAGAAAGCCGCCTCTCCGCCGTACTTGTCGACATTCTTTTCGTCGCGGTACGACAGTCGGATCTTCACGTCCATGCCGAAGGTCGAGAACACGAGCTGCGTCAACTCGACCGTGGCCTTCACCTCCTGTTTGAGCTGCTCCTGGGTGCAATAGATGTGAGCGTCATCCTGCGTGAAGCCGCGCACGCGGATCAGGCCGTTCATCTCCCCCGACTGTTCATACCGATAGACCGTTCCGAACTCCGCATACCGTACCGGCAGGTCCCGGTAGGACCGCGGCTTGGACATGTAGATCTGGTGATGGTGCGGGCAGTTCATGGGCTTCAACAAGTACTGCTCGCCCTCAGGCATTTCGATCGGGGGGAACTGCGATTCCTTGTAATACGGATAGTGCCCCGACGTCCGGTAGAGATTCAGGTTGGCGATGTGCGGCGTCGTCACGAAATCGTAGCCGCGTTTTCGCTGTTCGGCCCGAAGAAAATCCACCAGCGCTTCGCGGATCACCGTCCCTTTCGGCATCCAGAGCGGCAGGCCGCTGCCGACGTTGGGGGTCAGCAGAAAGATCTCCATTTCCTGGCCGAGCTTGCGGTGATCGCGCCGTTTCGCCTCTTCAAGACGGAAGAGGTGTTCATCCAGCTCCTTCGCCGTCGGGAAGGTGATGCCGTAGACGCGTTGGAGCATCTTGTTCTTCTCGTTCCCGCGCCAGTACGCGCCGGCGATGCTGAGCAACTTGATCGCCTTGATCCGTCCCGTCGAGGGAATGTGCGGACCGTAGCACAGATCCGTGAAATTACCCTGGTGATAGAACGAGATCGTCTCGCCCTTCAGGTCCCGGAGCAACTCGACCTTGTACGGATCGCCCTTCTTCTCGAAGTAGGCGACCGCATCCTCCCATGAGCGTACTTCGCGCGTAAAGGGAACGTCGCGCAACGCCAGCTCACGCATCTTGTCTTCGATCGTGGCCAGGTCCTCGGGCGTGAGAGCGTGACCGCCCAGGTCCATGTCGTAGTAGAAGCCGGCCTCGATCGGAGGACCGATGCCGAACTTCGTTCCCGGGAAGAGCGCCTCCACCGCCTCCGCCATCAGATGGGCGGACGAATGCCAGTAGGCGTATTTTCCTCCGGCGTCACTCCACTTCAGGACCTTGAAGGAGGCGTCGGTATCGAGCGCTCGCGCCAGGTCCCACACTTCGCCGTTCACTTCCACCGCCAGCGCTTCGCGCGCCAGCCCCTTGCTGATGCTCTCGGCGACAGCAAGGCCGGTCGTTCCGCGGGCGTATGCCCGCTTCGAACCGTCGGGAAATGTGAGCGTGATCTGGTCCATGTCGAAAAACAAAAAAATCGGAGCGCGCTCCGATTGTTCTCAACGTCCTCCGAATGACAACTCGGCCTGAGAGATCTTCGGCGTTGCTCCTCTGCGGGTTGAACGGCGATCGGAACGACAGACTCGTGTCCTCAACGCCCGGGGGCGGCAGGACACTCGAACCAGCGTCGCGGGGACTCCTCCGTCTACAGTGAACTTGCCTGCGGCGGCGTTCGGACGATCATGAGGCCTAGCCCGGGCCCGATCGACGACGACACGAATCCCCCGCCTCGGTTTGACCCGTGGGAACACCCACGAGCTGGTCTGATCAGTGGGTTCTATAGGACTCGAACCTATGACCTCTACCATGTCAAGGTAGCGCTCTAACCAACTGAGCTAAGAACCCAATGGGCAGATAATTTAGTGAGATTCAGGGCGAAAAACAAGGAGAATGCCGGGCAAGGCCCCCGTGGATCGCGGCATGCGTTCAGTCGGCTGAATAGAAGTTCCGCCGCCATTGGTGGGCTTTGAGGGCCTTCAGGAGTTCAGGACTCAGAGGCCGTCCGTCGGACACGGCACAGTTGGTTGCGACGTGTGCCTGCGAACGCATGCCCGGGATGATCGTCGATACCGCCGGATGGCTGAGCGTGAAACGAAGGGCCATTTCGGGAAGCGTCCTGGCCTCCTCCCCCAGCAGCGGGCGCAGTCTCTGCGTCCTTTCCCAGACCTGTCGCTTTCGGTCTCCTCGGAAATAGTTCGCCCGGAAGTCCCCCTCCTCAAAGGCGGTCTCAGGACCGATCGAGCCCGTCAATCCTCCTTCGTCCAACGGTACCCGGACAATCACGCCGATCCGCTGCTTCTGGCAGTACGGGAAGAGAATCTCTTCCGGCGACTGATCGAAGATGTTGTAGATGACCTGTACGGCATCGATCATACCGGTATCGAGAGCCTTCAACACATTCGTCGGCTGGTGATCGTTGATCGAGATCCCCCAATGCCGCACCTTCCCCTCCTCCCGCAGTTGCTGTACGGCATCCTGCCATTCGTGGTCTGCGGCCCATGCGTCCGACCAGACGTGGAATTGCTGCAGGTCGATGGTGTCGACTCCGAGATGACGAAGGCTGGACTCGGTGCAGGTGCGGATGTGCTCTGCAGGGAAGGCATCGCGTAACGGAGTCCCGTCGGCGGCCGGCCATCGGCGGTTCTTCGGCGGGATCTTCGTGGCCACGACAATCGGCGTTCGCGACTCCCGGCATACCGACCCAACCAATCGTTCGCTATGCCCCTCGTTGTAGGCGAGCGCGGTGTCGATGAAGTTCACGCCGTGCCCGATCGCCGCGCGCAACGCCGCCGTGGATTCACGGTCGTCGGACCCTTTCCACAATCCGCCTCCGATCCCCCACGCTCCGAAGCCCACCTCCGACACGTCAACTCCGGTCTTGCCGAACCTTCGAGTTTTCATTGCTGATCTACGCCGGGCAGGTCACTGAGATCCCTTCGGGCCATGATCAGGCCCGTGAGCGAGCGGTGATCGCGAGTCCTCCACCGCCGATACCGATCATGATCACCGCTTGCACCAGCGTCTTGTATTGAACCGTCTCGGAGGCGAACCCGGCGGAATACGCGAACCAAAGCCCCACGGCCGTCAGGAGCGAGTAGACACCCAGCATGATCTTTCGGGCTCGCGCGTTGGCATCGGGAGAATCGACCGAGAAGAACCGATGGAACGTCATCAACCCGGCGATGGCGATGCCGTCGAGCGCGGCGAACATCAGCCAGAATCGGCGCACCGCTTCGGGGGCTTCGGGTGTTCCGATGAACGGCTTGAGCGATGATTCGTAGAGCGCGCCGCCCAGATTGGAGCCAAGAAGGCTGCCCACGACGCCGTACAGGAACGCATAGCCCATGTACACCGCCTTGCGGTCCGGAGGCGCCACAAGGCCGACGTAGCTGTAGTACTTGGGATGCGCGGTCATTTCGCCGATGGAGAAGACGACGATGCCGGCGATGAAGACCCAGACATTCAGACCGAAGGCCAGCAACACAAATCCGATCAGCCCCAGCGTCATTCCGAGGCTCATGGTGGGGAGCGGGCTTGCCTTCTTGACGAGATTGCTGACGACGACCTGGAGCAGGATGATCGTGCCGGCATTGATGACCGTAACGTGCTCAACGTCGAATGAGAACGTCATGCCGAACGAGGCGAAGAACGCATTGACCGGCGCGGGATCGACGAAGTCGCGCAGAAACCAGAGCACCGACCCGAAATTCTGGAAGTAGAGGACCCAGAATCCAGAATAGAGGACGATCATCAGCATGAAACGGGCATCCCCCAGCACCATGGCGGCATCGCGCGCGACCTGAGCGAGTGTCTTGGTGCTCTTTGGCCGTTCAGGATCCTTAAAGATGACCAGCGTCGGCAGGAGCATCAGTCCACAGTACGCGGCGGATGCCGTGAAGATGTAGCTCCATGAGAAGCCCTTCAGGAACGATGTGACGAACGGCGCAAGGAATGCGCCAAGGTTGATCATCCAATAGTAGATGCCGAATCCCAGTCCTGAGTTGGACTCGTTCGTCGTGCGCGCGATCGTCCCGGTGATGATCGGCTTGAAGAGCCCCGACCCGGTGGCCATGACGAGAAGGCTCGCGAAGACCGCGGCGTACGAGCTCATGTGACCTGTGGCATAGTACCCGACCGTGAGAAACGAGAACGCGGTCAGCAGCATCCGACGATAGCCGTAGCGGTCGGCCAGCGCCCCCCCAATGATCGGAATGATGTACGTGAAGGCGTACACGAGTCCCTGAAGGAATCCGACCGACTGTTCGGAGAAGCCGAGGCCGCCTTCGGACGCGGCATTCGTCAGGTAGACCGCGAGCACGGCATTCATGCCGTAGTACGCGCCGCGCTCGAACAGCTCCATCACGTTCGAGATCCAGAAGACGCGGGGGAAGGACCGTAGCACCGATCCGCCGGGCTGTGGTGTGGTGGTCATGTCAGAAGGAGAGATGAGCCACAAAGAACTCAAAGATCACAAAGAGGTTGAGCGGATTGAAGCCTCTCGGTGTCTCGCCTTCCTCGTGGCGTGGTGGATGTTGTCTTTAGTCCTTTGGCCGGGTGGAGGTCAGCTTGCCCCAGAGTTCATCGAGCTCCTTCCGAGACTTGGGCGGCTTGTAGGTATCGTGGAGCTTCCTGAGCAGCTCGACCGACGCCGCATCGAAGTCTTCGTCATCCTTGTGCCGTTGTTGAAACCCGAAGAAGGACTCCTTGTCCTTCGGCGTCATCTTGTATTGCAGCGGCGCTAGTTCTTCGATCAAACGGTTCTGTTCCGCGCGCGTCATCTACGGTCCCTCGATCAATCTACCGTCTACGATCCACCATCCAATTGACCATCTACAATGTACCATCGACAATGGTACCGCGGGCGGGAGTCGAACCCGCATGCCCCTTGCGGGACTTGGGATTTTAAGTCCCATGCGTCTGCCAATTCCGCCACCGCGGCAAAACATTGGAAATTGAGAATTGAATATTGAAAAGTACCCAATGAAACTGAAGCGCCTGGGCCGGGGCTATCAAGATAGAGGTTTGTGACGCCGGAGGAAAGGGCGAGGGAAGGCGCAGAAACGACGAAAGGCCAACCACCGGCCAGCCCTTCGAGCACACAAGGTTCAATCCATAATCTACGTTCTACAACTCACAATCTGAAATCTACAATTCAAGATGCTCAAGAAGCGCCGGGCGGATTGAACCCGCCTGCGGCGGGCGGGCCGTCTGCATGAAGGTTTTGCAGCTTCACCGCCTCTTCAGGATCTGCTTCAGCTCCTTCCGACCTTTGCCGGTCTTGGGGAACTTCTCCCGACGCCGTGCTTCCGCCTCCGTCGGATACTCCTCGACATACACCACCTCAAACGGCCCCTTAAGACGAGTCGATCGCGTGTGACCTCGGCGATGCTCGGAAAGTCGGCGTGGAAGGTCGTTCGAACTGCCGGTGTAATCGCTCCCGTCCCGAACGAAGCGAAGCACGTAGACGCTGAACATGGCCCCTCTGATGCAAACGAGAGGCGCCGGGCGGATTCGAACCGCCGCATAAAGGTTTTGCAGACCTCTCCCTTACCACTTGGGTACGGCGCCAGAACAAGGAAAAAGGTAGAAGTGGAAAGTGAGAAGTGGGTGGATCCGTCGGATCCTGGGTCCGATCCCTTCGGGCGGCCCGACTTCTGACTTCTTCCTTCTACCTTCTCGCTTGTGGAGCGGGAAACGGGACTCGAACCCGCGACATCAACCTTGGCAAGGTTGCGCTCTACCAACTGAGCTATTCCCGCAAAGCACGTCAGAGGTAATACGTGGTAAGGTAGAAGTGAGAGCTGCAGCCCACAAGACCCTTCCTCGCCTTCTGCCTTCTATCGTCTACCGTCTAACCCCTTTCCTATCGAATATAGCCAATGATCACCTGTGTCGCAAGGGGTGGAGCATATCGGCGTATGAGCCTGCGATCAGGTCCTTCCTTCTGATACCGAAACTTTCGCGCAGGTGGCGGAACAATGCTGCCGACGGTCCCTTCCCTTGCGTCAACATGACCTCGAACTCAATGAAACTCCCGAGGCGATCCACATCGTCCAGATGGATGCGGGCGTTTTCGAGAACGAACAGCCGTCGTCGTTTGCGCACGACCGCTCGCACCGGCCATGCAGCCGACAGCGACGATCGAAGCGACCTCGCCGATCGTAATGGGTAGACGATGTACGACGACCAACGGCCTGACTTGGAATCCGATGACGGCCGGTCGTAGAAGATCAGCTCCGAACTCCGACCGCGCATCTCACGCAGCTTCAGCCGTCCCGTCGGGACGCCCAGGTACGTGTCGGTCTGTGATAGCACCCCCTTTGCGCGGGCGCCCAAGGAGCGTGCGATCCGACTTGCAGCGCTCAGCGACCGGCATCGGGCCTTCAGCTCGAGGTTCTGCGCCACCGTCAGCGGCTGATTTCGAGGATCTTGTATTGCAGCGTGCCGGCCGGCACCTTGATCGAGACGGTCTCGCCGGCGGTCTTGCCTAGCAGGCCTTTCCCGATAGGCGACGTGACCGAGATCTTGTTCTGGTCGAAATCGGCCTCTTCGGGTGCGACAAGACGGTATTCGATCACCTCGTTCGAACGCAGGTCCTGCAACTTCACGCGGGAGAGGATGTAGATCTTGTCGTTCGGAAGATCGGACGCCTCGATGACCCGGGCCCGGCTCAGCGTTTCCTCGAGCTTGGCGATACGCAGCTCGAGATGTGCCTGGGCCTCCCGTGCGGCGTCGTACTCGGCATTCTCGCTGAGATCGCCATGACCTCGGGCTTCCTGGATCTTCTGGATGACGTCAGCGCGACCGTGGATGCGGAGCTGCTTCAGCTCCTGCTCCAACTCCGCCATGCGTTCGCGCGTCAGATAGATGTGACCGTTATTGCTGTCGACCATACCGCTCTCCCGACAAAAACCGTTGCCCCCGGCATGTCGCCGAGGGCGTCTTCAAACACAAAAGCCAACATCGCGCGATGGTGGCTTTTCACGCCACAACGTAGCGCATTTCGCGCACAAGTGCAAGGGGGTTCAGGTCCCGGATCGGTCCGCCTTTGGCTCGATGAGGATCAGGTGCCCCAGCTTGTCCCGTTTGGCTTTGAGATACCGCTCGTTATGATGCGTCGGGTCGATCTCGAGCGGAACGCGCTCGACGATCTCCAGTCCGTATCCACGGAGGCCGACCACCTTCTTCGGATTGTTCGTCATGAGCCGTATCCGGCGGACACCCAGGTCGCGCAGGATCTGCGCGCCAATGCCGTAGTCGCGCAGGTCCGCCCGAAATCCAAGCTTTTCATTGGCCTCGACCGTATCCAACCCATCCTCTTGCAGCCGGTAGGCCTTGAGCTTGTTCGACAGTCCGATACCCCGACCTTCCTGGCGCATATAGACCACGACGCCCCGCCCCGCCTTCTCCACCTGCTCCATCGAAGCGATCAGTTGAGCGTTGCAGTCGCACCTCAACGACCCGAAGACATCACCCGTGAGGCATTCTGAATGAACGCGAACGAGGACCGGTTCCTCGCCGCCGATGTTACCTTTGACCAATGCGATGTGGTCCTTCTGATCGGTCGCACTGCGATAGAGGTGCAGGGTGAAGGTGCCATATCGGGACGGAAGGTGCGTCGTCACGACCCTCTGAACGAGCGTTTCCCTCTGCATCCGGTACTCGATGAGCGACCGGACGCTGACCATCACGAGGCCGAACTTCTTGGAGAGCGCCCGCAGCTGCGGCAGGCGGGCCATGGTCCCATCCTCGTTGAGGATCTCCGTCAGCACGCCGACAGGCTGCAATCCGGCCAGACGGCAGAGGTCGACGACCGCTTCGGTGTGCCCCGCGCGTCGCAGGACGCCGCCGTCCATGGCCCGCAGCGGAAAGACATGGCCGGGGCGCCCCAAGTCTGCCGGCGTGGTCCCGCGATGGGCCAATGCGCGTACGGTCGCGGCCCGGTCGGCCGCCGAGACGCCCGTCGTCGTCCCGTGCAAAAGATCGACAGAGATCGTGAACGGCGTCTCGTGGATCGACGTGTTCACATCGACCATGGAGTCAAGTCCAAGCGCGGTCGCCCGTTCGCGCGTGACGGGTGCGCACAGGACGCCGCGACCCTCCTTGAGCAGGAAGTTGATCGTCTCGGCATTCGTCAACTCCGCGGCGGCGACGAAATCCCCCTCGTTCTCGCGATCCTCGTCGTCGACGACGATGATGATACGGCCCTGGCGGAGCGCCGCCAGTGCTTCGTCGATCGTGTTCATGTCTGCAGCGCGAAGGTCTGCGCGGTTACTTACTTGGTTGTGGGTTCGCCTTCGCGTACGATGGTCGTCACGCTGCCGCGTTCGACCTTCACCTTCACGTTATCGGCGATCTGGATGAGCAGGGTCTTCTCCTCGATCCCAACGACGGTACCGTGCAGACCTCCGGCGGTGACCACCTTGTCGCCCTTCTTGAGCGCCGAAAGCATGGCCTGGCGTTCCTTCTCCCGTTTCTGCTGGGGGCGGATGATCATAAAGTAGAAGATGGCGATGATGCTGCCGAACAGGATCAGATTGCTGATGAGGCCCGGGCCTTCCGGACCCTGAGGAGCCATGAGCAAGAGGGTGAATGCGTCCAACGGTCTCTCCTTGTTAGTTGGGTGCGGCGATCTCGTTTGACATGCCCGACAGCGTCGACATCTTCCATGCCGCGAACCGGCCCTCGATGATCGCCGCGCGCATGTCGCGCATAAGGTTCTGATAGAATGTCAGGTTGTGGATCGTGGCCAAGTGCAGGCCCAGCACTTCCTTCGCCATGAAGAGATGCCGGAGATACGCGCGCGAGTATCTGCCACAGGTGCTGCAGGGACAGCTTCCGTCCAAGGGTCGTTCATCGTCCCGATGAACGGCATTCCGCAGATTCAGGGTTCCCGCGGACGTAAAGACCTGTCCGTTCCTGCCGTTCCGCGTCGGCAAGACGCAGTCGAACATGTCCACGCCTCGAGCCACCGCCTCGATCAAGTTCTCCGGAGTGCCCACCCCCATGAGATACCTCGGACGGGCGCCAGGTAGCCGCGGTATCACGTTGTCAACGATCCGGTACATCTCGGCCGCTTCCTCGCCCACGGCCAAGCCTCCGATCGCATGGCCCTCGAATCCCATGGAAACTATGGCCTCGGCACTGCGGGCTCTCAGGTCATCGTATGTGCCTCCTTGCACGATGCCGAACTGCATCTGGGTTCGACCGTAAAGCGGAGACGAACTTTCGAAGGCGTTGCGCGACCGTTCGGCCCAACGGGTGGTCAGGTCCACAGACCGACGGGCGTATTCGTGCTCGCAGGGAAACGGCGCACACTCATCGAGCACCATCATGATATCCGAGCCGATCGAACGCTGAACCTGCACGACCTGTTCGGGCGTGAACAGATGTGTGGACCCATCCAGGTGCGACTTGAACGTGACACCCTCCTCTCGGATGGTCCGCAGCTCGGAAAGGCTGAAGACCTGATAGCCTCCGCTGTCCGTCAGGATCGCACGGTCCCACCGCATGAAACCGTGCAATCCTCCGAACTTCTCCAGGATCTCTGTTCCGGGCCGTAGATACAGATGGTACGTGTTGCCCAGAATGATCTGCACGTCGAGCTCGGCGAGGTCGCGCTGGTCGACGGCCTTGACCGTCCCTTGCGTCCCGACCGGCATGAACACCGGCGTGAGCACTTCGCCATGGCCGGTCCGCAGACGACCCGCCCGAGCGGAGCCGTCCTGACCTTCGAGCGTGAACATGGCAGCCGACCGTGTGGAGGAACAAAAAACGCCGGGACATGTTCCGGCGGACTTGGACAAGATAGCAGGATTTCGGCTTCAAATCAATTGCGCGCGACACGCCGCTCTTTAGCGCGTCGGCGCCATGCGATCAGACTCGTCGCCACGACCGCTCCCAGCACATCGGCCCCCAGGTCGAGCACGCTCGAGACGCGCCCCGGGACGAACGATTGGTGAAACTCATCCGTGAGGCCGTACAACGTCGTGAACCCGATCGCGAGCGCGATCGACCAGGTGCGACCCGCCGGCCACCACGATTGGTGAAAGAAGGCGCGCTGCGCTGTCCAGGCCAGGATGCCGTACACGACCGCATGTACCAGTTTGTCCAGGTGGTACGGCAACGGCACCCGCGAGACCTGCGGCAGCGAGGACAACACAAAGATCGTGACCGCCCACGCCACCAGCGGTCCTTGATTCCTCACCGCTTCTCTCAACCGGGCTCTCCTCCATCGCGCAGCGCCTGCGGTAGGTGCTCCAGGAGATCGCCTGCGAGCAACGACCGCCCTCCGTAACGTCCCTTGGCCAGATCTCCCGCCCGGCCGTGCAGCCAGACGCCGCTCCACGCGGCGGTGAAAGGATCCTTCCCTTGCGCGCACAATCCTCCGATGACGCCGGCAAGGACGTCACCCGAGCCGACGGTCGCCATGCCCTCGTTTCCCGAACTGTTGATGGCCACCAGTCCATCCGGCGAGGCCGTACACGTCGGTGATCCTTTGAGGACGACCGTCCGGCGTTGCCGTCGTGCCAGCGTGCGGACCGCTTCCACCCGATCCGATTCTGCGCCTTCGGCTGTCAAGCCGGCCAAGCGGCCAAACTCCCCGGCATGCGGCGTGAGGATCCAATCCTTCCCGTACCATCCCCTCCGGCCAAATTCGGCCATCAGCGTCAAAGCATCGGCATCGATCACCGTCGGCCGTTCGCAACGGTCCAGCAATCCTTCGAGAAATGCGGCGGCGGACGAGGAGCGTCCCAGACCCGGACCGACGACGACCGCATCGGCCCATGTACACCGTTCCAGAACGGCCGGAAGCGCTTCGGGCGCAAATGAGCCGTCGCTGGATGAAGGCAGCGGCTGTAGGATCGGCTCGGTCAATTTGCGGGCCAGCACCGGATGGATCGATTCCGGATGTGCGACGACGACCGCGCCTGCCCCCGTGCGAAGCGCTGACAGTGCCGCCAGCGTTGCGGCGCCGGTGTAGCCTTTCGAACCCGCGATCAACAGGACCTTGCCCGCCGAGTATTTGTGCAGCCGGTGCGGCCGGGGACCGAGGACGATGGAGAGATCGCTTTGCTGCACCATGCGGGTGCGCAACCGGCGATCTCCCGACACGGCCGACGGAAGCCCGATGTCGACGCATGTCACGTGCCCCGATCGTTCGCGACCCGCATTCAGCAGTAGTCCTGTCTTAAGCAGACCGAACGTGACCGTCGCCGATGCGCGAACAGCCGCACCCTCCGCGACGCCGGTGGTGGCGTTCACACCCGAGGGGATATCCAATGAGGCAACGGGCGCGCCAAGGCCGTTGATCCATTCGATGGCCCGCGCAGCGGTGCCCCGCGGCTTGCCGTGGAATCCGGTACCGAACAACGCGTCGACGACGAGCGCGGGAGGTGATGTGCTGTGAGCGCTAGCCCGTCCGAACGGGACGATCGACAACCGTCCGGGGAGAGCTCGCGCCTCGCGTTGAAGCAGTGAGAAGTGGGACGCAGCGTCACCGCGAAGCGCGGAGGTCCTGGCGACCAGGACCACGGTGACGCGGGCGCCGTGATTGGCCAGTGTGCGGGCGACCACAAAGCCGTCGCCTCCGTTGTTGCCGGGGCCACAGACGATCAGAACGTTGCGGTCACGCAACGGAGAGAAGTGTCGAAGAAGCCAATGTGCCGCGGCCATACCGGCGCGGTCCATCAGCAGGAGGCCGGGGATCTTGAACCGGCGGATGGCGGTCTCATCGCACCGCCGCATCTCCGCCGCCGAGACAACCGTCAGCATGGTTGCCCTCGTGTGGGGATCAGGGCGCCGGAACAAAGAGCTGCAACACCGTCGAAGGTAGGACTCCGACGACGATGACAAGCAGGGCGGTCAAGCCGAGCGCCATCATGACGGGGATCCGCGGCAATGGAATGTGGTCGCCATCCCGGTCGCGGAAGTACATCATGACGATGACACGAAGATAGTAGTATGCCGACACTGCGCTCGTCAAGACGCCGACGACGGCCAGCCAGGTGAGGTCGGCGCGGACGGCGGCCATGAACACATAGTACTTGCCGATGAATCCGGCAAACGGCGGAATGCCGGTGAGTGAGAACATGAAGAGCGCCATCACGGCCGCCAGCACGGGCTGATGCCGGCCCAGGCCGGTGTAGTCGTCGAGCGAGGTTCCCTCGTCATTGGAGCGCTCATGCCATCCGATCACGGCGAACGCTCCCAGCGTCGTGGCCGTGTAGGCCGTCAGATACAGGAACACACCGGCAAATCCCTCGGCACTGCCGGCGGCCACACCCGTCAGCAGATATCCTGCGTGAGCGATGGAGGAGTATGCCAGCATTCTCTTGAGGTTCGTCTGGGCGATGGCGACAATATTCCCCAGGATCATCGATGCCGCCGACAGCAAGGCGAGCACGTCGGCGGTGGCACTACCCGCCACATCGAAGGTGCGGATCATCACGATGGCCAGGGCCGCGAAGGCCGCCGACTTCGCCGCCGTGGCCATGAACCCGGTGACGACCGTCGGCGCGCCTTCGTAGACGTCGGGAGCCCACATATGGAAGGGAACGGCCGCGACCTTGAATCCAAGCCCGACGATCAGGAGCGCCGTCCCAAGGAGGAAGAGCGGCTGATTCGACAGACCGGCATACGCGCGCGCGATGGCGTCGAAGTTGGTGCTGCCGACCGAACCGTAGATGAGGGCCATGCCGTACAGCAGGAATGCGCTGGCGAACGACCCCAGAAGGAAATACTTCAGAGCCGATTCGTTCTGCTTGTCCTTCGTCCGCTCGAAACCGGACATGACATACAGACAGAACGACATCAATTCAATGCCGAGGAACAGCGTGATGAGATCGTTCGCCGACGCCATGAGCGACATGCCGATGACGGCGAAGAGCAGGAGGACATAGAATTCTCCGCGGTGGGCGTCGCGGTGCTCGAAGTAGGGCCGCGCCACCAGCGAGGTGATGATGCCGGCCAGCGACAGCAGCATCATGACGTACGAGGTCGTGGCGTCCGTCATGACCATCCCCTGGAACGCCTGGCCACTCTCCCTCAGATTGAGGCCTGCGAGCAAGGCCGTTACGATCAGCCCCGTGATCGCCAGGAAGTTCGAGAACCGGGCCCGGCCCACTCGAGCGGCCTCGGCGATGATGATGAGCAGGACCGTCACGGTCAGCGAGAACAGCGGCATTGTGAGCGTAAGATCGGTGTACGTCAGCATACGTTCGAGCACGTTTGAGGCGTCGGAAACGACCGCCGATGGACCGCACCGTCAGCCGGCACGGAAGAACAGGAACCAGATGAGCGCATAGACCGGCAGCAACACCGGTACGGCGTATTTCCAGACATATTCGAAGAAACCCGGCGCCGGCAACTTCGACGCCTCGACGATCGACTTGACCATGAAGTTCGGCCCGTTGCCGATGTATGTCATGGCCCCAAAGAAGACCGATGACACCGAGACCGCCACAATGAACTGCGACGATCCGGCCGTGATGGCAAGGACCGCCCCCGGCAGGGGGTTGACCAAGCCGAGCGATTCCGGCGTCGCGCTCCCCAGCATGGCTGCCATGTGGGCAGCGTTATCGAGCGAAGCTCCGTGCAGACCGAACGCCGTGCTGAGGAAGTTCAGATACGTCGGCGCATTGTCGAGCACGCTGGACAAGACACCCGTCGCCCAGTAGAATTGCCCCGGGGTCGTCAAACCGACCGAGGCCGCATGAAGCGCCAGCCAATCCAGCGCAGGGATCATCGTCAGAAAGATCCCGGCGAACAGGAATGACACTTCGCGCACCGGAGCGAACGTGAACTCATTGTGATGATAGATGTCGCCGCGCGTCGTGATGAGCGAAGCCAGCGCGGCGCCCCACATGACCACTTCGCGCAGCATCCGCGGGGCCGGGGCCTCGATGAAGACGGCCGCCACGATCACAAAGAGAAACACGATATTGTGCACCCCCGAGACGCGTGTCTCGTCGGGCGCATGAGCCGCATCCTGTGAACGGTGTGGAAGATGTTGGAACGAACGCCGGTCGACGACGTAGAACATGGCCAGGACCAGCACCATCGTCAGAAGCCAGACAACCCCGACGCGATCGGCCACCCAGAAGAACGGAATGTGCTTCAGGTAGCCCAGGAACAGCGGCGGATCACCGATCGGCGTCAAACCCCCGCCGATGTTGCTGACGAGAAAGATGAAGAACACTCCATGGAACGGCCGGAACCGGGAACGATTCATCCGCAGATACGGACGGATGAAGACCATCGAGGCACCGGTGGTCCCAAGGACATTGGCCAGAACGGCCGCCAATGCCAGAACGACGACATTCTCCTCCGGCGTCGCGCGGCCCCGTACGCCGATGTGGATGCCTCCGGCAACGACGAACAGCGAACCGATCAGCGAGATGAAGCTGATATACTCGGCGAACGTGTGCGCAACCCGCAGACCCGCTCCGTACGCCGTGGTGTACACGCCCGCGACGATGACGCCGAGCGTAAGCGCGACGGACGCGTAGTTGGCCTCCCACCAATGCCGGTTGATGAACGGCGCCGCGGCGATCGAAAGGAGCAGGACGACGAATGGAAGCGAAAGCCATGGAGTTGCGTCCACGGCATGGACCCCGTCCCACACCTCTGGAACAGCATTGGCCACCGCCAGGACCAGCAACGACACCCCGGCATACCAGGCCAACAACTCTCTTCGTCGGCGCTTGAGCACCATCAGCGGCTCGGCGGCAGCTCAACAGACCCGGTCGAAGCCACGTTCGGCACCGTGCCGCGGCGTACCTGCTCGATGAGCGTCACGACCTTCTTGGCCGCCGGAGCCGAGACACTCAGAAACGTCCCCGGGTACACCCCGATCCAGACGATGAAGACGGCGATGGGGATCAACGACCCGATCTCACGTCGATCTAGGTCGAGTACGAATTCTCCGTGGTACTTGCCGCCGTCGCGAACCGGTCCGAGGAACACCCGCTGATACATCCACAGCATGTAGACGGCCGAGAGGATCACGCCCGTGGCAGCCACGACGGTATAGGCGACCGACCCGAGCGCGACCGACCGGAACGCCCCGAGCATGATCAGGAATTCCCCGACGAACCCGTTCAAGCCGGGCAGGCCGATCGACGAAAGGGTCATGAGCATCATCGCGACCGCGTATACGGGCATCACCTTGGCCAGGCCGCCGTAGTCGGCGATCGCGCGGCTGTGCGTCCGGTCATACACAAATCCGACCAGCATGAAGAGGGCACCTGTCGAGAGCCCGTGATTGACCATCTGGATGATGGCCCCCTGCACCCCCTCCTCCGTCATCGAGAAGATGCCGAGCATGACGAATCCCAGATGCGAGACCGATGAATAGGCGACCAGCTTCTTGATGTCGGTCTGAACCATGGCGACCAGCGCGCCATAGACGATACCGATGACGGCCAGAACGGCGACGACCGGCATGGCTGTCAGCGAGGCATGCGGAAAGAGCGGCAGACAGAACCGGATGAAGCCATACGTCCCCATTTTCAGGAGGACGCCGGCGAGCAGAATACTACCGGCTGTTGGCGCTTGAACGTGCGCATCGGGCAGCCAGGTATGCAGCGGGAATAACGGCACTTTGATCGCGAAGCTAAGCGCGAATGCCAGGAAGAGCCACATCTGCACGCTCGATGAGAGGCGCGGGCCGACGCTCGTGAGCACGGTCAGGTCGGTCGTGAATTGTCCACCCGGCTGTTGCGACGCATAGTAGCCAAGCGCGAGGATCGCCACGAGCATCAGCAACGACCCAAACAGGGTATACAGGAAGAACTTGACGGCGGCATACACGCGGTCTTGCCCGCCCCAAAGCCCGATGATGAAGACCATTGGGATCAGCATCGCCTCCCAGAACACGTAGAACAGGAAGGTGTCGAGCGCGGCGAAGACGCCGACCATGCCCACTTCGAGGGCCAGGACCATCATCGTATAGTCGCGCAACCGATGATCGATCGACCTCCACGTCCCGAGGAGGGCCACAGGGGTGAGGAAGGTCGTCAGGACGATCAGGACCAGCGCCATGCCATCGATGCCAACGTGATAGCTGACGTTCAACGACGGTATCCACACGGCCTTTTCGACGAACTGGAATGCGGGATCGCCGAGGTCAAAGCCCGCCCACAGACCGAGCGAAACGACGAAGGTTGTCAGCGTTACGACGAGACCGGTCATGCGCGCCGCGCGCACATGTTCGTTCTTCATGAACGCCAGCACGAAGATGCCGGCCAGCGGCAGGAAGATGGTCAGACTCAGCAGGTTCGAGAACATGACTCGGGCGAAAGATCGTTGTCAGAAGAAGAGGAGTGCCGAAACGACGACCAGAATGCCGCCGACGAGAAGGACGGCATAGGACTGTGCAACGCCTGTCTGGATTTTGCGCAGCCAGGAGGCGACGATCTGCGTCACCCAACCCGAGCCGTTCACCGCACCATCGATGACCTTGACGTCGAACACCTTCCAGAGGAAGGCGTCGGAGGTCTTAAGGATCGGCCGGACGATCGCGGCATCGTAGGCCTCGTCGACGTAGTACTTGTTCCACAGAACGCGGTAGATGCGGGGAAATCTGGCCGCGATCGCGTTAGGCACCCCGGGTTGCTCGAAGTACCAGCGACGCGCAAGGTAGATGCCCGCGCCGGCGATCAGCACCGAGAGGGTCATGAGGATATACTCTGCGGTATGCGAACCGTGGCCCGAGAGCATCAGGGTGCGGTGGGCCGGAGCGAAGACCGGTTCAAGCCATTCGCCGATGATGTTACCGCCTCCGAGCGCGGCGGGTACACCAAGAAATCCTCCAACGACCGAAAGGAATGCCAGCACTATCAGCGGCACCGTCATCGTTTTCGGCGCCTCATGCGGATGCAAGCGGTGATGGTCGAACCGCTCCTTGCCGTAGAAGGTCAGGTAGACGAGCCGGAACATGTAGAACGCGGTCATGAGCGCGCCAAGGGCTCCGAGGACCCAGAGCACCGGCGAACCCAGATCGCTCGAAAAAGCATACCAAAGGATCTCGTCCTTCGAGAAGAAGCCAGCGAACGGGGGTATGCCCGCGATGGCGATGGCACCGATCAGGAAGGTCGCCCAGGTCACCGGCATGTACTTCTTCAGCCCGCCCATGTTCTGGATGTCTTGCTCCTCGTGCATGCCGTGAATGACAGCACCCGAGCCAAGGAACAGGAGCGCCTTGAAGAACGCGTGCGTCATGACGTGGAAGATGCCGGCGCCGAATGCCGCCACGCCCATCGCCAGGAACATGTAGCCAAGCTGGCTGACGGTCGAATAGGCCAGGACCTTCTTGATGTCGTTCTGGACAAGACCGATCGTTGCCGCAAAGACCGCCGTCACCGCTCCGACGATGGCCACGATGAGCAGCGCATCGGGAGCGAGCGCATACAACGGGGAGCACCGCGCCACCATGTACACGCCGGCTGTCACCATGGTCGCAGCGTGGATGAGCGCGCTGACGGGCGTCGGTCCGGCCATGGCGTCGGGAAGCCACACGAACAGCGGGATCTGCGCCGACTTGCCCGTGGCGCCGATGAACAAGAGAAGGCCGATCCAGAACGCGACTGCGGAGCCGGCGGTCATCACGCTCGCGCCGCTCATGACGGCCGTGAATTCGAGACTTCCGAAGGTCTTGAAGATGAGGAGCATCCCCAACAAGAACCCGAAGTCGCCGATCCGGTTCACAATGAAGGCCTTCTTGCCGGCGTCGCCGGTGAAGGTCTTCTCATACCAGAATCCGATGAGCAAGTACGAGCAGAGTCCGACGCCCTCCCATCCCAGGAACATCAGAAGGAAATTGTCCGCAAGGACGAGGTTGAGCATCATAAAAATGAAAAGGTTCAGATACGCGAAGAAGCGCCAGTAGCCGCCGTCGCCATGCATGTACCCGATCGAATAGACATGGATGAGGAATCCGACGCCGGTCACGACAAGCGTCATGAGCATGGACAATTGATCGAACTGATAGGCGACCGAGATCCCGAAGGAACCGGACGACCCTGTGAACGTATCGATCCACGGAAATACCTCTACGGTCCAGCGGCGGGCGTCGACGGGAAGCGCGGCCATCTCCATCATCACCCCGACGGCGAGGGCGAACGACAGGCCGACCGCGCCGCTACCGAGGATGCCGATGAGGCGTTCAGAACGGTATTTCCATCCCGTCAGGCCGATGATCAGGAAGCCGACGAGCGGGAACAGGACGATGAGAGGTGCGTACGGGATCATGGCATCAGCGCGATGGAAAGATGAGCATTCTCAAACGGGTCTGCTCTACCATTTCAAGATATTGATCTCGTCGAGGTTGAGCGTCTGCTTACGGCGATAGATGGCGATGATGATCGCCAAGCCCACGGCGGCCTCGGCCGCCGCCACGGTCATGACGAAGAACACGAAGATCTGACCGGTGACATTGCCGAGGAAGCTCGAGAACGCAACGAGAGTGAGGTTGACGGAGTTCAGCATCAGTTCGATCGACATGAAGACGATGATGGCGTTCCGACGCGCCAGCACGCCGACGGCGCCGGTCATGAAAAGGACGGCGCTCAGGACCAGGTAGTGACTCAGGGGAACCATGGGCGATCAGTCGAGTTTCTTTTTGGCAAGGAGCACGGCGCCGACGATCGCGGCCGTGAGCAGGAGCGACGTCACCTCGAAGGGAAAGAGGAACGTCGTAAAGAGCTGGACACCGATGACCTCCACCGTTCCGATCGAGACGGCCAGAGCAGCATCCTTCTGCGGGAAGCCCCCCGCGGAATTGATCAGGATGTAGAGCACCTGCAGCAGCAGCCCGAACACCAGGCCGGCGCCGATGACCTTCCGGGCCGAAAGCCCTTCCCACAAGGCCCGCTCGTCGCGCAGGTTCAGGAGCATGATGACGAACAGGAAGAGCACCATGATCGCGCCGGCGTACACGATGATCTGGATGACGGCGATGAACTGGGCGTTCAGCGTCAGGTACAGCCCGGCGAGACAGAAGAAATTGAGGACGAGCGACAAGGCCGACATGATCGGGTTCCGCCGGGTCACCACCAGTACTCCGGACCCGACCGCCACTGTCCCCAGCGTGTAGAACATCAGTTGTTCAAGTGTCACGGTGTGTTCCTTTGATATCCGCAATGCCCCGTGAATCGAGAATCGTAGATCGTCAAACGTCAATCGACTATTGGAATACTTAACTCTCTCTCGCCCACGCCCACAACTGTCGGAACGACGGCTTCTTGCCGTAGACGAGAATGGCGATACGGAAGATCTTCCCCGCCACCCACATTATACCGACAACCGAGGCGGCCAAGAGACCGAGCGTCGCAAGGATCTCCCACATCGGCGGCATCTGGATCGGCATGCGCAATACCATGAAGGCCGGCGTCAGCAGAGGGATGAATGACAGCACGCGTATATACGTCGCGTCAGGGTTCTGCATTGCCGGCACCGCCAGCACGATCGGAAAGACGAGCATCAGACTGACGTAGCTGGTGATCTGCTGCGCCTCTTGCTCCGTGGTCACCGGAGCGCCCGCCGCCACAAAAATGCCTGCATAAAGGAAATACCCGAGCAGGAAGTACAGCAGGGTCAGGAGCATGACGTCCGGGGCCGCCACCAACTGCTGGGTCTTGAGCATTACCGCAAGCAGCCCGAGGGCCCACAGTCCCAGCTGAACGAGGCCCAGTCCGCTCAGTCCAAGGATCTTGCCCGCCATGAGCTCGCGCGAGGAGCACGACGACAGGAGCACTTCGATCACCCGATTCTGCTTCTCCTCCACCACACTCCTGATCAGCAGCTGTCCGGAGGTCATGACCATGAACATCAGCATCATGAGGGCGATGTACGACGTGAAGAACGTCTGGAGGAATCCCGACTCTGACTCCTCCCCCTTCTCATTCACCTTGATCGACCGGAGGTTGATCTCGGCCGTCAGTGCCCGGATCCTTCGCACATCCAGCCCTTCCGCCGACATCCGTTGTTCCGTGATGAGTTCCTCGATCGTACGAGAGAATCGCTCCTGGATGCGAAAGTTGCCGATATTCCGAGCGCGGTAGACTACGTTCCCGCTGTCGGCGACCGACGCCGGGATGACGAGGAAGCCTTCGAGCTGTTCCTCCGCGAGCAGGCGTACCGCCTCATCACGTCGCGCCTCCAGTCCGCCGTCGGTGCCGAGGTTCCGGACGACATACTGTGGTTGTCCGTCCTCCTTTCGGTACTTCTCCTCGATACGCTCGGCCAACGGCGCTGCAATGGCGCCCGTCTCATCGATGACGCCGATGACGAGCGTTCGGTCGTCCTCCTTGGTCGCCAGCAGTCCAGGCAGAACGCCCATACCGACGACAATGACCGGCATGAGCAATAGCGAGATGAGAAACGCCTTCGATTTGACCTTCTCGAGGAACTCCCACTTCGCCACCGTGAAGAGCTTGCTCATACAGTCCCTCCCGGGGCGGAACGCCCGGCCTTCTTTCGCGCCTGCACGTACCGGAAGCCGGTGAACGCAAAAACGGCGGCCCACAGCGCCACCATCGACGGGTCAAGATGTCCATCGACGGCCCCCTTGCCGATAAAGAAGGCAGCCATCACGGCCGCGATCGCCATGCTGACCAGCGCCTTGCGCACCTCCTTGTCGCCCGAGACCGACCGACGCGGAGCGGCCGCCTCGATCTTCTTCGACGCAGCCTTCTCGAGGGTCTCGTGACCGCCGACCGAACGGACAAAGATCGACTCGAGCGAAGGCTCCAGGACCTCGAACCGCTTCACCCGCAGGCGGGCCGACGCCGCCTGCAGGATCGACTGACTTTGAGCGGGGTCGGCCAGTTCGAGCTCCGCTTCATTCGGATAGACCTCTGCCCGCTTCACGTGGTCGATGGACCGGAGGAATGCGCCGTCGCCCTCAAATTCCAGATGCACCGTGTTTGACCCGTGCGCCTGTTTCACGTCGCGGATCCGTCCCTGCACGACGGCACGTCCCTTGTGGATCAGGATGATCTCGTCGCACAGCTTCTCCACCTGCTCCATCTGATGCGTAGAGAAGACGATAGCGATATTCTGGTTGCGCAGGTCTTGCAGGATATCCTTGAGGAGGATCTGGTTGACGGGGTCGAGGCCGGAGAACGGTTCGTCGAGGATGAGCAGCTGCGGACTGTGGATGAGAGAGGTGATGAGCTGAACCTTCTGCTGGTTCCCTTTCGACAGCTCTTCCACACGCCGGTGGGCGACGTCGGCAAGGGCGAATCGCTCGAGCCATTGCACGGCCCGAGGCTTCGCCTCGGCCTCGGTCATACCTTTCAGGGCGGCGAAGTAGAGGATGGCGCTGATGACCTTCGACTTCTTGTAAAGTCCCCGCTCTTCCGGCAGGTAACCGATGCTGTTCCACAGCTCGCGCGTGAACGGCTTGCCGTCGAAGCTGATGACGCCGCTGTCGGGCTTGATAATGTCCAGCACCGTCCGGATCGTCGTCGTCTTTCCCGCTCCGTTGGGACCGAGCAGACCGAACAGTTCTCCGCGCCGCACGTCGAACGAGATGCCGTCGACAGCCACGACACGATCGAACGTCTTCCGGAGGTCGCGGATGGAAAGCATCGTCAAGGCGTCAGGCGATAGATCATACGGGGGAAGGGCACCGTCTCGCGGATGTGTTCCAAACCGCAGATCCACGAGACGGTCCTCTCAATGCCCAGGCCGAAGCCGGCATGGGGCACGGAACCGAAGCGGCGAAGGTCGAGATACCACTCGAACGCCTCGCGGGGCAATTGATGCTCCTCGATCCGTTTCAGGAGCAGATCGATGTCATCTTCGCGCTGGCTTCCACCAATGACCTCTCCGTACCCTTCGGGGGCGAGCACGTCGACGGCCAAAGCCACATTGGGATTCTGTGGATCGCGTTTCATGTAGAAGGCCTTGACGGCCGAAGGATAGCGATGGACCATGACCGGCCGGTCGAATTCCTCGGAAATAAGCGTCTCGTCGGTCCCGCCGAAGTCATTGCCCCACTCGAACGCCACACCTTTCTTCTTAAGGATCTCGACGGCTTCATCGTAGGAGATGCGTGGGAACGGCTTTCGCACTGATTCGAGCTTGGCCGTATTGCGTTCGAGCGTCTTCAGCTCGGCGGCCTTATCCCTCAAGACCGATTGGACGATGTACTCGAGAAAATCCTCGGCAAGGTCCATGTTGTCGTTCAGGTCATTGAAGGCCACTTCCGGCTCCACCATCCAGAACTCCGTCAGATGCCGACGGGTCTTGGATTTTTCAGCGCGGAAGGTCGGACCGAAGCAATACACCTTGCCGAGCGCCATCGCACCGGCCTCGGCGTAGAGCTGCCCCGATTGGGTCAGGTAGGCGCTGCCCAGGTCGAAATACGGGGTTTCGAACAGCGTGCTGGTCCCTTCGCACGCGGCAGGGGTCAGGATCGGGCTGTCGACAAGGGTGAATCCGCGGCCGTCGAAGAAGTCCCGGATGGCCTTGATGACGCGATGGCGCACTCGCATGATCGCGTGCTGTCGGGCCGATCGCAGCCACAAGTGGCGACGGTCCGCAAGAAATTCGATGCCGTGTTCTTTCGGGGTGATCGGATAGTCCTTGGCGATCTGGTAGACCTTCAGACCCGTCACGTCCAGTTCAAACCCGCCAGGAGCGCGATCGTCCTTGCGGACCTTCCCCTGCATCATGAACGATGATTCCTGTGTCAGTTCGTCAAAGAGGGAAAAGGCGGCATCGTCCACCTGCCCCTTGACCATGACCCCTTGGATGATACCCGTACCGTCTCTTAGCAGGAGGAATCGGATCTTCCCGCTCGAGCGCTTGTGGTACAGCCAGCCATGGAGCTGCACATCCTGTCCGACGTGCTGGCCGAGGTCTTCAATATAGATCCGTCCCATGTCGAAGGTCGAATTCGTTCTAATCGAGAAAATATGGGGGTTTTTTTCAAGAATACCAAGAAGTGAGGTGGGGGTGTGGACGGAGGGACAAGCGGTTGCGGCGCGTCAGGAAGGTCGCTTCTCCTCCTTGAAGGAAGCATCCCTCAGGTCTTGGTATTCGACCTTCGGTCGAGTCGGACGACCCTGAGGCACGGGGGGCGCCTCCTTCGTCCCCCGCAAGCCTTCCCAGAAGGAGCGCCACGTTCGCCGCAGAAGGCGAAAGAGCGCAAAGAGCAGGACGACGGCAAGGATCGACCGGAGGATGACGAGCAAGGTATAGCGCAGCATCAGCGGCTTGGGGAGGGGTTGTAGTACTCCACGGGCGCCTTGTTCGGACGCAGGATCTGGTTCAGCAGATCGTCGAAATCCACCTTCTTGTTGACGAAGTCGATGTCCGTCGAACGTACGATGAGAAGTGGCGCCGACTTGTAGCGGAAGAAGAAATAGTTGTAGGCCTCGTTCAACTCGCGGATGTAATCTTCCGACATGTTCTCTTCCATCTCGCGCCCGCGTATGCGGATGTTCTTCATCAGCCGGTCGACGCTCGACTGGAGATAGATGACAAGATCGGGCTGGGGGATGTTCTTCTCGATCGACCCGAGGAGACTCTCGTAGAGCTTCAGCTCTTCGTCCTGAAGGGTGAGATACGCAAAGATCTTGTCCTTCTCGAAGATGTAGTCGGAGATGACATGCGAGTGGAACAGGTCGGCCTGGAACAAGTCCTGCTGCTGCCGGTAACGGCTGAGCAGGAAGAAGATCTGCGTTTGAAACGCATAGCGCTCGGGGTCTTCGTAGAACTTCGGCAGGAACGGATTCTCCTCGAACTTCTCAAGCACCAGTCGGGCCCCCAGCCGCTCGGAGAGCATGCGTGCCAGCGTCGTCTTTCCCGCGCCGATGACCCCCTCGATGGCGATGTGCCGGATCTCGGCGGGTAGCTGCAATTTCGGCTCTTTGTCCGTCATACGCTTTCCTGAATGGCCGTCACGCGTTCCTGCCCGGGACACTCCTCGAGCAGGTCGATGAATCGCTTGCCGGTACGGGGGTCGTTCACGAACGGCGCGATCTCCGCCAGGGGCGTCAGAACGAATCGGCGGTTCCGCGCTTCCGGGTGCGGTACGTCGATCGGGGGTCCGGTCAGCATCTGGTCTCCCCAGAACAGCAGGTCGAGGTCGATCTCGCGCGGGCCCCAACGCACCCCCGTCGTCCGTCCCAGCCGCTGCTCGACGATCTTCAGGCGCCGAAGCAGCTCGGCCGGGAACAGCGACGTCCGGACCTCGACGACCGCATTCAGAAAGTCGGGCTGATCCTTTAGCCCCACCGGCTCCGTCTCATAGCACGATGAGACCTTACGCACCTCGAGGTCGAGCATGGAGCGCAATTCGCCGACGGCCGAGCGGAGGGATCCGAGCCGGTCGCCGGTATTCGACCCAAGGCTGATGTAACAGCGTGCCACGTCTCAGGCCCTTCGTCGAGTGACCTCTACTTCCACGGTATCGACGACGCCTTTGATGGGAGCCCCGGGCTTTCGAACGCGAACCGTCACCACCGAGATCCTCCGAAAGTCTTTGAGGATCGTTCGAGCGATGGTCTCGCCGAGCGCTTCCAGCAGAAAGTACTTCTTCCCCATGACGGAGGCGCGAATGGCCTCGTAGACCTTGGTATAGTCGACCGTATCGCGCAGATGATCTGACTTCGCTCCACGCGACAGGTCGCCGAAGAGGTCGACATCAACCTCGAACTTGCCGCCGAGGTTTTGCTCATCGGTCAGGACGCCGTGATAGGCATAGAACACGGCGTTGCGAAGCCGGATGACGTCGGGAGGGGTTGAACGTGCCATGATCAGCCCAGGGTGGCGACGGCGAGACGAAGCCGACGCAGTACGACCTCTTTGCCCAGGAACTCCATCATCTCGTACAATCCCGGACCCACGGTCTTGCCGGAGAGCGCATACCGCGTGGGATGAACGAGCAGTCCGGGCTTGATCTGCAGTTGTTCGGCAAGCTCCTTGAGCGCCGATTCGATGGAGGGATGGTCGAACGTCGACAGCGCCTCGAGGCGATCAGCAAACTGGCGCACGCGATCGGTCGCTCCGTCCGGCCAGCTCTTCGCGCGCGCCTCGGGATCGTATCGCACGGGGTCGCGGAACAGGTAGTCGCTGAATTCGACGAAGTCGTGTACAAAGGTGACGCGTTCGCGCATCAGGTCGATGGCCCGGCCGATCGTCTCATCGCGCGGGATGTCCCAGCCGCGATCCGAAATGAGCTGTCGTACGTGGGGCACGAGCGCGTCCGTTGGCTGGCGGCGCAAGTGCTGTTGGTTCAGCCACTGCAGCTTTTCGACATTGAACACGGCTCCCGCTTTGCCAACCCTCTCGAGCGAAAAATCGCGAATGAGCTCCTCCAGCGTAAAAAGTTCGCGCTCGTCGCCGGGATTCCATCCGAGAAAGGCGACGAAATTGACGATGGCATCGCGCAAGTAGCCTTTCGCGCGGTAGTCTTCGACGGCCACATCACCCTGGCGCTTGCTCAGTTTGGAGCGGTCGGGATTCAGCAACAACGGCAGATGGGCAAATTCCGGGATATCCCACCCAAAGTACTGATACAGCAGAATGTGCTTCGGCGTGCTCGGCAGCCATTCTTCGCCGCGGATGACGTGGGTGATAGCCATGTGGTGGTCGTCGACGACCACGGCCAAATGATACGTCGGGTACCCGTCGGACTTGAGCAGAACCTGGTCGTCCAGGACCTTGTGGGCGATCGTCACCTTGCCGCGAATGCGGTCGTCGAACGTCATCTCCCCGCCGATCGGCACCTTCATGCGGACGACGTGCCCCTCCCCCCCAGCCACCCGCCTTGAAGATTCTTCGCGTGGAAGGTCGCGGCAACGCCGGTCGTACGACGGCGGCAGCTTGAGAGCCTGCTGCCTCTGCCGCAGTTCATCGAGCCGCTCCGGGGTGCAGAAACAGTAGTACGCCTTGCCGGCATCGACCAATTGCTTCGCATGCTCACGATACAGACTCAGGCGCTCGGACTGAACGTATGGACCGTAGCCCCCCCCCTTCTCCGGCCCTTCGTCGTAGTCCAGTCCGGCCCATCGCAGCGTGCTGATCAGATTCTCGACAGCCCCTTCGACCTTGCGAGACTGGTCGGTGTCTTCAATGCGAAGAACGAACGAGCCGCCGTGGTGTTTTGCGAAGAGGTAATTATACAGCGCGGTTCGCAGACCGCCGACGTGGAGGTAACCGGTGGGACTTGGAGCAAAGCGGACGCGGACCGACATACCGGGGGCTGGAGGGTTCGGCGAATATGAGAAAGGCGACTCAGGGTCGCCCAATGACCGACACGGGACTTTGTCAGATAACGCAAGGGCCGCAACAAGGCACAATTGGAAGACGTCGAACGGCACCGCGGGGCGGTGATCAACCTCTCCTGACATCAGGAGATCATCGCTACGCGATGATCTTCATGGGCGTTCGACTGTGCCTCGAGTGTTTCCTGTTGCAGCGTCGCCGTACTGCGGAGAGGGAGGGATTCGAACCCTCGATAGGAGTTGACCCCCTATGCAGGTTTAGCAAACCTGTGCCTTCAGCCACTCGGCCACCTCTCCGGCTGAAATTGTTAGAAGCAGTATACAAGACCGCTTCTACACGGTCTTTTCAATATAGCCAAAAGTGGGGGACTGCGCAACGAAGTGCGTTGTCCATCGACGGGTCGGGGAGTGCAGGCGTAGGCCGGAGAGACGCTGTTGCGGTCACGTGCGGACGGCTTCATCCTCGAAGAGTCCGGCGACGCAAGCGTGCATGGAATCGACCCCTTCGCTCGCGACCCTTGAGAGGGGTTCTCCGTGCTCAAAACGGCAGGCGGGTAGGCCAACCTCGAAGGCATATCGCGGCAGGGGCTCATCGAGAGCACGCGCGATCACAAGAAGCTGCGCGGCGGTCATGCGGTGCGGGTCGACCGTCATTCGGTCGAAGGCGGGCTCGACCGGCCGACATGTCGGTTCTGATGCCTCGACATCGGCGTCCAAGAACAGAACAGTCGAATAGTCGCCGAGTCCCAATGCCATCTCGGCGGTCAACTGGTGCACGATCTTCAGATGCGCTGCCGGATTCCGTTCCGCAAGGCGGCGCGCGGCAACGACACCCGCCGCATCGTCGCCCCGAAGTTCGTTTCCGATGCCAATGATCAGCGTGCGATCCATCAGCGTCGGCGCTCGTCGATCAGCGCTCCGTCGTTCCCGATCAGGCTGACGTGCATGGCCATCCGTCCCGCGGCGTGGGTTGAGCACGAAAGGCAGGGGTCGTAGCACCGGATACCGGCCTCGATGCGATTCAGCAGGCCTTCGGTCACCTTCTTGCCGTCAAGGTATCGGGCCGCGAGCTGCTGCACCGTTCGATTCATCGCCATGTTGTTCTGGGCGGTGGCGATGAGCATGTTCACTTTCCGGAGCACGCCGTTCTCGTCCACCTCGTAGTGATGGAAGAGGGTGCCGCGCGGCGCCTCGCAGGCCCCGACGCCCGTCATGCTGTTGATCATGGCGCGGGCACGGATGTGAGTCCCCCGGATCTTCGGATGCGCCAGCAGCCGTTCCACTTCCTCGACCGCGAACAGCATCTCGATCGTTCGCGCGTAGTGGTAGTAGAAAGCGTTGTTCACCGTGTCGGCCTCACCGGCGAGGTCGCGAAACACACGTCGCTCAGCTTCCGCCAGCGGCGTGCCGATGCGATCGCAGATGTTCAACCGCGCCAGCGGTCCGACCCGATACATGCCCTCCGGATGTCCGATCTCCTTGTAATACGGGACCTTGAGATAGGTCCACGTCTCCGCCTTCTCCTCGAAGTATTGCGCATAGTCCGCGGGGTCGATGCGGTGGGCGATCGTGTTGCCCATCCCGTCTTTGACGCGGATGGAGCCGCCATAGTACTCCAGCTCCCCCTCCTCCCCCACTAATCCCACATAGAGAGAGCGGAAATTACCGAAGTTGGGGATCTCGCGCTTGAACTTGTCGTGCACCTGCTTGATCGTCGACATCGCTTCGAGCACGGTGGCCTTTGCTTCGGGCAACCAGACTGCGATCGCCCGATGCTCGTCATCGCTGAGTGGATCACGCACGCCTCCGGCCACGGCCCATGGCGTATGGATGCGACGTCCACCAAGAGTGGCAATGATCTCCTGTCCGAATTTGCGCAAACGGATACCTTTGCGTACGAAGTCCTTGTTGTTCGCGAGGAGACCGAAGAGATTCCGCGTCGCCGGGTCGGCGTCGAAGCCCAGCAGAAAATCGGGCGACGACAGATGGAAGAAGCTCAATGCGTGAGATTGGATCCACTGTCCCAGCGTCAGCAGACGGCGTAATAGCTCCGCCGTCTCCGGGATCTGGATGGCGAGGATGGCATCTCCCGCCTTGGCGGAGGCGATGAGGTGGCTGGCAGGGCAGATGCCGCAGATACGCGAGGTCAGTCCTGGCATCTCCCAGACGAGTCGGCCTTCACAGAACTTCTCGAATCCGCGGAACTCGTTGACGTGGAACCGCGCCTCGGCGACGTTCCCGCTTTCGTCCAGCCGGATCGTGATCTTGGCGTGCCCTTCGATGCGGGTGACCGGGTCGATGACAATGGTCCGGGTGTCGTTCGGCTTATCCATAGCGCAGATACACGTTGGGAAGTTCGGGGATCCTGCCCTGCAGCAGGTTGTCGACGGCGAACCAGATCTGGTCGGCGGTCGGAGGACAGCCGTGCAGAAAGGCATCGACCGGAATGACCTCGTGCAGAGGACGCGCAGTCGGCGTCAGGGGGCTGATGACCTCGGACGGACGTGCAGGGCCGCCGGGCGCGAGCTGATGGTAGGAACGCTGGAGTAGCTCATCCACGGTGAATCGGTTCCTCAGCGCTGTGACGTTTCCCGTCGTCGCACAGTCGCCGAACGAGACGATCCATCGCGAACGCTTTCGGATGAGACGGGCCATGTGTGCATGCTCTTGCGTCGACACAGCCCCTTCGACGAGCGTCACGTCCACGTTGGACGGAAACTCCTTCACATCCGCCACGGGGGAGAAGACGAGCGTCATACGGTCGGCCAGCTCGATGAGACGTTCGTCGAGGTCGAGGAACGACATGTGACATCCGGAGCATCCGCCGAGCCACACGGTCGCCACACGGGGTTTTTGTGTCTCCGACATGTCAATCCTCCTCGGTCGCGCGCGCGATCCATTCGTGTTTCGTGCGGGCGGTCATGATGTACGGCAGGAAGGTCCGTTGCTTCTCCATCTCGGCCACGGTCGCTCCCTTCTCGATCAATGCTCCAACGGGGCACACCAGGACGCACTTCCCGCACGAGGTGCAGCTCTCCGACGAACCCCACGGCTGGTTCATATCGGCGATGATCTCGCAATTGATGCCGCGATTCGCGATGTCCCAGACGTGCGCCCCTTCGACCTCGTGGCAGACGCGCACGCATCGCGTACACAGGACACACCGGTTCCGGTCGATGATGTAGTCGCGGTGGGTCGCGTCCAGATCCTTCTTCGGGAACAGATACGGGACCCGCACATGCTCGAGGCCGACTTCATACGCCAGGTCCTGCAGCTCGCAATGATTGTTCACGACGCAGACGGCGCATTGGTGATTCCCCTCGGAGGCAAGAAGCTCGACGACGGTCCTGCGGTAGCGTTTCAGCTTTTCAGTCTCGGTCCGGACGACCATGTTCTCCGCCGGATAGGTCGAACAGGCGGGGAAGAGCTTCGTCGTCCCTTCGATCTCGACCAGGCACAACCGACAGGCGCCAACGTCGGAGAGTCCGTCGAGATGGCAGAGGGTTGGGATACGAATGTCATGCTGGCGAGCGATCTCGAGAATGCTCTCGGTCTGCTGGCCGCTGACCGGCTCGCCGTTGATGGTAAAGGTGATGACAGACATGAGAGGCTCTTCAAAGTTGGGTCGTCCGACTCAACGCGCGTCCTCGGCTGCAAAAACCAGCTTCGGAACGAGGAGGTCGGTGTATTCCTTTCGGAAGAAGCGGAGCGTCGACAGGACCGGGTTGGGAGCCGACTGGCCGAGGCCGCACAGGCTCGTCTCCTTGACCATCACGCAGAGCTCTTCCAGAAGCGCCAGGTCGTCCGGCGTGGCCTGGCGCGAGCGGATCTTGTCGAGCAACAATGCGATCTGCTTGGTGCCGACGCGGCACGGTACGCACTTGCCGCACGATTCGTCGACGCTGAAATCCATGAAGAACTTCGCGACGTCGACCATGTCCGAGGTCGAATCCATCACGATCATCCCACCGCTTCCCATGATCGACCCGACCGACTGGAGCGATTCATAATCGACCGGCAGATCGAGATGCTCCGCCGGGATGCAGCCGCCCGACGGTCCTCCGGTTTGGGCGGCTTTGAACGAGGTCCCTTGGGGTGTCCCCCCTCCGATCTCTTCAATGATCTCCCGCAGCGGGATACCCATCGGCACTTCGATTAAACCGGTGTTCCGGATCTTTCCGGCAAGGGCGAACACCTTTGTCCCGGGGCTCTTTGGGGTTCCCATCGCTGCGAACCAGGCGCTGCCGTTCCGGATGATGGGCGCGATGTTTGCGTAGGTCTCGACGTTGTTGATCAATGTCGGCATGCCCCAGAGACCCTTCTCCGACGGATACGGCGGTCGCGGCCGCGGACGCCCCCGGCGTCCTTGGATCGATCGCATCAACGCCGTCTCTTCTCCGCACACAAACGCGCCGGCGCCGATGCGCAGGTCGACGCGAAAGCTGAACGCCGATTCCAGGATCCGGTTGCCCAGCAGTCCCAAGCGCTCGGCCTGTTTGATGGCGGTCTTCAGCCGGTCGATGGCCAGCGGATACTCCGCCCGGATATAGATGTAGCCCTGCGATGCGCCGGTGGCGTATCCGGCGATCGCCATGCCCTCGAGAACGCGGTGTGGATCCCCTTCGAGGACGCTGCGATCCATGAACGCGCCCGGGTCTCCTTCGTCGGCGTTGCAGACGACGTACTTCTGCTCGCCCTGAGCCTTGCGAACGATCGACCACTTGAGCCCGGTGGGGTAGCCCGCTCCTCCTCGTCCGCGCAGTCCGGACTTCCGCACCTCCTCGATCACTTCTTCGGGCTTCATCTCCGTCAACGCGCGGGCCAGAGCCTCGTACCCTCCCTCCGCCATCGAAGCTTCGATGCGCTCCGCGTCGATGCGTCCGCAATTCTCGAGCACAACTTTGACCTGGCGGGCGAAAAAGGGCATCGATGGATCAACCGCCCGGCCCGCCACGGGCGAGCCGCCGACGACGTGGCGATCAAAGATCGCTCGAGCCGCCTCGACGTCGACATCGGCATACAGCGTGTCGTCCGGCGCCACCCGAACGAGAGGACCCGATCCGCAGAGGCCCATGCAGCCGGTCTCGACGACCTCGACCTCCTTTGCCAGATCGCGTTGCTTCACTTCGGCGCGGAATTGATCGACGACCTTGCCCGCGCCGCACGAGGCACAGCCCGCAGCCGTGCACGTCAGCACCCGCTTCTTGAATCCGCGCTGGCGCTGTTGCTCAGCGGCGGCCCGATCTTCGAGCTCTTCGATGGTCATGAGGGCACCTCTGCAGGTTCTTCGATCCACTGCCCGACGCGCTTAACGGCATCGTCGACGCTCAGTTTTCCGGCGACGGCATCGTCGAGAACGGCCACGGGCGCCAATCCGCACGACCCGATGCAACGCGCCGACACCAGCGACACGGCCCCGTCGGGCGTCGTCAGGCCGAACGGAATGCCGCACCGTTGCGCCACCGCATTCTGGATCGCCTCAGCCCCTTTTACATAGCACGCCGTGCCCATGCACAGAACGAAAGCGTGGCGTCCCTTCGGTTTCAGGTTGAAGAAGTGATAGAATGTGGCGACGCCGTAGACCCGGCTCAGCGGAAGCCGAAGAGCCCGGGCAATGTAAACCATCAGGTCATTCTCGAGGTAGCCGAAAATGCTTTGTGCCGAGTGCAGAACCTCGATGAGGGCGTCGCCGCGCGACTGATAACGGGCGATCGTCCGGTCGAGCAACTTGAACCGGTTGTCGCCGCTGGGATGATCGATCTTGGATGCTGTCGTGGAAGCCATGGGCCTGCCTTCGTTTGCGCCGTCGGCGTCGTTCGAGCTTCGGGCACTGTACGATGCTGCGATTGACAAGCGTCGGTCGGCCACGAGGCCTTGACGACGCGTGTCCAACGATCATGTCGTCGCTGTCGTGACGCGCGATGGCGACGTGATCTCGGCGACCACCGGCTTGGTGAGACTGCGGAGGTCGCCGGTCCGCATCGCGATCCGTACGTCGGGAGAAAAAGCCGCGAAGCTGATCGCGGGCGCTTCCAAGAGAGCCTCGTCAAACATGACCGGAATGCCGAAGAGGTGACCGAGCGGCGGGATCGCCGCCGCAGCGCACCTCGGAAAGAGAAGCGACAGGTCTTCGTCGTGCACGCCTGAGACTATCCGGCCGCCGAATGCGCGACGGACCAGGTCCGGCCTGATCTGACGCTCCTCGTCGGAGATCGCCAGCCAGACCTGATGATCGAGCTGGAGCGGCGTCACCCGGACCTGGCGAAGATCGGCTAACTCGCTCAGCGTGCGCGGCGCGACATTCTCAGGAATGCTCGGGATCCCGTCGACAACGAAGGGAACTCCGTTGGTCTGAAGGTAGCGAAGGAGCACGGAGAAGGGGTTCGTCATGTTGATCGTTGTCTGAAGGCTGTGGCTACCCTTCCGTGCGGCGTAACTGACGGCCTCACGCATCGACCGATCCGGATCCCGGACCGCAGCAACTATCATTCGTGATGCTCAGCATCGATGGCATGCAGGTCCTCGAGCGTATGCACGACGGCTTCGGGAAGCCGTTCGATGGCGTTCGAGCCGCACACCGGGCAACGTATCTCTTCGACGTGAGGGATCAGAATGGCCGCGGAGAACGGGAAGATCTTGTCGCAGTCACAGCAGACGTATTCGGGCTCTGCCATGAAGGGGAACCGCAACAGGTTGTACATTCGCATCAATCGAAATCACAACTCGCCTCGCGGAATGCGATGCAATAATGATACCGAAGGGCCCTGCCCGATGGTCTTGAAAATCACCGTCTATCGACGGTTCCATCCTCTCTTCCACGAGGATTCTGGAACAGAATTCGAAGAGATGAGAATGGCAGTTGCAATAGTGCGAAATCGCTGATTCACGAAGGTGGGTCGTTTGTAGCGGTTCGAAAGGGGATCAGTCGGCAAAGAGCAACGCCACACCCGCCACGGCCGCAAGGGCACCCACGACGCTGTGCCAGGTCAGAGCCTCTTTGTGGACCACCCGAACGGTTGGGAGCATGAGGACGGGAACCGTTGCCATGATCGTCGCTGCGATCGCCACCGACGTGTTGGCAATCGCGATCAAGCTGAACGTAACTCCGAGGAAGGGACCGAAGAGAGCGCCGAGGATCGTTAACGCAAACGCCTTTCGGTCGGACGAGAACACCTTCACCGGCTGACGGTACCGTCCGTTCCATACGTTCAATGGCAGAATGACGGCGATGGCCGCTCCAAGCCGAACGAAGGTTGCGACAAATCCGTCCACGGGACCGATCATGAAGGCCTTTTTTGCCAACACAAGCCCTCCGGCCTGGCCCACAGAAGCCAGGAGGGCGTAGATGACGCCGGCACGCGTGAACTGTCGTGAAGCGGGGGCACCGTTGCGGCCTTCCTGAATCACCAGAGCGATGCCGCCAAGGGTCACGAACATGCCGAGCCAGGCGAGAACGCTCAGACGCTCATCAAGTGCCGCGTATCCGATCACGGCCGAGATGGCTGGGGCTGTTGACATGAGGAGAGACGTGATCCGGGCGCTATTGTGCTCGTACGACCGGAAGAGGAAGGTGTCTCCAAATGCAAAGCCCACCATGCCGCTCGAAGCAAGGAAGAGGACCTGCCCGAGCGTCAGGTTGAGGGGAAGGGTCAGGAGGGCGATCGTGACGGCCAGCAGGATCCATGCGGCGACCATGCGCGTAACGTTGACGTACACCGAACCGGCTCGCACCGTCGCTGCAGCAAAGGAGAGAGCACTTCCGGTCCAACAGACGGCCGTCACCAACGCGCTCAACTCACCGATATGACTCATTGGAAGATCAACGAGGAAGGAAAGAATTCACGCCCAAGCAGCATATCACCCCCTCTACGACGTCGTTTCAACCGTCCAAGAACCTGCTCGACGAAGCCACGCCGCTTGACGCGATCTTCGCTTGAGGCGGCAAGACGAGATCACCTGCCGACCTGGGCTAGTCGGGACGGCCTCCCCAGCATACTTGCGGTTGCCGGTTTTTCACGAAGCGACCGCTTCGCCACAACGCCTGCCGGCAAGCAGGTGGCCACTTCGTGGTGGCAAGACCGGTGCTCCTATGCAACTCGCGGAGGGTGAGGGACTCCCCGCCTGCCCCGCGAGAACTCAAGACGGCGGGCAGGGAACCCCCAAGGGATTGCTCCCGCTGGTTTTTCGCAAAGCGACCGCTTCGCGGCAAGACCAGTGACCCGACTCAAGCGGAGAGCGAGGGATTCCCCGCCTGCCCCTGGACGACTCACAGCGGCGGGCAGGGAACCCCCAAGTCCTTGCGGACGCCGGTTTTTCACGAAGTGACCACTTCGTGGCAAGACCGATGCTCCTATGCAACTCGCGGAGGGTGAGGGACTCGAACCCCCAAGGGATTGCTCCCGCTGGTTTTCAAGACCAGTGACTTACCATTAGCCTAACCCTCCCCACCACAAAAGTACCACTCCATCCCCGCAACAGCAATCGCCCACACGTCAGAATGTAACGGCAACCCCAAGCTGATACAACAGAACGTCGGTGCGAGATCGTTGAACATCATAGCCGACCCGACCGTTGCCGAGATCCTGGATGGAACCCTCTTTCAAATACTCTGCCTCGCCGCCGTAGACATAGCTGACACCGATGCGCAGCAACACATCGCGCACCTCGCCTTCTTCCCGTTCCTCCTCGGGCTTGGACCACAGCCGGATGTCGATCCCCCCGCCGGCCCCATAGTTGAAGGCGCCGTCGTTCTGATTGGTGGAACTCGCGATCTCCTCGCCCGTCGATTCATTCTTGATGGTCGTGCTTGTTGCCAGTACGCTGATCCCCAGCATGCCGGAAAGATACGGACGAAGATCGCCTCCGGATGGTTGCAGCCGTGCCTCAAGGTCGAGCATGAAGAAATTGTTCATCGTCGTCAGGTCGACGAAGACACCCGGGGTCGTCGTACTGAAGGGAACGCGCTTCGAATCATAGCCGTAGTTCATGAACCGCAGTGTCGCTCCGAATGCGAACGGTGTCGCCTCCGGCGTATACAGCCCGTTCAATTCGAAACCGTACCCGTTATTGTCCATTTTCGCGGCGAAATCTCGTTGCGGCACAGCGACCACGAATCCTCCCGAAGCCGAGAACTGACCATACAGCATGCCGGGGATCAGCAACATGAGCAGAGCGCGGGACATGTTCATTCTCCTTGGGCCGGACGGGTCGACGCCGCCGTGCCGTCTGTTTGATTCGTTTGATACGCTCGTCCTTTCCAGACCACATCGCGCACGAGCAAGACGCGAAGCGGCATCAACAATACGTAAAGCGGGTAATACAGTTCGAACGAGAGGATATGCCGGAGGTCGCGAAGGCGCCCGATCCGCGCCAGCACCAATCCTACAAAGGTCAGATCGCCCCAGACCTTCAAGACCCACCACAGCCAGAAGGCGCCCCCGTCGGTGAATGCTGCGATCGCCAGGGCCGCGTGCATCAGATACGCCACGATGATGAGCGTATAGCCGAGCCAGTTCAGGTCGAGGCCGCCGCGGCCCCACCGGTGCTTCTGTTCGATGACCTCGCGGATCGTCGGACATGGACGTGTCACATTTGTCGTGGCCGGGTCGACCATGAACCGATAGCCCCACCGGCCGGTGTTGACCACAGCCTTGAACAGCTGGAAGTCTTCCGTAACGCTGTTCTTGATCCGCCGAAATCCGCCAACGTCGTCATATGCGCGCCGATGGATCGAGAAATTGTTGCCGATAATGCTCAATGGAAGGCGCAAGCCGACCGTGGCCGCAGCAATGCCGAGGAGGAACGACCAATCAAGACTCTGCATGCCTTCGAGCCAGTTCGAGGAGCGCTGGACCGTGAGTCCGCCGACGACCCCCACTCCATCCGTGAATCGCGCCGTCGTACCCTCGACCCACGTCGACGGCACGACGCAGTCGGCGTCTGTCATGAGGAAGATCTCCCCCTTGGCCACGTCGATCCCCTGCGCCAGAGCATTCGACCGCCCGGTCAGATCAGAGCTCTCCTTGGGTACGATGATGCGAAGATGCGGAAAGGTGGGCTGAAGCTCGCAGGCGATGCGCGCAGTACCATCGCTCGAGTGATCGTCGATGAGGATCACTTCATACCGGTCGCGCGGATACGTCTGATCGCGCACCGATTCCAAACATGCCCGGACCGTTGCTTCCTCGTCGCGGGCCGGGATCAGCACCGACACGAACGGTTGAGGGGAGCGATCGGGTCGGTCAGCAGCGACGGACCTCAGAAGACCGACGATGAGGGCGACAATGATCGCCAGATAGGCCGAGCCGATCATCAAGAGGAGAATGGCCATCATGCAAGGGGCTTTCCAAAGGTCAACCCCGACTCCCGGACCCGTCGGATGATCTCACTCACAAGCTCTCCGGCGAATGGGGCTGTGCGGTCGTTGTCATGAAGGAGAATGATATCTCCCGGGCGCGTCCTTCGCAAGACGCGCGAAACGATCGACGAGGCAGGACCTGCGCCGAAGTCCCAAGAGTTCACGGTGAACATCACAGTCGCAAGCCCGACAACACGGGCATGCACTGGCGTTGAGGGATCAAGCCGTCCATACGGAGGCCGGAACAGCGTCGGACGTCCGCCCCCAGCGAGTTCGATGGCATCGGACGCACGACGGAGACGCTCGGCAACGAGGTTGCGGGGCCGGAACCAGACCGGCTCATGCACATCGCCATGACTTCCGATCACATGCCCATCTTCCCGGATCTTCCGGACAAGTTCCGGGTGGCGGGCAGCGTTGGCGCCGAGGAGGAAGAATGTGCCGAAGGTTCGCGACTGGCGCAACGCTTCGAGTACGCCCGGCGTCGCCGCAGGATGAGGCCCGTCATCGAACGTCAGCCATACGTCATCGCTGCCCGTCTTCCAGAGGACCGACGGAAACCATGGGGCAACGAGCGGGATGTAGGGATCAGCCATCGGCCCTCCTCCAGACGCCCAGAAGCTCCCGTCGAATGGGCGCGTCATTCCAAGCGGCAGGTTCGACCCTGACGAGATCCCGATAGATCCTCACTTCTCCGGCACCCTTCAATGTCGGTTCGATCCCGGCCACCACTGCGGCGAGCGCCACGGCTTTCGCCGACCGGCGCTCCGGAACCTGCGTCCACGCCACTTGCGACACCAGGCCGCCGACTCGTGAATTGCCGTAACGCGATCGCAAGGACTTGGATCTCCAAGGTCGGACCTGAATCGATCGACCTTCGGTCGTCATTCCTTCAAGCGTCACCGTCCACGCACGCGGTTCCGGGATACCTGCGAACGTCGGATAGACCGCAATCGGCCACGAATCGAAAAGCGTCACGCCGGAAACGATCGCCGCCACGATCAGACCTGTGCTGAGGCGACGAAGCCCCGTCATCGGTTCCGGAACGACGCAACCCGCCGGAGTGTGTGGTCGGCTTTTTCGAAACCACGAGGTGTTGATGAAGACCGTGTAGCATACCAAGAGGGTCCAGAAGTTGATGCCGGTTGTGGCATAGACGGCGACATGGAAAACGATCCCTGCGATCGCGGCCCACGGCCTCGTGGCTGGTGAAATGATCAGGAAGACGAACGCCAATTCGAACACGATCACAGCCGCTCCGCCGATCGTCGTCCAAGCCCCCCAAGAGTCCACCCGGAATACCGGCACCATGTCGATCCGCATCCATTGGGCATGAAGGATCGTTGGCATCGTCTCCCCCGCCCAGGCTGGACCCCCGATCACCACCTTCCAAAAACCGGCGAAAAAGTACAAGCAGCCGATCAGCAGCATGATGGTACGGATGGGAACAGCATATCGGACGGAAGGACCCGTATGAAGCGTCCTTCGATGCCTCCACGCGTCGGCCGACCAGACATCACCCGACGGCGACGCGGCGATCAAGGCGCCGAACCAGACCAAATGATGGTAATGATCGATCTTGCCGTAGAACTGAGGCAGGCCGAGCACCACGACGCCCAGGGCGGTGGCCGTCCATGCCGATGGGCGCGTCCACATCCCGACCGTTGCAAGCAACGCCGCGACGGCGAACGCGATCGAAAGGAGACCGGCCTTCAACGGTTCTGACGGTAGCAACGGCACCGCCCACTCCAGGCCGGGGGGAGGCACGATCAATTCTGAAGGCAACGCGGCGAAAACGGTCAGGTCGTTGTTCAGCCACCACCAGCACATGGCGCCGAACACGGTGATGCGGACCAGCGCAAGGTCGTACGGCGTCGACGCTTCCGAAAAGAACGAGCGTAGTGCGCGATCGATCCATCCGGCCGCTGAAGCAGTCGCCGCACCGACGACGACCCAGGCCAACGAAAGCCGGAGCAGCACTGACGATCCATGTTCGAGGTAGTAGGACGTCGTGCGGAGGTCCGGGTCCATGCTGCGGTGGATGGCCAGATAGCGTGCGACTTCGGGGAACCATCGACCTTCGATGAGACCGGCGATAAGGCGGGGGCCGTCGGAGGCGACCCAAAGGCCGAGGACGACGCCCAGACTCATGGTCAGGACGCCGGCATGGCGGAACCGTTCGGATCCGCTAGCGGAGTCCATACCGGAACGAGAGGGAGAATTCCGGCTTGTCGGCGTGTGATGCCGTCGGCACCCCTTCGTCGACGACGCGCCAAGAGCGGGCCGATGCTTCCAGAAACAGGTCGCGGACCGGTTCGTACACAACGCGCGCCCCGAACGACGTTTCACGCCGGACAGGGCCATAGAGGAAGGGCTGGGAAGGCGTGGTGTATTGGAAGGAAACGTCGGTCCTGCCCCCCTTGCGGAGGGCTTCATACCATGCGGACGCCCGCACGTTTCGCCAGGGACGGTAGACCGCTTCGACGGTCAGAAGGTCCGCATTCTGTCCGATCCAATGCCCCATGTCATAGCCGGCATTCTGAAAGGTGGCCGCCTGGAACCGATGCGAATAGACCCAGGGATTCAAACGACTGTACTCGATCATCAGTTCGGTGTTCGCCAGCAACAGGTCGAACGATTGCATCCCCACCGTGAAGCCAAGCTGATTCCTGACCTTGTCGGGATTGAAGATCTCGCTCGTGGCGATCTCGTCGATGAAGACCGAGGCGTACAGATTCGATCCCCATCCCGGATGAGCATCGGCGCTGAGAAAGAACTGCGAATTGTCCGTGTCCTGGTTGTAATGTTCTCCCGACTTGAAGAACATGACGGGGATGAGATACATGATCTGAGGCGTGCGGTCGCTGTAGACGATCGACTCGCCGAAGGACACCTCGAGCCAATCGGTCACGCTGGCCTCCAGCACGTGCGCTGCCATGTACTTCTGCCGATACACCGGCCGGACATAGTCATGGATGGAGGAGGTGTACGTGTGGTAGGACCGGAGCGAATCGAGCACTTGCGAGTTCAGCTCAGCGTGGATGTACGTGAAGTCGAGCCATTCGGCCAATTCTGCGCGAAAACGTAGCTGGGGAGCTGCCGGCGCCTTGGGAGACAACATCAGACTCCCACGGCGCCCCGTCGACCACCACATCGGGATCTTCTCGAGTGAGAAGGTCATGCCGCCCGTTTGATAGCTCAACTCGACGTCGGTGAAGTCGTACTCGAATGAATGCGCGCTCCGCTTGCTGATGATGAGTCCATCCTCCGGAGAGACGGCCCTGACCGGGTCCAGCGGTGTACCGATCTCACGATTGTCGGCAAAGTGGAATGAGAAGCCGACGTTGCCAAAGACGTACCCGTACATCCGCAGGCCATTCGACACCCTTTGCCGCCAGTCGGCCTGCGATCGCTCCGTCAAGAAGGCGGCATTCAGGTCGACATTGAGCAATCCTTCGTCGAGGACGAACGTGAGCGGGTGCCAGCGCCGCGGAGCCTCGGTCCACGATGAATCGACCATGCCCAACTCATCGCCGAATTCCTCTTTAAAGAAGGTCAGGCGGCGAAGGTCCACATCAGACAGGAATCGAGCAGACCCTTCGACACGGAGCAACATCTCGGCCACATGCTTTCGCGACAGCGGTCTGATGATGTCGCGATAGCCGGTCAGTCGTCCCTGAGCTTCCATCTTCTTGAGGAACTCATAGACCTCATGCCGCACAGGTACGCTCACAGACTGGGCCTGCGACGACTCAACCAAGACCAAGGATAGGGCAACGAGAAGCCACCAACGCATGCGGGAACCTCAGGGTCAACGTCGTGTCGAAAGGATCACCCGGGCCTCTTCGAGCTGTTCGGGCGTGTTGATGCCTCTGATCTCGTCCGGATGCGAAGCCAGAAGCGCGGAGACCGTCAGACGGTGCTTCCAAAAATCCTCGAAGACATCCGTCAGGTAGTATTCACCTTGAGCATTGGCCGGCGTCAGGTGATGCAATGCTTCGAACAGTCGTTTGCGGTCAAACACATAAATCCCCGAGTTGATCTCGTCGACGCGGCGCTCCTCCTCCGTCGCGTCCTTGTGCTCAACGATCTTGCGGACCGAGCCATCCGGATTGCGGAGGATGCGGCCGTACCCGGTCGGGTCGGTCAGTCGGGCTGTAAGGATCGTTGCGATCGCCTGCGTAGCGCGATGGTGCCGCAGGAGCTCCTGCATGCTCGCCGCCGTCAGCATGGGCACGTCGCCCGAAAGGACGACCACGTCGCCGTGGAAGTCGCGCAGGTGCGGCTCGGCCTGGAGGACGGCATGGCCCGTGCCGAGCTGCCGATCTTGCACCGCGGTCTCCACGTTCGGGTGTTCGCGCCGCAGGAATTCCGTGACCAGCTCCCGCTGGTGGCCGACGATCACAATCACCCGCTTCGCCTCCAGCGCATACGCCAGGTCGGCGACATAGTGGATCAACGGAGAACCGTTCAGCTCGTACATCACCTTGGCACGGATTGGGTCCTTCATCCGTGTCCCTTTGCCCGCCGCCATGATCACCGCTGCCAGCGATCGTTCCGTCATGTGTCACTCGTTGGTCATTGAAGCATCATGTTATCCAGCAATCGCGTCGTTCCGAACCTGGCGGCCACGATCGCCAGCGCGCCCGAGGGCGGGATCGATTCAACTTGGCTGAACGAGGCCGGGTCGACCACGGTCGCGTAGTCGATCCGGTCGGGGTGACCTTCGTCGAGCACTTGCCGCATGATCCGCCGGATCTCCGCCGCCGAGCGCTCGCCGGCAGTCGCTGCCCTCCGCGCCTCGTCCAACGCTCGGAACAGCGCAACGGCCCGCGATCGTTCATCGGCCGAGAGGTAGACATTGCGCGAGCTGAGGGCCAGACCGTCGCTCTCGCGCACGATCGGCGCGACGATGAGTTCGATGCCGATGTTCAGGTCGCGCACGAGTGCGCGGACCACCGCGACCTGCTGGGCATCCTTCTGGCCAAAGACGGCAACATGCGGTCTGGTGGCCAGGAGGAGCTTTGCGACGACCGTCGCCACGCCCCGAAAGTGCCCCGGTCGCTCGGCCCCTTCAAATCCGACGGAGGCTCGTTCGACGATGACGTACGTCTCGAATCCGTCGGGATACATCTCCTCCACCGACGGAGCAAAGATCAGGTCGCTTCCAGCTGCCGTCGCCGCCGCCACATCGGCGTCGAACGGGCGGGGATACATCGCCAGGTCCTCGTGGGGACCGAACTGCGTCGGGTTGACGAAGATGGTCGTGACCACCAGGTCGGCGGCCGAACGGGCGCGCTCGATCAGGCTCACGTGGCCTCGATGCAGGGCGCCCATGGTGGGCACGACGGCGATCCGCTTGCCTGCCTTTCGGGCGCTGTCGGAGACCTCCTGCATCTCAACGATCGTCCGAATAATGCGCATGGCTACAGGATCCGCTTGCCGAACGCCGAGAGGATCATCTCGACGGCGAACTCGGCCGATTGGTTGCGCGTGTCGAGGATCGGATTGTTTTCGACCACTTCCAGCGATGACATCCGCCCGGACTCGGCGACCGCCTCCATGATCAGATGCGCCTCGCGGTAATTCAATCCCCCTTTGACCGGCGTGCCAACGCCCGGAGCCACCGACGGATCGACGGCATCGAGGTCGAAAGAGACATGCAGGCGGTCGGCCTGTCGCAGATGCCGCAGAGCCTTGCCGATGACGACCGCCATGCCCTGCCGGTCGATGTCCTCCATCGTGTACGCCTTCACGCCCAGGCGCTTGATATTGGCCCGCTCTCCGTCGTCAAGGTCTCGCGTGGCGATGAGCGCCACATTCCGGGGGGCGAGTTTGGCGAACGGTCCTCCGATCGAGGTCAGCTCGGGAGCACCGATCCCGAGAGCGGCCGCGAGCGGCATGCCGTGGATGTTGCCCGACGGCGTCGTCGCGTCGGTGTTCATGTCGCCATGCGCATCGATCCACAGCACTCCGACCGTTCGGTGTGCGGGGCGGGCCGCCATCGCCAGGCCGCCGATCGTCCCAAGCGCCACGGCATGGTCGCCACCGAGCACCAGCGGGAACTCCCCTTCATGGACGATCTTGGCGACCCTCGTCGACAGCAGGGTGCACGTCCGAACGATCTCGGGCAGATATCGGAGCTTCTCGCTCCGCACGCGCTGCTGCTCGGGTCCTTTCACGACGAGATCCCCGTCGTCATGGACTTCGTGCCCGAGGGCGCGAAGTCGCTCGGCCACCCCCGCGATTCGGATAGCCGAAGGCCCCATGTCGACGCCGCGGCGGCCTGCGCCGAGGTCCATCGGGACGCCGATCAGACGGATCTTCATCGGTCGGTCACGCCGCCAGGTGCTGGAGAACGCGCGAGATCTGCTGGCGCATTTCTTTCCGGTGGGTCACGATGTCGATGAAACCCTTCTCCTGCAGGAATTCCGACCGCTGGAAACCCTTCGGCAGATCCTTGCCGATGGTCTGACGGATGACGCGGGGCCCGGCGAATCCGATCAGCGCCTGCGGTTCGGCGATGTGCACGTCGCCCAGCATGGCGAAGCTGGCCGTGACGCCCCCCGTGGTCGGGTCCGTCAAGACCGAAATATAGGGGACGCGCGCCTCGGCCAATTCCGCCAGCTTCGCGCTCGTTTTGGCCAGCTGCATCAGCGAAAGAGCTCCTTCCATCATCCGCGCACCGCCGGAGGATGAGATGATGATAAGCGGGTGCTTTTGCTTCTTGGCGACATCGATGGCCCGGGCGATCTTTTCGCCCACCACCGAGCCCATGCTGCCGCCGATGAACGCAAAGTCCATGCATGCTATGACGACGGCACGCTTGTCGATCGTTCCGCGTCCGGTCCGCACGGCGTCCATCAATCCCGTCTTCTTGATTGTTTCGTCGATCCTGCGGCTGTACGGCTTCGAATCAGAGAACTTGAGCGGGTCGACCGACCGCATCTTCTTGTCCATCTCTTTGAACGAGCCGGCATCGAGGAGAAAGCTGAAGTACTCCTTGCTGCCGATGCGGAAGTGATACTGGCATTTCGTGCAGGTCCACAGGTTCTGCTCGAGCTGCTTGCGATGGATGATCTCTCCACAGCCGCCACACTTCGTCCACATGCCGTCGGGCATGTCCTTCTTGGCGTTCTCCGATTGGATGTTCGCCTGTGAACGCTTGAACCATGCCATGGGTGTCTCCTTGTTCTCAACGTCCCCGCGCCGGCGGGGTGCGCACCTCGAAAGCCTTCAGATACATCGGTTCGAACGCCGCAACATCCTCTCGCTCGCCACGCTCGAGCCGCTCCCGACCCAGCGCCGCCACCACGCGCCCGTCGAGAAACTCGAGAAGGTCCGAAACGACAGACGCATCCGGAAAGACCGACGGACGATCGGAGATCACTTCACATCCTTCGCTCGACCGTCGTAGGTCGGCCTCCGGCAGTATCGTGACCGGCCCGACAACTCCCTGCGCATCGCAAGCGGCCGCGTACCATTCGCCCTGCCGCGCATCCATGACCAGCCATCCACCCGAGCTCAATCGGCCCGCCGCCCGTGCCGCTGTCGCACAGGCCGTCAAGGTCGGCACGGCAATCAGCGGCTTGGACGTCGCCGTGGCAAGACCCTTCGCCGCGCTGACGCCGATCCGCAATCCCGTGAACGACCCCGGTCCGCTGGAGACGGCGATGCCATCGACCTGTCCGATCGACAGCGACGCCTCGCGAAGAACCTCGTCGATCAGCGTCAGGAGCTTTTCCGAGTGGACCCTGTCCTCTCGGATCGAGCGCCCGACCGACCGATCGCCGCCAGCAAGCCCGACGGAACAGATGGCCGTGGCCGTCTCGATGCCGAGGACGGTCATGCCGCATCTCCCAACCGCACGATCTCGATGCAGCGGACGTCGGGCTCTTCCCCCAATTCCATCCGCACCTCGTAGCGACGCGTCGGAAGCAGTCTGGGGAACCGGTCGGCCCATTCGACCAGGCTCACGCCCGCGGTCAGGAAATCAGGCATCCCGATGTCGTACAGTTCCTGTTCAGCCGTCACGCGGTACAGGTCGAAGTGATGAACGAACAGGGCCGTTCCGTCAGCGGCGCGGCCCTCGTACCGATTCATCAGCACGAAGGTCGGACTGGTCACCGGCTCGCGGACGTCGAACGCCCGACAGACCCCCTGTGCGAATCTCGTCTTGCCGGCCCCAAGCGTTCCGGCGAGGGCCACGCAATCCCCCCGCACCAGACGCCGTCCCAACTCCTGTCCGGCCGCGACCGTCTCGTCGGCCGACCGCGTCGTCATCCGCAAGGTCACTTCGGTTCCAGCATGATCAGCGGCAGGATCATCTCTTCCATCGAGATGCCGCCGTGTTGGAAACTGTCGCGATACTGACTGAGGTAGCGGTGGTAGTCCGTCGGGTAGACGAAGTAGTAGTCCTCTTTGGCCAGTATGTAGTTGGTGGTCACGCTCGACCGCGGCAGACGGTAGTCGGCCGGATTCTTGACGAACACGGCCTGGCGGTCGTCCACCTTCAGATTGCGGCCGTACTTGTACCGCAGGTTGGTCGAGGCCTCACGATCGCCGATGACCTTTGAACCGCGCATGCAACGGACGCTTCCATGGTCGGTCGTCAGTATGATCCTCACGTTCTTCTGGCGTCCGAGGGTGCGGAGCATGCCGAGCAGCGATGAATGCTGGAACCACGATCGCGTCAACGACCGGTAGGCCGCTTCGTCGGGCGCGATCTCCTTGAGCAACGGCGAGTCGGACCTGCCGTGGGCGAGCATATCGACGAAGTTGACGACGACGGCCGTGAGTCGGCTGTTGACATACGACTGGATGTTCTGCTCGAACTGGCGCCCGTACTCCGCATCGAGGATCTTCACATACTTCGGCTCGGACCTGAGCGTCACCCGCTTGCGCTCGAGCAGCTTCTGGAGCAACTGGGCCTCATGGCGGTTGCGGCTGCTTTCGTCGTCCTCCCCCGCCTGCCAGATGTCGGGGAACCGCTGTTCCAACTCACTCGGGAACAGGCCGCTGAAGATGGCGTTCCGTGAGTACGGCGTCGCCGTCGGCAGGATCGAAAAATAAAAGTGACGTTCGAACGAGAACGAATCGGACAACAGCTCCTCCATCACCAACCACTGGTCATACCGCAAGCAGTCGATGACGAACAGGAAGACCGACGTCTTTTCGTCCAGGGTCGGAAGGACATGGCGCTCCACAATGTCGGTCGACAATGCCACCGGCCGCTTCGGGTCGGCGATCCAGCTTCGATACCGGCGCTCGACGAACTTGGCGAACTCTACGTTGCATTCGCGCTTCTGGTCGAGCACGGTCTGCCGCAGGCCCAACTCGGGATGGTCGTCAAGCTCCTTGTCCCAGTTCGTCAGCCGTACGTACAAGTCGATCCAGTCCTGTTCGTCGAGGGGATTCATGAGCGCCAGGGCGATGCTCTGGATCTCCTTGGCGTAGTCGCGCGACATCACGGCGCCGGCGATCTTCTTCGAGTCGAAGATCTTCTTGACGGCCAGCAAGATTTGGCTCGGATTGACCGGTTTCGTGAGGTAGTCGGTGATCTTGCTTCCGATGGCCTCTTCCATGAGGCTTTCGGCCTCGTTCTTGGTCACCATGATGACAGGAAGAGAGGGCTCAAGTTCTTTCATCTCGCTCAGCGCCGCGAGCCCCCCTTTGCCCGGCATCATTTCGTCCAGGAAGACGAGGTCGTACGAGCGCTCGCGCACGAGTTGCAGTGCGTCGTCGCCGTTCGTGGCGGTCTCGACGACGTAGCCCTTCTGTTCAAGCAGGCGCACGTGGGCCGTGAGCATGTCGATCTCGTCATCGACCCAAAGGATGCGTCGTCGGTTTTCCATTTGCGTTCAGGTCAAAAATACTCACAATGGCCGCGGGATGCAAAGAACAGGGCGCTTGAGCCCATCAGAAGCTCAAAGGAAACTGCAGCGACTGGGAAGGCATCACCTGCGTTCGCCATCCGGAAAAGCGCATCAAGCTCACTTCGGCTGCGATCCGGGAGGAATCCAAGACGCCAGACTCGGACTGACCGCCGAGGGTGATCCCGTACAAATGCCGCTGAGGCGAGAGGACCTCCGTGCGCATTCCGGCCGGTTGCCAACCGGACCTGGTGTGACAGTATGACCCTGACGCGGCGGCATAGAGTTGCCCCATACCAATGATCAATGCAGGATGAGTGCCCGCGATCCCAGAACGCACCCATGACTTCTCGTCGTTGCCGTACGAGGCGTCTCGACGATTGAGGTTGCACGAGTGGGGCCGGACGATCGCGACATCGATCGCTCCGTCGAGGACCTGCACCTTCGGGTCCACGTTCAGCATCAAGGGTCCTGCATCGACGCCAACATCGACCGACGTAGCCACGCCGCGTCGGTGGGTCGCGAGCACCTGCAGTCCGCTGCCAGCACGGGCAAGCTTGATAGCTCCTGCCGACGCGCCCGACGGCAGAACCTCGGCGTTCTGTGGAAGGCCGGATGAGGCGCAGCCGCCCAGGTACAGCGCGAGTGTCGCACTTCCGGCCATGGACCTACTGAATGGAGACCTGGACATCGAGCCCCCCTTCATTGATGGTGTTGCCGGTGATCTTTGAGCCGGCGGCGTCGGGCGCTACCTTGCTGTACCGGTAATACAGCGACGCCGTCACCCGAGCACTCAGGATATAGCGGATGCGCGGCTCGATTGTCGTGCGGCTTGAGCCGTCGAGAGGCTGGCCGGCGGGGTTGAAGTCCTGCTTCAGGTTGTAGAGTTTCCTTCCGTTCCGGCTGTAGGTGTACGACAGGGTGGTCATCAGGTCGTTCGACAGCGACAGCCCGAACAACGGGAATTCAAAGCCCTGTCGAGAGTACGAAGCCGACACCGAGATGTCCTCGGTCGAACTCTCGCTGATGCTGAGGACCGATGGCGTCAGGTCGTATGAGGTCGTTGTACCGTAGCGGACCTGGGCCGAAAGCCTACCCTTCAGGACCTCCTTAAAGCTGATGTTAACGCCCGCCAGCGGTGCGAAGGAGTACATGATCGTCTGCCCGTCGGCAACTTCCTGCCCATCGGGCGAGAGACGCCACCGCCGGCGATAGTTCGATTGATAGACGTGGTCGAAGTTCACCCTCTCCGCCCATCCCTTGAACAGCACAAGCTTCTCGAGCCCGTCCCATCGGAAGGACCAGTTGGCGCGCGGCGCGAACGACCCCAGGATGCGGGCCATGATCGGCAGCGCCTCCATCCCTTCCTCGAAGGCTTGCGAGATCTTGACCTCGTCCGGCCGTTTGTCGTTGAGATCAACGCGCAATTCCTCGAAGCGATTGTTCACATCCTCAACGCCGGTCTTGAACAGCTTGAACATGAGGACGGGAGGCAACGTAAAGAACGAACGATCGACGTCGCCGCTGATCGTCCTCGCCTGCACCGAAGGGACCCCGAGTGAGTCGGTCAACACCGTTTGATTACGGTTGAATGACCACGAAACGTTCCAAGTGAGATCGAGCGACGCACCTTGCCACAGCTTGCGGCTCGTCCTGAGCGCGACCTTGTTCGTTTGCGAGAAGACGTCGGTCAGGTTGCCCCTCGGCGCACGCAGACCCCGTACGGTCGAACCCCGAAGGAACGGAAAGCTCCCCTTCGTCCCAACAATGACGTCGCCATGGGGGTCGGACGAGAGGCCCAGCTGATACAACAACGAAGGACCGTTCTCGGGAAGCGACGACTGAATGAACGGCACGCGCGCGAAGAGGTTGCCGAATCCGGGACGACCGAGCACGCCGTTGTTCTGCGACGTGTTGACCTGCGTGAAGGTGATATTGACCGGCTCGAAGTCGAAGATCGCCGTACGGAGGATGAGGCGACTGAGCGCGTCAAGCGCCGCCAGCGGACCGCGTTGACCCGCGGTCGTGTCGCCTGGGGCCGGCACGGAGACATCCTTCGCCGGTCCCCACACCTGGTCGCCGATCATCTGGAGATTGATGTTGAGGCCCATCGAGATGCTGGCGTTCCATCCCGCCGAGCGCCCCAGATCTCCGGCCTGCAGATTGCGACTCCAGTCGTACCGGCTGCTGTACCGGAATGACGGGGTGAAGATACGATCGATCATCCACATCTTCGGCAGGACAGGCTTGGTGCTCAGGCTGATGGTCTGTCCATACTGCGTGTCGAACCCGAACGACAGGGGCTTCTCGCCCAACAGCGCGTCGTGCAAAATGTCGGCAAGCGACCGTTGTTGTCCGAACCGGTCCAGCTCCAGATGACTCATGTTGCTGCTGATGTCCACCTGGTAGTCGAACTGCGGACTCAGCAGCCCGCCCTCGATGAGAGGCCAGTTGAATTGAAGCGAACGCTGGGCGCCGAAGGTACGATTGATCGGATTCTCCTGCGCCTGATTCCTGGCCTGGTTGCGGCTCTGGGCCCTCGTCAAAGCGGCGGACATGGAGATCTGCCGGGGGGCATAATAGACCTTCGTCTGCTTCCAAACCGACAGCAGAAAGGTCTCGCCGAACGAACCGAAGGGCGTGACATATGACTCGGGGCTGAGGGGCAGGGCATAACCGAAACGGGCGTTCCACGACCACGACGAGGAGGTCCGGACGGTCGGACTGCGTCGAACGCTGCTCGTGTAGGAGAACCCGAACGTCATTCGGTTGATCGTCTCCGTCACAAGCCATGTCTGAAGAGGCACGGCCAGTCGAACGGACGGAACGGCGTACGTCTCCGTGACCGAGAGGTCCTGCGATTGCACGAGAAGCTCCTGCCCCGTCGGAGCCAATCGCTTTCTTGTCGTCGACGTGTCAGAATCGATCTGCTCGGCCGCTTCGGAGACAAGCACGTCCGTCCCCGGCAGATACCGGGGCTTGGCCAGGCCCTCGACGTGCGAGTAGCTCACGCCGAGTTGGGTTCCCTGCCAACTGTCGGGCAGGAACTTCTCCAGGCTGATGTTGGCGGAGAGATTCCAATCGGACCGGTCCATGCGCGACCCGAATCGCTCCTCGATGCCGTGAAAGAACGGGTCGCGCTTCTGCATCGAGAACTGGACGGCGGCGATGTCGGCGAACCGGATCGACGTCTCCATACGGTAGGCCCAGCCGGGCGTGTCGTCAACGTCCGTGAGGCGGAGTTCGTTGACCCACACTTCGCCGTTGAGCTGCGCCGCCCCTTTTCCCGCAGGATTCTCGACCCCGATGTAGATCGTCGTCACGCGGTTGAGCGTGGGCTCGCCACGGATCTGGTAGGTGGCGCCGGGAGGTCCTCCGGGGACGGGCACGCGGGCCGTGGGTGCCCCGGCGCTGTCGCGTACCAGCTTGATCGCGCTGAGGTCGGCGAACCGGATCGTGATATCGTTGAGCGGGTCCCATCCGGGGCGGATGGGGGCGCGATATTCGTAGAAGTTGAGTGAATCGGTCCCGAATCGGATAAAAAGCTCGGCGTCGTAGTTCGTGGAGTCGATGTAGCGGAAGGTGAGACCAAGCCGCTCCTCGCCATGGACGAACATCTTCATCGCACGGTAATTGAACAGATCGAGCGGGCGGATGGCATAGCGCTTCACCGCCTGCCGGTTCTCACCGTCGTTCACGCCGTTCAGGACAAGGTTCAGCGATTGCTCGTTTCCGTACACCTCCTCGTCGGGCCGCGTACGGTCGCGTTCGCGCTGAACACCCGGGGGGATCGTGTAGGAAGGATTGTCCTCGAAGTTGACCGTCGAGACCTTGAACGTCGGGTCATTCCGCCTGACCTCTTCCCACTGGTTGCCGACGAGATTCATTTCGGCGATGCGGAGGAGCACATCGGATGCCGTGCCGCCCACCCACATCCGTACCGATTCGATGTTTGTGAAGGTCGCCTGGCCGATCGTGCGCCGCACCTGATTCAGCGGCAGGCGTAACTGGTACCAACCGTTCAATCCGCTTCCGACGACGTAGCGCGTGAAGCCGGCGTCGCCGGTGTCGAGCGGGATCTCATATTCGAAGTAGCCGTTGACCCGGTCAAGGTTGTTATTCCCGTTGATATCCTCGGAATCGGGGAATCGGCTCCCCAACTCACTTCCGGAGCTGTTCTCCGTGCCGTTGCCCGGCCCGTACGCGAGCGCAACGTCACCCGTCAGGAACTGTTCAAGGCCGACCGGCGGTCTGGACCAGTTGTCGCCCGATGGATCGGCGTCGTACTGCGGATACTTGGCCAGGAAGGCGGCGAACTGCGCCCGCTCCTCGTCGTCGCGCAGCCGGTCGAGGCCGACGTCCTCCACTTTCGGATTGAGGATGCCGTTGATAATACCGCCGTCGAGTCCGTCCTCGGTGTCCAGTTCGCGGTTCGGAATGACGTCCTCGCTGACGTATCCGAGGTCGATGCGCAGTTTAGCGCCGGGCCCGGTCTCGTAGATGTTCACCCACATCTCGATGAAGTTGATGTTCTCATCGAGCAGGTTCGAGGCGGTTGTTCCCATCGTCCTCTGGATGCCGCCCCACGATCGCGCGGGCTGCGCCTGGAGGGTCCCTTCGAGGTCGAGCGAATAGTTGAACGGGCCGCGTTCGGTCGGTCGGAAGAACAGGTTGAGGACGCTCACCTGCTCCTGGCCTCGCGCGACGCTCCTGCGGTCACCCCAGATGTCCTGCACATAGACATCGCTCGGTAGGACGTTGAACCACACCAGCCTGCCCTTGTGATGCATACGGAGCGTATCGGGCATCAGGCCGATCAGACCCGCGGAGATGATCGTGTCGGCGCCCGACGGGAACAGCATCGGGTCAAGCTCCGGCGAAAAGAAGGGGGGGCTGGCGTCGCGCCAGGCCGTGAAGGCTACGCCGAGGGGGATCGTCCGGCGGGCTCCTTCGAAGTCGTCGATGTACGCGATGCCGCTGCCGCCGTCCTGTGGAATGACGCTCTTGCGCGTGTTCGGATCGGGAGAAATGTAGGCGGCCTCCCCCCGCATCGACACGGTCGAAGGGGCGATCGTCCTCACGCCGGGGATCCAGTTCAGCGCCTTGGTCACGAACGGAACTTCGAGCACCGTCTGTCCGTCGATGCCCATGATCGTGTTGCTCGTCGGCTCTTCACCGATCCGAACCTTGTCCGACAACGACTGCTGGTTCAGATTCATGATCGTGAAGCCCATCGACGAGTTCTTCCCCAGGTCCACTTCGCCGCGAGCCCCGACGAGCGACTTCGACGCCAACTGGAAGAGGTCGTTCGCCTCATACCGGATCTGCAGATTCCGTCCGGGTACGAGGAGCGTCTGGTTCTTGATCGTCACGATACCCGTGATGTAGTCGACCGTGTAGTCGACGTTCGCGGCCGCGCGTTGTCCGTCGACGACCACCTCCACGCTTCCTTCGACGATGTTGAACCCGAGGCTGTAGGTGGAGGCCGTCGAGGGAGTGATGGTGCCGACGAACTGATAGACCTGGTTGCGCGGATGATTCAGCGCTCCGTTGTACGTCGTATCGTACAGGGCGTTGAAGGAGAATGAATCGGCGTACACTTTCGCGTCGGCCGGGCTCAGGCCCCTCGCCAGCAAGAACCTCTCGATCGTCGAATCGCGGAACGGTTCGACGAACGGAAAGATGATCTCGCCGCGCTGCTCGTCGATCGTGATGCGCGGAATGTAGTCGAAGGTCTTGTCGTTTCCGGCGGTGCCGTCCGCAAGGTACCGGTCCAGGCCGAACAGTTCGAGCAGGTTGACGTTCTGCGGAAGAACGTCCTGGATCCAGGGGGAGCCGGAGACGCGGTACTCGATCTTGAACTCGAACCCCTCCTTCTTGACCCCTCGTCCGCCGAGCGCATACCGGTTCTTCAACATGAGGCTCCACGCCGTCCGATGCTCGGGCTCAAGGTTCCTCGGCCTCACCAACTTCATGACCAGCTTCTTGGCCGTCGCCGTATCACGCGACCCGAAGTTCCCGATCTGGCCGGCCGATCCCCCCAACTGCAACCGGTAGGCCACCGCGACGGCCTGGTCGCGCTGGAGCGGCTTGTTGATGGTGATGATGCCGGCGTTCGGCTCGAAGGTGTAGTCGACATTCTCGACGAGCGGAACGTACTTGCCCACATCGACCTCACCCTTGATCTCGCCGTACTCCTTGGACCGCTCAGCGTCGCTCCCCTGCTTGGCCCGGACCGAATCAAGGCTCATGAAGGCGACGATGTTCCGCTCCTTCGCGTCGAACGTGGTCGTGCTGGAAACCCACACTTCCATCTCCTGGATCTGGAGGAACGGGTCGGGCTCCGCCGGGATCCGGTTGTAGATCCGTTCATAGTTGCCGATGTACGCCACATCGACGAAGAAGTGATCGCGGCTGTAGTCGACCATCCGCCGCTCGAATGGCGTCGGACGAGCGCCCCCGGAGACGGTCAATTCCTTGATCTGACCCTTCTTCTGCGACGCGACGGTCGTCAGGCGAAGCGGTCCGAGCTGGAAGCCCGCTTTGATGCCGAACAGCGCGGCGCTCGGAGGTATGAAGGCCGAAGAGGTCGGCAGGGAGACGTTGCCGGCCTCGATGTACTGGACCATCTCATCCTCGTAGCCCGTATAGCGCACCTTCAGTTGATTCTCGTATTCGAACGTCCGCTGCGTGTTCCAGTCGGCGTTGATCTTGAGCTTGTCGCCGATCTCCCCCCGCAGCGTGACCTGCACCTCTTGATTGAAATCGGGCTCGTTGCGCGACTGTCCGAGCGGACTCGCAATGAACTGGTCGCTTTTCGTGTTCCGGAACGCGGCATGGATGTTGACAGAGCCGTTGATCTGCAGTCGGATGATGTTCGGACCGAAAATGCTGAACAGCGGGTTCTTCGGTACGGGGATCTCGATGTTCGTCACCTTGCCGAAGAGCTCGCTCAAACCCTCCTTCTTGGCGGCCTGGTAGCCCGTCGCCTCCACCAGCTTGGCCCAGTTGGTCCGGATGGTATAGTCAAGACGAAGCCGAGTGTATTCTTCGAAGGGAAGGATAACGGGAGCTCGCAGATCCATCGTACCAAGAAGATGCCTGACGGTGTACATCCACTCCGTCGTGTCGAGCTTCGCTTCGAGACGGGCCGCCGATGGATCGCGGAGATACAGATGATGTTCCGGTTCGAGGCGTTCGATGGCCGACACAGCGTCGCGTCGGTCGTGCAGGAACTGCCGGACCCTGGCGGTCGAGTCGATCAGCGGCCGCTCGTCCTTCTTTCGCACCGACAGGGTATCGGCCGGGAGGAAGCTCTCCGACCGCATCGACCGGCGTTGGAGCGCGCGCTTCCTTCGATTCGTCGGCCCGGACGTCAGGGCGCTTCGCGACGGGATCGAATCGCGCGGCGCTGTCTGCCAGAGCGAGATGGGAACGTCCGAGGAAGGCGGGAAGGCCTCGCCGGCGGACACCGTGACAACTGCGAAGAACAGGATCGATATGGTCGAGGGGATACGCACGGACCTCATGACGCCGGACCTTCTTGGATGGGAAGGAACGGCAATGCGGCGGCGACCAGCCACGTCGGCACCGGTATCAACACGTCAGATCGGACGACGAGAACGACCGTAACAAACGCCCTAGGCGACTCCAGGGTCGTTCGATGAGGGACGCCGGCCAGCGGTCCGGACGGGCGTCAGGGGGAAGGTGGTCAAACGAGGCTGCATGGTGGTCGGCGAAATCATGGTAGCGAGAATTCAAGTCAGGTTCAAGGCGAGAGCCGGCCGATGTTCCAGCCGTCTGCGGCCCGTTGGTAGAGGATCCGGTCGTGCAGGCGGTTCTCACGTCCTTGCCAGAATTCTATCAGGTCCGGGACGACGCGATACCCGCCCCAATGGTCGGGCAACGGCACCTCATCGGTACCAAACCGTTCCGCCGCCTCCTCGAAGGCGCGTTCCAGCCATTCGCGCGACGGGATGAAACGGCTCTGTTGCGAGGCCCAGGCGCCGATCCGGCTTTCGCGCGGACGCATCGCGAAGTACGCGGCGCTCTCTGCTCGCGATAATTCCTCGACGCGGCCTTCGATCCGCACTTGCCGCTCGAGCGTCGGCCAGAAGAAGACAAGCGCCGCTCGGGGATTGGCGGCCAATTCATCGCCCTTTCGGCTGGAGGTATTGGTGAAGAACTGGAAGCCGCCGGCGTCAACGCCTTTGAGCAACACGACCCGGGCAGAAGGCCGCCCGTCGGCCGTGGCGGTCGCCAGGGTCATCGCGTTCGGCTCCGACTCACCAGCCCGCGTCGCCTCATCGAACCATCGGGAGAATTGCCGGAACGGGTCACGATCGACCTCGTCTTCGTGCAGTCGATGGAGGCGGTACTCCTTCCGCAACGCCGCGAGTTCCTTCGGAATATCAAGATGCCCCATGTTCAGGCTCATCGATGACCTCGCGGATCCTTCGAAGGATCTCGTCGGGGATGTAGGGTTTCTGGATGAAATCCTTCGCTCCTGCGGCCAGGAGGTCCGCACGCAGGTGCTGGTCAAGATATCCGCTGGCCAGGATCGAGCGAACCCGCGGGTTCACTTCGCGCATCTTCTGGAACACCTCCCACCCGCCGAGCTTCGGCAGACCCATGTCGCTCAGAACGAGCGCGATGTCTCGATGCCGTTCCCGGTAGATCCGCAGCGCTTCCTCGCCGTCGGCCGCCGTCAGCACGTCGTAGCCGTTCGTCGACAGCAGGATCTGCAGAAGGTCAAGAAGCATCGGCTCGTCCTCGATCACGAGGATGGTTTCGCTGCCGCGAGCTGGGGATGTCTCGGGCGTCTCGGGCGCCGCGACCCACGACCTGGCCGACGCGGGCAAGTAGAGATGGAACTCCGTTCCCCGCGGCTCGCGCGGCGTCACGTCAACGAAGCCATGATGTCCGTGCACGACGCCGTACACGACGGCGAGACCCAGCCCCGAGCCCTGCCCGACCCCCTTCGTCGTAAAGAACGGCTCAAAGATGCGGAGGCGGTTCTCGTCGCTGATGCCGTCGCCTTCGTCGGCGACCGAGACCTTCACATATCGGTCGGCAGCGGCGAGCGGATACGCTTCGGCCAGCGATGCGCCCGACACGACGCTTGTCCGTATGGCGATCGTTCCCCCGGACGGCATGGCGTCGCGGGCGTTCTTGACGAGGTTCAGGATCGCCTGATGGAATTGTGTGACGTCTCCCTCGACGGCGGGCAGGTCGGATGCAAGGTCGAACTCGACCTTCACATTCTCCGAAAGCATGATCTCGGCAAGCTGGACCGCCTCGCGGATCGTCCGGTTGAGGTCGACCGGAGCGACCGCCCGCTCGCTTTCGCGCGCAAAGGTCATCAGCTGACGTACAATGCCGGCGCCGCGGGCCACGGCGGTCTCGACCGGCTCGAGGAACCGCTCGAGGTCCTGCGTCGATTCCTTGCGCAGCATCGCCGCGTAGCCTCCGATGATGGCCAGAAGATTGTTGAAATCGTGGGCGATGCCCGAAGCCAGCGTTCCGAGCGTTTCCATCTTCTGCGACTCGCGAAGCTGGGCCTCGAGGTTCTTGCGCTCGGTGATGTCGTAGAGCACGCCATGGATCTGGTCGATCTCTCCTCGACTGTTGAAGGTTGCTCGGACATTCTCGATCACGCGAACGATCTTGCCATCCTTGCGGCGCAGGTCGAGCTCCACGGCCTCCATTCGTCCCTTCGCCCGGAGCTGCCGGATGAACGCTTCCCGGGCCGCCGCCGAGGGGTAGTACTCCCGGGCATTGACGGCCAGGATCTCCTCCATGCTGTCGTAGCCAAGGACGCGCGCAAAGGCGTTGTTGCATGCGAGCATCGTTCCGTCGGCTTGCGAAATGAAGTGTCCGGCCAGGTCGTCGTCGAAGAATTCCCGATACCGCTCTTCGCTGAGGCGCAGGGCTTCCTGGACCCGCTTCCACTCCGTGATGTCTTTCAGCGTCCCTTCATAGTAGAGGACCTCGCCCGACCGGCGACGGACGACGCGCGTATTCTCCAGGCAGATGATCTCGCGCCCGTCCTTGCGTTTCAGGCGGAGCTCGTGGTTCCGCATCTGGCCGACGGCCGTCAGGTCGCGCAACAGCCGCTCGCGGTCGGCCGATTCCACGTAGAGGTCCCGGGCGATGTTCACGCGCAACAGTTCCTCTTCCGAGTCGTAGCCCAGCATCCGCACCATGGCCGAGTTGGCCATCAGCAGGCGTCCGTCGGGCGTGCTCTGGTAAACGCCGTCGAACACGTTTTCGATGAACGAACGGAACTTGTTCTCCGAGGCCCGCAAGGCCTTCTCTGTCTTGCGCCGCTCCGTGACGTCGCGCAGAAGGACGTGGACCATCTCCACCCCTTTCCAGCGGACCGGCACGGCCACAGCCTGCACATCGACCCCGGCCCCGTCGCGCCGCACGATTCGCTCCTCGATCAAGGGCGATGAGCCGCCTCCGTCGCGCATCGTGACGATCGACCTCCACAGCGATGAGTCGCGCCCGTCGGCCAGCACCGTCTCGACGGGCATTCCTTCCAGCTCTCGCCGTCCGGACGCGCCGAACAGCCGGCAGGCAGCATCGTTGATGACGCACAATCGGCCGTCGGCAACGACCACGGCGGCCTCGGGCGAGCGCTCCACGATGCGCCGGAAGCGGTCCTCGCTCTCGTTCAATTCCAGCTCGAGGGGGCGACGGCTGGAGACATTGCGGCCGACCAGACAGATGCGTCCGTCGCCGTACGCCGTCCGGAACTCGAGACGCGTGCGCGCAGTGTCGGCCGTGCCCATGTCGACGGTCACCGACTGGTCATGCTGACCGGCACGAACAGACTCGATCAACGACGTCATCGTGTCGCGGTCTTCTTCAGCCACGAGGTCGATGAAGAATGCGTCCCTCACCCCGGACCTCGGAATCCCGACCGCGTCGGCAAAGGCCTGATTCGACACCACAACGCGGCCGGCGGCGTCGAGGATGCAGATGGCATCAGGAGCCAGGTCGAAGAATTGGAGGATGAGGTCGACGGTGGTATGGGCGATCGATCGGGCCATGCGACGCGTCAGAACGACACGAGCGACAATATACTGGGGGGAGGCTGGACATTCAATCGCAGACTCTGGAGGGCGATCGACAGGGGAGGCGGTTGGTTGGAGCTCCCAAGATCAGATCACCTCAGGAGCGGCCGCGCCGGGGCGGTTCGTCGCCATCGCATGCTCCAGGCGGAGACTGCATTCCTGCAACCGGAATGCGGAGATTTTCGGTATATTCTCTTTTGATGATCATCTCGCGACATATCCTGGCCCGGCATGCGGCGCCGTTCGCGTTCGCCGCGTTCGTCCTGATGTTCATCTTCCTCCTGCAGTTCCTCGTCAAGTCTCTGGACCAATTGGCTGGGAAAGGACTTGCCCCCGCCGTCATCGCCGAACTGATCGTCCTGAGTCTTGCCTGGATGGTGGTCCTGGCCATTCCGATGGCGGTGCTGGTCGCAACCCTCATGGCTTTCGGCCAGCTGGCCGCGACGAATCAGATCACCGCCCTGCGCGCCAGCGGCGTCAGCCTCTACCGGATGATCGCCCCCGTCCTGGCTGCCGGCGGCCTCATCTGCTATCTGCTGGTTCTGTTCAACAATCACGTCCTGCCCGATGCGAACCATCGGACGAAGATCCTGCTCAACGACATTTCTCGGAAGAAGCCCACGATCAGCATCATGCCGGGCATGTTCTCAACCCTCATGCCGGGCTACACGATCATCGTGCGAAAGACCTTCGAACAATCGAACGATCTCGAAGGTGTGACGATCTTCGACTATTCGACGCCGGGCGTCCTCTCGACGCTGACCGGACGACGAGGGTCGATTTCGTTCACGTCAGACTACAGCAAGCTCATCATGGACCTGAGCGACGGCGAGATCCACGAACACGGCAACCGCGAGGGAAAGCAGTACCGGCGAATCCGATTCGCGACGCACCGGATTGCCATGGACGCGGAAGGGTTCGATTTCCGACGGTCGAGCGAGGGGACCTTCGACCGGGGAGACCGTGAGCTGAGCGCACAAGCCATGCGCCGCATCGTCGACAGCCTTGCGACAGCGCACGAGTCAGCCGTGGTACGTCTGCGGGAAGCTCTGGAAAAACATGCGCGAGAGCCCATCGACCCGTCGACCCCACCCATCATCGCCGGTGCAGCCGACCGGGCTGCCATGCTGCGAGCCGCCCTCCAGAGCGAGCAGAGCTACCTGACGTATCTGCGGAATGAGATGAACAAGTTCGAGGTCGAGATCTACAAGAAATACGCCATCCCCTTCGCGTGCGTCGTCTTCGTTCTTATCGGCGCTCCGCTCGGCATCATGGCCCGCCGCGGGACATTCGGCGCCGGGGCCAGCCTCAGTCTTGGATTCTTCCTGCTGTATTGGACGGCCCTCATCCAGGGCGAACGCCTCGCTGACCGGGGTCTGATGGACCCGCTCATCGCCATGTGGATCGCCAACATCGTCATCGGGATCCTCGGCATCTACTTGACCACCCGAACGGCCCGCGAGAGCCTGACGCTCGACTTTTCATGGCTCCAGCGCTTGGTTCCGAAAAGCTGGAGGTCGGAATGAGCGATCCACGCAACAACGCAACGATGCCGCGAGGATCGGACACACCCTCCTTCCTCTCCTTTGCGGCTCTGCGTCTTTGCGGTGATCGTTGTTCTCGGGAATGACGATCCTCGACCGATATATTATCCGGCAGTATGTCGTCGCGGCCTTCTTCGGGCTGCTGAGCTTCTTGTGCATCTTCCTCATCATCGACCTGACGGAGAAGATCGACGACTTTCTCGATGCCGACGTGCCGACCGCGGTGATCCTGGAATACTACGTGGCGTTCGCCCCCGAGATCATCAAACTCATGACCCCCGTAGCGATGCTCCTGGCGGCGCTGTTTGTCACCGGACGGATGTCAACGCAAAACGAGCTGGCCGCCATGAAATCCAGCGGTGTGAGCCTCTACCGGATGTTGGCGCCATTCCTGGCGGTGGCCGCGGTCGTCGTGGGATTCTCAGTTTATCTGAACGGCTGGGTGGTGCCGGCCTCAAATCAGAAGAAGTTCTATATCGAGCGGACGTATCTTCACCGCGGCGGCGACCCGTCGCAACGGTTCAACATCTTTTTTCAGGTCGGGCCGAGCCGCATCGTCACCGTGAACTACTTTGACACGCAGACAAAGACCGCCAGCCGCGTCAGCATCCAGGACTTCGCCGACACGAATTTGACGGTCCTGTCCCATCGTTTCGATGCGCTTCGCATGCAGTGGCAGGAGGCCAACGACACACTCCCGGCCGGGTGGGCTCTGCTGAACGGCCAACATCGCGGAACCGTTCGATTGTCTGACCCGGTCATCACCTATCAACGCCTGTACGTCGGAACGCTGGGCTTGCGTCCGGAGGACATCGAGAAGAAACAGCGGAAGCCGGATGAGATGGAGTATGGCGATCTGCGGGAGTTCATCCAGAACCAGCAACAGGCGGGGCAGGATGTGTCGCGGTGGCTCGTCGACTACCACAGCAAGCTGGCGTTCCCGTTCGCCAGCATCATCATGGTGCTGTTCGGCGTGCCCTTTGCCTCGGGGAGAGCCCGGACGGGTGCGGCATTGGGGTTCGGAATTGCCGTCGCCGTGACCTTTATCTACCTGGCCTTCATGAAGATCAGCCAGGTCTTCGGCTACAACGGAGACATCAACCCGCTGTTCACGGCGTGGATGGCGAACGGCGTCTTCCTCGCCGCCGCGGTGGTGAATCTCATCAGAGTTCAGAAGTAAAGGCGCAGACTCGACCTCAGCTCATCCCCCCGCTTCCACGCGGCACGATGCCGTCTGCCGAAGCTGCGAACATCGTCCCCGACCGGAAGCCATCGTGCCCAGTTTTCCGTTGAAGTGCCGGTACGTGACCTTGACGACAACTCCACGGCAGAGCGCACCGCCGGCCATTGGCGTTGATCCGGTGGATCGGCTTCCAAGAATGACATCTTGGTAGATCCCTCTGTCGCACTGCTTTCAAAGCAGAAGGTCCACCGGGTTCCCCCGATGGACCTTCTGCGCACCCAAACCTCCGACTTTGACCTCTTAGTTCTGACCGCTGACCTCTTGTGTCCGCCGACTGCCTTCCTACTTTTTCCTCATCTTCACATACAACCCTGTCAGGATCGCCACGATGACGACGAACAGCAGGGCATAGGTGAACGGAGAGGTTGCTTCGAACGACTCACGCCACTCCTGCACTTTCGCCTCGACGAGCTTTCGCTGGTCGGCCGAAAGATCGCCGCGGCTCTCCATCAGCGGCAGCCATCCCTCGACCATTTCGCCATTCCACATCTCGTCGAAACGTGCGAAGTCCTTGGCTTTCTCCTCCGATGGAGCGTCGGCAGCCATCCGGGCGTTGATATAGCCTGTCACGCCGGTCACGAATTCGTTCCCTGATCGGTATGGAACGACATCGAGGCCCGTTCCTTTTGCGATCGCGTCGCTCACCCCCCGCCAGTATGCATCATTCGCCTTGGCCGACCATGCTGCAAGCATCGTATCGACCGTAGCCAGTTCCTTCGCCTTCTGCTTGCTGGTCAGATAGATCGACGCGAGCTTCGGCCCGAGTCCTTTCCATTGCGACGAGAAGCGCTGGTGCTCCTGCAGGATCGCAGCCAGATCGCTGCCCTTCAGCTCAGCCCGCTCCAGGAACTTCAGATTATTCTCGATCGATGACTTCACGCCGGTGACAATGTTGTTTCGGTCCATCCGCAACGCCAGGCCGCGCTTCTCAGTATCGGCCATCTGTTCGACCGGCTTGGCATACTGCTGGAAGAGGCTGTCGACGAGCGCAAAGATCATCTGGTCGCGCTCCTTGATCCCCTTCTGCAACTGGCCGATGACCTTGCGGAGCGAATCGACGAGCGCGCCCGTGGCGGCGCTCGATTCACCGAGCGTCTTGATGTTGCCCGACAGGCGCTCGACGTCGCTCAACAGCTTCAAGTTCTCGCCCGACAGGCGCTCGACTTCTCCCGACAAGACACGCACTTGTTCCTCGAGCTCGGCGATCCGGGTCACTTGCGCTTCGATCACGCCGAGCTTTTCCTGCGCCAGCGACAGCTCGAACCGAAGCCGCTTGATGCGTTCGTCAAACTTGTCGCCGTAGAGGGCTTTGTCGAGCAGTTCCTTGCTCGGAGCGAACTCCCGTTCGATCCGGTCGATCTCCAGAGACACGTCTGCGCACTCCTGAACGGTCTGTACCTCGTCGATCGAGGCCGAGAGCGCTTTGATCTGCGATTCGAAAGCTTTGACGGTCTGGAAGTCCGAACGTTCTTGCGAACGCAACGTCGGAACCGCCAGGAATACCAGGAGCGCCACGAGGGATGAGATGAGACGGGTGGTCATTTGGCACCTCCTGTCGCCGGCGCTGGCGGCGGCGTGACCCCGTTGCGCGTCAGAAGCCACGAATCACGGCCGTTCCGCAGTCGAATGTTGGGCGGCCGCTGTTCAAACTCCGGTTCCGTCAATCCGGCCGGCTGTACTTCAAATGACGTGCTGAGTCCCAGTCCGTCGGCAGTATGCTGGAACACGTACACGTTCTTGAACTTCGGTCCTGTCACATAGTAGAAGCCCTGACGGTCGCGGATGATGCTCAACTTCTTCCCCGCGACGTTGACCGAGTCCTTCAACTCCTGATACATCAGGGGCTTGATGTTGAAGGCGAGATGGTAGCGCTCTTCCTTGACGTTCCCGTTCTTGTCGGCCGTCAATTCCGACATGATCGGCCATGCAAAATCGGAAGGAGCCAGGGTGAGCGTGCTACAACCCGCCAACGCAAGCACCGCGACTGCGAAGAGTGTTCTCATAGGCGTCCTTTGTGGTTGCGAATGGGAATCTACGGATTCTCGGGTCAATCTCAAGTGTGCGATGTCAATCGTGCCCCGCCGCATTCTCGCTGCCTCGCCGCCGGCGAGCGGGAGCGCCTCTGGACCGCCACTTCCACCATGCCCAGATGCGATATCCGAGGAGCATGAACACGATGGCACCGTAGATCAGAGGTCGCTGGATGTCGAACTTGACCAGCCACAGATAGTGAACAACGCCCAGGACCGCCACCGCATACACGGCCCGGTGCAGTCGCTTCCAGGCTTTTCCCCCCATCCAGCGCGCCATGAAGGCGGGTGAAGTGATCGCCAGAGGGAGCATCAGGAGCCACGCCATGAACCCGGCGACGATGAACCGGCGCGCCGTCAGGTCGGGCACGATCTCCGACCACACGAAGAGCTTGTCGAAGGACAGATACGTGAGGAAATGAAGCGAACCGTAGAAGAAGGCGAAGTTGCCGCTCATCTTCCGAAAGCCGGCGATCGATGACCAGCCCGTCAGCTCCCGAAGCGGCGTGATGGCGATCGTCAGAACGATGAACCGGAGCGCCCAGGTGCCGGTCTCGTCGGTCAGGTCGTCGAGAGGGTTGACCGACAGCTGATCCGTCGCGAAGCGATACGCCAGCCACACCAAGGGCACAAGAGCCAGCACGAACGCCGCTGGTTTCAGCCAACGCAACCATAACCCTCGAGCCGAGGTCATTCGATCCATGCGAAAGAGTGTTCCAAGCCGGAACTTGAGAAACCTTCCCTCCACCTACCTCCCCCCACCCGTCTCCTTGCTCTACTTTCAGTAGTTCCTCTTGAGGTCCATCCCCGCATACATCGACCCGACCAGGTCCGCGTATCCGTTGAAGAGCAGGGTCTTCCGCTTGCCGAACTCTCCGATGCGCCGTTCGGTCTTCTGACTCCATCGCGGATGGTCGACATCAGGGTTGACGTTGCTGTAAAAGCCGTACTCGTCGGGGGCTGAGAGATTCCACGTGGTCGGCGGCTCAGTCGCGGTCAGCGTGATGCGCACGATCGACTTGATGGATTTGAACCCATACTTCCACGGAACGACGAGCCGGAACGGCGCCCCGTTCTGGTTCAACAGGTCGCGGCCGTACAAGCCCGTAGCCATGAACGTGAGCGGATGCATCGCTTCGTCCAGGCGCAGGCCTTCAACATACGGCCAGTCGAGTACGCGGCGCTTCTGTCCGGGCATCTCTTCGGGTCGGAGGACCGTCTGAAAGGCCGCATACTTCGCCTTCGACGTGGGCTCGACCCGCTTGAGAATATCGGCCAGCGGGATCCCACGCCAGGGAATGACCATCGACCAGCCCTCGACGCAGCGCATCCGGTAGATGCGGTCCTCCATCGCCGATGGCTTCAGCAGGTCTTCGAGCGGCACGTCGATCGTTCGTTTCACCAGTCCATCGATGCGCACGCTCCACGGTCTCGGTTTGAAGTCTCCGGAATTCGAGGCGGGATCGGACTTGTCGGTACCGAACTCGTAGAAGTTGTTGTACGTCGTGATCTCGCGAAAGGTGTTCGGCCGTTCATCGGTGTCGTACTGGCCCTTTTTGCCGGCGGGCCAACGGTCCTGGGCATTCGCAGAAACGCCGGAGAGTGCACTCACGCCGGCGAGCCCCGCCGCCGCCAACCATCCACGACGAGAATAGTACAAAGGCTCGGGCGTGAGCTCAGAGGAGGGGATGTGCGGTACAACGATCCGAGACATGAGGAGGCCTGATTATTGCTTTTCCGTCTTTTCGTGCTTGTTCGTATTTCGGATTTCGAAATTCCCCCTGGCAGGGTGCTGAAAAACCCTCGGGAGGTCTGAGCAGTAACCGCCAAGCGCGCCAATCCCGCCCTCGGCCGAGCCGAGGGCGAGGCCGGGGATCGCCAAGTCGATCGGGGAAAATGAAATGAAATGAACGCGTCTTCTTGGCGAACATGGCTCGAGCATGATCATCTCTGACTTGGCGTCATGCCTCCCCGCCGGTCAGGCGGGGCGGTAATCGTTTTTCCGCAACCTGCTATACTTTCTCCTGCTTCCACCACCGCGTGACCACATCCTCGATCCGGGTCTTGGCTTCGCTCTGCTTCCACTTATCGTAGAACTTGATGTCGGCCGAGTCGGGCTCGGGGTTGGGAAAGTCGATCTGGACGCGAAGCGGCATTGAGATGGCCTCGCCCACGACCAGGGCCTCTCCCTGGCGCAGCGACGGCAAGACCTCCGTAAGGTTCGCGAAGGTATCGGGCACGAGGCGCCGCACATAGTTCTGGTCGAGCGGATTCGTCAGCCGGAGAATGACGTAATTGTTGCATTGCGACAGGATCGTCTCTGAAACCTCGACGGGCCGCTGGCTGACGACCATGATGCTGACACCGTACTTCCGGCCCTCTTTCGCGATGCGTTCCACCGTCCGCCGGGCCGCCGTGGTCGTGGTGCCCGTCTGCGGCAGATAGTTGTGCGCCTCTTCGAACACGAGCAGGATCGGGAACTCCCGCCGGTTGGGGTTCCAGAAGTTGAAGTCGAAGATCGTCCGGGCCAGCAGCGACACGATCGTGTTGACGATGTCGAATGGCACGCCGCTCAGGTCGAGGATCGTCACCTTGGCGGCTCCGTCGGCGCCGAGGATCTTGGCGAGCAGGTCGTTGAGCGACTGCGATTGCACGTACTTCTTGGGCCGGAACATGAAGGCGTAGCGCGGATCGTTGAGCTTGCCGTCAAGCCGGACGAGGAAGCGGGTGAACTTGCCGTAGAACGGCCCCTCCTTCGAGGTCCCTCCCATCGAGATCTTCTCCGTGTCCATGTACTGGACCTTCGCCCGGATCTCGGCCAGGTCGAAGAAGACCGGCGTGTCGATCGTGATGAGCGACGACATCTCGGGGTTCTTCCCTTTCTTCGAAGCAATGACGAGGTCCTTGAGCACCGTGATCTGCGTCGACGCGTTCTCGTCCCTCTCGTCGATGAACATTTCGCGCAACTCGTCGAAGTTCATCAGCCAGTACGGCAGTTCGAACTCGGCAATGTCGAGGTGGTTGCAGTCTCCCTCGAAGGCCTTCTTGTACTCGTTGTGGATGTCGAGGATGATGATGTTCGTGTCGGGATACTGCGTGACCTTCTGGAGGATCGACGCGACCGTGCACGACTTTCCGGACCCCGACGAGCCGAGGACGGAGATGTGCTTTCCGAAGAACCGGTTGGCGTCGAGGTAGGCGCGCTGGTTCTCGAACAGCGAGACCATCCCGACTGAAAAGCCGTACCGCTGGTAGACGGAGAACGCCACGGCCAGGTCGCTGTCTTCCGCCAGGTAGACGGGGGCATCCACCACCGGGAACACCGATACGCCACGCTCGTAGCGGCCGCCTTTGACGGTGCCGACGAGCGATGCCGTCATCCGATACCGCTGCTGCGATTGACCGTTGATCACCACGTCCACCTTGAGGAAGTCGGTCACCATGCCGATGAGGACGAGGCTCCCCATCGGAATGAGCACATACATGCCGATCTGGCCGATGAAGTAGGTCTTGCCGTTCAGGTCGCGCTTGAGCGACTTGATGTTGGCGTCGATCAGGATCTCGACGGTGCCGGTGGCGACGTGCTGAACGACGCCGATGAATTTCTGTTCGAGCATGAGGACTCTCCGATGGACTGCGTCAACGTGGTGGGTGCAGGTTCACGTGGCGTTCGGCTCGCTATGCGGCGTCGGGCAACCGCTTGATGACGACGAGTGTCTTGTCGTCGAAGCTGCCCGCCGCTCCTTCGAAGGACTGAACGTCCTTCATGAGCCGGTCGCAAAACTCTCTCGCCGACAGGTCATGATGGCGCTCGAGGAATGCCCGCACGCGATCCTCCGTGTACAGATTCCCCTCCCCGTCGCGCGCCTCAGAAAGCCCGTCGGTGAAGATGATGACCATATCGCCCGGGGCGACCATCGTATTCTCGACACGAAACGTCTCCTCGGGGAACGGCCCGAGGATCTGGCCGGTCGGCTCGAGCTCTTCGACGGTCCCGGTCGCCGCGTGGTAGACGAGCGGGCTGTTGTGTCCGGCGTTGGAATAGAGCAGAAGCCCCTTGGCGTTATCGGTCAACTCGGCGTAGACCATCGTTACGAACTGCTCCTCCGAGAACGTGCGGTTGAGCAGCCGGTTGATGCCGCCCATGACGGCGCTGATCTTCATGTGGTACGACGTACCCATGCGAAGCGCGCCCACGACATACAGCGCCTGCGCCGCCGCCGAGAAGCCCTTGCTGGCGGCGTCGCCCACGACAACGGAGAGTCGGTCGGGATCGTCGTCCGACGAGACGTAGTCGAAAAAATCGCCCCCGACGATCTGCGCCGCCTCCGAGATGCCGTAGATGTCGTAATGATAGAATCGCTTCGCCGAGTCGGGCAGGATGCTCAGCTGGATGTCGCGAGCCTTGTCGATGTCCTTCGCCATCGCCTTGGCCTTCTGCTCGATCTTCTGCCCGCGCAGCGACGACGTGACGGCGACCGAAATGATGTTAAGGTCCGCCAGCAGCGACTGATCGAGTTCGTCGGCGTTGAACGCCAGCACGTATTGCGGCACGTCGCCATGCCTCGACGGCATTCGCTCGCCGACGCCCGTCGCCGCAAACTTCACGATGCCGATCCGGCGCAGGTTGGGGTCGGTCTCGTTCGCAATAATCGACCGCTGGTCGGCCAGCCATTGGAACGCCGGGTAGTCGACGGGAATACGGTACTTCGGCTCGATCCGTTCGATCTGTCCGATCTGGTGGACGAGCTTGAACGACGCCTGCTTCGGGTCGAACTCCCAGATCCGGCCCCCCTTCACCTTGATGTCGGGGCTCTTGACGATCTCGTTGAGAACGTGCTTCAGCAGTTCCTTGTCGGTCCGGAAGCGGTCCGACGCGAACGATTCAATGGTTCGGTAAAGACGGCGAAGGTTCACTGGTCCTCACTTTACCCGATCGATTTGCGGAGTCACCATGCAACATAGCGAAAATGCGGCAGGCCTGCTTCTGGCGCGAGCCCTGAAGGTTCGACGCAAGGGTCCCCTCACCGCGGCGCGGCTACCGATGCCCGTCTCGAGCGGCGGGTGGGACCCGGCAGATCCACGCTCCAGACCTTGACCTTGGAGCGCTTGCCTTTGACGGCCATCGGCTCAAGTTCTCTCAGCCGGCACCAATCGGGCGATGACAAACGGCTTGCCAGCGCGTCGGAGATCAATACCTGTCCCCCGGACGCCGCCGAACACAACCGCGCCGCAAGGTTGACCGAATCGCCGATCACGGTGTAGTCCATCCGCTCCGGACTTCCCATCGCACCCATGACCATCTCTCCGACATGGATGCCGATGCCGATCGTAACGATGTCGCGGTCTTCGGGAGGCAGTGCCTCGTGGGCCGTGCGCTGGATCTCGAGCGCGGCCCGGACCGCCCGCTCGGCCATTCCTTCTCCTTCGAACACCGCCACGAGCTCATCTCCGACGTACTTGTCAATGTCGCCCCCGTGGGCTCGCACGACGTCCGCCTGCGCTGACAGGATCGCGTTCAGCATTCGCACCACCCGCTCGGGTTCGACCTGCTCCGCGTACGACGTGAAGCCGCGGATGTCGGAGAAGAACGCGGTCGCCGTCTTTCGCACGCCCCCGATGGCGACCCCGTCCAGGGCGCTCCTCCGCACCGCCTCGACCGTTCCTTGCGAGACGAAGCGCTGCAGGTGAAGTCGTTCGCGCAGTCCGCGGACCATGTCGTTGATCCGCCGGGCCAGCGTACCGATCTCGTCAAGTGTCCCGACATGCGCTTCGACCGAAAGGTCTCCCGCGCCAACACGGGAGGCCACGCGTTCGATCTCTTGGACCGGCCGGACGACGACGCGACTCATGAAGATACGAAGCAGGACCCACACGAGCAGGATCGTTCCGCCTCCGACCCATGCCGACCGCATTTGATTCTCGCGGATCATGGCGTTGATCGTAGCCATCGACGCCGAGACCTCGACCGCTGCCCGCACGTCGTGCTTCGAGCCGTGACACGAATGACAGCGCGGTTCATTCGGGAGGTGCACGATGCGCACCATGCGCTCATCGTCACCCGTCCCTTCACGAAACTCCAGCGTGTCCCGGTCCTCGATGACGCGTTTCAACTCAGGCCTCGATCGAGGCGGAGGGTTGAGGAACCGCTCGTGACCGTTCAGGTCAAAGACGCGCAAGGTCTGCAAGACCTGCTGGTCGCGCACTTCGTCCATGAAGAAACGGGCGGAACTGGCGCGTCCGACGAGCATGATCGACCGGAAGCCCTCAAGCACCGACTTCTGCAGTGCGGCCGTGAACTCCCCTTCCGGATCGCTGGCATAGCGGATGATGCTGCTTCGATCGAAGTCGACAACGAGGATCCCGCGCATCGGGAACTTGCCGCCGTGGCAGACCTGGCACCGGTCTTCATTGACGAGCGGGGCAAAGACCCGAAGGCGGTCGGGCCCTTCTTCGAACCTGTGGTCAGCCGAGGCCGGCTTCATCAGCTGCGTCAATTGCTCTTCGGGCACCTGCTCGTCCTCGGGACCGAAGTACAGGAATCCCATGCGATCGTACACCTGGACAAGACGCACCCCGGGGATCTGGAGAGCCGACCCGATGAGCGTGTCCATCTGCGCCCCGTTGCCGCCCAGCATGATCGTCCGGAAGGCGATCGCCACGGCGTTTGTGAGGGTCGAGGCGACCTGCCGCATCGCCCTGCGGTCTCCCATCGACTGCGCCACGGCCGGCCTCAAAGCCACCTGCAACACTCCGCGCAAGGGCTCACCCGGTTCGTGGCACCGCCAGCATTCGGGACGGTTCGACAGGGGCGCGTATCGTGTCGCCACAGAACCGCTGTCCGTCGGGACCATGGCGGACCTCGCCGCCCCGGAACGCAGGACCTCTGGCAGGATCGGATCGTTGACATCGGGATTGACCCCTTCTCCCTCGCGAAGGAAGACCTCGCGGCCGAATCGGTCGTAGATCGTGACGTCTACAAACTTCACGTTGTTCCGAAGGTCGTTCACCATCTCGACCGCGAACGGCGATTTGCCCGTCAGCATCACATTCCGGATCCCGGCCGTGAGCGCCTCGGTCGCGATCCGCAGCTGGTCGCGTTGCTGGGCGATGAGCGCTTCAGACTCGCGCTGGATCGACAGAACGACATAGGTCCCGAAGCCGATCATCAGCACGGCGATGATCAGCAACAGGACCTTGAGTTCTAAACGGGATCGGATGGCGGAGAGCACGCGGCAATCTAGCGAGAAGTCAGCCGCTTCTCAAGGCCGGGGCCGTGCCGGGCAGCACAACACCACGAGAGGACCTTGAGGGCGTTCGGCGACCCCTTCTCGGGAGAAACGCCTACCCCCGTACCACGTGAAGATTGAAGTTGGGCGTCTGGAGGACGCCCCACAGCCGGACCCAGATGGGCAACAACTGCTCGGTGGCGCGCGCATTCGTGATATCGCCGAGGTCGATCACATGCTTCCAGCCGAACCAGTCGGTCAGGATCGTCCGCACCGTTGCTTTCGCCTCCGGATCGTTCCCGCAAAGGAACATGTCGTGGTCGCCCGGTATGAGCGACGGATCGACCATGACCCTGCAATTCACGGTGTTGAGCGTCTTCACCACCCGCGCCTCGGGGAACGCCCGTTGGACCGCCTCGCCCAGCGAATCGGTGTTACAGATGAACAACGACGGCGGCATCCCCTTTGAGAAATCGAGCGGATTGGAGATGTCGATCACCACCTTGCCGGTGAGCGACGAGGCCCCGGCGGCGCGAAGGGCATCAAGCGTTCCTTCTCCCTTGGTGCAAACAAAGACGACCTGTCCGAACGTTGCGGCATCGGCAAAGGTCCCGGCCGAGCCGAGGCCCGCCGCGCCGGCCGCCCACGCCGCTGCCTTGGCATTTCCAGCGGTTCGAGATCCCATCCGAACGTTATGTCCCAACTGCACGAGTTTCGTGGCGATCGTCTCGCCGACCATGCCGGTGCCCAGTACGCCGATCTTCATGTTCGTCGCTCCCGCGGAAATGAGTGATGTGAATGGTTGACCTGGACAGACGTGCAGACGTTGCCGCGGGCAGGATATTGCATAAACCTCCTTCGCACCGGCAAGGTCGTCTCCCTCAGACAGGACCGCGGAGGGTATCTTGTGCGTCCATCGCTCCGGCGGAGAGGCACGACCTCCGGCGAGCGGCCGGATCCCGCTCGCCCGTAGGGTTCAGATCCCGCTCAACGATCGACCACGAGGCAACCGGCGATCATGTCGTGCAAGGCCTGCTTCTTCTCGGTGAAGGCGGCGATCAGATAGCCGATGCCCATCGTCAAGCCGGAGATGATCTTCGCAAAGTACCGTCCGGTTGCCCGGCCGAACGACAGACGGTTGCCGGCAAGATCGGTCACTTTGATGCTCAACGCCATCTTGCCGAGCGTCCCCTGATGCTTCGATGACTCCATGAGGGCAAAGTACAGCCATTGGCCGACGACGGCGAGCATGATGATGAAGAAGTAGCCGACGACGGCGCTGATCACAGCCGGAATGATCTGCTCGGAGTCCTCCGAGATCGCCGTCATCGCAATGCCGAGCCCCATGACGACGATGAACGGGAGGATCACGATCATCGCGACCATGCCGACGACGATCGAATCGATCAGATAGGCGGCGAACCGTTTCCAGAAACCGGCGTAACTCATCGGTCGATCGACAGACGTTGTTGTGATAGTCGTACTATCCATGAGTTATTCCTTGAAGGCAGTGATGGGTCTTTCCGCTTCTGAACCTTAAAGCGTAAGCTGATGACGCTGAAAAAGGGGATGACCGCTGATCATTGATCTGTGTCGATCCGTTGTTTCTGCGTTCATCGGTGTTCCCCCTTCTTTCTGAGCGCATCCAACTCTCTCATTCCATCCTCGCCCAGCATGAATTCCAACTCTTCCCGGCAGACGTCCGCGGGAGCATGGTGGCCATCGTCCACAACGCTGCAGCACACCGTCCGGTTGGTGAAATCGGGATCGTCGACCGTCAGCACGCCATCAGAGATCGTCAGCGGAAAAGCAACGCAGAAGTACGGCTTGAGCGCATACTTCTCCATCCCCTCGGCGACGGCCGCCTTCTGCAGAACGCACCACCCCTGCCGATCGAGGAAGACACAGCCCCGGTCTGACGTGGCGGTGCCGACACAATGACCTGAAGGATAGTCTGGATCCTCCTCCATCTCTCCGCTGAACCAGCTGGCCGGATTCTTCTCTTGGTCGGGGTCCATATGCCGCGCGATCATCTCCGCGTGCTCGAGAATGCGGGCCTTCTCAACCGGGTCCGCCCAGACGCCGTGGCGGCAACAGTGGGCGTTGCAGTTACCCATGGAACAGTGACTGGCGAATCTCGGCTCAAACAGCACCGGATCGACAACAAGCGTGGGAAGATGAGCGAGGCGATGGGTGGAGAGATGGAGCATGTCGGGTTTTCGATTTACGATTCACGATCTACGATTTACGATTCACGATCTACGATTTACGATTC
>CAZOMY010000002.1:0-6732 GCA_964581115.1 uncultured Ignavibacteriaceae bacterium | reverse complement strand
CGATTTACGATTCACGATCTACGATTTACGATTCACGATCTACGATTTACGATTCACGATCTACGATTTACGATTGTCGATTCCACCGAGCGTCACGGAGTCCGCAATCGACCGTATCCTGGACCTTCACTCGATATCAAAGTCCTTCTTCAGCTTCGCGATGACCTGCAGGGCGTCAAGAGGGGTGATCGTGTTCGGGTCGACGCCGCGGAGCGCTTCCCGCAAACGGTCCTCACGCATCTCGAACAGGCTGATCTGCGGAGCCGCAACCGGTTGGCGATCCGATCGATGTGTGACGAGGTCCGAAGATTCGAGGTTCTTCAGGATCTCGGTCGCCCGGGCTGTCAGTTCGGCCGGGAGGCCGGCCATCTGTGCTACTTGGATGCCATATGAATGGTCGGCGAATCCCGGCACGACGCGATGGAGGAACACCACCTTGTCGCCGTATTCGCGTACGTCGACCTTGACATTCCGAACGCGTGGCAAGACCTGCGAAAGCTCGTTCAACTCGTGATAGTGCGTGGCAAACAGGGTCTTCGCGCCGATCCGTTCATGGAGGTACTCAGTCAGCGCCCAGGCAATGCTGATGCCGTCGAAGGTGCTCGTGCCTCGGCCGACCTCGTCGAGCAGGATCAGACTGCGCTTCGTGGCCGTATTGACGATGTGGGCCGCCTCGTGCATCTCCACAAGGAACGTGCTTTCCCCCGCAGAGATATTATCGCTGGCTCCGACACGAGTGTAGATGCGGTCGATCAGACCGACGCGGGCCGACGCCGCCGGCACAAAGCTGCCGATGTGCGCCAGCAAGGCGATCAGCCCGACCTGCCGAAGGTAGCTCGACTTACCGCTCATGTTCGGGCCAGTGATGATCAGGATCTGCGCATCGTCCGGGTCGAGTCGACAGTCGTTCTCCTGATAGCGCTCCCCGGGTGGCAGGAATCGCTCAATGACGGGATGACGGCCACCAACGATCTCGAGGACCATCGAATCGTCGACCGTTGGCCGGATGTAGCGCTGCTCCACGGCGGTCTGCGCCAGAGATGCGAGGCAATCCAGTTGAGCCAATCGTCGAGCGTTCTCCTGGATCTCACCCGCCGCCGCTGCCACGAAGCTTCGCACCTCGTCGAACAACTCGGCCTCCAGCTGTTGGATGCGTTCCTCGGCATGCATCACTTTGTCCTCGTATTCCTTGAGGGCTGGTGTGATGTACCGTTCGGCATTGGCGAGTGTCTGCTTGCGTTGGTAGTCCGCCGGCGCTTTCTCCCGGTGCGTGTTCGTGATCTCGATGTAGTATCCGAACACGTTGTTGAACCCGACCTTGAGCGACGGAATGCCGGTGCGCTCACGCTCTGTCTGCTGCATACGGGCGATCCAGTCTTTCGCTCCGTGGGCCATGGCGCGAAGCTCGTCGAGGTCCGCGTTGTAGCCCGTCCGGATCACGCCGCCGTCGGAGAGTGTTGCCGGAGGTTCGTCTACAACCGCGGCGGCGATGCGCGACACCACGGCCGGCAACGGGTCGAGCCCGGCAACGAGGTCGGCCAGAAGCGCAGAACGGAGGGCACCACCCGACCTCTTGATCGACGGGATCGCTTCGAGAGCGCGGCGCAGCGCCGCCACCTCGCGTGGGCCCGAGCGCCCCGTAGCGATGCGCGCCAGCGAACGCTCCAGATCCCCCAGGACGGAGCACTCCTCCTGAAGCGTCGCGCGCACACGATCCTGCGAGACGAGCTCCGCCACGGCATCGAGGCGTCGCTCGATCGGCTCGAGTTGCTTGAGCGGATGGTGTACCCAGTGCTTGAGCATCCGGCCGCCCATCGGCGTACGCGTATGGTCAAGCACCGCAAACAGCGAGCCGTCGGCGCCCCCCGACATCGAGGCGGTGATCTCGAGGTTCCGTTTCGTCGACGGGTCAAGCGTGATCGTGTCGGACAGGTCCACGGCAACAACCCGCCGGAGATGCGGCACATGAGAGCGCTGGGTCTCTTGCAAGTAATGCAAGACCGCTCCGGCGGCCACGACGCCCACCGTCAGATCCTCCAAGCCGAAGCCTTTGAGCGACTGCGTCTTGAAGTGCGTGACCAGCGCTTCGTACCCGTAGTCGCGATGGAAGACCCAGTCGTCGACCTTCGTTCGAAGCGCCCGCAATGGGGCTAACAACGACCCGATGGCGGCATCGTCCCGCTTCTGAACAAGGACCTCGGCAACCCCGAGTCCGGCAAGGTGCTCGCACAGTCGTGCCAGCGGCACCTCGGTCGCATAGAATTCTCCCGTAGAGATGTCCACCCAAGCACAACCGGCGAGATCATGGCTTTGTGCGAGCGGCGTCGAAAGGGCGATCGAAGCGAGAAAGTTATTCTGTGAACCGTCGAGCATCTTGTCCGAGAAGGCCACGCCCGGCGTGACTACTTCGATCACGTCGCGCTTGACGATCCCTTTCGCAAATTTCGGATCTTCGAGCTGCTCACAGACGGCGACACGATAGCCGGCTCGGACAAGCTTCGGCAGGTAGGCCTCGAGCGCGTGGTGTGGAAAGCCAGCCAAGGGTACTTCGCCGGCGGCCCCATTCCCCCGCTTGGTGAGCGTAATGCCCAGCACGCGCGAGGTGATCTTCGCGTCCTCCTCAAAGGTCTCGAAGAAGTCCCCCATCCGGAACAAGAGAATGGTCTCCGGGTGCTTCGCCTTGACCTGCTGGTATTGACGCATCAGGGGGGTGGACATCGGTTAGCCACAAGTGGCACAGAAGGCACAAGACGAAATGAGTGTCTGTGCCCTGGAGTATGAACCTGCGGATTTCAAGTTGCTGTGCATCAACGTTGATCAGCAGACCGTGATGGAGACCCGACGCCCTCCGCATGGCCGAGTACTTGGTCGACAGCAGCAGGTCCAAGTGCTCTCGTTGCCTTGACCTCCACGATCTTCTTCCCTTCGAGCACGTGATCTGCGATGTCGTGCCAAGGTTCCGTCTCCGCAGCAGACCTTCAAGACGAAGGGACATCCGAAGCAAATCTACATGATAAAGTCCATTGTTGCCTCTGCCTTGTGCTATTCGTGCCGTGTACGGCTCAGGACCAGCATCAACCCTTCACACACACCACCTGCTTCAGCACCTCCACGGGTTCCACCAGGTCGCTTTCATTGGCCAGCACCGCGTCGATGTCCTTGTAGGCCCCGGGGATCTCGTCGAGTACCCCGCGATCCTTCCGGCATTCCACACCCAGCGTCTGTGTTGCAAGGTCAAGCTCGCTGAAGATCTCACGGGCCCGCGTTCGCGACATGCGTCGACCGGCGCCGTGACTGGCGGAATGGAACGACTCGGGATTCCCCTTTCCCCTCACGATGTATGAACGCGCCCCCATCGACCCCGGAATGATCCCCTCATCCCCTTCGGCCGCCCTGATCGCGCCTTTTCTCGTTACCCAAACGTCCCGGCCAAAGTGGCGCTCCCGCGCGACGTAGTTGTGATGACAATTGACGACACGCAGCGTTTCGAACGGCTCGCCGTCGTTCACGACCCTGGCCATCGCACGACGCAGAAGATCCAGCATGATGTCGCGATTGGTGCGGGCGTAGGCCTGAGCCCAGAGCACGTCGTGCAGATACTGATCGCACGACCGCGTCCCGATGCGCAGATACGAGAGATCCCGGTGGGGAACGCGAAGGCCGTGCTGACGCATCTCCGCCTCGGCGATGTCGATGTGCACATCGGCCAGCGTCTTGCCGATATGACGACTGCCGCTGTGGAGCAACAGCCAGACACGTTGCTGAGGGTCGATGCAGACCTCGATGAAGTGGTTGCCTCCGCCTAGGGTCCCGTGCTGGCACGCCGCGCGATTCCGGAGATCGTGGACCTCCGGTGTCAGGCGTTCGAACTCACCCCATCCTTCCCACGCTTCGCTCGCTTCGACGGGCTGGCGGTGCATGTGGAATCCAACGGGGATCGCGGCCTCGATGGTCGAGCGGAGCATCGGGAGCTTCCCCTCGAGATGAGAGGCCGTGAAGGGAGTGAGGACCGCGGCCATGCCGCATCCGATGTCGACCCCGACCGCAGCGGGAATGACGCACGTCGACGACGCCGTCACGGTGCCTATGGCCGAGCCGCGCCCGGCGTGGACGTCGGGCATCACCGCCACGTGACGGAATACGAAGGGGAGCGACGCCAATTGACACACCTGACGCTCGGCCTCCGCTTCGATGTCGTCCGTCCAGATCTTGACGGGCACAAGCCCGCCGCTCAACGTTCTCCGGATCGGCATCTCAGCCTTCGAACTCGACCTCGGCCGTCACATCGCCGGTCCGGAGGTCGATGCGTAGCCGCACAATATTCGGCCGACAACAGATGGTACAGTCCTCCACAAACGTCTGGGCGGGCCCCGCCGACGGGTCGGCGAACGTCTCATTCGGACTGCCGCACACAGGGCACACGTATCCGACAAATCGGCCGTCTTCCATTCGTGAGAATCCCTCCATTCGCCTTGCCGGACTTCCAACAGGCCAAATAGCCAAGAATTCCGCTCGCTGTCAAACTCATGCGTTGAACTTCGGCCAAAGAATGGCTAGGTTCATCCTCCCGAAATTCCGCTACATGGGCTTCTATCCACAACCCAACCTTTGGCAATGCGGCCCCTTCGCCTTGAAGCATGCGCTGGCGACGCTGGGCATCTTTGCCAACGAGAAGCAGATCTCGAAGACTGCTGGGACGAATTGGTGGTATGGGACGGATGAGATCCAGCTGGCCCGAGCCGCCCGGCAGTTCAACGCGACGCTGAAGGTTGTCCGAAGATTCGACGCGAACGCCGCGCGCAAGGAGATGCACCGCTTCTTAAAGCGTGGGATCCCTTGTCTCCTGTGCATTCAGGAATGGCAGCATTGGGTCACGGTGGTCAAGGTGGAGCGTGGCCGCTACATCGTCCTCGACAGTCGCGTCAAGGAGGTCCTGACGATCCAGTCATGGCGCGAACTCAGCCGCGCGTGGGTCTATCATGAGCGCGATGAGGTCGACCGCAAGGCCGTCCAGACCATCTACGATTTTCATCCCGTCGTCCCCACGATGCGCGTCAAGACGAAGGCGCGCTTCTCGATCGCGCGGACGATGTATCTGCGGCGGCGCAGAAATCGGTTCCTCGCCCGTCACATGGAGCAGTACGTCAGCGACCTGCTGAATCTGTGCAAGCCGCGAACGCCGCAGAGCTCGCGCGTCATCTCACTCGGCGAGTTCCTGCGTCGGCACGAGGCCATGATCGTCGACCAGGTCGACCTCTGGCACGGATGGATCAACAAACGGCGCGCCCGACGAGTCCTCGGGTACATCCACTTCGTCGCCGACACGTACGGCCTCGTCATCCACCTCGAAGACGAGAAGCGGGCCATCTCCGGCCTGACGGCCATTCTGACGCTCTGGGCCGCCGCCGAGTACGGAGTCACGCCGCTCATCGGCGCTCAAACGCGCTGACGAAGGTTCTGCAACGGCCGGCGAGGCCGCCCACGAATGACGAAGGGCAGACCCTCACCGGCCTGCCCTTCCTGTCCCCAGGGACGATCCGTCTCGACTATGCCCTCGGAAAGCGCTTCGCCGGGCGGGTCGATCTCGCAGACCTTCGAGTCGCTTTCACACCCGAACCGAATCCCGGCCATCCTTTCATCACTTCCATCATGTTCTCGTCGGTGAGGTCGTACTGGATCGGCGTCACCGAGATGTAACCCGCTCGGACGGCCGCTTCGTCGTACAACAGGTCGCGGTCCACATTCTGCAATCCGCCCGTGAGCCAATAATACTCTTTATTGGCGGGGTCTCGCCGGGCATCGAACGTGTCGTTCCAGATCGCCTTGCCCTGGCGGGTGATGCGCGCTCCTTTGATTCGATTGGCCGGCAGGGGGGGCACGTTGATGTTCAACAACGTCCCTTCGGGCAAACCACGCTTGATCACGGTCGAAGCGATCTGTCGGGCGAACTGCGCGGCGATCGTGAAATCGGCCGGCGCGTAGGTCGTAAGCGAGACGGCGATCGACGGAATGCCGAGGATCGTCCCTTCGGTGGCGGCCGAAACGGTGCCCGAATAGATGACGCTGATGGCAGTGTTCGAGCCGTGATTGACCCCCGAGACGACCAGATCGGGCGGTCGCTTCAGAATGGCCCGGACAGCGATCTTGACGCAATCCGCCGGCGTGCCCGATACGGCATATCCGAAGAACCGGCCGTGCTTGGTGAACTTCCGGACCCGCAGGGGCGAATTCATCGTGATCGCATGCCCCACCGCACTCTGCTGCTGATGCGGCGCAACCACGGTCACCTGGCCGAGTCGCTTCATTTCTTTGACGAGGGCCGCGATGCCGGGGGCATCGATACCGTCGTCATTCGAGACAAGGATCTGGAGTCGTTTGGACATCAGGGTCACACAGAACGATCTCTGAATGCACACGACGCCGACAGAGATGCCGGGCTCTTGAAATCGACTCGTGGAGGTTGGCGCTTCGACTGCAGGAAGAGCCAAGCAGCAGCTCCAGCAGGGTGCTGAAAAACCCGCTGGAGGTCAGAACAGTAACCGCCAAGCGCGCCAAGCCCGCCCTCGGCCGAGCCGAGGGCGAGGCCGGGGATCGCCAAGTCGATTGGGGAAAATGAATTGACATGAACGCGTCGTCTTGGCGAACATGGCTCGCATACGATCATCTCTGACTTGGCCTCATGCCTGCCCGCCGGTCAGGCGGGGCGGTAATCGTTTTTCCGCAACCTGCTAG
>CAZOMY010000001.1:427234-454522 GCA_964581115.1 uncultured Ignavibacteriaceae bacterium | reverse complement strand
TCTACGATTTACGAATTCTGGGTCTCTTGAGATCCGCTTCTCCATTCACCATCCACTGTTGTCGATTCACCTACCCAGCATCCTCAAAGCACCTTCCAAGGCCACCCCGTACCTCAACCCCTTCACGCTGACGAAGACCTCCGGAATGTCGTACACCTCCATAACCGCCTCCAGGATCAATGCACCCGCCCCCATGATGTCGGCTCTCTGCGGATGGATCTGAGGATGATGGTGTAGTTCGTCGAGCGACAACGACGCGATCTGCGCTCGTGTCTCGGAGACGAACGGACGGGTCAGGCGAAAACCGTCGATGGCCGACGGGTCGAAGGCCGACAACGACATCGCCATTGCGGCCAGCGTCGTGGGAGTCCCTGCAACAGCATGCCAGACGGCCGGTTGGAGATTCGAACGGCTACGGGTCAAGGTTTGTCTGATCAGTTCACGGGCTTGCTTGATGCTGTCAAGGGGCGGAGGATAACTGGTCCAGAAGCGTTCTGTCAATCGTACCGCACCGATATCGACACTGAACCGGTCGACGATGCGGACACCCTCGCCGAGTGTCACCTCCGTGCTCCCGCCTCCGATATCGAGAACCGCCTGACGCCCTGTGCTTGGAGAACCTGAGGCTACTGTCCCAAGGTAGGTCAGCCGTGCCTCTTCGTCGCTCGAGATCACTCGTGCATCGATCCCAAACTCACGTTGCCAGTGGGCCACGATGTCACCCCGATTGGCCGCATCGCGCAGTGCACTCGTGCCCACGGCGACGATCCGGTCGGCCTTCAGGTCGTGAGCAACCGTAAGATGACGCCGGAGGATATCGTCGGCTCGGCCGACGGCCTCCGCAGAGATGCGTCGGTCGCTGTCCACGCCCTTCCCAAGCCGCGCGATGGCGTGTTCATCCCGGACGACGGTCAGGGTCCCGTCCGAGGCAACGTCGGCGACAAGCATCAGAATGGTGTTGGTGCCGATATCGAGGGCGGCGATGCGCATGTGCAATGAAAAAGCGAGAACACTGATGACACTGAAGAAGATGATGACCGCTGATCATTGAGCATTGCAGATCCCCTCTAGCTCTGTTATCGGTGTTCATCTTTTCTGATGACGACCCCCACCCATTCTCCCTCGGCCATGAGGTCGACGGGCCGCAAGGAGGGATGTTGCATCAGAAGGCGGGAGACCGCAGGAATGTCCGTGACCAGCAACCCGGAAAGGACAAGCGTACCGGCCGGTCGAACCGCCCGAACGATCCGGCGAAGCGTGCGGGTGATGGTCGGCAGGTCGATGTTGGCCACGACAAGATCGTATCGTCGATCGGGGATCATCTCCACGCCGCCAAGGATGATCCTCACGCGATCCTGGACGCGATTTCGACGCACGTTCTCCGTGGCATTGTCGAAGCACCACGGGTCGTTGTCGATCCCGACGGCGGATGCGGCGCCCAACCGGACGGCTGCGATCGCAAGCACGCCGGTACCCGTTCCGACATCCAGCACGTCGGCTCCCTTTGCAACAGACCGCTCAAGGGCGCCAAGGCAGATGCGCGTGGTCTCATGATGACCGGTCCCGAACGACATCTTCGGGTCGATATGCAGGACGATCTTTCCCCGGTCGCGCTTCCGGAGCGATCTCCAGCTGGGCTTGATCACGATACGGGGGGTCGCATCGACAATGCCGGCGGATCGCTCCCACGCGGCGTTCCAGTTCTGGTCGCGAAGTCGTTCGGTGGAGATCACCTCAACCTTCCTTCGCGTACGGCGCGATGCGCGGCGGCAGACGTCCTGCACGGAGGCCGCGAGACCGGGCGTCCATCGTCGGCTCGATGCATAGGCCTCGATGCGGTCCGATTCCTGCACAAATCCTTCGAGCCCGAGGGCGGACAGTTCGGCGACCAGCACGTCCTGATCGCGCTCGAAGACCTTGATGATGACCCGGACCCAGGCGCTCATTCGCCCCCCGGTTTGCTGTACAGCCGGCGCGAACGGAGCAGTCTCTCGATGAGTGGGCGGTTCTGGTCCATCCACAGGATCTGGTCGTGATAGCTCTCCTGCACGTTCCGGTCCGCTTTGTTCGAACCAATGTTCAAAGCATAGACGAGCCAAACGGACAGGGCAAAAACCACCAGCCCGGCGGTTTCCGACAGCGTCCCGCCTTGGCTCAGGCTCCAGACAAGAGACACAACTGAGATCACGCCGAACCAGAATGTGGTGCGGCGGATGTGGACCATGATATGATAGACCGTGCTGAAGAAGAAGACCTTGTCGTGCGCCAGGGGAGGGAAGTGGTGATTAAGCAGATGGAAGTAAACTCTTCGGGCTTCGTCGTCGCTCAGTGCTTCTGCTCCTTTCAAACCGCGCGCGATCTGTTGCAGGTGGGCGCTGGGCTGGTTCTCCTGGAACGCTTTGCGACGCTTCGGCGTCTCGCGGGCATACATCGTCATGCCTGCCGCAAGCGCCGCGAAGGCGAACGCGGCCAGCTGTGGCCCGAGAGGCCAGGGGCCGCCAAGCCTTCGCTCCAGAAAAGCCCAGCCATACAGAGCCATTAGCAGCGCGAACGTCAATCCTGGCACGAGGATCCGGGCGGCTTCATATGAGGCGAAACGGGTGTTCATGTTGGGGGTCCTGAAGAAAAGCGGAACACGAAGTTCCACGAAGGGTCACGAAGGTACAAGAAGGTGAAGAGGGAGCAAGAGACGATTTCTATCCACGTTGTGGATCTTCGTGTCACCTTTGTGTGTCTTCGTGTTCCGCTTGTTTATCGGTTCTCCACAAGACGATTTCCGCCACGACTGAACCGCGCAAGGATATCGCAGATCCGGTCTTGCGCCAGCCGGTAGTACCGTGACGACCAGACGAAATCCTGCATCGTCATGCCGAACACGAGCATCCGTCCTTCACGGTCTGAGACGTATCCGGACAGAGAGCTGACGCCGGCGATCGAGCCTGTCTTCGCATGGACATTCCCTTCGGCCAGTGTCCCCCTCATGCGACCCCGCAATGTCCCGTCCACACCGCCGACGGGGAGCGACGCGTAGAAGAGGGGAAAGAGATCGTTGCGATGGTACATCGCCACGAGAAGGTCCGTCAGCAGGTCGACCCGCAACAGGTTGTAGTGCGAGAGTCCGGACCCGTCCACCATGGCGTGGTTGGTCGTGTCGATGCCGCAAAGCGACAGGAAGCGGTTCACGGTCCAGACGCCCGCCCGTGCCGATCCGGGGGACCACCCGACGGTAGCGGAGATGGTCTTGAGCGTCATCTCTGCCGAAAGATTGTCGCTCACCTTGTTCAGGTTGATGACCATGGAATCCATGCCATGCTCATGCCAGAGTCGCTCGGTGGTCGGACCCGGCACGCGTCCGCGCATGACCTTCCCGCCCGCAGCGATACCGAGGGCCGCCAGTCGTTCCTGGAACACCGTCCCGGCATACAATTCGGGCCAAACGATCGTTACCTGCTCGCGCCTCGGCGGAGCCGTCCGGAGGATCTGGCCGGTGATGACGATCGTATTGGGAGGTTCCAACGACGGACGGGTGAAGGTCAGAGGGCTCACGACCGAATCAAGAGCGACGGCGATCTCCGACCGGACCCGGACGGTGCGCGTTTCGGGGATGACCGAAACGCGAACGGTGTTCGTGACAGAGTCGGGCTCGATCAGGATCTCCACGCAGTTCTTGTTGAGCGAGAGGGGGGAGACATAGGCCTGATACGGAGCGGGGTCGTCATCCCACATCCAACCCATTCCCCACTGCAGGCTGTCGAAGAACGATACATCGACGACGATGTCGCCGAGTACGCGGCGCACGCCGGCGTTGTATGCTCGTCGTGCCAGCGTGTCGAGGTCGGCCGTCGTGAGATCAGGATTGCCGTAACCGCGAAGGTAAAGGTTGCCGCGCACTGTTCCGTCGGAGGCCAGCGAGTCCCATCCGACCGAGGTCTTGAAGGTGTATCGCGTTCCGAGCACGTGCAGGCCTGCAGCGCTCGTCACCAGCTTCATGTTCGACGCCGGACGGATCAGCATGTGACTGTTCCGGTCGTAGAGCACTTCGCCGGTGGAAGGGTCAACGACTCTCACGCTGGGCACGGTGGACTGAAAGATCGAGTCGGCCAGCACGGCATCGATGTCGGCTCTCAAGCGTTCGACGGGATCGCTCACTCCGAAAGGGAATCCGCTCGCGCATCCGGCAGCGCTCACGGCGAGCATCGCGGCAGACAGTATCCTCTTCATGCTCTTTGCGTCCTTGGCGCCTGCCTGCCACGTTCGAGGTTCGAACTCCGCACGACGCAAGCCGGCAGGCAGGTTCTCAGCGTTCGTGGCGTTTGGTCGTCTCCAGCCGTCACAAGTTCGCTCATTCGCGCAGGTTTATCAAGCATTCCTTTCATCTGCAAGCCCAAAATCCTATATTTCCTATTCAAGGAAAGAATACCCCCGACCGTATGCTCAGCTTTTTCAAGAATCTGTTCGGCTCGAAACACGAACGCGACATTGCGGCGCTCCGACCGATCGTCGGACAGGTGAACGAAGCGTACGAGAAGCTCCACGGCCTCTCGGACGAGGAGCTTCGCGCCAAGACGGTCGAATTCCGCGCCCGCATCAAGGAAGAGATCCGCGAGATCGAAGAGGAGATCGCCTCGAAACGATCGTCGTTGCAACAGGCGGACCTGTCGTTCGACGAACGCGAAGCGATCTATGACGAGATCGACAAGCTCAACAAGGAGCTCGACGCGGCGATCCAGGAATCGCTGGACCGTCTGTTGCCCGAAGCATTCGCAGTCGTGAAGCAAGCCTGCAAGCGCCTCGTCGGGCAGAGCTGGGAGGCGGCCGGCAACAAGATCGTCTGGGATATGGTCCCATTCGACGTACAGCTCATGGGCGGTGCCGTTCTCCACCAGGGCAAGATCGCCGAAATGGCCACGGGCGAAGGCAAGACGCTCGTAGCCACACTGCCGATCTACCTCAATGCACTTCCGGGGCGCGGCGTTCATCTCGTTACCGTCAATGACTATCTGGCTCTCCGCGACAGCCAGTGGATGGGACGGGTGTTCGAGTTCCTCGGCCTGACGGTCGGCTGCATCCTGCAGAACATGGATTCGCACCAGCGGCGACTGCAGTACGGCAAGGACATCACGTACGGCACGAACAACGAGTTCGGGTTCGATTACCTACGCGATAACATGGTCGTGTCGGCCGAGGAGATGGTCCAGCGCGGCCACAACTACGCGATCGTCGACGAGGTCGACTCCGTCCTGGTCGACGAGGCCCGCACGCCGCTCATCATCAGCGGTCCGGTCGAATCGGAGGACCACAAGTTCGACGAGATGAAGCCGTACGTCGACCGCCTTGTCCGCGCCCAGATGAATCTCGTCGCCGAGATCACGGCCCAGGCGGAGAAGTTCCTGGCCGAAGGGCGCGAAGAAGAGGCGGGCGTTCTGTTGTTGCGGGCGAATCGGGGCCTGCCGAAGAACAAACGGCTGTTGAAGGCGCTTTCGGAGCCGTCCAACAAAACGCTCATGCAGCGGACCGAGCGGGTCTATCTGCAGGACAACGCTTCGCGGATGCACGAGATCGACGACGAGCTCTACTTCAGCATCGACGAGAAGTCGCACGCCATCGACCTGACGGAAAAGGGACGTGAGTATCTGGCGCAGTCGTATCCCGGCCGCGACAAGGACCTGTTCGTCATCCCCGACCTGTCGACCGAGCTCAGCATGCTCGAGGGGGACCACAGCCTGTCGGTCGAGCAACGACAGCAGAAGAAGGACGAAGTGACGCGGAAGTTCGCCGAACGGAGCGATCGCATCCACACGATCCTGCAGCTGTTGAAAGCGTATGCCCTGTACGAGAAGGATGTGGAGTACGTCGTGCAGGATGGCAAGATCATGATCGTCGACGAGTTCACCGGACGCCTCCTGTCGGGGCGCCGCTACTCGGAGGGTCTGCATCAGGCGATCGAGGCGAAGGAAGGGGTGAAGGTCGAGCGCGATACGCAGACGCTCGCCACGGTGACGTTGCAGAACTACTTCCGGATGTACAAGAAGCTGGCCGGCATGACCGGTACCGCCGAGACGGAAGCGGCCGAGCTGTTCGATATCTACAAACTTGATGTCGTCGTCGTTCCGACGAACCGCCCCATGATCCGGCAGGATCACGACGACCAGGTGCTGAAAACGAAGCGGGAGAAGTACAACGCTGTCATCGACGAGATCGAGCAGATGCGGGCGATCCAGAGGCCGGTGCTGGTGGGCACGACGAGCGTCGAGGTCTCCGAGACGATCAGCCGGATGCTGAAGCGCAAGGGGATCCCGCATAACGTCCTGAATGCCAAGAACCACCAGCGCGAGGCCGAGATCGTGGCGCACGCCGGCTTTCCGGGGGCCGTGACGATCTCGACGAACATGGCCGGCCGTGGCACTGACATCAAGCTGGGTTCGGGCGTTCGGGAGATCGGCGGTCTGCATATCATCGGCACGGAACGGCATGAATCTCGCCGCATCGACCGTCAGCTACGGGGCCGTGCCGGCCGCCAGGGGGATCCGGGTTCATCCCGCTTCTACCTGTCGCTTGAGGACGACCTGATGCGGCTGTTCGGCAGTGAGCGCATCGCGCGAATCATGGAACGGCTGGGCCTCCAGGAGGGGGAGGTCATCACGCACCCGATGATCACGCGGTCGGTCGAGAGGGCGCAGAAGAAGGTCGAGGAGAACAACTTCGGCATCCGCAAGCGCCTGCTGGAATATGACAACGTCATGAACCAGCAGCGTGAGGTCATCTACTCGCGCCGGCGTCATGCGCTCCTCGGCGAGCGGACTCGCGACGACGTCATGGATATGCTCCGCGAAGCGGCTGCAAAGATCGCCGGTTCGTACTTCGGTCAAGGAGACATCGATGGCCTGAGGAACGAGGTGCGCGCGCGATTCCTTGCGGACCTCGACATCACGCCGGAAGAGTTCCAGCGACGCGGCGAGGACGGACTCGCAGAGCTCATCGTCCAGGCCGCCGAGGAGTTCTACCGGCGCAAGGCGCAACAGCTGGGCCCGGAACTGATGTCGACGCTCGAGAAGATGGCCATCCTGCAGGTCATCGACAGCAAATGGCGCGAGCACCTGCGCGAGATGGACGACCTCAAGGAAGGCATTCACCTCCGTGGATATGGCCAGAAGGACCCGCTCGTCGAGTACAAAGGCGAGGCCTTCAAGATGTTCATGGAGCTGATGGAGATGATCCAGACCGACGTGCTCGACATGGTCTTCAAGCTCTACCCGCAACGGCCCGAGGAATTGCCCGCCCAACGGGTTCGTCGTCCGTCGAACATCACGATGACGCACGACTCGGCCAACGGAGCCGGCTTCGCCGGCAGCCCCGTCTCGGTCTCGGGCATGGCGCCGAACGAGCCGCCGGCTCCGGGGTCCGGATTGCGGCCACCCCAGGGACCGCCGCGACAGCAGACGCCGGTGCATGTCGAGGCGAAGGTGGGGCGCAACGATCGATGCCCGTGTGGGAGTGGGAAGAAGTTCAAGAATTGCCACGGGGCGTGACCACCCCATGTCGCGCAGATGAAGCGCTACCTGCGATGGGCGGTGGTACGAGCGCCGGGTGTTGAAAGGCTGCGGCGCGACCTGCAACATGCCTGGCAAAGGATGATGCGCATTCCGTTCGACCCGGACTTCACGGCCTTGCGCATCATTGCACCCCGGGTAGATGATCTGCTATTGGATGTGGGTTCGAATCAGGGCCTGGCCATCGGTGCCATGCGGCTGTTCCGACCCGGGTCACGCATCGTCGCCTTCGAGCCAAACCGCCTGCTGGCCGAAAATCTTCGCCGACGGTTCGCGGAAGACCGGTCCGTCGCGGTGCACGACGTCGGCTTGGACGAAGCGGCGTCCAACAGAACATTGTATCTTCCCAGATATCGGGGATATCCGTTCTTCGGTCTGGCCTCGATGATCCGTGAAGAAGCTGAGGGCTGGCTGTCGGAGGCAACGATGGCGGGATTTGACGGTCGGGACCTCGAGATTGAAGCCCTGCCGTGTGCGGTGAAGCCGCTGGATGCATTCGAGTTGCGCCCAACGTTCATCAAGCTCGATGTGCAAGGGGTTGAAGATCGTGTCATTCGGGGAGGGATGAAGACGATCGAGGCGAGCCGCCCGGTCCTCATGATCGAGAGCGGAGCGAGCATTACGCGATGCGAGGCTCTCCTGCAGCCTTTGGGCTACCGGACGGTGGCATGCGACGTACGGGGATGGACGGACGACGTTCGCGGTCGCATGAATGTGTTCATGTTGCCAGGTGAATCGAATTCTGGAAGGCGATCGACGTCATGAAAAAGATCGAAGCCATTATCCGTCCCTTCAAGCTTGACGACGTGCGCGAAGCGCTGTCGGAGATCGGCGTGAAGGGTATGACGCTGACCGAGGTCAAGGGCTACGGACGCCAAAAGGGCCACACGGAGGTGTATCGCGGCTCGGAGTACAAGATCGACTTCCTGCCGAAGATCAAGGTGGAGATCATCGTCAAGGAGACGATGGTCGAACGGGTCATCGCTGCCATCGTCAAGGCCGGACGGACGGGACAAGTGGGCGACGGCAAGATCTTCATTCTGCCGGTGGAGGACGTTATCCGCATTCGGACCGAAGAATCGGGCGAGGACGCTGTTTGAGGAAAGGGGCAACTACAACGCCGGCGCCGGATGGATTCCGCTGCGGCTACGTGGCGCTCGTCGGCGCGCCGAACGTCGGCAAATCGACGCTGATGAATGCGCTGCTCGGTCAGAAGCTTTCCATCGTCACGGCCCGGCCGCAGACCACCCGCCAGCGCGTGCTGGGCATCCATCACGATGCGTCGGCGCAGGTCATCTTTCTGGACACGCCGGGACTCATCACCCCGAAGTATCTCCTGCACCAGCGCATGCTGTCGCAAGCCGCGTCGGCCGTGGCCGATGCAGATATCGTTGCGGTCCTGACCGACGTTGCGGATGGGGCCAAGCTTCCCCCCGAGGTCGGGAAGCTGGTGCGGTCGATCGGCGGTTCAAAACCGCTGTTTCTGTTGATCAACAAGGTCGACACCGTTTACAAACCGGCGATCCTTCCGATCATCGCCGCGTTCGCCGCCACCGGCCACTTTGCAGAGATCATTCCCATCTCAGCGCTCAAGCGTTCGAATCTCGACGACCTCCTGCGTACGATCATCAAAGCCCTTCCGATCCAGCCGGCATTCTATCCCGACGACATTGTCAGCGAGCATCCGGAGAGGTTTTTCGTGGCGGAATTCATTCGCGAAGCGGTCTTCGAGCGCTTTCGGGAGGAGATTCCGTATTCGACGGCGGTCGAGATCATGGAGTTCAAAGAGCGCGAACCCGGGAATGCGTACATCGCCGCCGACGTCATCGTCGAACGCGATTCGCAGAAAGGGATCCTCATCGGTCGCGGAGGGGCGGCGATGAAGGCAGTTGGGGAGGCGGCCCGAAAGCAGATCGAGGCCTTCATCGGCCGAACGGTCTTCTTGGAGTTGCATGTCAAGGTCCGCGACGGTTGGCGCCAGGACGCGCGAGCTCTCACGCAGCTGGGGTATGACGAGTCATGATGCTCCATGTCACCACTTCCCGATTGATCATTCACGATTCTCCATCCACACGACATCGATAATCACCGTTCTTCCAAGATCATCCATGCCCACCATTCGTCCCTTCCGCGCCCTTCGATACGATCAGACCAAGGCTCCGCTGGCCTTGGTCGTGGCTCCTCCGTATGACGTCATTTCGCCCGAGCAGCAGGACGCTCTGTACGGCCTCCATCCATACAACGTCGTTCGCCTGATCCTGGGGCGCGAGCCCGACCGGTACGCTGCGGCCGCATCCACGCTCGGTGCATGGCAGGCCGAGAAGGTTCTGGTGCGCGACGCCAAGCCGTCACTCTATCTGTTGCACCAGACCTTCACGGGGCCGAACGGTGCCTCCATCACTCGCAAAGGGTTCGTGGCGCTCTGTCGTTTGGAGGAGTTTGAAAAGCGCATCGTTCTGCCGCACGAGAAGACCCTCTCGAAGGCCAAGGAAGACCGTTTCAAGCTCTTCCAGGCGACGAATTCGAATTTCAGCCAGGTCTTCTCGCTGTACTGGGACCGGGAGAAGCTTGTCGACGCCGCGCTCAACGGCTCGTCGCGCAAGCCGCCAACGATGGAAGTGACCTTCGAGGATGTCGAGAACAAGATGTGGGCCATCGACGATCCGGCGATCGTCGACGAAGTGGTCCGGATTATGACCGATAAACAGGTGCTCATCGCCGACGGTCACCATCGATACGAGACCGGGCTGGCGTATCGCGACCTGATGCGGGCAAAGACGCCGGGCTATACCGGTGAGGAGCTGTTCAACTACATCATGATGTTCTTCTGCAATCTGGAGGATGAAGGGCTCGTCATCTATCCGACGCATCGGCTTGTCCACTCGCTGCCTTCGTTCGACCGCCAGGCTCTCCTCAAGCAGTTGGAACAGCAGTTCGTCGTCCGCGAAATGAATTCGCTTTCGTTGCTGCAGACGGCCCTCGCGTCGGCATCGACGCGCTCGTTCGGCATGGTTTGCGCCGACGGCGACAAGTTCTGGATGATGTCGCTCAAACCGACGTTGACGGCCGCTCAGGTCGTGCGCGATGAAATGCCGAACGAGGTGAAGGAGCTCGACGTCACCCTGCTTCATTCCGTGGTATTGCGCGATATCCTCGGCATCTCCGCCGAAGCGCAGGAGAAGAAGCTCAACCTGGACTACGTGAAGGTGGCGGAGGAGGCCGTGGCGGCGGTGCGCAGCGGCAAAGCGCAGGTCGCGTTCATTCTCAATGCCACGAAGCTCGAAGAGGTCCGCGCGGCTGCCCGCGCCGGCCACGTGATGCCGCAGAAGTCGACCTACTTCTACCCAAAGCTGCTGTCCGGACTCGTCCTCAATCTCATGGCGGAGTGATCGCGTGTCGACGGAAGGCCGCAAGGTCTCTACGGCGCAGATCGTGGGCGGACTCGTCATCGTCTGCCTCATCTGGGGGTCGACCTGGTTGGCCATCAAGGAGGGGCTCACCTCGATCCCTCCATTCCTGGCCGCCGGGGTCCGATTCATCATTGCATCCATTCTGCTGCGCCTCGTCATGGCCCAGCAGGGTGAACGGATCCCGACCGACCGCCGCTACTGGATGCTCATCCTCGAAACGGGACTCCTGACATACTCGATCCCGTTCGCGTTCATGTACTGGGGCCAGCGGCTCATTCCCTCAGGGCTTTCATCCGTTCTGTTCGCCACGTATCCGTTCTTTGTCGCCATCGCGGCACGTTTCCGCGTTCCGGGTGAGCGCCTTCCGTTGATGCGGGTGGCCGGCATTGTGCTTGGGTTTGCCGGGGTCGTAGCCATCTTTTCCGGCGAGTTGAACGTTGAGCAGGGATTCTCCTCGATCGGCATGGCGTGCATCGTCATCGGGGCGGCTCTGCAGGCATGGGCCCTCGTCAGCGTCCGCCTGAAAGGTCAGGACATCCACCCGGCCACGCTCACCTTCGGAGGCATGATCATCGGTGCCGCCGTCCTGAGCACCAGCAGTCTTCTGCTGGAGGACTATTCAGCGCTGATGATCGACCAGCGGGCGATCGTTTCGACGCTCTACCTGGCGGCATTCGGCAGCGTCATCACCTTCATCACCTACTTCTGGCTCGTCAAGCGGGTCGACCCGGTCCTGTTGTCGCTGACCGCGTTCGTGACGCCGTTCATCGCCGTGAGCCTCGGGGCCGTCGTGCTCGATGAACACCTTGGCGCGCGCGTGTTTCTGGGTGGACTGCTCGTCTTGGCTGGCGTACTGTTTGCGAATGTGCCCGGCTTGCGGTCGATGATGAGACGGCCCCGCACGGAGGGGTTACACTGAATGGAGGCCACAGCGAGCCAACCGATACCCCCTCGAGGTCGCATGATCGCCGGCTTTGTCGGCATCTGCCTCATTTGGGGCTCGACGTGGCTCGCGATCAAGGAGGGGCTGGAGTCGATCCCGCCATTCATGGGAGCAGCACTGCGATTCATCGTGTCCGCTTTCCTCCTCCGGCTTGTCATGTGGCAGCAGGGAGAGCGACCGCCACGCACGGCATCCTACTGGCGTTTGATGATCGAGACCGGACTTCTGAGCTCGGCCATCCCGTTCGGCCTGGTCTACTGGGGACAGGGCCAGATTTCGTCCGGTCTGTCCGCCATCCTCTTCGCAACGTTCCCCTTCTTCGTGGCCATTTCGGCCAGATTTCGAATCCCGGGGGACCGGCTCACGTCAACGGGCGTTGCGGGCATCTTGCTGGGATTCGTCGGCGTCGTGTCGATCTTTTGGTCGGAGTTGTTCACCGGTCAAGCCGCACCGATGGGCATGGCGGCTGTCGTCCTGAGTGCGGCGATGCAGGCCTATGCGTTGATCACCATCCGGCTCAGAGCAGGAAACCTGCATTCCGCGACGCTCACGTATGGCAACATGGTGGTCGGAGCCGTCGTCCTCGTCGCTGCCAGCGTGTTGTTCGAGGATCCGTCGGCTGCTCGATTCGACGCTCGGGCCGTCGTCTCGGTCCTGTATCTCGCCGCTTTCGGAACGGTGGTGACATTCGTCATTTATTACTGGCTCGTGAAGCACATGCATCCCGTCCTTCTGGCCCTTTCATCATTCATCACGCCCATTCTGGCCGTGGCACTCGGCTCGTTGGCGAGAAATGAGCGGTTGGGAGAAGAGATGCTCCTTGGAGCGACACTTGTGCTGCTCGGTGTCCTGACAGCCAACCTCTCCGGTTTGCAGCGTCTGATCGGCGAGCGTTGGGAGTCGACGGCCCGATGAGAGCGATGCGCGACACGGCTGCTATCGCCTTGCTCTTCAGAGCGCGGGGCAGGGGCTCGAACGGCCGTCGCCTCATGAACGCCGAGGCCGCGCCTCATCTGCCAAACGAAAAGACGTGCGGCCTCTCGGCCCTCATTTCTCAATACAGCATTGCATGCGCGACGGCCAATGGGATGCTCCCTTGGACCGTGAGCGAATCGGTGGCAACGCTGACGGCCGCCCTCCCGCGGCGGGACCTGCGAAAGGCATCGAGTGCAGCCGCCGACCGATGGTTCGAAGAATCCTTTTCACGCCTCGACACATGAGCGACCTGCGCCCCACTGGCCATGCCGCTCCGGACCGATCGCCGGACCCCGTCATCATCGGCGCTCACGACCTGACGCTTGCCGAAAAGGTCGATTCGCTTCCGGCGCAGCCGGGCGTCTACCAGTTCAAGGGGGCTGACGGCAAGGTCCTCTACGTCGGCAAAGCGTCGAGTCTGCGAAGCCGGGTGCGGCAGTACTTTCAGCGCTCCCGCGCCGCAGATCCTCGCATCGACGCGATGGTGCAAAAGGTGAGCGATGTCGAGCTGACCGTGACCTCGTCGGAGGTCGAGGCGCTCATCCTCGAAGCCAATCTTATCAAACAACTGCGTCCACGTTACAACGTCCTCCTCAAAGACGACAAGTCTTTTCCATACATCGTCATCACCAAAGAACCGTTCCCGCGGGTATTCGTGACGCGGCGTCGGGTTGCCGGAGCGCGGATGTTCGGGCCTTACACCGATGTCAAAACGATGCGATTCGCGTTGAAGACGGTCCGCAGTATCTTCATGATTCGCTCGTGCAATTACGACCTGTCGGAAGCCACGATCGCAGCGGGCAAGTTCAAGCTGTGTCTGGACTATCATATCAAGAAGTGTGAGGGTCCGTGCGAGGGATTGGTCACGCGGGAGCGATATCAGGAGATGATCGACCAGGCGGCGCAGGTGCTTCGCGGTCGGACGAAGCCGGCGGTTGAGGCGCTTGAGCGCGAGATGAATGCCGCGGCCGAAGCTCTGAGGTTCGAAGACGCCGCCCATTGGCGCGACAAGATGAGAGCTCTTGCCGTCTACGAGGAGCAGCAGCGTATTGTCGAAGCGCGCGACGTGGACCGCGACGTACTGGCGGTCGCGGCCGAAGGAGACGACGCCTGCGGCGTGCAATTCAAGGTGCGGGAAGGGAAGGTAATTGGAAGCCGCCACGTGTACATGTCGCACGCGCGCGACGTGAAGGAAGCGGAGCTTCTCGAACAGCTCATCGAACGACTCTATGCCGAGGAAGATGATCTTCCTTCGGAGGTCCTCGTCTCCACGGAACTCGACGATGCCGCTGTTCTGTCGACCTGGATCCATCAACGAACCGGACGCGACGTGACCTTCGCCTCGCCAGCCGGCGGGGAGAAGGCAAAACTCGTTGCGCTCGTCCGGAACAATGCGCGTTTCTGGCTCGATGAGCTGGAGGTGCAGCGGCTCAAGCGTGGAGAAGCGGTCCCGCACGCCGTGAACGCGCTCCAACAGGACTTGCGACTGGCCGTTCCGCCGCGCCGGATCGAGTGCTTCGACAATTCCAACATCCAGGGAAGCGACCCGGTCTCGTCCATGGTCGTGTTCGTCGACGGAAAGCCGCGCAAGAGCGAATACCGCAAGTTCAAGGTCAGATCGGTGGAAGGCTCCGACGATTTCGAGACGATGCGCGAAGTGGTGGGGAGACGATACCGTCGCGTGGTATCGGGCGAAGCGCCGATGCCCGATCTGATCGTCATCGACGGCGGCAAGGGACAACTGTCGAGCGCGGTGCAGGTGATGACCGAGATCGGCCTCGAGCAGGTGCCGGTGATCGGACTGGCAAAGCGGCTGGAGGAGATCCATCGGCCGGGTGTCTCCGACCCCATCGTGCTGCCCAGGACCTCGTCGTCATTGAAACTGCTTCAGCAGCTGCGCGACGAAGCCCACCGTTTTGCGGTGGCGTATCATCGGGTCGTGAGGTCGAAGCGGATCCTGTCGACCGAATTGGACCTGATCGAAGGCATCGGGCGCAAGCGGGCGACCGAGTTGCTCGAAGCCTTCGGCTCGGTGCAGGGGGTCCGGTTTGCGTCGGTGGAGCAGCTGTCGGAAGTGGTGGGCGAAAAGGTCGCCATGAAGATCAAGGAACATTTCGAATCCGACAATGAAGAAGATCCTTCCGCGTCGGGATCGGGAGCGGAGGTGTGATGCAGCGCCGCATCGTCGTCGTTGGAGCCGGCATCGTTGGATTGGCTACGGCATACCGGTTGGTGACCTTGCGGCCCGGAGTGCGTGTGACCGTCATAGAGAAGGAGCGATCGGTCGCAGTCCATCAGACGGGCAACAACAGCGGTGTCATCCATTCGGGCATCTACTACAAACCGGGAAGTCTCAAGGCGCGCCTCTGCGTTCAGGGTTCGCATGACCTTGTGGAGTTCTGTCGCGCGCACGAGGTACCTCATCGCATCTGCGGCAAGATCGTCCTGGCGACCTCTACGGACGAGATCCCGGGACTGGAGGAGATCGCGCGTCGGGGCCGGGAGAACGGGCTGGAGGGTCTTCGAATGCTCGAGGGGCGCGAGATCGCGTCGGTCGAGCCGAATGCCCGAGGCTTGAGGGCCTTGTGGGTTCCGCAGACCGGAATCGTTAACTACACGATGGTAGCGGAACGCTTGGCGGACGAGATCAGGAACAAGGGGAGTGACGTTCGCCTGGGAGAGCGGGTGTGCGCGATCGAGGTTCGGGAACGAGACGGGGTCATCGTCCGCACCGATCTTGAGGAGATCGCGGCGGATCGGGTCGTGACGTGTGCCGGTCTTCACTCTGACCGCGTCGCCCGAATGACCGATCGCGACGTACCGATCAGGATCGTGCCATTCCGCGGTGAGTATTACCAGGTGCGGCCCGAACGCGTCGAGATCGTGCGCGGACTGATCTATCCCGTTCCGGATCCGCGATTCCCGTTCCTGGGCGTCCACTTCACCCGCATGATCGACGGCGCACTAGAGGCCGGTCCGAATGCGGTGCTGGCTTTCAAGCGTGAGGGATATCGAAGGACGGATATCGATTGGGCCGACATGTGGGAGACCGTTACATGGCCCGGCTTCCACGCGGTGGCGAAGAAGTACTGGAAGACCGGCTTGGGAGAATACTACCGGTCGTTCAGCAAGCGTGCCTTCACCAGGGCGCTTCAGCGCATGGTCCCCGACGTGCGGGAGGATGACCTCCTGCCCGGCGGTGCGGGCGTCCGCGCGCAAGCTTCGGAAAGGACGGGTGCGCTGATGGACGATTTCGCTTTCGTTGAACACGGTCCGGTGCTGCATGTCTGCAATGCCCCCTCGCCCGCGGCCACGGCGTCGCTGGCGATCGCCGACGTCATTGTGCGCCGAGTCGCGGGAGATTAGAAACCCACGGCGGTGATGTCAAAGTGAAGCAAGATGAAAGACCTCAACACCGCACCTTCCGCTCGAACGACGATCTTCCTGTCGATCCTTCTCGCGGCGTTCGTGCACTACTCTGCGCATGCGCAGAGCAGCCGCACGGGCACCTTGACCATCCTGGCCGACTCCGGCGTGACCGTCTATCTCAACGGTCAGTACTTTGGGATGGTCGCTTCGTCAGAGGACGGACTCGAGATCGCAGACCTCCGACCTGCAAAGTATTCGGTCGTTCTGAGGCGATCGGGAAGTGCTTCTGAGGAATTCACCGTCGACGTGAAGCGAGGTCAGCGGTCTACCCTTGACAAGAGGGCTTTTCGGACGCTCCCGGTTCCTGAAGTGCATGCTTCAGCAACCCGATCCACACCGCAGATCTCTGGCAAGGACACGGCCGGAGGTGTGCCGGGCTCCGATCGCTTTGTCGGACTCTGGCGCGAACAGCGGATCGGTACGTTCGGAAACGCGCATTTTAACATCACGCTGAAGGACGGTAAGTTCTTCGTACAGCGCACGGGGGAAGATCTCCCGGTCGATCTGCTGACTCCGTTCGCCATGACAGACCGGACGAGCGGGAGGTCGTTCGGTGTCGTACGGTTGAGTGGAAAGGTCCGGCATTTTGGCGGCTCGGTGTCGATGAGTCTGATGATCCACGCGGTCGTGCGGGATCCGATGAAAGACTTGAGATCGGACACCTTGGCCGTTGAGTATACGGATATCATCGGGGGAGGGGCCAAGTTTGAGGGGAGCCCTCGGGGTTTCTGGGTGCGAATGAAGCGTTGATTCTCTCGCACATTCTCAGTATTTTACATATGTCGGTTTCAGATTTCTCCATCTGTTTGGAGTCTGGACGTTTGGAGTCTGCCTGCCCGACTGGAATCGTACAGACCCGGTCAGGCGGGGAGTCTACTCTTCGACGGGCGCTTAGCTCAGTCCCGTCCCAGCCGGAGGCCGTGATAGACGTCGCGAAGCGGCGAACTTATGGGCCGAAAGGTCCGGCGATGGGGCTCACGGTTTGATGGGCCCGATAGGTTTTGTATTACGGGCGTCCCTCTTCACGGGACGCTCCATTCGGCAACCGCTCGCGAGAATCGCTCGCGGGCCGAATGGGCGCTTAGCTCAGCTGGTTCAGAGCGTACGCCTCACACGCGTAAGGTCGCTGGTTCGATCCCAGCAGCGCCCACGGTACAAGTTAGAAGCGATAAGGTAGAAGTGAGAAGTGTGGTGTCGGCTTGGGCTCGGAGAGATCCGGGCCCTTCGCAATTTCACCGCTTATGCCGCCATGGATCCTTCCGTACCATAATTCTCGGTTTCGAGAATTGTCGGCGTTGCTTCTCGCATCTTTGATTTCTGAGGAGTTGTGTCCAGTTCGACGACGGCGGAAATCGGTCAGTGTTGTGGATCCACCATGATTCGTAGGCCTCTGATCGCTGGCACACGAGTTGTAATTGCAAGATATCATGTTCCCTCTTCCATTCTCCATAAGCCCTCTTCTGCTTTCGGTCCTGGTGTTCTATCCATGGGCTTTGGCTCTCGGCGTATGGCAGATCGGAAAAAACCCGTCAAAGACTCCGCGCTCGACCCCCTCGGCTAGTCGGTCGGCCTCCGACCTGATCTGCGGCGACCAGAATCTCCTATCTTCGATCGACCCGAGCAGCGATGACCGGACGGCTCCGTGTGGTGTCATTGAACCTCCGTACGTCCCGCCTGCCATCACCGCCATCCTCTGGAAAGAGAATGCGCTTGCCGATCCTTGGCCGAATGTCTGCGACCCATCGGGCCCATCCAGAGCTCCTCCCTCCATCGCTTGACCCTTACGCTGGCGTCTTCACATCGGATCGCCGGGGCGCGTTTCGCCGCCCTCCGATCATGTGATCGCCTCAGTCTCATAACACTGTGTCATCTGTAAGCCAGGACCGTACCGATCCGAAGTACGAGCCTGCATATGATTCTCATTCGATCCCGCCAGTGCCGATGGACCGAGCGCGGATCGACGAACGACTCGCACACATGCTCGAGATCCTCAATGACTCGCTACCGGTCGTGTATGCCGTCGCGATCGTCATGTACTTCTGGGCCTTTCGCACACAACATGCAACGGCGAAGCGCGTCAAGTCGTACCTGCTGTTACTCGTGTTGGCCCTCCACGGGGCTTATCTCGGAGTACGCACGGCAGCGTTCGACCATCCGCCGATCACCTCCATTCCCGAGATGCTGACGGTGACGTCGTTCGCCATCGCGCTCTCATACGCACTCATCGAGAAGCGTTCGGGGATCCGCAATACCGGCGTGTTCATTCTGTCGATCGCCGGCGCCTTCCAACTCGTCTCGACACTGACGATCGAGCCGCTCCTGGATGTGCCGGAGCATCTCAGGAGCGTACTGCTCGGCATCCATGTGGCGACCGCGCTGTCAGGCCTCGCGGCGTTCGCCATTTCTGCGGGCTATGCCGTCCTCTACCTTGTGCTTTATCACCAACTGAAGCGCGCGAGATTCGGCATTCTCTACGATCGATTGCCGAACCTCGAAGCCCTCGAATCCCTGGTGACGAGTTCCATCGTGATCGGCTTCCTGTTGCTGACGGTGGCGATCGTGCTGGGCACGATCTGGTTTGAGCGGGTCATTGACAAGCCCTCGTGGCTGGATCCGAAGCTCATCGGGACGGCGGTCGTGTGGCTTGTGTACGGCATCGGTATCCTGCGCCATCGGGTCATCCAATGGGGAGGCCGTTCGATGATGTTCGTGTCGATCGCGGGATTCACTCTTTCGTTGGTGTCGCTGACGGTCGTCAACCTGTTCTTCACCAGTTTCCATAGTTTTCGCTGAATATCGCCGAACGCTATCATGCGACTCGTCGCCATCGGAGTAAATCATCATACGGCGCCGCTCAACGTTCGAGAGGCGGTGTGGCTTTCGACGGAGTCCTCGATCGCCGCGGCCCGCGGGGTGCGCGGCATCGGCATGGACGAGGCCTTTGTGCTCTCGACGTGCAATCGGACCGAGATCTACGCCGTCAAGTATCAAGACCCCGGCATGGAAGCAATGGACCGCGCGGTCCACGACGCAACGGACGTGCTGTTGTCATTCGCGCGCTCCCGCGACCTCGTTCGCAAGGAACATCTGTTCCTCCTGCATGACTATCATGCGCTTCGGCACGTCTTTCGGGTGGCAACGGGGACGGATTCGATGGTCGTGGGGGATATGCAGATCCTCGGACAATTCAAGGAGGCGGCGTTTGCTGCCGAGCGCGAGGGACTTACCGGGAGCTTTCTGCACCACATCGTCGAAGCCTCCTTGCATGCCGCCAAGCGTGCTCGGTCCGAGACGGCATTGATGGAAGGTGCCGTTTCGATCAGCTACGCCGCCGTCGAGCTGGCCGGTAAGATCTTCTCCGACCTGTCGGGACGCCGGGTGCTTCTCGTCGGTGCGGGGCAGACCGGAGAGCTGGCGGCTCGCCACTTTGTGGCAAAAGGGGTCACGCGCCTCTCGATCGCCAATCGGACCCGCTCGAAGGCTGAGGAACTTGCCGCCGAGCTTGCCGGGAGGGTCGTCGACTATGAGAGCGTGGACGACGAATTGGCCGCGGCGGACGTCGTGCTCACGTCGGTCAGTTCGGACGATCCGATCTTCACGGCGGAGCGTCTAAGGCGCGTCATGAAGCGTCGGCGCAATGCTCCTCTGGTCCTCGTCGACATCGGCGTTCCGAGGAATGTCGAGCCATCGGCCTCTTCGCTCGATTTCCTGTTCCTCTATGACATCGACAGCCTGCAGGTGGTCGTCGAGCAGAACCGTGCGCGACGCGAGACCGAGCTTCCCAAGGTCAACGCCATCATCCGGGAAGAGCTCCGAGAGTTCAAGGAGTGGGCGGCCGCACAGGAAGCGAAACCCCTCATTGTCGACCTGCGAAATCACTTTGAGTCCGTGCGATCTCAAGTCGTGGAACAGCACCGGCACCGCTTCACAGCCGAACAGCAGGAGATCGTTGAGATGATCACGCGACGCATCATTCAGCGGTTGCTGCATCTGCCGACGACCGAGTTGCGCAACGGAACCGACCTTAAGGCCGACGAACGCCGGCATCGAACCACGCTCGTGCGGCGGTTGTTCGGCTTGCTCGGAGACCAGGGAATGAACTCACGACCCACGAGCGACGATCGGGTCGAAGCCGGGAGCAAGGCATAGGATGGGAACGCAGAGCAAGCAGTGCATCCTCGGTACCCGCGGCAGTGAGCTGGCCCTTTGGCAGACCCATTGGGTCAGACAGCGTATTCTCGAAAGCCGTCCGGACTTCTCGGTCGAGGTCCGTATCATTCGCACTACCGGAGACGCCGATCTCGCAACGCCTCTGGCAGAGATCGGCGATAAGGGACTGTTCACGAAGGAACTTGAGTCGGCGTTGCTGGCCGGCGAGATCGATGCCGCCGTGCACAGTCTGAAGGACATGCCCACGCAACTCCCAGAAGGCCTCGCGTTCGGCGCCATTTCTGAGCGGGAAGATGTGCGCGATGCCTTCGTCTCACATCCTTCAAACCCGAAGACACAATTCTCGACGCTGCCGGCGTCGGCGACGATCGCGACCGGAAGCCTCCGGCGTACGTCGCAGATCCTGGCGAAGCGTCCGGACCTCCGTGTCGAAGGACTCCGCGGCAATGTGCACACGCGACTCCGGAAGCTGGAAGCGTCCCGGTGGAGCGGAATCGTCCTGGCGGCGGCGGGCCTGAAGCGTCTCGGACTGACGTCGAGGATCTCAGAGTATCTGCCGACGGAGAGCGTACTTCCGGCAGTTGGGCAGGGGGCGCTTGCCGTCGAGATCCGAGCATCGGACGAGCGGATGATCGAGATCCTCCAGCCCGTGGATTCGGCTGAGACGCGTGCGACAACCTCGGCCGAACGGGCTTTGCTCCGTCATCTCGAAGGCGGTTGCCAGGTCCCCATCGGGGCGCTCGGAACGATCCGGGAGGGACGATTGACGCTGGAGGCGTGCATCGGCAGTCTCGACGGCACACGGCTTGTCCGAGGTCGGATCGACGGTCAGCCGGGATCGGCGGAGTCGCTCGGAATTGAGCTGGCGAATCGCCTCTTGGCCGACGGGGGCGCTTCGATCCTCGACGATATTCGCCGTCACGAGGGTCTCCGGTCATGACGGTCGTGCTGGCACGAACGAGAGAGGGAATGGCCCGGTCCTCACAGGAGTTTGAGCGCGCCGGACTGACCGTCGTCGAGGCTCCTGTGACGACGATCTCTGCGCCCGTACGTTGGGAGGAGGCCGACCGTACGCTGGGTCGACTCAGCACATACGCCGCGCTGGCCTGCACCAGCGCCAACGGGCTGATAGCGCTCCATCGACGGATCTCCGAGGCGCATCCGACGTTCCTGCCGGAGCTCGCCCGCATCCCGATCTACGTCGTGGGTTCGGCCTCCGCCGACCGTGCGCGCTCATCCGGTCTCAAGCCCGTCCTCTTGAACGACGTGACCGATGGCTTGACGCTCGGAGCGGCAATGGCACGCGTCCTGCCGACGGGTTCCCGCGTCCTGCATGTTCGGGGAGATCGTGCCGATGGGGCACTGCGCGAGCCGTTGCTCGCTGCCGGCTGCACGGTCGACGACGTGGTCGTCTACCGGACCTGTATCGCCGATCCCCATACGCTCCGGTCGATCGCAGCGGCGTGCCGGAATGCTCACCCCGACGCCGTCGTCTACTTCAGTCCCTCGTCGGTTGACGGATTGGACCTGGCCTTGGGCACCTCTTGGCTTCGGCAGGTCCGTGCGATCCCGATCGGCCATAGGACGGCTGAGGCGCTCCGAGCCCGGGCGATCGCTCCGGCCTTCATTCCGGTCCGCCCTTCGGGCGAGCAGATCGCCGCCGTTCTGGCTTCAACGTCAACGCTACGATGAAAGGCACGCGCTGTGACCCCTACTGCTGAACCTCACCACCTGTTGTTGCGCGTCGCCCGCCGACTTCCGGTCGAACGGACGCCTGTCTGGTTCATGCGCCAGGCGGGACGCTATCTCCCTGAGTATCGTCATGTGCGCGAGAAGGCGGACTTTTTGACGCTGTGCAAGACCCCGGATCTAGCGGCAGAGGTGACCATCCAGCCGGTCGATATCATCGGCGTCGACGCGGCCATCATCTTTTCCGATATCCTTGTCGTCCCCGAGGCAATGGGGATGAAGCTCATCGTCGAAGAGGGGAAGGGGGGGCCGCGATTCCCTGAGCCCGTTCGTTCGGCCGCAGAGATCGACGCCCTCGTCATTCCCGACCCGGGCGACCGGCTGTCGTACGTCATGGATGCGCTCGCGCTCACGAAGCGACGGCTGGACGGACGCGTGCCGCTCATCGGATTCAGCGGAGCCCCGTGGACGTTGGCGGCGTACATGGTGGACGGGACCGGCACAAAGGACTTCCGCCACGCCAAGACGCTGCTGTTCTCGGAGCCGGTGCTGGCACATCGACTGCTCGAGAAACTCACGCGGTCGGTAACCGAGTATCTGAAGGCACAGGTCCGGGCCGGAGCTGACATCGTGCAGATCTTCGACACGTGGGGAGGCATCTTGGGACGGCAGGCATTTGAGGAATTCTCGCTTCGATACATCCGCCAGATCGTCGAGGAGGTCCGCATGCTCGGCGTGCCAGTCATCGTCTTCTGCAAGGGATGCGGCCATTCACTGGCGAAGCTTGCGTCCACGGGTGCCGACGTCATTGGATTGGATTGGACGGATGACGTCGGCGCGGCTCGCGCCGTCGTCGGCGAGGGTGTGGCGCTCCAGGGTAACATGGACCCCGTCATGCTCTTTGCGCCGCCCGAGAGGATCGTCTCGGAGGTTCGGGGCATTCTCGCATCGTACGGCCGTGGGGACGGCCACATCTTCAACCTCGGCCACGGCATTCTGCCGCAAACGCCGGTGGAGCATGTCAAGGAGTTCGTGCAGGCCGTCAAGTCGCTGAGCCCCCAATTCCATGATCGAGGGGAAGGAGCCGCATGAGTCAGTTTGGAACGATCGACCGGGAGCTGTTCCGCAAGTACAGCGGTCCAGGGCCGCGCTACACCAGTTACCCCACCGCGCCGGTCTTTTCGACCGCCTTCGGGCCCGACCAGTATACGGAAGAGATCCGGCGGACGAACAGCGGGACGGGCGCCGCGCCGTTGTCGCTGTACACGCACCTGCCGTTCTGCGATACGCTCTGCTATTTCTGCGGTTGCACGATGCTCGTGACTCATAGTCGCAGCCAGATCTCCGAATACAATCGGTATCTGATGCGCGAGATCGAGGCGATCGGGCGACTTGTTGCGCGCGACCGGATGGTGGCCCAGATGCACTGGGGCGGCGGTTCACCTTCGTACCTCACGCCCGAAGAGATCCGGCAGGTGGGGGACGCGTTTCGTCGCCAGTTCGCGTACGCCGATGACATCGAAGCCGGCGTCGAGATCGACCCGCGCGGCCTCACCTTCGAGCACTTGCAGGCGTTCCGCGAGGCGGGCTTCAATCGCGTCAGTCTCGGCGTTCAGGACTTTGACGAGACGGTGCAGGTGGCGGTGAATCGGGTGCAGTCGGAGCGCATCACGACGGACGCTGTCGGATGGAGCCGCAAGCTTGGATTCAAGAGTCTCAATGTCGACCTCATTTATGGGCTTCCCCATCAGACGATCGAGGGCTTTCAGGAGACCGTTCGAAAGGTGCTGCTGCTCGATCCTGACCGACTGGCGGTCTTCCATTACGCCCACGTTCCCTGGCTGAAGCCCCATCAGAAGCTGATCACGGAGGATGTGCTCCCCACGGTCGAACAGAAGATCGACATGTTCATCGCGACGACGGAGCTTCTTACGGGAGCCGGGTACTGGAACATCGGCATGGACCATTTTGCAAAGGCCGACGACGAACTGGCCGTGGCACAACGCAACGGCACGCTCCATCGAAATTTTCAGGGGTATTCGACGAAGGCCGGATGCGATCTTTACGGATTTGGCATGTCGGCCATCGGGCAATTCACCGACACCTATCAACAGAACGCCAAGAAGCTTGCCGAGTACTATGCGGCCATCGAGGCCGGACGGCCGGCGACCATCGCCGGATATCGCATGCTGCCCGACGACCACATCCGAAAGGATGTCATCATGCGGCTGATGTGCCACATGAAGCTTGACAAGAGCGAGGTCGAGCGACGCCACGGCATTGTCTTCGATGACTATTTCGCGACATCGCTTGAGCGGCTCCGGGGATTCGCCGCCGATGGCCTCGTCGACATTGACGAGGACCGGATCACGGTCAACGGGATCGGGCGGCTCGTGATACGCAACATCGCCATGGCGTTCGACGCCTACATCGACCGGATGGTCCAGGACCGTCCGGTCTTTTCGAAGACCTTGTGACCATGCCACGAACCGCCGTCGTTCTTCTCCAACTGGGTGGCCCCGACACGCTCGACGCCGTCGAGCCCTTTCTGTTCAATCTGTTCCGCGATCCGGACATCATCGATGTTCCCGGAGCCTTTTTGATCCGCACGCCGCTCGCACGGCTCATTGCCCGGAAGCGTTCTCCGGCGGTCAGAGCATTGTATCAGTCGATCGGAGGCCGTTCGCCGATCCTTCCGCAAACAGAGGCGCAGGCCTCGGCCTTGATGGAACGACTGCGCGAACGAGGCGCCGAGGCGTCGGTTGTCATTGCCATGCGCTACTGGCATCCGATGACGGAAGCGGCGGTCGACCGACTCGTGCGCGACGGAGTGGACCGCGCGATCCTCGTGCCGCTGTATCCGCACTATTCCAGCGCGACCACCGGCTCAAGCGTGAACGAATGGAAGCGGGTCATCGCGCAGAAAGGCTTGGGTGCAATGGGTTATCACCTGGTTCGCGATTATCACGACCATCCGAAGTTCATTGATGCATGGGTCTCGCGGATCAATGCAACGCTCAATCGCTTCGCTCCGCCGGATCGTTCGGCCGTTCATCTGGTCTTCAGCGCACACGGCACGCCAATGGCTCTCGTGCGGCGCGGCGACCCCTATTCACACCAGATCCGCCGGACGGTCGAACTCGTCATGGAACGCGGACGGTTTGCCAACGGGACTTCGTTGTGCTTCCAGAGCAAGGTCGGACCTCAGAAGTGGCTCGAACCGTCGCTGGTAGACACGATCGAGTCGCTCGGCCGTCAGGGCGTCAAGCGCATGGTCGTCGTGCCGATCGCCTTCGTGACCGAGCACATTGAGACCCTCTCCGAGATCAACATCGAGGCCCGTCACCTGGCCTCGAAGGCAGGCGTAGAACAGTACGAGATGGTGGACGCTCTCATCGATGAGCCGTCGTACATCGACTGCCTGGCCGACGTAACGATGAGTGCCCTCGACGGAGCTGCCGCATGAAAACGTTGGACGCGGTCATCGTCGGGGGAGGTATCAGCGGGCTTGCTACCGCATGGTGGCTGAGAAAGCGAGGCTGGTCGGTGTTGGTGTTGGAGCGCGAGTCAACGCCCGGCGGCACGATGCAGACCCGCTCGGACCGCGGATGGATGGTCGAAGCGGGCCCGAACAGTGCGCTTGAAACGACCCCCTTGTTTCAGACGCTGTTTGACGATATCGGTGTGCGCGAGGAGGTGGTCTACGGGAATGAGGCAGCCAATCGCCGGTACATTCTTCGCAATGGCCGACTTCATGTGCTGCCGATGTCGCCATCGCTCTTTCTGAGGTCGCGGTTGTGGTCGATGTCCGGAAAGTTGAGACTCCTGCTCGAACCGTTCATCGGTCGCGCCTCGAAGGAAGAGTCGATCGCGGAGTTTGTGCGCCGGCGCCTGGGAAGAGAGTTCCTTGATTACGCCATCAATCCGTTCGTGGCCGGCGTGTATGCGGGTGATCCTGAACAGCTCAGCGTTCGCGCGGCCTTTCCGAAGCTGTACGCGCTCGAGCACGAGTACCGCTCCCTCATCGTCGGTCAGGTTCGAGGGGCGCGAAAGCGAAGACAGCGGGCCGAGACTTCCAAGGACCGTGCGCGGCTCTTCTCGTTCCGGTCAGGGATGCATCGACTCCCGAGTGCGCTGGCGGCCGCTCTCGGTGATGCCTATCGAGGGAGCGCGAGCGTCTCAGGACTCAAGAGGCAGGGAGACGGGTGGTCGGTCGAATTCGCCGGCGGCGAACCGTCGGTCCTCGCAACGGCGGTCCTCACAGCTGTGCCGACGCGCGAAACCGCGAGATTGTGGAGCAACCTGGAGCCTTCCATTTCCGCTCTGCTTGAACAGGTCCCGTACCCGCCGGTTGCCGAGGTCTTCCTAGGCTTCAAGCGCGATCAGGTCACGCATCCGCTCGACGGATTCGGATTCCTTGTGCCTCAATTCGAGCATCGCTCGATCCTCGGCACGCTCTGGTCCTCGACCCTATTTCCTGGGAGGGCGCCCGAAGGCCACGTTGCGCTCACCACGTTTGTCGGGGGATCACGTCAACCCGACCTTGCAGGACTGACCGATGGACCGCTGGTCGCTGCCGTGCTCGGCGATCTTCGTTCGATCCTCGGCATCGAGGGCGAGCCGGTCTACGTTCGTGTCAATCGGTGGGAACGGGCGATCCCGCAGTACGCCATAGGCCATCTGGACATCGTCGAGAGATTGCGAGCGGCCGAATCAAGACATCCGGGCCTTTTCATGGCGGGCAACTTCATCGGAGGCATTTCCGTCGGCGATTGCGTAATCCAATCGGACGTCAACGCAGCGCGGATCGACTCGTTTCTCAAGAATCGACACTAGCAGGGTGCGGAAAAACGCATGAGTCGCCACGCCGAACGCTTTGCCCTGAGCAGTCTACGCCGAGCGAAGTCGAGGCGAAGCGAAGGGAAGTCTAAGCGTGCGATATGAATCATAATACAGATTTCAACTTCGCTCAACTTGACGAGAGAACCCAATTATCAGAGTTGTTGATCACCTTGCTAGAAGGTACCTAGAAGCGGTCTTGTATATCAGTGTCGCATGGAGTATGGCTCAACAGCGTCGGTCGCACGTGAGATCAACAAGCCTGGAAGCGGTCTAGAGTTGC
>CAZOMY010000001.1:313735-427134 GCA_964581115.1 uncultured Ignavibacteriaceae bacterium | reverse complement strand
TCAACAGCGTCGGTCGCACGTGAGATCAACAAGCCTGGAAGCGGTCTAGAGTTGCCCAGAGCACGTTTTTGAGATAAGGCCGATCTCAAAAACCCAGAATTCACAGAAACAAGCGTTTCGCGCCCGCCTGCCGCAGCGAAGCGCCTACCTGCTGTTGCACGCGGCAGGCAGCGACCGCAGCGGAAGCAACGATCGCTGCGGAAAGAAACGAGCACCTTTGGAAAACGTTGCGGCCGCTGCCAACGTCGCGAACGCCGCCAAAACATTTTTGAGATTACTTCTGGCGTCTCTGCGCCTTCGCGGTACAGATCACTTCGAAACTGAGAACAGAAGGATATCCTCATGCTCAGCAACATTCACCGATTCCGCCGTGTGCGCGGCAATGCCACCCTTCGACGCTTGGTCCGCGAAAACTCCCTGACGCCGGACGATTTCATCTATCCGCTCTTCGTCGTTCCGGGCACGAAGGTCCGTAACGAGGTGAGCTCGATGCCGGGCGTCTTCAATCTGTCGGTCGATGAAGTGACGAAAGAGTGCGAAGAGGTGTGGAGATCGGGTATTCCTGCGGTGATCCTCTTCGGGATACCGGAGCACAAGGACGAGGTCGGAAGCGGCGCCTATGACAAGGACGGCGTCGTCCAGAGGGCTGTCCGGAGCATCAAGAAGGCCGTGCCCGATCTGCTTGTTATCACGGACGTCTGCCTGTGCGAGTATACTTCGCACGGTCATTGCGGGATCGTGCGCGACGGTCGCATCGTTAACGATGAATCCGTGGAACTCCTGACCCGCGAAGCTCTGACGCATGCCGAGGCCGGCGCCGACCTGATCGCCCCTTCGGACATGTTCGATGGACGTATTAAGGCGATCCGGGAGACGCTGGATGCCAACGGTTTCAGCCAGCTGCCGATCATGTCATATGCCGCCAAGTATGCCTCAGGCTTCTACGGGCCCTTCCGCGATGCGGCGCAGAGCGCCCCGGCGTTCGGCGACCGCCGGTCGCACCAGATGGACCCCGCCAATGATGACGAGGCGTTGCGTGAGGTGGCGGCCGATATCGAAGAAGGGGCCGATATCGTGATGGTAAAGCCGGCCCTGTCGTACCTCGACGTCATCCGTCGTGTCAAGGACCGGTTCGGCATGCCGACCGCGGCATATAACGTGAGCGGAGAGTATGCCATGATCAAAGCGGCGGCCGCCAAGGGTTGGATCGACGGCGACCGGGTGATGCTCGAGACCCTCCTGAGCATGAAACGGGCCGGCGCCGACATGATCCTGACGTACTTTGCCAAGGATGCTACGCGACTCCTGAAAGCTTGAACGGCCATGAGCACGAAGCGATCCGAAGCGTTGTTCGAGCGGGCGGTCCGAGCGATCCCCGGGGGAGTGAATTCACCCGTCCGGGCCTTTCGTTCGGTAGGCGGTGTGCCCGTCTTCATCAAGAAGGCCGACGGGGCCCGCATGTGGGACGAGGACGGGAATGAATACCTGGATCTCGTCGGCTCCTGGGGACCGATGCTTCTCGGCCACAACCATCCGGCGATCCGGCAGGCGGTCGAGCAGGCGTTGAAGGATGGAACGAGCTTTGGTGCGGCGACGCGGCGCGAAGTGGAGATGGCTGAGATCATCTGCTCCATCGTTCCGTCGGTCGAGATGGTGCGAATGGTGAATTCGGGGACTGAAGCGACGATGAGCGCCATCCGACTCGCGCGGGCCTTCACCGGGCGGAGCACGATCATCAAGTTCGAGGGATGCTATCATGGCCATGCAGACGCCTTTTTGATCAAAGCGGGGTCGGGAGCGTTGACGCTGGGCATACCCGACAGCCCCGGCGTGACGGCTCCGGTAGCTGCCGATACGCTGACGGCACGCTTCAACGACCTGAATTCTGTCGATGCGCTGTTCGCTTCGGTCAATCATCAGGTCGCGGCCCTGATCGTTGAGCCGGTGGTGGGGAACATGGGTTGCGTTCCGCCGGTCGCCGGATTTCTGGAAGGGCTTCGGGAGCGGTGCGACCGGCATGGAGCGGTCCTCATCTTCGACGAAGTGATGACGGGCTTTCGCCTGGCCCCGGGTGGCGCACAGGAACTCTACGGCATCCGCCCGGACCTCACGACGATGGGGAAGATCATCGGAGGCGGACTGCCGGTCGGCGCATACGGCGGCCGTAAGGAGATCATGGCGATGGTGGCCCCGTCGGGGCCCGTGTATCAAGCGGGAACGCTTTCCGGCAATCCTCTCGCCATGGCGGCCGGATTGGCCATGCTTCATCAGATCGTCGGAGACAAGAGGATCTACGCCACCCTCGAAGCCAGCGGCCACCGCATCGAAGCTACGTTGACGGCTGCGATCCGGGCCAACCGCTGGCCGCTTGTTCTCAACAGGGTCGGCTCGATGATCACGCTCTTCTTCACAACGACGCCGGTGGTCGACTACCAAACGGCGGCGACCTGTGACACTGAACGATTCGCCGAGTTCTTCCGGCTCATGCTAGGGTCGGGAGTCTACCTGCCGCCGTCGCAATTCGAGGCAGCGTTCATTTCGACGGCTCACACGGCAACGGACCTCGACCGGATCCTCGAGGTGGCGACAGACTCCTTGAGACGTGTCTTCTCGTGATGGTGGTGGGCCCGGCCGACGCACAGCCAGTTCGGTTTTGCAGACGCTGTGATCGGTCCGTACGGTTGAAGGGCGCACTGCTCGATCATATTCGAGGGGCCTGACGACGCATGGCGTTTGCGCACAAGTCGGATCGTGCCGGAGGATGCCATGCGATACACCACGGCCGCTTCCGTTGTTCCTGCTCCATTCCCCCCCCCGATGGCGGTCCCGCGTATCCTCCAACTCCGCGTTCCCCGATCGATCGTCCAAGCCTTGCCGTCCCTCCGCCGCCGATGGTCGTCATTGTCACAAGCTCGGCTCGGCCGAACGAACGTCTGCGGCTTCGTGATTCCGGGACGCAGCGAACCTCGAACGACCAACGCGACGAACAGTCAGGCGACCTTTCTCTATTCCTTTCCGAGGGGGATAATCATTTCTCTCTTTTCTCTGCCGTCTTCGCGTCCTTGGCGCCTTGCGTGCTTTGCGAACCACGATTGAGCATCTCGAAGTTTTGCATTATGTCGATCCTCGTCGTATATTGACCCACGATGTTCATCCTTTAATCCTGTCCCGCGAGGCAGGAAAGGATGCTGACACGACCCGCCGCGTCCGGCGGACTCGGTAGCGCCCCTCAGCCTCCTTCGACGCCTCGACGGGGGCTTTCGCGTTTCTTAGGGAGCCATCATGTCCGCCAACCGCCTCATTGATGCCGCCGGCATGCGCCGGACGGTCACCCGGCTCTCCCACGAGGTCATCGAAGCCAATCGCGGTGCTGAACACCTAGCCGTCATCGGCATTCGCACGCGCGGAGAATTCCTCGCCCGTCGCGTGGCCAAACTTGTGGAAGAGATCGAGGGTCAGCCGGTCCCCGTCGGCATCCTCGACATCACCCTCTATCGCGACGACCTCCGCGGCCGTCTCGACCAGCCGCTGCTGCAAAGCACCGATATCATCTTCGACGTCACGGGGAAGACGCTCATCCTCGTCGACGACGTGCTCTACACGGGCCGCACAATCCGTTCGGCCCTCAACGCGATCATGGACCTCGGACGGCCCAAGTCGATTCAACTTCTCGTCCTCATCGATCGCGGACATCGCGAATTACCGATCAAGGCCGACTATGTCGGCAAGAACGTGCCGACGTCGGTAACGCAGGAGGTCAAGGTCCGTATGGTCGAAGTGGACGGAGAAGATGCCGTCTATCTCTCCGGCGAGGATGAACAAGGAGGTCGCTCATGAGACTCGCATCCAGGCATCTTCTGGAACTCGAGGGCATGTCAAAGGAGGAGTTGACCCTTATCCTTGACACGGCCCGTTCCTTCCGCGAGGTCCTTGAACGTCCGATCAAAAAGGTCCCGCCCCTGCAGGGCAAGACGATCGCCAACATGTTCTTTGAGAGCTCGACGCGGACCCGTCTGTCGTTCGAGCTCGCCGAGCGGCGCCTGTCCGCGGATGTAGTCTCGTTCACGACCGCCGGAAGCAGCGTCTCCAAGGGGGAGACCCTCAAAGACACGGCGCGCAATATCGAAGCGATGAAGATCGACATGGTCGTCATCCGGCATGCTTCCGCCGGCGCGCCGCACTTCTTGAGCCGCGTGGTCGACGCCAATATCATCAACGCGGGAGACGGACAGCATGAGCACCCCACGCAGGGTCTGCTCGACATGTTCACACTCCGCGAGAAGCACGGTGCGCTCGAAGGACTGCGTGTGTGCATCGTCGGCGACATCCTCCACAGCCGCGTTGCGCGCTCGAATATCCATGGCCTGAAGACGATGGGGGCTGAGGTCTCGGTCTGCGGCCCGCGACCGCTCATGCCGCGTGAGATCGAACAGTGGGGCGTGAAGGTCTACCACCGGCTCGAAGAGGTCATACCGCAGGTCGATGCGCTCAACGTCCTTCGCATCCAACTCGAGCGTCAGAAGAGCGGGCTGTTCCCGTCGTTGCGTGAGTATCACCGCTACTTCGGCGTTACGCGCGAAAAGACAGAAAAGGCGGAGCGCCCGCTGACGATCATGCACCCCGGTCCGATCAATCGCGATGTCGAACTCTCGGCTGATCTGGCCGACAGCGAACATTCGGTCATCCTGGAACAGGTCACGAACGGCGTGGCGGTCCGGATGGCCATCCTGTATCTGCTCGGCACGACGGGCTCGACCCCGGCTCCTGCCGAGAAAGGAGTCTGACATGAACATTCTGCTGAAAGGGGGGCGTCTCATCGACCCCGCCACCGGCACCGACGAGGTGCGCGATATCCATATCGTCGACGGACGGATCGAACAGGTTGGCGCGTCCGTTGCCGCGAGGGGAGCGGAGACGATCGCGATGCACGGAAAGTGGGTGACGCCGGGTTTAATCGACATCCACGTCCATCTGCGCGAACCGGGCTTCGAGCACAAGGAAACGATCGAGACCGGTTGCGCGTCCGCCCGCGAAGGCGGCTTTACCGCCGTCTGCTGTATGCCGAACACCAACCCGGCCATCGACGATGAATCGGTGGCCCGCTATGTTCGCCAGAAAGGGCGCGAGGTGCTCGGCGGCATCGTGGATGTGTATCCGATCGCGGCGGCGACAAAGGCGCGCAAAGGGGAAGAGCTTGCGCCGATCGCAGAGCTGGTCGATGCCGGCGCCGTGGGGCTTTCGGACGACGGGGCGCCGATCGGCAATGCCGAGATCATGCGGCGCGTGCTGGAGTACTCGTCGATGTTCGGCATCGCCGTCATCCAGCATGCCGAGGAGCCCGCGATGACGAAAGGCGGTTGCGTACACGAGGGTTTCGTGTCGACGCGAGCCGGACTGCCGGGCATACCGTCGGTCTCCGAGGAGCTGTGCATCGCGCGCGACCTCATTCTCCTGCGGTATGTCCCAAAGGCGAAGTACCATGTGGCCCACATCAGCACCCGCGGCGCGATCGAACTTGTCCGAGAAGCGAAGCGAAAGGGACTGCAGGTCACCTCGGAAGTGACGCCGCACCACTTCACCTTGACCGACGAGGCCATCCTGTCGTACGATACGAACACCAAGATGAATCCTCCTCTCAGAACGAAGGATGACGTCGAGGCCGTGCTGGAGGGACTGAAGGACGGCACCATTGACGTGATCGCCACCGACCATGCGCCGCACACGATCGACGAGAAGGAGGTCGAATATACCGTCGCTCCATTCGGCATCGTCGGACTCGAGACTGCGGTAGGATTAGCGATGACGAAGCTCGTCGCCCCGGGCATACTGACGCCCCTGCAAGCCATCGCAAAGATGACGACGAACGCGCGCGCGGTTGTCGGGTTGCCCCAGGTGAAGATCGAGGCCGGCGAGACGGCTGATCTCTCGCTCATCGATCCGGATGAGCCTTGGACCGTCGAGACGTCGCGCTTCCGCTCCAAGTCCAAGAATTCACCCTTTGGCGGCATGCGGCTGACCGGGCGGGCGATCGGGATCATCCACCATGGTCAATTGTATCGGCGCTCCTTCTAGTCTGTCCGAAAATGTGGACGTTCGACAGAACGGCGGGCCGATTTCCTTGCAGAATCGAGTCCGTCGTTCTGGCATCGGGCTTGAGGTCTGTGGCTCCGAACCACGAAACAGGAGTTGCCATGAAATCCATAATTGGGTCGCTTGCCGCCGCACTGGTGCTGATCGGGTGTGACGATATGAACGAGATCGATACCACGCCGCCAGCCGCGCCCCGCGGGATCGTCACGATATCCCTGGACAATGCCGTCGAGATCCAGTGGCTCCGCAACACCGAGTCCGATGTGGCGGGTTACAAGGTCTGGTACAGCGACCGGTACGATGGTCGGTATGAAGTGCTTGGGACCACCGACCGAACGACCTTCGTCGACTATGGGGCAGTGAACGGACGCACCGTGTACTACGCCTTATCGGCATATGATTACGATCGCAATGAGAGCGAACTGAGCACCGACGTCGTCTACGACACGCCCCGACCGGAAGGCCTCGGTGTCGTGATGTACGAGTATCGCGCTGACCCTTGGCGGAGCGGATACGACTTTTCGACCTATTCGATCGGCGCCTATAATGACGACTTCACCGATCTGTTCTTTGAATACAACGCCGGTCGAATGTCGCTGATCGTCTGGGATGACACCGACATCCAGGATATGGGCTATACGTCTTCTTTAGATGAGATCTCGGTCGCGCCGTCCAACGGATGGTCGCCGACTCGGACGGCTGAAGCGATCGTCGGTCACACCTATGTCATTTGGACATGGGATGATCACTACGCAAAGGTCCGGGTCCGCGAAGTGTCCAGCTCGCGCATCGTCTTCGACTGGGCGTACCAGACCGCATCCGGGAATCCCGAGCTTCGCGTTCATGAACCCCGTGCGCGCCGGGGACCTCTCGAACGGTCTGCCGGCCCTTCGCTGCAGTAGTGCCACCCCAGGCGCCGTCCATGTGGGCGGCGCCGTCGTTCGTTGCAGGTTTGATTCTCTTCCCCTTTTCCGATAAGTTGCCGCACCCATGCGACTCGCGCTCTTCTTGATCCTGGTGCTTGTGGTCTCGTCATCCGAGGCACAGACCCGACAACCGCGAAATGCGCTGCGCAGTACGGTGCAGGACCGCGTCGTTCCATCACCCCAGTCGCAAGAATCGCTTCGGGCGGCCGTGCGCGACGTCGAGAACGGCCTTCGCATCTCGACGATGACCGCTTTGACAGCATCGCTCGCCCCGACCGTTCAGCTGGCGCTTCCGGGTCTCGGACGGGGCGACTACTCCTCGAATCAGGCTGCGCAATTGCTTTCCGGCTACTTCTCCCGCCGACCGGTTCGAACGGCTTCCATCGACCGGCTTGAAGCATCTGTCGCTTCACCGTATGCCTCCGGTACGGTAGTGGTGAACGGAGATGGTCGCGATACGCTGCGCCTCTATCTCTCCTTTGCCTCCGTTGAGTCACGGTGGCTGATCACCCACGTCTCTTTGTACTGATCCTCCGTCCATGATCCAGCGACCGCGTTCGATGGCAGCTTGGCTGCCGTGGACGTTCGCCGCATTCGGACTCGCGGCAGCGTTGTCCTGGCTCTACTCTGCGCAGCAGTCAGGCTCACCGCTCCTGGACCCCGCTCCCGAGATCCAGAGGATCTTCACTGCCACAGCTTCCGACATGGCTGCTGAAGGCAACGCTCTCCTGAGCGATACGTCGCTCGTCCGAATGCTGATGTTCGGCAATGCGGCAGAAGTGGCGGACGGTTTCGAGGCGCTGGCCCGCCGGCATGACGATCCGTTCTCGGGGGTGGAACTGCTCGACGCTCGCGGCAACATTCTGGCATGGTCGGGTCGGACCTGGAATGCTGGGCCTGAAACGACGGCGATCGTCGGGATCCCGACGCAAACGGCTCGGGTCGAACGCGTAGGAGCTCTCGTCGTGTTGCGCGTGGTCGTGCACGATCCGGCAGCAGGCCGGTCCGCGAGACTGCATCGGCCGTTGTCTGTTGAGACTCCCGCTCTCGAGCGGTTGTTCGGGAGGCCGCCATTCGTCATGCGTGCCGAGGATATTGCCAGCCGTTCGGTGCACGTGTACCCGGTCGGCGTTCCCGGCATCGCCGGCGAGCGGATCCCGTTGATCGCGTTCGGTCGCGATACGGTGGCGGAGGCGCGCCTCGGACGGCCTGGCCGATCGTCTCGAGCGATCGACGATGCGACGGCGTTGCTCGCCGTGCTCGCGCTGTTGTGCGCGCTGGCGTGGGCATGGCGGTGGGCGGCAACGGTCCGGAGAGCATGGAGCGCGGCCGTTCCGGCGACCCTCGTATGGTGCACGCGCATCCTCATGAATACTCTTGAGGTCCCGACCAGATGGTCACTCGGCGATATCGTCGATCCCCGCAGCTATGCCGCTCCGAGTCTTGGTGATCTCTCGTCGTCGCCGGCGGACCTCCTCTTGAGCGCCCTCGCGTTGTTCGTTTCGGTCTGGTGGATCGATCGGGGGCTTGGGCGGTGGGAGGCCGGAGAGTCCTCAGGACGTGAGCGGTGGAGGTGGTACCTTGCCGCATTTGCGTGGCTGGTCGCGTCAGCGCTGCTGACACGAGGCTACGTCATGGCCGTTCGGAGTCTTGTGGCCGATTCGACGGCCACGATCTACGACGCTTCATCCGTCTGGCCAACGCCGGTGGCGGCGGTATTGATCGCCGCGTTGTTCTTTCTCACTCTCACCTTTCGGACGATCTGGGTCTGGACCGTCCGGTCATGGACGGCAGCATCCATCTCGCTCGGCGTGCGAAAATGGCCGCTGGCGTTGGTCTCTTCCGCCTTGGGGGCAGGGTTGATGATCGCAGTCGTTCTGCAGATCAGCAGCTTCTCCGTCGTGCCTTGGTGGCTGATCGCGCTGGCATGGATGGCGGCGGCAATCATCATTGCCGTGGAAGAAGGCCGACGCCTCCCACGAGCCGTTCGATGGTTGCCGCACGGCGCCGCGATCCTCCTGGCGGCGATTCCGCTGCTGGACCATGAGGTGAGCGGACGACAATACCGATCTGCGGAACGGATCCTCCGAGAACAGATCCAACCGGGCGACGCGTGGTTCGCGTTCTTGCTGGGAACAGACCTTCGAGCGCTGTCGGAGGATCGGGATGCGGCATCGATGCTCATGGAGCCGCGTCAACCCTCATCGGGCCGTTCGGCCTTCCGTCTCTGGTCGCGAACCGTGCTCAGCCAGCAACGACTCAACTCAGGCGTTGCGCTGTATGACGCCGATGGCGTGGAGCGCGATCGTTTCATGTCAGGCATCGGCACGTACGAACAGCAATACGTTCTGCGGACCGTCTTCGATGCCGATGAGGAATCGGTCCAAACCATCGACCTGTCCTCGGGGGGCGTTCGGCGGGTCTTTTACGGAGGATGGACGACGGTTCGCAGCGACGACAACAATGTCCACGGCAGTGTTGCGCTGGTCGTGGCTCCGTCCTCCGAAGAGTCGATCATCCTCTCGACGGCAACGGGCACCACGGGGTCGGCCGGTGTGCCGTCCTTCGTGGAATACCGTCGCGGCCGTGCCGTCTGGAGCGGGGTGAGGAATGTGGCCGTCGGGGCGGAGCTGCCGGGCCTGGTGGTTCGCGAGCTCGACGAGCATCCCGGCAAGGCGATCCTTCGCACCGAAGGTGGGAGGGGGCTGGTCTATGTCCGGGATCCGAATGAGCCCGAGCGGATCCTGGCGGCCGTCGTTCCCGAAATGGATATTCGATGGTGGCTTTTTCATGCCGTCAAGATCTCGCTCCTCTTCGGCCTGCTGGGGCTTGCGGGCGCGCTCGTACGGCCGACCTGGAGGTCCGCCGCGCGCGCGTGGCTCGCGAGTTTTCAGGGTCGTCTGTTCGTTGCTTTTGCGTCGATCGCCCTCGTGCCGCTCATGATCTTGGCGTGGTCGAACCGGACGATCTCGCGCGAACGGACCGAACGGAACCAGGAGGAAACGCTTCGTCGAGATCTGGCGCTCGTACAACAACGGCTTTCCGCATCCATCTTGGGCGAGGAAGATCTCGAAAGGGGCCTGGATGACGATTTCTGCCGATCGGTGGCTTCCGACCTTGGCGTCGAATTCTCCGTCTTTCGAACGGAGCGTCTCCGTGCCAGCAGCCGCCCGGAACTCTACACCTCCGGCGTCTTGGACGCTCGTCTGCCTGCCGAGGCCTTTGCGCAGGTCCAGCTGCGGTCTGCGGGCTTCCACGTGACGACAGAGCGCATCGGAGCAATGATGTATGCCGTCGGATACGGGACGTTCGACGTCGAAGGGCGACCGGCGGGGATCGTGGCCATCCCCACGCTGTCCCGGCAAGCTGTCATCGACGAGGACCTGGCGGAGCGGAACGCCTTTCTGCTGGTCACGGCGGCCGGCGTCTTTCTGCTCGTTCTCGCAGCGGGAGGTTGGCTGGCCGAGCGCATTGCGGGCCCGGTCCGGCGACTGACGCTGGCGACCGAACAACTGCGCGACGGTCGGACTCCGGGTTCGCTTCGTACGGACCGTCGGGACGAGATCGGTTCGCTCATGAACGCGTTCGACCGCATGGCGTCGGAGCTGGATGAAAGCCGCAGGCGCATCGCACAGGCGGAGCGCGAACAAGCCTGGCGTGAGATGGCCAAGCAGGTCGCTCACGAGATCAAGAATCCTCTGACTCCCATCAAGCTTTCACTCCAGCATCTGCGCCAGGCATTCAAAGACCAGGCGAAAGACCGCGAGGCGCTCGTCGTCCGCGTGGCCGACACCGTTCTCGAGCAGGTCGAGGCGCTTGCGCGGATCGCCACCGAGTTCTCGCGGTTTGCGCGATTGCCGGAGCGTCAGTTCGTGCGCGTCGATGTCATCGGTTCCATTCGCGAGGCGGCTGCGCTTTTCGGGTCGGTGCAGGGGGTATCCTTTTCGCTCGACCTGCCGGATGAACCGGCGATCGTTGTTGCCGATGCCGACGAGCTCCGGCGCGTCTTCATCAACCTCTTCCGCAACAGCGTTCAGGCTATGGAAGGACGGGGCAGCGTCCACATCAAGGCGATCCGGACGGGCCGGTCGATCCAGATCACGGTCCGGGATTCGGGTCCGGGCGTGGCGAGCGAAGCCAGGTCGCGGATCTTCGAGCCGAGCTTTTCGACGAAGACGGAGGGAATGGGGCTCGGCCTTGCCATCGTCCGTTCGGTCATCATCGACCTTGGCGGCTCGATCGAGCTCCTCTCCGACGGTCCAGGGGCGACCTTCCGCATCATTATTCCGTTGCATTGACCGTGTCCGAAGTCCCATTGGTGCATACGACGATCTTCTCAGGCATCGCGCATGTCCGGGCTGCCATGAGCACGCGATGGGGCGGAGTGTCGGCGGCGCCGCTCGGCATGAGCCTCAGCCTGAATGTCGGTGATGACCCCGCGGCGGTACACGAGAACCGGCGCCGGTTCCTCTCAACGCTCGGTGCCGATGAAGGCCGTACGGCCTTTGCCGCACAGTGTCACTCCGGTACGGTGACCGTGGTCGAGCGACCGGGACTTCATCCTTCCTGCGATGCACTGGTGACGTCTCAGCGGGACCTGGCGCTGGCGGTCTCGGTGGCCGACTGTGTGCCGATCCTGCTCGCGGATGAGGGCGCATTGTCGATCGCCGCCGTGCACGCCGGATGGCGAGGGACGAAACAGCGGATCGTGGCAAATGCCGTCGGTCGGCTGCGCAGCGAGTTGAAGGTTCCAACGAGGTCCCTGCGTGCTTGGATCGGTCCGGCTGCCGGACCGTGCTGCTATGAGGTGGGCGAAGAGGTTGCCGCGCTCTTTCATGGAGAGGCGGTTGTCCGGCGCGACGGGCGAGCGACACTGGACCTTGCCCTCGAAAACCGTCGGCAGCTCGCGATGGCCGGGATTCCGGAAGAGGCGATCGAAGTGGACGGACGGTGCACGATCTGCAGGAGCGACCTGTTCCACTCATTCCGTCGAGACGGAGACCGTTCGGGGCGGATGCTGGCGGCCATCATCATTTCAGGAGGACGGTGAACATGTGTGGGATCGTAGGCTACGTGGGGGGCAAAGACCCGATTCCGGTCATTCTGGACGGACTGCGGCATCTGGAATACCGCGGATACGATTCTGCGGGCGTCGCGGTCCTCAGACCCCGGGGAATTGTGGTGAAGAAGCGGGCGGGCAAGGTGTCGGAGCTGGCGGCGCTCGTGACGAACGACGCCGAGTTGACGGGGGCGACGCTGGGCATGGGTCATTCGCGCTGGGCGACGCATGGCGAACCGAACGACGTCAATGCGCATCCGCATACCGATTGTGCCGGGGCCATTGCGGTCGTCCACAACGGGATCATCGAGAACCACGCAGCGCTGAAGACGAGGCTGCAGGCGCGGGGCCATGTCTTTCGCAGTGCGACCGACACAGAGGTCGTTGCGCACCTGATCGAGGATTTCCGAAGGACGTCGCCCGATCTCTTGAGCGCTGTCAGCGCGGCTTTGCGAGAGGTGCGCGGCACGTACGGGCTTGTCGTCATGGAGCAGGCGTCGCCCGGGGTCATGATCGCCGCCCGATTGGGCAGCCCGCTCATCATCGGCGTCGGCGATGGGGAGCAGATCGTGGCCTCCGATGCGGCGGCCATCGTGGCGCACACGCGTCAGGTCATCTACTTGAATGATGGCGAGATCGCCGAGGTCCGGGCCGATGGCGTCAAGACGGCCACTCTGCATGACATGCCGATCACCAAGGAGATCGAAGAGGTCACGTTCGACCTATCCCAGATCGAGCGAGGCGGATTCGCGCACTTCATGTTGAAGGAGATCCACGAACAGCCGGAGACGATCCGCAACGGTATGCGAGGGCGCCTCCGGACCGACGAAGGCGGCGTCAAGCTGGGTGGACTGGAGCACGTGCACGATCGGTTGGTGAAGGCACGCCGCATCATCTTTCTGGGTTGCGGGACGTCATGGCACGCCGGTCTTGTCGGCGAATATATGCTCGAGCAGATCGCCAAAGTGCCTGTCGAGGTCGAGTATGCCTCCGAGTATCGCTACCGCACTCCCATCGTCGGACCCGACGACGTGGTCTTCGCGGTCAGCCAAAGCGGCGAAACAGCCGATACGCTGGCGGCGATGCGGGAGGCGAAGCGCCAAGGGGCGCTGGCGCTCGGCATTGTGAACGTCGTTGGAAGTACGATCGCGCGCGAAACCGACGGAGGCATCTATACGCACGCCGGTCCGGAGATCGGTGTGGCGTCAACGAAGGCCTTCACGTCGCAGTTGACGGCGATGTCGCTCCTCACCGTCATGCTGGCGAGGGCTCGAGGCCTCTCGCAGGAGGAAGCTCGCGTGCTGACCCGGGAGCTGGCTACGATCCCCGACAAGGTCGAGCGCGTGGTCGCGCAGGCTGATGCGATCCGGCGGATCGCGGAGGTCTACAAGGATGCGCGAAATGCTCTGTTCCTTGGCCGGGGGGCGAATTTCCCGGTGGCGCTGGAAGGAGCGCTCAAGCTGAAGGAGATCTCCTACATCCACGCCGAAGGGTATCCCGCCGCCGAAATGAAGCACGGTCCGATCGCGTTGATCGACGAACAGATGCCGGTGGTGGTCGTCGTCCCGAAGGATGCGATCTACGAGAAGGTCCTGAGCAACATTCAGGAGGTGCGGGCCCGGAAGGGAAAGATCATCGCCATTGCGAACGAGGACGATCACGAGATCGAGACCCTGGCCGAGCACGTCATTCGGGTACCGAGGACCTACGGATTCTTCGGACCGATCGTGAATATCATTCCGCTCCAACTGCTGGCGTACTACATCGCCGTCGCGCGGGGAACGAACGTCGATCAACCTCGCAATCTTGCAAAAAGCGTGACCGTGGAATAGGTGAAACAGGTGAAAGGAGGGAGGTGGTAGGTTGTTGAAGGGTTCTCGTGATCTCCTTCCACAGAACCATCTTTCACCTTCCACCTTTTTTTGATAGATTGTCAGCCGTTCCGTTGCCTATCATTCTTAAGGACCATTCCGTATGAAGCCCGAAAAACGGTTCAAGCCCACAGACTGGGCGCTGATCCTTGGCGCCTCGAGCGGATTCGGCGGTGCGACCGCCATCGAACTCGCCCGGTACGGCATGAACATCTTTGGTGTCCACCTCGACCGGCAGGCGACGATGCCGATGGTCCAGGAGGTCATCAAAGAGATCAAGCACGCGGGCTCCAAGGCGGTCTTCTACAACATCAACGCGGCCGACCCGATCAAGCAGCAAGAGACGCTGGACGACATCAAAGAGCGGCTGTCGGAAGAGCACGGCGCCTCGATCAAGGTCCTGCTGCACTCGTTGGCCTTCGGAACGCTCAAGCCGTTCGTTGCCAAGAAACCGGAGGATGAGATGAGCCGCGCCCAGATGGAGATGACGCTCGACGTCATGGCGCACAGCCTCGTCTACTGGACGCAGGGGCTCATGCAGCGTCATTTGATGAAGAAGGGGGGGCGGATCTTCTCCATGACGTCGTCGGGTGGACACAGCATCATTCCCAACTACGGCGCCGTCTCGGCGGCCAAAGCGGCGCTGGAGTCGCACACCCGGCAGCTGGCGGTTGAGCTGGGTCCCTACGGCATAACGGTGAATTCGCTCATGGCGGGCGTGACCGATACGCCGGCCTTGCGCAAGATCCCGAACAGCGACAAGATGCTCTCCGTGGCGAAGGCGAAGAATCCTTTCGGCCGACTGACAACGCCCGAAGACATCGCAAAGCTCGTCGTCTTGCTGTCGGAAGACGGGGCCGGATTCGTATCGGGCAACGTGATCGGGGTGGACGGCGCTGAGGACGTTTCGCAGTATATCGGCCAGAAACCCCTCGAGTGATCGCCATGGCCCTGTTTGAGCTCACCGATGAACAGAAAATGCTCCGGGACACCGCCCGGGAATTTGTCAACGCTGAGATCAAGCCCATTGCCCGGCAGATCGACGAGAATGAGCAGCTTCCGCCGGAGCTGATCAAGAAGCTGGGAGAGATGGGCTTTCTGGGAGCTTCGTTCCCTCCAGAGTACGGAGGTGGCGGGTTCGGAGAGGTTGGATACTGCCTCATGCAGGAAGAGATGGCCCGCGGATGCATGTCGACGGCCACCTTCATCGGGGCGCATCAGTCGATCGGTGCAAACGCCATCTTCATCGGCGGCAGCGAGGCGCTGAAGCAGAAATACCTCGTGCCGTTGGCTGAGGGGAAGAAGATCGGCGCTTTCGCATTGACCGAGGTCATGGCCGGTTCAGACTCGTTCAATCTGCGCACGAAGGCGGTGAAGGACGGCAACGAGTGGGTGCTGAACGGCGAGAAGATGTGGATCACGAACGGCAACATTGCCGACGTGGTCTCCGTCTTCGCGCGTACGGAGCGCGGCATCACCGGATTCGTCGTCGAGACGGCGTGGAAGGGGTACGAAGCCGGAGCTCCGGAAAAGAAGATGGGGATCCGGGGGAGCGCCACCTCAGCCATCGCGCTTCAGGATGTGCGCGTGCCGGCCGAGAACATGATCGGCGACGACGGCCGGGGGTTCATCGTGGCGATGAAGACCCTCGACGCCGGACGCCTCGGGCTCGGCGCCGCCTGCACCGGGGCCGCGAAAGAACTGCTCGAGCAGTCGACCGTGTATGCCAAGACGCGCAAGCAGTTCGATGTGCCGATCGCGCAATTCGAGGCGATCCAATGGATGTTGGCGGAGATGGCCACCACTATTTATGCCATGGAGTCGATCGTGTACCGGACGGCACACGATTACGAGGCGGGCAAGTCCATCTCGCGTCAGTCGGCGATGGTGAAGCTATTCTGCTCGGAAGGTTTGGATCACGTGGCTGACATGGCGGTTCAGATCCATGGAGGCATGGGGTACTCGCGCGAACTTCCGGTCGAGCGGTTCTATCGGGATGCACGCATCAACCGCATCTTTGAAGGAACGAATGAGATCCAGAAGCTCGTCATTGCGAAGGATGTGCTGAAGCGCAACGGCGTGCTTCAGTAGAAGTGTTGAGGATAATGAGGAGAAGTCGTATATTGCGTTGTTGACACGTCGTGGTCCACATTCTTTGGAAAGCTGAAGAATCCGTGCGAACGTAGCGGCGCCCTGCGCTTGCTACGTTCGAAAGTTATCGGACGGGTACCTCAGCCCGTCCCGGCGGTGGCGGGACGAGGTCTCGTCGCCGACGGAGTCGGTGACGGATTGCCAGAGCAATGGACCGGTTGTGTAGAAGTACTACCCTGGACGGGTAGCTCAGTTGGTAGAGCAATGGACTGAAAATCCATGTGTCGGCGGTTCGATTCCGTCCCCGTCCACGAAAATGGCCCCCCCGGGGGCCATTGGCTTTGAACGGAGGGGTCAGATGTGGAACGTCTACGTGCTTGAAGGCGACGAAGGACGTTTTCATTATGTTGGCATGGCGTTGGATGTCATCCGACGTTTCGGTGATCATGCGGCCGGGAAGGTTCGGTCGACCAAGGCCCATCGTCCTCTGAGCATTGTGTATTCGGAGGTTGTGGGCTCGCTTCAGGCCGCTCGACGGCGGGAGAAGTACTTGAAGTCTTCGGCTGGCCGTAGATGGCTTCGAAAGAAGTTCGGCGGTTCCCTGCCCGACTGACCGGCGTCAGCCGGGCAGGCGGGCCCGCCTGCCTGACTTGCGTCAGCGAGTCGGGCAGGGATTCCGTCCCCGTCCACCAAAACACCCGCACTTGCCGAGACCCGAAGGGACGAAGCTAAGTGCGTTGGTGTTTTGAGTGCCCCGTCTGCTTCAGGATGGGGCACGAAGGTTTTGCAGGTATCCCTCGGTGAGCTGGTGTCCGTTGCCATTTTTCAGTACCACGTCTGCTTCACGAGTTGGCACGGAGGCTTCGTCCATAGCCTTCGCTGATCAGATCCTCAATGCAACTTTCAGTGTCCCGCAAAGCTTCAAAGGAGCGTAGCGGGACGCGTGCTTTCTGGCGGGTCGAGGCGAGGAGCGATGGTTCGATCCCACCGCGGCCCAGTGGTGCTTTCACTCATAGTCGTCCGCTTGGCCGCCGATGCCCGATTTGCCGCGAATTCGTCATGCGGCTCCTTTTCAAAAAGGGCTCCGTGTGTGCACCACAAGGAACTCCACGTCCGAAAAATGCCTTTTCATAGGCGTTCGATTGTTCGAGAGGACAGCAGATGCGCATGAAATCGTTGTGTGTCGCCATACTGGGATCACTGGGAGTAACGACGGTGGCAGCCGAAGAACCGAAACATACCGTCCTGAAGAAAGACAAGGAGTATGAGATCCGTCGCTACGAGCCCTACATTGTTGCCGAGACAACGGTCGATGGGCTGGACCACGACGAGGCCTCGAACGAGGGATTCCGTCGCCTTGCTGGATACATTTTTGGCGGGAATACGGTGCGTCAGAAGATCGACATGACGGCTCCGGTGACCACGGAGATGTCGCGGAAGATCGAGATGACTGCTCCAGTGACCTCGGAGAGGAAAGGCGGCTCGTTCCGCGTCACCTTTATGATGCCTTCTGAATTCACGATGGAATCGCTCCCCGTTCCCAACGATGCACGGGTGACCCTCACGGAAGTTCCGGCTCGCACCTTGGCAGCCATCAGTTTTTCCGGTCGCTGGACCGACGAGAACTTCCAAGAGCACGCCGAAGCGCTGCGCGTTTGGATCTCAACGCAAGGCCTCAAGGTTGCGGGCGACCCGATCATTGCGAGATACAACCCTCCGTTCGTTCCTTCGTTCTTTCGTCGGAACGAGATCCTGATTCCGGTTGAGTCCGCCGGCCTGTAGCGGCCACCCTGCCGGTTTTGCTTTCGAGGCACAATCCTTGTAAGATAAGCGTGCGATCGGTCTGGTTCGTTCGCACGCCCCATGCTTCGCCTACTCCGTTGGACCTACCTCGCGCCGGCGATCCTGGTCGCTGAACTGGCGGCACAGTCGTCAGTGGCCCGTCTTTGGAACGAAGCCGCCCTCGCTGCGATCAGGCGCGATTTCGCCCGGCCGAACGTCCACGCCCGCAACCTCTTCCACTTGTCCGCCGTCATGTATGATGCGTGGGCCGTCATGCATCCTCCGGCGCAGACCTTTTTCCTCGGTCGATCGGTCGGCGGTCATGCGATTGCCTTCTCGGGCTTCCCAGCACCTTCCGATGCCGCGACCGCGACCAATGAAGCCGTAAGCTTCGCGGCATATCGACTCTTAAAGCATCGGTTCCAGTATTCTCCCGGTGCGCTGTCGGCGATGCGCCGATTCGATTCGTTGATGGTCACGCTGGGCTATGATACGTCCTTCGTCTCCACAGGGTATGAAGGAGGCTCCGCGGCCGCATTGGGAAACTACATCGCTCAATCGGTGATCACGTTCGGATTGCAGGATGGAGCGAATGAGTCGGGTGGCTATGCAAACCTGTTCTACGCTCCGGTGAACCTCCCCATCAACCCAATGGTCCCGGGCAATCCACTTCTTTCGGAACCCAACCGATGGCAGCCGATCACGGTCGGCACGTTCATCGATCAGTCAGGCAACCAGATCCCCGTCAGTACGCCGCCGTTCCTGGGAGCGGAGTGGGGAAGGGTGACGCCGTTTGCGCTCTCCGCCGCCGACCGGGTCGACCGCATTCGCGACGGACACGTCTATCCTGTCTATCATGACCCCGGCCCGCCGCCACAGCTGAATACCTTGACAGTCGGAGGCCTTTCCGAAGAATACAAATGGGGCTTTGCGCTGGTCAGCATCTGGCAAGGGCATCATGACCCGGGCGACAGTGTCATGTGGGACATCTCTCCGGGAGCCATGGGGAGCAGCCCGACCCTCCCATCGACGGTCCAAGAGTATCGTACGTTCTATCGCCTCCTTGAAGGAGGTGAGATCGGCCAGGGCCATTCGGTCAATCCCAGAACGGGAATGCCATACGCACCGAATGTTGTCCCGCGAGCGGACTTTGCCCGCGTTCTCGCCGAGTTCTGGGCCGACGGACCCGATTCCGAGACGCCGCCCGGGCATTGGTTCACCATCCTCAATTACGCCTGCGACCAGCCGTCGTTCGAACGGCGCTGGGGCGGTGCTGGTCCGGTACTGGAAAAGCTCGAGTGGGATGTGAAATCGTATCTTGCTCTCGGCGGTGCGATGCATGATGTGGCCGTCACGGTATGGGGGCTCAAAGGTTGGTATGACGGTATCAGGCCCCTGTCAGCGATCCGGTACATGGCGCATCTAGGGCAAAGTACCGACAGCACCAAGGCGCGCTTTCATCCTGGTGGCATTCCGCTCATCCCCGGTCATATCGAACTCGTCGATGAGGGAGACTCCCTGGCCGGTGCCTCGAATGAGCATGTTGGGAAGATCAAGCTCCGCACGTGGCGAGGTCCGCTCTACATTGCCGATCCCAATACTCAGATCGCCGGAGTCGGCTGGATCCTGGCCGAGAACTGGTGGCCGTACCAACGTCCGTCGTTCGTCACGCCGCCGTTCGGCGGCTACGTTTCGGGTCACTCAACGTACTCGCGCGCCGCTGCCGAGGTGCTCACCGCCGTGACCGGGGACGAATACTTTCCTGGAGGGATGGGAACGTTCCATGCGCGGAAGAACGAATACCTGGTCTTCGAAGAAGGTCCAAGCGTCGATGTGACGCTCCAATGGGCCACGTACCGCGACGCGGCTTCGCAGTCGGCTCTGTCGCGGATCTGGGGCGGCATCCATCCTCCGATGGATGACATCCCGGGGCGGAAGATCGGCATGGTCATCGGAGCGCGATCGGTTGAGGCAGCTGAACGCTACTTCAGCGGATCGGCAACCTTTGTCGAAGGGAACGGTGCTTCTTCCGAACGGCCGATCGTTTTGATGCACCCGAATCCTTTGGCGTCGGGAGGATCGCTTTCGATCGACCTGCCGGCCTTCGAAGGGAAAGCCGTCATCGTTCTTTATGATCTTCTCGGCCGGGAGGTCCACCGGTCAACGTTTGTCGGTTCGCTCGGCGGCAAGCGTGCAGCCCTGCTGTCGCCGCTTCGCGTGCCGGCTGGATTCTATGTCGTCCGCATTTCCACTCCGGCTTGGGACCAGGTGCAGAAGCTCATTATTGTTCGATAGTTGTGCAGAGAAACAGTATCTCAACGAACGACCCTCAAGAAGCACAGAGGTCATCGATCCCACTGCTTGTGCATCTTGTGCGTGTTCGTGGCTTGATCCGATCCCAGGAGGATCGTTGAGAGGGCCCCTCATCATTCGCGAAGAGGTTACCATGAAGAACTTGATGTGGCTCATGTTGCTCGTCGTTCCTGCGACGTTCGCACAGACTGCCAAGACAGACCGTCCGGCCGAAGCAAAGGCCGAAGTGCAGGCGCTGACGGATTTTCACGAGGTGATCGCTCAGATCTGGCACACCGCCTGGCCAAATAAGGACACCGACATGCTCGCGAAGGTCCTGCCTGAGGTGGAGCAAGGGGCGGAGGCCGTTGCGAAGGCCACATTACCGGCCATCCTGCATGAGCGGGAAGGAAAGTGGAGGGAGAATGTGAAGCGACTGCAGGAGATCGTCGTGGAATACAGGGCCGCTGCCTCGCCGGTCGACAAGGAAAAGCTACTGGCCGCCGCTGAGAGACTGCACATGCAGTACGAAGTGCTGGTGAGGACGATCCGCCCGGCGCTCAAAGAGATCGACGATTTCCACGGCTCGCTTTACCTTCTCTATCACTATGCCTTGCCGGAGAAGGACATCCAGCGGATCCGCTTGCTTGTCGAGGAGTTGAAAACATCGATGGACAAGCTCTCGGCGGCAGTGCTGCCGGCGCGACACAAGGAGAAGGCCGCGGAGTTCGAGAAGAGGAGGACGGCGTTGGCCGCTGCTGTCGCCGCTTTGCACAAGGCGGTTCCAAACGGGACGATCGAAACGCTGACCCCTCTCATTGAAGAGATGCACAGCCGGTACGAGGACCTGGACAAGGTCTTCCAATAGTTGCAAGAAAAGCGGGAACGAGGGAGTGCACGAAAAGAAGAGATGGTCGCTGACCAACGATCTGCGCCAATCCCTTCTTTCAGCGTCATCAGCGTTCCCGCTTCTTCACAGCCCTTCCACTTCACGGATCTGCTTGTCGAACCGCTCCTCGATCCAGGCGATCTCTTTCCCGAGCGTCTCCCATTCTGCCAGCCGCTCTTCCAACAACGCTCGCTTTGACCTGAGCTCAAGGCCGGCCGTCTTCCCGCCGTCGCCGGTCTGGTAGAAGGCCGGGTCGGCCAGCGAGTGTTCGAGCGATCCGATCTCGTGTTCCAGAGACTCTATGGATGTTTCGATCTCCTCAAGCCGCTTGCGATGCGGCGCCAGGGTCCGGCTCTTTTCCTGACGGATCTCGGCGATCTTGCGACGTCGCTCCTTCTCGGGCAGACCGCGTCCTGCCGGAGATGAGGCCTTGCTTCTGTCAACCTCGACCTTTCGCTCCGCTTCCCTTCGTGTGAAGTATTCGCTGATCGATTCGTGCAGGAGCCGGATGTGTCCGGGCGTCACTTCGAGAATACGGTTGACGATCGGCTCCAGGAAGCCCCGATCGTGTGAGACAATGATCGTCGTGCCCTCATAGGAGGCAAGGGCATCCTGCAAAACCGCTTTGGACCGGATGTCGAGGTGGTTTGTCGGCTCGTCCATGACCAGGAGGTTGGCCGGACGGAGCAGCATACGCGCGAGGGCCAATCGGCTTTTCTCTCCTCCGGACAGGACCGACACGGGCTTGAACACATCGTCCCCATGGAACAGGAATGAGCCGAGGATGGACCGAAGGCGCTTTCGGACCTCTCCGTGGGCGACGGCATCGACGACACCGATCACATCGGACCCGGGCGACAGCTCGTCGGCCTGGTGTTGCGCGTAATAGGAGGGGGTCAGATCGTGACCGGGTATCCGTTCGCCGTCGTCGTAGGATTCGACGCCGGCCAGGATGCGAATGAGGGTCGACTTGCCGGCTCCGTTCGGACCGACGACCGCGATGCGGTCTCCCCGGGCCACGGTGACATTGACCTTCTCGAGCACGCGCAACGGACCGTATGACTTGGAGACGTCTCGCAGTGTCACGAGGACCTTGCCGCTGGGGAGCGGATCAGGGAATCGGAATGCGATCTCCTCGGCGTCGTTCTCAAGCTCGATACGCTCCACCTTGGCCAGTTGCTTGACTCGACTTTGCACCTGGCGTGCCTTCGTGGCCTTGTATCGGAATCTTTCGATGAAGCGTTCCGTTCGCTTGATGCTTTCCTGTTGGTTCTTCCATTCCCGTTCCAGTTGCTCGCGTCGGGTCTCCGCAAAGTCCACGTACGCGCTGAACGAGCCGGGATAATCCTCGATCTCATTCCGGTCGAGCGCAAGCGTGCGAGAGGTCACCCGGTCGAGGAAAACGGTGTCGTGCGACACGATCATCACGGCTCCGTCGTACGACCGCAGGTAGTCTTCCAACCAGGCGATCGACTCGGAATCCAGGTGGTTGGTCGGCTCATCGAGCATCAGCAGGGAAGGGGACCGGAGCAGCAGCTTGGCCAGCGCGATACGCATTTGCCAGCCGCCGGAAAACTCCGACGTGCTCCGGCCCAGGTCGCGGGTCGCGAAGCCCAAGCCCATCAGGACCTTCTCGACCTTTGACTGGATACGATAGACGTCGCTCTCCTCCAATCGATGCTGAAGCTCACCAAGCAGCTCGAGTTGTTCGCCATGCTCGGGAGAGTCGCTGTTCAAGGTCGACAGATCTTTCATCGCTTGATCGACCCGTGCCTGGAGCGCCAACACATCCTCGAAGGCCGTCATCCCTTCGTCGAGCAGCGTCCGTCCAAGAACGGGGACGCCTTCCTGCGGCAGGTAGCCGACGGAGACGTAGTTTGCTTTCCGCACGGCGCCCCGAGAGGGCTCCCGGTCGCCGGCCAGCACGCGCAGTAGCGTCGTCTTGCCGCTTCCGTTCGCACCGATCAATCCAATGCGGTCGTGCGGACGGATGAGGAACGAGACGTTCTCAAAAAGCGTCCGGACCCCAAGGTCGACGGTGAGGCGTTCAATGGAAATCATGAGTCAAATCCGAATTTCGAAATCATGCCCCGAGCGACTCCGAGCGAGGACCGAAGGTCCGAGTCGAGGAGGAGTCGAGGGGGCGAAACACGAAACAAGTCCCAATCCCCAAATCCCAACTCCCGTGCCCCTCGCTCCATGCCCCATGCTGACGTCTTCCCATTGACCCCATCCCTCATTACCAATACCTTTCAGATCATCAACAATATGCACATAAATCTCGAAGGACCCATGATGCGAACGATCACGACATCTGATGCTCCAAAGCCTTCAGGGCACTATTCGCAAGCGATCGTTCATGATGCCCTCGTCTATGTCGCAGGCCAGCTTCCGATCAATCCTGCTACGGGGGAGGTGGTGGGAACGAACGCCGATGCGCAAACGGAACAGACGCTGCGCAACGTGGAGGCCATCCTCAAGGCGTCTGGAAGCAGTCTCGATCGTCTGCTGTCGGTGACCATCTATGTGACGGGCCGGATGCACTGGGGATCGGTCGATCAGGCCTTTGCCCGCCTCCTTGGCGATCACAAGCCCGCCCGTGCGATCATCCCCGTCCACGAACTCAAGCCCGGATGTCTCGTGGAGATCCAGGCGATCGCCTCGGTGTCGTGATGAGCTTGTTTATGTGGTCCGCCGGCCGAGCCCGTCTATCGGACTGCGGACGTTTTGTCCTTGCGATCATGCTGTTCGCGAGCGGGCAGATGTTCGGTCAGAGGTTGACATTTGCCAGGTATTCGTCCGACCAGAAGCCGGCATCGAGCTGGATCTATGGGGTATCTCAGGATTCTACAGGCTTCATCTGGGTCGCCAGCGGCGGAGGGCTGCAAAAGTTTGACGGATACAGCTTCACCTTCCTGCGCGGTGCACCCTCATCCGTCGGACGACTGCAAGCCATGCCGGTCCTGGCGGTTCACGTTGACCGAAGCGGGGTTATCTGGGCCGGCACTTACACCGCCGGACTCGCGCGGGTCGATCCCGAAGGCGAGGTGGTCCGGTTCTTCGCCCCCGTCGAGGGCGACACCACCAGCCTCTCGTCTTCCGGTGTGACATCCATCACTTCGGGCAGGGGGCGGCACTTATGGATCTCGACCATCAACGGATTCCATCGGCTCGACCCCGCAACCGGACGGTTCCAACACTATGGCGACCCAAGAGCTCCGATCGTTCTCCACACGATGGAGGACCGGCGGGGGACTGTCTGGGCAGGGACGTCCTCGGGTGTGCTGAGGCTTAAGCCCGGAGCCCAACAGCCTGAGTTGATCGCCTCCGCAGAGTATCTGGCCTCGCCGTTCGTTCGGAAGATCTACGAGGATCGTTTGGGCCGCCTCTGGTTCTGCTCGAGCTGGGGATTGCGCTCGTACGATCCGACGACGGGACGCACGAACCGATATGAATGGGCTTCCGACGGCGGACCCAACGCCTCCATTCTTGACGTGGTCGAGGATCCAGACGGGTCATTCTGGGTCGCAACGCACGGAGGTCTCTATCGGCTGAGTGCGGCCGGCACCGTCCAGGAAACGTACCGCCATGACGACGCCGATCCGTCCTCGATCAGCGCGGATGATCCTTCAACGCTCTGCGTCGACAGGTCGGGCGTTCTCTGGGTCGGCACTCAGACGGGATGGCTGAATCGCGCCGAGGTGGCCAAGGCGCGCTTCATACGACTCACGGCGTACCCCCGCACACCGTGGTCGCTGAGCCATCGCAATGTCGTTGCGCTTGCCGCGGGATCCGACGGCAAGGCGTGGTTTGCCACACCTCACGGAGTGGACGCCTTGGACATCGAGCGACTTCGCCGGGTGTCGGCGCAGGAGCCCTTGAATGCTCACCTGCGCGCAACGAAGGCCAGACCGACCGCCGTGTTCGAAGACAGCCGGGGGGCGGTATGGGTGGGCACAAACCGATCTGCGTTGCTGAGGATGAATGGTGCGAGGGTGGCATCATACGCCTTCCCCCAGGCGCCGGGGCGGACGGGTCTGCCGGACTTCGTCTGGCACATCAATGAAGATCGGACGGGCACCCTCTGGATCGGAACGGCGATGGGTGGAGTCCGCACCTTCGACCGGGAGACGGAACGATGGAGACCGTATGTGGTGCCGCCTTCGCCGACCCAGAACTTCGTCATGCGCATCATCCGGGATCGGCGTGGGGTGGTGTGGGGTGCGACCAGTCAAGGGGGCGCGCTGAGAATCTCTGACGACGGCTCCTTCATACGGCTGGTGAAGGATTCGAGCTGGCTCCCCTCCGAGCAGGTGAATGATCTTGCCGAGGATCCTGACGGCCGTCTCTGGCTGGCCACCGTCAACAGCCTGGTGGTCCACGATCCGGTTGCCGATACCACTCATGTCTTTGCGCATCTTGACCGTGACGGCCACCCTACCGCGTTCGGGTCGTTGCTGAGGGCCGACGATGGCACCTGGTGGGCCGGATCCTCCACCGGCCTGCTCCGTTTCGACCCGCGGACGGCCTCCTTCCGGCGATTCACGGCCGCCGACGGTGTGTCGGGAGAGGAATTCACACCGGCAGGCGCGTCCAAGCTCTCCGGCGGAAGGATGGTGTTTGGCGGCAGTACGGGAGCGACGGTTGTTGACCCGATGCGGCTGCAGATCAACGCCAATCGCCCCGCGGTCATCATTACCGCCATCTCCATGGGGGATTCAGCACTTTGGCCGGTGGGCCGGTGGGCTCGAGCGGGACTGTCTCTGCCGTATCAGGAGAACATTCTGCGGATCTCGTTCGCTTCGTTGGACTTCCGCGCACCGGAGATGAACCGTTTCCGGTATCGATTGGAGGGGTCGAGCGATCGTTGGCATGAGATGGAAGGTCGAACGCTGACGCTCACGCACCTCGACCCTGGTGAATACACCCTGAGAGCGGTTGGCACGAACAACGACGGTGTTGAAGGCATCAATGAAGCCGCGCTGAAGATCAAGGTCCTTCCGCCGTGGTGGCAGACCTGGTGGTTCCGTTCATTGCTGGTGCTCGGGATGGTGATGATGGTGGCTCTCCTCATTCGGCTGAGGGTTGCGGCCATTGTCCGGGAAGAACGGCTTCGCGCCAAGATCGCCCGCGACCTGCACGACGACGTCAGTTCGACGCTGAGCAGCATCCTGGTATTTGCTGAAGCGGTTCGGACCGACCGGAGGCGCGATGCCGGACGCCGAAGGCACTATCTCGACCTCATTGCCGAGAGCGCTCGTTCGGCCCGCGACATGATCGGCGACATCATCTGGTCCGTGGATCCGCAGCATGACGACTGGCCGTCGTTCCTGAGCAAGTGCGAGCGATACGCGTCGGACCTGTTCGAGAGCGCGGGGATCGGGTATGACCTCCAGATCGAGAAGGCCGTCTCATTAAACTTTGACCTCGTCCTGCGGCGGAATCTGTGGCTCATCTTCAAGGAGATCGTGACAAACCTCGTCCGACACTCGAATGCTACGAGGGCCCGGGTCATCATTCGCTCAGGCGATGGGCATCTGATCATGGCCATTTCTGACGACGGACGCGGCTTCGACCGGAACCGGGTACGACGGGGCAACGGATTGTCGAATATTGAGCGCAGGGCCGGCGAGATAGGAGCGGCCTTCGAGGTCGAGAGCCGGCCCGGGGGCGGGACCACGTGGAAGGTGCAGCTAAGAAAAGGCGCATGACGACATGAACAGGTAGTGAATTCGGGCGCGAGTTTGCCGACGTTGCCCCCTACGCCTATGACACAGACGCCTACCAATCTGCAGGTGGTCTTCATTGAAGACAACAAATATCTCCGGGAAAGCTGGTCGACCATCGTTGAATTCGAGACCGGCTTGAAGGTCTCGGGCACCTTCGGATCCGTCGAAGAGGCGCTCGGCACCGACGCGCTGCGGTCGGCCGACGTCATTGTCCTCGATATCGGCCTGCCAGGAATGTCGGGGATCGAGGGGATCCCCAGGATCCATTCGATGAATCCGGATGCCGCGATCATCATGGCAACGGTGTTCGAGGACGATCAGAATATCTTCGACGCGCTTCGTGCCGGCGCCGTTGGCTACCTCTCGAAGCGGGTATCGACGAGCGAACTGGTTCAAGCGGTGCGTTCGGCCCATCAGGGCGGCTCACCCATGACCCCGACGATCGCCCGCAAGGTCATTCAATCCTTCCAACACACCCCGTCGGAGGCCGATCACGGAGGCCTCACCGGCCGCGAGCGAGAGGTCTTGGGCTTGCTCGCCGACGGCAAGTCGTACAGCGCCATCGCGAAGCAACTGCATCTCTCTGTCGATGGCGTCGGCTACCACATCCGCAACATCTACCAGAAGCTTCAGGTCAACAATCGCGCTGAAGCGGTCCGCGAAGGCTTCAGACGCCGGCTCATCAGCTTCTTCCGCTGACCCGTCATACCACGTTTTCATGTAGTGCGGCAACCCGAAGCGGTTCGTATCCTGCGAGCCAAGCTGCGGGGTCATTGTGATCCAGCGCAATTCTCAAGTTTGATAATGGGCGGTTCCATCAGGATATTTGGCCTCATTGCCGGAGCGACGCTCTGCCCGGCTGTCTCTTGCCCCTCTCATCCATCATCAAATTCTCCGTCGGAGGATGCATGTCGTCACTTCGCTTGAGCTTCTGGTTCCTAGCGTCCCTTGTCGCGGCGCTGCCGGTTGCATCGGCACAGGTCAGCGGGTCAGTCAGTTCTGATACCACCTGGACGTCTGCCGGCAGTCCGGTGACCGTCAGCGGAACGGTAACAGTGCCGTCAGGACGGACGTTGACCATCGAAGCGGGCACTATTGTGAAATTCGCATCGGGGTCTGGCCTTGTGGTCGAAGGCAAGCTGGTCGCGTCGGGTTCCGTTGCCGACACGATCGTATTGACGTCGGCGGCCGGAACGCCAGCGCGGGGCGACTGGAACGGAGTAGAATTCCGCAATACCTCGAACGTGGGTTCGACATTCCGATACGTTCGAGTCGAATGGACGGGAGGCGGAACTGGACAAGCGGCCGTCTATTACGGCACCGGGGCCTATGGCGTCGCGCTCGAGAATCTGCACGTGCGAGAATCGTCGGGGAATGGCATCAACCTTCGGGCCTCGTCGCCGGCGATCATCGACTCGCGGATCGAGCAGATTACGGGCTACGGAGTCTTCAGCGACCTCTTCTCGAATTTTCAGCTCCGACGCTCCGTCGTGCAGTATTGCACGGAAGGGGGCGTTCGCATCCCGTTGAATGCCGCGCCGACCGTTGACAGTACGGTGATCCGCCACAACGGCTACGGGATCTACGTCGACAACGGCGCCTCGCCGACGATCACGCGCGACACGATCACGGCGAATGCGACGGGCATCTACTTCCGCTCGGTCGGGGGAGTCCAGCCGGTGATTCGCGAGAACGTCATCAGCGGAAACGCGGAGTGGGGCATCAATGCCGAGGGGACAGTGGTGCTCGACGCTCGCCGCAATTACTGGGGCTCGGAGTACGGCCCCTTCAGCGAGCAGATCAATCCTTCAGGCCGTGGCAACAAGGTGTCGGTGAAGGTTGAGGTTGCCCCTTGGCGCTCTTCGGGCGCCTTGTCTGTCACGAACATCACGTCCAACATCTCCGCGAACACCACCTGGACGGCAGGCGTGTACTGGGTGAAGAACACCATCACGGTCAATTCGGGTGTCACGCTGACCCTGAAGCCGGGCGTCATCATCAAGATGGCCCCATCGGCCTACGTGAATGTCTCGGGATCGCTGAATGTGCAGTCGACGTACGATTCACTCGTGGTCTTCACCTCGGAGCGCGACGACAGCTACGGGGGCGACAGCAACGGAGACGGTGATGCCACTTCCCCCGCTGCGGGGAACTGGCAATACGTGCTCTGCACGAATCCCGTCTCATTGTCGAACATGATTGTGAAGTACGGATCGAATAACCTGTACTTGGGCGGACTGTCGGCGTCGTTGTCGTACGTGTACTCGAGCGTTGGGTCCACCTACAACCTCTACGCCGACGGCACACAGTCAAGCGTGACGCTCCTTGATTCTTACTTCACAGGCTCCAACAACCATGGGGTCTATTTGGTCGGCTCGAACGGACTGCAAGTCCACGTGGACCGGTCAAAGTTCCTCCGCAACAACGCGCACGGGCTTTTCGTCAGCAACGGGTCCATCGTGACGTTCGACAGCTCCGAAGCGTCGTACAACTCTCAGTTTGGGGTACACACGTCTCAGGCGAACTCCGCGCTGGCACAGACCTTCACGTGGAGCACGTTTCGGGCGAACGGACAGGTGGGGCTTTCGGTGGGGAGCCAGAATTCCTCGCCGGTGACAATCTCCAACAACGTTTTTGACCAGAATGGACAAGAGGGGCTTGTCACCTCAAAAGCGACGATCCAGGACAACTCGTTCACGGCCAATCGCGTCCCGATCGCTCTTCAGCAGAATGTCGGTTCGACGTATTCCGGCAATGTGTTCACGGCCAACACGTACAATCTGGCGCTTGGCCTCCGCAAAACGGCGAACGTGAGCTCAGACCTCAAGGGCGTTCTGTCGACGATCACACCCGCCGGAACGGTGTCGGGTGTCTATCTGCTCATGGAGAACCGTGAGGTGAGCTCGGGCGACACGCTGACGATCTCACCGGGGGTGATCGTCAAGGCGCTTTCAGGCGTCTCGCTGACGGCCAGCGGCATCTTGATCGCCAATGGGACGCCGGCCCAGCCGATCGTCTTTACGTCGCGCCGCGACCACGGGCCCGGAGGGAAGGTCAATCCGCTTTCTGACACGCTGGCGCCGGCGACGGGAGACTGGCAAGGGCTCTACCTCTATGGAAGTCCCATCCGTTCGGAGTTCAGCAACGTCAAGGTGCTTTACGCCACATATGGCTTGTACGCTTCGACGACATGGCTCAATCAACTCGTCGATGTCACGCTTGAACGGAACAATTACGGCGCCTATCTGGGCGGTGGAGTGGTCGTGTTTGACGATCTGACCTCACGCTTCAACAACTATGGTCTGTATGCGGTCAATACGACCGATCTGACGGTCCGCAACAGCAATATCAGTCAGAACACCTACCACGGCGTGCAGTACACCTCCACGCTCTCATCCCCACCGATCGGCGGTCTGCGAGAACTGTCGAACTCCCAGGTGAACAACAACGGCCAGCGAGGCGTCTTCGTGGAGCCGTCGCAGATACCTCAGGTCTTTGTCGGCAACACGATCAGCGGCAACGGTCACCACGGTATCTGGAACGTCAACCATCTGGTTCAGAAGACTGACGTGCAATACATCGGCAATACCGTGTCGAACAACGGCCTGGACGGCATTGTCTCGTCGCGCGCACGCTTTGTGGACAATGTGTTCACCGGGAATCGCTATCCGATCGGCGTTTCCGGCAAGCTGGGAAACCTGTACGTGGATAACACGGGGACCGACAACAATCTCTTTGTGGGCAATCGTCGACCGGCGATCTCCATCCACGATAAGAGCTGGGGGTCGGGTTCCATCTCCGATACCCTGCAGAAGCTGTTTCCGGTCAATTTGCCGTCGGGAGTGTATGTCGCCGAATCCGGTCTGAACGTCGTAGCGGCCGATACGCTCGTGATACAGCCGGGGGTGGCCGTAAAATTCGCACAAGGGACCTCCCTGACCGCACAGGGTCTGTTTATTGCCCAAGGAACGCCGTCAGAGAACATCATTTTCACGTCCTACCGGGACCACTCGGTCGGCGGCAAAACGAACGAAACCTCCGACACGCTTCGTCCCTCGACCGTCGACTGGCAATACCTCAATATCACCGGGACGGGTGCCGTGACCAACAGTCGGTTCGAGCATGCGCAATTCCGTTTCTCGCAGTATGGATTGTATGTGTCGACTCAGCTCGTCAATCCGGTGAGGCACGTGCAATTCCGACATCACGCGCAGGCCGGATTGATCGTTTGGGGTGACTATGATCTGGCGGCCGTCGGATTGAAGAGCGACAGCAGTCAATACGGCGTTCAGGCGCGCAACGACGCCTCCATCTCGGTCGACAGCGCCCTGATCCGATGGAATACCATCGGATTATACGGCGACTACACGTTGTCGGGAGCCGGGTCGGGCCGGTTTGCTTCCGTGACCAACTCGACTATCGGATGGAATGCTCAAGACGGAGCTAGGATGCTGCTCGTCAAGGAACCGCAGGTGTTTCAGAACAACCTCATCACGGCGAACGGACGTCATGGCATCTGGAATCAGGGTGAGAGTGCGTTGTACGATACGCTCTTGTTGATGACCGGCAACATGATCTCCAATAATGCTCAGGCCGGCGTTTTGACCTCCCGCGCCTACTTCGTGGACGATTCGCTCGTCGGCAATCGGTACCCGATCGGGGTCTCGGGTGAACTCTCGAAGTCGGGAACGGGAACTGCCGCGGGCAACTACTACTCGGGCAACGTACTCGTCGGCAACACCTACAACAACGTGATCCCGATGTATGACAACATCTGGGGAACGCTTGGAGGAACTCAGCCGGTCGACACGGTGGAATTTGTTCATCTCATAGAATCCGGCGTGACGGTCCCGTCGGGCAAGCCGCTTGTCGTCGCCCCCGGAACGATCGTGAAGTCAATGGCAGGCGGCAACCTCAGCGTCTCCGGAGGACTGACATCGCACGGTACTTCGACGAAGCGCATCACCTTCACCTCGTGGAAGGATGACACGTTCGGCGGAGACACCAACCTCGACTCCACAGCCACAACTCCCGGCGCCGGCAACTGGACCGGGCTCTACCTTAATCCCGGCACGGGGGGCGATCAGAAGTCCTTCCGGCACACAAGCATTCGCTTTGCCTCCTACGGATTCTACGCCACCGGAGCAAACGACGGCATCGTGATGGATTCCAGCTTCCTGTCCAACAACGCCTACGGGATCTATCGACAGGGCACCATGACGACGACGATCACGGGTACGGATATTCACTCGAACTCCTACGGGATCTACAATTCATCAGGCGGATCGTTCAGCGTCACGGCCGGCAGTATCTACAACAACTCGACCCGTGGCATCTATCACAGCTCCACGGTCAACATGACGGCCACCAACAACTACTGGGGTGCGGCATCGGGCCCGTTGGTACAAACCGGTCCAGACCTGAATCCGACTGGAACGGGGAACGCCATTCAAAATGCTTCGTCCGGCTATGTGATCTACCGGCCATTCCTCACGGCGCGAGGCGGCGTCTTGGCGGGCGACGTGAGCCAGAACGGGACGATCAGCGCCTATGATGCTTCGTTGACGCTTCAGCATGTCGTGGGGGCCATCGTGCTCGGGCCAGCCCAGCAGGTGGCGGCTGACGTGACCGCGAACGGCGTCATTACCGCCATGGATGCGTCGTACATTCTCCGCTACGTCGTGGGGATCGTCACCGGCTTCCCGGGTCTCGGAAAGACCGTCGGCTCGCCGTCGGCACCGGGCTACGCTCTTGCAACACGGACGGTGGACGGCAGTACCGACATCGAAGCAGTCGTCAGCTTGAAGGCCGCGGGGGTTCTGGCCACGCAGGTGACGATCACGTATGATTCGCTGATGTATCGTCCCGTGGCGGTCGCTCAAACCCGGCGATCGGATAGCCTCCAGATGGCATGGCATGCGTCATCGCAGGAGCTTCGCGTTGCGCTCGCGGGAACGCAGGCCGTTTCGCCCGACGGCGAATGGGTGATCGTACGCTTTGAGTCGCTCAACGCGGCCTCCGCGCCGACCGTTATCCATGTGACAGAATTCCTTGTGAACGAAGCGGGCATCGCGACCTCAGCCGAGGAAATGGCGCAAGAGATCCCGACGAGCTTTGGTCTGGACCAGAATTTCCCGAATCCTTTTAATCCGACGACCACGATGAGATTCCAACTTCCGGTGTCCAGTCGAGTATCGCTGAAGGTCTTTGACCTGCTGGGCCGCGAGGTTGCGACCCTCGTCGATGCAGACCTTCAGGCGGGGATCCATCAGTCCATGTGGGACGGTAATGACGCGCTTGGAAGGTTGTCGAGCAGCGGGATGTATCTGCTGGTCATGCAGGCCGAGCCGAGCGAAGGCCAGCCGTTCCGTTCAGTCCGAAAGATGATCCTCACAAAGTAAAGCCGGCTGCGGAGGACCTTCATGGCGAAGGTCCCCCCGGGGGCACGGATCTCTGCTGAGGACCAGACCAAAGGATATGAACGTGATCTTCTCAAATATTCGAATCCGGTTGCTATCAATCTTCCTGGTCGTGATATCAGCCGGGTCGCTCGCACAACCGATGCTGACGATACCGGACACGACCGGACGTCAGGGAGACACTCTGCTCGTGCCGGTGATGCTCGGCGGCATCGGAGCGAACAGTCTCTTCTCGATCCAGGCCACCGCCGATTTCAACGCATCGACTGTTCAGGTGATCGGCGTCTCCACCACGGGATCGTTGACGGCCGGGGCCTCGGCCAGTTACTTCAGCGCCACACGGCGTCTTGCGGTGGCACTGACCACGCCCGTCACCGCCGACGGAACGCTGTTCTACCTTCAAGTCGCCCTCACGGGGACACCCGGTCAGCAGACCACGCTCGGTCTCTCCTCGGTGATCATGAATGAAGGCGCGCCGGCGACCACGATAGACCCGGGTTCGGTCCGATTGCGCGTGGTCACGATCTCGCCCAAGTACCTCGCGCCCGTGGCCGAAGGCGATTCGGTGCAGTTCAGCGCCTCGGGCGACGTTGTACTTCCGTTGACGTGGTCGACCTCTTCCTCCGCCGTCGGTACGATCGACGCGGGTGGCAAGTTTCGCGGGGTCACGCCGGGGTTCGTGACGGTCTATGTCGCTGACGGAGAAGGGAAGACCGATTCCACGGCGTCGTTCACGGTGGCGCCAAATGCTCTCAAGTCGCTGACGCTGTGGATCCCGGACACCTCGCGAACGCAAACGCTCGAAGTGGCCGTGCCGGTGCGGGTAACGACCGTGACCGGACTCGGCATCACCTCGGCACAGTTCCGACTGACGTACAACACCTCGCATCTCGAATACCTCGGACTTGTTCTGACCGGAGGCATGGTTGAACCATGGGGAATGCCTGTTGTCAATGACCTGACGCCGGGAGTGATAGATTTCGCTCTGGCGGGTTCAGACACGTTGATCGGCGAGGGTACTCTGCTCTCGGTTCGCTTCCGCGTCAGACAGTCTGCCGTTGGCTCGAGTGTCATCGGCCTTGCGAACGCCGTGTTCAACGAGGTCATCACTCCTGCGCTGGATTCGGGGACGTTTACCGCGATACCGGCGCCGTTGATCAAGGTGAACACCAACAAGACCGTCGCCTTCAAAGGTGAGACGGTCATGGTGACTTCGGTCACGGGAGGAACCTCTCCGTTTACGTACTCGAGTTCGAGCCCTTCGATCGGCACGGTTGAATCGTCCACGGGCACGATGACCGTGCAGACACGCGGTCCTGTTCTGATCCAAGCGGTCGATGTGCAGGGATTTCCGGGCAGGAGCGACACCATCCGGACGTATGATTTCGTCGCGAAGATCGCCGATACATCGGTGACGGCGGGTGATTCGGTCGATGTGCCCGTCGCGGTTGGGCTGACCGACGGCCTCGAGATTGTCTCGTATGAGTTCCGTGTCGCCTACGACACGGCCGCTGTCCGATACCGAGGCATTGTTCTGGATGGAACGTTGAGCGATGGATACTCGCCGGTCGTGAAGGATACGGCGGGGGTCTTGCACGTGGCCGTGGCAGGCACCGGTCCGTTGTCGGGTCAAGGGACGCTCGTCAAACTGCGGTTCGCGCCGAACCCACCCTCGGTCAATGGGGAGATATCACCGATTGCGCTCACCGAATTCGCGTTCAACGAGCCGGGTCCGGCAACTCCGTTGGCCTATCCGGTCAGCGGATCCCTCACGGTCATCGTACCGAATGTTCCGCCAGCGTTCACTTCGGCTCAAGGGGATACGGCGATCAACGAAGGAGAATCCCTCACCGCTCTCTTCGCGGCCTTTGATGCCGATGCCAACCCGCTTCAGTATTTCCTTCTTACGGGTCCGGCGGGAGCTACGGTCGACAGTCTTACCGGCCAGTTCACATTCTCCGCATCATTCAACGACTCGGGTTCGTATCTCATTCGAATTCGGGTATCGGATGGCGAGGCGAGTGACACAACCCAGTTTGTTCTGACGGTCATCAACGTCAACCGTCCGCCGGTATTCAGTCTGGCACTTCCGGACACCACGCTTGTGGCGGGGGTTCCTTTCAACTTCACCTATACTGCAAGCGACCCCGACGGAGATGCCGTTCGCTACGTGATAACGCTGGGCCCATCGTTTGCCGTACTCGACTCAACGACCGGTGTCCTTACGATCGCGGCGCTGTCTGGAGACGCGGGCACCTATCAACTGGATGTCCGAGCTACCGACGGTTCGTTGTTCGTAACGACCTCTGCCGTCGTAACCGTCACGTTGTCCAACTCATTCTCGTTTGTTTTCGATGGGACGCAGGACCGGGTCCGAGTGACCGACAGCGCGCCGTTGCATCCTTCGGCAATGCCGTCGGCCTACCAGGTCACGGGCACGGCGATCACGCTGGAAGCGTGGGTGTATCTGACGGGATTGCCGGGGCCGAACAGCGGGATGTTCATCGCGGCGCGTCCGGGCAACAACGGCATCGGCGTGGACCCGTGGCACAGCTACGGCCTGATCGTCAACAATTATGACGGCTCAGGATTGGCGAAGCTGTCGTTCATGGTGGCGGGCGCGACCGGCGGCAGCGGCGTCTATGCGCTGGATACAGACCCGGTGCAGATGGGGCAGTGGTATCATGTGGCCGGGACGTATGACGGATCGCAGGTGAAGCTGTACGTTAATGGTGCGCTGAAGACACAGATCGCGACGAGCATCGCCATCGCCAGCGGCGGCACAGGGTTCTATATCGGCGGCATGACGTACGACTACCTGAAGGGTCTGATCGACGAGGTCCGGCTGTGGAATGTAACGCGAACGGGTTCGGAGATCGCTTCGGCGAAGGATGCCGCGTTGGTCGGCAATGAAGCTGGACTGGCCGGCTATTGGCCGCTGGATAGTATCTACGTTTCGGGTGCGAATCGCGTGACCCCCGACATGACGACAAATCACAACGACCTGGCGGTGCAGTTCGACGCGAAGCCGATCGGCTTCCCGTTCGGCTCGACCGTGCAGTTCCCACCGACGAACCTGAGTATCCTTCCCGCGCGGGTTGGCGGAGGCTACGCCGTAACGCAGACAGAATATCGCTCGAAGCTGGTGGCCGATGGCTGGCCGGCGGCGTCGATCGCGGTGACACAGAAGCCGGCTTCGGCGACGCTGACGGGAGACTCACTGATCTGGACGCCGGGAGCCTCGGAATTCGGGTTCTTCCCGGTGATCGCGACACTGACGAACGGCGCCGGGTCGATCACGGACACGGTCAACATCTTCGTGGAAGCACTCTATGCCTCTTCGAATCAGACGACGGTTGATATCTCACAGCGTGGTAAAATCGGTGCATTCGGAGACTTTGGCAAAGGAGTGAGGTACGCGGGAAAGAGCGGACTGTATGCCGGAGACTTCTCGTTGGTTGACCGCAACAGCACGAAGTATGCGGGAGGGCTCACGTCGACCCAGAACAGCTTCCGGCCGATCGAAGGCTTTGCACCGGTGACGAGCCGGTTCGGCGGCTTTGCGGCCGTGCGCAACGCCTTTACCGACGAATGGGAGACCAACCGGATCGGAGTACGCGTGATCCAGACGGCGCACGTGAAGTCCACCGCACCCGATGACCGCTACACGATCATCGAGTACCGTATCGTGAACGAGTCGGGCTCGGCGATCGACGACCTGTTCGCACAGATGACGGCGGACTTCGACATCGGCAACAGTACGGCAAACCGCGGTGGTTACGACAGCGCACTGGGGCTGACGTATGCGTATGAGGATGGCGGCGCGACGAACGCAAACTACTACGGATTCCAGCTGTTGGGTCATCCGGCCTCGGGAGCGGCCGTGTTCCTCAACGGGACGGATGCTCAGTATGTGCGGTCGACGGCAAACGTGACAACCTTCCCGGCCCTGCCGGCGAGCCAAGGCGACACGCGCAATCAAATAACGACGGGACCCTTCGCCTTGGCTCCGAATGAGACGTTGACCGTTGCGTTCGCCTATCATGCAGCCGACAACCTGACCCAACTGCAGCAGTCGGCGCAAAGGGCTCAACAACTCTACTCGGCGACGGCTCCGACGTACGCCTACGTTCCCACATTGGCTGTTCCGGGGGCAGAATTCCGCAAACCGGTCATCCGCGACGGCACTCCGCCAACGACCATCACGGCGATCTCACTGCCGGCCGGGGCGTCTCTGGTCGGTGATACGATCGTGTGGACGCCGACGGACCTGCAACTTGGCTTTAGGCGGGTGATTATGCAGGCGACGAACATCGTCGGCTCGGTGATCGACACGACCGATATTCTGGTCGAAGCGGTGCGGAGCGCTGAGAACCAGGTCCGTGTTGACCTGACCAACCGCGGCAAGGTGGGGGCATTCGGACAGTATGGAAAGGGTATCTGGTACAAGGGCAAGAACGGAAGCGGAGCGGCGGACTTCTCCCTGGTCGACCGGAACAGCGTGAGGTATGCCGGCGGTTTGTACTCAACGCTCTTCAGCTTCCGTCCTGATGGCCCTGCGACCAACTCGGTCGGATTCAGCGATACGACCAGCCGATTCCCTGGCTTCACGGCCTTCCGAGCGTCATTCAGCGATCAGTGGGAACCCGCAGCTCAGCGGATCGGCGTGAGCGTCAGAATGCTCGGTTACGTCAAGGACACGCCTCCCGACGATCAGTATGTGATCGTCGAGTACAATGTGGTCAACTCCTCAGGCGGTGTGATCGACGACCTGTTCGCCCAGATGACTGCAGACTTCGACATCGGCAATTCGGGCGCAAACCTGGGTGGTTATGACGCTTCGCGCGGTCTGACGTACGCGTTCGAGCAGGGCGGAGGTTCGGACCCCGCCTATTATGGCTTTGCCCTGTTGAGTCATCCGGTGGCGGGTCATGCCGTCTTCTTGATCGGGAACGACAACCAGTTTGTCCGATCGACGGCGAATGTGACAAGCTTTCCGGCGGTCCCCGTCGGTGCTGGCGACACGCGCAATCAGCTGACCGCCGGACCGTTCGCGCTGGCGCCGGGCGATACGTTGAGATTCGGCATCGCCTTCCTGGCGGCGGATGATCTCACGCAACTGCAGTCCGCGGCCCAGCAGGCACGGACGGTCTGGGGTAACTTTACGACATCGGTCACCGAACTGGATCTGGCGGTGCCGGCGGAGTTCGATGTTGCGCAGAACTATCCGAATCCGTTCAATCCGTCGACGGTGATCCGGTTCGGACTGCCCACGGAAAGCCGTGTGTCCGTGACGATCTACGATCAGCTCGGGCGTGAGGTGTCAACGCTCGTCAACGGGTCGCTGGGCGCGGGGATGCACGAGGCCCGCTGGGAGGCCTCGGGTATGGCATCGGGGCTCTACTTCTTCCGCATCGAGGCGGTCGGAGCGGATGGCGCTCGGTTCGTGAGGACGAATAAGATGGTTCTCATGAAGTAGTCCGAGGAAAGAAGAAAGAGGGGAGATGAAAGATGTGCGACTGAAGCCCTCGGGAACGCCTGGGGCTTCAGTGCGTACAAGTACATCACTATATGATGTTGTAGTGCAAGATCGACGATCAAGCGGCATCATATGTAAGTAACGTATCGAACCCAACGATCATGCTGAAGACAATCCAACTTTTCGTCGTGCTGCTGTTTCTTGTCTCCTTTGCACAGGCGCAATTCACCGAACGTCACAGAGAGTATGGACTCACATTCTCTGACATCGAGTTTACGGGTGCTCGCACGAACCTCATCATCGGAGCAACGACGCCGGGCATTGCGTATCCTGTCCAGATCCGGAACACACCGATGGACCCTCCTTGGATGATCGGTGCCGGATTCGAGAACCTGACAGGTCTGTCTCAAGGGAACGCCGTGGCATCGCATCCTGCGGCTCCAGGGACCCTGATAGCCTTCCAGGATGGAACGGCCAAATTCCTTCGTTCGACGAACGGTGGTCAGTCGTGGTCGGCGGGCACTCAGGCGGAGATCATGAATATCACCGACCTCGAATTCAGCCGTGCGAGCTCATCGGTGGCCTTCGCCGTGGGGTACGGCGGTACGAGTCAATTGCCGATCGGATACCTGTATCGCAGCACCAATGCGGGTGCATCATGGGATGCCGTGTCGGTGCCACAGGGATCACGAACCTACCGGGTCAGCGTATTCGATCATCAGCACGTGTGGCTTACGGATCAGTCGCTGAACGACACTTCGATCATCCTCCGAACAACCGACGGCGGAGCGAATTGGAGCACGACCCGGTTGCCAACTCCCGGCCATATCACGGATGTGCATGTGCTCGATCCCGATTCCGGCATCGTGCTCACATCTTCGGGGAGGATCCTAAGAACGACCGATGGCGGGGTATCGTGGCAGCCCGCGACTCTCAACAGCACGTCCACCAACCTGACGGCGGTCTCGTTCTCGTCCGTCGGCCTTGGTGTGGCCATTGGCTCCCGGATCTACCGAACGATGGATTTTGGTCGCACCTGGTATCAGATGAGTCTCGCTCCAAACAACTTCGCTCCACGCGCCCTCGCCTTCGCTGGACCGACGGAAGCCTGGATGCTCTCGAACGGCACAGAGACCGTGTCGGGTACCACAACACCTGTGGGAGTTGTATACGAGTACCTCTACCCGCGACCGAATCTGGTTCGTCCGCTGAACGGCGATACGGCGGGAGCGGCATCCGTGACCTTCAACTGGACACCTGGCTCCTTGCTCTCGACAAGATTTGAGATCCAAGTGGCGCGTGATTCCCTGTTCCAGAACGTGGTCTTTGCTGACACAAATCGGCCGGGAAATTCCGGAACGGTATCCTTCGGGCCCTTCACGGCCGGAGAGACCTACTACTGGCGCGTTCGGGCGAAAGAAGGCGTGATTCTCTCCCCTTATTCCACAACGTTCAGCTTCCAGGCCATTGGATCGGGAGGGGGAGAGACTGGTGATGGTGGAGGAACGTCAGGGCCTCCCGTTGCCGGTACTTCGTGGACCTTGATCGCGGGACCGGATGCCGGCGAGATCGACGGGATCGTTTCCACAGCGTCGGCCGTCGTGGCAACGACGTGGCGGGGCCTGTATCGGTCGACCGACGCAGGGGCATCGTGGCAGCTCCTGCCGAAGGGCCCGATCACGTATCCGGGAAAGCTCTTCGTCGTCAACAGCCATCTCTATCATGGTTCGACGACGTCGAATGCATTGGCCCGCTCGACGGACCATGGCGAGACGTGGACGTCGGTGAACAGTGGTATCACGGCATCCGGCATCAACGCCATGGTGGCATCGGGCGATACGATCTATCTTGCGACGAGCAATGGCATCTTTCGCAGCATATCTGGTGGCTCGAGTTGGACGGGATTCTCGACCGGAATCCCCGCCGGATCGGCGAACATCGTCTACACCCTCGCAAAGTACGGCCAAGAAATCTTTGCAGGCACGGCATTCGGGCTCTACCAATTGTCAGCCGGCTCATCGATGTGGGTGCAGGTGACGAGCGTGGGAACCAGCTCCGTGAAATTCCTGGCATCGAACGGGACAACTTTCGTGAGAGGCGATTCCTCGCCAAAGTACTCCACCGATGGTGGATCAAGCTGGCAGAACAGTACAGGTGCGTCAGGGGCGACGGTCAACGATCTGCGGTCGAACGGAATATCGTACCTGCTCGGCTATGAGGCTTCGGGAGTCTTTCGGTCAACGGATGACGGGGCGACATGGGTGAAGTCAGATGCGGGATTGGTCGACAAGTATGTCCAGCAACTGACATCGAAGGACGGCATATGGTACGCGGCCACGAGCGGAGTGGAGCGCGGTGGGGTCTATCGTTCGACGGACGGAGGAGCATCTTGGAGCCGTTCTTCGAGGGGATTGAGAGCGCTCAAGCTCACGAAAATGTCGGTCGACGGTTCGACGATCTTGGTCGGCAGTGATGGCTTTGGAGTGTTCCGTTCGACAAATGGTGGAGGCTCATGGGCTCTGACAAATCAAGGATCGATCGGTAGCTTCTCTCGTGTCGTGAGGGACGTCGAGACCGGGGGCGGGATCTGGTTCGTCGGTACAGCCAGTTCTGGCGTGTATCGTTCGAGCGATGCCGGCGTCACGTGGGAAGAGAAAACCTACGGCATCAACGCCGACGTCAACGACCTGGCCGTGTCGGGTTCAACGGTCCTGGCAGGGACCGTTGGAGGAGGTGTGCGACGTTCCACCGACCTCGGTTTAACTTGGGGAGCCACCCCAAGCGATGGTATCGCGACCGGAGATGCCAAGGCCGTGACACTTTCGGGTTCGACGTTGTTTGCGTATCTATCCGGCGTTTACCGCTGGACACCTGGTGAAACAGGCTGGACAGGACTTGCCGTGAGTGCTGGCCCCACGACCGCTTGGGGTGGGATCATCGTCCGTGCCGACACGATCTATGTCGGTGCATTCGGCTCAAAAGGCGTTTTCTCGGGCTCTGGGGGATTCTATGTCTCAACGGACGGCGGTCAATCTTGGATGGAGCGCGGGGAGGGCATACAGTATGAAACGGTCAAGGCGATGGCCATCAGTGATAACGCCGTCATCGTGTCGAACCGCTACGGGACCTGGCGGACAAACAACAAGGGGGTCACGTGGACCGATGTCAGGGAAGGGCTTCCGCTGTTCGGAGCCTCGGACCTGCGGATCTCGGGCAATGTGATCTATGGTGTCTACGGAGCTGATCTCTATGCTCGCCAGCTCGATCGAGTGACGTCGGTGGAGCAGGTCGACCACTCACAACCGACGGACTTCGAATTGGCACATAACTACCCCAACCCGTTCAATCCCTCAACGACGATCCGATTTTCCTTGCCACTGGAGGGACGTGTCAGCCTGAAGATCTACGACCAGCTGGGACGCGAGGTGGCGACGTTGGTGAACGGTTCGTTGAGCGCTGGTCAGCATCAAATTCGCTGGGATGCATCGGGCATGGCGTCGGGGCTCTACATCTTCCGGATCGAAGCGGTCGGAGCGGATGGGGTGAGGTTTGTCAGGACGAACAAGATGGTTCTGATGAAATAGCGGGAGAAATGTAAGATGTAAGATGTGAGATGTAAGATGTAAGATGTAAGATGTAAGATGTAAGATGAAAGATAGCCGGAGGCCCTATACCAATGCTGCGAAGCAGCAAACAACATTTCCGTGAGAAGATGTACGATTCAAGACGAAAGATGTAAAATGAAGCTCTCGGGAACCCCCGGGGGCTTCTGCGTTGGGGGCCGAAGGAACTCAACGCCAGGCGCGCAAGTTCTGCATTCATTGCATCCTTCGCCAGTGGCACGTACATTACATCCGTGCGGCGAGTCTTCTCCATAGCGTTCTTGGCCATCTATCTAGGGCTGGCGATCGGTGTCAACGTCCTGCATCATTCATGCGGCGGGACGACGGACGCCAATTTTGCGCCGGTCACCCAGGAAGATCCATGCGGCTGCGCTGACCTTATGGACCCAGCCGACCGCTGCTGCACGGTTGACCTTGCCACCTTTCAGTTGGATGACGGTCAACTCGCCTCAGCCGTCGCTCCCAAGGTGACGCTGGAGGCCTCGCACGTCGTCTACCCGTTCGTCGACAAGGCGCCAGCCATCGAACCGGCGCTCGTCTCCCTCACCCAAGCCGATTCTCCGCCCCCACGGGCCGTACCGGCCACCATTCTCTTCTGCTCGTTCCTCAATTGAGTCGTCCCGATCGTGTCTGAGGGCAGCGTGCGTCCGCACGGTGTCGCGTTGTGCTATTCTCAAACGATCAAACTCAACATGAGGAATATCATGCGAACGATCCTTTCTGTCACTGTCGCCCTGCTCGTTGCCTCGTTCGTCGTTGCTGCCCAGGAGACGAAGGTCGTCGAAACATCCTTCAAAGTCTTCGGCAACTGCAATATGTGCAAGAACCGCATCGAGAAGACGATGAAGATCAAGGAGGTCGACAAGGCCTCTTGGAACAAACAGACCAAGATGCTCACCGTTTCGTATCGTCCGTCGGCCATCACCGTCGATTCGCTGCAACAACGGCTGGCCGCCGTCGGACACGACACGCCGAAATTCTCGGCCCCGGACTCGGTCTATGACGCGTTGCCGGGGTGCTGCCTCTATCGCGACAACGATTCCACCCACTAAGGAGCGACGGTCATGAGAAGCGCATGGTTGTTCAGCGCTCTCCTCGTGCCCGCGCTGCTCTTCGCCCAATCGACAGGGATCGTGCAGGGGAGAGTGGTGGAACGGACCGAGGAGGGGCAACTCCGCCCGGTTGTCGGCGCGTCGGTCTACTGGCTCGGTTCGCGGGTCGGGACGATGGTCGATACGGCGGGACGGTTTGAGTTGGCATTCCAAGATGGCGGCGGTCGGCTGGTCATCAGCAGCGTCGGGTTCAGGCCCGACACGCTGACCGTGGCCGAGCCGCGCGTCCTGCGGATCACGCTTGTCTCCGAGGCGACGGAGGTCGATGCCGTCAACGTCGTCGGACAACGGGCGCCCAGTTTCATAGAATACCGGGCGACGACGAATACGGTCGTGATGACGGAGAAGGAGCTCTTCAAGGCGGCCTGCTGCAATCTCTCCGAGAGCTTCGAGACGAACCCGTCGGTCGATGTCTCGTTCACCGACGCCGTCACCGGAACCCGGCAGATCGAGATGCTTGGACTTGCCGGAACCTATTCGCAGATCACGCTGGAGAACATGCCGGCGGTGCGGGGGCTTGCCTCCAACGTGGGCCTCACGTACATCCCGGGCTCTTGGATCGAGAACATCCAGGTGTCGAAGGGGGTCGGTTCGGTGGCCAACGGCTACGAATCGATCACCGGGCAGATCAACGTCGAGTACCGGAAACCGTGGAACGAGGCCGAGCAGCGCGTCTACCTGACGATGTTCGGCACCGATGACCAACGATTCGAGCTGAACGGAAACCTCCGGACTCCGATCAGCGAGCACCTGTCTTCGCTGACCATGGTGAACATGGACACTCGCCGCGTGTCGATGGACCGAAACGGCGACCGGTTTCTGGACGCCCCGATCGGTACTGCGGCGCATGTCCTGCAGCGATTCTCTCTGCACGACTTCGAGGGTGTCGAGGGCCAGATGATCGTGCAGTACACATCTGATGAGAAGCGCAATGGCACCATGCATGGGATCGATCTGGACCATCTGGCGCTTGGGGCCGATCCGCTGCAGTATCGCTATCGTATGCGGGGAAGCCAATTGCGGATCTCCGGCAAGACCGGCTACGTCTTCGAGGGCGAAGGGCGAAGCATCGGACTTCAGTGGTCCACCGCGGATCATCGGACCTCCACTTCGCTCCAGCACCGCGAGTATTCCGGGAGAGAACGGACGGGATACCTGAATCTGCTCTACGACGCGGAGATCGAACCCGGCGTCCAGCGGGTGCGAGGCGGCCTTAGTCTGCTTGTGGATGACTACGATGAGCGGGTGTTCGGATCCGACCATGCACGGATCGAACGGGTGCCCGGTGCCTTCGTCGAGTACACCTACTCGCATGGCGAGGACCTTTCGGTCGTTGCGGGTCTGCGTGGCGACCGGCACAATCTGTTCGGCTCGTTCATCTCCCCGCGTCTGCATGTGCGCTATGCGCCCGACATCAATTGGACGCTTCGCCTATCGGCGGGGCGGGGTCAGAGGACGGCGAACATCTATGCGGAGAACATCGCGTTGTTTGCGAGTTCCCGGACGCCGGCGCTCGAAGGAATGGCTCCGGGCATGGCGTACCATCGAGAGACGGGCTGGAATATCGGCCTCAGCGCCACGCGCTATGTGACGGTGAATGGCCGCGAAGGGACGTTCACGATCGACCTGCATCGGACGACGTTTGACGATCAACTGGTCGTGAATCTCGACCGCGATGCGCGCATGGTCGTCTTCCAGCCGCTGACGGGTTCTTCGTTCTCGAATAGCGCACAGGCCGAATTGAACATCCAGCCGTTGGAGCGGTTCGAAGTGCGCACCGCGTACCGCTTTCTGGACGTGCGGCAGACGATCGACGGCCAGCTTCGCGATCGGCCGTACGTGGCGAAACATCGGGCGTTCGTCAATCTGGCCTACACCACGCAACCTGACGACGACGGTTCCGGACGTATGGCCTACGACCTGACGGTCTCGTGGTTCGGACCGAAGCGGCTGCCGGAGACGTCGGCGAGTCCGCTGCCGTATCGCCGGCCCTCGTCATCGCCTTCCTACTTCCTGGTCAATGGTCAGGTGACCCGAACGCTGTTGCTGAACCTGGATCTGTATGTGGGCGTCGAGAATCTCCTGGACTTCCGGCAGGGTGATCCGATCATCTCGGCCGCCGATCCATCCAGTCCTTACTTCGACAGTTCGATCATCTGGGGACCGGTGCAGGGGCGGATGATGTATGGCGGAGTGCGCTGGAGGATGTAGTGTCGGCTGTGAGGAAGGGGCGTTATGTGCCTCGAAGGCAGCTACATACTGTCGAAGGCCCTTAACGTGTAGCTGAACGTCAGCAGAAAATGCCGACCAAGGGCGTTGGTCGACTGGGTCTCCGTGTACAGGTCCGTCGTATTGATACTCAGGTTGGTATTCTGCTCGAGGATGTCAAATACACTTAAGGTGATCTCACCCTGACCTCGGCTGAAAAGTCGGATGCCGATGCCTCCGTTCCAAACGAGGTACTCCTGCCGGTACGAAGCACGGCGACCAGAGGACTGACGGTATGTGGCATCTGTGCGCAGAACAACGTTGTCCCACAAAGTAACCGATGCGCGAAGTCCTGCGCGATGCGAGTCGTACGCCTCGTCGTAGGCCGTCAGCAGCGAGTTGGTGTTTGTGGTGTGGTTGCCGGCATACGATAAGGTCAGGTCGACATCTTGGCTGAACGTGCTGACGAGCGTGAACCCGCCGGAATACGTGGTCCCCATCGCCCAATTGGTGGCGCCATTCAGCACGGCGGGCGTTCTGCTGGCTGTGATGTCCGCGATCAAGTTCAGGTTGCTTCCAAGCCAGTGGACCGGGAATCCGTAGGTCAGGAATCCCCGAAGTGAGCGCTGGCCATCGATATTGACCGGCCGCGTCAGTTGAGTCCCGGGGTGGAGGACGATGCCACCCGGCAATGTTGTATCAGCCGAAGCAAGCGTTACGTCATTCACGATCGCGTCGTTCGTCTCCGAAGCGATCAGCGTCGCGAAGACGCTGGTCATCGCGAGAGGATTTGGAAGGCCCAGTCGCACGATGAATGAGGTGACAACCGATTGCGCCAGTTTCGGATTCCCCGTGGTCAGTTGAACGGGATTGGTATTGTCAACCCCCCGCTGAAGCTGAGTAGCCGAGGGCGTCTGCGTGGACGACCGCAACTGCGCCTGCACCGAGGCGAGTCCGGAGAACCTATAGCTCACGGAGGCGATCGGAAGGAATGTGCGGAAACGGCGATTGACCCGCTCGGCGACGGGGATCCGAAGATCGGCCGACATACGAGCCCACTCCACATCGGCGGATACCATGGCCCGGAAGCCATCGGGGCTTCCGTAGCGAAATCCGAAACCGGCGCGGTGCGAGGTCTCCCGGTTCTTTCCTTCACTTGAGAGATCGTTGCGCAGGATCGCGAAGGTCTGCGTGACGGAATCGAGCGCATACGTGAGACGTTCGCTTGACGATCCGGAGGTCGACGCCGCGTACGTGGCCTGAACCAGACCGTTGACCATGACCGGCTCGGTCAGGGTCACGGAGCCGCGGACTGTCGAACCGGAGCTGGCGCGGGTGCTTTTCTGCGATACGATCGTCGCGGAGCCGCCGCCGGCAGCGGGGAAGGCTGTCGAAGCCTCCATCGAACGATCGCTGCCCCGATCGGAGAAGGATCCTGCGACCTGTACCGACAAGGATCGACCGGGGATGTCCGACCGGCGCCGCATGACCGCCGTGAACGACCCGTTCCAGCCGTCGTTCTGGGAGCTCGACGAAACCTCCGACGTGTTCAGGAGCGCTGATCCGATCGCATTGCGTCCAAAGGTCAGGTCAGAGGCCTCGTTCACCTGGACGCTGAACCGGGGATGCACAACGAGCGTGGTCAGCTCGTCGATCGGGACCTGGGTGCGCAGCATGGCACGGTGATTTGTGTTGGCGTTGCGGGCCTCGTTCTCTTCGGCGTAGACGCGTGCCGAATCGGCGTTGGTGGTTGCCGTGACCCGCTCAAGCGTCTCCGACGCGCGATGCTCGACGCGGTTGACGAAGTAGTTGCCGTTGAGCTCCAAGCCGCCGTTCCACGCATTGCCATACGTGGCGCCGAGCGAGTGCGTCGTGTTGAGACCGCCCTGCTCGCCGATAAGGAAGTCGGCAAGTCCCGCCGCTCCGCGCTGAAGGACCGCCGCGTTCGAGAGCATCTCCAGCACCCGTCCGCCGCCGGGTCGTTGTCCTCCGAGTCCTCCGCCGAAACGGCCTCCGCCCAACATGCCGCGTCCGGCGGTGTTGCTTCGCAGAACACCCAGGATATCCTGCATCGTGAAGTTCTGCTGGTTGACATTGTTGCTGATCCCGAACAACGAGAGGCGCCTGTCGTTGTCGAAGTCGTGCACCGTGCCCACGGTGGCGTACCGGGCATCGGTACCGTAGCCCCCCGATGTCTTGCCGAACATGCCCTGTCTTCGATTCAGACGGGTAATGATGTTCATCGTCCGGACCGACTGGCCATCGTCAAAGCCCGTAAGCTCCGCCTGATCGCTCAGTTTGTCGTAAACTTGCACCCGTTCGATGATCTCAGCGGGGAGGTTGCGCAGGGCGATCATCGGATCGTCGCTGAAGAACTGCCTGCCATCAACGAGCACCTGCCGGATGTCCTCACCCTGCGAACGCACGCTCGTGCCCTCCATCGTTAAGCCTGGCAGCTTGGAGACGAGATCCTCCGCGCTGGCATCCTTGTTCACTGCAAAAGCGTCGGCGTAAAACTGCGTCGTGTCTCCGATTTGCTCGACCGGCGGCGGCACACCACGTACCACAACCTCCCTCTCGGGTACCATTCTCTCCCGAAGCCGCGACGTTCCGAGGTCCACCGATGACGCGCCGATGAAGACCGACCGACGGAGCGTGTCACAGGCGATATGGCTCAGGATGAGGCGGTATCGGCCGTATACGACGAAACCGAACCGGTACGAACCGTCGGGTGCAGTGATCGTGCCGAGAGGCAACGAAGGACCATCATCTCGCCGCAACATGACAGAGACATCCCGAATGCCCGTCCCTGTCGTGGAGTCGACGACCCGGCCCAGCACTTCGGCCGTTTGCGACGATGCCATGGCTGTCATGCCGGCGACCAGCCAGAATACTCGAGAAACACGCCATCGGATCACGCCCATACAACATTGGACGCCCGCCGGCCCGCTTCGTTTAACCCCACAGGTCATGCTCATGGGTGAATGAGAGAAGTCGCCAGCGAAGCCTCCGCTATGCCCTGTCGACTCATCGAACGGACTTCAACAGTACGACCCCGTGACGGGGCACCTCGAATGTTGCGCGCCGGGAGAACGTGCCGGCGAGCCGCTGACGCCAGAGGTCCCTTAGCGTCACGCTCTCAGGCAGACCTACATCGCGCAGGTCGAAAGAGACCTGAAGGCCTGTCGAGGAAAGGTTGAACACTCCTACCGCCTCCGATCCGTCGGCCAGCGGCTTCGTCCAGATTTGGATGCTGTCACGAACGAGGACCGGCGTCGCCTGACGTCCCAACGCATCCTGGTCGATCGCCAGCACCTCGTCGTTCGTCAGCAGATTCAGCGTGAACGCATCGACCCGCGTCAGGTCGCAACCGATCAATAAGGGGGCTGACAGAAGGCTCCAGAGGCTGATGTGCGTGTATTGTTCATCGGGCGTCAGTCGCGTCGGGTGGAGACGGGGACCCCAGCCGACCCAACCCACGACGAGCATGTCCGGGTCATTCCAGTGGCCTGGACCGGCAAAGGGTGCGTTCGCCACCTGGTTGAAACCGATGCCGCTCATGCTTTCCCACGTGTCGACGATGTCTCCCGTCGTGCGCCACAGGTTGCCTCCCACCTGGGCGCCCCATTCCCAAACATTACCCATCCCATATTGACACAGGCTGTAGACGATGTCTCGGTCAACGGAGTCAAGGTTGCTCCGCATCAGGGCGTATGGCTTCATCAGCTCAGCCCGCGATCTGTCCTTGGCGATGCGGTCGTAGGAACACCAATCGTACTTGAGGTAGTCGATGCCCCAAGCGGCGTATGATCGAGCGTCGTGCGCTTCGTAGCCGTAACTGGCCGTGTAGCCCCCGCACGTCAGCGGTCCCGGCGACGAATAGATCCCGAACTTCAGACCTAGTGCGTGCAGACTGTCTCCGAGAGCCTTCATGTCAGGAAACTTCTCATTGACGACGATCAAGCCGTCGGGATGACGCTTGGGGCGCGGATCGTCTCCCTTGATCTCCCATCCATCATCGATGTTGATGTACGACCAGCCGTGATCGGCAAGGCCCTTCTCCTCGAACACGCGGGCCGAGGCGATCACCTTCTCCTGGTCGACCGTCAAACCCCAAACGTTCCAACTGTTCCAGCCCATCGGTGGAGTCAGCGCCAGCTCGTCGCCCACCTTCAGCGTTAGAACGCGGTTGTCGTGCCCGTGAGCGTTCTGTGCGCTGATCTTCAATGCATAGACACCCCGCGCTGGTGTGCGGCCTGCGATAACGCCTTTTGTACTGTCCACAGAAAGGCCGACTGGAAGTCCGTCGACGCCGAAGAGCATCGGACGTTTGCCGCTTGCCGGAATGCGAAACACGAAGGGTCGTCCGGGCCGCGCGCCGACGACTGATGGCCCGTTGATGCGGGGAGCGTCGCCCGGTCTGGGAGTCATCACGTACGGCACTTCATCTTGGGACCGAACGGTTTCGCCATATCCTTCCACCGAAGCCTGATACACGAGGAGTGTCGATCGTTCAGGTTGTGCCAGCTGTGTCGTCACCGGCAACGATGTCGCGGGCTCCAGCACGATCGGCCGAGTCGTTCTCGAGAGTTCCGCACCGTCGATACCATCGACGACCCGAATGACGAGCGAGCCATGCATGCGGACCGATGATGAGCGATTGAGGATGTTGAACGTCTTCTGGAGGGCTCCGTCGATCTCACGGAAGGGCTCGTCCGCATGTCCGATCAGCAACACATCCGCGAGCGTCATGGCGCGGAAGTGTGGCTGTCCCGACCAGAGGCCTCCAGGACCTCCGCCATCATAAACACGGACGGCGAGAACGTTCTCGGCATTCCAGCGTATCCGCGGGTCATCGATTCGGATGGTGTATGACCTTGCGGTGTTCCATTTTGAGCCGTACGGAGACAGCGACCCGGTATCGGCGGGTGTCCCGGGAGGCATGTCGCTCCCATTCACCCCGATGAGCGCTCCGTTCAGAAAAGTTTGATCGATATCGTCGACCATGCCGAGTTCTAATCGGATCGCCTCCTTGATCGTTGCCCCGTCGCGGAGTGTTGTGGGAATGACAACGCGGGTACGATACCACACATGGCCGTCGAGCTTGTCAAATCCCTGCCTCTCCCAACTGCTTCCCGTGCGGATCAGCGGCCACGAGGCATCGGAGAGGTCGGCGCCGGCGTGGTCGGGGTGGTCCACCGGCGAGAAGCGCCAGGGTCCGGAGATCGGGACCGTCATAGGCTGGCTTGTCAGACCCGCGGCAAGAAGAACGATCGCCGCAGTCACGGAATGAGTGCGCATGCTGTCGCTCCTCCAACGGGGATTCACGGCTGAGAACGGTAGAGATGAAGTCCGTTGCTGTCCGATCCGTCGGAGATCGCTCCGAAGAAGGTCTCGTCCATCACAACGGCATATGACGACGGGTTCAGATAGCGGGCGACGATCTCAACGGCATCGTCCTCATAGATCCGGAGGCGGACATAATTGAGGACGTAGCCGTAACGTGGATGGCTGATAAGGTGCGTCTCGGATGTTGCAAGATACGCTTTGGCGTTTCTGACGACTCCTCGGGCGAAGTACTCGTAGGTATCGATGGTCATTCCACCGACCGCCTCAGGAGACCGTTGTTCGACGGAATCGATGACGAGACGGCATTTGGCGTATTCGATGGTCATCCGAACGCTCCAACCATCCTTGAGCGACGTCAGAAGATCGTTGAATGACGTGCAGCGGACAGGTTGGCCGGCCAGTGCCGACGCGATGGACATGAGGAGGAAGAGGGAGACAAACGGTCTTCGCATGGGATGGCTCCTGGAAGAGAGGGTTGTTTGAATGTACAACCTCGACCGTTCATCCACCGCAGTCTTTCACCAGGTCGCAATTGTACGTATCATCCGTCACCGCATCGACACATTCGAAGAACAACCATGAACGCCGCAGCTCGTTTCGTCCGATTGTCACTCGTCTTTGTTCTGATCGCCGGGGTCGCTGATTCCCAGGAACGAGAACTGCGAGGCCTCTGGATGACCCCCCGCGAAGGGTCCCGACTATGGAGTCGCGAAGAGATCCGGATCGCGATGAAGCAGACGGCCGACGCGAATTTCAATACTGTTTACTTCCTGGCCTGGTCGCGCGGATGGCCGCTGTGGCGGAGCCGGTTGTTCCAGAGCGAATTCGGGTTTTCTACGGACCCTGCGGCCGGCGAACGGGATATTCTGGCCGAGGCGGTCGATGCGGCCCACGAAGCCGGCCTGCACATTGAGGCGTGGATGGAATACGGTTTTGTAGGGTGGTGGTCGGGCAACGGCATCGACTCCTTACCGCTGGGTCCGATCTTTCGAAGGCATCCTGAATGGCTGGCGCGCGATTCCAAGGGGAGCGCAGAATATGTCAGCGGTCACGTCGGAACATTCTACTGGATGGCCCACAGTCAGCCGGCGGTGCAGTCATTCCTGGCCGACCTTCACGCAGAGGTGGCAGACGAGTACGACGTCGATGGCATCGAGCTCGACCGTATTCGCTATCCCAGGAACGACTGCGGATACGATTCGACCACGGTGACGTTGTACGCCCAAGGCCATGCTGGCGCGCAGCCGCCGATGGATTTTTCAGAACTCGAGTGGATGCGGTGGCGAGCCGACCGCATCGTTGAGTTTCAACGGATCGCGTTTCAGCGCATCAAGCGGGCCAACCCCCGCATCGTCGTTTCGAACGCGCCGGGTCACTACACGACCGGCGATGAATACGGTTCGTACGAGGAATACCTCCAGGACTGGCGCCAGTGGTTGAAGGACGGCTCGGTCGAGCTCGTCCAGATCCAAATGTATGCGCAGCCTGAGGAATTCGAACGATTGGTGACCTCAGCGCTTCGACCGCTTGCGGATTCACTGCGGAGGCGTACGACATCGGGACTGGCGGTTAAGCCCGGAGGCAAAGCCTTGACCTCCAATGAGGTTATGCGGTTGGTGAAGATCGCCCGCCGATACACGCCGACCGGACATGCGTTCTGGTACTTCAATGACCTTCGGGATGCGGGTCTCCTACAGACCTTGAAGAAGGAAGTGTACCAGAGTCGCGCTCTCTATCCACTGGCGCACAATGACCGGTTCGACGTGCGAATGGTGCGCAAGGGTGTCCGTCACCATTCGATCACGCTCGAAGGCCCGTACACGCTGAACGTCCTCGAGGTCGACCTGAAGCAGAAGGGAGTGCGCATTGAGACGTTCAGAGCCGATAGCTTGCGGACCACCACAGAGCAAGTGCGTCGCCGGGAGGCGAAAGGAGCAAAGGTCATCGGTGCGGTCAATGCCGACTTTTTCTCCTTCAAGACGCACTGGCCCGTCGGGAGCCAGGCATCGCGGGGTGCATGGGTCGTCGGACTACCGTCCAGACGGAGTCATTTCGCAGTGACGTCGGCTCGGCGGCCGGTGATGGACCCGATGAGTTTCAAGGGCAGCGTGTCGACGTCGCGGGGCGTCATGGTCCCGGTGCGAGCGATCAACGATCTGCTCGATTCTTCCGGAACAGTGATGTACAATGCTCGTTGGGGTCCGAGCACACGCACGATCAAAGGAACGTGCGAGATGGTGTTGAGGCCCGTGGCTGAACCCAGGCCCAATGGAATGGGGAAGTTCATCGTCGACCGTGTCGGCATGGACGGCAATGCGGCGATCTCGGGGGACTCATGGGTCTGGTCGTCGATGAAGGGGGGCGAACCGGTCCTCCAGAAAGGTGATACCGTGCTCGTGTCGTTGCGACTGTGGGAGAACGAGGAGATGCTCGATGAGGTCGTCGGAGCCGGTGGACGTATCCTGAGGGATGGACGAAACGTCGACAACGAAGAGCATCGGCGCGAGGGGATCGGTATCAAGTTCACGACCGATCGACATCCACGGACATTCGTCGGCATGAGTGAGGATTCGTCGGTGCTCTACCTCGGCACCGTCGACGGGCGGCAAGCCTCGAGCATCGGAATGGATTTCAGGGAGATGGCCAGGTTTCTGAGATCGATAGGCGCATGGAATGCGGTGAATCTGGACGGAGGAGGCTCGACGACGATGGTGGTGGAGGGTCAGATCGTGAACAGTCCATCTGACCGGACTGGCGAGAGGGCGGTAGCGAACACGATCATGGTCATCGAGGAGCAATAGAGCATCGAGGGAGATCGGAAGAGCAACAAGAGAAGGAGTGTCTGTGGAGAACCCCGGTTGGTAGAAATGAAGTTCACACTGCGCACCGTAGGTGGAGGGAAGGAGGAACAGATCTGAGAATGATCCTTGGAGGGGACCTGGGGGAGAACAGTGCGATGGAGTGGAGAAATGCTTGCTGAGTTCATCCACGCGCAAGGGTGGTGCGGGGGTCGTCCTGGCCGAGATGTTCCTCGGCCGATGGGCTCGATCCAGCGGCATTTCGTCGAGGTGGCTCTGGGTCAGGAATATGGCAGGGACTTGTGTGGACGCATCGTATAGGGCGGACTGCGTCGGTCAGTCATGAGGTGCAACCTGTCTCATGATTGGGAATTGAACTCAGAGGAATTAACTTGACAGACTGAAGTTAGGATGGCAAATTGGGTTTGTTCGTCAGGTTGACAAACCAATACTTCTCCTGCAGATCTACCCGTGTGGCGTAGACTGGCCGAACGAAGAAGCGCCTTCGACGAACCGAACGAGTACCGCATTCTCCGACTCGTCCGGGACTCGAGTCCCATCTCGCGCACCGAGATCTCCCAGCGTTGCTCCCTCTCGAAGACCACAGTCACCGAGATCGTCGGCAGATTCCTGGACGGTGGGTTCCTTGAGCCGGTCGGCGAGGGTACCTCCACAAGCCGAGGGGGACGCAAGCGTGAGCTCCTGCGTTTCAATCCAAGAGCCGGCACCGTCCTTGGCGTCGACATTCGCATGCGTTCTGTCCAGATCGTCGCGACCGACATGAACGCGAACATCCTGCAGCGCGATGCGTTCGACATCACACCCGGCGATCCGCCCAAGACGGTGATCGGTCGTATCCTGGACCATCTCGAAACCTGGCGCAAGGAATCTCCAACCCTCTTTGACCGAAGCGTCGGGTTGGGTGTCGGATTGCCTGGTATCATCGACCGTGAGACCGGCATTCTGAGAGTGGCCGACACACTGAAAGGGTGGAAGGGAACCAACCTCAAGACGGTGTTCGGACATGCGCTTGGACTGCCGGTCTTTGTCGAGAATGATGTCAAAGCCATGACGCTTGCCGAGTACCTCTTCGGCGCAGGACGGCAGATCGCCGACCAGGTCTTCTTCTGGGTGGGGGACGGCATCGGCACGGGAATCATCGTCGACGGAAAGATATTGCACGGCCGCACCTCGAGTGCGGGAGAGATCGGCTACAATGAAGTGGGTTATGAGCTTGCCAGGCCCGACCGATTCCCGTTGCTGTATCACGGTCAGTATGATCTCGGAGCATTGCTCGGCGACTCATCGCTCATGATGGCCTATCGATCGCATGGAGGCTCCCCGGAGGTCGCCACGGTCGAGGCGATCGTGCGGGCAGTTCGAGCCGGAGATGGGCTCGCCAAGAAGATCATCGAGGAAGCCACCTCGGCGGTGGCCGCCGTCTGCATCGGCATCATCAACTTGCTGAATCCGGCCATGATCGTTCTTGGCGGCTCGATCGCTGCCGAGCCGGAGGTGGCCGCCCTCGTCCAGGAGAAGCTGAGCCGTGACCATCTTCCCGAGCCGGCCAAGGCGGTGACGGTCCGTTCGGCACAGCTTCGGAGCGACGGCGTTCTTTTGGGTGCTGTCGGCCTGGTTCTATATGATCTCTTCAAGCCCGCGCGCGTCAACGGGGTCATTCCGGAGCTGAAAGGATGATGCACTTTCCACGGTCACCCAAGCAGTGCATCCCCCCGCGACCGGCTTTGAAACGGATCCCGTGGACGGCCCTCATCCTCAGTCTCGCTTCCTTCTGGAACCTGTCGGCCGCACAAGAGTTGCGCGGTATCTGGGTGACGCCCCGGACGGGCGGTAGTTTCTGGACGAAGGCCGAGATCGCCCGGACGATGGATACCATCGCCGCCTCCAACTTCAACGTCGTCTATTTCAACGCTTGGAGCCGGGGATTCCCGCTGTTCCGGAGTGAGATCTTCTTCCGAGAGACCGGCTATGAAACTGATCCCGCTGCGGGTGGTCGAGACATCTTGCAGGAAGCCATCGCCGAGGCCCACCGGAACGGGCTCGAGATCGAAGCGTGGATGGAGTACGGCTTTGCCGGTTGGTGGACGGGCTATACTCTTCCCGGGTTCCCCAAGGGTCCCTTATTCGGGCGGTATCCGTCATGGCTTGGCAAGGATGCCTCAGGTAACGACCTCATCGGCAATCCAGAGGGAGGCATCTACTTCTACTGGTTGTCGCACAACAACGACGAAGCGCGCTCATTCCTGCTGGAATTGCATGAAGAGATCGCGCGACGATACGACGTTGACGGCATCGAGCTCGACCGCATCCGATACCCCGGTTTAGACTTCGGATATGACAGCGCGTCGGTCGTCAAGTATACCACGGCCACCGGCAGCGCGCCCCCGACGGACGGCTCCAATGCCGCGTGGAAGCGTTGGCGCGCCGACCAGCTGAATTCATTCCACGCCAATGTGTACGATTCGATCAAGTCGGTGAACCCGAACGTCGTTGTTTCAAACGCGCCGAGCCACTATGCATCGGGGCTCGGATCCTATCCTGCCTACGATAGTTACCTGCAGGATTGGAAGGCGTGGCTTGGTCAGGGCAAGCTTGACGCCGCCCAAGTGCAGATGTATCAATCCTCATCGATCCTCCAGAACTACATCCCTTCGGCGCTGTACGGTCTCTCCTCGTCATCGCAGCAGAGGGTGAACGCCGGTATCGCCATCAAGCCGAGCGGGACCCTCTTCTCGATCAGCGAGGGCGTGAATCTCGTCCAGACGAGCCGGAACGCAGGCCTGACGGGGCATGCGTGGTGGTATTACAATGACCTTCGCGATGCGGGTTACATGTTCTCCCTACGAGACCAGGTCTACTCTACGAAGGTTCCCGTTCCGCACCGTTCGTCCGGCTGGCGTCCGTCGCCGGTGTTTGCGCGCGACTCGGCGGCCATCCGCTCCGGTTTCGTCGGACTCAGTTTTGTCTCTGCGTGGGGTGGGTCGGTCTTCTACGCCGACGCTGCGGGTGCCGATACGATGCGATACACGGCGACGGTCCCCGAGCCGGGGATCTACGAACTCTACGCGTACATCCCGACAGGATTGAACGCTCTGACGCCCACGGCGACCTATCTCTTGCACGACACGGCGTCTTCACCGAAGGCGGTCGTTGTTGACCAGTCCAACGCCTTGAATGCCGGCTGGACGAAACTCGGAGATGTGTATGTGCCCGGCGGCGTCGTGGCGCACATCGCCACCCTGACGAACGCCGGCATCGGCTCGGGGAAGAACGTGGTCGGCGACGACCTGATGCTGTTGCGCAATCGGCGTCTCTCGCCGGGAACGCCGACCTCGATGTCCACCTCCGATCCGGAGGCGCCGCGCTCATTCGAGTTGCATCCTCCATTTCCCAACCCGTTCAATTCGACGACGACGATCCGATTCGATGTCTCTCGGCGTTCGTTCGTTCGGATCATGGCGTATGATCTGCTTGGACGGGCTGCCGCGACCATCGCCGAAGGGACCTTCGAAGCGGGAATGCACCGACGAACGTGGGAGGCCGGATCGTTGGCGACGGGGGTGTATCTGATCGTACTTCATGTGTCGGATGCCGATGCGACCCCGGACAGCGGGCGCCGGTTGCTTCGGCGTGTTGTGCTCGTGAAATGACCCTCAGACATTGTCCTGGCAACGAGTCGTCATTCTCCATCCATACCATCAGTCGGCCACCGGGGTTGTCGGGTGGTGACACATCCAAGAGGAGATGTGCCATGAAGATCCTTGCGACAGTCATGATCACGGCGTTGAGCGTGCTGACAGCGTCAGCTCAGCCGCAGTGGCGTTTCATCAAGGCGATCCCGTTCCCGGCGACGGATTCCTCCTACGTGCAACCATATCTGTTGACCGTCACATCGGCCGGCCGAGTGTACGTGATCTCGACCACGGCGACCAATGCCACTGCTCGAAACGCCATCTGGTACGCAGATTCGAATGACTCTGAGATGAAGAAGTTGGTCGACTTCACCCTCAACGGCGACGCCGACACGCTGACCGGCAACATCGGCCAGTTGCGTGGGATCGGTTCGATCGGTTCAGATATCATCATCAATGCCTCGATACCGTATCAGCGGACCAAGCCGGCAACGGTGGGTGTCATGTACTACTATCCCACCGGAGACACGATGCTGGTGCAGAAATTCGGCTACTATTTGCCGTCCCAGTCGGGTCATGGTACGTTTCACCATGGGGTGACACTGACGCGCGACACGATCGCATTTGCGGGTGTATCGGCAGGGGCCGGAGTGCCAGGTCCGCGGGTGAGGTCGTACAACTTCACGAATACGATCACAGCTCCCATCAAGGGCGCATGGTCGTCGGAATCGCAACTCGACCCCGGCGGCCAACAAACGGGGGGCGTGGACGTCATTCGAGACATCGCGCTCCGTCCCAACGGCGACTACGCCGATACGAACACCGTCTTCTATACGTCCCGCAATTCCGCGGCCTCGACGTCGACCGGGGGTATCACGGCCTGGCAAGGCGGCAAGCAACTGGCGATGGGTACCTACCGCGGGACGCGGATCTCCGATGCCACCGGGCTCCTGACCTTTTCGAGCGCTGTGAGCTACGGGATCACGATGGACAAGGACGGCCTCCTCTGGGTCGCCGGCATCGATTCGACGAAGCGATGGGTGAAGGCCTTCGACGTAGGCGGCATTCTTGCCATGGAAACGTTCGACCTGCCGTCGGTGAATAATCAGGATGGCTTCAGCGCAGACCCGAACGGTGCTCCAATGATCGCCCCCACCGATGTCGGATTGACGCCCGACGGACTGACCGCCTATGTCTCGGATGCGGTGGCGCAGAAGGTCTTCCAGTTCAAGTACACGACCGCGACCACCGTCGAATCGGCCTCCCAGTCTCCGATGGACTTCGCGCTGTACCAGAACTATCCGAATCCGTTCAACCCGACGACCATGATCGCCTTCACGTTGCGGTCGGCCGGTCCGGTCCGACTGGAGGTCTTCAATGTCATCGGACAGCGCGTGGCAGCGCTGGTGGATGGCGATCTGTCGGCCGGGATCCACCATCGATTCTTTGACGGCGGCGGCCTGGCCAGCGGCGCCTATACGTACACGCTTACGACCCGCGAAGGGGTCTTGTCGCGTACGATGATGCTTGTCAAGTGAGTTGACCGTGCGACACCGCCTTCTTCTCGCCCTTTCCGTGCTGGCCGTGTGCCTCGGGCCGCTGCAAGCCCAGGGCCAGCGTGGAAAGCTGTCGGGCAGCGTCGTCGATGCCCGGACCCGAGAACCTTTGATCGGAGCGAACGTCTTCCTCGAAGGAACGACGCTCGGCGTGGCCACGGATTTCGAGGGTCGATACACGATCCTGAACATTCCTCCGGGAACGTACACCGTCATCGGCTCCATGCTTGGATACAATCGCGTCTCTGTACGGAGCGTAGAGATCGACATCGACCGGACGACGAACATCGACCTGCAGATGGAAGACGCCACCATCGAGGCGAAGGAAGTGGTGGTGACGGCTGAGCGGCCGAAGATCATCCGCGATCAGACCTCGACCGCCCAGAGCATCAGCGAGACCCAGCTGAAGTCGGCGCCGATGGAGGGCATTCGAGGTGCGCTCGATCTCGTCGCCGGCTTCCAGAAGGACGCGCAAGGCAACTACAGCGTGCGCGGCTCGGGGGCCTACGAGGTCAACTACCAGATCAACGGCGTCCAACAGATCAATGCATCGACGACGGCCCCGGGCTCGTTCGGAACCAGCAAGGCGGACAACTCGTGGAAATTTGACGTCAACCCGCTGGCGGTCCAGCAGGTGCAGCTCATCTCGGGCGGCTTCTCGGCCGAGTACGGCAACGCGCAGGCGGGCGTCGTGAAGGTGGTTTCCAAGGAGGGTGGCCCGCGCTTCAACGGCGAATTCCGCGTTGAGATGCGGCCTCCGGGGCAGTATCACTTCGGCCCGTATGTCTACGACCGGAACAGCTATGAGTGGCAGCGATGGGGCGATTTCGACTACTGGATCCGCGACCTTCGATTGATCGCCGACCAGCTGGGCCTCAACACGCGTGCGTCGGCGTTGTACAACAAGATGTACCAGACCGGAACCGCGACGGGAGCCGACTCGGCGGCATGGAGCGACGTGGTCCTCAAAGAAGCGGCTTGGGCATATGACATCTGGCTCAAGAACCATACGCCCGCCGACGACAATGCGCTCGGCGTCTACGATTACCGGAAAGGGATGTATACGCGCTATCTGATCGGATTCGGCGGACCCTTGACGCGCGACCCGGAGCTCCTGCGCTTCTTCTTCTCGGGAGAGTACCGCAACGCGCCGACGCGACTACCGACTGCCGAACAGAACCTCGTGTTCCAGAACTATCTGACGAACGTCATCTACACGCCGGTACGAGCGCACAAATTCAAGCTGCTCGCCATGTACCAACGGTATCGCGGCGGTATCTGGTCGGGTTCCGATGACATCCGTTGGTCGGGCCTCGCATTCAGTCCTCCCGGCATCTCGACGAAGTACTACATCAAGACCGACCCCGTCCGGACGGAAGAGACCTTTACCCAGAGTTTCAATTGGGTCTACACGATCGATACGCATTCGTTCATCGAACTCACGGCCTCACACCAAGTGGAGTCGTATGAGCTGCCGTACGAATACCTGGCCGGTTATGAGTCGGCTCGCGATCGCCTCGACAGCCTGAACGACGCCTCGGGGACGGTGCTGCGGCAAGGCGTCTGGTGGGACGGGTCGTATTTCCGTGAGCCCTTCAACTTCAGTACGAACTACTACCAGTACAACCGGACGGAACACGCCTCGATCGCGGTCGACTATACCGATCAGGCCACGTCCACCAACCTCTTTAAGGTCGGCATCCGGGGCTACTACTGGGACATGGTCAACAACGGCGTCAACTCCTCCTTCCAGGCGAATTCCTATCTCTTCCGGTCCGGATTTGCCGAATACTACAGGGCCTATCCGTGGCTCCTGTCGGCGTATGTCCAGGATAAGATGGAGTACGAAGGGCTCGTGGCGAACATCGGATTGCGTGCGGAGGCATACAATTTCCAGGAGGACGTCGCCGTCGACCTCTTCAACCCGTTCTACCAGGGGACGCTCAGCAACAACGTTCGTCCGAGTACCGTCGGCGACCCGTCGACCGAGCCGTCGGCGACCCGTACGGTCCTTATGCCGCGATTGGGTCTTTCGTTCCCGATCGGCGAGAACACGGCGTTCCGGGTACAATACGGCCACTTTGCATCGATGCCCATCTTCGCACACGGCCTCTCGCAGCGGACACAAAGCGGTTGGACCGGCCGGGGCAATCCGAACCTCGAGCCCAAGAAGACGATCAATTACGAGTTCGGTGTTCAGCAGGTCGTCAATGAGGACCATCGATTTGATGTTGCCTTGTATTACAACGACCGCGTCAGCCAGGTGGGACTGCTGCGCGTGGCGGCCCTGACGGGGAGCGCCGACCGGCCGCGGGGCGTTCTGCCCGACAATACTCCGCTCTATCTGTATACGACCTTCGCGAACAATGCATTCGGTTCGACGCGCGGTCTCGAGATCACGTTCGAGCGCATCTCGCCGTCGCGATGGCACTATCGCATCAGCTACAACCTCTCGCAGACGACGGAAGGGAATTACGGTCCGCAGGAGCAGTTCCCGGAGGGCGTGACCGCTTTCGCGTCGCGCAACTTCACGGGTGAATTCCTGTCGCCGTCGGACCGGACACATGTGCTCCGGGCGCTCGTGCAGTACCGGCTGGGTCACGACGAAGGAGCCGAGATCGCGGGCGTCCGGCCGTTCGCGAACACGTCCGTCAGCCTCACGTACGCCGCACAGTCCGGACTTCCGTTCACCTACGTGACCGATTTCGACGTGCAGGACGTGCTGTACAACCGGCGGTATCCACTTGAAACGAGCGTCGACGTCAATATCGTCAAGACGTTGCGCCTGTTGGACCGCGACATCGTCTTGGGGGCCCGCATCATGAACCTGTTCAACAACCAATGGCTGACGCCGATGGACGGACAAGTGGACCGGAATAACTGGGTCGAACGCGGATTCACGGTCGCCGACCCGGGTGATGATCCGCTCAGGCTCAGCTACATCGCGGCGCCGTACAAGGCGTACCGGAACATCCCACGCCAGATCTTCCTTTCCGTCGGGTTCACCTTCTGATGCAAACGAACCTCCGTCATCTGATCTTGGGTCTGCTGGCCGCGTCTGCGATGTCCGATGCCGTCGCGCAGGTGGAGTCTCCCATTCTGAGCTTTCGCCGGGGGATGCTTTGGCACAGTCTCCAGGCCGGCAAGGTTGGCCCGGTCTACAGCAACTGGGGACGCCGGGGCATCGGCTTGGACTGGCCCGGGTTTGACGACACCTGGATCGCTCGCGACATCGGTGGTCCGCCGTCGCATCTCGTGACCGGCGGTTTCTACGTCGGTGCCAAGAAGGACGCCGACTCGGTCTTCGCGGTCGAGGACTGGGCGATCTATGCCAGCAGCATCGCGAACGAAGCGAGTGCAAAGTACATCGTGACGAAGCACCGTCACCTGTATCCGGGGGGAGCGAACCACCACCTGAAAACGTCGGGACGGACGGGGGAGGAGGTCATCGAGACCTCGTGGGAGTACAACCTCAACTACAACCGTGTCGATGACCGGGAGCGCCAGCTGCCGTTGCGCGTGAGCCGGCTGTCGCATCAATGGAGCGGGTCAAAACGCGACGAGAACTACATCATTCACGAATACAGCTTCAAGAACATCTCTGCTGAGATACGCCTGCTCGACACGGCGCGTGCCGTGCAGGACACGCTCTTTGACTTTTACGCCCTGGCCGTCTATGGCTTGCATGTCAATTCCCGGGCATGGACCGTCCTCTTTCCGACGCTGCCCTCCGGGGCCCGTGGCACGTACCATTTCGGTCCCCTGAGCACAAACCCGAACCACCCGACCTACAACATGATGTGGGCCCGCTCGGGCGATTATCTTGATACGCCAGAGGATGAAGAGTACATGCGGTCGCGCACCCAGGGGCCCATCAGCGCGAACGGCGACCCGACCGGCGAATGGCTTGCTCCCGGGCATGTGGGTGTCAAATTGCTTTATGCCAGTCCGAACAAGTTCGGACAGACCTCGCGCGTCAACAAGATCGCGTGGTCGGGGGGCAGTCCGTCGATCGATCAGGGAGGCCCGTTTACTGGCAAGGCGACGTTCGAGTCAAGGTATGACGTCCTCCGTGATCCGGCGAACGCCACGAATCCGATCGCTTCGTCCTCCGACACCCTGCAAATGCGGAGGACACGCGTCTGGTCGCTGATGTCGATCGGCCCGTGGAATCTCGCGCCGGGTGACTCGGTCGTCATCGCTCTAGCCGAGGTCGTGGACGGCGTCGACTACAGCGTCGTCGTCAACCCGTCAGCCTCGAAGGCGAGCATCGGAGCCGGTTCGACGATCTTCCAGACGACGGCCCGCAAAGCGCAGTTCACGTACGATCAATCGCGGCTCGCCAGCCGGCCCGGGCTGAACCATCCGGATCCACCGGCCGCGCCTTCATTCACGCTCGAGTATCTTCGCGACCGGCCCGGGTTTGCTGCCACGTCGATCTCGTGGGGGACGGAGACCGAATCACTGGCCGACCCCGATGACGGCACGTTCGACCTCGCCGGCTACCGAATCTATCGCTCTTCGTACCTCCCGATCGGTCCCTGGGAACCGATCGGAACGGTCGCCCGCGGCGATCCGCAATTCTACACGGGGACGACGGGACGCTATGCCTTTATCGATTCGACGGGAGACGTCGGGACCGGCTATTACTATGCCGTGACGGCCTACGACACGGGCAAAGCCTCCTGGCCGGTGAATCCGTCGGCCATCTTCCCGGAGACCGGCAGCAATCGCGTGCCTCCGCTGGAATCGTCGATCTTCGCGAACCGGACCACGGCGCCATTCAAAATGACATTGCCGGCGTCGGCATCGCTCGACGGCATTCTCGTCGTCCCCAACCCGTACGTGATCGGCGAAGGCTTCTCCCAGCCGACGCAGGGTGACGAGATCCAGTTCGTCAACATCCCCAATCCTGCCGCGATCCGTATCTACACCGTCCGAGGAGACCTTGTCAAGACGCTGACAGTGCCCGATGGCTTCGGTGGCATTGTTGCATGGGACCAGCTGACCGATTTCGGCCAGTTCGTTGAGAGCGGCATCTACATCTATCACGTCGAATCTCCGTTGGGCACGAAGATCGGCAAACTGGCGATCATCCGATGAAGCGGGCATTCGTTCTCCTCGTTGCGCTCAGCGCTTCGCTGTCCGCTCAGACCTTCAAGCGCACCGGCACATCCGGATTCACGTTCCTTCAGGTCCCGATGTCGGCGCGCGATGCAGCGTTGGGCGAAACGGGCCTCGCCGGGGCCGATGGCGGCCCTTTAGGGCTCTTCTCGAATCCGGCTGGTCCGGCATTCGCAATGGAGACACAGGCGGTCGGACTGTCGTACGCCCCCTGGATCGCCGACATCGCCCATTACGGCGTCGCGTTTGCCATTCCGCTCGATCTCGGCCTGGTCGGCGTGTCGGCCAACGTCATGGACCACGGGTCGATGGAGCGCACGGTCCGTCAGGTGGGTACACGCGAGTTTACGGCGGCCGGAACCTTCAGTGCCCGGTCGATGGCGTTGGGCGTCTCCTACGGCAGACGACTGACGGACAAGTTCGCGTTCGGCGCAACGTTGAAATACGTCGAAGAGCGGGTTGACGTGTATGCCGCCAGCAATCTGCTGCTCGACGGCGGTATGATCTACCACACCGGTTTCCAGACGCTGCGGTTGGCAGCCGTCATCCAGAACTTCGGGACGAACGCGAAATTCGTGAACGACGAATTCCGAATGCCGTCGACGCTCCGGATGGGCGCTGCGATGGAGGCGATAGGCGGTTCGGGCGAACCGTTGCGCCTGACGATCATGGCGGAGGCGCTCCACCCGAGCGACAACGACGAGCGGATCCACGGCGGGGTCGAAGTGGCGTGGCAGGAATCGATCATGCTGCGTTATGGACATAAGTTCGGCTATGACGAAGAGGACCACAGCTTCGGCGTGGGACTTCGTTCGAACATCGGCCTGCCGGTAGAGCTCGACTTTGCCTACGTGCTGTTCGGCCGGCTGGGGAATGTGATGCGCATGTCCGTACAGGTGTCGCTATGAAGAGCCTTCGTTCGGCGTCGTGCGCGGCACTGACAGCCCTGATGGTCATGACCGCGGCCGCGCAGGTGGAATCGGTCCAGTTCACGGGCGGGTATGCACGTTCGATCGCGGAGCGGATCCGTGTGCGCGATGCTTTCGGGCTGAGCGCCGGCGTTGATGTGCGCATCGGCCTGGTTGGTGATCTGTCGATCTCGGTCGGTCTCGGCTATGAGCGCTACGAGGTCGATCAGGACAGTGCCCTGGAGAAATGGAACTGGACGTTCTGGAACGATCGCTACGCCGGTCTTGTACAATCGATCGTTCGCGGGCCGGATTCCTCGATCGTCACGGCCTCGCTCGTGCCCATCCAGCGTATGCAGGCCTTTCCGATCACCGTAGCACTGCACTATCCGGTGTTCGCTGATGAGGGCGTGTCGGTCACGCCGTCCATCGGAGGCGGCATGATTTTCTTTGTGCGAAAACTGTACCTGCAGGAGACGTGGACGCGCTACTTCGCTTCCGTCGACCACACCTTTGGCTACACCTTCGAACAGTTCTCGAACCCAAAGGCGGGCAATCCTCTTTTCGCCATGGCATCGCTCGACGTATCGGTAAGGGTCTCGGAGTTGTTGCGCATACGAGCGGGGGGGCGCTTGGTCCAGATCATTCCGACCGAGGGCTCCATGGGTTTTGACGAGATGCCGTTCGACCGCTCTGTCACCGGCCGCATCGCACTGGAGTTTCTGTATTGAAGACTTTCTTGAGGTCCCTCGCCACGCTCTTGTGGCTCGCTCTGGCGTCTCCTGACGGACGGGCCCAGATCATCTTGTCGCCGTCCGTGGTTGGCATCGAAGGCGGCATCGCCATTCCGCTTGGTGGCTTATCCGATCGTGTCAAGCCCGGATGGTCGGGTGCGCTTCTGGTCCAGCCTGCCACTGATGACAAGCCTCGTTGGGGGGCTCGTCTGGAGTGGCTCTCGTTCACGGAGGAGAACCGCGAGGCCCTGGCGCTGAAGAGGAAGAAGGAGATCGCCGGGGTCGAACAGGTCTTCGGCCTGCCGCTCACCGGGCTTGAGGTCTCGGTACAGGCGGTCGGACTGCTTGCGACAGGGACATTCCCACTGTTCGCCGGCGAGTTCGTCGAAGCCGATGGCGCCTTCGGATTCGGCTTCTACCGTTGGACGAGCCTGCGTGGCGCCTTTCGGGGGACGCTCGTTGCCGATTCGCTGGGAACTCCCGTGACTCTGGCGATCCTGAACGTTCCGGAGAACCGACAGCAAGAATGGAGCGGCGGATTCGACCTCGGCGCCGACGTGCGCGTGCGGGTGTTTGAACCCCTCTGGTTCTCGCTTGGCGCGCGATACACGATGATCATCGGCGAGCTCTGGCCCGCGCTTGCGCTCGACATGGAGAACGTCAGCGGCCTGCAGATGCTCGACGTCCGGATGGGCTTCCACGCGCGGCTGTGAGTTGATGTTGGGCTGTTCCTTGGCGACCTTGTCGGGTCGTTCAATGGTCTCACCTCGTCGCACACTCCACGGATCGTTTGATGCTTTCGTTGCGCTCAGTCCAAGAGCAGTCGATCCCGACGGTCGCGGACGTCGACCTGCTGATCGTCGGAGGCGGCACGGCCGGTGCGGTCGCGGCGATCGCCGGCGGCCGCGAAGGCCTTCGTACACTCGTGGTCGAACAGCTGGGCTTCCTCGGCGGCACACAGACGGGGGCGCTCGTAACCCCCATGATGCCCAACCAGATCGATGGCGAGCCGCTCAACGGCGGCATCGACTTCGAGATCAACCGGCGCATGAACGCGGCGCGCGAGTCGGGCGTCTGGAAGGACGGGAATCGAGGATGGTTCAACCCTGAGATGCTCAAGTACACCCTCGAACAAATGGTCGTCGAAATGGGGGCCCGTATCCTGTACTACACAATGTTTGAGGACGTGGTCGTGGACGATGGATCTGTCGTCGGCTCTGTCATACTGAACAAGGCCGGAAGGGGATTCATCAGGGCGCGACGAACGATCGATGCATCCGGCGACGGGGACGTTGCTTCGCGGGCCGGGGTCATGGTTGAACAGGGGGACCCCGAGACCGGACGCAACCAGCCGTTTTCAGTGCGGTTCCATCTTGGCAACGTCGACCTGGCCCGGTTCGCACAATACCTTCGCTCACTCGGCCGGCATGAAGTGATAGAGAATGCCGAAGGCACCGATGTGATGCTCATCCACACCGCGATGGTCTGGGGAAAGGGTTGGACGCTCGAGCCGGTCTTCCGCAAAGCGGTGGAAGAGGGTGTCCTGCTTGAGCGCGACGGGGACTACTTCCAGGTGTTCAGCATGGCCGGACGGCCGGGCGAACTGGCCTTTAACTGCCCGCGGATCCGCGAGAACGTAGACGGCACGAACCCCGATCATCTCACTCAAGCCCAGATCAAAGGTCGCGAGATCATTCAACGCTACGTCTCCTTCTGCCGCCGGTATCTCCCCGGATGTGAACGATCGTATCTCGTCCTGTCGGCGCCCATGGTCGGGGTGCGCGAATCGAGGCGGATCCGGGGGGAATACTACCTGACGACCGAAGAGGTCCTCGCCGGCGCCAAGTTCCCCGACGGCGTTCTTCGCAACAACTATCCGCTCGACGTCCATCGAGATCCGAACGACCCCCGCAACGGCGTGACGAAGCTCCCTCCTGGAGAATACCATGAGGTTCCCTATCGATGCCTTGTTCCGGTAGGCATAGACGGACTGCTAGTGGCCGGACGATGTCTCTCGGCTTCGTTCGAGGCGCAGAGCTCGATACGGGTGCAATCGAATTGCCGGGCGATGGGCGAAGCGGCTGCGGTGGCTTCGGCCATGTCGATCAGGGACGGCGTGGCCTTCCGAAAGGTTGACGGCATTCGATTGCGCGCCGAACTCATCAAGCGCGGCGCCCGCCTCTGACGTTCATGCTCAACGCCTTCCTCATTTTGCTGATCTTTGTCGCCGCCGCGACGCTCATGTTCCTCCGGAAGCTTCCGGCGGTTCTGGCGCTTCCGCTGATGGCCTTTGGCATCGGGCTGGTCCAGGTCGCCAGCGGGCACCTCGGGTGGACCGATGTCAGCGCCGGCATCCTCGCGGACGGCGCCCTCCGACTGACCGAACCGATGGTCATCTCCTTCTTCGGCGGGATGGTCAGCCAATTGTTGCAGCGATCCGGCGTGGCCGAACAGATCGTGCGGCGCGGGGCCGAGTTTGCCGGCGACAATCCGTTGCTTGTTGCGCTGGTGATGTTGTCGATCGTCACGCTGCTCTTCACTACGATCGGCGGCCTCGGGGCAGTGATCATGGTCGGAGCGGTGATCCTGCCGATCCTGCTGTCGCTAGGCGTACGTGAGCACGTGGCGGCCGGGGTCCTGCTGGTCGGCATCAGTCTTGGCGGACTTCTGAACGCGAACAACTGGGCGGTCTATCGGTCGGTGCTGCGGTTAGATGACGCTGCGGTGTCGTCTTATGCCATGGCCCTCTTCGGAACAACGGCGGTCGTTGCCGTGGGATTTCTGACCCTCGAGTTGCTCCGGAGTGGGTCTGTTCGATTTCGGACGATCCGTACGTCTGTGCTGGGCCTGATCGGAACCGGCGTCGCCATGGCAGCGCTGGCATGGACGTTCAACGACATTGGTACAGCGTGGCTCATGACACCGCTCCGATGGACGATCCTCGCGCTGTTGGGATACGCGATATTGTCGTCGATCGTACGCGCATTCCGGACCCGTGCCTCCGGTCCAGTCTCATCGGTCACGGCTTGGGCGTATGCTACGCCGCTCGTTCCGCTGATCTTGATCCTCATGTTCGACGTTCCGTTCATTGCGGCGTTCATAGCGGCGTTCGTCTACGGCATCATCGTGACCTTGCGGCGGGGCACGCTCAACATGGTGACGCGCGCGATGATCGAAGGAAGCTCGAGCGTCATACCGGCTGTGGTGTTGATGGTCGGGATCGGTATGCTGTTGAGCGCCATCCTCGGGCCGACCACGACAGGCCCCGGTCGTGCATGGTATGTCGACGCGGCGGCCCGAGCGATCGTTGAATGGCCGGTCATGACCGACATGAAGCCGTTGCTCTCGTTGATCGTGCCGTCGTCCGGCTGGAGCTATGTGCTGCTCTTCACCCTCCTCGGACCTTTGGCGCTTTACCGCGGTCCGCTGAACGTCTGGGGATTGGGCTATGGCGTCGGTGGCATCCTGCTGGCGACGGGAGTTCCTGCCGGAGCGGTGATGGGGATCCTCATGTCGCTCGGCCTCATCCAGGGTATCAGCGACCCGACCAATACGCAGAACGTCTGGGTGGCGAACGAGGTCCGCATCGACGTGAACGAGATCATGTGGCGCACGCTGCCGTATGCCTGGGTGGCGGCATTGCTGGGGCTGTCGATCGCCGGAGCGCTGTTCTACTGACACAAGACAAGCTTGGCCACAAGGAACACAGAGAGCACAAAAGGCCATAAGTTGAACTATCGCCTAATTCCCACTTCTTTGTGCCCTTTGTGCTCTTTGTGGCAAATTCTCCTCCAATGACCTCCAGGCCCATCAACAGGAAAGCAAGGCGTACTCGCCGCCAGGTGAAGATCGGCATCGACGTCGGCGGCACGTTCACGCACGCCGTCGCGCTCGAGGCATCGACGTTGAAGCTGCTTGGAACGGCTGTCGTCCCAACGACGCACGCCGCCAAAGAGGGGGTGGCTCGGGGTGTGGTGGAGGTCATGCAGGAATTGCTCCGGAAGTCGAAGATCCGGCCGTCGGACGTGTCGCTGATCGCCCACAGCACGACCCAGGCGACGAACGCGCTTCTGGAAGGAGACGTGGCTCGCGTCGGGATCATCGGTCTTGGACGAAGCGGCGACGGCTGGGTGGCACGTCGCCAGACGAAGGTGGGTCGCATCGAATTGGCCCCCGGCAAATTCCTCGAGACGCTCCACCGTTACTGCGATGTCACCGACGGCGTACGGCCTGAAGCGATCGTGCAGGCGGCGGAAGAATTGCGCGGTGAGGGTGCTGAGGTCTTCGTCGTAAGCGAGGCGTTCGGTGTGGATGACCGGTCACGCGAGCACGCGGCTGCTGAGGCGCTACAGGCGAGAGGGCTTCTGGTCACCGCGGCATCGGACATCTCTCAGCTTTACGGATTGAGGGCACGCACGCGAACGGCCGTGATCAATGCCTCAATGTTGCCGAAGATGCTCGAGGCGGCGAACATGACGGAACAGTCGGTCCGCCGGGCGGGCATCACCACGCCCCTGATGATCATGCGCAGCGACGGCGGCATCATGGATATTCAGGAGATGCGCCGGCGTCCCATTCTCACGATGCTCTCCGGACCGGCAGCGGGCGTGGCCGCGGCACTCATGTACGCCCGGGTCTCCGACGGACTGTTCCTCGAGGTCGGCGGCACGAGTACCGACATCTCTATTATCAAGAATGGACGGCCGATGGTCCGCACCTCGGAGGTTGGCGGTCACCGGCTGTTTGTCAAGACGCTGGACATTCGCACCGTCGGCATCGGCGGAGGGTCGATGGTTCGTTGGAAGCAAGGCGCGGTGGTTGATGTGGGCCCTCGCAGCGCCCACATCGCGGGTCTGCACTATCCGAGTTTCAGCGATCCTCAGCACCTGGCCGATGTCGAACCGCAGAGCCTTCAACCCCGGCCGGGTGATCCGGGCGACTACGCGGTGCTGGTACCGAAGGATGGACGGAAGCCGTCACTGGCGGTGACGACCACCGACGCCCTCAACCTGACCGGAACGCCGACCGGATACGCCAGAGGACATGCCGAGTCGGTGAAGCGGCTTGGCGAGATCCTGCGTCCGTTCGTGCGTCAGGAACCGTCGACGTGGGCCGCAACGGTCCTCGCGGTGGCGGCTCGCAAGGTCTCTCGTGTCGTCGAGCAGTTCATCCGCGAATACGAACTCGACCGAGAGCTCCTGTCGTTGGTGGGGGGTGGTGGAGGGGCGGAGGCCGTCGTTCCGGAATCGGCCCGACAATCCGGACTTCCGTACACCATCACGGCGCACGCCGAAGTGATCTCCGCCATCGGAGCGGCGCTCGGCATGATCCGTGACACCGTCGAACGCAGCATGATCTCACCGACCGAGGCGGATCTGCTGCGCATACGTGCTGACGCGGCGGCGTCGGTCGCAGCAATGGGCGCCTCGGCCGATTCCATTGACGTCCGTGTCGAGGTCGATACCAAGCAGAAGCGCCTAATCGCCGTTGCGACAGGTGTGCCTGAACTTCGAACTCGCGATCTGGCCCGCAGCCGGCTTCCGGACGAAGAGATCGCAAGGATAGCCGGGCTGTCGATGGGCCAGGGCGCTGAGCCCGTCGAGGCCGTCGGCTCGACGGAATTCTTGCGCGTCTTTCGGGGGGTCTACCGCCGGGCAAGGTTGTTCGGCTGGGTGACGATGGAGCGGCATCCGGTGCGCGTGGTCGGAACGGACGGCGTCATCCGGCTGAAGCTGTCGAACGCGATCGTCGAGGCCGCCGCGGTGCAGTCATTGAGTTCGCGCGTAGGCGCGCTCGTCGAGTCGGCGACGGTGTACGGCGACGCAGGAGGCCTCACGCCCGACGTTTTCGTTTTGATCTCGAATCGCATCGTCGATCTGTGCGGCGTCGCGACGAAGGACCAGATCCTGACGCTGGTGCGGGCGGAGTCGGACGGCCATCCGGGCTCGGAACCGGCAGTCATCGTGATCGCCGCAAAATGACACCATGAAGCGTTACACTGAGATCACACAGAGATCCACCGAACATTGCTCGAGTACTCAAACGAGATGCTCTCTGTGGATCTCTGTGTTCCTCTGTGGACCTCTGTGAAACGCTTTTTCAAATGATGGCATGCCCTATTTCCCTCCATCGCACCCTTCGACGAATTACCTCCGGCATCTGATGCTGATGTACGGAGGCTTCGAGCGTCCCTGGACTGTCGACGATCTGCGCTACTACGTTGCGCATCAGGACGCCAGCGGCCGGTCGGACGATTGGCTGTTCGATTCGTTCCTCTTTCTGAACGTCAAGGCGGCCGAACAGCGTGATTTCTGCGCCGACGTGAATCTCGGCACGTCGATGTCGGGCGAAGGGGACTTCTTCGCCATGGTCTCTCCACGTCCGGCCACAAAGCGCGATTGGGAGGAGTTGCTGGAGTTCTACCTGGGTCCTGAGGGCGCGGTGGAGACGCTGGATCGCGCGATCGAAGCATGCGCAAAGGAGATCGGAACGGTCCCCGACCGCAAGCGCAATGTCATCCTCATGTTGCCGTATCCGCACATCTCGCAGCGTGCTTGGGGTCGACTGACGCCGGACGGACCGGATCTCGATTTCGGCATCGGCGGCCAGAACCTGATGAGGGCCACACAACAACGGCTGACCGCGGTACGATGGTTCGTCGATGAGATCGTGCGTCGATGGAGATCCCAAAGCCACCGTCATGTCCATCTGCTCGGCGTGTATTGGATGTTCGAGTCCGTCTACCGCAGCTGGGACGTGGACGACCACTGGCTGTTGAAGGAGCTCCGACCACACGTCCATCAACACGGACTGATCACTAGTTGGATCCCTTTCTGGGCGATGTACAACCTCCACTTGCTGGACGACTATCGCTCGTACTACTTCGACCTTGCCTTCCTCCAGCCGAACTACATGTTCTACCGGTCGGGCAAGACGATCGAGGGAGCGGCGCGCGCTGCGATGGAACGCTATGCCGGCATCGAGATGGAGTACTATCTCGAGTTGGATGAGCCGATCGCGATCACCGGAGAACGCCACTCACGCTTCCGCGATTATCTCAACGGAGGCGTGACGTATGGATACATGCTCGACGCGGCATGCGCCCACTTCCACGGTGTCGGCTCGCTCAAGAAGATGTTTCGTCACGAAGATGCGCAAGAGCGGGAATTCTACGAGGACATCTATCACTTCGTCAAGGGCGACTATCGTCTGAAACCGCCCATCCGGCCCAAAGCTATGAATGTCGCTCAGGAGCTGCAATCCGACGTGGCCATCGCGGTCGACCTCGGCGGCACTCAACTCCGCGCGGCGCTTGTGACACTTCAGGGCGAGGTGCTCGAGCGGGAATCGGTCAGGACGCCGGGTTCGAGGGAGGAGATCATTGCGGCGCTGCTTGGATTGGTGCGACACGCCATAGGTCGGGCAGGAAGCCGCCGATCACGCGGGGTGGGGGTGAGCACCGGCGGGCGCGTGGACCATGAGAATGGTGTGGTTGTGGACTCGACCGCGCTCCTGGAGGGATGGCACGATGTACCGCTGGCGATGTTACTCGCACGCGAGACGGGGCTCCGGGCGTGGGTCGATCACGACGGGAAGTGTGCGGCGGTCGCGGAGACCCGATTCGGCCTGCTCCGGGCCGCATCGCATGCCATCGTCGTCCACGTCGGCACGGGGATCGGCGGTGGACTGATCGTGAATGGCAGACTCGTACGCGGCACGTCGAATGCCGCCGGAGAGATCGGCCACATCAGCGTCGATGCTCGGGGTCCTCGATGTTCCTGCGGCAATGTGGGATGCGTCGAGCTCTACGCCTCCGGTTCCGGTCTGGCTCGCATGGCTAGGGAAGCGGGTCTTGAGGCGTCGGCGACGGCGCTTGGAGTATTGGCAGGCGAAGGAGACCGCGCGGCTCTGGAGGTCCTCACAAGGGGGGGAGCGGCGCTCGGTACGGCGCTGGCCGGGCTTGTGAATGCCCTCAATCCGGAGGTTGTCGTCGTGGGAGGGAACGTGCTGAAGAGCGGGGAGGCGTTCGGTGCGGCTCTCCAAAAGGCGTTCGCGGAACGGACCATGCGCGTCCAGCGCGCGGGGGTACGGCTGGTCTTCTCAATGATCGAAGAGGCCGGACTCTTAGGAGCGGCGGCGATGGTCTTCGACCGGTCAGCGGTTGAGCGCTGAAACAAAGCGCCGCACGATGTCCACGGGCCGCGTGATGGCGGTTCCCACCACGACGGACGCCGCACCCAAACGAAACGCCAGCGCCGCTTGCTCGGGCGTCCAGATCCTTCCCTCCGCCACCACCTTTCCCGGCAGCGCCTTGGCCAGCCGTTCGATCAGCTCGAAGTCGGGAACATCCCTTCTCGCCTTCGCCGTTGACGGAGTGTAACCCGACAATGTGGTCCCCACCACGTCGGCTCCTGCCTCGGCGGCCTTGATCCCTTCCTCGTACGTCGCAATGTCTGCCATCAAGGGCCGGCGGAAATCCGCCCGCACACGCCGGAACGTCTCCAGTCGGTGTCGACCGTCCGGGCCGGTGCGGTCCGTCACGTCGAGGGCCACCATGTCGGCTCCGGCATCGAAAAGCCGTGCCACGTCGCTCTCGTCGGGAGTGATGAGCACGCTGCCGTCGGCGAACGAACCCTTCGTCAAGGCGATGATCGGGATGGAGATGCGCGATCGGACCGCGGCGACATTCTCGACGTCGCGCAGTCGAACGGCCACAGCCCCGCCCAACTCAGCCGCTCGGGCGAAAGCAACGATAAAATCCGGGGCGTTGAACGGACTTCCCTCTTCGGCCTGGCAGGAGACCACAAGGCCGCGGGGGATCAAGGGGGCGGGGGTCACTTCTTCTTCCGACCGGCGAATCGTACTCGAACCGTCTTGATCTCGAAAGGCTTGAATCGCAGTGGGAGCTTTCCCGACTTCACCGGAAGGTCCTTCGTGGGACGCTCGAGCAGGTCGGTCTCTTCGCATTGGGACGGGGAGCGTCCAAATGTGACCGTGGCATCGGTCGCGACGCCCGTCGATTCGTACAAGCGCATCACGATGCCGTCGCCGTCTTCGGCCCCCTTCAGGGCCGAAAGCACGATCGTCGGCTTGTTGAGGCTCGCGAACGAGGGGATCGCCCTGGCCGGCGTCCCGGGCAGGACGATGACCGGGACGTTCAACCCTCGGGCCTCGGCCGTGATGCCCGCCGACCGCCAGTCTCCGGAAAAGGGGAAGAAGGCGTAGGTGAAATCATGCTCGCCGATGTCCGTCCAGTGCGTGTCGGTCTGATTGTGAGGCGTTACAGGGTGAGGAAATCTGGGAGACCGAAGTAGCGTCAACCGCAAATGATTGTCCCGGCAGTCGTAGCCGTACTTCGAATCGTTCAAGATCGCCACACCCGTCTTGCCGTCGCCGACGGCGGCCCATTGTTGAGCGGGCACTTCGAACTTTGCCTTCTCGGCCGGGTCTTTCGAACGTGATGCGCGTTCGACGGCTCCGAACTGGATCTCGTAGGTGGCCGAGGTGGCCTTCGCGGCGACGGGGAAGGCCACTTTCAGCATCGTGTGCTGCTCCTTCCACTTGACGTGATTCTCGACTTCAATCCTCGGAGAGCGATGATAGAGTCGGATCGATTGCGCGATCACCGAGCCGTTCTCGGTACGGTACTCGTGCCGGATCGTTGCACGTAGCGGGCCCTGTTCGACGACCTTCGCCCCTTTGAAGGCGAAGAGGTCGGTCCGTCGCCGGTCGAAGTCCCCTTCGAGGTCCCAGGCCTCCCATTCTTTCGGAAGGTCCCGGGCCGTCATGAGGGCATTCGCCCTCTTGCCTTTTTGGACGAACTCACGACGTGCGGTCTTGTCGTAGATCGAGCTGATGCCACCTTTGTTGTCAAACCGCAAACGCAATCGCGGTGTCTCGACGGTCTTCAGGGCGAACTTCCAACCGTTGACCGTCGGTTGCGTCGGCTCTTCCGACGGCGAGACGACAAATGCCACGGCTCCCAATGGGGCGATGTGAGGCAGATGGACAAGGAGGCGCACGTGCGACTTTGCGCGTTCCAAGACCTGCGACTCAAGCTGCTCGCCCGAGGCCGACCGGACGGTCCAGTGCGGGGCGGAGCCGACGACGTCAACTTCGACGTAGGCTGAGCGATGGAAGGCGAGCGGGTTGAAGGCCGTGAAGGTCGAAGGTCCCTTTGCCGAGCGCTTCTCCATCAGACCGCCAAGCGCCTTGAGCGTCATGGCCGTAGCGCTCGTGGTGATGCGTTCGAGATCGGCGGTGGCCTCGTCCATGGCCTCCTTGATCGCCGTACCGGGGACGATGTCGTGGAACTGGTTCGTCAGCAGCGACTTCCACAGGGCGTCAAGCTCTTTGGTCGGGTACGGCACCGGCGCAATGCCGGGGAGCGTCGAACGCAAAACGGCCGTCAATTCCGCGAGATACATCGCGCGCTCGGCTTGTCGGTGCAGCTTCTTCACGCGCGCGTGCGTCGTGTACGTGCCTCGGTGCTTTTCGAGATACAACTCTTTTTCCCAGACCGGCAGCCCGTCGGCCCGCGTTTCGAGGTCCTTGAAGAAGGTCGTGGGAGTCGACATCTGGGCCATCGGCAATCCTGGCATGGACGTCAGGAACTGCGCCGTCTCCACCTGTTCGGTGGTCGGTCCGCCGCCGCCGTCGCCGTAGCCGAAGGTTTGCATCACGGGCCGCGGATCGGGATCGTCGCCGAACTCCTTGGCGGTCCTGATCAGATCCTTCGGCGTCACAAGCGCTTCCAGTCCGAGCGGCGGAATGTGCGCGAGCACGCGCGATCCGTCGATCCCCTGCCACCAGAACGACGTGTGCGGAAAGACAGTCGTATCGTTCCAGCGCAACTTGGTTGTAAAGAAGTAGGGCACGCCCGACTTCTTCAGGATCTGCGGAAGCGCCCAGCTGTACCCGAAAGTGTCGGGAAGCCACAGCACTTCAGAGGAGCGGTCGAACTCCTGTCGGTAGAAGCGACTGCCGTGGATCAGCTGACGCACGAGCGATTCACCCGATGGGATGTTGCAGTCGGGTTCCACCCACATGGGACCGACCGCTTCCCACCGACCGGAAGCGACGTGCGTCTTGATCTCGTTGAACAAGCGCGGTGTTCGCCGCTTTACCTGATGATACAGGAATGGCTGGCTCTGGGAATACGAGAAGGCGGGGTGCTGCTCCAGCAGGCGCAGGACCGTCGAGAAGGTTCGTCCGTTCTTCCGTTCCGTTTCCGCAAGCTTCCAGAGCCAGACGACGTCGATGTGCGACTGGCCCGCGAGATGAATGAGTCCCGGAACAGACGTCCGGAACTCCGTGCCAATGGCCGAGCGAAGGAATTGGAGCGCGCGGCCGATGGCGTTGGGATACTCCTCGCCGTCAGGGGCGAAGTACTTGAGGTAGATCAGCGTCCGGCGGATGAGTTCCTTGACAGCGGCGAATTCTTCGCTCGAATGATCAAGGGTCTTCGTCAGCTCCTGCAGCAACTTCAACCCGTAATAGAGCGTGCGCGCCGTTGTATCAATTTCGACGCATTCGGCAACGGAGAACTGGTGGTGCTGTTCGGTCCGTCCGCTGTAGGCTTCAACCGCAAGCTGAAAACGTTGATTCCGCCTCGCCCTCTCCGTAAGGATCACTTCGCAGTGATTCGTGTCGAGGCCGTGAAACGGCTCGCCGTTCACGTACAGTTGGGCCTCCGGGAACGAGAGACGGACGCCCACCGTCCTGCCGGTCGAGCCCTCCGGAACGGTCCATACGCTCCGAAACCAGACCGTCTTGTCATACCGTCCCCATTCGAATGGCACGCGAATATCGGTCCATCCCTTTTCCTTGAAGTCGGGACGCTCCGCACCCGGAATGATCCCTTCCTTCATGCGCCAATCGAGCAGGGGATAACGCTGCCGATGGATCGCATTCCTTACATGGCCAAGGATCTGATCGAGGAGTTCGATTGCCATTTTGTCAGTGGATGACGGAACTTGGGAAAAAGTGTGTGGAAGATAAGGAATTCATGGCTGATCGGCAAGAAAGAACGTGAGAAGAATCACGCATTGCTTGTTGGGGGGCCATCATGTACATTCTGCCGTCGCCGACGGCACGCCCAAGCTCGCCCCCGCACCCTCCTGTTCGATCCGCCCTGACGAATCAGCATACTGTCATGCATATCATCGATTGGACGATCCTCGCCGTGTATTTTATCCTGAGCGCTGCGATCGGTCTCTACTATGCCCGGCGCGCGGGCAAAGATATCCATGAATTCTTCCTTTCAGGGAGGAATCTTCCGTGGTGGCTGGCCGGTACATCCATGGTCGCCACGACCTTCGCAGCGGATACTCCGCTGGCCGTCACAGAGCTTGTCGCTCGCAACGGCATTGCGGGCAACTGGCTCTGGTGGAACTTCGTCGTCGGCTCGGTCCTTACTGTCTTCTTCTTTGCACGATTGTGGCGTCGGGCCGGTATCCTCACCGACGTCGAATTCGCCGAACTGCGCTACACTGGAAAGCCCGCGGCCTTCCTTCGAGGCTTTCGTTCGCTTTACCTGGGCATCTTCATGAATTGTGTCATCATGGCCTGGGTGAACGTTGCCATGGCTGCCATCATCGAAGGGATGTTCGGGATTCCCCGTACGGAGGTGATCTGGTACGTCGTCGGTGCGATGCTCATCACCGCCGTTTACTCGGCGACATCGGGCATGTGGGGCGTGGCCGTGACCGACGCGATCCAGTTCATTCTCGCCATGACCGGCACGATCGTTCTGGCTGTCATTGTCCTTGACCTTCCCCAGGTCGGGGGGATCGACGGACTGACGCGACAACTGCCCGATTGGGCCTTCGCCTTTACGCCCTCCATTTCCGACGTGGGATTGCAGGAAGGAGTTGCGGGCGCCATGGCCTTGAGTGCGGGGGCGTTCATTGCCTTCATTGGCGTCCAATGGTGGGCTTCGTGGTACCCGGGAGCCGAACCTGGCGGCGGCGGCTACATTGCCCAGCGCATGATGGCGGCGAAAGATGAAAGGCACTCTCTGTTCGCGACGCTCTGGTTCACGATCGCCCACTACTGCGTTCGTCCGTGGCCCTGGATCCTGGTCGGCTTGGCGACCTTGATCCTGTACCCTGACCTCGCACCCGCCGACAAGAAGCTCGGATACGTCTATGCGATGCGCGACTTCCTGCCGACGGGGCTGAAGGGCCTGCTGGTGGCTTCCTTCTTCGCCGCGTACATGTCCACGTTGGCAACGCAGTTGAACTGGGGGGCATCATATGTCATCAACGACCTTTACAAGCGGTTCATGCGGCCCGATGCAACTGAACGCAACCTCGTCGCCGTGTCTCGCATCACGACGCTCGTTATTATGGCCGTCTCGGTGGTCGTGACGCAGGTCATCGACACGATCTCGGGAGCGTGGTCATTTATCATCGAAGCGGGCGCCGGTCTTGGACTCGTGCTTATTCTGCGTTGGTTCTGGTGGCGCATCAACGCATGGTCGGAGATCGCCGCGATGATCTCGCCGCTGGTCGTGACTGGGGCCTTGAAGCTTTGGTGGCCGATGGCGTTCCCGGGATCCCTGTTCGTGATCGTCGGCATTACCACGGCTGTATGGCTGGCGGTCACGCTCGCCACGCGACCCGTGGACGACCGACACCTGCTGGCATTCTACCGCCGGGTCCATCCCGGAGGGGCCGGGTGGAAGCGGATCCAGGCGCTGGCGCCGGACGTGCAAGGCGACCGAGATCACGGCATCCTCCTGTCGAGCTGGATCGCCGGCGTCGTCTTGATCTATGGGGCGTTGTTCGGTGTCGGTTCGCTCATTCTGGGCGACGCGTGGAGGGCGACCCTCTTCGGTGGGGTTGTCGTTGTTGCTGCGTGGTGGTTGAACCGTCGAGTCGGCCGCATCCGCCTTATTGCGTGAGTCAAAGGCCCACCTGGGGGTAGCCATGGAAACCACAACTCCGACCGACCTGTCATGAACAACCGATCCCGCATTGTCGTTCTTCTCATCGCACTCTTGCTCGTCGCGGTTGCTGTCTGGTGGTGGATACCACAAGAGGCCGACGCTATCTACATGAACGGTCGTCTGCTGACCATGGACGACGAACAGCCTGATGCCGAGGCCTTGGCCATTGTCGGTGACCGCATTGTCGGCGTCGGTACGACCACCGAGATCCGTCGCCGGTTCACCGCGCCGAGTGTAGTGGACCTGCAGGGGAAGACCGTGCTTCCCGGGCTGATCGATGCGCATGCGCATTTCATTTCGCTCGGCATCGCCCGGATGACGGTAGACCTCGTCGGGGCTCCGAGCGCTGAGGCTGCGGCCGAGCGGGTGGCGGAACGCGTCCGGCGCTCTTCGAAGGGGCAATGGATCCGAGGGCGCGGATGGAACCAGAACCTGTGGCCGACTAGGGCCTTCCCGCACCACCGAACGCTCGACAAGATCGCCTCCGACCATCCGGTCGTCCTCAGCCGGATCGATGGCCATGCGCTTTGGGTGAACAAGCGGGCACTCGAGATCGCGGGGATCACTCGGGCCACGCCCGACCCGGATGGCGGGAAGATCGTCCGAGATGCGCAAGGCAACCCGACGGGCGTCCTTATCGACAACGCAGAGTCGCTTGTCGCCCTACACGTGCCGCCTCCGAGCGATGCTGAGCTCGAAGAGGCGATCCTGACGGCACAGCAGGAATGCCTTTCGCTCGGCCTGACCGGCGTGCATGACATGGGAGTGGACTCGACCGACCTTGCGGCCTACCGCCGGCTCATCGAATCGGACCGTCTTCAGATGCGAATCTATGCCGCGATTGGAGGACCTGGACCGACCTGGGAGCGCTTCAAGGTCGAGGGTCCGCTCATCGGCTTCGGGCGCAGCCGTCTGACGGTCCGCGCGCTCAAGTTGTACGCCGACGGCGCACTCGGGTCTCGCGGAGCGGCATTGATCGAGCCGTATGCCGACGATCCGGCGAATCGAGGACTGACGGTCACGAACGAGCAGGAATTGACCGTTTCGGTGACCGAAGCGTTGCAGCATGGGTTCCAGGTCTGCACGCATGCCATCGGCGACCGCGCCAACTCGATCGTGCTCAACGTCTATGAGCGGGCGATCAATGCGACGGGGGCACGAGACCACCGCCTGCGGGTCGAGCATGCCCAGGTGCTGCATCCCGACGATATCGGGAGGTTTGCGAAGCTGCGCGTACTGCCTTCCATGCAGCCGACGCATTGCACCTCCGACATGTACTGGGCAGAGGCCCGGCTCGGCCACCGGCGGTCCAAAGGCGCCTATGCGTGGAGGTCGCTCCTCTCGACCGGCGTCATCATTCCGTGCGGTTCCGATTTTCCGGTCGAGTACCCGAATCCCCTACTGGGGGTCTACGCAGCGATCACCCGCCGCGATGCCGAAGGAAAGCCGCGCTCGGCGGCCGACCTGACGAGCGAACGTTTCGAGCTGTCCGACGCGGGGATCGTCGATCCATCGGTGTTCGACGGAGGCTGGTACGCGGGCGAGCGCATGACACTGGCCGAGGTGCTCAAGGGCTATACGACGTGGGCAGCCACCGCGGCGTTCGAGGAGTCGCAGAAGGGAAGTCTCACGGCCGGAAAACTTGCCGATTTCATCGTGCTGTCGGATGCGTTTGACGAGAGGACGCCCCAGCGCATCCTCGACACGAAGGTCGAGTCGACCTACATCGGTGGCCGCAGGGTCTACGCCAAGCCGTGAACGCGTTGCACGTCTGTCATCGACGCGAACAGGCGGTCAGTTTGTATTTGCCCGTATTTTCTCGTAGGTTCATTCCGTCCGTCCCGACGCACCAGCGACCATGCCCTACAAAGTACTCATCGCCGACGACGACGAAGGCCAGCGCAAATCTCACGGCTTCGCGCTCGAGGTGGCGACGGCGATCATCGAAGATGAGATCGCCATCGTTGAGACGGCCACCAGCGTCGAGACATGGGCCAAGATCAAGTCGGAGTCGTTCGACCTGATCATACTGGACAACGACTTCAAGGATACGAACCTCAAGGGCCACCTTCCCGGCATTGCGCTGCTGCAACTGGCCAAGAAGGAGGGGCCCAACCGGGGAACGCCCACCTTCTTCTGCAGTGCCGACGCGTACGATACACTCAAGGCGATGGTTGAAAAGCACGGCGGGTTCTATCTTCCCAAGGTCGGATACGATATCGAGAAAGTGGCACAGCTGTTCGCCGACAAGTTGAAGAAGAAGAAATGACCGATCCGGGTGCACGGATGCCCCGAGGCCGCCGTCGGCGGCCTTTTTTTGTGTTCCATGGAACACGATCGACAACGACGTAACGCCCGACTCCATTTCGTCGAGGGGACCCTTTACATCTCCAGCGGCGCCTTCATCGCGGGGCCGACCGTCATCCCGGCGATCGTTCTGCAACTGGGGGGCTCGGCCGCTGTCGTCGGCCTGCTGCCGCTGGTCATGTACTTCGCGTTCTACGCGCCGCAGATCTTCTCAGCGCTTCGCGCGAGATCGCTCCCCTTCCTCAAGCCGTGGGTTGTGCTCGGCGGCCTCGTCCAGCGTCTCCACATCCTTGGCATGGCGGTCGTCATCGCGTTCGCCGCCGCCCACGCGACCGCCTGGCCGCTCGCCGCCTTCCTCATCCTGCTGGCCCTTAATCAGTTTTGGGCTGGTCTCGTTTCGCCGCTCTGGTTCGACTTGGTCACACGCACGACCTCACCCAACGGGAGAGGCCGCCTGCTTGGATGGCGCTCCGCGACAGGAGCAATGCTTTCGTTTGTGAACTCGTTCTTTCTGACCGCTGCGCTGGCTGTGTTCGGATTCTCATGGGGAATGTCGGCTGCCTTCGTCGTGGCGTTCGTCTTCCAGATGGTGTCGCTCGTCGTACAGTGGCGAGTCGAAGAGACGGTGCGCATGAGCGGGGCGGAGCGGGAAGAGCGCCATCGGTTCGCCGACATCGTGCGCATCGTCCGGACCGATCGCCGGCTTCGTCGCTTTTTGTTGGCCTGGGGACTCGTCACCGCTGGGGCGAGTGCCGTCGTGTTCGTCCTGCCTTCGGCCGCGGTACGGTTCGGTGCTGATGGTTCGGCCGTAGGCATCTACACCGTCGTTGTGGTCGCAGCGCAGATGCTCGGCGGCGGCGTTCTTGGATGGTTGACCGATCGGAGAGGTGCCATCGTGCCGTTGACGATCTGCGGGCTCAGCTCGGCGGTAGCCCTGGGTATTGCGAGCGCGGCGACGACGCCGGAATGGATGGTCGTTGCATTCGTTGCGCTTGGTGTGCCGCTCGGTGCCGAGATGATGGCTCGCTACAATTTTGCGGCCGAGATCTCATCGCCCGACGAGCGGGCTCTCTATATCGGACTGATCAACGTTTGGCTTGCACCGTGGCAGGGGTTGACCGTGGCCGCCGGCTCCGTTGCAGAACGTTGGGGGTACGAGATGGTCTTTCTCGTCGCCATCGCGTCGATCATGCTCGGCCTGGCGTTGCTTCAACGGGTGCGTTCGCCCGGCCCGGCTTGACAGTTCACCGCAGAACTCCTACCTTTTCATGCGGTCCGGTCCACACGGCCGGCCGCCAGCCCCGTGTTCGAACGAACCCTCCATGCCGCGGCCCAGGTGCTTGCCGCAGGTTCATCGACCCCTGTTCCGCTCCGCTCGCTCTGGGAATCGGTCTCGAAGCGGTCGCGCGCCGACGGCTTCGAAATGTGCGCGCTTGCCGACTTCGCGGCCATGCTCGAATGCGATCCCCGGTTCCACGTTGACCGCGCCGACGATGTGGACGGAGAAACCGGGGAAGAAGAGCGGGAAGATGACCTGGTCAACATGGGGATCTGGTCATCCTGGACCGTCTCACTCCGCCGTCTTGTACGACAGCCGGAGGACGATGAGGACGAAATGCCGAGCCTGTCCTTGCGCCACCTGTCCGAGACAAGATCGGTGGGCGCAAAAAGAGGCTCGAACGGTACACACCGACCACCGAGGGGCACGACGTCCGCTACGAAGCCGGCGACCCGGACTTCAAAGCGGCGCAAACGTTGATCCGCATGTTCGACTCTTCCACCCGTCAATGGACGGTGCGGGAGCTCATGCGCGTGACGATCGACCACCTGCAGCAGCGTGGCCTCGACGAGGCTCGCCTGACCGTCGAGTTGTTGCTCGCGCACGTGCTCCGGCGTCCGCGAATCGAGCTTTACACCGGCTTCGAGCTCCCGGTGCAGACCGCCGAGTTGGAGGCCTTCCGGAGGGTCCTCCTGCGGCGCCTTCGGGGCGAGCCCGTGCAATACATCGTCGGTTCCGCCCATTTCATGGGTCTCTCGCTGCGGGTCGATCCGCGCGTCCTCATCCCCCGACCCGAGACCGAGACGCTCGTGGAGTGGATCATGCTCTGGGCGAAAGAACAGCCACCCGGGCAGACGCTTCGAATGCTCGACGTGGGAACCGGAAGCGGCAACATCGCGGTGGCCGCCGTGAAGTATGTCAAGGAGCTCCAGGCGGTCGGAGTCGATGTTCATCCCGGTTCACTCGAGGTCGCCCTCTCAAACGTCAACGACCACGGATTGGCCGATCGAATCGAGATGATCGAGTGGGACGTCTTCGAGCCACTGCCCGAATGGCTCCGGTCACGCTTCGATATCGTTGCGAGTAATCCGCCGTACATTCCGCTCCTCGAGTGGGAAACGCTCGAGCCACACATCCGCAACCAGGAGCCGCAACGCGCCTTGACCGACGGGGCTGACGGATTTCGATGCATTCGCCGGATCATCGAAGCGATGCCCGATCTGCTTCATCGGCCTGGACCGCTCGTTATGGAGGTTGGACACGATCAGGCCAACGAGGTAATGCGCCTCTGCGATGAGTCGGGAGCGACCCAGATCCGCTCTCATCGCGACCTGCAGCAGATCGAAAGGGTTGTATCAGCCTGGTTCGAACCTCGGAACCTCAAAGAATGAAGGCCGTCTTGCAGAGGGTCTCGCAGGCTTCCGTATCCGTCGATGGCCGTGTGGTCGGCTCGATCGGACCCGGCCTGCTCATCCTCTTAGGCGTTCACCGCGATGACGCAGAATCGGCGGCTGACGAGTTGGCCGCACGATGCGCGGTCCTGCGGATCTTTCCGGATGAGGAAGGAAAAATGAATCGATCCGTTCGCGATGTCGGCGGCGATGCGCTGGTCGTGTCGCAGTTCACGCTGTATGCCGACACGCGCCGAGGAACACGCCCCAGCTATACCGATGCCGCGCCGCCGGAAAAGGCTGAGCGCCTGTACGAACGGTTCATAGAAGCGCTCCGACGCGAACTCGGCGGTCGACCCGTTCCGTCAGGAACCTTCGGCGCGATGATGCAAGTGGAACTCGTGAACGACGGGCCCGTCACCGTCCAACTGGAGATCCTTCCCGGGGGAGGTCGGGGGTGAAGGTCTTCCTGCTGTTCCTGGACGGGGTGGGCATCGGTCCCGCCGATCCCGATCGGAATCCCTTCTTCGTCGCTCGTCTCCCCGTCCTTCGATCCTTGCTTGGAGACATCCCCCATCTCCGTGATCGCCGTCGTCAGACAAGCCTTGCGTCGCTCCACCCCGTTGATGCGAACCTGCGCATGCCCGGGCTCCCGCAAAGCGGTACCGGACAGACGGCGATCTTCACAGGTGTCAACGGCGCAAGGCGTTTTGGCCGTCACTTCGGCCCGTATCCCCCCACCAGTCTTCGTCCGATCATTGCCGAGCGCAGCCTCTTCCGGCGCGTTCGCGATGCAGGAAAGCGCGCGGTCCTGGCGAACGCTTTTCCCCAGCGGTTCTTTGATTACACGGCATCGGGAACGAGACGACTGAATGTTCCGACGATGGCTTCGCTCGCTGCCGAGATCCCGCTCAGGACCGCCGAAGACCTCGCGGCCGGCCGGGCGGTCTCGGCCGATCTCGTACGCGACCGCTGGAAGGAGATGGGACATACCAACGTGGAACCGGTGACGCCCGAGGTCGCGGGAGAGCACGCGGCGGAGATCATCGCCGACCACGATCTGACCGTGTTCGACTATTGGATCACCGATCACGTCGGGCACGCCCAAGACATGTCGCGGGCCGTGACGTCGCTGGAACGGCTCGATGCATTCCTGGGCGGATTACTCGAGGCGGTCGATCCGACATCGACGCTCCTGATGGCCATCAGCGATCACGGGAATGTCGAAGATCTGAGCACGAAGATGCACACCCGGAATCCCGTGCCCTGCCTTGCGCTCGGCCACGGACATCGGAGGTGTGCCGACCGTATTCGCAACCTGACACACGTGTCACCGTGTGTCCTCGAACTCCTGAACATCGCACCTTAGGGGGATGGCTCGCTCCACGGCCTGCGGTTCGGATGGCGGTGGTGCTTGCCGCGGGTATCGCGGCCTCCGATGCGCTCGGATGGCCGCCGTCCATCTCGTACGCCCTCCTCGTCCTCTCATTCATTGCCGCTCTTGTTCTGCGCCGGGCCGGTTCGGCGGCCGCGGATGCCGCCTTGCTTGTGAGTCTGAGCTTCGGCGGCATGACCTGGTACGCCGACGTGACACGCGCGGCCAGCGCGGCGCGACCCGGACCGACGGGACCCGGTGTCGAGTTGCCATTCACCGCGCGTATCGTCGACCCTCCGGTCCAGCGTGAGCGTTCGTGGAGTTGCATCGCCGACGTTCGCCTTCCGCACGAATTGATGTGCGATCGTCCGGTCGTGCGTGCCCGCATCTCGGTGCCGCGTGAGGGGGACCGTTCCGCGTCGTTGCACCCCGAGGTCGGCGACGTTTGGCTCCTTCGCGGCTCTGTCGAGCCGTTTCCGCGTCCGCGAAATCCGGGGGAGATGGACTACGGGTCCGTATTGTCGATGTCGGGCATCGACGTCGTGATCCGCGCCCGCGAGGCGGTCCGCGTGCCGACAACGGAGGGGTTCCACCCGCATCTCGTGCTGGGACGGGTTCAATCTCTCGCTTATACGTCGATCGACAGACTACACGCCGGAGACCGAGCCGCCTTTCTCAAGGGCGTGATCTTGGGTTACCGAGCGGACCTGGCGGAGGACCTGAGGTCGGCATTTCTGGCTACTGGCACCGTTCACATTCTCGCCGTGTCGGGAGGCAATGTGGCCCTGATCGCCCTTGTTGCCCTGGTGACGGCAGGCTTGGTGCGATTACGCCGGCGTGCGGCCTTCGGCGCGGCCGTGATATCGGTCCTGTTCTATGCCTGGGTTACGGGATCGAGCCCCTCCGTCGTTCGGGCGAGTATCATGGCCATCGTCGTCCTTACGTCGGGCGTGACCGGCCGTCGAGCCGACGTTTTTCAGTCGTTGGCAGTGGCGGCCGTTCTGCTGCTGTTGCTCGACCCGCGGTCGTTGTTCGATGTTGGCTTTCAGCTGTCGTTCATCTCGGTCCTGGCGATCGTGATCGGTTCGCCGTTGTTGGAGCCCTGGTTGAACCGGCTGCCGGAAGAATTCCGCGATCACGACGTCGTTCGCGCTGTTGTACAACTGCTGGCGGTTTCGGCCGCGGCCCAGGTCGGTACCTTGCCCTTGACGATGTCGATCTTCGGTCAGATATCGCTCGTCTCGGTCGTGGCGAATCTCGCGGTCGTCCCGCTGTCGGGCGCCGCGCTCGTGTTCGGCGTGATCGAACTGCTCGTCATGCCGCTCTCTACCTGGGCGGCGTCGGTCTACGCCGGCGTTAACGACCTGGTGATGGACCTGCTGCTCGGCATTGTCCGCACGGGAGCATCTGTGCCGATGGCCGCCGTTGGGTCGACTCGTCCCGATCCCTGGACCATGGCGACGCTGTATGCCTTCCTTGGGGTCATTGCCAGCGGAACGCTCCCGGGTCTTCGGCGCGGTCTGCTGGCGTGTGCATGCGCGTTGAGCGTCGTTGCGATCTGGCGTCCCATCGTTGCCGGAGATCGTCCGTTGGCGCAGGTCATCACCATCGACGTTGGACAGGGGGATGCACACCTCATCAAGACGTTCGGCGGGGCGAACATCCTCGTCGACACCGGTCCTTCGGAGTTCGCAGCGGACCGAACGATCGTACCGCTGCTCCAGCGACTCGGTGTCAAAGCGTTGGACGAGGTTGTGATCACGCATGGTCATCGCGACCATGCGGGCGGATTGGGACGGTTGCTCGACCGTCTTCCGGTGCGTACATTGACCCTCAGCGACAGCGTTGAGGCCGGACCGGAGATCCTTCGCCTCGTACGTTCAAAAGGTGTCCGCGTCCGAACGGTGCGGCGGGGCGAACAGGTCTCAGTCGATCCGTCCGTGCGCCTGTATGTGCTCCATCCCGGGCCTGTTCCCGTGAGCCGATCGGCGAATGATCGGTCAGTAGTCATCCGACTGCTGGCCGGAGAAGCGTCGATGCTCCTGACCGGCGATTTGGAGGAAGATGGTGAGGATGAGGTCCTGCGGCGATACGGCGATTTCGTGCGTTCCGACGTGCTGAAGGTGGCCCATCACGGCAGTAATACGGGAACGACGCCTCGGTGGCTCGATCGTGTGCGGCCGGAGCAGGCCGTGATCTCGGTCGGACGGGGTAATTCGTTCGGCCACCCGTCTCCGGCGCGATTGTCGTTGTTTCATGAGCGCCGGATCATTGTCACCCTGACGATGGAGGAGGGTGCGGCGTGGCTCACAACGGACGGCCGACGTTGGCGCAAGCACGTCTGGGGCCGGTTCGACCACTGACAGAGGATCACTGCGTATGAGCGGCATCGACAAGATCACAACGCACGACATCGAACGATGGGAGCGCGAAACGCGCGGCCCATCAATGAAGCGCGGCGGCGAACGCAAGCCGGCGTTCGCGACCGACTCCGGCATACCGATCGATCCGGTGTATGTCCCCCGGGACCAATCGTACTTCGAGGACCTGGGTTTTCCCGGCGAGTTCCCCTTCACGCGAGGCGTCTATCCGACGATGTACCGGAGCCGTTTGTGGACGATGCGGCAGTATGCCGGCTTCGGGACGGCTGAGGAATCGAACGAGCGCTATCGCTATCTTATCCAGAGCGGCACGACGGGACTCTCGGTCGCATTCGACCTGCCGACGCAGATCGGCTACGATTCCGACCATCCGATGTCCGAGGGCGAAGTGGGGAAGGTGGGCGTTGCGATCGATTCGATCGATGACATGCGGGTCCTCTTCAATGGAATACGACTGCAGGATGTGTCGACTTCGATGACGATCAATGCCACGGCGTCGACCCTGCTGGCGTTGTACGTCGCCGTTGCGAAAGAGCAGGGAGCCGACCTCCGCAAGCTTTCCGGTACGGTGCAGAACGACATTCTGAAGGAATATGCGGCGCGCGGGACGTACATTTATCCTCCCGCTCCCTCCCTTCGGCTCGTGACCGACCTGATGGCTTGGTGTCGCGACGTGCTCCCGAAGTGGAACACGATCTCCATCAGCGGGTACCACATTCGCGAGGCGGGCTCGACGGCGGTGCAGGAACTCGCTTTCACGATCGCCAACGCGGTCGCGTACGTGCAGGCCGCGGTCGACCGAGGGCTTGCCGTAGACGATATCGCGCCTCAGATCTCGTTCTTTTTCAATGCACACAATCATTTCTTCGAGGAGGTGGCGAAGTTTCGCGCCGCCCGCAGACTGTGGGCGCGATTGATGCGTGATCGCTTCGGCGCGAGATCGCCCGAAAGCCAGCGCCTGCGCTTCCACGCTCAGACCGGCGGCGCGACCCTCGCGGCGCAGCAGATCGATACCAACGTCGTTCGCGTGACGGTCCAGGCTCTCGCCGCGGTCCTGGGCGGGTGCCAGTCGTTGCACACCAACGGTCGCGACGAAGCGCTGGCGCTCCCCACGGCCGAATCCGCACGTCTGGCGCTGCGCACGCAGCAGGTCATCGGGTTTGAATCGGGCGTGACGGAAACGCCCGACCCGTTGGGCGGGTCCTACTACGTCGAGTCGCTGACCGATCAGATCGAGACGAAGGCGCGCGAATATCTGGACCGCATCGACGCGTTGGGGGGGGCCGTGCGTGCGATCGAGCAGGGCTACATGCAGGCCGAGATCGCCGCCAGTGCATACAAATACCAACAGGCCATCGAACGGGGCGACAAGGTCATCGTCGGTGTCAACCGATTCCAGCAGGAAGAAACGGTCAAGCCGGAGACTCTCAAGGTCGACGAAGGCGCGCGCGCCCGGCAGGTGGCATCGCTCAAGGCGATGAAGCAGGCGCGGGAGGTCGCGGCCGTGCATCGGGCCCTGGCCGGCGTTCGTTCCGCTGCCGTTGAACATCGCAACCTCATGCCGTCGATCCTTGAGGCCGTCGAGGCCAAGGCCACGGTCGGCGAGATCTCTGATGTCCTCCGCGGCGTGTGGGGTGAGTACGAGGGAGGCTGATGCGGCGCCTGTCGACCGTGATGCGGCTACGTCGTACATATCCTTGGACCGTATTTCAACGACTTCTGACCGTGCTCGTGGCGTCGGCCGGGGCGTTCCAGCTCCATGCACAGCGGCCACGGATGGTGATCGAAGGGAGCATTCAACTCGACGGAGCCGCGGTGCCCGCCGGTGCCTTCGTCCGTATCCTTCGGGAGGATGGCAGCATCGTCCGGACGGTCGCTCACTACCCTTCCAACCCTTCGCAGTTCGGCGTACGCTTGGGATTGCAGGAGACGCTCGTGGACGGCGAACGCCTTGGATTTCGGGTCGTGTTGTCCCGACGGGATTCGTTCGAAGCCAGGACCGTAGGGGGGCCTCTCGTGTATCGGGGAAGTTGGCCGCCGGAAGCCGGGGTGACGCGGATCCTGCTCTTCAGGAATCACGCCCCGCAAATACGCCGCACATTCCCCGACACCACGATCAACGAGCGCCAACTGCTCCGGTTCCGCGTGCTGGCCACCGACGCTGACGGAGATACGCTGCGGTATCGGCTCGTTCAGGCCCCGACCGGGGCATCGATCGAGCCGCTGACAGGCTACGTCACGTTTCAACCGACTTATGATGATGCCGGCGTCTATCCATTGGAAGTGGCGGTGACCGACGGACGGGAAGAGGTCGTCATGAAACGGGGACGGATCCGGGTGGCGCACATCAATCGGCCGCCAAGGATCTCCCGGACGGCGCCGGACCTGACGACAGCCGAAGGCCGCCCGCTGGTCATTGCCGTACCGGCTGAAGACCCTGACCGCGATTCGCTGAGCTACTTTCTCGTGGAGGCTTCCTATCGCTTCCAACTCTTCTCCAACACCGGAGTGTTCGAGTGGACACCCGGGTTCAATGCAGCCGGGGCCTACTCATGCGTGGTCGTCGTGTCCGACGGAGCTGTTGCCGACACCTCGAACCGGTTCCAGATCCATGTGGAGGAGACGAACCGTCCTCCGGTGTTCTCCAGGACCATTCGCGATACCGTCGTCTTCGAAATGGAGCCGCTGATCGTCCATCTGCCTGCGCTCGACCCCGATGGAGACTCCGTGCGCTACCACCTCGAACTTGCTCCGGAAGGGGTCGCCGTTGACGTGAGAGGAGCGTTGCAGTGGACTCCGGGGTACGAGCAGTCAGGCAACTATCTCATTATCGTCTCTGCCGGTGATGGACGTCAAAGCAGCGAAGAGGTCATGCGTGTCACGGTCCTCGACCGAAACCGCCCTCCGGTCTACCCGACGCCGGCGTTGCGTCACGATACGGCGCGGATCACGTTCGGCCGGCTGGTCGACCTGGCCTGGCGCGGGGCGCAGGATCCGGATGATGATGACGTGCTTTGGTACACGCTCCGGCTGTGGGGCGGAAGTCTCGATACGAGCATCGCCGGCATCTCCGACACCAGCATCGCATTGTTCGGCCGTGATCGATTGGCTTTAGAGCAGGTCTACTCATGGACGACAAGCGTGAGCGACGGATTGGCGGAGGTGTGGAGCCCCGACACCGGCTCGTTCCGCCTCCTCTCGGCGCCCGTCGTTCCCGTCATCACGCGGGAGCCCGCGGCGACACGGATGTTCACCCTCGAACAGCCGACGTCCGACCCGACGGGAGGCCAAACGATCATCCGGTATGCGTTGGAGCACCGAAGCCGGGTCGATATCGCCCTTTACACCATGCTGGGTGAACGGTTGGCCACGATCGTCAGTGGTGAACGAGCAGCCGGACAATACGAGACCCTCTATGAAGCAGGTTCACTGGCCAGCGGCGTCTATCTCTTCAAGCTCGAAGCGCACCCTCTTGACAACGCACAAGTGCGCGATTTCGTGAGCACGAAGAAAATGGTCCTCGTTCGTTAGTCCTCCGAAGCGTGCACGCCATGAGCAATCGCCGGCCCGCGGACCTCCGTCCGCTTTCGAAGTCAGAAACAAAGCACCTTCGTTCGCTCACGACCAAGAAGGGCCGTGAGACGTCGGGAACCCTGCTCGTCGAAGGGTGGAGGTCGGTAGAAGAGCTGTTATCGTCAACTTGGACCGTCGACCGCGTCGTCATCGACCTTGAACGACTCCCGCCTCAAGGACCTTCCCTGCTCCGGCGGTGTACCGAACGTTCCGTCGTGGTCCGCGCTGGCCGGGCATCCGATCTTCGTGCGCTCAGCGACGTCAACGAGGATCAAGGGATCCTCGCCGTTGCGCGCCTTCGGCGTGCGACGATGCAGGACGTCCCGAGCCGGGGGGATGTGCTGGTGCTCGACGCGGTCGCCGACCCCGGCAATGTCGGTACGCTCATCCGCACGGCCGATTGGTTCGGACTGACCTGCGTTGTGCTGGGTCCCGGTTGTGCCTCTATCAGCAATCCGAAGGTCGTTCGCGCGACGATGGGATCCCTCTTTCATCTTGTGACGGTCGAGGTCGACGATCTTCCGACGGCTTGCCGGTGGCTGGCGGACCAGGGTGTGGCGCTGGCATCCGCCGAGGTGGAGGGTGGAACATGGCACCGCTGGGCTCCGCGCAACCGCGCGGCAGTCATCGTGGGCAGCGAAGCGCATGGCGTGAGTCCTGCGGTCCGGGCACTGGCCTCACATCGGGTGTCCATCCCCCGCGGCGGACGTGCTGAATCCCTGAACGTTGCCGCGGCGGGTGCGATCCTATTGTCCTCGCTTTCCGACCAACGTCATGCCTGAAACGATCCAGCTTCTCGATGGATTCCGGGTGGGCCATTGGTCCGACCCTTTGAACGGTACCGGATGCACCGTCGTACTCTGTCCACCGCAGACAATAGCCAGCGCCGAAGTTCGCGGCAGCTCGCCCGGCTCGCGCGAGATGTCCTTGCTGGCGGTCGACAAGAAGATGGAGCAGGTGCACGCCATTGTCCTGACCGGAGGAAGTGCATTTGGACTGGCCGCAGCGGATGGAGTCATGCGATGGCTGGAGGAGCGCGAAACGGGCTACCGCACGCCGTGGGGAGTCGTGCCGATCGTTCCGGCGGCCGTGATCTTCGACCTGAACGTCGGTTCGCGGGAGATTCGGCCGGGGCCGGCAGAGGGGCGTCTGGCGTGCGAGGCGGCGCGCTCAGTGGTCGATGTGCAAGGATCGATCGGTGTCGGCACCGGTGCCACGGTCGGCAAATGGAACGGGCTCGAAGGCCGCATGCGGGGCGGATTCGGAGCGGCTGAATGGCGCGAGGGTGCGCTCGTTGTGCAGGTCGTCGTGGCCGTGAATGCCGTCGGCGACGTGCTCGATGACCAAGGCACGATCGTGGCTGGAGCTCGAGAACCGGACGGATCCTGGTCCGCCGCACGGTCCCCGTTACGGCCGTTTGCGCGTGGCCGCGTCCTTGACCGTACCAACACAACACTGGCCGTCCTTATGACCAACGCCGGGCTCAGCAAAGTGGAATGCCTGCGTGTGGCGCAACGCATGCACGACGGTTTTGCACGTGTGATCGCCCCGGTGCATACGTCGTACGACGGAGACGTTTCCTACGCCCTGTCGTGCGGCCACGAAACGGCCGACCTCGACGTCATCGCGGAGTGTGGTGCACGACTGATCCCCGAGGCCGTCCGCAATGCTGTCCGTCGGGCCACGCCCGCCTTCGGGATCCCTGCGGTCGGTGATCGGTAGATCTCGCGCTTCATTGGAATCGGCCTCAATTTCGGCTATCTTCCATGCCATCGATCGCGTCCTCGTTCGTCGAAGTGCTCGTGTTCCGTCATCGCGGGGCGCGTCTCGAGATCCTCCTGGTGCAGCGGTCCGCCCACGAACAATTGTATCCCGGCCTCTGGCAGTTCGTTACTGGCACGATCCGCGATGGCGAGTCGGCGGTCGCGGCGGCATGGCGCGAGGTGCGCGAAGAGACCGGACTGCCGATCAGAGCGTTGTGGGTCGTTCCGGGCATCAACGGTTTCTATGGCGCTCGGACCGACACCGTGCATCTGACGCCGCAATTCGCCGCCGAGGTCGAACCGTCCGCCGACGTCGTGCTGTCCTCGGAGCATCAGGACGCGCGCTGGCTCGTCCCCGACGAAGCCCGGCATTGTGTGGCGTGGCCCGGCGATCGCAGACTGATCGACTATCTCGAAGAAGACCTGCTGGCACAGCCAGACCTGGCCGAGCGCACTCGGATGCCCGAAGCTTGAATATTCGAAAGGATCGCCCGTGAGTCTGTTGGTCGTCGGTTCTGTCGCGTTGGATTCCGTCGAGACGCCGTTCGGTCGCGTCGAGAACGCCTTGGGCGGCTCGGCGGTGTACATCTCGACGGCGGCGTCCTTCTTCACCAAGCCCATCCGGTGTGTCGGTGTTGTCGGCGGAGACTTTCCTCAGGAGCATATGCGCTTTCTCGAGGAGCGGGGGATCGACCTCGACGGATTGCAGGTGGTGAAAGAGGGCAGGACCTTTCGCTGGGCCGGACGCTACCACTATGATCTGAACAACCGCGACACGCTTCTGACCGAGTTGAACGTCTTCTCCGCCTTCGACCCGAAGATCCCCGACAATTATCGGCGCAGCGCGTATGTGTGTCTTGGCAACATCCATCCGGGTCTCCAGCGCAAGGTCCTCGACCAGATCAGCAAGCCGCGGCTCGTTGTCGGCGACACGATGAATTACTGGATCGAGTCGACGCCGAACGAGTTGCGCGAAACGCTCAAAGTCATCGACGTCCTCATTCTAAATGATTCCGAGGCGCGTTTATTGACGCGCGAACCGAACCTCACCAAAGCGGCCCGCGTCATCCGGAGCATGGGTCCGCGCATCGTCATCATCAAAAAAGGCGAGCACGGTGCCCTGCTTGTCACCGAAGAGACGATCTTCTCCGCGCCGGCCTATCCCCTCGAGAATCTGTACGACCCGACGGGCGCGGGCGATTCATTCGCCGGGGGGTTCATTGGATGGTTGGCCAAGACAGATGACCTGTCCGATGCCAATTTGAAGCGCGCTGTTATCTTCGGCAGCACGCTGGCATCCTTCTGCGTTGAGCGCTTCAGCGTCGACGGCCTGCGCGATCTATCGACGCTCAAGATCCAGGACCGGTTCCGGGCGTTCATGGACCTCTCCCGGTTCGATGAAGCATGATCCGATCGGACGTTGAGCGTTGTCGACGCCGGCCGTTCTCTGTTCGCGCGGAGAATGGCCGGTTCAACTTCCAGCCTACCTCTGCGACCAGCGATGATCGAACCGCTTGAATGGCATGAACGGCACCTCCGCTTTCTCGACCAGACGCGTTTGCCGCACGAGACCGCCATGGTCGACACCGACGATCCGTCGGTCGTCGTTGGTGCCATCCAAGAGCTGGCGATACGCGGGGCGCCGCTCATCGGTATCGCGGGCGCCTACGCAGCGGTGCTTGCCGCACAGCGAAACGTCGGACGTCCGTGGGAGCAGGTGCAAACGCAGTGGGAAGCCATTGCCACGGCGCGGCCGACGGCCGTCAACCTGGCCTTGGCGATCGACCGGATGCGCAGATCGGTGCAACCGGGCACGCTCGTGACCCGTAACGACGTGGAGGATCTCGAACGGGAGGCCCGCGCGATCCACGAGGATGAGCGGCTGGCGTGCGAGCGCATCGCAGAGCGGGGAGCGCCGCTGCTGCCGGTAGGCGGAGCGGTCCTGACCCACTGCAATACGGGGATGTTGGCGACCGGAGGCATCGGAACGGCCCTTGGGGTCATCTTCCGGGCGTGGGAACAAGGACGGATCAGCCGCGTGTACGTCGGTGAGACCAGGCCATTGCTCCAAGGAGCGCGACTCACCGCGTGGGAGCTGAAGCGCCTGGGCGTTCCGCATACCCTGGTCACCGATTCGACGGCGGGCGTGCTGATGCAGCGACGAATGGTCCGGTCGGTGATCGTCGGTGCCGATCGCATCGCCCTGAATGGCGATGTGGCCAACAAGGTTGGCTCCTATGGGCTCGCCGTCCTTGCCGGGGCTCATGGTATTCCATTCATCGTCGCTGCCCCGAGTACGACGATCGATCGCACTGCCGCCGACGCTTCAGCCATTCCCATTGAAGAGCGCCATGCTGCCGAGGTGAGCGGATGCGGTGGCCGCAGCGTCGCGCCGGAGGGAAGTGAGGTCTATAACCCGGCGTTTGATGTCGTCCCTGCGGCGCTCATTGCGGCGATCATAACGGACCGGGGCGTGGTTCGCCCGCCGGACGTATCGCAGCTCGAAAGCATGGCTGGAACCGGAGCCCAACGATGATCGTCAAATCACCGGCAGTGGTGCTTCGGGCAATCCGGTACGGTGACACAAGCAAGATCGTCACCCTATTCACAAGGGACCATGGGAAGGTCGCCGTCGTAGCCAAAGGAGCCCGGTCGGCAAAGGCAAGGTTCGGATCTGCCCTCGACCCCGGTGCGCATATCGTAGCGGTGTACCATGCGCGCGAGACGCGCGAAGTGCAGACGCTGGCTCAGGCCGACCTCGTGGAGCGTTTTCGTCGCTTGTCGTCGTCCCTCGCGGCCACAGCGGCCATGTTGCAGATGGTCGAAGTGGTCAACGTTTCGACGCATCCGGGAGAGCCGCACCAGGACCTCTATGAGCTCCTGATCGACGGACTCCGTGCTGCTGACCGACAAGACGAGGGCCTCGCGGATGTTCTGATCGCTTTTCGATGGAAGTCCATCGGCGCACTCGGATTCGCGCCGTCGTTCGCCCGATGCGTCCGCTGCGGGACGAACGTGCTTCCGTCAGCGCCCACCCGTTTGCGATATCATGTGAGGAAAGGCGGTCCCCTGTGCGGTGAGTGCGAACAGGCCGTGATCACCCTTCTCCAGCGGAGCGGCGGCCGTGAAGATTGGTCTGAAACGCTCATTTCGAGCGGAACGTTGGATGTGCTGCAACGACTGCAATCCTGTCCGTTGTCCGAGGCGGGCCGCGATCCCTCGCCCACTGCCACCCGGAACGAAATGGAAACCGTCCTGCGTTTGTATGAGCGGTTTCACTTGGAACAGCGGACGCCGTTGCGTACGTCTTCACTGGTTCGTGAAGTGATCGATTCACAGGTGGCACATTCTGAATAATGCGGGCCACAAAAAGTACAGTCATGGAGGAAGCTATGTCGACCCGTTCGGTGATCCTGGCGGTCATTCTCGTGTCGCTCGGGATCGTTTTTGGAGTGATCCTCGTATCAGGCATCAAGGGCGTTGGCGTGACGTTCGCCGTACAAGACGTCACGATCGGCAGCCAGAAGGCACCGCCGAAGGCTAGCGCGGCACTGAAGGCACTCAACGATGCCTACCAGGAGATCGCACGGAATGTGAATCCGACCGTCGTCTACATCACGGTCAAAACGGACCCGGAAGCGAAGTCGGATGAAGATGGCGGCGGGCAGTTCTTCCACCGCTTCTTCGGACCGGAGTTCCGAATGCCTCGTCGCGGACCCGAGCTTGGCGCCGGCTCAGGCGTTATTCTGACGCCGGACGGATACATCCTGACGAACAATCACGTCATCGAGAACGCGGCTGCGAACGGCATCACCGTCCGTTTGCCCGACACAAGGGAGTTCCAGGCGCGGTTGGTGGGAACAGACCAGTACACGGACCTCGCCGTGATCAAGGTCCAGGCCAGCGATCTGCCCGTCGCGGCGCTCGGCAATTCTGACGAAGTTGAGGTCGGACACGTCGTCTTCGCGTTCGGCAATCCGCTCGGCCTGTCTTCGACCATGACGCAGGGCATCGTGAGCGCCCTCGGCCGCCAGATCCGGATCATCGACGATCAAAACACCGGATATGGGATCGAGAACTTCATCCAGACCGACGCGGCCGTCAACCCGGGCAACAGCGGCGGTGCCTTGGTCGACGTGAATGGCAGCGTCATCGGCATCAACACGGCCATCGCCACGACGAACGCCCGCTATCAGGGCTATAGCTTTGCCATCCCCATCAATCTGGCAAAGAAGGTCGCTACTGATCTGATCAAGTACGGCAAGGTGCGACGCGGTTTCATCGGTGTGCAGATCCAGAACGTCGATGCCGTGACGGCCAAAGCGGCGGGACTGGAGAAGGCCCGCGGGGTCATCGTCCAAGGCATCAACAAGAACAGTGCGGGTGAGGAGGCGGGACTCCAGCTGGGCGACATCATCCTTTCGGTGGACGGCGTCGAGGTGAATACGGCCAATGCCCTGCAGAGCGTTGTGGCGAGTCGTTACCCGGGCGAGACCGTCACGCTCAAGCTCTTCAGAAACAAAAAGGTGCTTGAAAAGAAGGTGACGCTCAAACCGCGCGATGACGAGGAGACGACCGTGGCGGCAAGCGATGCGCCGTCCGAGCGACGGCCGGCACCGGCCGAGTCGAAGCCGTCCGTTGAGGAGATCTCCTCGTTGGGCATGAAGGTGCGCGGACTGGATGATCGCAGCCGCAAGACCTACGACGTGGAGCGGGGCGTTCTTGTCGACGAGGTCGATCCCTTCGGTCCCGCAAATGCACGCGGACTCGCAAAAGGAGACGTCATTCTATCGGTCGGCGACCGAGCCGTCCAGGATCCTTCGGAATTCAAGGAGGCGGTCGACCGGCTGAAAGCTGGTGATGCGGTCATGCTGCGTGTCAAGGGTACGGATAAACGCGTCCGCTTTGTCGCGGTCGAGAAGCCTCGATAGCGGCTTAGGCGGCCAAGGCGATGCTCAAAGGCGCTCCGGTTCGGTTCCGGAGCGCCTTTTTTCATGTCGGCGATTGCCAGTGCATCGAAATCGCGGTATGTTGTTCCCGATGGGCCGGGTAGCGACGAACGGTCTCTGAAGGAAATGAGCAAGGAGCGCTGAACATGATCCGCATTCTCACCGGTGGTGAATCGCACGGTCGAGTCCTGACCGGGATCATCGATGGTCTGCCGGCCGGCCTCGAGATCGCCAAGGGTTACATCGACCACCAGCTCAGGCGTCGTCAGCAGGGATACGGACGCGGCGGTCGGATGCGCATCGAATCCGACGGCGTTGAAATCGCCGGAGGCGTCCGGTTCGGCCGCACGACCGGAGCTCCCGTGGTTCTGCAGATCCGGAACATCGATCACGAGCATTGGCTCCGTGTCTTGGCAGTGGAGGGTGACGGAGCGGGCGTCGAGCCGGTGCTCATTCCCCGGCCTGGGCATGCCGACTATGTCGGCAGCGTCAAGTACCGGCATCTTGATCTTCGAAACGTCATCGAGCGGGCGAGCGCGCGGGAAACGGCCATCCGCGTGGCATGTGCAACGGTCGTGCGGAAGTTTCTCGAGGACGTCGGCATCTTCGTCGGCAGTCATGTCACGGCCATCGGCCCCGTGCGTCTTGACGATCGGTCGGCCGTCGATCGGAAGATCGCGAAGTACACGCGCGCCTCATGCGGAGCGTACAAGGTGACGGAGGAGGCGGACCGCTCGGAGGTGCGTATGTTGGACCCCGGCGTTGCCGCCAAAGCCGTCGCAGCCATTCGGCGCGCACGCAAGGCGGGAGATACGCTCGGAGGGATCTTCGAAGTTCTCGTGACCGGCCTGCCGATCGGCCTCGGTAGTTATGTCCAAGCCGACCGAAAGCTGGATGGCGCCCTGGCGCAGGCGATCATGGCCATTCCTGCGGTGAAAGGTGTGGAGTTCGGAGACGCTTTCGAGAATGCCCGACGACTCGGCTCGGAAGTGCATGACGCCTTCGTCGTTCGTGCCGGCCGGATCGGTCGTGCCACGAATCGCGCTGGAGGATTGGAGGGTGGCGTTACGAATGGCGAACCGATCGTACTTCGCGGAGCCATGAAGCCGATCGCGACGCTTGCGGTACCCCTGCCCTCGGTGAACATTGCAACAGGCCGATCTTCGAAGGGGCGTTACGAGCGCTCCGATGCATGCGCAGTCCCAGCCGCCGGCGTCATTGCCGAAGCGGTCGTGGCTCCCGTCTTGGGGAATTCCTTTCTTGAGAAGTACGGAGGAGACTCCATGTCCGAGATCCGTGAGAGGTATCAACCGCTCGGAGATATCAGGAATGAGAAAAACCGCAAAAAACGACTGAATTCTTGACTCTGGCGATTGAATGGGCTATATTTTTTACGTAGGAAGCCAAAGGTTCCTCAACCAGTGTTTGAGCAAAGTTCTCTAACCTGCATCAGGAGGAGAAGGGTCTTCAGCGCGAAATATGAGATGCATCGGAGTGTCGGGCTTTCGGGTAGTAAGGTTCTCGTGCTCAATCACAACTACGAGCCGCTGAGCGTCTGCAACGTCCGAAAGGCCATCGGTCTGCTCTGGCTGGGAAAGGCTGAATTAATCGCCGCATCGGACGGCAAACGGTTGCGCTCCGTCTCTTCTTCGATGCCGTTCCCCAGCGTCGTCCGGTTGGCGGTTTATGTGCGGGTACCGTACAAGAAGATCGTGCTCTCGCGGAAGAACGTCCTTCGACGCGACGGGCATGTCTGCCAATACTGCGGGCGCAGCGACCAGACGTTGACCGTCGACCACATCATCCCACGCGCAAGAGGGGGTAACGATACGTGGGAGAACCTTGTGGCCGCCTGTGTTGGCTGCAACAACCGAAAAGGGGACCGGACTCCTCACGAGGCGAACATGGTCCTGCGCCGCCGGCCCATCCGGCCGAATCATGTCATGTTCCTGAGGCACTTCGTCGGGTCCGTCGACGATCACTGGAAGCCGTACCTCTTCATGAATTGACACACCCCCGTCGCCAGCCGCCGTGAGGCGATCCGTCGGCGGGATCCACACGAAGGAGTATCAATCCCCTGACACCATCCACGAAGCGGGTCATTCTGAGCGGGATGCGCCCGACGGGCAAGCTGCATCTCGGACATCTCGTCGGCGCCCTGGAGAATTGGGTCGCCCTGCAGGACGAGTTTCAGAATTACCATCTTATCGCCGACTATCATGCGCTGACCACAGACCCCGATTCGAGTTCGCTCGAGGCGAACTCGTTCGAGATGGTCGTGGACTGGCTTGCGGCAGGCATCGACCCCGCTCGCAGCCCCGTGTTCCGCCAGTCGCAGGTGAAACAACACGCCGAGTTGCATCTGCTCTTCTCGATGCTCATCACGACTGCGCGTCTGGAGCGCAACCCAAGCCTGAAAGAGCAGGTGCGCGACCTCGAGCTCGAAACCATCGCCTATGGACACTTGGGCTATCCGGTCCTCCAGGCCGCGGACATTCTGCTCTATCGCGGCGAGGTGGTGCCCGTCGGAGAGGACCAGCTGCCGCATATCGAGATCACGCGCGAGATCGCCCGCCGGTTCAACGCGCAGTACGGAGAGGTCTTCCCCGAGCCCGAGGGACGCGTGACGAGATTTCCGCGACTCCCCGGTCTCGACGGCAAGAAGATGAGCAAGTCGCTCGGCAATTCGATCTTGCTCTCCGACGGCCCCGAAGAGATCCGGATGAAGATGCGCACGGCTGTGACCGACCCGCAAAAGGTCCGACGGAACGACCCCGGACGTCCGGATGTCTGCCTGGTCTTTGCGTATCATCAGAAGTTCAATCCAGGCGAGGTTGCCGAGATCCGTGAGGGTTGCGAGTCGGGCCGGCTCGGCTGTGTCGACTGCAAGGTGCGCTGCGCCGCAAGGATCGTGGAGGCCACCGCTCCCATCCGCGAACGGCGGGTGCGCTTCGAATCGAGTCCCGACGAGGTCCGAGCGATCTTGCGCGACGGAGAGTCGCGCGCACGCGTCGTGGCCGCGGAGACCATGGACCGCGTGCATGCGGTCATGAAGCTCGGCTGAGACGCATTGAACCGATGAACACTTACGCCGTCAAGCTCCAGGATTTCGAAGGCCCTCTCGACCTGCTGTTGTTCTTCATCAAGCGGGACGAGTTGGATATCTACGACATTCCGATCGCACGGATCACGAAGGAGTTTCTCAGCTATATTCACTACATGCAGCAACTCGACCTCGAGATCGCGGGCGAATTCGTCGTGATGGCGGCAGAACTGATGCAGATCAAGGTTCGAATGCTGTTGCCGCCCGAACCGGGGGCCGAAGTCGACGACGAAGACCCGCGCGCAAGCCTTGTCAAGCGTCTCGTGGAATACAAGCGCTTCAAGGAAGTGGCAGAGGGGATGCGGGGGCTCGAAGCCGAAGCGATGCTCCTGTCGCCTCGCGGCTATCGCGAGGCCGACCCCGTCGATCTGCCCGTCGAAACGGCCGACGACCTCGTGCGCGATGTGAGCCTGTTCGACCTCATCGCCTCATTCCAGTTTGCGATGGACCGGGTTCCCAAGCGGACCGTTCACGAGATCGCACGCGTCAATGTGACGATCGAAGAACAGATGGCGTACATCGTCGATTTTTTCAGCCGCCGCTCGGAGGGGACCTTTTACGACCTGGTCCGCGATATGCACGAGCGTATCCGGATCGTCGTCACCTTCCTTGCGCTGCTCGAAGTGATCCGCGCACGGCAGGTGGTCGTCAGGCAGGCCGATCCATTCGGCGACCTCTACATTATGAGGAACGTGGCGTGAGTCAGGACGAGCTCATACCGTCCGAGTCGAAAGACGCAACGCCGCCGCCCCCGGCAGCCCTGGCCGTTCCGACCACGATGAAGGCGCTCATCGAGGCGCTCATCTTCGCCGCCGAGGAACCGCTCTCGGTCAAACAGCTCAAGGCCATTTACGAGTATAGCGCCCCGGCAGGGAGCGGCGAAGAACGGAAGATCGAGGCTGAGACGATACGGTCGATCGTCAAGGAGCTGAACGACGAATACCGCGCGGCCGGCCGGCCCTACCGCATCCTTCCGATCGCGGGGGGATTCCAGTTCGCCACCCAAAAGGAGTACGCCGACTGGCTCGGCAAGCTGCGCCGTGAGCAGGGAAGGCGAAAACTCTCGCAATCGGGCGTTGAAACGCTCGCCATCATCGCATACAAACAGCCGATCTCCAAGGGTGAGCTGGAATCGATCAGAGGCGTCAATTGCGACTATGTGCTCAAGACGCTTCTGGAGAAGGAACTCATCACCGTTACAGGCAGGGCCGAGACCGTGGGCCGGCCGCTGCTCTACGGCACGACGCGGGACTTTCTGAAGCACTTCGGACTCAACGAGATCACCGACCTGCCGCGTCCGCGTGAGATCGAGGAGATCCTGGGAGAGACACAATTCGAGACTGAACGACGCATGCTCGAAGCCCAAGCCGCGGCTGAGAAGGCCGCGACGGAAGAGGAATTCAAGTCGCGTCTACCGCACATTCCAAAGAAGCGCGCCGGACTCGAATCGTCGGCGGTCGAGATCGTTCCGCGAACATCGAAGCGTGAGTTGAAGACCCGCTCGACGGCCGAGTTGCCCTTCGACCGACCGCAAGAGACCTCACCCTCCGCTGATTCCGTTGACCGGCAGCCGATGCCTGAGGTGGAGCCGGTCCCGGCCGTCCAAGAGGTGGCCCTGATCGCCGAGCCGGCACCGGAGAGGTCCAAGGCGGTGAGTCCCGGGACGGCGGATGCGCCAGCCGGGTCTGGCACGCTTGACGGCGCCTCAACACAACCCCGTAATCGCTGGCAAACGTGGAAACAAAAGATCTCGGGCTTCATCAAGCGCCTGTTCGATTGAATCGCTTTCTGGCGATGGCGGGTTTGGGCTCAAGGCGCAAGATGGACGAGCTTATCGCGGAAGGGGCAGTCACGATCAACGGACGTCCGGTCACGTCGCTCGGCGTGCGGGTCGACCCCGTACGCGACCGCGTCATGGTCGAAGGCCGGGCCGTGGGTCTCGCCGAAAAGCCGGTCTATATCCTCTTTAACAAACCGAAGGATACGATCACGACCGTGAGCGACGAGCGGGGACGCCGAACGGTGATGGACTACGTCCGAGTGCGCCAGCGCATCTTCCCGGTGGGTCGGCTGGACCGGAATACCACGGGTGTGCTCTTGATGACCAACGACGGCGCTCTGGCGCATGCGCTGCTCCATCCAAGGCTTGAGATCGAACGACTCTACCGTGTCACCACGGCCCGTCCGGTGCAGGATGATGAGTTGGCCAAGTTGCGCCGCGGTATCCGACTAGAAGATGGAGTTGCCCGCGCGCTCGGGGCCGAAGTGATCGAAGGCAGCAGGCGGATGAAGGTGCTCCTGACGATCGGCGAAGGACGTAATCGCGAAGTTCGGAGGATGTTCGAGGCGCTGGGGCACGATGTGCGTCAGCTGGACCGCGTCTCGTATGCAGGCTTGACCCCTTTGGGCGTGCCGCGCGGGTCTTGGAGGTTCTTGACGAACGATGAAGTCCTCTGGCTTCGACGACTGACGGGGCAAGATACCCGCACTGGCGGACGACGCCGACAACGACAAGGATGAACGAATGCGATTCCAACGATCGGCTGGCATCCTGCTGCACCTGACCTCGCTTCCCGGACCGTACGGAAACGGAGACCTCGGGCCATCGGCATATCACTTCGTCGACTGGCTGGTTCTGGCCGGTCAGCGGATCTGGCAGATGCTTCCGCTCGGTCCGGGTGGGCTGGCGAACTCACCATACATGTCCTTGTCGGCGTTCGCCGGCAATCCGCTTGTCATCGACCTCGAGGACCTGAAGCGTCACGGCTGGCTTACGGACGCGGAGCTTGCGTCGGCTCCGTCGTTTCCGGAACAGAAGGTGGACTACGCTCAGGCGATCGGTTTCCGCGCCCGTATGTTGTGGACCGCGTCGCGCCGGTTCTTTGCCGGCTCGACGGCAGCCGACCGGTCGGCGTTCGAGGCCTTCTGCAAAGCCGAGCGTTCGTGGCTCGACGATTACGCGCTCTTTCAAGCGTTGAACGAAGCCCACGGCCAGGTGCTCTGGACGTCGTGGCCGAAGCCGTTGGTCCACCGTGAGCCGGCCGCACTCAAGGCGGCCAGGCGGGAGCACGAAGAGCGCGTGCGGCATCATGAATTCGTCCAGTGGTGCTTTCGGCGACAGTGGGACGCGCTGAAGCGCTACGCGAATGAACGGAACGTCAGACTTATCGGGGATATCCCGATCTTCGTCGCCCACCATAGCTCCGACGTCTGGTCGCACCAAGACCTGTTCCATCTTGATGGCAACGGCGACCCGACGGTCGTCGCCGGAGTACCTCCCGACTATTTCAGCGTCACAGGACAACGGTGGGGAAATCCGCTGTACCGCTGGAAAGTGATGGAGGAGAAGAGATTCAAATGGTGGGTGGAACGCTTCCGGGCGACGCTGGCCCTGTTCGACATCGTACGCGTCGACCATTTCCGCGGGTTTGAGGCGTACTGGGAGATCCCCGCGACGGAGAAGACCGCTGTCAAGGGTCGTTGGGTCAAAGCTCCCGGCGAAGCCCTGTTTCGCACGGTGAAGCGTCAGTTGAAGGATCTGCCCATCATCGCCGAGGACCTTGGCGTCATCACCCCCGAAGTGACCGCCCTTCGAGACGGGTTCGAACTTCCGGGCATGAAGGTGCTGCAGTTCGCGTTTGCCGGGGGGCCGGAGAATGCTTTCCTGCCGCACAACTACGGACCGCACTTCGTCGTCTACACCGGCACGCACGATAACGATACGACCGTCGGCTGGTCGCGCACGGCCACGGACCACGAACGTGAGTTTGCAGAACGATACCTGGGCGTCAGCGGACCCTCTCTGACAAAGGCCATGATCCGTGCGGCGCTGAACTCCGTGGCCGACCTCGCGGTCGTGCCCTTCCAGGACGTCCTCGAACTGGGAACGGAGCATCGCATGAACTTGCCGGGAACGACCGACGGCAATTGGGAGTGGCGCTTCTCCTGGTCTCTCGTCGGTCCGCAGCATGCCGAAAGGCTGTACGAATGGACCGCTCTCGCAAACCGGTGTCCTCCCGACCGGTTGACGCTGCCTGCGTATCCCAGAGGCCGTGTGCAGCCCTGACCGAAACGCCAAACGCCATGAGTTCGACTGGACCAGCGACGCCTCATCCCCTCGACGACCTCAATGATCAGATGGTCCGACGGCGCGAAGAATTGCGCGAACTGCGCGCCAAAGGCATCGATCCGTATCCGCATTCCTTCGATCGCACATCGACCGCCGCCGAGATCCTGGCTCGATTCAGGGACGACGGACCGACCATGCACGTGGCCATCGCCGGACGCATCATGTCGATCCGGAGGATGGGAAAGGCATCGTTCTGCCATCTCCAAGACGCGACCGGACGCATTCAGGTCTACCTCAAACGTGATGATCTCGGCGAGTCCTACGACATCTTTCGTTTGATGGACCTGGGCGACATCGTCGGCGTGAACGGCTTCGTCTTCCGTACGCGAAGCGGTGAGGTCTCGGTGCATGCCGTTTCGTACGTCTTGCTCGCAAAATCGCTCCGCCCGGTTCCGATCGCCAAGGAGCAGGTGCAGCCCGACGGCTCCAAGATCGTCTTCGACCCGCTCTCCGACAAAGAGATCCGCTACCGCCAGCGCTACGTCGACTTGGTCGTGAATCCGTCGGTCCGCGACGTCTTCGTCAAACGGGCCAAGATCATCAGCACGATGAGAAGGTTCCTGGACGAACGCGGATGCCTCGAAGTGGAGACGCCGGTATTGCAGCCGTTGTACGGCGGCGCATCGGCACGCCCTTTCAAAACGCATCATAACGCGCTGGACGTCGACCTGTACCTGCGCATCGCGGATGAGCTGTACCTCAAACGCCTCATCGTCGGAGGGTTCGACGCCGTCTACGAGATTTCGAAGGACTTCCGGAACGAGGGGATGGACAAGACCCACAACCCCGAGTTCACGATGCTCGAACTCTACGTGGCGTATCGCGACTACGTGTGGATGATGTCCCTCGTCGAAGAGATGATCAGCCGTGTCGCCGTGGAGCTCAACGGCTCTCCTCAGGTGACGGTGGGAGGGACGGTCATCGATTTCTCGCCGCCGTGGAGGCGCGTCACGATGTTCGACGCCATCAAAGAACGGACGGGAGAGGGCCTGTCCGGACTCGATGAAGCTGGTCTGCGAGCGGCGGCGAAGCGATTGGGTGTGGAGATCGACCCTAAACTCGGAGCCGGGGCGATCATCGACGAGATCTTCGGTGAACGCGTCGAGCCGCATCTCGTTCAACCGACGTTCATCACCGATTATCCGGTGTCGATGTCCCCGCTGGCGAAGCGACACCGGTCGGCGTCCGAGCTGGTCGAACGATTCGAAGCCATCGTCCTCGGCCGCGAGATCTGCAACGCCTTCTCCGAGTTGAACGACCCTCTCGACCAACGCGCCCGGTTCGAAGACCAAATGGGCCTTCGCGCACGAGGTGATGAAGAGGCGCAAGTGCTGGACGAGGACTACTTGCGCGCGTTGGAGTACGGCATGCCACCGACCGCCGGCCTGGGTATCGGCATCGACCGGCTGACGATGCTCCTGACGGGACAGGATTCGATCCGTGATGTCATTCTCTTCCCGCAGATGAAGCCTGAGCGTTCATCTCCCTGAATCGTGCCGTCTCTGCATCCAGCCGCCACCAGCCCGAGCGACACCGGTCGCCGACGCGTGCCGCCGACGCTCCTCGCGCAAATACTGGGGGCGGCGGTCCTAGCCATGGCCGGCTTGGCGTGCACTGAACACCTGCCTGCCTACGAAGACCCCCAAGACCTCTTTGAAACCTCCCTGTCGACAACGGTCGTGTACCGGCCGGATGCGATCGCCATCGACATCGCATTCGTTCTGGTCAACCGCTTCGACGAGACGCTCGACGATTCGATCGACCTCGAAGGCAGGATCACGGTCATGTTGGGGTCTGATGAGACCACGATCCGAAGCTTTGCGCTGACGACGTATGAGTTGTCGGCGCGTTCCTTCTCGCCGCTGAGTCGGCGGCTGACAGTCGACCCGGGCGATTCGGTCGCTTTCCGGGTACGCTATGATTTCGTCGACGATTCGGGACGTCAGTTGCTCGACGAGGTCATGCGGTGGCGACAGGACCTGGGTTGTTCTCAGCGTCTGATCTCGGAATACACCACCTTCGTCGTTCGCGCTTCGGCACGCCTCTATCCTCGAACGAACGCCTCCCTGGCGGTCCCCTTGATCGTGGGTTATTGCATCCCGAGGCCGTGGGTGAGCGATAAGTCGTGTCCGGATCGCGTCGAGCCGGGGGAGTGTCCATGACAACCCTGATCCCAGCGTCCCTTCGTCGACTGGGTCCCGCCGTGCTTCTGGTCTCGGTCCTTTGGGCCGGTACCGATGGCCTGATTGAGGGAGTCGTGCGCGATCGTTCAACGGGGGAGCCGGTCATCGGAGCGACCGTGACCGTGGTCGGCACGATGCTGGGGGCGGTCACGGACACGGACGGTCGCTACCGCATCGGTCAGATCCGGGCGGGGCTGTACGACGTCAAGGTGAGCCATCTCGGATATCGCGCGACGATCGTCAGAGCTGTGCGTGTCCTTGCCGACCTCCGAACAGTCGTCAATGCCGACCTTGAGCCTACGGCGGTCGAGATGGAGGCCGTGGAGATCCGCGCCGTGCGGCCGCTCATCCAGCGTGACCTGGCGGCGACGGCGTTCATGGTCGGTTCGGAAAAAATGGACCTCCTGCCGATCTCGACCGTGCAAGACGTCCTGGCGCTGCAGCCCGGAACGACGAACGAGGGAAATGTCCGAGGTGGCAAGACCACCGATGTCGTATTCCTCGTCGATGGTCTGCCGGTGATGGATGTGCTGGGCGGTGGATCGTCCGCGTCCCTTCCGCGCAGCGCGATCACGGGTATCACGTTGCAGACGGGTGGATTCGAGGCAGAGTACGGAAACGCGCAGGCGGGGGTCGTGAACGTTGTGACGCGCGCGGCGAGCCGGATGCCGCGATGGTCCATCCGTCACGAGCGCGACAACTGGCTCGGAAAGCTCAACCAAGAACACTCGGGTTGGGTCGAGACCGAACTGGCAGGTTCGGGGCCGATCCTTGAAGACCGTCTTTACTTGTTCACGGCGAACGTGCTGCACACCGACGAGACACGCTGGTGGCAGGACTTCCAGCGTCAAGTGGCTTCACCGATCGTGACAGAGGTCAGCGGCTTGACCAAGTTGGAGTCGACGCCCGGCTCCGCCGATCGCCTGTCGCTCCAGGCCATCTACTCATGGAAGAAGTGGAGGGACTACGAGTTCAGCTGGCGCTTCAATCTTTCCGGCCTGCCCGCGCGGGAAAGGACGGCCGCACGCGGAACGTTACAGTATGCCACCTCGCCGCTGCCAGGTCTGACGCTGATCGGAACGGCCAGCGTCTTTGCACAACGGTCACAGATCGGAGAGGGGCGCATCCCGGGTGATCCGTCGCCGTACGAGTATGACTTCTTTCTTCGATACGTCGTGCGCGGAACGCGCTACTGGTGGGCTGATGCCCGGCAGCTGGTGGGGACGCTCAAGCTGGAATCGGTCTACGACGGCTGGAAGGACCAGATGTGGAAGATGGGTGCCGAGGTGCATCAGTACGATCTCCGATCCGAGCTCCAAAAGGTCGAGCCCCAGCGAACGTACTACGGCAAGCCCATCGCCAGCGCGCCGATGCTGAACTTCGGCAATTCATACGCGTATCGCCCCCGCTCCGGGTCGGTCTACCTCCAGGACAAGGTGCAGGTCGAAAGCGAAGGGTCGATCCTGACGGTCGGAGTGCGGTGGGAGTTTCTCGACCCCCTTGCGGTCCGTCCGATCGTAGAATTCATACCGACGACCCCGGGAGAATACCGGCAGGTGGTCGCCGGATACGCGCCGGCCATGCTCAAGCAGCAACTAAGCCCCCGGCTCTCGTACACGGCGCCCGTCAGTCCTCGTACGTTCGTGTTCGTCAACTACGGTCATTATTTTCAATTTCCGCTGTTCGACCAGCTCTACTCAGGAACGCAGCCGCAACAGCTTGCAGTGGGCTCCAAGAATGTTCAGGCCGGCAACCCGGACCTGCAACCCGAGCGGACGGTGGCGTGGGAGATCGGCCTCAAGCTAAGCATCGATGACCAGACGGTCGGCTCCGTGACGCACTTTCGCAAGAAGATGACGAACCAGCTCGACGTGAAGACGCTCATTCCGTTCGACAGCAAGTCGGCGGGCGACTACGGATTTGCGTCGTATGTGAACAACGCCGAAGGGCGTTCGGAGGGTCTGGAAGTGGTGCTGACGCGTGAGTCGGGGGAGCGCATTCGGGGAAGCATTTCATACACGCTGATGTTCACCGAAGGCGTGACGGAGGCCGCCGATCAAGGGATCAACCTGGCGCAATGGGGCTTCCCCGTTGCCACGCGGCCGTATCCGTTGAGCTGGGACCAACGGCATACGGTCAAGGCCGATGCCGAATGGACAATGTGGGACTTCGTGCACCTGAACGCCGTGGCGCTCTACAACTCGCCGCGGCCGTTCACGTATTATCCGACGCGCGACGGATATCGACCGTTGGATTCTTCGAAGATCTTTGTTCCGAACAATCAACGGATGGAACACGTACTGTTCGTGAACGTCAAGGCATCCATTGAGCTTCACCTCGGGTCCAGCGGCGTGCTGACCGTCTATGCCGACGGCCGAAACATTCTTGGGCGTTCCAACGTCCGTTGGATGGACTCGAGCGGTCGAGTGGGAGGTGAGCTTGGCGACCCATCCGCGACGTATGACCCCCGACGCGTGCGCTTGGGTCTTGAATGGAGGATGTGACGCGGATATTTGGATTTCAAAGGAAAACCGTTAGTTTACTATTCTGGATGTTGCCATTCTGACGTGGAACCAACGATCGCGAGGTCAAAGGAAGCCCTTATGAAGCGGACATTCTCATTGTGGAGCGTGGTGGCGCTGGTTGTGGTCAGTCTGGCCGCTGGCATGGGCATCAATCGCCTCGTTTCAGCCGATAACGTCTTCGAGCAGCTCTCGAAGATCAAGGATGTCCTCAGTCTGACGGAGAAGAACTACGTCGAGGATGTTGACATCAAAAAGCTGTCTGAGGCGGCGATCACGGGAATGCTCAACACCCTCGACCCGCATTCAGTCTACATTCCTCCGCAGCAGTTCGAGCGCGTCACCGAGGAGTTCCGCGGGAAGTTCGAGGGGATCGGCGTCGCTTTTCGCGTCATCAACGACACGATCACGGTGATCGAGCCGGTGGGAGGGGGACCTTCGGCGCGCCTTGGGATCCTTTCGAATGACCGCATCGTAAAGATCAACGATAGCTCGGCCATCGGCTTTGACGACAATAAGGTGATGCGCACCCTTCGGGGACCGCGCGGCACCAAGGTCAAGGTCTCGATCCTCCGACCCGGGTCGAAGGAGATCCTCGACTATGAGATCATCCGGGACGAGATCCCGCTGAACAGCGTTGACGCCGCCTTCATGGTCGGCAAGGAGGTCGGATATGTGCGGGTCAACCAGTTCAAGGAGACCACAGCCAACGAGATGGACAAAGCGCTCGCCCGCCTGACAGCGTCGGGCATGAAGCGGCTTGTCTTGGACCTCCGAATGAACGGGGGCGGCTATCTCGATCAGGCCTACCGTATGGCCGATCTGTTCCTCGACGGAGGCGCTGCCGGGTCGCCGCGGATGATCGTTTATACGAAGGCCCGACGGCCGGAGAACGAGGAAACGCACCACGCCCGCACCGGCGATGCGTATGAACGCCTGCCGATCGTGATCCTCGTCGATAATGGGTCGGCGAGCGCCAGCGAGATCGTGGCGGGAGCCGTGCAGGACTGGGACCGCGGACTTATCGTGGGCGAAACGACGTTCGGCAAAGGACTCGTCCAGCGTCAGTGGAAGCTGGCTGACGGCTCGGCCTTCCGGCTGACGATCGCCAAATACTACACCCCCAGCGGTCGACTGATCCAGCGACCGTACGAAGGAAAGGCGAAAGACGAATACCAGCGCGAGGCGTTTCAACGTAACGAGGAGGAAGGCGAGAACCTCGACCACGGCGCCGATGCCAAGGTCGACTCCACAGCCACCTTGTTCAGAACCTCGGCAGGCCGCTCGGTCCGGGGGGGCGGAGGTATCACGCCGGACTACATTGTGAAGCCCGGCAACGTCACCGGGCTCTTCTCCACGATGGTCCGACGGAACCTGTTCTTCGATTTCACCAAGGAGTACATGGAAGGTCGCGGCCTGAGCCTCCGGACGACCTACGTATCGTCGGGGATGCGGGCCTTTGCTGAAGAATACGAGGTGCCCGCGAGCGTGGTGACGGATTTCCGGAGCTTTGTCGCTTCCAAGGGCGTCGAGATCAACGAAAAGGAATACGAGCAAGACCGCTCGTACATCGTCGCCCGCCTCAAGGCGACGATCGCACAGACATTGTTCGGGTTTGAAGGCTGGATCGCCGTAATGCTCGATGTCGATGCGCAGTTCCAGAAGGCGTTGACCTTGTTCCCCGAGGCGGAAAAGATCGCCGGTCTGCGTTAAGTCGGCAAGGAGTGTGTTATGAATGGCGGTCTGGCCCGGTGGATGCTGGGCCTCGTAATGCTCGGATGGGCGGCGTCGGCTTCTGCCCAGGCCCGTTCGGCAGACCCTTCGGGTCGTCCGGTGTTCCACGTGGGCGAGGAGCTGGAATACCGCGTCAGTTACTCATTCTTTAATATCGGCGTCATCAAGACGCGGGTCACCGACCGATTGGAGCGCGACGGGCGGACCGTCTACCGCGCGGAGGTCTTCATGGACTCCAACCCGGCTCTGAGCTGGCTTGTCGACCTCCATATGTTGTTCCGCGGGACCGTGGACGAGCAGGCGTTCTCGCATTCGTGGCTGAATGAGGACAGCTCGGCGACGGGGGTCGGATTCCGTACGATGGAGTTCGACTATGCGCGCGGCAAGATGTACTATACGTGGGGAAGTCGTCCCCATGGAGGCCGAGACGTCGTGGCCGGTCGTGACACCGTCCCGATCCGTGAACGATCGGTGGACGGCATGTCGCTGCTGTTCTTCGCCCGCGAGAATGTACGGCAGCCCCGCTCGTGGCGGATACCGACGTTCGTCGACAACCGGGAGGGGATCACCGAGATCCATTTCCGCGACAAGCGGGAGGACCTCAGGATCGACACCTTCCCGCATCCGGTACGGACGGTTTGGTTCGACGGTACGGCAAAGTTCGTCGGCGTGTTCGGCCTGACGGGCGGATTCGAGGGCTGGTTCAGCGACGACGAAGCGCGCATTCCGATCGTCGGTCGATTGAAGGTGATCCTCGGAAGCGTCAAGGTGGAGCTGATCAAATGGAAGCGGGGCTCCTGGTCTCCGCCGCGAGGGAAGGGATGATCGTACGACCGTTCAACGGGCGGATGCCCTCCCTGGCTGCCGACGTGTTCCTGGCGCCCGATGCCGTGGTGATCGGCGACGTAACGATCGGAGCGGGGAGCAGCGTCTGGTATGGCGCTGTCATCCGCGGCGACGTGCATTGGATACGGATCGGTGAAAGGACGAACATCCAGGACCTGTCGGTGCTGCACGTGACGACCGGTACGCATGCGCTGTCGATCGGGAGCGACGTGACGGTCGGG
>CAZOMY010000001.1:0-313635 GCA_964581115.1 uncultured Ignavibacteriaceae bacterium | reverse complement strand
GACGGTCGGGGCTGGGTCGCTGGTCGCCGCAGGGGCGCTCGTTCCGGTCGGGATGCAGGTCCCCCGGGGCGCTCTCGTCGCGGGAGTGCCGGCGCAGGTGAAAAGGTCCATCCGGCCCGAAGACCTGGAGCGCCAGCGCCAATCGGCGCGCCACTATCAAGAACTGGCCGCACAGCATCGAGCCTTGTTCACGGAGTCATGATGCCATGAAACTGACCTTCTGGGGAGTGCGGGGGTCGATCCCGACACCGGGAAAACATACCGTTCGGTATGGGGGCAACACGCCGTGCCTCGAATTGAGGCTGGATGACGACCGGCTGATCATGTTCGATGCCGGGACGGGGATCCGAAGCTTCGGAGACCATGTCCTCAGCAAGGGAGAATCGATCAACGGCCATTTGCTGATCACTCATCCGCATTGGGACCACATCCAGGGGTTCCCGTTCTTCAAGCCGGTGTTCATCTCCGGCAACGAGCTGACGATCGTCGGGACCGAAAGGACCGAGAAGTCGCTGAGCGAGATCATCGCCGAGCAGATGAACCGCATCTATTTTCCGGTCCAGTTGCACGACCTCAAGGCCAAGATCAAGTTCGTGCCGATCCGCGACGAGGGCGAGATGCAGATCCACGAGGCCCGGGTGCGCTATATCTATGTTAATCATCCTGGATTCACGGTCGGATACCGGGTCGAATACAAGGACAAGGTGCTCGTTTACATCAGCGATAATGAGCCGTTCGACCGGGAAGCGGCAGCGGTCCTGACGAACTTCGAGCCGGCCGTGATCGAACGATTCATGAAGATCGAGGGAGACCCGAACCAGCGCTTGGTCGACTTCTGCCGGAACGCCGACGTCCTGATCCATGACGCGACATATACCCCGGAGGAATATCTCGACCGGGTCGGGTGGGGACATTCACACTACCTGTTCACGCTGAAGGTGGCCTCCGACGCCAACGTCAAGCGGTTGTACCTCTTCCATCACGACCAGAACCATAGCGACGAGAAGGTCGATGATATCCTGATGAAGTCCAAGCGGGAAGTGAAGAGCCGGGGCTACCGCTTCGAAGTCGAAGCGGCGGTGGAGAACACCACGATCACGATCTGACGACCGGACGATGGCCACCACACTCTTGGCACCACGCGACCTGAAGAAGATCCAGAGGGTCCTTTCGGCGACCGTCAAGGCCTCCGGCAATTCGGTGCGGTTCGAGGTCGCCTCCGGCCAGCCGGGACGTTCGCTGGCTCTGGAAGTGTATCCCCACCTCACGATCGGCGATAGGCAGGGGTCGCTCGTGACAGTCTACACCGCGAACGCCCACCTTCAGCTGCATTTCTGCACGGGGTTCGTGGCGAGCGAGTTGTTGGGCGAGGTCACGTTCGTCGGCGAGTCGGACGGAAAACTCTCCGGCCTCACGATCGAGCGGGAGGGCGGATGCTCGCTGTATGCGAACGTGGACCGTTCGATGCTGTCGGGCGACTTTACGAAGCTCGGCCCCGAGGTCATGCTCTCGGGCGTGGCGCTGTCGCTGGCCGAGGAGCTGATGTCGAAGCCGTCATCGCCGACTCGCCGGACGGGCGCACGGCGCCCCCGGGCACGCGCCGGCCGGAAGGTCCGTCAGCCACGGGCGTGATCGACATCCGCACACTCCATCGCACGCGGCGGTATCCGCTGCGCGCAGCACAGCGCCTGCTTGAGACCGCGGCGCAGGGAGAAGGCGCCCAGCTGCGATCCGTCAGTCTCGTCTTCGTCGACGACCGGACGATGAGGGAACTCAACCGCCGGTATCTTCGTCATGATCGAACGACGGACGTCCTGTCCTTCTCGTACGGTACGCGCCGGCGATTAGAAGGGGAGATCATCGTCAACCTCGACCAGGCCCGCCGGCAGGCCCCCACCTTCGGCGCGACGTATCGACACGAAGTCAGCCGGCTCATCGTCCACGGTCTCCTGCATCTGGCCGGACACGACGACCGGACCGACGCTGAGCGTGCGAGGATGCATCGGCGCGAAGACCGATACCTGCAATCCATCCGACGGAACGACTGAAGGAACGAGTCTACAGCCATGCACGAACGCATTGTCGAGATCCTGCTATTGCTTATGGATGAGCTCCAGGAAAAGAAGCGCTTGGGGGATATCGATGTTGCGTCGCTGGCGCGCCACGGGTACACGCCGACGGAGATCTCGTCGGCGTTCTCATGGTTGTTTGACCGGTTGGAGGGAGGTCAGCCTTCGCCGGAGCGTTTCCGTCCGGCCTCGACCGGATCGGTGCGGTTGCTGCATCCTGCGGAGCAGGCGGTCATCACGACCGACGGGTACGGATACCTGCTCCAGTGCCACCAGCTCGGCCTTCTCTCATCCGAGGATGTCGAAACGATCATCGAACGGGCCATGATGGCCGGTTTTTCTTCGGTGAGCTCGAACGAGGTCAAGGCGCTGGTGGCGGGCATGTTGTTCGATTCCGATCGATCCACGGGCGGAAGCCCGACAGACACTATCCATTAGCATATGGCGAAGTCGCTCGTTATTGTCGAGTCACCCTCGAAAGCCAAGACCATCAACAAGTACCTCGGCAAGGACTATCTTGTCGAGGCTTCTGTCGGGCACATCAAGAATCTCCCCAAGAGCAAGCTCAGCGTCGACATCGAGAAGGACTTCGAGGTGGTCTACGAGACGATGGAGACGAAGAAAGACGTCGTCGAGCGTCTCCGAAAGCATGCCGAGAAGGCCAAGGAGGTCTTTATTGCGACCGACCCCGACCGAGAGGGTGAAGCGATCGCCGCCCATATCGCCGACGAACTCGAAGGGGCGAACGGACGCATCAAGCGCGTGCTGTTCCACGAGATCACCGAGACCGGCATTCAGGAAGGGATGTCTCATCCACGCCCCCTGCACAGGAACATGGTGATGTCGCAACAGGCCCGGCGCGCGATGGACCGGATCGTCGGCTACAAGATCTCGCCCTTCGTGTGGAAGACTGTTTTCTACGGCCTTTCCGCCGGACGGGTTCAATCGGTGGCGCTGCGGCTCATCTGCGAGCGCGAAGAGGCCATCCGGTCGTTCAATCCGGTAGAGTACTGGTCGCTCATCGGCGAGTTTGAGACGCCCAAGGGGGAACGTTTCCTTGCCAAGCTTGCAAAGGACGGCAAGGCCGATCCGACGATCCCGAACGAGGCCGCCGCCTCGGCGTTGATGGATCGCGCGCGGGCCTCATCGTTCTTGATCAGCTCGGTCACGAAGCGGCCGGTCAAACGCAATCCGCCCCCCCCATTCATCACCAGCACGCTGCAACAGGAGGCCGCACGGCGCCTCCGCTTCTCAGCGAAGCGCACCATGACGCTGGCGCAGAAGCTGTACGAAGGCGTCGACCTGGGGGGCGAAGAGGGTCTGACCGGACTGATCACGTACATGCGCACCGACTCGACCCGGCTGAGTGATGAAGCGGTCTCGGCCGTTCGCGAGTACATCTATGAGAACTACGGTAAAGAATACCTTCCGAAGGAACCGCGGCTCTTCAAAAAGAAGGGGAAGTCAACGCAGGATGCCCACGAGGCGATCCGCCCGACCAGCGTCAAGCACACACCCAAGGCGGTCAAGCATCATCTTGACAAGGACCTCTTCGCATTGTATGAGTTGATCTGGAACCGCTTCATCGCCTGTCAGATGTCGCCCGCCGAATTTGAGGCGGTGTCCGTCGACGTGTCGGACGGTACGCTGGTCTTCCGCGCAACCGACCAAATGCCGGTGTTCCGGGGCTTCCTTACGGTCTTTGACGACACGCTCGAAGAGGATGCGCCGTCGCCCGATGAGACCGACCCGACATCGAAGCTCCCTGAGGGACTGGCCGAAGGGCTTGCGACGAAGCTTACGGGACTGCAGCCCCGTCAGCACTTTACGAAGCCTCCGGCGCGTTTCACCGAGAGCAGCCTTGTCAAAGAGCTCGAATCGCTGGGGATCGGCCGTCCGAGCACGTACGCCATGATCGTGTCGACGGTCATCGACCGGAAATACGTCGACCAGAAGGAGCGCCGCCTGTATGCGACCGACCTGGGCATGCAGGTCAACAAGATCCTCGTAGAACACTTTCCCAACGTGTTCAATGTGCGGTTCACAGCGCAGATGGAGAAGGAACTTGACACGATCGCGACGGGCAAGAACGACTACCTGACCGTGATGCGCGACTTCTACGAGCCGTTCAGCACGGCTTTGGAAAAGGCATCGGCGCTGGCGTCGTCGATCAAGAAATCGCTCCAGGAAAAGACCGACATCGTCTGCGAGAACTGCGGCAGGCCGATGATCATCAAATGGGGCCGGAATGGCCGGTTCATGGCGTGCACGGGATATCCAACCTGCAAAACGACCAAGCCGCTGGCCGAGGAACAGGAGCGTATGCAGCACGTCACCGGCGAGAAATGCGAACTCTGCGGCGGCGAGATGGTCGTTAAAGGGGGAAGGTTTGGTACGTTCCTCGGGTGCTCGAACTATCCGTCCTGCAAGAACACGAAGCCCATCACAACCGGCATCACCTGCCCCAAGTGCGGCAAGGGAGATCTGGTCGAACGCAAGACGAAGAAGGGCAAGCGAACGTTCTACGGATGCACCAAGTATCCAGAATGCGATTTCGCGTCGTGGGACAAGCCGGTGAATGAGTCATGCCCGGCCTGCGGCAACCCGTATCTGGTGGAGAAGTTCACCCAGTCGAAGGGGGCGCAGATCGTATGTCCGTCGTGCAAGACGGTTCGGGAACCTCGCGACGTCGCGCTTCCGGCGTGAGCAGCCGGGCCGACCTCGAAGGCCACATCAGGTCATTTCTCTCCTACCTCGAAGGGGAGCGGAACGCCTCCCCGCACACGGTCACCGCGTACGCAGGGGACCTCAATGCGTTCGTCCGGCATCTGATCGAAGCGGGTCTTCAACTGTCGGACGTCGCCCGGCCAACGCTACGATCCTACGTGGCGGAGCTGTACGATCGTGGACTCGTTTCATCGACCGTCGCGCGCAACATCGCCGCGATCCGTTCGTTCTTTCGCTTCCTCGTTCGTCGCGGCGTCCTTTCGGCCAACCCGGCGACAACCCTCACACAACCACGCAGGCCGCGGCGCCTGCCCTCGGTCATCCACGAGTCAGCCGTGGAGTCGATGCTCAATTCCATGGACACGTCAACACCCTCGGGAGCCCGGGATCGCGCTATGCTTGAAGTGCTCTACGGTGGTGGACTTCGACTGCAGGAGCTCCTCCACATGTCGCTGACCGACCTTGACCTTGCGGACGGCACTGTCAAAGTGCTGGGGAAAGGGCGCAAACACCGGATTGTTCCGGTTGGCCGGAGCGCAGTTGAAGCTTTGCGGGCATATCTGCATCTTCGTTCAACCCTGAGGCCCGATGGAGAGGCGGGCGCGCTCGTCTTCGTCACCGATCGCGGGAGGCCGATGAATGCCCGGTATGTGCAGCGATTGGCGGCGGCGCGTATCCGGGCCGTCTCCGAGGTGGGACGACAGAGTCCGCACGTCCTCCGTCATACGATCGCGACACATCTGCTGGATCGCGGAGCCGATCTGCGGGCGGTCAAGGAACTGCTCGGGCACGCCAGCCTGTCCACCACGCAAGTGTATACGCACGTTTCATCTTCACAGCTCAAGAGGGTGTACCAGCAGGCCCATCCCAAAGCCTGATGGTCTGTTCACCATGGCCGCTCACTGCAAGCAAAGGAGCCCGTCATGAAGATCACCGTCACCTCTCGTCATTTCAAAGCGCATGCGTCGCTCAACGCCTACGCCGAGGCGGCCGTCCAGCACCTGACGCGGTACTACGACGGCATTCTGAAGGCGGAGGTCATCCTGCATTTCGAAAAGGCGCGTAACAGCGCGAAGTTGGCAGAGATCAACCTTTCGGTCTACAACGCCGTACTGACCGGCGAAGCGTCAAGTTCGGACTTCTACAAGTCGATCGACGGCGCCGTTGCCAAGCTGACGACACAGCTCAAGAAGTACAAAGAACGCCTCCATCGTCGCGACCGGGCCAAGGTCCGACGCGTCCGGGAGAAACTCTGAGCCGGAGCCCCCATGACCCTGGAACATCTGAAAGAAACTCGAAAGAAAAGCATCACGGTCGGATTCCTCTACGAGGCGAATCGCACCCGCCTCCACTTACAGCATCTGAACGCCGGTGCTGGTTTGGAGCGCGAGGTCAGCGACAAGAATCTCCATCGACCTGGGCTCGCCTTGGCGGGATACGTTGAGCTGTTCACATACAATCGCGTGCAGATCTTCGGGAACACCGAGATCCGATACTTGAAGCACCTCTCGCAAGAAGAACGACGAAAGGCGTTCCGGACACTTTTGCAGTTCGACTTACCTTGCATCGTAGTGACGAACGGCAACTCGCTCGATCCCGACCTCGTGCGCCTCGCGTCGGAGGCCGGAGTTGCCGTGCTGCAAACCCCCTTCGAGACGACCAAGTTCGTTTACTTCTTGAGCGACTTCCTTGACGACCAATTCTCTCCGCAGACGGCCGTTCACGGGTCGTTCATCGACGTCTACGGGATCGGCGTGTTGCTGACCGGCCGGTCGGGCATCGGCAAGAGCGAAGTGGCTCTCGACCTCATCGAGCGGGGCCACCGGCTTGTCGCCGACGATGTCGTGATGGTAACCCGGAAGGGGGAAGGTATTCTCATGGGGTCGGGATCCGACGTCGTGAAGCACTTCATGGAGATCCGGGGACTGGGCCTTGTGGATATCCGATCGATCTTCGGCATCCGTTCGATCCGCTTTCAGAAACGGGTGGAGATCATCGTCGAACTCGAGGAATGGCAGAAGGATGCCGACTACACTCGGACGGGTCTGGACCACCAGCACGTACCGGTCATGGGCGTCGAGACGCCCTACATCCGCTTGCCGATCTTCCCAGGGAAGAACATCACCGTCATCGTTGAGGTCATTGCGATGGATTACCTGCTGAAGCATTACGGGTACGATGCTGCCAAGGAATTCTCGCGCCGTCTGGACTCTGCCATTCAAGAGCGCTCAAAAGGAAAGCGCGCCATCGACTACTTCGAGCACGATTTTGAGTGATCCGGGCCCACCGTGTCATCGTTTTAGCCATGCTCCGTCGGCGACATCCTATGTAAAATCAGCCCTTTTGAGCCACGGATCACCTTGACAAAAGGTGGAAACCTAGGTAATTTCACGAAAATCAAAAGACGCACACTTCACCGCGGGTGAAGTGCGTGCGACGCTCCCGTACCCGTGAGACAATTCCGACTCTATACCTTTTCCCGCAAGACGCTTACCTTCGAGGAGCTGAAGTGGGGCCGCACGCGCCTTCTGGCATGGGGGCTCGTGGTCGGTATCGCTTTGTTGCTTGGGGCGATGGAGGTGAACGAGCGGACGGGCGATCGTTGGTCGCTTGGGTTCACGCGCACGGATCTCATGAAACAAGAGAACCGCGTGTTGCGTCAACAGTTGGAGATGGTCACGCGGCGTATCCAGATCTTGGAAGGCCGACTCGCCGATATCAACAGCCATGGCAACCACTTGCGTCTGCTGGCGGACCTGCCACAGATCTCCGAGGATGAGCGTCGGGCGGGCGTGGGAGGGACCGTCGATGAGGTGGATTTTGCTACAAGTCCGGATGTCAACGCCTTGCTTAATCGATTGCGCCAGTCCGTCGGGGCGGCCGAGCGGGAACTCAACTTACAGATGACCAGTTATCGAGATATCTCGAAGCAATTTGAAACGAACAAAGCCCGGTTCGCACATTTGCCTGCGATCCGACCGATGGAGGGTTATTACTCACGCCGCGGCATCGGGCTGAGACTGCACCCGATCTTGAACTACTACCGTCCGCACGAAGGACTTGATATCGCCAATGATGTGGGGACGCCGGTCTATGCGACGGGAGACGGGATCGTGACATTCTCGGGCCGGTCTGGCGGGCTGGGGATCATGGTGGAGATCGACCACGGGTATTCCTACCGAACGGTCTACGGACATTTGTCGAAGGTGCTGGTTCGGGAAGGACAGGCGGTCAGGCGGGGCGATCTGGTCGCCCGCTCGGGGAACACGGGACTGTCGAGCGGTCCCCACCTCCATTACGAAGTTCGACTCAACGGCATCGCCCAGAATCCCTTGGAGTATTTCCTCGACGACGTTCCTTTCGACGATGACCTTGCCGGAGTCCTCGGCGGGCCTTCCGACCGGACCGGGCGCGAATGAGGAGACGGAGGACATGATCTGGAATATCGAGCTGGCCGCTTATCTGGACGATGCGCCGTGGCCGGCTACCAAGGATGAATTGATTGACTACGCCATCCGCACCGGAGCTCCGACCCAGGTGGTGGCCAATCTGGAAGAGCTTGAGGACACGGACGAACCGTACGAGAGCATCGAAGAGATCTGGCCGGACTATCCGACCGACGAAGATTTCTTCTTCGAAGACGACAAGGAGTACTGAGCGCTGCAGACGCTGTACGGCGGCGTCCTTGGCGTTCTGAACCACGTGCCCGGCGATTGGCGCTGGGCATTGTTGTTTGTGTCAAGCCTTCCATGAACACCCTTCCCCGCGTTCTTGCGATGCTCCTCCTCGTCACGTCGCCGATGCTTGCTCAGCGCGAGATCGGTTCGATCGTCTTCGAAGGTGCCGATTCGTTCAGCGACGAGGAACTGCGGTCCGTTATCCAGTCGCAAGAGACCCCTTGGGCATTTTGGAAATGGCTGAACACGAAGATCAACTCGGAGATCGGCAGCCCGCCGCAGTATTTTGACCCTCTGGTGCTTGAGTCCGACCTCTGGTCTCTCCGGCGATTCTACGACGACCAGGGCTTCCACGGTGCCGCCATCGATACCTCCTTGACGTTCACGGCCGATCGTGTTGCGATCGTCTTCCGCATCGCCGAGGGTCCGCGTGCGACGATCGATACAGTCGTGCTGGGCGGGGTAGGCGACCTGCCCCCGGCGATGCGCGAGGAGATCCGGTCGGGTGCCCTCATCGCCCCGGGCCAGCCGCTGATCCTCTCGGCCGTGGAGTCGGAGTTTCGCCGCCTGATCGGCCTGTTCTCCAACTACGGCTACGTGAATGTCAACGCGGTCACCAAACAGGCGGTGGAACAGCCGTCCGGCAAGCGCTTCGTCGTCCGTTTCGAGTTCGAACCGGGACCGCAGTACACCTTCGGACCCATCGAGGTCGTCGCCGACTCGAATTCGCTGGAGATGGTGGACCCGGCTGTCGTGCGCCGCCATCTCGACTATCGCGAAGGGGACCTGTACAGTGAGTCGCAGAAGATCGAGAGTGAACGTCTGCTGAACCGATTGGGGATCTTCGATGCCACGCGCATCGAGAATGCCGCCCCGGCCGAGTCGACCGGACGCGTTGCCATCCCCACGCGTGTCACCGTCCGCACCCGGTCGTTCCAAGAGCTGGCCCCGGAGATCGGTATCAACGACGAGGACAATGTCCTGAACGTTCTCGCAGGACTCGGCTATCAGCATCGAAGCTTCCTCGGGGATGCCAGGAACCTGACGACCTCGCTTCGCCTGTCGCTGCGGTCGTTTTCGAGTGCCAGCCTTCAGAAGATCTTCAGCGCCGATGCCACGCGGGACCCTGACCTCGTGACCAAGGCCGAGGTCACCACCCAGATCATTCAGCCGTACTTCTTCAGCAACAAGGTGAGTCTCACCGGTTCGTTGTCGGGCATCTGGGACAAGCAAAAAGAGTACTACGTACCCGTTCTCAGGACCAAAATGGGCGTCACGGCCCAGACGGCAACGTTCACGCGTCTGTTCGCCGACTGGAACCTGGAATGGAGCGATCCTCGGAGCGTTGTGACGCAACAGGACACGACACTCCCCGACCTCTACGAGCGTCAATTCAACTCCATCCTGACCCTGACACTCCAACGAGATCGCCGGAATGACCTGTTCGCGCCGACCGAGGGGTCATTCCAGTCGATAACGTTCGAGGAAGCCGGACAGCTTCCTCGGCTCATTCGCGGGGTCCTCGATACCCAGGTCCCATTCTCGCAGTACGTTCGGCTCGTCCTTCTGGGTCAGTACTATCTTGATCCCGGCGACCCCCGCGGAACGATCTGGGCGGCCCGATTGCGTGTCGGTGCAGCGGAACTGTACGGAGACTCCCCTGCGGATGTGCCGATCTATCGGAAATTCTTTGCCGGCGGGAGCAGCAGCGTTCGCGGCTGGAAGGCGCGTGAGCTGGGGGCGATACTCGACCCGGCAAAGGGGGGCAATGCACTCATCGAAGCCAGTTTGGAGGCGAGACTGCACCCCCTCGAGAACGCAGGAGAATTCCTGTTCATGGACCTCCGGAAGCTTTCGTTCGTCTTCTTCGGCGATGCGGGCAACGTCTGGTCGAGAGCCGACAAGGTTCGTGCGAGCGAACTTGCACTGGCCGCCGGGTTCGGACTCCGATATAACACGGTCGCCGGACCGATCCGCATCGATTTTGGCATGAAGGTCTACGACCCTCAAGCGGCACAGAACCGCTGGATCTCCGATCGAAGGTTCTTCCCCGAGACATTTGCAGGGGGCATCATCCACCTCGGCATTGGACAGGCATTCTAACGTGGGTTGGGATTCGATCATCGGACAATCGAGGGTCAAACAACTCCTCCAGCGGGCGATCGAGCGAAAGTCCGTGGCCCATGCATATCTGTTCTACGGCCCCGAGGGGGTCGGCAAGGACGCGCTCGCCATCGAGTTCGCGCGGACGTTGCAGTGTCGCGAGGGAGCACCGTCGTCATGCGGAGGCTGTACAAGTTGCGTTCGGACGGACGACCTGACGCATCCCGACATTCGCGTGATCATGCCCTTGCCGGTCGGCAAGGGGGAGGAGCCGGGTGACGATCCCATGGCGAAGCTTCCCGAGGATGCGGTCGAGCAGGTGCGGAATCAGTTGCGCACCAAAGGGCGCGATCCGTATCACCCGGTCGAGATCGCCAGGGCGACATTCATCAAGATCAACAGCGTGCGCGACCTGAAGCGCGAAGCATCGCTCTCGCCGGTCGAGGGAAGGTTCAAGATCTTCCTGATCCTCGGAGCGGAGGCCATGAATCAGGAAGCATCGAATTCGTTGCTGAAGACGCTCGAGGAGCCGCTGCCGAACGCCATTCTACTCCTGACCAGCGCCTTCCGGGAGCGATTGTCGCAGACCGTCCTGTCGCGCGTACAGCAGATCGAGTGCAGCCCGTTGAGCGATGAAGAGATCGCGTCGGCGTTGTGCACCCGCGATGGCGTCGAGGCCGGTGAGGCGTTCGCGCTGGCGCTGATGGCCGACGGAAGCTATCGTCGCGCGCGCGAGCTCATCGGCACGGATGTGGCCAATGAACGCGCCGAGGCGGTCCGGTTTCTTCGACTGGCGTTGGGGAGCAGGACGCTGGAGCTGGCAGCGGAGCTTGAGCGCCTCTCCGCGACCGACCGTCGCGACGTCGAAACCTGGCTGGGGGTGTTGGCTTCTTGGGTCCGGGATGCGATGTTCCTGCAGTCGGGGGTCGAGGTGCCCACGCATCGCCGGGACGAACCGATGGAAGCGTTCATCAAGCGATTCCCGCATGGACGGCTGGCTGATGCGCTCAATGCGGTCGAAGCGTCGATTGCCGATCTTCGCAAGAATGTCTATCTTCCACTTGTTCTGACCACGCTCGCATTCTCCCTGCGCGGCCTCATCGCCAGTCCCACCCGATCGACATGACGCGTCACGCTTCCCGGATCCTGGTCACGGCGGCTCTGCCGTACGCGAATGGCTACCTCCATCTCGGCCACCTCGCAGGAGCCTATCTTCCGGCGGACATGTATGTCCGCTATCAACGGCTGAAAGGTCGCGATGTGCTCTTCCTGTGCGGGTCGGATGAGCACGGTGTGGCGATCACGGTGAGCGCCGAGCAGGAGCGCACGACGCCGACGGCGATCATCGACCGCTACCATCCGGACAACGAAGAAGCCTTTCGCCGGTTCGGGATGAGCTTTGACGTCTATTCCCGGACCTCGCGACCGGAGCATCATGTCACGGCCCGCGAGTTCTTCACGGCCTTTCACCGTGACGGCATCTTGCGCGAACGCGAAGAGAGGCAGTTGTTTTGCCCGAACGACGGCATGTTCCTCGCCGATCGCTATGTGGAAGGCACCTGTCCGGTGTGCTCCTACGACAAAGCGCGAGGCGACCAGTGTGAACAATGCGGAAGCTGGCTTGACCAGGTCGACCTGATCGAGCCGCGGTGCAAGCTCTGCGGCGCCAAGCCGGAGGTCCGGCCGACATCGCATTGGTACTTCCCCCTCGGGGAGTACCAAGAGCGCCTCCAGCAGTACATCGCCGAGCGGGACCTGCGTGATGGATGGCGTGAGACGGTGAAGCGATACTGTGACAGTTGGTTCCGGGAAGGACTCCAGGATCGGGCCGTGACGAGAGACCTGTCGTGGGGGGTACCGGTTCCAGTCCAGGGATATGAGCACAAGGTCATCTATGTCTGGTTCGACGCGGTCCTGGGATACATAACGGCAGGTCGCGAGTGGGCCAAGGAGCAGGGCAGGCCGGATGCGTGGAAGGACTACTGGCAGGACGATTCGACGAAGTACGTCGCTTTCATCGGCAAGGACAACGTCGTCTTTCACTGCATCGTCTTTCCAGCCATGCTCATGGCCTGGAATGATCATCATCCGGACCGCTATGTGCTGCCGGAGAATGTGCCCGCGAACGAGTTCTTGAACCTCGAGGGTGCCAAGTTTTCGAAGAGCCGGGGATGGGGGATCGACCTTCGGGATTTTCTGAGGTTCTTCCCGGCCGATGCGCTGCGTTTCGTGCTCGCATCAACACTGCCGGAGACGAAGGACAGCGACTTCTCCTTGAAGGATTTTCAGGCGCGCATCAATAATGAGCTGGCAGACATTGTCGGCAATTTCGTGAATCGGACGCTTGCGTTTACGGCAAGGTCCTTCGGCGGCATCGTGCCCCAACGAGCTGAACTGAACGAGCGGGACCGGTCGATGCTCTCCCTTCTCGAGCGCGCCCCGTCTGTCATCGGAGATCTGTACGAGACCTATCGATTCCGAGAGGCGGTGGCCGAGACCGTAGCGGTGGCGCGCGCCGCCAATAAGTACTTCAATGACAGCGAGCCGTGGAAGACGGTCAAGACCGACCGTTCGGGGTGCGGTACGACCATCTCGATCTCGCTCCAGACCGTGCGTGCCCTCAGCATCCTATTGCGTCCGGTGATCCCGATGATCTCAGCGGAGATGGCAAGGCAACTGGGAGACCCGAGCGACGCCGTCGTCTGGGACCGGGCAGGGATCGACCCTGTTCCGCCGGGCCGTGCCCTGCCGAAGCCGGAGATCCTCGTCAACAAGATCGAAGACCAAGCGATCGAGACCATGATGAATGACCTGTCTGCGCCTTCCGCGCCTGCCGACACCACCCCGGCACCTGAGCCGATGATCACGATCGACGATTTCAAGAAGGTGTCCCTGCGTGTTGCTACCGTGGTATCGGCGGAACCCGTTCCCAAGTCGGAGAAGCTGTTGAGGCTGATCGTTTCGATCGGCGGGGAGGAGCGGCAGGTCCTGGCTGGCATTGCGAAGCATTACCGTCCGGAGGAACTCACCGGCAAGCAGGTGGTCGTCGTGGCCAATCTTCAGCCGGCCAGACTGATGGGGCAGGAATCTCGCGGCATGTTGCTGGCGGCGAACGCCGCCGACGGTAATCTGAAGCTCATCACCGTCGATGGGGCCATCGCGTCGGGCGCCGTCGTTCGTTGAACGACAACACTTTGCTTCACGAACGATGAAGCCGTATATTCTCATCTTGACAAATCCCTGTCGACCTTGGCAAGGTCTTGGTGCGACAGGGGTTAATGTCCATTCGCACTTCCGCCATGTCAGCCGCTATCGTCCAAAAGCTCGAATCGCTCGTCGCCACCGGCACGCAACTCGTGCCGCTGGGGGGCTTTGAGTTCTCCGGATACAACGCGCGGTTGCAGGCCAAATACCTCGACTGGCGGAAGCAATGCCTCGAAGCGCTTGAGCAAGCAGGCCCGATCGCGTTTCCGTACAAGACCAAGATCCTCGGCGATCAGAACGGCGGGTTCTTCTACCAGGCCTCCGCTCAGCTCATTCAGACCTGTATTAAAGAGCTGTTTGAGAAGCTGAAAAGCTCTCCGGATCTCGCGACGGTCGTTCCTGGCGCTGCGCCGGCGGCGCCCTCCGCATCTCCGTCGACGCCTGAGTCGACAGGTGGTGCCCGGATCCTCCGGCCGCCCCAGAAGCCCGCGGCGGCGGCTCAGCCGGCGGCTCCTGCGCCAGCTCCGCCGGCCACCGGGGCCGGATCGCGGGTCTACGTCATCGGCGAAGAAGAAGACCCCCTTCGGCTGCAGTTGACGCAGTTCCTTTCAGAGATCGGGCTTGAAGAAGTGGCTGTCCCGCGGGTCCATGGCCAGATGCTTGCGCTCGATACGTTCAAGCACTCCGACGATATCAAGTACGCCTTCTTCGTCTTCAACTCTGACGACCTCGCGTACGCCATGTTCGAATTGGGACACTTCGTCGGAAAGCTGGGACAAGGCCATGTCTCGGTCCTGCACATGAGCGACGTCGCGTTTCCCAAGAATGTCCCGGGAATCAGCGTGAAGCCGATCGTGGTCAAGCTCGAAGAGGCAAGCCTGGCGATCATGAAAGAGTTGAAGGGAGCCGGCTACAAGATCAGCCTGTAGTCGACACTCACTGCTGAAATGCGGAACGGCGCCACATGGCGCCGTTCGTCGTTCTGGGGGCTCGTTCCGATCAGGGATTCGCGCTATCGACGAGCGCGGCCATGTTCTCGAAAAAGATCTTCTTGATGTCGGGGATGGGGATCCGCATCTCCTGCGCCAGTTTGAGCTGATTATCGACGATGTCGTAGCGGTAGCCCCGCGGAAGCATGCCGGAATCAGAACCGAACAGAATACGGCTGGAGGTGTATACCTCGAGCGAGCGCTGGAAGACCTTACGCAGATCCGGCTTGGAGGGATGCTCCTGGATCCAAGAATTCGAGCCGGCAGTATCCAGGTAAACGTTGGGACATTGCTTTCCGAGCTCGAGGACCTCATCGAATCTGCCGGCCCCGAAGTTGGGTACGATGAATCGGATGCCGGTGAACTTTTTGGCGACCGGCAGCAGGGCGAGCGGGTCGGCGAAACTTTCGTCGGTCACGAGCGGTACGCCCGCGAATTCTCGGGGTCGCATGATGAGCTTGCCGAAATGCACAAAGGCGATCCCCTTCACCTCCTGGAGGAGGTTGTACAGCGGATACAGCCATTCGTCGTTGGGGCTGATCTGATACAAGGAGGGATAGAGCAGGATGCCCTTCAACTTATCCTGCTTCAGCCGTTTCTCGGCGTTCTCCATGAGCACGTTCGAGTTGGGGTCGACCGTGAACATGCCGCTGAAGCGAGTGGGGTAAGCCTGCACCGCTTTGACGACGGCATCTTCGTCGCCGGGCATCGACCCGAACAGCATCAGGCGCTCGAGCTTCCACTTGTCGATGATGTCGATCCAGCGCTTGGCCAGCTGTACGGGATCCTCACCGGGAATCTCGATATGCCCCTTGGATGCAAGGCTCCGAAGCTCGGAATTGATGTCTGCCCGGTTCGGCTTCTGCTTGACCAGGAACTTGAAGTAGCTGTTCGAGTAAAAGTGAACGTGTGCGTCGAATATTTTGAACAGTCCGATCATGTCTCAGCGACGTCTGAAAGAGGTCGTTCCGCCAGCCACAGTGTGGCGATGCCGCCGGTGAACCGTCGAGCCTCGATGACCGTCATGCCTGCGTCCTGTACGAGTGTTGCAAGCGTGTCGGCATCGTGGAACGACGCGACCGAGGCCGGCAGATACGAGTATGCCACGGGGTGCCCCGAGATCCAGCGGCCGACCTTCGGCAGAATTGAAAAGAAGTACCATCTGAACAGCGCGCCCCACGGTCCGGAAGGAGGGCGCGAGAATTCCAGGATCCGCATCTGGCCTCCCGGACGGAGCACGCGACGCATCTCGCGGAGGGCTCTTGCGACATCCTCGAAATTCCTGATGCCGAACGCTACCGTCACGATATCGAACATGCCGCTCGCCAGCGGCAACGCCTCGGCCGCTCCCGTCGTCAGCAATGCGTCGATACCTCGTTGCCGCATGCGACGACCGGCCGTTCGGAGCATCTCGAAGGAAAGATCGACCCCGACGAGCAATCCGGGCCCGGACCCGGCGAACCCAATCAGCAGGTCGCCGGTCCCGCACGCAACATCCAGCACGCGTCGGCCGCCGATGCCGCCCAGCGATCGGATCAACCTCCTTCGCCATGAGGCGTCGACGCCGAAACTGAGGAGACGGTTGAGCAGGTCGTAGGTCGGCGCGATCGCGTCGAACATCCTGCGGACTTCATCTCGTGAGGCGGCCACAGTGTCCTGGCACGGTCGGTTCGGCGGTCAATATACCGAACGGTCCCCCGATTTCCAATGCGATTGCTTCTCCCGGCCCGAACCAGTAGATTCAACGCATGCGCCTTCTTTGTGTGTTCATGGCGATCTTTGCCTTGTCGGCTCTTCCGTCGTGCGACGAAGGACTGACGCCTCCCGTTCTGGAGCCTGGAATGGCGGGCCGCATCACGGTCGCGCCGCCGGCGATCTGGCCGGACGCCGATAGCGTCGAGGGTCTCTGGCTATTCGCCTCGTTGCAGTATCCGCTGGATTCCTCTAAGGTCATTACGGGTGTGTTGATCGAACCCCGCACGATCTTTCTCTACCCCTCCATCGGCGAATCGCTACCCTACGGTATAGACTCCATAGATTTTCGGTTCCCGCTCTCCCCCGGCACCTATCAGTACGTCGGTGTCATACAGCAGATCCGTCCCGAATTGGTCGTTGGCAATTTCCGAGTGGTGGCCATGCTCGAGGACCCCGACAACCCGGGACAACCGCTCTCAGTCACGGTTGGGCCGCGACAGATGGTCGAAGGGCTTCGGATCACGATCGATTTTACGTCGCCACCGCCTCAGCCGTTCAACGTGCTCCCATGAGCGTCGTGCGAGCATTCTGGTGTGCCGCTCTGATCCTCGTTGCCGGTCGAATGTCGGCTCAGGATGCGACCATACGCGGAGATGTGCGCGACGCTCGTACGCGTGAGCCGATCGTCGGCGCCTTCGTTCGCATCCCGGCGTCGCCTTTTGGCACGTCGACCGACACGGCGGGGACCTTCCTGCTTCGCGTCCCGGCGGGCGAGGTCGAGTTGCTCGTTTCGCACATCGGCTACCGGGCCCGCCGTATTCGACCGATGCGACTGGAACCGGGGTCGGTGACAACGTTGGAAATCCTGATGGACGAAGAGGCCGTGGCGACGGGTCCGGTGATCGTCACCGCTTCCCGGCGTGTGCAGTCATTCGAGGATGCACCGGTCAGCATGGCATTGATTGATGCCGGGGAGATCATCGCACGGGTGCCGGTCAATGCCGACGAGGTACTCCGTTCCGTCTCGGGGGTCTCGATGGTGGACGATCAGATCAGCATCAGGGGGTCGTCGGGATACAGTCGTGGCGTCGGGTCGCGCGTCCTGCTGCTCCTGGATGGCATTCCGTTGCTCACGGGCGATACGGGCGAGATCAACTGGGAATCGATCCCGGTACAGCAGATCGAGCGAATCGAAGTCGTCAAGGGGGCTGGGTCCGCGCTGTACGGATCGAGCGCCTTGGGGGGTGTTGTGAACATCATTACCCAAGGCGTCGGGGAAGAGACCCGCACCCTCGTGCGGTCGTTCGGCGGTCTCTACGATCGGTTTCCGCACGAGGGTTGGAACTGGAGCGAGCGCCGTCGGCGCCTTAGCGGCGTCTCGGTGACAGTCTCTGGCCGTCCGGCCGGAGTGGGGCTCGTTGTGCATGCGCATCAGACGATGGACGAGAGCCACCGGCAGAACGACGTGGCGCATCGCTATGGACTCTATTCCAAGATCGCATGGGAAGAAGAGGGGGGAGCGACATGGCAGGCAACGGGCAACCTTGTCCAACGACTGAACGGCAATTTCTTCTGGTGGAAGAGCCTCTTAGAACCCGGCCTGCCTCCGGATGATCAGCAGCAGCGTTGGGTGGAATCAACGCGGGGATCGATCGGCCTCGAGCATCGACGGAGCATCGGAGGCGGCTGGGGACTGCTCGCCAGGGCGCAATACTATGGCAACGACTGGTTTGATCGGATCGGCCATGCCGTCGGTAACCGATCGACCTCCGGCCAGTTGGCGGCCGATGCCCAGCTGACGCAGACTTTGGGCGAACGGGCCCTGGTCGTGGCGGGAACCGCCGCGCATGTCGACCGTGTCACCTCGAACATCTTCGGCACTCATCCGGGCGTAGGCGTGGCCATCTTCGGGCAGGCCGAGCTCCGTGCGACGGACGACGTCACGTTGAGCGCAGGCCTGCGTTGGGACCGACAGAAGGTCTCGGCGCTCGCCGGCGCATCGCAGGTCGACCCGCGCATCGCTGTGACGATGCGCCTGACCCCGTTGACGACGCTGCGCGGTTCCTGGGGAACGGGATTCCGATATCCGTCTATCGGCGAGCTGTATACCTCGGTCACGACAGGATTCGGGTCGGTGAACGTCGTCCCCAATCCCGCCCTGCGGCCTGAACGCAGCATGTCCTTCGAGGCCGGCGTCCACCAGGTGTTCGGCGACGGCGGTGCGGTCGATGCAGCCTTCTTCGTGTCAGAGTACCGTCAGCTCATCGAGGCCGGCGTCGATCCGCTCCTCTTCGTGATCCGATTCAATAACGTCGCCCGGGCCCGGATCGTCGGGGCCGAGCTGACGGCAGCCCGGAGCTGGTTGGACGGTCGTCTGTTGACACGCGCGGGCGTCACGGCCATGGAGCCACGTGACCTTGGGCGAAAGGGCCCGCTGAAATTCCGTCCGCGCTTTCTTGCTACGGCCACGGTCGAGTGGCGCGGCGCCATTTTCCAATGTGGGGGCGACTACCGGTTCGCCAGTCGTCAGGAAGCGATCGACGATGACCTGGTCGCTATCGCCGATATCGAAGATGGATCGGAACGCGTTCCGATCCACGTGGTGGACCTGCGCGGCTCGTTCGATGTCAACGTCGCAGGGATCCCCCTGCGGCCGGGGGTCACCATCAAGAATGCGCTCAACTATCAGTATGTTGAGCTCGTCGGGAATCTGGCTCCTCCGCGCACCTTCTTGCTCACGCTGGACCTCCTGTTCTGACCATGTCGGGCCTGACCGATTCGCACGCACACCTCACGTCGGAAGAGTTCGCGCAGGACCTCGATGGAGTGCTCGAGCGTGCTCGGGAGGCCGGCGTGATCAGGATCGTGATGCCTTCAACGCACGAAGCTTCGTCACAAAAGGCGCTGATGCTGGCGGGCCGACATCGGTGGCTGTTCGCCGCCGTCGGCATCCATCCGCACGAAGCGGCACGCGTCTCTGAACAGGAGATCGAAGCGATCCACCAACTGACGGCGGACCCCGGCATCGTGGCGGTCGGTGAGATCGGGCTGGATTACTACTACGATCTGGCCCCCCGCGATGTCCAGGTGGCGCTGTTCCGTCGGCAACTGGCTTGGGCTGTGGAGCGAGACCTGCCGGTCATCGTCCATACTCGTGAATCGATGGACGAGGCGATCGCCATCGCCGCTGAGACCGCCTCGCAGCATCCTTCGTGGCGCCGGAGCAACGAAGAGGCCCATCGGGGAGTCTTTCATTGTTTTACCGGCACGGAACACCAAGCCCGACAACTCTTCGAAGCCGGCTACTACGTTTCGTTCCCGGGCATGGTCACGTTCAAGAAGAGTCCGGTCGCCGACCTCATTCCGCGCCTCGGTCTTGAGAGGGTGCTCATCGAGACGGATGCTCCTTATCTGACCCCCGCGCCGTATCGGGGTCGGCGAAACGAACCGGCGTATGTTGCCTATGTCGCCCGGACGATGGCAGCGATGCTCAATCTCACGTTCGAAGAGGTGGCATTGCGGACAACAGCCAACGCACAATCCTTGTTCCGCTTTCCCGTCGAAAACGACTGAGTTCTTCGACGATCCGCCATTCATCCCCATGTCGCTCCTCAATGCCATGACGTCGGCCCGGTGTCTCCCGAATTTTCTACTGGTGGCCCTTTCCACAGCCCTTGCAACGGTCCATGCGCAAACACCGGACTCGCTGATCCGTGAAGCATGGATGTTGCAGGATCAGCGTGTCGGGAATGTTGAACGACTCGTATGGTTGGCCCGCTCGAAGGATGCGGATGTCCGCACGGCCGCGATTCGAGCTATGGCGCACCGCTCCGATTCGGGCGTGAACCGTTGGATCGACGCGGGTCTGCGCGATCGAGCGGCGAAGGTTCGCACGATGGCCGCATTCGCGGCCGGCCAGCGGGGGGCCTCGGAGCAGGCCTCCTTGCTGTTGAGACTCTCCATGACGGAGGGTGATCGAGCGGCCCGGAGTGCGATGCTCGACGCTTTCGGCAGGCTCGCATCGGCTCAGGCGCTTGATTCGTTGTCGGTCGCAGGAGCCCGTGATCGTGGAGTACGACGCGCTGAGGTCTTGACGGCCATGATGCGAGCGGCGATCCGGGGGCAACGGGCGCCGAGCGTCATGTGGTACGCCTTCGAGAGCCTTGCCGACCGGGACGCGGAGGTGCGATGGCGGGCGCTGTACGTGCTGGGCCGATCGGCACCGCATCCCCTGCTTGAAACCGAGGTCGCATCGCGCCGCGACGTGCTCCTGCGATTGTGCGGCGACCGTTCCGCCGATGTGCGGATCAACCTTGCGACCATGCTGGCCCGGATCGACGTCCCCGAAGCGCGTGAGATCCTCCGGCGACTTTCGGACCTGGAGTTTGCGCGTCGTGACCGGGACTGGCGTGTCCTGGTACAGACGGTACGGTCCGCTGCGGCGCATCTCCGTTCGGATGAGGCCATGGGTGGCATTCTTGCGAAGGGGCTTGCCGACCGCAACGATCACGTGGTGATCGCGGCCGCGATGGCGTTGCCTTCGGACAGTCCGACGACGCGCGGCATGGGGCTTCGTGATTCGATCCGAGCGTTACTGTGGGGACTCATTCCGGCGGGTGAAGGACGTGCTTCGCTCGTGACGGGAGAATCGATGGTGGCGTTGGCCCGTTTCAGCCCGGCGGATATCGAGGGCATCGAGGAACTCGTCGGTCGAGCGACGCTCGAGGAGCGGCTGCGGGCAAAGTCCTTTGAGGCCTTCTCTATGTCGCCGACCTCAACGGGGTGGAGGGTCATCTCGGCGGCATGGCAAGATCCGTCGCCGTCGGTCGCGATGGCGGCATGGGACCATGCCCGGCGCTTCCTGCGACATCCCGGTTTGGGGGCGATCGTTCCAGATCGCATGACCCGGTCGGAACTGAGCACATTCGTTGTCGACCAGGCAGAACTGGCTTTGGACCGGCGGGACATGGGCATCTCAACGGTCGTATCGTCGCTCCTTGGCGATTCATCGGTCATGGCACTGATCGACAGCGGCAGTCATCGTGCCCGGACGGTCAAAGTGGTCGCCGCCGCGTTGTCGCGCATGCGGGCGCCGGACGATGTCGAGGCGATGCAGGCAGCGATCCAGACGCTCGGCTCGCTCGGCGGGTCTGATGCCCTTCGGGCGGTCGAAGCGATGCTCGCGAGCGATGATGCTTCAGTCGTGGAGGTCGCTGTAGGCGTGCTGCGATCTTCAGGGCGGACGGACTTTCTTGTCCCGCCGCGCACGGCACCCCCGCCGCCGACGTCAGACGACTGGGCGCTTCTTCGGTCGCTTGGGTCGAAGCCGACGGCAACGTTCAGGACCGATCGTGGATCGGTCCTGGTACAGCTCCTGCCCGAGGAAGCGCCGTTCACGGTCCTGAGTTTCGTACGATTGGCACGTGCGGGGTTCTACAACGGCTTGACTTTTCACCGCGTCGTTCCGAACTTCGTCGTGCAAGGCGGCGACCCGCGGGGCGACGGCTGGGGAGGACCCGGCTACTCGATCCGGACGGAGGTAACGCCCCGTTCCTATGAGAGGGGTGCGGTCGGAATGGCCAGCGCCGGCCGCGACACCGAAGGCTCGCAGTTCTTCTTCACGCATCTACCGACACCTCACCTCGACGCGCGATATACGATCTTTGCGCTGGTACGTGAGGGCATGGACGTGGTCGATCGATGGCACGTCGGCGACGTGATTCGAGAGGTGCGGGTCGCTTCGAGCGGTCAGCGCGGAGTGCGTTCGCGGTAGACGCTGAGATGCTCGGGATCGTAGTCTCCGAGCCGGCTATAGACAGCGGGGTCGGGATACCGCTGGAAGGCCTCCGCGATCTCGCGATGCTTCGCGTTGAAGAACTGCTTCACGAGTACGCTGGTGGGATTCTGTACCTGTCGCACACGGTCGATCGTCGAGATCGCCCGCAACATGGCGTCAAGGGCGTTGAACTCGTCCGTTGCGAGCAGATCGAGTCCGTCCATGTGGTAGATGTTGATCGCTTCGCGGATCGGAGCGTAGCGTGCGTCGGTCAGCTCTTCGGCCATGCCGAAGCGGCTGTAGGCACCGGCCACGAACTGGTATTCCGCCGCTCCGATCGATAGTCCCGAAGCGCCGTTGCAAATGCTCAACGCTTTTCGAAACGAGGGGTCGCCTGATCCGGTCTCGTAGGACTCCAGGTCCATGCCGATGATCAGGTACGCATAGAAGTCCAAGAAATCCGTCAGCGGATCGGCCGAGAACTCATCATGCCGCATGCGCTGGCCGGGTTGATAGATGAACTCCCATTTTTCATCCAGGATCCGGACCACGGGCGTGGTCCGCTCGGTCGGCTCATTATTAGCGTAGACGGTCCGTTGACTGCCCACGAACACTTGAGCGACGTAGCGATTCTCGGCGGGCGATGAGCGGAAGAAGATGTCGAAGGTGCAGGCGATGCGGTCGCCGAGCATGTCCTCGTCCGTGTACTTCGTCCCGTTGAGATAACGTTCAACGTCAGATTCAAAATCGCGCAAGAGGTCCCTGACGGCGCTTGGGAGAGCCTCTTGATTGACGGTGACGTCGCAGCGAAGCTCCTGCGAGGAAGCGACGTCTGCCGCCGTCAGCAGAGCGAGCACCGCGATGGTGAGGACCGATCGAAGGCGATTCATCACATGGGAAAGATAGAGAAAGAAGGGGGGGTGAGCAAGCATGAGGATCATTTGGTGGTGGATGTTCATGGCGGCGACGGTCGCCGCCGCCCAAGAAGATGCCTCGTCGTTGGCGTGGTCGAATGTGGGCGAGGTGGCCGGTGACGCGATGCCGCTTGGTGTCTTTCAACCGGCGGCCTTGGGATGGGCCGAGGCCCCAACGGTCGCGATCTCTGCCGTTCCGAATCTGTATGGCGTGCCCGGCCTCCGGAGCAACGCCATCGGAACCATCCTTGCCATTCGTAGGGTAGGATGCGCCGCGACGGTTTCGGAGCTCGAAGCCGGTACGGCTCAGCGTCTGAAGATGCGATTGAACGTCGGGATCGTACTCGTTGACGGCGTCAGCGCCGGATTGGGTATAGGTCTCGCCCAGTGGTCGTTCGCCCGCTACGGTCCGGTCTACGATGGAGACCTGACGATCGGCGCGCAGGCGCGGTCGGAGCGTATCACCACGGGCGTCGCTCTCTCCGCGGCTGTGCAGGAATATCGTCCGTTGACCGTTGAGAACCTGCGCGTTGCTGTAGGGAGCGCGGTGCGGCTGTCCGACGAGATCACCGTGATCGCGGAGGCCGTCGATGCGGGAACGTTCGATGTACGGATGGGGGCCCGCGCGAGGATCATCGACGATTTCGCCGTCATTTTCTCGTGGTCGGACGGATCAAAGGTTGCGGGCGTCGGAGTTGACCTGAGGTTCGTTGAATGGCGGGCGGTCGCAGGCGCCCGTTGGCATCCGCTACTTGGATGGAGTCAAGGCATGGAGCTTCACTTCTCATGGAGGTGACCATGAGAAGGACGCTTGATCTCTTGGTGCGCACGACGCTGATGCTGCTGGCCCTGGACGTCCGATCACTGTCTCAGTCGGACGAGTGGGATCTGGATGCAGAGTCGGGTGCGGAACGGTCGGCGAAGGAAGAACTGCTGGATAGGCTTCGCCGGAGCCCGATCGACCTGAGTTCGGCTACTGAGGCAGATCTCCTTCAGATCCCGGGCATGCAGAGTCGCGAAGCATCGTCAATCATTCGCGCCGTTAGAGATGGGATGGTCCTTGAGATCCGCGCCGTGGACCTCATTCCCGGCGTCCGTCGCGGTACCGCCGATAAGATCGCGCCGTACGTCTTCCTGAGAGGACCGAGCGCTGCAACGAAGCTCGACGTGCGGCTCCGGTCGATCGCCACGCTGAGGGGTAAGGATGGAGATGTCGGGATGATGCGCAGTCGATCGGACATCCGCGTCGACGGTTCGCCCGATCCGACGGGAGGAACTCCGTTGCGGCTGGAGATCCGACGGTCGGGGGTGGTTGCGTCGGAATGGTTCTCGTACGTAAGCATCCCCGTTCCGTTCACAGGGTGGTCGATGGCTCTTGGCGATCTCGACGTGCGAACTGGCTCGGCCCTGCTCGATGCAGGCCGGCGGACGAGCCTCGTGCGACCGTCTGAATGGGAACGCCGACTCCTTTCCGACGCCCGGATCCTTCCCGGATACGATGAAGGAACGGCCCAACGCGGAGCGGCGGTCCAGGCGGCATCGGATGAAAGAATGCTGCAGGCCTCGCTGTCAACGGACGGGCGGGGCCGGCGGACAGGAACGATCAGTTGGACGGAACAGTGGCCGTTCAGATTGACGACGCAGGTTGTGCGGGACCTGAAGTCTCCTAGATCTTCCATACGGTTCGCGTACGGATCGCCGTCTGTTACCATATCGGTCGAGGCCGGCTCTGAAGCAAAGACAGCATCCTATGTCGCCTCGTTCCGTTGGGAGCAGCAAGGGAGTCTCTGGATCCACAGCATGGTACGGCTCCTCCGCCAAGTTGCCGCTCCCGGCGTCCCGCGTGTCGGACGTCGGGATGCAGACGAATCCGGAGCGGGTCTTGCCATGGAGCATATGCTCAACAGGAGATTTCGCTGGCGCGTGGTGGGTGATGTTGGACGCATCCGAGAGAATGGACCCAGTCCCGGTATTGCATCGCCATCGTTCACACTCGGTGTCGGGGGCGTTGTGCAGTGGGAGGACCGGTCGCGCGCCGACGTGGAATGGGTGCGATCGTTGCGCGACCGGAACCAGGTGAGACGATGGTCGCTCCTGCTCACTCAGCGGCTCTCCGGTCGCATCCACGGCGCGCTTGCTTTGGCACACCGATCGGAATCCACGCAAATCCATCCGTCGACGGCGGGTAAGCTGGCCATGGCTCGGCTGTCGTGGTCGCAGGCCCCCTTCACCGCACACGCTCGCTGGACGGCCGGGGACGGCGACCCCTCAGTAGAGTTCTGGAGCCTCGCACCCGGGCCGTCGATTCTGGACGGGTTGCAGCGGTTTGCTGGAAGGTCGGGGGAGGTGCGAGGAACTGTGGAATGGATTCCGACACGCAGCGTCGAGCTCGGCATCGCCGCAGCTCTGAAATATCGCCCCTCGAAGGAGCTTCGGGTGAGCATCCTTCTTGAAATTCAACTATAATCACGGCAGAGAGGTCGCCTATGCAACGTTTCTTGCCACTCGACGCGCTGCGAGGATGGTCGATCTTCATGATGATCCTTTCCAGCGCCATCCCGTACGGGGTCCTGCCGGCGTGGATGTACCATGCCCAGGTGCCTCCGCCAAACCACGTCTTCGTCCCGTCGATCCCCGGGATCACCTGGGTGGATCTCGTTTTTCCGTTCTTTCTTTTCACGATGGGAGGAGCGATCCCGTTCGCTCTCCGTCGCCGTCTGGAACGAGGCGAGCCCGAATGGAGGATCCTTCGGGGACTGCTCATGCGAGGCCTTCTCTTGGCTTCGTTTGCCATCTACGACGAGCACATCCGACCGTATCGGCTCAGCCCGTCGCCGGACGCCGCGACGTGGTTCCTTGCGCTTGCAGGATTCCTGCTCTTGTTCCCCATGTATGCGGCGCTTCCGGGTGTGTGGTCGACAGCGAGGAGATGGGCCGTGCGGACCGTCGGCTGGGGGCTGGCGATCGCCGCAATGGCTGCTGTTGAGTATCCCGACGGGAGCGGATTCCTGCTGCGACGAAGCGACATCATCATTCTGGTCCTCTCGAACGTTGCGGTCGTGGGCGGCATCATCTGGCTTGCGACAAGGGAATCGCATTTGGTCCGATGGGGCATCCTTGGCCTCCTGCTGGCGCTGAGACTGTCGACCGGTGCGGAGGGCTGGGTGAAAGATCTCTGGAACAGCTCGCCGATCCCTGAGCTCTTCCGTTTTGATTTTCTGAAATACCTGTTCATCGTCGTTCCGGGAAGCATCGTCGGCGATCATCTTGTATCATGGTTACGTCGACGAACGGAAGGCGACCTGAGGAATTGGACCGGGGTTGTTTGGGGCGGTGCGCTGCCTCTCCTGTTCGCAACGACGGTCGTGGCTGTTGTCGGGCTTTATACTCGTTGGTTGCCCGGGACGGTTCTTGCCGAAGTTGCGATCGTCGGCGCTCTCTGGTGGCTCTTAAGACATCCTAGATCGGAAATGGAGCGAACGGTATACCAGCTTGTGGCGTTGGGCTCGTACCTCATCGTTGTCGGTCTCTGTCTCGAGGCATTCGAGGGGGGTATCAAGAAGGACCATTCGACGCTCAGCTACTACGCCCTTACAAGCGGCTTGGCGACGCATATTCTCGTCGGTTTCTGGGCCATCTTCGACGTGTTCGAGATCCGTCGGGGATTCAGGACCCTTGTCGAGGGAGGACAGAACCCCCTTGTCGCTTACGCTGGGATCAACAATTTCACGCGCCCTCTTCTGGCCTTGACGGGCCTTGGTCCCATCCTCACCTCGATGTTCCCAGATCCTTGGCTGGGGGTTTTGGTCGGCGTCGGGGTGACATGGTTCACCGTCTGGACGGCGGCTCTTTGCACACGACATGGGCTGTTATTGAAAACGTAGCCGCGATCAACTGCGGAACTTGCTGGGGAATTGCACCGTTCTGGTTATTTAAGGCTTGTCACCGTCGATGTGCGACAGTAATCTTATGAGAACAACTCACCAACCTGGAGGCAACACGATGTCCAAGATCCTGTCACTTCTGACCGGCTTTGTGTTGTTCATGACGGCGGCCATGGCTCAAGAGCCGACAAAAGCGGAGCCGTTCACGCTCGAGGACGTCACTGGGAAGAAGCACTCCCTCTCGGACTACAAGGATTCAAAGGCGATCGTCGTCATGTTCATCGCAACGCAATGCCCGGTGTCGAATGCCTATAACGAGCGAATGGCGGCAATCGAGAAGGACTATCGGGGCAAGGGGGTGACATTCCTCGGTGTCAATTCGAATAAGCAGGAAAGCGTCGAAGAGATCCGAGAACACGCCAAGAAGCACGGGTTCGGCTTCCCGGTCCTGAAGGACCATGAGAATGTCATTGCGGACAAGTTCAACGCGTCGTTCACTCCGGAGGTCTATGTCCTCAACGGGACTTTCGACATCCTCTATCACGGCCGCATTGACGATAGTCAGCGAGTCGAGAAGGTGAAAGTGCAAGACCTCCGTACCGCCCTTGATGAGATCCTGGCCGGCAAGTCCGTGACGACGGCCCGGACGAAGGCCTTCGGATGCACGATCAAGCGGGTCAGCTGATGAAACTAACGGCATTACGTTTCGGAACGGTCGTTGCGGCGATGGCGCTCCAGTTCGGGGCGCCATTGCCATTGTCGGCGCAGGCGCAGTCGTTGGTGGTACGGCCGATCGACCCTGACGGTCTTCGTTCGCTCCTGAACGATCGAAAGGGAAGAGGGCTCATCCTGAACGTGTGGGCGACGTGGTGCATCCCGTGTGTCGAAGAGTTCCCCGACCTGGTCCGGCTGGATTCGCTCTATCGGTTGCGGGGCGTCGATGTCGTGACGATCTCGATCGACTTCGAGGACGAGGTCGAAACGAAGGTCCGTCCGTTCCTCCATCGCATGCGGGCCTCAATGCCGGCCTATGTCAATGCGTTTCCCACTCCGTCTGCGCTGATCGACGCCTTGGAGCCGTCATGGTCGGGCGCCATCCCCGCCACGTTTGCGTATGACGCCAAAGGCCGACGGGTGGAGTATGTGATCGGACACCAACGACTCGACGGATTTCGCAAGCTGGCTGAACGCTCGTTGAGGTCCTCCGGAGACCGTTGAGCCCCGTCCGCATTCTTCGTATTTTTGAGACATGCACGAGCTCGCGCCGGGAACAACCGTGGTCGTGGCCATGAGCGGTGGAGTGGACTCCTCCGTGGCCGCCGCTTTGCTCGTCCGGCAAGGACTCCGGGTGATCGGCGTAACGATGAAGACGTACGAGTTCGAGGATGTCCACGGCCGTCCGACGAACGATACCAGCTGCTGCGGTCTGGGTGCGGTTCACGATGCGAAGATGGTTGCGGCTGCATTGGGCATTCCGCATTTCACGCTCGACCTGCGAAAGGAATTCGCCCGGGAGGTCATTGACATGTTTGTCGACGAATACCGTCGTGGCCGTACGCCGAATCCCTGCATTGCATGCAATCGCGAAATCAAGTGGGGTGCGCTATTGCGAAAGGCCGAGGCACTCGGCGGTACAGCTCTTGCAACCGGACATTATGCGAAGCTCCGGCGCGATGTCGCGACGGGGCGCATGGTCATCAGCCGCGCCGTGTATGCTCCGAAGGACCAGACGTATGCGCTGTGGTCCGTTCCTCAAGAGGCATTGGCGAAAACGATTTTTCCGCTGGGCGAGCTTACGAAGCCTGAGGTCCGGTCGATCGCGGCGTCGCTGGGCTTGCGCACCGCCGACAAGCAGGAGAGCTTCGATATCTGCTTCGTCGAGAACAACGATTACACACAATTCCTCGCGCAACAGGATCCCAGTCTGGCCGCACGGGTTGCCGGCGGACCTCTTGTGCGTGGTGAGCAGGTGGTCGGGACGCATCGCGGTGCTCCGTTCTATACGATCGGCCAGCGCAAGGGTATCGGCGCGCACGGCGGCAAGATGTACGTGACCTCGATCGAGGCATCCACGAACACCGTGCGGATCGGGCCGGACGAGGAACTGTGGAAGACCGGCCTCTCGGCGTCGCGTGTCCATTGGAGCGGATGGGACCCTCCCACCGGCGAGGTGGGAGTTCAGGTCATGATCCGCTATGCCGACGAGCCGACGCCGGCACGTGTGCGCCAAACTGGCGGTGACCGGGTCGAGGTTCGATTCGAGCGCCCCAAGCGCGCCATCACTCCAGGCCAGTCCGTTGTGTTCTATTCCGGTCCTGATCTGGTCGGAGGTGCGATCATCGACGGCCCCCTGCCCTAGGGGGGGCGTTCCCTGGTCGCCCCGGCGCGGCCCATGTCGGAGCCCCTTCTTACCTGCCCCATTTTGAGAGATTATCCCGGAAACTTTCCCTCCTGACGTGCGTTGTACGCCGTGGCCATCAAGGTCGATACCCCTGATGATTGGGCACTCGTCGAACAGATACGAGCGGGCCGGCATGGGGCCTTTCGCGACCTGGTGCGGCGATATGAGCGTCAAGTGGCCCATTTGATCCATCTCTCGCTCGGCCGACCCGAAGACGTTGAAGACCTGAGTCAGGAGGTCTTCTTGCGAGTGTATCATGCACTTCCGCGGCTGCAGCCACAACGGTCGCTCTTTTCTTGGATTTACCGTATCGCCAGCAACGTGGTGATCGACGAAGCGCGGCGAAGGAAGCTCCGGAACATGCTGTCGCTCGAATTCCTCGCGGCCGAGAAAGGGAGAGATGCTGCAAAGGGCTCCGACCACGACCCCTCGATCCAAGCCGAGCGTTCAGAGGTGCAGACGGCCGTCCATGCGGCGATCCGTTCGCTACCGCCCGATCAGCGGTTGGTCGTCTTGCTGCGCGAATATGAGGATCTGTCGTACGACGAGATCTCGGAGACCTTGAACATCAGCGTGCCTGCCGTGAAGTCGCGACTCTTCCGTGCGCGGCAGGAGCTGAAGGACCGGCTCGGTGCGATTCTGGAGGAACGATCATGAACCATCCCCGTCCTGAAGACCTTTCCGCCTATGTTGATGACGGGGTCGCGCCCGCCGATCACCGCGCGATCGCTGATCATCTCGCGACATGCGTTGTGTGTGTCGAGGTTGTGCGCAGGTACCTGGCGCTCCGAACCCTTCTTCAGTCGAATCCGGCGGTCGAACCGGAGCCGTGGTTTGCGGAGCGCATGGAAGCGATGGTGGCGGGCGAAGTGGCAGATGTCGAACGCTGGACGGGTCCGGAGCGCGTGGCGGCCCGCGCTGTAGTTGCGCTGGCCCTTGTCGTGCTCGGATTGACGCTGGCGACGACGCTCCGTCAGGAGGGCGCGCCTCCCACGGTCGACCGGATGCTGGCGGTTGAAAGCGGCGACACCACGACTCTTCTGGCCAGCAGCGAGCTGACACGGGAGAATCTCTTGCAGGCCACGATCGTCGGAGAATGAGGCCGACATGAAACCAAAGACCAAGACCCTGTTGTTCATCCTGCTCAGCTTCCTCCTCGGCGCCACGGCCGGATATGTAGCGTTCGACGCGGGTGTCTTCCGGGAAGGGAAGGGCGGTCGGCCTTCGCCGCAGGAGTTCCGCCGTGAATTCCACCGGAACCTCGCACTGGATTCGGTCCAGATCCGTGAGATCGATTCGCTGCTCGACTCGTATTGGGGAAGGATGTCGGTCCATCGCGATGCGATGATGCGCGACCGCGACACGCTCCGCTCGGAGCTCCGGCGGCGGCTCACTCCGGAGCAGCAAACGACGTATGATGCCATGAACCGCCAGTTCGACGCGAAATACGAGCGGGGACGACGCGACACGGCTCGATAACTGATACGATCACAGCACCTTGGACACCATCAGCACATGAAACGCATCTTGATTATCGTCACCGCCGCGGTCGTGTTCGTCGGCACGGCCTATATCATCTGGGGCGGATCGGAGGATGGACCCGCGACGCCCGTCGGACAGTTCACCCGAATCGAACAAGTGACGCGCGGAGACCTCAATCTCGTCGTCTCGGCCAACGGCGTCGTTCAACCGATCAACAAGGTCGAGGTGAAGTCGAAGGCCAGCGGCCAGATCGAAGAGATCAACATCATCGAAGGCCAGGTTGTCGAAAAGGGCTTCCTGATGCTCAAGCTGGACCAGCGCACGACGCGCAACGACTATGAACAGGCGAAGGCCGATCTGGCTGTAGCCGAAGCGAATCTGAAGCAGGCCGAGAACAACTTCGGACGGAACAAGGAGCTGTTCGCCAAGGGGCTACTCTCGGAGCAGGAGCGCGACGCATCGAATCTTGAGTACGTGCGAGCCCAGGCACAGCTCGTCAAGGCGAAAGCCTCACTGGCGTCGGCAGAGGAGCGATTGGCCGACACACGGATCGTTGCTCCGATCTCCGGGACCATCCTCACGAAGAATGTGGAGCTGGGACAGATCATTGCCTCGGGTGTTTCGAACGTCGGAGGCGGGACCACGATCGCCAGCATCGCCGATATGCAGGAGGTCTATGTCGAGACCAGCGTGGATGAAGTGGACATCGGCAAGGTGGGCGTCGGACAGCGGGCGACGGTCATCGCCGACGCATATCCCGACGACCGCTTCACGGGTCAAGTCGAGCGCATTGCTCCACTGGGCAAGACCCAGCAGAACGTGACGACGTTCAATGTGGTGGTCCTCGTGAGGAATGTGGGGGGCAAGCTGAAGGCGGGAATGAGTGCCTCGGTGGACATCGAGGTCTTCAACCAGCGTGCTGTCCTCCTCATCTCGAACGAGGCGCTGAAAGACCCCAGGTCGGAGCAAGGACGTCAGATCATGGAGGCAGCGAAACTGACCTTGCCCGTCGATTCGTCCCAGGCTTCGGGACAGGGCGGAGGAGCGCCGTCGGGAGGAGGCATGCGGGAACGATTCGCCAACATGAGCGAGGAACAGCGAAAAGCCTTCCGGGAGAGAATGATGAACATGTCTCCGGAGGAACGCCAGCAGATGTTCCAGCGCTTTGGCGGGGGAGCCGGTGGAGAGGGTGGAGGCTTCATGCGCCGGCGTCCTACCGCGAATCCTGAGAACGAGGTCAAATGGCGCCTCGTGAGCGCAAGGAAAGACGGGGCGTTCGCACCCAAGCTCATCAAAGTGGGACCCAGCAATTTCGAGCAAAGCGTGGTGTTGGAGGGATTGGCTGAAGGGGATGAGGTCGAGATCGTGACGATCTCGCGGGCCAAGGTGGCACAGGAGCAGTTCAACGAGCGGATGCGCAGCATGAATTCGTTCGGCGGCGGAACGAGTCAAGCGGGTCGCGCGGCCTCGGGAACCGGACGGCGCTGACATGGATTTCCGTGAAAGCTTCATGACGGCGCTTTCGGCGCTGTTCGCAAACAAGCTCCGTTCGCTGTTGACGATGCTCGGCATCATCATCGGGGTTGCCGCCGTTATCACGATGATCGCGATCGGCGAAGGGTCGCAGCGGGCCGTCATGGAGAGGATCCAGTCGCTGGGCTCGAACCTCCTCTTCATCTCGCCCGGCGCCTCGCGCGGAGGGCCCGGGATGGTGATCCAGACGGGAACGAGCCAACGGCTTCGAATGGAGGACGTGACGGCGATCGCCGAGGGTTCGACGAGTATCCTGGCGTTGGTGCCGGAGCTCAATCGTCAGGCGCAGGTGAAGTATCAGAATCGGAACTGGAACACCCGCATCATCGGTACCGTCCCCGAATACGAGCACGTTCGCAACTTTGCCGCGATCCAGGGGCGATACTTCACGCACGCCGAGGAAAAGGCCGCTTCGAAGGTCGCAGTCGTCGGCTTCAACGTCGTCGAAAGCCTTTTCCCGAACGAGGACCCGATCGGCAAGACCATTCGCATCCAAGGGTCGAGCTTCGAGGTGATCGGCATCCTTGAGTCCAAGGGCCAGAGCGGTTTCAACAACCCTGACGATCAGATCCTTGTGCCGCTGACGACGGCGCAGCGCCGTCTGTTCGGCGTGGACTTCCTGTCGCAGGTCACGGCCCAGGTAGCCGACGCCGCCCGCTCAGACACGGCCTTTTATGAGATCGAGCAGATCCTGCGCAAGAAGCACAAACTTCGGCCGGAACAGGACAACGACTTCTCGATCCGCAATCAGGCCGACATCATCCAGACCTTCCAGGAGACGCAGGCCACGTTCACGTTCCTACTGGCCGGCATCGCGGCGGTGTCGCTGCTCGTGGGCGGTATCGGGATCATGAACATCATGATCGTGTCGGTGACCGAGCGCACGCGTGAGATCGGGATCCGGAAAGCGATCGGCGCCCGGAAGCGCGATGTGATGACGCAGTTCCTGATCGAATCGATCGTCATGAGCGTGGTTGGCGGCATCTTGGGCATCATCGTGGGCGTCGTTGCCTCGATCCTCATCACCGAGTACGGCAACATGAACCCGGTGATCTCCGCTGATTCTATTCTGATGAGCTTCTTGTTCGCATCGTTCGTCGGCATCTTCTTTGGGTTATATCCCGCCTGGAAGGCTGCACAATCCAACGTCATTGACGCGCTACGGTACGAGTGAGTATGAACATGCGTCTTGTGAGCTTTGGCGGAGTTGCCGTTCTGGCCATCGCCGTCATCCTCTATCTCACGCTCGGATCGAATGAGGGTCCGGCACGACGCGGGGGTGCAACTCGCGCCGGCGGAATGCGTCTACCCGTCGTCGGCATGGTGGTCGAGCCGCGGGTGTTCGACAACGCGATCGTGGCTTCGGGAACGATCCTGGCGTCGGAGGAAGTTGAGCTGCGATCGGAGGTGGCGGGCAAGGTCATTGCGCTGCCGTTCCGAGAAGGGGCGCGCGTCAGAAAGGGGGACCTGCTAGTCAAGATCAATGATGCCGACCTTCGGGCACAGCTGTTGCGTGCCCGGTCTCGGTTGGAATTGGCGACGCAACGCGAGGAGCGCCAGCGGAAGCTGCGGGAGATCAACGGCGTGAGCGCCGACCAGGTCGACGAGGCCCGGAATGAGCTGACGGCGGCGACGGCTGAGGTGGCGCTGCTCGAGGCCAACCTTCAGAAGACAGAGGTGCGGGCTCCCTTCAACGGGGTGATCGGCATCCGATTGGTCTCGGAGGGCAGCTATATCTCGTCGGCGACCCTTGTCGCCAGGTTGCAGGACATGAGCTTCGTCAAGATCGATTTCTCGGTGCCGGAAAAGTATGCGCCGCAGGTGAGGGTCGGGATGCCGATCACGTTCACGATCGAAGGGACGAGCGAGGTCTTCAACGGTACAGTGTATGCCATCGAGCCCAAGATCGACCCGGCGACGCGAAGTCTGCGGGTGCGCGCGCGCTCATCGAATGAATCTGGTAGGATCCTGCCGGGATCGTACACGAAGGTCCGCCTCGTGCTCGATCGGCGGAGCGATGCCATTCTCATCCCCTCGCCGGCATTGATGCCCGACCTCGACGGACAGAAGGTCTTCCTCGCCAAGAATGGACAGGCGCGGCTGGTGCGTGTCGAGGCGGGCCTGCGAACGGAAAACCTCGTGCAGATCATTTCGGGGATCAGCCCGGCCGACACGGTCCTGACGACGGGACTCTTGCAGCTCCGGGAGGGATCCCCGATCCAGGTGACCATCCAGGAATGATCCCGCCCCTCGCATGACCCTCTCTTCGGTCTTCATCGAACGGCCGGTGCTTGCATCGGTCACGTCCATTCTCATCGTCCTGTTCGGAGCGATCGGTTTCACCTTCCTTGGTGTACGCGAGTATCCAGCGGTGGACCCGCCGGTCATCTCCGTGTCGACGTCCTACGTCGGCGCGAATGCCGACGTGGTCGAGGCTCAGATCACCGAGCCGCTCGAATCGTCGATCAACGGCATCGCCGGTATCCGCACGCTCACCTCGACCTCGAGCGACGGAAGGAGCAATATCAACGTTGAATTCGAGCTGGGCGTCGATATGGAGGCCGCGGCGAACGACGTGCGGGATCGGGTATCGCGAACCCAGCGCAGTCTTCCGTCGGACGTCGATCCCCCTTCGGTCAGCAAACAGGACGCCGATTCCAGCCCCATCCTGATGGTGACGCTTCAGAGCGCGAACCGGTCGTTGCTGGGGTTGAGTGAGTTCGCCAACAACGTGATGAGAGAACGCCTGCAGACCGTGGCCGGCGTCTCCGACGTCCGCATCTGGGGCGAGAAGCGGTATGCGATGCGGTTGTGGATGGACCCATCGCGGCTGGCGGCGCACCGGCTGACGCCGCTCGACGTTCAGTCGGCGCTTAACCGCGAGAACATCGAGCTGCCAACGGGCCGCATCGAGGGCCGCTCGACGGAGCTTACGATCCGTGCGCAGGGGCGTATGACCGAGCCGACGGAGTTCAACAACCTCATCATCCGCGACGACGGGGGCCGGATCATCCGCTTCCAGGACATCGGCTACGCCATCCTGGGAGAAGAGAACGAGCGTACGATCATGAGGGGACCCGGCGGCCGGCCGATGGTGGGAGTTGTCGTGACGCCGCAACCGGGAGCGAACTATATTGCCATCGCCGACCTGGTATACGAGCGGCTTGCTCAGATCCAGCGGGACCTTCCTCCTGACATGACGATGCAGGTCGCGTTCGACGTGACGAAGAACATCCGACGGGCCATCACGGAGGTCGAGGAGACGATCCTGATCGCCTTCGTGCTCGTCGTACTCGTCATCTTCGCCTTCCTGCGCGACTGGCGCACGACCTTCATCCCGGTCCTGGCCATTCCGATCTCGCTCATCGGAACCTTCTTCGTGATGTACCTGATGGGTTTCTCGATCAACATCCTCACGTTGCTGGGGATCGTGCTGGCGACGGGTATCGTTGTCGATGACGCCATCGTGGTGCTCGAGAACATCTATCAGAAGATCGAGAGGGGCATGACGCCGCGCGAGGCGGGTCACGTGGGGTCGAAGGAGATCTTCTTCGCCATCATTTCGACGACCATCACACTCGCGGCGGTGTTCCTGCCGATCATCTTTCTCGAAGGCCTGGTCGGGAGGCTCTTCCGCGAGTTCGGGATCGTCGTCGCTGGCGCGGTGCTCATTTCTGCGGTGGTTTCGCTGACGCTGACCCCGATGATGAGCGCGCGTCTTCTGCGTCGCGCCGAAGACGAGAACCGGTTCTACAAGTGGACCGAGCCGTTCTATCGGTGGATGACGGACCAATACAACAGTTCGCTGCGGAATTTCATGGAACGTCGATGGAGAGCCCCTGCGATCATGGCCGCTTCGCTGGCGGTGATCCTCGGGATCGGAGCGCTCCTGCCGGCGGAACTGGCCCCGCTCGAAGATCGCTCGCGGCTGCAAATATCGGCGACGGGGCCCGAAGGCGCGTCGTTTGACTACATGGATACGTTCATGAACGACCTGCGCTTCACGGTCGAGGCGATGGTTCCGGAACAGGCAGGTGTCCTGGGACTCACTGCTCCGGGTTTCGGGTCGAGCTCGGTCAACAACGGTTTCCTTCGCGTCCAGCTTTCAGAGCCGGCGGAACGGGACCGCTCGCAACAGGAAATCGCCGACGACCTCTCGCAGATGCTGCGGCAATTCTCAGAGGTCCGCGCGTTCGTCACGCAAGAGCAGACCATCAGCGTCGGTCGCCGGGGCGGTCTGCCGGTACAGTATGTCATTCAAGCGCCATCGATGGAACGGCTTCGCGAGATCCTTCCCACGTTCATGGAGGAGGCGCGGAAGACGAATGCGTTCCAGGTCATCGACGTCAACCTCAAATTCAACAAGCCCGAGTTGAAGCTGAGCGTTGACCGCGAACGGGCTCGCGCACTGGGGCTGTCGATGATGGACGTGGCACAAACGCTTCAATTGACGTTCAGCGGCCAGCGGATGGGCTATTTCGTCAAGGACGGCAAGCAGTATCAGGTGATCGCGCTTGCCACGAGGGATAATCGCGATGAACCGCTGGACCTTCGATCGCTCTACGTGCGGAATAATCAGGGCGAGTTGATCCAGCTCGATAATGTCGTCCACCTGACCGAGGAGAGCGCATCACCTTCGAGGAATCGTTACGACCGTTATGTGGCCGCGACGATCTCTGCGGGGCTTGCTCCGGGCCTGACCTTGGGCGAGGGGCTCAAGGTCATGGATGAGGTTGCGGGTCGCGTTCTCGACGAGTCGTTCCGGACGGCCTTGGCTGGCGTCTCGAAAGATTTCGCCGAGAGCTCATCAAGCCTTCTCTTCGCGCTCGTCTTGGCGCTGGTCCTGATCTACCTCGTCCTGGCGGCGCAGTTTGAAAGCTTCCGTGATCCGTTCATCATCATGCTGACAGTTCCGCTCGCCATCGCTGGCGCGGTCATCTCGCTGTGGGTGTTCGGCCACACACTCAACATCTTCAGCCAGATCGGCATCATCGCGTTGATCGGCATCGTCACGAAGAACGGCATCCTGATCGTGGAATTCAGCAATCAACGCCAGCAGGCCGGGTTGAGTGTCAAGGAGGCAACGATCGAGGCAGCAACGCTGAGGCTACGGCCGATTATCATGACCAGTCTCGCGACGGTCTTGGGAGCGGTGCCGATCGCATTGGGACTGGGAGCCAGCGCCCAAAGCCGGGTGTCGCTCGGCGTGGTCGTCATCGGAGGCCTGCTGTTCTCGCTCATCTTGACCCTGTATGTGGTCCCGGCCCTGTATGAGCTGCTGTCTCCGGTCCAACATCGTATCGAACTCCCCCGGGCCGTGGCGGAAGTAGAGGGGAGAGAGGCCACGGCCAAGTAATCCCGGACCTTTCTCTCTGCTGTGCCCGCGGGCGCGTCGAACGTCGGTCGTTCGGTGCGCCCGCGGCATTCGTGCACGGAGGTCTGTCGCGGCTGTTGTGAATTGTCGGGCTCCTTGCTTTCCCCGGCCGCACCACCTACTTTGTGACCACCACATTCTGCGCACGAGCCATGTCCTCCGACCCGATCACCCGTCTGAACGAATTGCGAGCGCGCGCCGCCCTGGGGGGCGGACCCCAGCGCATCGCCGACCAGCATGCCAAAGGAAAGCTGACGGCCCGTGAGCGGATCGAACTGCTGCTCGATCCCGGTTCGTTCGAAGAGGTCGGGATGCTTGTTACGCATCGGTCGAACGACTTCGGGCTCGACGCACAACGGATCCCCGGCGACGGCGTCATCACGGGCTATGGGACGATCGACGGGCGGCGCGTGGCCGTGTTCAGCCAGGATTTTACGGTCTTTGGCGGCTCGCTCTCCGAAGCACACGCTGAGAAGATCTGCCGGATCATGGACCACGCCCTGCGGCTTGGAGTGCCTGTGATCGGCTTGAACGACTCGGGGGGCGCCCGGATCCAGGAAGGCGTGGTGAGCCTTGGCGGATACGCAGACATCTTCCTGCGGAACACGTTGGCGTCGGGCGTCATACCACAGGTATCGGCGATCCTGGGGCCATGCGCCGGCGGTGCCGTCTATTCGCCGGCGATCACGGACCTCGTCTTCATGGTGAAAGGAACGAGCTATATGTTTGTCACCGGCCCGAACGTCGTCAAAACGGTGACGCATGAAGAAGTGTCGTTCGAACAACTCGGGGGGGCCGATACGCATGCCACGAAGAGCGGTGTCGCTCATCGGGCGTTTGTCAATGAGGCCGAATGCCTGGACGGCATTCGCACGGTTCTTGGCTACCTGCCGTCGAACAATCAGGACGACCCTCCTCGAAGGATGCGAACGGATGACCCTGACCGCGAATGCCCTGAGATCGATGCGATCGTTCCCGAAAATCCGAACAAGCCATACGACATCAAAGAGGTGATCGAGCATGTTGTGGACCGAGGCTCGTTCTTCGAATTGCATGCTGAATTTGCGGCCAACATCGTCGTAGGATTTGCCCGGCTGGATGGGCGCAGTGTAGGCATCGTGGCGAACCAGCCCGCGGTGCTCGCGGGTGTCCTCGACATCAATTCCTCTTCGAAGGCCGCTCGATTCGTCCGCATGTGTGACGCTTTCAACGTTCCGCTGGTGGTCTTCGAGGACGTACCCGGCTTCCTGCCCGGTACCGAGCAGGAATGGAACGGCATCATCAAACACGGCGCCAAACTGCTGTATGCATTCTGCGAAGCGACCGTACCGCGGCTCACGGTGATCACGCGCAAGGCGTATGGCGGCGCATACGACGTCATGAACTCGAAACACATCCGGGGCGACATGAACTTTGCCTGGCCAACAGCCGAGATCGCCGTGATGGGTCCGAAGGGAGCGGTCGAGATCATCTTTCGCAAGGAGATCGAACAGGCCCCTGATCGGGAGCAGGCGATCGCGCGCAAGGTGCAAGAATACCGAGAGAAGTTCGCCAATCCATTCGCGGCCGCCGAGCGAGGCTATGTTGATGAAGTGATCATTCCTCGTGAGACGCGAAGAAAGTTGATCAGAGCGCTCGAGTTCACACACTCCAAAGTCGACGTCAATCCCCGAAAGAAGCACGGCAACATCCCTCTGTGATCCTCTTCGACATCCGGCGACGATCCTCGGTCTAACGGGTCCTCTGTGCGATCGACGGCCACGGGCTCAAGCCGGGACCCTGTGGAGGGTCCTCACACCTTCCGGCCTGAGTCTCCTTCCGATTTTCGAGAAGAATGCGTATTTTTGGTAAAGTATTTTCTCACCTCTTGATCGCATGCCGTTGAATACCAGGAAGATCGCCATCGCAGGCTGTGCCCTGATCCTGGGCTGCCATTCAAGCTCGACGATCTCGGTGAAGGATCAGGACGCTGGCGAGCGGATCCTGGCACGAGTAGCCGAAGAGCAAGCCGAATTGGACCGTCGGCAGGCGGCCGAAGAGCCCGTGCCGATTGTCCAACCCGCCGATCCAGAAAAGGTCTCGCCTGACACAACGCTTGAGGCGGTCACCGACCCGGCAGCAGATGTACTTCAGACCGCCGCCTCCGCGGATACTTCGTTCATGGATCCTGCGAGCCTTGTCGTACGCCGGATGGAAGAGGCGCGGAGATGGTATCTCTCGGCGCTCGAGTCGCAGGAAGCCGGCGACACGGCGCAGTGTGAGATCGACTTCGAACGGGCGATCCAGATCATCAATGATCTGAGCGAAGATCCCGAGGTTGAGCAGGATCAGGATTTTCGCGACCTGAGCGCCAGCATCATCGAGGATTATGAGCGGCACATCGCCAGTATTCACCAGCTCAGCCCATACGCCTCTCTGTATGCGCTCCGGGAAAAGCTCAGCGAGTTGGTCGAATCCTCAGACACCACCATCGGAGGGATCCCGCGCCACGAGATCAAAGGAACGAAGGTCCCGCTGGTTTTCAACGAGCATGTCGAGCGGAACATCTCCTTCTTCATGGGGAAGGGTCGGCCTCACATGGAACGCTGGCTGACCCTCTCCGGACGCTATTTTCCGATGATGCGCCGAATCTTCCGGGAAGAGGGGGTGCCGGAGGAACTTGTGGTCCTCTCGATGCCCGAAAGCGGACTGCGCTACGACGCCCGATCGTGGGTCGGGGCGGTCGGACTTTGGCAGTTCATGAAAGGGACGGGCTCGATGTACGGGTTGCGGTCCTCTTGGTGGTATGACGAGCGACGGGATTATGAGAAGGCGACGCGCGCGGCAGCCCGACACTTGCGTGACCTATACGCAGAATTCGGTGATTGGTACCACGTACTGGGTGCGTACAACGCCGGCGCCGGACGCATCTTCAGGGCGATCCGAAGAAGCGGGTCGACCGATTTCTGGGAGATGCGTCATCATCTCCCCCGACAAACGCGCAACTACATTCCTCAGTACATCGCCGTTGCCCGCATCGCACTCCAACCATCGCTCTACGGTTTCGGTGGCGTCCCTGCGGAGGATTCGCTTGCCTACGATCTCGTAACGATCGACGATTGTGTGGACCTGTCGGCGCTGGCACAATGTGCAGGGACCGATCCTGAGACGATGAAGGCCCTGAACCCGGAATTGCTTCGGTGGTGTACACCGCCGGGTGTTACCGGATACCGATTGCGGATACCTGCCGGCACGAAGGATTCGTTCCTCGTGAGGTTCGCCGCCGTTCCTCTGCAACAACGCAGGGATTGGACGATGCACGTCGTCCGGTCGGGCGAGACCATGTCGGGCATCGCAGCCCGCTACGGGATGAGCGCTTCGTCGCTGGCCGAGCTGAACAACATTAAGAACATGAAGCGTCTGTCCATCGGCACACAGCTGGCGATCCCCGTTCCCAAGGAAGTGATGGCCGTCGGGGGGAAGGTGCCGTTTGAGTACGACCGGCCATCGCGTCAGATCAGCTTTTCGGGCGCTCGCCGCGTCGCCGATCGTTCGGCCACCTCCGTCCGCATTGCCAAAAGGCCCGCGGGAAAGACGCGTCTGGAGTACACCGTCCGTCGCGGCGATACGATCGGCCATATCGCGGAGTGGTACGGCGTGCGGGCATCTGATATCCGCAACTGGAACGGCATCTCCTACGGGAGTTCCATCCGGCCTGGACAGGTGCTCGCGGTCTACGTTGAACCGTCCGAGTCAAGCCGATATGCTGAGGTCAACAAGATGAGCTTTGAGGAGAAGGAGGCCCGCACCTCCGCTCGTCCGCGGTCTGTTCAAGAGATCCATGCGACGGTGGAACGGGCTTCGGGGAGGGGAGAATGGACGGAACATATCGTGCGAACGGGGGAGACCTTGGATCGGATCGCCCGCGACTACGGTGTTGCGATTGCCGATCTGAAGGCCTGGAATGGACTGAGGTCAAACACGATCCGCAGCGGGCAACGGCTGGAGGTCTATGAGCGGCCGAGCGAACGGGCCAGCATCGTGCCCACACGGCCCACCCCTCGCCCGTCTGCGAATGCGACGCCAGCCGTGCGAACACACGTCGTTCGACGGGGTGAGACGTTGTATGAGATCGCCCGCCGGTACGGCACGGAGGTGAACGCTCTCAAACAGGCGAACGGCCTTCGGAACAACGAACTGGCAATCGGTCAGGTCCTGATGCTGCCTGCAGTCTCCGAAGGACAGAAGGGAAGGACGCACATCGTTCGTCGGGGGGAGACGTACTGGAGCATCGCCAAGCAATACGGAGTGACCGTGCAGGCCCTCGAGCGCTCAAACCCCCGGAGTGAAGGGTTGAAGGCCGGCGATGAGATCGTCGTCCCCGGACGTTGAGATTTTGCCGAAACTTCACATACTCGTCTTGACTCGGCGAAGGCTATTCCTATATTTGACGCTGACGCCAACCCGCTGACTCTCTCCAACGAATGCCGCCCCCAGGTCTGAGATCCCTGCCCGGTTGTCTGTCCAGTATTCCAAAGTTGCTGCGACTGCTCCTCGCGGTCGGCGCAGCCGGTTTCCTGTATTCGCCCGCGACCGGTCAGCCGGCGCCATTGGGTAAGACCTCCGGCGACGACAATTCGAAATTCACTAGCGTTGGCAACATTTCGTTGACCATCTCAAACTACGGTGTATTCGGGCACGGATTCCGACTATGGCCGAACCAGCCGTCGATGGTCTATCCGCGTGGTTCCGGCATTGAACACCTGTTCGTGGGAGGGTTGTGGGTCGGTGCCGTAACGCCCTCCGGGGTGCGTGTCACAACCGGCGCGATCGATGTCCCTTCGCTGCGCACCGTGTCCGAGGGGTTTGAGTTCACGACGGGGACAGACTCCCGCGTCATCGAGCGCTCGTCGCTGGCGGACAACCGCTTCTATTCTCCCGATGCGATCAGCCACCAGGATTTCATCGCAGATTTCACGGACGTCAACACGACGAATCCGAACCAGAACAATGAACCGATCCCGAATCACAATCCCATCGGGATCGACGTTCACATGGAAACGTACGCATTCAACTTTTCGTTCGCCGACAACTTCGTCATCTTCAATTATTGGATCAAAAATGTCAGCGGCGGTCCGCTGGACAGTGTATACGTATCGTTGTGGGCTGATCTCGTTGTGCGGAATACGAATGTGACCCCGCCGACGGTCGGGTCGCCGTTCTACAGCCGTGGCGGGCTGGGGTATATCGATTCGCTTCGTATGTGCTATGCCTACGACTACGACGGCGACGCCGGGCTTGCTGATACATACGCCGCGATGAAGTTCCTCGGCTCGACACCCCACCAGCAACGCACGGGATATCAGGCGTGGCAGTTCCGCAACACGACGGACCCGACCTACTTCTCGCCGACGACGGACAACCTGAAATACGACAAGATGGCGACGGGCCTGCTACCGACGGAGATCAGCGCCATCCCGAAGCCGAGCAACTTCATGTCGATGATCACGACGGGCCCGTTCTCACATATCGCGGCAGGAGATTCGATCAACGTCGTCTTCGCGGTCCTGGCCGCGAAGAAGCGGTCGCCCTCGCCCACGACGGATGACTCGCCCGCCCAGAAGGTCCATCTGTATCTTGCGAGCGAATGGTCGCAAGTGACCTACAACGGGGAGGACCGGAACGGCAACGGCGTGCAGGATCCGGGCGAAACGTGGACCGGTCCGGCAGGTTCGCCCAAGCGCTACTTCCTGCCGTCGCCTCCGAATGCTCCGCGGGTTCGTACGGTGCCCGGAGACGGCTATGTCGACATCTACTGGGATGCATCGTCGGAGGCGTCTGTCGATCCTATCTCGAACGTGAAAGACTTCGAGGGATATCGGGTCTACGGCACGAGTTCGGGCGCTGACCTGACGGAGTCGCAGGACATTCTCGCTCGGCTCAACCTCCTTGCCGAATTCGACGTGCCCGACGATCGGATCGGATACAACACCGGTCTTGGCGCGGTGAGGCTGCAGGCCCCCGCTCAATTGGAGGGCGACACCACGCAGTACCGCTATCGTTTCAGGGTTCCCGGACTCCTCAGCGGCTGGCAGTACGGCTTCGCTGTGACGGCGTTCGATTCCGGTGATGCCACAACGGGCTTGCAGAGTCTGGAAAGCAGCAGGCTGCAGACCCTGCGGCGGGTTCTGCCGGGAACGGCCCCGGTCGAGCGCGCTGACGAGGGTGCCGTTGGCGTCTATCCTAATCCATACTATGCGTCGGCCATTTGGGACGGCCGTGGTGAACGGGACCGGAAACTGTATTTCCGCAACCTTCCCTCCAGCGCAGAGGTGCACATCTTCACCCTGGCAGGCGACCTCGTCGACTCGTTCGAACATGATGCGGCATCGTACCGCGCCTCGGACATGAACTGGTTTCAGCGCTACTCCGACGGTACGCAGCAATTCAGCGGAGGTGAACACGCTTGGGACCTTGTGACGGCCAACGACCAAGCCATCGCCACTGGACTGTATCTCTTCACCGTGAAGAACAGGGCGACGGGCGAGGTCCAGCGTGGGAAATTCCTTGTCATCAAATAACCCATCTTACTCACACACAAACGGAGAGACAGCATGAACCGCAGAATGCTACGGAACGTGCTCGTGGGGGTCATCGTCCTTGCCGGCTCCATGATGGCGCAGGTGGGACAGACCCGAACGATACGCGAGCTTCAGGAGGTGCCGATGGACTCCTTGGCCCTCATGGAGTCGCTGCAGAGCACGGCACGGACCTCACTTGATGACACGCCGTACGCGATTCGGAATGATACCGTCCGCGTGACCGGTATAGTCCTCGTGAGGCCTCGGGTCCTCACGTATACGCTGGCACGATACAACATCTTCATCCAGGACACGACAACGGGCGCCGTGTGGGCCGGCCTGAACGTTCTGACAAATGACACGTCGGCGGCGGCACAGACGACGGGCATTACGGCCCTCGATTCCGGTGACGTCGTGACCGTGACTGGCCGGGCGCTGGAGTTCGGATCCCAGCCGAACAGCCTGACGGAGATGTACATCTATAACGCCAGCGGCACGGCCGCCTTTACGTCGCCCGTGGCGATCGATGTGCACGCCAGCTTCGCGAGGCCGGCACCCCTCGAGCTCACGGTGGATTCCTTCTCGATCGGTACGACGCCGCGTATCACGTCGGGCGAGAAGTACGAGGGCATGTACGTCATCATCCGGAATGTGACGGTCAATTCGATCAACGTGTCGAACGGCGATTTCACCTTCGTCGACGCCAACGGCAACCAGATGCGGATGTACGACGGTTCCGGTTGGTACACCCTACGGGGTCACAAGATCTCAGGATCGCGGTACAGCCCGCCGCCCGTCGGTACCAAACTTGCCTACATCCGCGGCGTGATCCTACCGCAGGCGCGCAGTGGAACGGCCGGTGAGTACACGATCATGCCGCTGTATCCGGGACCGCGGGAGCAGACCGGCTCAACGTATCCCGGCGACATTCTCATCGACAAGTTCGCCCCCTCCATCACGGAAGTGACCAAGTCGCCCGGCGTGCCGCTCTCGAGCACACCGGTGAGCGTCTCCTTCCGCGCGAAAGACCTGAACACCAACAGCGACGTCGACAGCGCTTTTGTGTACTATCGCGGCGCAAGCTCAGGTCCGTTCACGTCGGTGAAGTTGACGCTCGCTGTCGGAGACTCCCTGTATCGCGGCGTCATTCCGACCTTCCCGAATAATTCTCTGGTGTCGTGGTTCGCGGGAGCATTCTCCGGCGGCCAGTTCGGCATGTTCCCGGATTCGACGGCCCCGTATTTCTACCCGATCAGGGACGCGGGGCTGACGATCTATGACCTGCAGTACACGCCCTACACGAACAGCAACGGTCCTTTCACGAATGACACCGTCACCGTGGCCGGAACGATCTACGCCGACACGTCTGACATCACCGAGGTCTCCTCGGGCCGTCCGCGCCTGTGGATGACGCAGGGAATCGGTGCGTGGCGTGGCATACCGATCTATGGAACCACGGCGGCCGTCGGCATCGACACGTTGATGAAGGGAGACAGCATCATCGCCACCGGGATCGTGCGCGAGACGAACAGTCGGACGATCCTGCAGGTTCTCTCGCGAACCTTGGCGGCTCGAGGCATGTCGATCCATGACCCGAACAGCATCAGCATCTCGGGATCCGGTTCGGTGAGCTACGAGTTGGGCAACCCCCCGACGAACGGCAACCGGACATTCGAGCAATGGGAAGGCACCCTCGTCCGCGTTACCAACGTCTACGTGGTGAACCGGAACGCCGACAACCCGACGGGCGGAGCGAGCAACAACTTCGGCGAGTATATGGTGAGCTCGACCAACCTGCCGAGTTCCAACTCGCGGTTCGGCATCCGAGTCGACGACAACGGCCATAATCTGTATTATGCCGATACTTCTTCCGCCTATCCGATCGCCACGGCGGGCAACCCTTGGGCGTCGAACACGCGTCCTGCCAACGGCATCCTGATCCCGCTCGGATCGAAGATCGCCTCACTGACGGCCGTGTTCGACTATTCGTTCAGTTTTTACAAGCTCCAGCCGAGAACGAATGCGGACTTTGGCACCATCACAGGCGTGGTCGAGCAGGTCAGCGAAGTTCCGGGCGGATACGCGCTCGAGCAGAACTATCCGAATCCGTTCAACCCGAGTTCGACGATCAGCTACACCATTCCTGCGGCCGCAAAGGTCCAGCTGTCCGTCTACAACGTGCTCGGCCAGCAGGTCGCGACGCTGGTCGACAGCGATCAAGCGGCGGGCTCGTATACGGTGACCTTTGACGCCAGTCGGCTGTCCACGGGCACCTATTTCTACACATTGCGCGTGGGTGATTTCATGTCGACGCGCAAGATGACCCTCATCAAGTAAGGGCCTCGAAACCGGGGAGGCGGTGAGCATTCCGCCTCCCCGAGCGTTTTTCCATGCGTGTCCGACTGACATACGTGCTGTGTGCCGTTCTGCTGGCCGGGGCCGGTTGTTCAAGAGAATTCACGAACAGCCCTGCGCCAAATCAGCCGCCCGATACCTTCCTGTTCCTCCAGCCGGACTCCGTGCTCCGGACGACGACGAGCCAGCAACACCTGCGCTGGTGGGGGGTCGATGCGGACGGGTTCGTCCGTGGATTCTTCTTCTCGTTCGACAGCGTGTCGTGGACGTACACCGGGCGCAATGACAGCGTCATGGCTTTCAGCTTCAGCCGGCCCGATACGGTGTTCCGCTTCTTCGTCACGTCGTTCGACAATGCGGGAAACAGACGGTACGACGCCTCATCGCCGTACGGACCGGAACCTTTCATCGACGAGGACGGCAATGGAGTCTGGAATGCTCCCGAGACCTTCGTCGACGTTGGAGCTGTCGATCCAACCCCGGCGACACTCCGCATCCCGGTTGCAAACTCAGCTCCCCAGGTGGCTTTCGTGCTCCGGTCCGACGTGCCGGAAACGACCTATACGGTGGCCACCTTTCAATGGAACGCCACCGATTTCGACGGAGACCAGACCATCGACCGCATCTTCTATGCGCTCGATGATACCTCGACGCCTGCTAGCTGGCGCGAACTCGAAGGCACGTTCAAGAGCCTGACGCTCTTTCGCAACCGGGTTCTGACGCCGTTCGATCCGGCGAACTACCGGAATGATTCTCTCACGGAAGGCGATCATGTGCTCTACCTGAAGGTTCGGGACATTGCGGGTGCAATGAGCAATACGATCCGAATGCCCGAAGCGGGGAAGACCTGGTATGTGCGAGAGCCGAAGGGAGACTTCCTGGTCGTCGATGACTACCTTCCGAGCGACGTGGCCGCCTCGTTCTATGGCGGGCTCTTCGACACGCTGATGGGAGGGCGGTTGAGAGCGAACGACGTGCTGGATATCAAGCGCGGATCGAGCTCCATCAAGCGAGGCGATCTAGTTCCGGCGTTGGTCAATCCGACCTTGACCGAGACGTTCAAGCTGTTCAAGTACATTTTCTGGTATGCGGACAATGGGCCAAGTCTGGAGATCGCACAGACCACGCTTCCTGAGGTCAAGCGATTCGGCACAAAGGTCCTGTTTGTATCGGGGTTTCCTGAGAATGTCACGGGCCAGGGAAGCCTTGTCGATTTTGCCCCGATCGCAAACGTCGAAGCGGGCTTTTTTACCAACCGGTTGAACGCCGGCGACTCCCTCGTGACCGTTGCTGACCCCTCGTATCCTCCGCTTGTGAGGGACAATCTGGGCACGATCTACACCTTCCCGAGAGGCATCCTCCCGAAGGTGGATGCCCGCATCTTGTACAGAATGCAGGCATCGACGCGGTGGGTTGGACAACCGATCATGGGGGTCAAGGATGCCGACCACGCATCCTTTGTTCTGGTGGCGGTGTTGCTCCATCGCTTTGGAACGCCGCCGACCAACGTTGCACAGCTCATGCGAAAGGTCTACTGGGAGGAGTTCGGAGTCCAATGAGCCGAATGATCCTGCGGTCATTCATCCTCTGGTGGTGCCTTGTCGCGGTCGCTTCCGCCCAAGAGTCGGGAGAGATCGCCGGCGTTGTGCGCGACATGAGATCGCGCGAAGGCCTGCCCGCGGTGAATGTCAAGGTCAAAGGCACCTATCACGGCGCCTCGAGCGACTTCGACGGACGATTCCGCATCCGGGATGTCTCCCCCGGAAGCTACACGCTGGAATTCACGATCATCGGCTATACGGCCGTACAAAGGACGAATGTTGTGGTGAGAGCCGGCCAGACGACAGAGCTCGAACAGGACCTGTCGGAGACCGTTCTCTCGCTGGGACAAGAAGTGGTCGTCGTGGGTGAGAAGCCGCTCTTCAATCTTGAGGAGACTTCAAGCCGCCGTGCCGTGACCTCCGACGATCTGAAAGCAACGGCGGTCGTCGACGTTCGCGAGGTTGTCTCCCAACAGGTCGGCATCGTTCAGTCGGACAATCAGATGCACATTCGAGGAGGCCGCTCGCACGAAAACGCTTACTTGCTTGACGGTATTTCGATCCAGGACCCGCTCGCCGGGACGGGGTTCGGATTGCAGCTCAGCACCGAGGCGGTCGAGGAAGTGGCGGTCATCACCGGCGGGTACAACGCCGAGTACGGCCAGGCAACCTCGGGCATCGTAAACGTTTCGCTAAAGGAGGGTGATCAGCGATACAGAGGAAGCTTCACGCGGAAGCTTGACAAGGTCGCGCTGCCGGGGTACTCGACGACCGGTTTCAACACTGATATTTTCGAGGCGACCTTATCAGGCCCCGAGCCGGTGAGCGGGCTCATTATGCCGGCTCTCGGTCTCGAAGGATCGAGCGGCATCACGTTCTTCAGCACGTTCTACGCCGGCCTGACGGACGGTTTCACCCGCAAGGCGGCCCGGCAACTGGTCTCTTCGACCTTCTACGGCAGCCGATTCGCCCCGAAGCAGGAGAACAACTGGTTCTGGCTGGCGAAGGCGACATGGAAGCCCGACCCGCTGGTAAAGCTGACCTATTCCTTCAACCGCTCCGTGGCCGTCAACCAGAACTCGCAATCGTTGCAGACGAATCTGGAGTATGTCGAGCCAAGCCCGGGATATCAATACGAGTTCGGAAACATCCTCGACGACGCGATCACCTACACCCACAGCAACAAGCTCCACAGCGTGTCGTTGACCCACACCCTGTCGACGACGCTCTTCTACGAGTTGAAATTCTCACACTACTTCGCCTCGCTCCGGGCGGACGCCAACGGCAGGTACTTCACGGAGTATCGCGAGCCGAAGGACATCGTGACCTTTCCCGTGGACTACTACAACCTCGGACGGGACACGGTCGGCGTGATCCCCGGCGACGGTCTTTGGGATGATGGCAACGGATTCACGTGGCATGACCACTTCGTTGCGGAGAATACGGTCAAGTGTGACGTCACGAAGCATTTTTCCGAGCAGAACAAGTTCAAGGCCGGGTTCGAAGCCACGTTTCAGGAGATGCAGAACATCGACATCTACCAGCCATGGGTAGGAACGCTCGGTCTCAACAATGATATCTATGCCGTCAAGCCGGCTTTTGGCGCAGTGTACATTCAGGACAACATCACCTTCAGCGGGATGATCCTGAACGTGGGCATCCGGTTCGACTATTGGTTTCCTGGAAAGTATGTGGACGACGCAGTGAATGATCCCGCCGTCATCACGATCCCCGACCAGATCCGTGCGGATTATCTCAACAAGACGTTCGGCATGTTCGGGCTGCGCGGCAAAGGCCGTCTCAGCCCCCGCGTGGGTATTTCGCACCCGGTGTCGGATAACCAGATGCTGTTCTTTTCGTATGGGCACTTCTCCAAGCGGCCGAAACCGCAGTTCGTCTATGCAAAGCTCAGCCCCTCCTCCGCGCAATCGACCTTCCAGAAATTCGGGAACCCCGATCTGGACCCCGAAACAACGGTGGCCTATGAGCTCGGTCTGCAAACGCAGTTCACGAGCGACGACGTCTTGACGGTTACCGCCTACTACAAAGATATCTTCGACTACGTCTCGACGCGATCGGCACGCATCACGACCTCGAGGCTGTCGACGGGCAACTTCGTGACGTACGTGAATCAGGACTACGCCCGTTCGAGAGGCGTCGAGGCGGAATTCCGAAAGCGCGTCGGCCGCTGGTTCCGCGGCAGCGTCTCGGCGTCGTACGCCATCACCACCGGCAAGAGCTCGTCGCCGGACCAGGGGTTGCTTGTCGCCCGTGGCGACGAGGACGAAACCATCAAAGAAAATTTTGTCATCTGGGACCGACCCTTCCAGTTCAGCCTCAATAGCACGTTCAACATCCTGAAGGGCGATCCACTTTTCGGATTTGCCCCAGGGATACTCGACGACTACTCGTTCTACGTGCGCGTCTTCTACCAGTCGGGGAAGCGCTATACGCCTTCGATCCTGGCGGGCACGTTGCCGAACGGTCGGCCCGATTACATCACGGACCGTAATAACAGGCTTGGCGCGCTCGGTGAAGACTGGTTCTGGGTTGACGTGAACTGGGAGAAGAACATCGACTTCCTCGGCCTCTCCTGGACGCTGTCCGTCCAGGTGAAAAATGTGTTCGACAACAAGAATTCGACCATCATCAATCCGGTCACCGGCCGCGCCTACGAATTCGGCGATCCAACGCCATCGGGCTGGAACGACCCCTTGTATCCAGACCTTCAGGCGCCCGTGGCGCCGTACCCGTACAACCCGGCGCGGTATCTGTCGCCGCGAAATGTGATCGTTGGATTCAGTATGAAGTTCTGAACATGCCGCGATGCTTGACCTCATATCGTTTGTGGATCCTCGTGCTCCTGTTGGCGACGCCGGCCCCCGCGCAGCTGCTGCCCGTGTTGGGGGCACAGCGGAGCGGCACGGCCACGGCTCAATTCCTGAAGATCCCGGTCGGAGCCCGGGCGGCCGCCATGGGAGAGAGCTTCATCGCCGTGGCGAACGACGCTTCGGCGCTGTATTGGAACCCGGCCGGCATCACCCAGTTCGACCGCCATGAGGTCATTGTGGCCCACACCGATTGGCTCGTCGACGTCCGGCACCAGTATGTTGGCGGCGTCTATCACCTTTCCTCCGAAGATGCGATCGGACTGGCGGTGACGTCGGTACACACCGATGACATGCCCGTGACCACGGAGTTCCAACCGGCGGGAACGGGTGCGTACTTCCGTTTCTCCGACCTCGCGATCGGCGCGACGTATGCCCGAAAGCTGACCCCGCAGTTCAGCGCCGGTGTAACGGTGCGCTATATCGAAGAGACGCTCGACATCCTTTCGATGCGGGGTGTCATGGTCGACTTGGGCACCTACTACTGGATGGGACTGGGATCGGCGCGTTTCTCGGCGGTCATCTCGCACTTTGGCAATCAGATCCGGCCGACCGGGACGCTGGAGACCATGGATGGAGGGCGGGTCACGAGTTTTCAGGAATTCGCGCCGCCGACGATGTTCCGATTCGGATTTGCCTTCGAGCCGATCAATCACGCGGAACACACGCTCACGACATCGGTTCAGCTGAATCATCCAAACGACAACTCGGAGAACGTCTCGCTTGGAGCTGAGTACCAATGGTTGAAAATGTTCTCGCTCCGGGCCGGCTATCGGCTGAATGTTGAAGAACAGGGGCTGACATTCGGCGGCGGCGTTCTGACGAATCTGGACATTGTAGCAATGACGTTCGACTACGGCTACGCCGCGTTCGGACGTCTGGGATCCGTCCATCGCATCACGCTGGGAGTGCGGCTATGAGAACGGCGATCTCGATCGCGGCGCTCACGGCCCTGCTCCTTGGCGGGTGCGCAGAGGACCGCTTTGACCTGGGAACCCTTCCGACCGGCGGCACAACAGTCGTCGGAGAGACGACATATGTTCAACTGAATCCCCCGTGGACGGGCTTCAATCAGCCGCAGGCTGTCGTGATCGGCAACGAGCCGTTTGCCTACGTCGCCGACACGGAGAACGATCGCATCGTCATGCTCGATCTTTCGGGCCGTGTGATCGGAGTCTCACCACCGGTCCGAAGGCCGATCGCTGTGGCGCAGGACAAGCGGTTGCAGCTGATCGTGTGCGCCCAGTTTGACACGCTGCTTCCCGGTCGGGCCGAGCCGACCACCTTCGGCGCGATCTATCGGTTCGACCTGCCGGCTGCTGCCCACGTGATCAGTCAGGCCGTGCCGCGCCGCGTCTTTTTTGAGCCGTCGGACTCGTCGCGACGTTACACCGGCGTTGCGACCATGTACGACAACAGTTACTACATCACACGTACCGGTCCGAAGAACGAGTTGGCCCGCGTCGATCGCGATCGCGCTGTTCTCTTGTTCGCCAAGAATGATTCGTTGATCACACCGGTCACACAGAACTTCTCGCCCGACGGCACTGGTTTGCTTTCGATCCACGAGATGACGGCGATCGCCACAATGCCCACCGGGCGCAGCGTGGAATACGTCTTTGCGCAGGTCGAAGCTCCCTCCTCAGCCATCATCCCCTTCTACAAGGTGCAATGGATCCGGCTCGTCGCCGAAGGACAGACCACCAACTACGTTTCGAAGTTCTACCCCAGCGCGGACGGAGAGATCGACCTCCTCCGGATCAACCGGTTCATTCGTCCTTCGGGACTGACGCTTGATCCGTCGGGGAATCTGTTTGTAGCCGACGCGGCTCTCGACAGTGTCTTCCGCTTCAACAGCCGCGGCGTCGAGCGGTATTCATTCGGAGGGAGCGGTTCCGGGGAGAAGCGCTTCAACGCGCCGGCGGGTCTGGCGTACTTTGACCGGACGCTCTACGTCGCCGACAAGGGTAACAACCGCATCGTTCGTTTCCGACTGTCCACCGACCTGCGTTAGCGACTGGCTTAACTGCGCCCAAGGCGTCCCTGCGGCACGGATCGACGGCTCATGGCCGCCTGGTTCGTGCCGCGGCGTTTATGGTCAGAAGAAGTCGGGATGCGACGACAGGTGCAGAGAGAGACGGTCGAGCGTGCGGACTCGATCGGTCACTTGGAGGAGGCTGACAGTGCATCAGCGAAGCGTATCGTCGTCGGAGGGGGCATTCCAGCGGACTCGAACACGGCTTGAGGCCCCGACGATTCGGAGAGTGAACGGTCCATTGCGATGCGCCCTTGATGCAGGACGATGAAACGGTCCGCTAGCGGCCATGCTTGGAGGATGTCGTGAGCGACGAAGAGGACGACGCGGCCTTCATGGCGCAGTCGCCGGACGACACGGGCTACGATTCGCACAGAGGCCGGAGCCAAGCCGACCAATGGCTCGTCCAGCACAACGATCGGCGTGTGCATCGCGATCGTGGCCGCTAGCGTGACCAGCTTGCGCTCGGAAGGCTCGAGGTCATAAGGATGGTCTCCGGCGCGATGATGAAGGTCCACCAGCTGCAATGCGGCGGTCACCCTCGTGGCCATCCGGTCGAGACCGAGGGCCTCCGCTCCGACGGCGACCTCGCGCGCAACCGACCGTTCGGTAATCTGATCTCCGGGATGTTGGAACATGACCGCGACATCCCGTACCACCTCGTGGGTCGGTATGCCGGCGATCGAGCGTCCGCGAATGCGGATCTCCCCTGCGTTCGGCCGTAGGAGGCCGTTGCAGAGCTGCACCATGGTGCTCTTGCCGGAACCGTTACGACCTGCCAGCAGAGTACACGAGCCGGCAGGAAGCGTCAAGGTGACGTCCCTCAGGACCGGCGCGCCTGGCCGATAGGCGAAAGAGACTCGCTCAAACGTCAGCATGCACGCTCCAGGACGTTCTGGAAGGTCGGGGCGTCGAATGAACTGCGCACATGCCAAAGGTCCAGCCACGCACCCAACGCGACCAGATCCTGAAACTCGGGGAGACGCTGCCAGAAGTCCTCACGAGATCCGGCGAACACCATGCTGCCGTGGTCCAGCACGATCGTGCGCTTACAGGCGAGGACAGGAGCGTGAAGGGTCGAGTCGGCAACGATGATCGCCATTTCAGGCGGGCGACGCAAAATGAATCGTGTTAGATCGTCCACGCGTCCTTGGTCCAAGGCCGTTGCGGGCTCGTCCAAACACAGGATGGCTGGTACGGAGACGGCGGCGATGGCGAGCGCAACCGTCTGCATCTCTCCGCCGGATAACGTGCCGGGGGCACGGGTAAGGAGGGGAGCGATAGGCAGGCGGTCCATAATGGCATGCAGGTGCATCTCCCATTGCTCCATCGGGATGCGGGCCTGGCGCAGCGTGATCTGCAGCTCTTCTTGCACCGTCGGGACGAAGCCGGAAATGGTATGCCGAGGATCCTGTGGAAGCATCGATACGGCGGGGAAAGCCGTCAAGGTCGTCGCAGCGTAAGGGTCGGCGTTACCGACCCGGATGTTCCCTTCGACGACAGCACCCTCTTGTGCATGCAAAAGCCCCGCGATGGCGTGTAGCAGCGTGGTCTTGCCGGCGCCAGCGGGACCGAGGATCGCGAGGGAGTCGCCCTTGGCAAGATCGAAGGAGAGGCGCAGCAAAGCCGGTGAGCGAGCGCCCGCGTAGTGAGCGCTCAGACGATCGACGGTGAGAGCCCGGTCCATTGGAGAATGCGCAGGATGAGGAGCAAGACCGCCAACGCGAACAGGATGGCGCCGATGATCCCATGTTGCGCTCGAGGAAGGGGGATGGGGATCGGCACGAGTAGGCCTCGTAGTTGAAGGGCAGTGGCGCGCTCGAGCGAACCTTCCAGAGTTCGCATGACGATGGGGGTGATCAAAAAGCGCAATGCACGCAGGCGGCTGGTGAAAGAACCGTCGATCCGGAGCCCTCGCGAACGCTGGGAGCGGCGAATCGTCTCGATCGTCGCCGGAAGGTCCTCCACCAGTTGCAGCGACAGGAGGATGGCGATGGGAATTCCGACCGGCAACCGAAGACGGGTCAGCCAGTGAGCGAGTTCGAGCGGCTGAAGGGGCATAAAGAAGATCAAGATCCCTGTCAAGATCAGGACCGCCCGGAGGGAGATCTGCAGGCCGACTTCGACCCCCTGGATCGAGAGGGAGACGTACGGCAGATCAAGGCGGGGCCCTTCGCCGAACCACCCCTGGATCAGGACGGACAGAAAGACGAAGAAAACGGCGAACGGTTGAAAGCGTACCCACGCGGTCCGGCGTTGTGGCGTGGCCGGCAGGAATAGGCGGGGCGAAACATGAGGAAGCAGCCATGCGACCGCGAGGAGCACGGCCTGCGCCATCGAAGGCAAGGTAACGGCCGCGACGATCAGAAGCACTGCCATGCCCGCGCGTACGTCCCGATTCATGGCCGGCCTCCTTCGCGGAACGGACGGAACCTTTGTAGGATCCGTTTGGGGAGGTCCCTCAGAAGTCCGGCCGTCATGAAGAAGCTGATCGCCTTGTCGGGCAGGTCCGTTGTCAGTCCCTGCAGCCAGGTGCTTTGAAGGAGCGTGAATCCCGAACCTCGGAACAATCCCACAACGATGTCCGTACCTGCGACGGTCACCCCGCCAAAGACATAGGCAGAAATCGGGGCCGAGGCCGTGGCGGCAACAAGGCCGACTAGGAGCCCCGCAAGCGAGGCAATGACGGGACTGGAGAAGGCCCTCCACGAAGCCGCGGCCGCCGAAGATACCGCGACCAGCACAGCGACCGGTATGAAGAACAGCATGGCCGGGCTGCCGAGCAGTGCCGCCAGAATGTTGCTCGAAACGGCAGTGATGACGGCAGGCCGGGCTCCGGCCAGGGCCGCGCAGAGGATCGTGCCAAGCATGTCGAGGTACAACGGCACCTTCAGAGCGGCCACGACCTGTCCCATCGTGACGTTAAGCGCTATCGAGAACGCGATCAACGATAGCGTGGGACCCGAAAGCGCAATGGATCGGCGGTTCGAGGACATGGATGAGCGTCAGGGTCCCCGGGGTGATCCCGAAGGACGCGGTCCACAGCGGCGGTGTCTGAGGTGACCTCAGGCGCGAAACAGCAGAAGGGCGGGATGTTCCAGCAGGTGTCGCAGGTCCTGCAGGAAACGCGCGGCAACCGCGCCGTCGATGATCCGGTGATCGGACGAGAGGGTCAGTTTCATCGTATGTCCGACGACGATCTGCCCGCCGCGGACGACCGGCTTCTCCACGATCGATCCGACCGCAAGAATGGCCCCTTCGGGAGGATTGACGATCGCAATGAAATCGTCGACGCCGAACATCCCGAGATTGCTGATGGTGAACGTTCCGCCGCTGTACTCCTCGGGCTTCAACTTGCGATTGCGTGCGCGTTCCACGAGGTCGCGGATCTCCGCACTGATCGGTTCCAGTCCTTTCTGCTCGACATGTCGAACAACGGGAGTGACGAGCCCCTCGTCAAGAGCCACGGCGATCGCGATGTGTGCGAAGCCGTACTGGCGGGCGCTTTCGCCGAGGAAAGTGGCATTGACCTGAGGATGCCGCATTAGTGTTGTGCCGCACGCCTTGACGATGATATCCGTGAAGCCGATCTTCACGCCTTCGGCACTGTTCAGTTGGTCCCGGAAAGCCATCGCCGGCTCCATGTCGACCTCGACAGTGACATAGAACTGCGGAACGGTCTGCTTGCTCTCGGTCATCCGTTTTGCGATCGTCTTTCGGATGGACGAGAGAGGCACTTCCTGCGTCGGGCGGCTGACATACGAACGGACCGCGGGGGCCTGGCCGGAGACAGCCCCCTCCAGGTCCCGCTTCACGATACGTCCCTGAGGACCGGAGCCGGCCAGCGCGCGCAGGTCGATCTGACGCGCCGCCGCGATCTTTCGGGCCAGAGGCGACGCTTTGACACGGGCGTCGGTAGCCATGGGTACGGGACCGCCCGCGGTCGGCACGGGGCTTGGAACCGATGCCGGTACGGGGCCTGGGGGTGATGTCGGCGGCGGCTGGATCGAAGCCGTCGGGGCGACGAGCGGCGCTTCCAGCTCCAGTGCGGTGATATCTTCACCCGCGTCGGCGATGATGGCGATGGGGGCTCCGATCTTCGCCTTGCCCCCTTCGGCGACAAAGATCTTTCGAAGGATGCCGGAATCGTAGGCCTCCAGCTCCATGTCGGCCTTGTCCGATTCGATCTCGACGAGAATGTCGCCCTGCTTGACCTTGTCGCCTTCCTTGAACCGCCACTTCAGGATCGTGCCTTCACTCATCGTGTCGCTGAGTTTGGGCATCTGGATCTTCGTTGCCATGTCGTGGGTTCCTCTCAGCCGCGGTACAGCACAGTGTGGACAGCCTTGACGATCTTATCGATGTTCGGGAGCGACGCCCGCTCGAGGTTGCCGGCGTAGGGGAGCGGAACGTCCTCCTGCGTCACCCGCTCTACCGGCGCGTCGAGGTCGTCGAAGGCGCGGTGTTGCACCTCGAACGCGATCTGTGCGCCGACCCCGGCGAACGGCCAGCCCTCTTCGACGACCACGAGGCGGTTCGTCTTCCGCACGGAGTTGATGATCAGGTCCCAGTCCATCGGCTTGATCGTGCGCGGGTCGATCAACTCGACGCTGATGCCCGCTTCGGACAGCTGCTGCACGGCGGGGATCGTGAATCGCTGCAGGACCTTCGACCAAGAGACGACCGTGACGTCGGTCCCCTCCTGGATCAGATTGCCGACGCCGATCGGGATCGTGTACTCGCCCTCGGGGATCTCTCCTTTGTCGCCGTACATGATCTCGCTTTCGATGAACACGATCGGATTGTCGTCCCGAATGGCACTTTTGAGCAGACCCTTGGCGTCGTACGGGTTCGACGGCATCACGACCTTGAGGCCGGGGATATGCGCATAGATCGCCTCGAGCGCCTGGGAATGCGTAGCTCCGAGATTGCGAGCGGCGCCGCCGGGGCCGCGGAAGACCATCGGAACGCTGAAATGTCCCCCGGACATCGAGAGCATCTTGGCCGCATGGTTGGCGATCTGGTCATAGGCGACGAGCGAGAAATTCCACGTCATGAATTCGACGATGGGCCGCAGGCCCGCCATGGCAGCGCCAATGCCGATGCCGGCGAAGCCTTCTTCGGCGATCGGGGTGTCGATGATCCGTTTTGGTCCCCACTTGGCAAGGAGGCCCTGGCTGACCTTGTAGGCGCCGTTGTACTGGGCCACTTCTTCGCCCATCAGGAACACGCGCTCATCGCGCGCCATCTCCTCATCCATCGCCTGGTTCAACGCTTCACGAAAACTCACGACTTGCATGGTTCGAATTCCTCGGTCAGGGCAGGTAGACGTCTTTCCACAGCTCATCGAGCGGCGGTTCGGGCGAATTGTCGGCGAAGGTCACGCACTCCTCAACGATCTTCTTGACGCGCTTGTCGGCGGATTCAAACACCGCCTCGTCCGCCAAACCTTCCTCCTGAAGGATCGATCCAAAGAGCGTGATCGGGTCTGATCGCTTCTGCTCTTCGACCTCTTCTTTGGTGCGATAATGGCCGTGGATCGGGTCGGACATCGAATGGCCGCGATACCGGTATGTCCGGACCTCGAGCAACGACGGGAGATAGTCCTTCTTCGCGATATCGGCTGCCCGCTTCACTTTTTCGTAGACCTCGAGCACATTCATGCCGTCGACAACATCCCATCGCATGTCGAACGCGAGGGCCTTTTTGTACAGGTCCTCAACTGGCGACGAGCGGGCGACGGAAGTGCCCATGCTGTAGCGGTTGTTCTCGATGATGAAGACAACCGGCAGCTTCCACAACTGGGCAAGGCCAAGGCCCTCAAAGAATGCGCCGATGTTCGTGGCGCCATCACCCATGAAGACAAGGATGACGTTGCGCTCGCCTTTGTACTTGATGGCGAATCCAACACCGGCCCCGATCGGCACGTGGCTTCCAACGATGGCATGACCACCGAGGAAGTTCTTCTCCCGGTCGAAAAAGTGCATCGATCCGCCCTTGCCCTTCGTGGTCCCTGTGTACTTGCCGAGCAATTCGGCCATGCAGGCCTTGGGGTCAACGCCGCGGGAGATGGCCAGCCCGTGATCGCGGTAGGCGGTGATGATGTAGTCGTTGGGGGTGATGGCCGCGCAAGAGCCGGTCGAGATCGCCTCCTGGCCGTTGTAGAGATGGCAGAACCCGCCGATACGTCCCATGCCGTACAGCTGAGCCGCCTTCTCTTCGAACCGGCGGACCAGAAGCATGTCGTCGTACCACGCCAGGAGCGTTTCTTTGGGGAGCCCAAGCGTTCGGGAGGTCTTCCCGGTCACTGGGGCTGAATTCTTTGACATGAGAGAGTATGGATTGTGTCAGAACTGGGAAGCGGCCTTAAATATACGAAAACAGCGCACAATTCACATCAGCAACAGCGCATGATCAAAGCAGGTCCCTTTGGCGGGTCCAGAGGCGGCTTGCCGTCGTACGGGTTGCGATGCAAAACGATAACGCGATGCCAAGATCTCGTTGCCTCGATCAAAACGATGACGGCGCAGAACATCATCACGACGGTCAACCCCGACGTAACGTATCCCTGCGTGGCCGTTGCGTCCGAGGCCGTCAGCGGCCAGAAATTGTCGACGATGTTGTAGTATCCGGCCACCAGCGTCGTTGTCGTGACGAAGAGCATCGGAAGGAAGGTGACCCATGCCCGCTTCCAACGGCCCGAATTCACGATATAACTCGTCCCGACCGAAAGGGCCACGCCGGCCAGAAGCTGATTCGCCGTCCCGAACATCGGCCAGATCATGCTGATGCTTCCGTTCCAGATGAAGTAGGCCCATCCGAACACGATCAGTGTCGTGGCAATGATGTTGCCCGGGAGCCAGTTCGTGCGCTCGAAGGGCTTCCAGACCTTGCCCACGAACTCTTGAAGCAGGAATCGGCCGACCCTTGTACCGGCATCGATCGTCGTGAGAATAAACAACGCTTCGAACATGATCGCGAAGTGGTACCAATACGACATGAACGCGGCCATCCCGGGCAGGGCCGTGAAGATCTGCGCGAAGCCCACTGCCAATGACACCGCCCCCCCTGGACGGCCCGCAACCTGTTCTCCGACCTCCGAGGAAAGGAGGGCCAGATTCACCGGCTCGAGACCGAGCGCGCCGAACTTCTCGGTCGAGAGGTTGATCGCAAAATAGTCCGCCGGATGCAGCGAGGTTGCCGCGATCAGCGCCACAATGCCGACAATGCTCTCCATGAGCATGGCGCCATACCCGATCATCCGGGCGTCCGTCTCATTCGACACGAGCTTCGGCGTCGTGCCCGTGGAAACGAGGGAATGGAAGCCCGAGATCGCCCCGCACGCGATCGTGATGAACATGAACGGGAAGATCTTGCCGGGAATGATGGGGCCGCCGCCGTGGATATACTCCGTCAAGGCCGGCATCTTCAGATCGGGCGCTACGATGATCACGCCCATGATGAGCGCAAAGACGGTCCCCAACTTCATGTACGAACTCAGGTAATCCCGGGGCACGAGCAACAGCCAGACGGGCAGTACCGAGGCGAAGAAGCCGTAGATCGCCATCGCCAGGATAAGTTGTTCTCGCGTCATCGTGAACACACCGGCCAAAGCCGAGCCGGGGATCCAGGCGCCGCCGATGACGGCTGCGAACACACCGACCACGCCGATGAGGCTCGCCTCCCCGATTCGCCCGGGACGGATGAATCGCATCCATGCACCGACGAACATGGCGATCGGGATCGTCATGGCGATCGTGAACGTCCCCCAGGAACTCTCGACAAGAGCATTCACCACGGCGACGCCAAGTCCGGCAAGGCTGACGACAATGATGATGAGAATGGCCACGGATGCGACGAGACCCGCCAGCGGACTGATCTCGATGCGCGCAATGGCCGCCAACGACCGTCCACCTCGTCGGAGGGAAGCCCCGAGAGAAACGAAATCGTGTACCGCCCCGGCAACGACCACTCCGATCAAAAGCCAGAGAAAACCCGGAAGGAATCCGAATTGAGCGGCCAGCGTCGGACCGATCAGCGGTCCCGCTCCCGCGATCGCCGCGAAATGATGGCCGAAGAGGACCCACTTGTTCGTGGGCTCATAGTTCTGGCCGTCGCGCAGCGCGTGCGCAGGCGTCACGCGGGTGTTGTCGAGGGCCAGAACTTTGGCGGCGATGAAGGCGCTGTAGTACCGATAAGCGATCGCCATCACGCACAGCGCCCCCAAGATCAACGGAAGAGCATTCATGCGATCTTCCTTCGAAGCGGAACAAGAACGAGTAGCGCCCCCAACAGACCCATCAGAAGCAGGCTGAGAATGTAGGAGGGTGCGTCGAAGACGTGCGGAATGCCGATCTCGCCGAACGCCAGTCCGGCGAACATCAATCCGATGAGCGCCTCGCCCGCGATCAACCCGGAGGAGAGCAGGACGCCCGCATTGTCCATGGCTTCCTTGGAGGCCCCCTCGATCGCTCGTCTGGCCTGGAGGCGTTCGAGCCATCCGCGGACCGCGCCTCCAATGAAGATGGCGAAGGTGGTATCGATCGGGAGATACATGCCTACGCAGATGAGCATCGGGCTTCGGACCTGCATCATGATCAGCGCCAATCCCATGAGCATCCCGCTCAGCACCAGGATGAGTTCAGTCTTGCTCTCGATGATCCCGCGTGCCACCACGGCCATAAGACTCGCCTGGGGGGCTGGTAGCCGCTCTCCGCCGAACCCGGCCTGCGTACCGAGGATGTCATTCTGCTCCTCAGGGGTCATGGCTTCGACCGCCGTCAAGTCATAGATCATGCCCGACCGGGAACCGTCGGAACCTTGATAGACGACAGCGGTCGCTCCATCGGACCTTAGACGTTCGATGCGCTCGGAGGTCGAGCGCTTAAGATCGCCGATGTGCAGCAGGGAAAGGACAAGGAACATGACAAGCGATGCAGCGAGGACGCCGAAGACGTCCCCGAGTTGCATCTTCCAGGGCGTGCACCCGAGGATATGGCCGGCTTTGAGGTCCTGCATCATCTCGCCGGCGACGGAGACGCTTGTGCACGTGAAGGCCGCGACGCCCAGGACGGCGGCGACGGCCGATTCGCCTTCCATGCCAAGCGCGACCATGAGGAACGCCACGATGATGAGCACGGAGACGGTCAAGCCGCTCGTAGGGTTGTTACTGACGCCGATGATCCCCACGAGGTAGCCTGAGACCGCCGCAAACACGAAGCCGAGGAAGAGATTGACCAATGCTGCGACAGCGGCAGGGATGAGTGCATCCGTGAACTGCATGAAGATCAACAGCATGACGAGGGCGATGGTGGCGATCGTCGGCAGGGAGTACCGAAAAGCGATGTCTTGCTCCGTCCTCGGCAACGCGGCGGTCCCGGCAGCAGAGCCTTTCACATAGCTGAGCGATCGTGTGATACCCGTGATCAGGCTGGCACGCATCTTGTACAGCGTATAGAACGCTCCGACAAGCATCCCGCCGATCGCGATGTATCGCACGGTGTTCTTCCAAACATAGGCAAGCTCCGCAGCCCAGTCGGCTACGGCTCCCGGGTTTTCGCGGTGCAGAAAGTAAGCGATGATCGGCGTGAGCAGGCCCCACGCCAGCACGCCGCCGCTGAAATTGACGGCGCTCAGCTTCGGGCCGATGATGTAGCCGACTCCGAGGTATGCGGGATTCATGCCAGGACCGCGGAGAAGCAGGGTACCTTTTGAGAGGGAGACGACCCATTGCCATCCAGCCGCGACAACCTTCGTTTCGACCATGGCATTGATGAGCGCGCCGAGCCCCATCCCTCCGAACAGATACTTCGAGCCCCCAGCCCCTGTCTGTCCTGATTTGTGGATCTCGGATGCCGCGATCGATTCGGGGAATGGGAGATCGACGTCTTCGACGAGCACCCGTCGCAGAACCGTCACGTACATGATCCCAAGAACGCCGGCGACGGACAGGATCACCGTCGCTGTCACGTAGTGATTGTCGGTGTAGAAGGGGTCCCACACCGACGCGATGAAGAACGCCGGAAGCGTGAAGATCGCTCCGGTGGCGATGTTGCCTCCGATCGATCCGATCGTCCTCGCGGCGTTCTCTTCAAGGATCGATCCTTTGAAGGCCTTGATGACCGCCATGCCGATGACGGCGGTCGTATAGGTCGCGGCGATGGTCATGCCGGCTTTGAGGCCAAGGTAGGCATTGGCCGCTCCCATGAGCATGGCCATGGCGACGCCAAGCAGTACGGCGCGGAGCGTGAATTCAGGGAGCGTCGTGTCGGCCGGCACGAACGGAACGAAGGGTTTTTTATCCATGAGATGGGAGAAAGGTGGGTGGTTAGAATAGCGAGACGCTACGAAAGGAAGCTGAGGATGTCAACCGGCTCTTCTCAAAAGTGCATCTCCCGTGTGCGGCGAGTATGGAGATTGCACGGCCTGTTCTCTACCTTTGAGTACCATCATGGAAAACCCATGCGTACCGTACTTTACATCCTCCTCATGACCTCCGTCATCGCGCTCCGATCTCAAACGCTCGTGTCTCCCGACGGCCGACTCTCGCTGCACTTCTCGTTGACGCCGACGGGCGAGCCGACGTACTCCCTTAAGCTTGGGCCACGGCAGGTCGTCCTTCCAAGCCGACTCGGGATCCTACTAAAGGACCAGCCCTCCTTGATCGATGGATTCGGCGTGATGTCGACGAGCCGGCGCTCTGTCGATTCCACCTGGGAGACCGTGTGGGGTGAGACCCGGTTCGTTCGTGACCAGCACGAGGAACTGCTGGTCGTCCTCCGGCAGGATTCGGTGAGCGGACGAACGATGGCGGTGCGATTCCGGCTGTTCGATGAAGGACTCGGCTTTCGGTACGAATTCGCTGAACAGGACGCTCTGAAACATTTCATCGTCACGGGGGAACGGACCGAATTCCGCATGGCGGGTGATCATACGGCGATCTGGATCCCTGGCGATTACGATACGAACGAGTATGCATACACGCAGACGTCGTTGTCAAGGGTGGATGCCAGCCAGGGCAAGAACGTCGGGGAGATCTTTTCCAAGACGGTCATCGGTCCCAATTACGTTCAGACGCCGCTGATGATGAAGACCGCTGACGGTCTCTACATCAATATCTTTGAGGCGGCGGTTGTCAACTATCCGGCGATGACGCTCGAGATTGACCAGAGCTCGTTCGTGCTGACGTCACACCTGGCTCCGGATGCCGTCGGAAGCCGTGCCTATCTGCAGGCCCCATGTACCACGCCTTGGCGGACGATCCTGGTCAGCGACGACGCTCGGGACATCCTTCGATCGAACCTGATCCTGAACCTCAACGATCCATCAGCGATCGCCAACACCGATTGGATCAAGCCCGTGAAGTACGTCGGCATCTGGTGGGAGATGCACGTCGGAACCGCCTCGTGGAACTACTCCGATGTGAGCAATGTCCGCCTCGGCACAACGGACTGGTCGTCATTGAAGCCGAACGGGCGTCACGGCGCTACGACCGAGCGGACAAAGGTTTACATCGATTTTGCGGCAAAGCACGGATTTGGCGCAGTGCTCGTGGAAGGTTGGAATGTCGGTTGGGAGGATTGGTTCGGTCAGTGGAAAGAGGAGGTCTTCGACTTTGTCACCCCGTATCCCGATTTCGACGTGAAGGCGTTGCAGCAGTATGCCGCGAAGAGAGGGGTCAAGCTGATCATGCACCATGAGACCTCGGCCTCCGTCACGAATTATGAGCGCCGCATCGATGAGGCCTTTCGGTTCATGAAAGACCACGGGTATGACGCGGTCAAGACCGGCTATGTCGGACGGATCATCCCGCGTGGGGAATACCACGATGGCCAGTGGATGGTGCAGCACTACACGCGCGTTGCGCGCAAGGCGGCCGAGTATCAGATCATGGTGAATTCGCATGAATCGGTCAGGCCGACCGGCGTGCACCGGACCTATCCGAACTGGCTGGCCTGCGAGGCGGCGCGGGGGAACGAGTTCAACGCGTGGAGTTCAGGCAATCCACCGTGGCACGAGACCATCCTGCCGTTCACGCGACTGTTGGGCGGCCCAATGGACTATACCCCCGGCATCTTCGAGATCAAGATGGACCATTTTTTCCCCGGGAAAAAGGAGCAGGTCCATACGACGCTGGCGAAGCAATTGGCGCTCTACGTGACGATGTACAGTCCCCTTCAAATGGCGGCCGACTTTCCGGAGAACTACGAGAAGTATCCGGACGCCTTCCAGTTCATCAAGGATGTTGCAGTTGATTGGGATGAGAAGTTTGTTTTAGAGGCCGAGCCAGGCGACTATGTGACGTTGGCGAGAAAAGCACGAGGGAAGGAGGCATGGTTCGTCGGAGCGATCACCGATGAGCAGGGTCGGACGTCGGTCGCGCCATTGAGCTTCCTGCCGAAGGGAAGGACGTTCACCGCCACGATTTACTCCGATGGAGCGGACGCCCATTGGGAGAAGCGTCCGAAGTCTTATCGTATTTCATCGTCGTTGGTCACGGCCGAATCGGTCTTGAAACTTCGCCTGGCGGCCGGCGGTGGAGCGGCCGTCTCGATCGTCCCTGCGTCTCCTGAGGAGCAGCATTCGCTCAAGCTCTATCGCTGACTCCGGTGGCATTCGCGCCTGAGCCCCGAAAGGCGCGTTGCCGAAATGCACTTGGAAGCGTCATGACGTTCGATCGGGAGGACATCCTCATGAAGAACGAACGGCTGGTGGTTGTTGAGACGTTTCACAGTGAGATCGACGCTCAGATCTCCAAAGCGCATTTGAAGTCGAACGGGATCGCGTCGTTGATCGTGAAAGATGATCTCGCCGGCATGTTTCCGAACTTTCAGTACACGGAAGGCGTGGCGTTACTGGTTCTTGAGCGCGATCTGCACAAGGCGGAAGTTGCCTTGAGTGTCCGCAAGAAGTAGGGGAGCGTGTGGTCGGGAGTGAGGTGAGTTTCCACCTCCTGCGGTGAGCTGCGGAAGAATGCGAAACGCCCGGATCCGTCCGGGCCTTTTGTATTTATTGCCTCGTCATACCTACGTACGACCTGTTCTCGGGGCAGGCTTGCCCGCCATCTTGTTGGGCGGGCGGGACTCAGCCTCCGGGCAATGGCAGAAACAAAGAACGCCCCTGCGGGGCGTCTTTGACAAAGGTATACTGTCCCCGACCAACAACGTCGGGGTCCTCAAAACGACAAACGACTTAGCTGCACCCTAACGGGTTGGCTAAGTCGTGTCGTTTTTGGAGCGGGACCGACGGGACTCGAACCCGCGACCTCCTGCGTGACAGGCAGGCGCTCTAACCAAACTGAGCTACGATCCCGATGCTATTGATCGACGCCGCGAGGATCGAACGACCTTGGCGGCGCGATTATAGACGAACAATATAGTACGCCATTTTCTGCTATTTGTCAACGCCGATTGTCGCAACGAACGGTCGGAACGTTACTTACAGATCACCCCTCATCAAGACCGTCAATCGAAGAGATGATTCAAAGTTAACTTGAAACAGTTGCTCTTGAGGTTTCAGTCATGTAACATGGCGGGGTCTAACGTCTATGTAATGGATTAGAGACCCGATGGTTCTGCTGTTGATGCGTCTATTCATCCAATCTTCTCCGACCTTTTCACCCCACCCCTGCAGGAGGATTCCATGAGTTTCACGAACAAGCCCCGCGTAGTCGGCGTGTTCGTCATGCTGGCAGTGTTCGCGACCCTGTCGCTGGCCCAGACCGGCATGGTGAGCGGCGTTGTGACCGACGCGGAATCACGACAGCCGTTGGCTGGTGCCACGGTCGTCATCACGGGTACACGGCTCGGAGCTGCCGCTGACGCCAGCGGCCGCTACGAGATCACCGGAGTCCCGATCGGCAGCTACACGCTTCGGGCGTCATTCCTTGGATACACGAGCGTTCAGCAGTCGGTCCGAGTGACTCAGAGCGGCGTCGTCCTCGATTTCGCGCTTACGCAGACGACGCTCCAACAGCGTGAGGTGATCGTCGAGGTCAACCGCGCGCGCGAGCGTGAGACGCCTGTCGCGTTCACCGACATCACCAAGGAACAGATCGACCAGCGGATCCACGGACAGGACGCCCCTCTGCTTCTGAAGGGGACGCCCGGTCTGTATGCCTTCTCGACCGACGGCGTCGGGAACGGAGAAGCGAAGCTCTTTGTGCGCGGATTCAACCAGAACTATGTGCAGGTTCTGATCAACGGTGTTCCGACGAACGACCCCGAATCGAATGCCGTGTACTGGTCCAACTGGGGTTCGGTCTCTTCGGCTGCGGCTTCCGTACAGGTGCAGCGCGGAGCGGGATCCTCGCTCTACGGCGCCGGCTCGTTCGGCGGCTCGTTCAACATCGTCACGGGCAACGCGCGACCGCGAGCCGCCTACGGCGTGAACCTGTCACTCGGTTCCCCCGAGAACACCATGTATGGCGTTGACCTCAACACCGGCTTGATCGATGACAAGTTCGCCGTGTCGCTGCGTCTCGATCGCAAGGTCGGCGAGGGAAGCCGCTTCGGTGCGCGGTACGAGGGCTACAACTACTACCTCTCCGGTTCCTGGTTCATGGATGAGCGTGCATCACTCAAGCTCGTCCTCCATGGGGCGCCGCAGGAGCATGGCTATTCGTTCAGCAACGACATCTCGTATTTCAAGTACTTCGGTTACACGGCGAACTCAGCCCCCTGGTTGAAACGGAGCGTGATCAACGGTTTGCCGGTGAATCCGAACGACGGCAAAGCAAACTACGGACTGCTCGACGGCCGGCGTGAGCTCGTGACCGATGACTACTCGACGCTCGCACACAACCATTTCCACAAGCCGCAGATCGAGCTGCACTACAATCGCGACCTGTCGGAAAACTCCACGGTCCGCACCACCTTCTTCTTCTCCCAGGGACGTGGCGGCGGATCCAGCCTCAACTCCTCCAGCTTCCCCGCGTCAAGCCGCTGGGCGACGCACCTGGACGGGGACGGCTCGATCCTGAATGCCGCGGTCGCCGACACGATGTATCTGCGAAACGCCTACCAGCGCGATAGCTACTCGCTCCACCAGCAGTGGGGCATTCTGGCCAACTACGAGTTCAAGCCGATCGAGAACTTGAAGGTGACCGCCGGTGGCGAGTTCCGCTCGTGGACGGCCGATCACCCCGGCCACTACACCAACTTGTACGGCAAGACGAGCCTGACGGTCCAGACCTACGGCGCGCGCGACACGAACGCGACCGGGTCTCTCACGAGCTTTACGCGACGTACCTACCAGGGCGACCTGGCCCAGGAGAACGACGTCGCGATCTTCGGTTGGGACCTGGCGAATGAGCCGACCTATCGTTCGCAGTACCGGAACTACCGGGGCGAGACGCCGCAATGGACGCTGTTTGCAAGCGCAAACTACAATCTTCTTCCGAATCTGATCCTGACCGGTACGTTGCAGTACGTGTACTATACCTACGACCTGATCGAGAACATGCCTTCGGAGAATGCCATCGGTCGGCGGCTGACCGCCGCGCAGCGGGCTTCGCTGGGACTGCCGGTGGGCGCCGGTGCGTCAGCGGCGATGGAAGGGAAGAATGCCAATGGCAAGTTCTACATGGCCCAATATGCAAGCTCCACGAGTACGACGATCACGAACTGGTACGAGTTCGATCTGATCAATGCCTCCCGGAGCCGTGGGTTCATTCAACCGAAGTTCGGGGCGAACTACAACGTAACCGAAAATCTGAACGTTTTCGGGAACTTCTCGCATGTTGAACGTTTCACAGACCTCGGAGTCTATTACAATTCCGGCCGTCTCAACCCCGACGCAAAGGATGAGATCTCGAATCAATTCGAGGTCGGCGCCGGCTGGACGTCGCGCGAATTGAATGCCAAGATCAACCTGTACCAGATGCTTTGGGACAACAAGTCTCAACGCATCCAGGACATCAGCATGGCCGGCCAACCGGGCTACGACCGGAATGGCAATAAGACCATCCTGGTGGGCACCGCGGACTACAAGGGCGTTGAGATCGAAGCCAATTCTCAGCTCGACTGGCTGCTACCGATCAAGGGCTTTGAGATACGCGGTTCGGCCACGTTCTCGTCGAACAAGTGGAAGTCGGTCCTGAAGGAGGCCACGATCGATCCCATCTCCGGGCGACGGTTCGTGTTCAACTCGAATGCCTACAATGCCTTTGGAGCCCGGGACACCGTGTTTGTGGATGAGCTGGCAGGAACGCATGTCGGAGGTCCGCCGCAGCTCATGCTCTCCTTCGGAACGACGTATCGTTGGGAGGACCTCTTCGTCGGCATCGACGCAAACTACTATGATAACCACTATGCGGTCGATGGCGATGCATACCATCGCGTTCTGGGCGAGTGGGATGCCAGCAAGACGGTCTTCACCTACACGTACAAGCAGTATCTGCAGAGCCGCATGATCCTTGATGCTCAGGCCGGGTACCGCTACGAGATGTTCGGGGTGAAGGCTCAGGCGACGTTGCAGATCCTCAATCTGCTCGACGAGAAGTACTGGGCTGACCAGGACAACTTCGGCGTCATTCCCGGTGGTCTGCGAGCGTGGCGCTTCAACCTCAGCCTCTTCTACTAGACGCACGGCTGTATGCTTCTCACAGGAGCCCGCTTCGGCGGGCTCTCTTTTTTTCTGCCAATGTGTCGACAAGAGCAAAATGAGGCCGCTGGCAAAGATTTTTTTCGACGGCCACTTTGGCCGTTGAGTTTCCTAGGAAATCTGCAGATCGCATTTAAAATGAATGGGTTACGGGAACAGAATGTATGAGTTTGACTAGGTCAGTTGGCGTAAGTCGTTAGAAAATCATTGGAGGGGCTTGACAATACCTCCAAAAGGGCTATATTTGCAGGTGATTTTGATTTGTGCCAAAACGCTCCGATTTTGTTGGGGTTTTTTAAGGGTCTTGGGGCAGGCCCCCTCACACTCACCAACTCAAAGGGTTTCACTATGGCAAAGTCCATGTCGAAGAGCCAGGTTGCAGCGCACCTCGCGAGCAAATTCGACCTGAAGAAGAAGGTTGCGGTCGGGATCCTGGAGGAGATCGCGAAGCTGTCGTATCGCGAAGCGAAGAACCATTTCACGCTCCCCGGTATCGGCAAGCTCGTGTTGGTCGAGCGCAAGGCTCGCATCGGTCGGAACCCCGCCACCGGTGAGCAGATCCAGATCCCGGCGAAGACGGTGGTGAAATTCCGCGTCGCCAAGGCCGCGAAAGAGGCGATCCTCGGCTCGAAGTAATCGCTGACAACGGCGGTTTTATCACGGCGCCCGTCCTGATGGATGGGCGCTGGTGTTTTGTGACCGATCGCTCTTTTCGGAACATGTCGCGGTGCATCGACAAAGCTGGCGTTGATCCATGATTCAGGTCGGAAGACCTCGAATGATCGTGGCGAGATCGGATTCCAGGTCCAACGTCCGGACGAGGAGAAAAAGGCTGAACGAAATGACAGACGAGCACGTTGTCGGTGATGGTGTTGCATGGTGAGTGATGACTAATTCGTTACCCGAATTGAGAATGACATTTCGTTGAGACATCTTGACAATAAAGTTAAAATGATCAAACTTAAGGCCGCGTTGGAAGCCCTTCCATTCGGCCAGTGTCAGTCACCATCTACGACATAGCTCGCGAAGCGAACGTCGGCATTGGTACGGTCTCCAGAGTCTTCAATAATCATCCGAGCGTATCGGAGGAGACCCGCCGGCGCGTCTTGACGGTCGCCGCTCGCTTCAACTATCATCCGCATCCCTACGCTCGCGGCCTCGCCCGCAAACGCACCAACGCTTTCCTCGCCGTCATCCCATTCTTCACCACCTTCTTCTTTCTTGAGATCCTTCATGGCGTCCAATCGGCGCTTGCCGACGGAGAGACCGACCTGCTGCTGCACGGCGTCTCGCATCCCGATCACGCGGAGCAGTCGCTCCGCCGGGTGAGCAGTCGTGGACGGTTTGACGGGATCCTCTATTTCTCTATGCGCCTCCCGGATGATTTTGTGCGGGAGGTGACGCAGCTGAAGGTGCCGCTCGTTCTCGTCGACGCGTACCATCCAGCATTCGATTCGTTCATGGTGGAGAACGTCGTCGGCGCCCGGCGCGCAACGCTGCATCTGCGTTCCCTCGGCCATCGACGGATCGGAATGCTCGCGGCGAATCTCGAGAGTCTTCCGGCCAGGGAACGGCTGACCGGCTACCGTCAGGCGCTCGAAGAATCCGGCCTTCCGTACGACGAATCGCTGGTCCTCTCCAGCACCTCACCACGGCTCGACGGATTCACGCGGGAGACGGGGTACGAACTGATGCGGCAGTTCATCGCGATGAAGGACCGCCGGCCAACGGCGATCTTCGTCTCGAGCGATGTTCAGGCCGCCGGAGCCCTCATGGCCATGCAAGAGGCCGGTCTCCGTTGTCCGGATGACATCGCGATCATCGGCTTCGACGACATCGCCCTTGCGGGACATATCGGTCTTAGCACCATGCGGCAACCTCTCGTCGACATGGGACGACTTGCCGTACAGCGACTGAATGAGCGGATCGTCTCTCCCGATCTGCCGATCAGACAACAGACCTTTGTGCCGGAACTCGTGATCCGGCGCAGTTGCGGTTCCGGCGCGTCATCAACCCCGGAACTGACCACCACTCAACTTACGTACTCGCATGCGTAACGCCCGTGCGTCCTCGAAAAGCTTCGCGTGCCTCTTGCTTACGCTTGTTCTCATGGCAGCTGCCGCCATGGCCGGTACCACCGGCAAGATCCGCGGCCTCGTCAAGGACAAACGAACCGGGGAACCGCTGATCGGGGCGAACGTGCGCGTCGAGGGGACCTCGCTCGGCGCCGCCACCGATTTCGAAGGCAACTACACGATCCTCAATGTGCCCCCCGGTGAATATACGCTCACGGTGTCGATGGTCGGGTATGCCCAGACACGGATCTCGGAAGTAAGGGTCAAGATCGACCTGACCACAACGATCGATGTCGAACTCTCCGAGACGGTGATCGAGGGACAGGAGGTGGTGGTGGTCGCCGAGCGTCCGCTGGTCACGAAGGACCTCACGGCCACCACGGCGGTCGTCGGTCGCGAAGAATTGGCTGTCCTGCCGGTGACCGAGTTCAGCCAAGTCTTGTCGCTTCAGGCGGGGTTCGTCTCGGGAAGCCTGCGTGGCGGGAGAAGCGGCGAGGTGGCATATTGGATCGACGGCGTCCCCGTGACGGACGTTTATGACGGAAGCCAGGTCGTGGAAGTGAACAAGAACCTGGTCCAGGAGATGCAACTCGTCTCCGGCGCCTTCAACGCCGAGTACGGCCAGGCCATGTCGGGGATCGTCAACATCGCCACGCGCGAAGGCGGGGCGAAGTTCAACGGAGGCCTGGGCTTCTACGGCGGAGACTATGTCAGCGGAGCTAACGACCTCTTCTTGGGGATCGACGATGTGGATCCGATGGCGATCCGGAACTTCGAAGGGAATCTGAGCGGTCCGCTGATCGGCGAAGACCTGACATTCTTTGTCAACGGCCGATACATCTACTTTGACGGCTGGCTCAGCGGCATTCGAAGATTCAACCCCGGGAATGTCTCGTTCATCGACAGCACTGGAGCGTTCAGGTTGTACCGCGACCCAGCGGTCGGAAAAGGGGACAGCAGTCAGGTGTCCATGAACTGGAGTGAGCGGAAATATGCGCAGGGAAAGCTGACGTGGCGGTTGACGCCGATGCTCAAGGCCTCGTACAACGCCATCTTCGACGACAACACGTCGAAGCCGTACAACCGCTTCTTCATGTACAACCCCGATGCCGTCGGCACCAATTATGCCCGCAGCCTCACGCAGATCCTCCAGATCACGCACACCCTCAGCAACAGCACCTTCTACACCGTCGGCGCCTCCCTCTTCAGCAAGAACTTCAAGTATCACCTCTACGAGAATCCGCAAGACCCCCGGTACGTCCACCCGCAGGTCTTGGTGCAGATCGACCCGTACAGTTTCTCCTCCGGCGGCACCGACCTCTCTCGCTTCGAGCGAAACACGACGACCGCTCTGGTCAAGATCGATCTCTCCAGTCAGATCGACAGCCGACACCTGATCAAGTTGGGCGTGGAGGCCCGACGGCATGAGGTGGAGTACGAGGCGTACGCCCTGCGGCCGCCGCTGGCGATGTCAGCCTTCGATCCGGCGAGGACGAATCCGTTCGTCGTGATGGAGATCCCCGCCGACACCGAAGTGACCTACAATCACTACCTGCGGAAACCGGAAGAGTTCTCGGTCTACCTGCAGGACAAGATGGAATTCAGCGACCTGATCATCAATATCGGCGTCCGGTTCGACTACTTCCGACCTGATGGCGTAGTGCTCGCGGATGAGACCGACCCGGATATCTATAATCCGATCAAGCCGTCAAACCGCTTTAACGACGTGAACGGCGACGGCCGGCAGGATCCGGGTGAGACGACCAAGTCCGTGGCCGACCGGCGGGGGTATTGGTACAAACCGGCGGCGGACAAGTTCCAGTGGAGCCCGCGGTTCGGAGCGTCATTCCCGATCAGCGAAAGCGGCGTCGTCCATTTCTCGTACGGGCATTTCTTCCAGATCCCGCGCTTTGAACGGCTGTATGAGAATCCGGACTTCAAGATCGGTTCCGGCTCCGGCGAGCATGTGGCGGTCGTCGGCAACGCCGACTTGAAGCCCGAGCAGACGATCAACGGCGAGTTGGGACTCCAGCAGCAGATCGCGGCGGATGTTTCGATGGACCTGACGCTCTACTTCCGTGATATCCGGAACCTGACCGGTACGCGCGGCGCGGAGATCGTCGTGTTCGGCGGCTCGGCGACGTACGACAAGTTCATCAACAGCGATTTTGGCTTCGTCAAGGGCGTCGTTCTTTCCTTGACCAAACAGTTCGTCGGCGGCTTCGGCGCAACGATGGATTACACCTACCAGGTGGCCAGCGGTACGGCGTCGGACCCGTCGGGCGCCCGGAACGCTCTGGCCGGAGGGGCACTGCCTGAAGTGCAGCAGGTGCCGCTGGACTGGGACCAAAGGCATACGCTCAATATCACGGCCTCATACAACAGCGATGTCTGGGGTGTGAGCGCGATCGCCCAGTACGGCAGCGGAACGCCGTACACGCCTCGGCGCAGCGCAGACGCCACGGCCCTTCTCACAAACAGCCAGACGAAGCCGCAGTACTTCAACATCGACGCCCGGGGCTACTACACGGTCGACCTGGGCTTCTCGCGCCTTGTGACATTCGTGCGGGTCTTCAACCTCTTTGATATTCGGAATGAGGTGGGAGTATTCGACGATACCGGCCGCGCGGGATTCACCACCGATCTTGCGCGGGCGCGCAGCTCCAATCCTCCCGAATACGTGAACACGCTGGGCGATTTCTTCACGAGGCCCACGTACTACTCCGAACCCCGCCGCATTGAGTTCGGCGTCAATGTGGAGTTCTGATCCATGCGAACGACGACTCTGACACTCGCGGCGCTCCTGCTGATGACGCTCTCGGCCGACCTGCTGTCGCAGCGAAGCGGCCGGGAATACCGCCGCACGGCGGTCCACAACGCCAACCAAGTGCGCACCGTGTTCGGCAACTGGGGCGTCATCGGTCAGCCCGCCTCCGGAGGCCCCCGGGGCTCATGGCGCGACGACAATAACGGCTATCTCGGCGACGTGAGCCCCATCGTGGGAGCTGAGATCACCTGGGGAACGCGCACCTTCCATTCGGTGGTCTCGGTGCCCGTCGACCGTCCGGGAACATCTGACCAGAGCCCGACCGGGAAGCGGTGGACGTTCGAACCGGTGGAGGGGTACTTCAACGCCTCGCAGGAACGCGTGGCGATGAGCACGGACCGGAATTCGTGGCCCCCTTCGTGGCCCGACAAGACGGGCGATCCGGTCGACCCGGGATGGCCTGGATCCTGGAACGGCTATTTCGGCAAGCGCATCAATGCCGACCAGGAAAGCTACTTCGTCATGGACGACAATAATGACGAACGCTTCAACATACCGGCCAACAATGCTCTCGGCTTGGATTTCCGTCCCGACTCCACCGACCCGCTTCGGTACGGCATGGCGCTCGAGATGCGGGTGCGCGGCATGCAGTGGGCGCAGTTCCTGGCGAAGGACAACATTTTCTGGCTGTACGAGATCACGAACACCGGAACGACGAACTACAACAAGGCGGTCTTCGGCATGCTCGTCGGGACGTACGTCGGCGTGACGGGTACGGATAACACGCCGCAGGAGTACGACGACGACTGGTCCTTCTATGATGTGCAGAACAACATCACCTACACCGGCGACTTTCCCCGGAACAACGCCCGCAATCCGCTGTGGAAGGGACCGGTCGGCATGGTCGGATACGCCTTCCTCGAGAGCCCGGGAAATCCGTTCGACGGCATCGACAATGACGGCGATTCCGATTCGTCGAGCTTCACCTTCGGAGCGGCAAAATTCTCGTCGGCGAGCTTTGACACGACGACGATCATGCCGGGAATGAAGGTCGTGCTGATCAACAATGATTTCTCCCGCACGGTGTTCACCATCCCCGCCGCGGACAGCGTCCTGCTGACTACGCGCGGATTCTCTCGCTGGGTGTTTCCCGCCGTCACCCGTCTCGCTGAGGGGAACGTTCTTCGCGACGTGATGGGGAATACGTTCGTCAATCCCAATGCCTACGACGGCGTCGACAACGATTTTGACGGTCTCATCGACGAGAATTCCTTCGTCCACTACCGCCAGGTGAAGCGAACGAACACGGTGCCGCCGAAGACGCTCATCGACGTGTTGCGGCCTGTTCGCTACATCAACTATGTGACGAACGCCGGCTCCGACCCGCGAAGCCTGATCGACGAGCGCCGCACCGACGGCGTGGACAACGACGGAGATTGGCTGCTGGCCTTCGACGACGTCGGCCGGGATGGGATCCCGGGCACGGGCGACTTTGGCGAGAACGACGGCGTCGCGACCTCGGGGGTCAACGGCTTCGGAATGGACACCGGACTGCCGGGAGAGCCGAACATCGACAAGACCGATGTCTCCGAATCCGACCAGATCGGCCTGACGAGCTTCTACTATTTCACTCCTGCCGGGAATGTGCGCTTTGACCAGGACGAGGTGCTCTGGCAGAATCTTGCACCGGGATTCTTCGACGTGCCGTTGACGATCGTCGACAATCGGCCCGAAGCCGGACAGGACGGTGACTTCTTCTACGGCTCCGGATACTTCCCCTTGCTCGCCGGCGCGACGGAGCGATTCTCGCTCGCGCTCGTTTACGGAGGCGGAAAGGGTGGAGGGGTGACGGAGGATATCGCCGACCTGCTGAAGAACAAGCAGACGGTCCAGAAGATCTACGACAGCAACTACCAATTCCCCCAGCCGCCCGACAAGCCGACGCTGACCGTGGTGCCGGGGGACCGGCAGGTCACGCTGTATTGGGACCGCAAGGCGGAGAAGACCGTCGACCCCGTCCTGAAGTACAACGATTTCGAGGGCTACAAGATCTACCGGTCGACCGACCCGGATTTCTCGGACATCTTCGACATCACCGACGCGAGCGGCTCGCCGCAGGCCTACCGGCCGCTCATTCAGTTCGACTTGAACAACAGCATCTCCGGCTACTTCCGCGCGGATAACGAACTCTTTCAGGGGGCGGGCGGTCTTTCGTTCTACCTCGGCAGCAACAGCGGGCTTCTACACAGCTACGTGGACCGCAACCTCGACAACGGCCGCCGCTACTACTACGCCGTCGTGGCGTACGATCGGGGCGATGAGTTGATCGGCATCTTCCCGTCGGAGAATACCAAGATCATCCGGGTGCAGTCCTCCGGCATCGTGGACTCTGACATCAACACGGCGGTGGTCGTGCCGAATGCCAAGGTCGCCGGTTACACCCGGCCCAAAGATGCGCTGCCGTTGACCCCGGTTGCGCAGGTGGGAACGGGCGGCGTGCAGTATCGGGTCGTGGACGAGACGCAACTGACCGGTCACACCTACGAGATCTCGTTTACAGATACGCAGATGGACGGGATCGACAATGACGGGAACGGCCTGACCGACGCGGCGGATTCGACGGAGTACCGTCGTCTCACAAGCACCTACACGGTGTACGATCAGTCGCCGTTCACCGAAAATTTCATCGCCGCCGATACCTCTATCGTTCGGCTCTCACGCGCGCACCTGAGGGCGTCGACGATCACCGTACGGGACGCGAATGGAACCGTTGTCAGCCCCGCCTCCTATCGAATCGACACGACGCGTGGCGAGATCCGGGGAGCGACGACGGGAGCGATGCCGACGGGCGGACGCTACACGATCACGGCGAACTATCATCCGGTCTTTCGGAGTCCCTACATTGCCGGCTCGCCGTTCGAGAGCGAAGACAAGGACGCCGATATCTTCGACGGACTCCAGCTGTCCTTCCAGAACCAGTGGAACACGGCCATCGTCGATTCACAGTCGGGCTGGCGCGGACAGGTCGCCTACATCTACAACTTCGTTCCGTTGATGATCTCCGACCCGTTCAGCGGGATGGATTTTGTCGGCTATGCCCGTCCTGCGGATTATCGTGTGGAGTTCTACGGCTCCGTGGTCGAGACCTCGTATGCCGACCCGAATCTGTACCCGATCGCGACGCCGGTCAACTTCCGCGTCTACAACATCACGGAACGGAAGTACGTCAAGTTCATCTTCGTCGACAACAACTTCGACCAGAAGCTCGGACCGATCGAGGAACTGGTCTTGATGGAACAGAATCCCGACGGCCGACTGGGATACACGTGGGACCTGTTCTTCATCAACAAGCCCTCCGACCCGGGCGGAACGGTGTATAACCTGGGGCTTGGCGATACGCTGATCCTGCGAACGAGCAAGCCGTTCCGGTCCGACGACCGCTATACGCTGGTCACAGAGCTGGCCAAGGCCGACCAAGCGCTTGCACGGGAGGAGCTGTCGAACGTGCGCGTCGTTCCGAATCCGTACGTCGCGGCTTCGACGCTTGAGCCTCCGCTTCCTCCGAACGTGACGGTCGGTCGCATTCGCAAGGTGGACTTCACCCGCCTCCCGGCCCGGTCGCGCATCCACATCTATACTTCGCGTGGAGATCACGTCATCTCGCTGGAGCATGGCGGCGACATCGAGAATGGCACCGTCTCGTGGAACCTGAAGTCGAAGGAGAATCTCGATGTCGCCTTCGGCGTCTACTTCTACGTGGTGGAGTCCGACGCGGGAAATCAGACCGGCAAATTGGCGATCATCAAGTGATGACCATGAAGACGACACCGACTTCATTCGTGATCGCGCTGGCCCTGCTCGCGGGGGCGAACGAGCTCTCCCGGGGCCAGGCCAAGATCGGAACAACGGCGGCACAGTTCCTGGGGATCGCTGCCGGCCCGAAGGCCCTGGCGATGGGCGGCGCCTATGTGGCGTCGAACACCGACGCGACCGGCCTCTATTGGAATCCCGGATCGGTCGGATTCCTCCCGAACTCCCAGGTTGTGTTCTCGAGCACGGAATGGCTGGCGGGAACGGACTATCGTTGGGTCGGCGCCGTACTATCGTTCGACGGCGTCAATTTCCTGGGTGCGAGTCTGACCAACCTTGACTACGGCGAGGACCTCGTGACAACGGAGGCGCAACCCGACGGGACCGGCGAACGGTGGAGTGCGTCTGACATCGCCTTTGCGCTGACCTACACGCGGCGATTCACAGACCGGTTCTCGATCGGCGGATCGGCCAAATACATCCAGCAGCGCATCTACAATTCGTCGGCCTCGACGTTCGCCATGGATTTCGGCCTCCTGTTCGTGACCGGTTTCAATGACATGCGTCTTGGGATGTCGATCTCGAATTTCGGCGGCGATATGACGCTCGACGGGCGTGACCTGCTGCAGCCGATCGATATCGACCCGTCGAACTCCGGCTCGAACAAGAATGTCCCGGGACTTCGCAAGACCGACGCCTGGCCGATCCCGCTGTTGTTCCGTGTCGGCGTCGCCATGGACGTTCTTTCATCGGACATGTTGACATGGACCGTGGCGGCCGACGCACTCCGGCCAAGCGATAATGTCGAGACGGTGAACATTGGGACGCAGATCGGCTGGGGCGATCTCCTGTTCCTCCGCGCGGGAGTGCGGGGATTGGGTCAGGATGAGCGCGAAGAAGGCTACTCCGTCGGCGGCGGCATCCGTCTAGGCGTCGTCGGGCTGTTGACGGTCGAAGCCGACTATGCCTACACACAATTCGGACTGTTCGGAAACCTGAACACGCTGGCCGTCGGCGTCCGGTTCTGACGACGGCATCAGGAGCGCCGGCGGTCGCGGCGTTCGGCATCGCAAGGTGGTACTCGTGCAACGGACATCAACGCTGTTTCACCTTCACGCTTCAATCATCAACCAACAGGAAAGGAGATCATTATGATCTCGAGGCTTACGAAGCTGTCCGGCCTGATCCTGCTCGTCGTTGGCTTTGTATACGGGCAGGCAGTTCAGACGCTGTGGCAGAAGTCCGCGGGATCCGGGACCTTGCCGGCGTATTTCTCGGCGTCCGGAAACACCGAGCGGGGCTTCGCCTATGGAAAGGTGGGCGGGAACGACAGGATCTACGTTGCTTCCCGCACGGGCGGCACATTCATTTACGTGTTCGATGCGCTCACCGGCGATTCGGTCGGGACGCTGAGCACGACCGGCATCAGCGGGGGCACGTTCGCCGTCAATGACATCGAAGTGACGTCGGACGGGGTGATCTACGCCGGCAACATGACGTCAACGTCGGCCACGAGCGCCTTCAAGCTGTATCGGTATGCAACGGAGGCCTCCACTCCGGTCGTGGCCCTGAGCTACACGTTCGAGGGGAACACCCGATTCGGCGACAACTTCACGATCGTCGGCTCGACAGCGGACAACAGCGCCAAGCTGTATCTGCCCGCGGCATCCAACGACTCCATTTGGGTGTTCACCACAGCCGACAACGGCGCGACCTTCGCCTTTTCAGAGGCGATCGGACTCGACGTGAACATGGGAGCGGCGCCGGCGGTCTATCCGGGTGACGGGGGCCTGTACGTCAACTCGAACGGCAACAGCCTGAAGCACTATCTGAACACGGGGGTGCTGGCGGGTACCGTTCCCGGGAGCGTTGTCGCGACGGGTGCGAACTCCCTTCGGTATTTTGAGATCAAGGGTCGCAAGTTGGTTGCGACTCATGCCTACGGCACGGGCAACCAGAACATCCGCATCGCCGATGTGACTGCCGGCGCCAACAACGCCAAGCTTTATTATGTCACGGCAACGCTTGGTTCAAACAGCAACGGGAACGGCACCGGCGACATCGCCATGCGGGTCAACGGCGACACCGTGGATGTGTACGTGCTCGGCACGAACAACGGCATGGCGGCCTACCGCCTGAAGCCGGCCGGATTCGTGACCTTTACGCTGAATACCTCAACCGTACCGGACACGACGAAGCCGACGACCGTGGTGCAGGTGCGCGGCAGCTGGACGGGCTGGGGCAGCGCCTCGCCCGCCATGACCAACATCGGCGGCGACTATTGGACCCTGACGCAGTTGTTGGAGCAGGGAGTGGACTACGAGTACAAGTACTTCGTCACGGATGCGCCGAACGGCGGATGGGAGACGACGAACAACCGCACGCTCAATATCTCGGGCGATGTCGTCAAGCCGGTGGAGTACTGGTCGTCGGCCGGCGCACCCTATACGCCGACGGACTCGATCGACGTCTGGTTCCGCGTCAACATGTTGAGCCAGGAGAGCTTCAACCCGGCGACCGATCAGGTACATGTGCGCGGAAGCTTCCAGGGTTGGAATGATTCGACCCCGCTCACACGGGAAGGCATGACCCACTTCTATTCGGGTCAGGGCAAGGTCCCGGCGGCGGGCGCCATCGAGTACAAGTTCACGTACACGAAGAGCGGCTCGGTCAACTGGGAATCGATCTCGAACCGTGCTGTGACCGTCAACCAGGATACGACGCTGTATTGGACCTGGTTCAACAACACCCCGTATGCGGCGCCGGTGGTCAGCGACACGGTGGTGGTGACGTTCACGGCCAACCTGGCGCGCGCCATCTCCGAGCGCGGCTTCGCGATCGGCGACACGATCGTCGTCCGTTCGGGCTACAATGCGACGGCCAAGGAAGTGCGCGAGAAGCGCATGAACCGGGTCGGCATCAGCACGAATTACGCCGTGGTCGACACGGTGGTCGCGGCCATCGGCCGTACGCTGAACTATCAGTACTACGTCGTCAAGAACGCTCTCGATTATCGGGAGATCTACTTCGACTTCAGCTATCCCGACCCGTCGAACCCGGCGGCCGAGCGCCGTCGCGTTGATGTCACGGGCAGTACGCTGACCGTGCTGGACACGTCGGCGTCGAACACCTCCTCGCGTCGCGTGCCGCGCTTCAGGAACCAGCAGAAGCTGACGCAGGCCGTTGAGGTGACCTATACGGTCGACCTGCGCCCGGCGGTATACGCGTTGTATTCGGGCAAGAAGCTCGTCTCGACGAACATCGTTCCCTACGTCATCAGCGACCCCGACAGCATCAAGCACTACGGCGTATGGATGAACGGTCCGGCCGTGGGCGGTTGGGACGTGCTCAGCCCGTGGGGTACGAAGGCCGATACCGTCAAGATGCATGACGACGGAACGCACGGCGACGCCGTTGCGAACGACCTCATCTACTCGCTGAAGTGGAATTACACCACGGCAGACCAGGTAGGTCAGGAGTTCAAGTTCGGCATCGGGTCCTACGACAACGAAGGTGGCTTCGGGAACAACCACATTGAGAACATCGATGACTCGTCCCCGACGACCACGATCGCCTCGCAGTTCGGCAGCATCGACCCGGTCTTCTACAATGCCTGGGACTTCGATAACAAGCGCCCGAAGGCCGACACAACGACGGTGACGTTCTACCTGAACACGTCGTCGGTCATTGACACGACGAAGCCCTCGACCGCCGTGCAGGTGCGTGGCAGCTGGACCGGCTGGGGAAGTGCTTCGCCGGTCATGACGAACATCGGCGGCGATTACTGGATGCTGACGCAGCGACTGCGCGTGGGTGACACGCTCGAGTACAAGTACTTTGTGCCGGGCGGCGCCAACGGCGGCTGGGAAACGACCAACAATCGCGTCCTGGGCGTCATCCCGAACCAGGTCCTGCCGCTGGCCTACTGGTCGCGGACGAGCCCGGTGTATACGCCGTCGGATTCGATCGACGTCTGGTTCCGCGTCAATATGCTGAGCCAGGAGAGCTTCAACCCCGCGACGGACGCCGTTCATGTGCGCGGCAGCTTCAACGGCTGGAGCGATGCGACCCCGTTGATGCGCGAGGGCGCTTCGCACTTCTACTCCGCGCAGGGCAAGGTTCCTGCCGCAGGTGCGATCGAGTACAAATTCACCTATACGAAGAGCGGCAGCGTGAATTGGGAATCGATCTCGAACCGGGCGGCGACAGTCTCCAAGGATACCACGTTGTACTGGAAGTGGTTCAACGACGTTCCCTACGGCGCTCCCGAGGTCTCTGACACGGTCGTCGTAACCTTCACGGCGAATCTGTCTCGCGCGATCGCCGAGCGCGGCTTCGCCATCGGCGACACGATCCTGGTACGGTCGGGATATAATGCGACCGGCAAGGAGGTGCGGGAGAAGCGCCTGGCGCGTGTCGGCATTTCCACGAACTACTCCGTGACCGACACCGTCATCACGTCGATCGGCAAGACGCTGAACTACCAGTACTACCTCGTCAAGAATGCGGCCGATTACCGCGAGGTGTACTTCGACTTTGCGTACCCCGACCCGACGAACCCGGCGGCCGAGCGGCGCCGCGTCGGCGTCACCGGCAAGACGCTCTCCGTGCTCGACACGTCCACGTCGAATACGGAATCGCGCCGTGTGCCTCGGTTCCGTAACACGCAGAAGCTGGCGCGGGCCGTAACGGTGAAGTACACGGTCGACATCCGCCCGGCGATCTACGCGATCATGGCAGGCAAAAAGCTCGTTTCGACAAACATCGTACCACACGTCGTCGGAAATAAGGACAGCGTGCTGATCCAGGGCGTCTACATGAACGGCCCGGCGGTCGGCGGTTGGGATGTGCTCGGACGGTGGGGAGACAAGGCCGACACCGTGAAGATGGTCGACAACGGCACCCGCGGCGACGTGGTGGCGGGCGACTCGATCTTCACGCTCACCTGGTCGTACACGACGGCAGACGTCGTGGGCCAGGAGTTCAAGTTCGGCATCGGCTCCTTCGACAACGAGGGGGGCTTCGGGAACAACCACATCGAGAATATCGATGATTCGGGTCCGACGGCCACCATCGCCTCGCAGTTCGGCAGCATCGACCCGGTCTTCTACGACGCTTGGGATTTCGACAACCAGCGACCGTTCCCCGTGACCAGCGTGGAATCGCCGGTGGTCATTCCTGCCTCGTACAGCCTGGACCAGAACTATCCGAATCCGTTCAACCCGAGTACGACCATTCGATTCGGTCTGCCGGCGGAGAGCGATGTGACCCTGAAGATCTTCAATACCCTGGGCCAGGAGGTAGCGACGCTGGCGACAGGCGTAATGAAGGCCGGCGTCCATTCGGTGACGTTCGATGCAACGAATCTCTCGACCGGAATCTACTTCTACCAGATCCGGGCCGGGGAATTCACCAGTCTGAAGAAGATGCTGCTCATCAAATGATGTCGTAGCATGCAGGTCCACGACAGGGCGGGGCGCAAGCCCCGCCTTGTCTGTTCTCACGGTAATCCTCCCATGACGATCCTCCGGTCCGCACGCATCACCTTCACTGTGCTGGCGTCGATGGTTTCGATCCTCGACGCTCAGTCGGCCGACGGGGAGCCGGCCATCCTTGCCCGCGTCGGATCGGAGGTGGTCACGGAGCAGGAGTATGTGGAGCGCTTCGAATTGATGCCCGGGATCCATCGACAAGGCGCGGGAGGTTTGGAATCGGCCAAGCAGGAGTTCCTTCTTTCGCTCGTAGCGGAAAAGCTCCTGGCTGCGAACGCCCAGCGATACGGCATCGATCAGAGCGAAACGATCGTCCGCGCGATGGAGAATGTCCGCCGATTGTTGGCGCGGGACGAGCTGTACCGGGACGAGGTCCAGCGTGTCGTTTCGGTGCCGGCGGCCCAGATAGCAGCGTCGATCAAGATGGCGCGAATGTTGCGGACCGTTGTCTACGTTTTCAGCGACGATCGCCGGCTCCTCGATTCTCTGCGCTCCCAAGTCTCGACGCTCGCCGAGCTCGTTTCCGGTGCCTGCTCGGCATCATTGTTGGTGGACACGATCTCCGTCCGCTGGGGAGAGGCGGAGACCGCGCTGGAAGCGACGACCTACGGAACGAAGGTCGGGAAGGTCTCGGACGTAGTTGGTTCGTCGGTCGGGTGGTTCCTGATCGGTGTCTTGGACGAGTCACGCGACGAGCAACGAGTAGCCCAGGATCCCACTGCGTTGCGGTCGTACGTCGAATCGCGGCTTCGATTGCGCCGCGAGGAACAACGGCTCGACGAATTTCTCGGCACAACATTGAAGAACGTGACCGGCTATGGCCGCAGGCAGGGGATCCGTCGGCTCGCGAACGCGCTTCGCGATGCATTGAGACGCGAAACGCGAGATGGGTCTCCCACGCTGTCGGCTGATTCGTATGCATCGGCACGATCCATCCTGGACAACGAGCCTGGAGATACGCTTGCAGTGATGGGGGATCGATGGTTGTCCGTCGAGGAGGGTCTTGACCGGCTGTACGCCTCCGGCGCACGCTTCGAGGACATGCGATTTCCGGCGCTGGAGCGCCATCTGAATGGCATCATCCGGGAATGGGTGCTTCGGGACCTCTTGGAAACGATCGCCTTGGAACGTGGGCTCGACGGCCGCCCACAGGTTGTCCGGCAGCTGGAAATGTGGAGGGACCACTACCTTTCGGAGGAAATGGTCCGGCGTGTGACCTCTCAGACGAAGGCCACGGACCTTGATGTGTATCGCGCGATCGGCGCGACCGATCGTTCGTTCCCGCAACCCCGGCTGTCGGTTCGCGTGGCTACCGGATCGTCGGTCACCGACGTCGCGGTCTTTGTTGACGCTGCCGCGGGAGTGCCGCGGGACTCGGTGCCGGTGTCCGCTCGGGGCGTCAGCATCCGCGAATACCGGAATGAACCGGTCGACCGACTGGGGATCGTGGCGGTGGCGGCATGGCCGCTCTCGACGGGTCAGTGGTCGAAGGTGACGGTCGTCGACTCGATCGCCCTATCGGTACAATTGCTTGAGCGCTTCGTCCCCGAGCTTCCCTCGGGGCTCTACGATTCCATCGCCGTGGTCGTCACGAAGCAGAAGGTGCGCCGGGCGACGGCGGAAGTGGTCGCACGCCTTGCCCGTTCGGAGCGGATCGAGGTCTATGACGACCGTCTCAGGTCGTTGAAGGTCTCGTCAACCCCGATGATGACCTATCGACTCCTCGGATTCGGCGGTCGCATGTTCGCCGTCCCGTTCGTGCGGCCCCAGACCGATTGGATCGATCGAATGCAGGATTCTGGCCCGCCTGTTCCATGACCCGCACGCCATCAACAATGGACCTCGGCGAAGTACCGGCGGCCCGGCGGCGTCTCTACGCCGCATTGGTCGTGCTTTTTCCCTTCGCGCTCCTTGCCGCCGGCGAGCTGCTGGCCCGACTGTTCTACCATCCGGAGTCGACGGACCTGTTTCAGGAACAGACCGTCAACGGCGTTGTCTATCGCACCATCGATCCCGCCGCCACCTCGCCATACTTCCCGACGCTGGCGATCAGACCGGGCACGGCTACGGATCTCTTCCGGGCACGGAAAGCCCCTGGAACGATCCGCATCTTCGCTCTCGGCGCATCGAGTACGCTCGGGTACCCCTACATGATGAATGGCTCGTTCCCGGCCATGATACGCGACCGGCTCCGTGAGCGATATCCGGACCGCACGATCGAAATGGTGAACCTTGGGGTCACGGCCGTGACCTCGCATACGGTGCTCGATTTCGGCCTCAGAAGCCTGGAGGAAGATCCTGACCTGCTCATCGTCTACACCGGCCACAACGAATACTACGGAGCGCTGGGCGTAGGGTCCTCCCAGTTCGTCGGTTCGGCGAGATGGATCGTTCGCACGTATCTTGCGCTCCACAACTCGAGACTCTTCCTTGCGTTCAAGTCGGTGGTGACGTCGTTGGCACGGTCGATCGGCGGGGATGCCTCGAACCGGACAGGGACATTGATGGAACTGATGGCCCGCGAAACGGCGATCCCGTTCGGTTCGCCGATGTACGAGCGGGGAAAGGCCACCTATCAAGCCAATCTCGAAGCGCTGCTGGACGGTGCGGCTTCCAGGCACGTGCCGGTGATCCTGACGACGCTGGTCAGCAATCTCAAGGACCTGCCGCCCTTGCATTCTGTAGAGCCTGAGACATGGACGCCCGAGCAGCGTGACCGCGTCAAAGACGACCTGATGAGGATCGATTCGGCGCTCTTGCGATCTGATCATGCTACTGCGACGGCACTGTTGGCCGCATGGGCACCGTCCGAGACACTCCATGCCGGATTGGCCTTCCGCCGCGCTGGCGTTGAAGCGTCTCGCGGCAATTGGAAGGCCGCCGACGACTGGTATCGTCGGGCGAGAGATCTCGATGGTGTGCGATTCAGGGCCCCATCGGTCTTCAATGAACTGCTTCGCTCATATTCGGGTCGCCCCGGTATTCTCATCGCTGATGCAGAGTCGGTGATGGTCCGGCGCGCTCCACATGGGATCATCGGGAGGGAGTATCTGCTGGAGCACGTGCATCCAAACCTCCATGGCTACACGGTCATTGCAGACGCCGTCGAGTCGGCAGTCCTTGCGGTGCTGAGCGAGAAGGGGATCCCCGTCGCGGGCCCGGAGGCTGTCAAGGTACCGCCGAACGTCACACGAGTCGATTCGATCGTTGCAGCCTACCGCATCCAGATCCTGGTCAACAGTTGGCCATTTACGACGAAGGGGTTGACGCTCGCCGATCTGAAGGCATCGACATGGGAGGAAGAACTGGCGCTCCGGTTCCTTCGCGAAGAATTTACGTGGGAGGCACTGCATGTACGTGCCGCGGAAGCGTATGAACGCTCGGGACGCTTACCGGAAGCCGCGGATGAGTATCGTGCCCTGATGGCAGCGACACCCTACAATGTCTCGCCCACCCTGCGGCTGGGAGTGGTCCTGCAACGCGCAGGGGATCTCGAAGGCGCTCAGGCGATGTTCCGACGCTCACTGGCCGTGGAGCCGACCGCAACCGCACACCTGAAACTCGGCGAGATCGCCTACGAAAAGGGACAGCATGACGTTGCTGTGGAATGCCTGACGCAAGCGCTCCGAACGGGTCAATTGGAGGCCGGGCGCATTCCAGAGATCAAGCTGGCTATCGCCCTTGCCACGCTCCGCGGCGGCCATGCCGAGCGGGCGAGGTCACTGGCCGAGGCGCTCGTAGAAGCACACCCCGAATTCGAGCAGGGACGCACCTTCCTGGCTTTTGTGCGGAAGCGGCAGGCGCCGGGAGGAAAACGATGAACGTGTGGCAGAAAGGGTGGAGGACCTTCGTTTCCGCATGGATGCGGTTTGCGCATGTCCTCGGCCTCATCAACACGACGGTCTTATTGACGGCAGTCTACCTCATCGTCGTCCTTCCGACCCGGGCGGTTTGGTGGATCCTTCGCAAGGATCCCCTTATGCTGCGCCGCACAACCTTTGTGTCGACGTGGCAGTTGCGCGAACGGGACGAGCCAACGTTGGACGAACGCCGGCATCCATTTTGACCATGCGGATCCTCGGGATATCGGCCTATTATCACGATGCGGCCGCGGTGCTGCTGGTCGACGGGATCCCCGTCGCCGGTGCGCATGAGGAGCGGTTCACAAGAAGGAAGCACGACCCCGGCTTTCCACGTCATGCCGTGGCATACTGTCTGGAGGCCGGCCGCTTGACGATCGACGAGGTCGACCATGTGGTCTTCTATGAAAAGCCGTTCCTGAAGTTTGAGCGGCTCCTGACGACCGTCGTCGCCATGGCGCCGGCGAACTTCAGACAATACCTCACGGCGATGCCGGTCTGGATGCGCGAGAAGCTGTGGCTTCCGTCGCTGATCCGCAAAGAGCTGGGTTTCGACGGATCACTGCTGTTCTCGGGTCATCATCGGTCGCACGCGGCCAGCGCGTTCTTTGCATCCGGATTCGAGGAGGCATCGATCTTGACGGTGGACGGTGTCGGGGAATGGGAAACGGGGACCCGCGGTTGGGGAAAAGGACATGAACTGGTCCTGACCGAAGCGACGCACTTCCCGCATTCTCTCGGCTTGTTGTACTCGGCCTTCACCGGATACCTTGGGTTTCGTGTGAACAGCGGGGAATACAAGGTGATGGGACTCGCGCCGTATGGCCGCCCACGCTACGCGGACCTGATCAGGCGGGAACTGGTGGAATGGGGTGACGACGGCGGTCTGCGATTGAACATGCGTCACTTTGCGTTCGCCTCCGGCTTGCGGATGATCCGTCGGTCATTCGAGGAGCTATTCGGCCTTCCGACCCGTGAGCCTGAGAGCGCCCTCACGCAGGAGCACAAGGACATCGCAGCGTCGATTCAGGAGGTCACGAACCAGATCATGGTCGCCGCCGCTCGCGATATCGTTCGCACGACCGGACTTCCGGACCTCTGCCTCGCCGGAGGGGTCGCTCTGAACTGCGTGGCCAACGAACAGATCCTGCGCCATGCAAATGTTCGGCGGCTGTTCGTTCAGCCCGCGGCCGGCGATGCCGGAGGCGCTCTCGGTGCCGCGCTTGACATCTGGCATTCGGTGCTCAAGCAACCCCGCTCCTGGCATCAGGATGGCGTGGCGTGGGGACCGGAATACAGCGATGATGCGATCGGTGCGCTTCTCGCCGAGCATGGTATCCCATCCGAGCGACTGTCGCAGGACGAGTTGATCGCTCGAACCGTCGATGCGCTGGAGCGTCAAGAAGTTGTGGGGTGGTTTCACGGGCGCATGGAGTGGGGGCCCCGAGCGTTGGGTTCTCGATCGATCCTGGCGGATCCCCGCAATCCCGACAACCAGAAGCGGGTCAATCTCAAGATCAAATTCCGCGAGAGCTTTCGGCCGTTCGCCCCGGCCGTCACGGAAGAAGCGTTCGGCGATTGGTTCGATGGAGTGCCCGATTCGTACATGTTGGTGACCTGCCGGGTTCGACCGGGGCGGGTGCCGCTTCCATCGGTGACGCATGTCGACGGCTCGGCACGAACACAATCGGTGTCGCGACGGCACTCGCCGGTCTTTCACCGACTCATTACTGCGTTCGGTGAACGGACGGGGGTGCCCGTCCTGATCAACACATCATTCAACGTGCGCGGAGAGCCCATCGTCTGCTCGCCGCGCGACGCCTTGCGGTGCTTCTACGCAACCAATATTGATTCTCTGGCGATGGGCCACTACTTTGTTTCAAAGACATCGGCGCCGGCGCTCGATCCCGGACGGTTCGGCGCCACCTCCATCCAACTTGACTGACGTCAGCCGGCCCATGTCTCGATTGTTCGTCCTTCGCGAGTTCATCGCCTACTTCCGCCGACGGAAGACCTGGTGGCTGCTCCCGCTTGCCGTTATCCTTCTCATCCTCAGCGCCGTCGTCGTCTTCGCCCAGGGCTCGGCGCTGGCTCCGTTCATTTATACACTCTTCTAGGCCGATGTCCTCCATGCCCCCGAGAGCTTCCGCGTGCCGCTGGAAGACGCCAACACGAGCCCTGCTCATCCTCGCCACCCTGACGGCCCCGGCGCCTGCTGCCGTCGACAGCGTTGTGGTGCCGTTCCGCGTCTACGGCTCGTCGGCGACAACGCACTACGTACCCGGACAGTTCAACGGGTGGGTACCCAACAGCGCCGTGTCGCAGATGACATTCAACGTGAACTTGGGGGCCTGGTTCCGCGCCTATACCTTCAAGGTTCACGCGCCCTCGGACCCACAGCGCACCTTGGGAGACTCGGTCTATCAGTACAAGTTCAACGCCGGCGGCGGTCCCGGCGGATGGTTCTCCGACCCGCTCAACCCTGAAAAGAATCCGCTCGACAACAATAATTCGATCCTTCGGTTGACGGACCGATTCTGGTTCCAGTACTATGCTCACGTCAGCAGCGGCCAGATCTCGCGCGTTACCGCGGGACTGGTCTCCGGCACGACCGACTCCGTAACGCGGATCGAACTGACAACCGGACAGAACCAGACATCGCCGCTGACCACCGCTGAGATCACGAGCTCGTATTCGTCGGCGACGCGCACGGTCGATCACGTTCTTCCAACCAGCATCGGTGAGAACTGGTTCGTGCAGATCAAAGCTTGGTTCGCCACCGGAGATTCGATCGTCCTGGCCCGTGGCGGCTATTCGCTGGTGATCGCCCCGATGCCGGCTGAGCTCCAGCATGGCGTCACGCTCCCCTCGGGTCCGGGAGATTCAGTGGGGTTCCGATTCCGGTCCCCGCTCGGAAGCCTCGTCTTCCTCCGCATCGCGCCAGCCGGACAGTCGGCCGCCGCGGCGACCCCGATCGTGATGAAGAAGCACATTTCGTCGGCCGATTGGTGGACGTACGTCCAACTGCCGGCTGGAACCTACGATTACCTCTTCGAAATCGGGAATGGCCCCATGGTCGCAGACTCTTGGGGTCGTCTCCAGACAGGGACGGCCAGCCGATTCACGGTGGGTCCTGCAGGGCTTTCTGCGGACGATTATGCATGGGCGTCAACGGGCTATCAGCGTCCGGCGCAGAAGGACCTTGTCATTTACGAGTTGAACGTGGCCGAATTCGCGGGGGGGGCGGTCGGACGGCGTGGCAACCTTCAGGACATGATCGCTTTGTTGCCGTATCTCGATTCGCTCGGCATCAATGCCGTCGAACTCATGCCGGTGACCGACTATGGCAACCTGGGGCTGTCCGGATTCTCATGGGGCTACGATGTCTCTTCGTACTATGCGGTTGAACCGGCGTATGGTTCAGCGCGCGACCTGAAAATGTTCGTCGACAGCGCGCACGCACGAGGTATCGCGGTCATTCTGGACCTCGTTTTCAATCATCTCAATGACCCGTCGCCGCTCTGGCAGATGGCTCCGAACGTGGATATCAACCCCTACTTCAAGAACGTGGGTGGGGCCTACAACGAAGATGGTCTGGCGTTCTTCAAAGACGTCGATCACTGGACGCCGGAGACGCAGGAACATGTCTATGGATCGATAAAGATGTGGATTGACGAATTCCGGATCGACGGCTTCCGATACGATTACACGCAGGGGATCGGTTGGAACATCGGAGATACGACGAAAGGTATCCTGGGATGGGCGAACCGGATTGACCGTGAGTACGGAGGGACCGTTTATCAGTTCGCCGAGCACCTTCCGGAAAGCCCGGCCTTGGTCTATTACAGCGGTATCAGCGGGGGCTGGCACGACAGCTTCCGAGACCGTGTGTTCGACGAGGCTCGTTTCCGAAATCAATCGCTCACATCGTTTGAAGACCAGGTGCTCGACCTTGGAGCCTTTTCAGGCAACGATACGCCGTCACAGCCATCCCGTTACGCCGATCGTTCTGAACCTGTCAACTACACGGTGAGCCATGATGAACAATCGCTCGTCTATGAGATGAATGTATGGCAGAGCCGCCCGTTGGCGGAGGCCCTGCAACGGGACAAGCTGTACGGCGTTCTCATGTTCACATCGCTCGGCGTGCCGATGCTGTGGCAGGGTCAGGAAACGGGCGAATCCCGGGGATGGGCGAACGACGGGCAAAAGCTCTCCTACCGTCCGATGGACTGGACTCGCCTCGGAACGGTCGAAGGACGCGCGCATTGGTACCACTATCGCGCGCTCATCTGGCAACGGCGGATGAATCCGGCGCTACACAGCGGCGAGCTGCGAAAGCTGTATCGCTACGAGACCGGCGGACAGAAGGTGCTGGTCTGGGGATTGGAGCATGCGACTTCGGGCTCTTCCGTGATGGTGGTGGCTAATTTGAATCCGACAGAGACAACGATCACCTCGGTACCCTGGATCTCGGGGGGGATGTGGTATGATATTTTCACGCAAGCCCCCTTCGTATCGCCGGGGACGACGGTCCCTTCGATCACGGTCCCCGGGTACACGGCGCTGGTGTATTCCACGAGGTCGGACGCGGACTTGAACATACCGACGACTGTGGAACAGATCACTTCCCTGGAACTCCCTGAGGGATACGGTCTGTCGTACAACTATCCGAATCCCTTCAATCCGGAGACCACCATCGAATTCGTGATGGCGGGATCCGGTGAGGTCGATGTGGCGGTCTATTCGCTCCTGGGCCAACGCGTGGCGACGATCGCCGAAGGCTTCCACGAAGCCGGCAGGCACCGTGCGGTCTGGAGTCCGGCTCAGGATCAAGGCCTCCCGAGCGGAGTGTATCTCGTGAGGATGAAGGCGAACGGGTTTAGTGGCACGCGGCGGGTCGTCTACCTCCGATGAGAGCCGGTGATTGGCGTCGTGCCGTGGCCATGGCAGCCCTCGGCATGGCATCTCTGACCCCGATCGAAGCGAGGTCCATTGGGATTCTCCCGACATCTCGCGGTCAGGGCGAAACACCTCACGACACTGCCGGCATCGCGAACCATTCCACCACTATGATGAACGACGATTATCCTCGCACCGGTCGCACGCTCTACCTCAACATCATCTGGCATCAGCATCAGCCGCTCTATCTCGATCCTTCCAGCGACCAGTTGCAGGGCCCGTGGGTCCGCACGCACGCCACCAAGGACTATTACGATATGACGGCGGCGCTCGAGCGCTATCCGAATATCCACTTCACAGTCAACCTAACGTCATCGTTGCTCCATCAGCTCCTCGAGTACTATGTCGAGCGGTTGAAGCCATTTGTGGACCTCAAAAGGAACACGGTCAAGGCGACCGCGTATCTCAAGAAAATGCGCGGCAAGACCGATCCCTGGATCGATATCGCGCTGACGCCGACGGAACGCCTGACGGAAAAGGACCTTCAGTTCCTGTTCTCGAACGTCTGGAACGCCTTCGGCGTGAGCGACGTCATCATCGATCGTTTTCCGGCCTATCACGCCTTGCGCGAGAAGTTCCGGAAAGAGGGTGTGAAGGGTATGACGGTCCAAGATCGCCGCGAAGTGAAGTTCTGGTTCTACGCGGTGAACTTTGACCCGGACTTTCTTGAAGGAAGAGTTCGACTGGCCACTCGGAATGTCGTTGACCTGTCCGATCTTTTCCGAAGGGACGTGGAGGGTCGGTATCATGTCCGGCATCCGATCCGTGAGGAGGATTGCCACCGCATCGTCGCGGAGACCTATAAGATCTGTGCGGCGATCGTTCCGTTGCACCGAAAGCTGATGTATCACCCGTCAAATCATCGCGGCCAGCTTGAAGTGCTCACGACGCCGTACTATCATCCGATCCTTCCGCTCGTCTACGATTCGGACCTGGCACGGATTTGCCAGCCGAACGACCCGATGCCGTCCCGCTTTCATTACCCGAAGGATGCGGAGGCCCAGGTCGCAAAGGCCGTGGCGGCTTTCAAGAAGACCTTCGGGATCGCGCCGTTCGGCATGTGGCCCGGGGAAGGCTCTGTGGCGCAGGATGTCTTGAGCGTCTTCGCTCGAAGGGGTATCGGCTGGATCGCCACGGACGAGAAGATCCTCTACCGGTCGAAGCCCGGTGGCCAGCCGGTTTTCTATCCCTATGCTGCTCAGACCGAAGAAGGACGGTCGCCAATGGTCGTGGTGTTCAGGGAGACCGAACTGTCCGACAAGATCGGGTTCGTCTACCAGAACTGGGGAGGTGAGGATGCGGCGGACGACTTTATTCGTTCAGTGCTCAAATATGCTCCCGAAGAGGGAGCTCCCGACAGACTGCTGACCGTCATTCTGGACGGTGAGAATGCCTGGGAGTGGTACCGTTATGACAATGACGGGAAAGACTTCCAAAATGCACTTTATCGTAAACTGTCCAAGCTTTATGAAACAAAGCAAGTTATCACCAGTACGGTCACGGAATACATCAAGGGTAATCCGCTTCGCGGAATTCCTCCTCATCCGGTCGACGGTCTTCCAAAACTGGAGTGGCTCTGGCCGGGGTCCTGGATCAATGCGAACTACGACACCTGGATAGGGGAGGATGAGGAGAACCGAGCCTGGGAGTATCTTCTGACGGCGAGAAGGGACCTCGAGGACTCGGGCGTCAAACAGCCCGACCCGGCCGCAGGGGTCCCGCGGAGGAACAGCAAGGCATGGTATGGTCACCGGGCCTGGGAGTCCATGTATGCCGCCGAGGGCTCCGACTGGTTTTGGTGGTACGGCACGGACCAGAACGCACCGGCCGGGGACCGGCCGTTCGATCTCGGATTCATTACGCACTTGAAGAACGTCTACGCCTTCGCCCGCAAGGCCGGAGGAAAGATGCCGCATCGCGAATTCCATCCCATCACGACCGGTATGCCCGGGGCTGAGGCACGGACAAGCCAGGGAACGATGGCACAGAGTACCGAGGATCTGGTCAAGGTGATCTTCCGTTGCAATGCCGGTTCGATGTATGTAAGGACCTCCCTCTCGGTTGCGGGAAATCATACGGCGGTGGGCGATTGGAAGCCAAACACCATCCACTTGAAGGACGACGGCACCCAAGGGGACGAAAAGGCCGGAGACGGCATCTGGACGCGCGAGGTCTACCTGCCGCGCGGCTTTCGACTAGAATACAAGTACACGAACAGCGGTCCCGTAGGTGAGTGGACGCCGGGCGAGGAATTCCCGTCCAACAACCGCTCCGTCCGCGTCGAGCCCAATAACGAAGGCGTTATGGTTCTCAACGACACCTTCGGCGTCAAATGATGTTCGGATCAAGCCCTCTGACACCCTTGTCCATCATCGAACCGTGAGACGATGCGATCCTTCCAAGAGCGACTGACGAATTCCTTCTACATCTTGATGAGCCTCCCTTCGACGGCGATGGGTTTTGCGCTGTCGATCCAGATCTCCGCTCTCAGCTGGCTTCTGACCACTCGCTACGACCTTGATATTCACGAGGTTGGCTTCGTGTGGGCGGCGGGACCGCTTGCCGGCATCTTCGGTCAGGTGATCGTTGGCGTGATCAGCGACAGGGTGTGGTTCTGGGGAGGGCGTCGGCGACCATTCGTCCTCATCGGCGGGACGATCGCGGCCGCAATGCTGATGGCCCTGCCGAATATCGATGTCATCAACGAGACGCTGGGCTTGGGCAGCCTCCTTGCGGTCGCCATCGGCGTGGCGCTCACGCTCGATCTGGCGATCAACATCAGCTTCAATCCTACGCGCTCGATCATTGCGGACGTGACTCCCGAGGGCGTGGCCCGGACCAAGGGATATACGTGGATGCAGACGATCTCGGGGATGTTCGGCGTGTTGGCGTACGTCATCGGCGCCACGCTGGGCAACGACATCCTGATCGGGGTGGGCGTCGTGGTCGTCTTCCTGTTCTCGGTCGTGCCGATGTTCTTCATCACCGAGCGACGGACACTCTCGTCCGGCGCCGGGTCGGACGACGCTTCGATGAGACGGACCACCGAATGGGGCCAACTAGTTCGGATCTACTTCGCACACGGCGCCTCCTGGGTCGGAATCCAGACGATGTTCGTCTACATCATCGCGTTCATCCAGCAGAAATATTTTGCGCCGGGGACCGATCAGGCATTGATCGACGCCGGGTCCGGTCGTATCATCGCGATCGCTTTTGCGGTCCTGAACACGGTGGGGTTCGTCCTTCCGGCCTTTGTGCTCGAACCGATCGTCGAGCGCATCGGACGCGTGCGGACCCACATGCTCTGCGTGGCGGTCATGTCGCTGGCCTACTTCGGCATCGCCGGCCTCGCATCGACGCCGCTGATACTCTACTCTCTGATGGCGGTAGCGGGGATCGGATGGGCGGCGGTCGTGAGTCTGCCGTTCGCCATCATGACGGAAAAGATCGACCAGGGACGCACCGGTTTCTTCATGGGGATCTTCAACCTTTCGGTCGTCCTTCCGCAATTGCTTGTCAGTATGGTCGTCGGGACCATCATCCTGCATGCCGAAGACAAGAATGTCATCTTTATGATCAGCGGCGTGTCGCTGGGACTCTCGGCCTTGCTCTGGACCACCGTTCACGAGCGGCGGGGATCCTCGAGTACCACGACGCCTCCACCGCCGCCTTCCGGTCATTGAGCGACGCATCCGGCCAATCACGATCATCCCTCGAATGGGCATGCTCCCGAAGTCTTACCGATCGGCGATCACGATCCTCGTATCTGCGTTGACGTTGCTGGCGTCCGCACAAGGAATTCCCGACATCATTCAGCCGGTTCACCTGACCCCTGGACGAACGGATACGCTCCTGTTGCGCGATCTCCTCTATCTGCCCGATGCAGCCGTTCGCTTCACGTCCAATCGTTCCGTTCACGCGGTCTACGAAGAGCAGACCGGCATGTTGATCCTGAGACCGGCAAAGGGCTTCACCGGCATTGCGTCCCTGGAGTTCGCGTGGCGACATCAGAGCTTCGCGATTCCGGTGATCGTCCAACGGCCGTCGCAGGAGGCCGCGCATCGCTTCAACTACCGCGGAGCGCCGGGTTCACGCGTCAGCGTGATGGGCAGCTTCAACAACTGGGACCGCAGTTCGCATCCGCTGGAGGACACACGCGGGGACGGCAATTACGGTGCGACCGTGAAGCTTCGTCCGGGCATCTACCTCTATAAACTGGTCATTGACGGAAGGGAAGTGCCGGACCCGTCGAACCCCGAGAGGAGTCCCACCGGATTCGATGATTTCAATTCGGTGCTGCGCGTCGTTGATGAAGACCCGGGAGCATACCACCTGCACCTCGACGGGCGGAAGAAGTACGCCCAGGGCTGGGACCTGGGCTTCAAGGCAGAGACTCGCGCGGGCCGAGCGGTCGCGCCGGACCATGTTGCTGCATTCATCAATAACCGACAGATCCCGAGGCGTTTGATCCGTGCGCAGGGGAATCGGATCAGCATACGCGTCACATCGTCCGAGCTTGCTGGGCGTGCGACGGTCCGTGTCCTTTCATCGCATAGGGGCACGGTGTCGAATCTCCAGCAGATCGTGCTCGAGAACGCAGAACCAGTGGGTGGCCTCAAGGATGCGACAACGTGGGCGGATGGGGTCATCTATTCGATCATGATCGACCGGTTCCGGAACGGCGATCCGACCATCGACGCTCCGATCCGACATGATTCACTCTTCCGTCAGGCGAACTATCAAGGAGGCGACTTCCGGGGAATCATCAAGACCATCGACGAAGGCTACTTTGATTCGCTCGGTGTCAACATTCTGTGGATCTCCCCGGTCTACGACAATCCAAACGTGGCCTTCCGCGAGTATCCCGCTCCTCATCGCTGGTACAGCGGCTACCACGGCTACTGGCCTGTCAGCGACACGGCGGTCGAGGAGAAGTTCGGGACGATGGAGGATCTGCGCGAGCTGGTGCGCACGGCGCATCGACACGGCATCCGGGTACTGCTCGACTTCGTCGCCCATCATGTCCACATCGACCATCCCTGGTATCGCGCCCATCCCGAATGGTTCGGCACGCTCGACCTTCCGGACGGACGCAAGAACCTTCGACTGTGGGATGAGTTCCGCTTGACGACTTGGTTCGAGCCGTACATGCCGTCGTTCGATTACACGAAGTCGCGCGTCCCCATCGATGCGATGACGGACAACGCCGTGTGGTGGCTGGAGCGAACGGGTGCCGATGGGTTCCGGCACGACGCCGTCAAGCACGTGCCCAACGAGTTCTGGAGGTCGTTGACGCGCGCGCTCAAGGAACGCGTGGAGATCCCCAGGAACACGACGGTGTACCAGATCGGCGAGACGTTCGGCGATTACGACCTTATCGCATCGTACGTTCGCAACGGTCAGTTGAGCGCCCAGTTCAACTTCAACCTGTCCTACTTTGCCATCCCGGTCTTCCTTGAGCGCGATCAGTCGTTCGAGTCGCTGGACTTCCACATGCAACGGTCCTTCGACGCCTTTGGACGGTACCACCTGATGGGCAATATCATGGACAGCCACGACAAGGTCCGATTCATGACCTATGCCGACGGAGATGTTCATCATCAGGGGGTTGACACGCGCGAGATGGCATGGACCAACCCGCCGACCGTGGACCATCCGTCGAGTTATCGCAAGGCTGAGCTGTATCTGGCGTACCTGTTCACGATCCCGGGTCTCCCCGTCGTCTACTACGGGTCAGAGTTCGGGATGACCGGAGCGGACGACCCTGACAATCGTCGGATGATGCGCTTCGGGTCGGATCTCTCCGGCCATGAACGCGATCTGCTGGACCGGACGAGGGCCATCTCGCATCTCCGGCGTCGACATTCCGCGCTCCGCTACGGGGATTTCCTGACGCTCGCCGCCGACCGATGGATCTACGCCTACCTGCGCTCCGACCTTCGCGAACGACTTCTTGTCGTGTTGAATAAGGATGCGAACCGACGCGTTGCTCAGATCACCCTGCCGAACGCCATCGAGGCGCGGAAGGTCGTTGACGTTGTAAGTGGAGAAGCGTGGCCGGTCTCCAGCCGCAACGTGTCCGTGCCTGTGGAGGGTATCGGATGGCGAGTGCTGCGCGTCGGGTCCTGATCGCCAGTATGCGATTGTCCGGAACCGGCTTGTTACACACGATGCTCCTTGCTCAATTTGATCCCGCATTGTCATGGAACGACCTCGACTGAGCTTCTGGCAGATCTGGAACATGAGCTTTGGGTTCCTGGGCATCCAGTTTGGATTTGCCCTCCAGAACGCGAACGTGAGCCGCATCTTCGAAACATTGGGCGCTGCGATCGACAGCATCCCGATCCTTTGGATCGCGGCACCCACGACCGGCCTCCTCGTTCAACCCATCGTCGGCTACTTGAGCGATCGTACGTGGGGACGCCTGGGTCGACGCCGGCCGTATTTTCTGACGGGTGCGCTTCTGGCATCGGCGGCCCTTCTCATCATGCCCCACTCGCCGGTTCTCTGGGTCGCTGCGGGCATGCTGTGGATCCTCGACGCTTCGATCAACATCTCGATGGAACCCTTCAGGGCTCTCGTCGCCGACCTCCTGCCTTCCGACCAGCGAACGCTGGGCTTCGCGGTTCAGAGCTTCTTCATCGGCGTGGGAGCTGTCGTGGCGTCAGCCCTGCCATGGCTCTTCACCCATGTCTTCGGAGTCTCGAATACAGCACCGGCCGGGGAGATACCGCCGTCGGTCATGTACTCCTTCGCGGCCGGTGCCGTGGCATTCCTGACGGCGGTCTGCTGGACGGTCTTTCGAACAAAAGAATACCCGCCCGCGGATCTCGAGGCGTTCCGGAAAGAGCAGTCCGCGGGGAAGGGATTCTTGCACGGGGCGCGAGAGGTCATGTCCGACCTCCGGCACATGCCCCTGACCATGGCACGCCTCGCGGTCGTCCAGTTCTTCTCGTGGTTCGCACTGTTCGCGATGTGGATCTATACAACGGCCGCCGTGACCTCACATGTGTATGGTACTTCCGACCCTACGACGGCCGCCTACAACGAAGGAGCCGATTGGGTCGGCGTCTTGTTCTCGGCGTACAACGGCTTCGCGGCCGTCGTGGCATTCGCACTCCCGCCCTTGGCGAAGCGCATCACTCGCAAGGGGGTACACATGCTTTCCTTGATGCTGGGGGGCGCCGGACTCGCCTCATTTTCGATCATCGGTGATCCGATGTTGCTGCTGCTGCCGATGCTGGGCGTTGGCCTGGCGTGGGCCAGCATCCTCTCGATGCCGTATGCGATCCTCGCCGGATCGATCCCACCGGCCAAGATGGGTGTGTATATGGGCATCTTCAACTTCTTCATCGTCATTCCACAGATCGTGGCAGCCGGTATTCTTGGATACTTCATGCGCACGCTCCTGGGCGGCGACGCGATGAACGCTCTGATCCTTGGCGGAGGATCGATGCTACTGGCCGGTCTGCTAGTGGCGATCGTACCCGATGCCGATGATCCGGCGAGTAAGGAGGGAGCATGAACCGGAGTGCCATCCTTGCCTTGTTCTCGCTTCTGGTGGGGCTCGGCTGTTCGAATCGTGTCGAGCCGTTGATGACCATCGGGGGCCCTTGGAGCTTCCGCACTGATCCGCAGAAGATCGGAGTCGGCGCGGGCTGGATGCGGGAGGAGGTCGACACGGGTTGGAGTCCGATTACCGTCCCCGGTGCCTGGGAGGAGCATTCGAATGCGACATCCTTCGACGGTGTGGCGTGGTACCGAACGACCTTCGAGGCGCCTTCCACCGACGAGCCATGGTCGATCTATTTCGAGGGCGTGGATGACGATGCCACCGTGTGGCTCAACGGGAGAGAGATCGGCTCGCACGTCGGATACGCCGACCCGTTCGTGCTCGATGCCGGCGAGGCTGCACGTCTGGGGCGCAATCTGCTGGCGGTTCGCGTGGTCGACCATGCCGGGCCGGGAGGCTTGGTCCGGCCGTTGCACGTGATCCGATCTTCTGAGCGCGAACGCTTCCTTCGGTCTCCACTGGCCTCGAAACAAGCCCGAAGCAGTGAGCCGTGGGTCACCGCTGGAGTGATCTACGAAGTGTATCTACGGTCCTTCTCACCCGAGGGAACGTTCAAGGCGCTCGAGGCTCGTCTGCCGGAGCTGAAGGAACTGGGAGTGACGGTGGTCTGGCTCATGCCGATCCATCCCGTGGGCGAGTTGAATCGAAAAGGTACCCTCGGGAGCCCATACGCCGTGCGGGACTTCTACGGTGTAAATCCGGAATTTGGAACGGCCGAAGACTTCAAGTCACTGGTCTCCGCTGTCCATGCCCATGGCATGCGCATCATCATCGATCTTGTGGCCAATCATACGGCATGGGACAATTCGATGCTGGTCGAGCATCCCGAATGGTACACGCAGAATGAGGAAGGGGGGATTGTCTCGCCGAATCCCGACTGGACCGACGTCGCCGACCTGAACTACGACCGGCACGAACTTCGAAAGTACATGATCGCCATGATGCGATCGTGGGTGGAGGAATTCGACATCGACGGTTACCGGTGCGACGTGGCGGAGCTCGTCCCGACGGATTTCTGGGAGACGGCGCGGCGTGAGTTGGAAAGGGTCAAACCCGTCATGATGCTCTCAGAGGGCTCGCTCCCGGAGCATCATCTCCGCGCATTCGACCTCACGTACTCGTGGAATGTCTACGACATGTTGGGGCCGATCTTTTCCGGCGAGATTCCGTCCGGACGTCTTCTGGAAAGCCTTGAGCGGGAATCGTATCGGTTCCCGAAAGGTTCACACCGGATGCGGTTCAACACCAACCACGACAAGAACGCGTGGGATGCGCCGGCGAACCTCAAGTTCGGTCCCGACGGCGCTCTCATGACCCAAGCGCTGGTCTTCCTGCTTCCTGGAGTGCCCCTGCTCTACACAGGAGAAGAGGCGGGTAACACGAAACGCCTTGACCTCTTCGAGAAAGTGGACGTCGAGTGGTCCGTTGCCGGACCCGCCAGGAGGTATCTTGCAGCGTTGGGCGGTTTGCGCCGCGACCATCCGTGGCTGGCGTCCGGCGATGTGAAGCGGCTGGAGCACAGCGGATCGCCGCAGGTCCTGGCGTTCGCTCGTCGGTCGCCTGAAGGCAATCAGACCCTCGTTGGGATCTATAATTTCGCCTCCCAGATCGCGACCGTGCAATTGAGACCCGACCCTCTGCTCGACGGCCGGTTTTCGTTCGTGTTGGGCGGCAACGGGAGCGCCGACCTGAGCGCTCTCGTCATCCCTGCCCGCTCGGCGGTCATTCTCCAACGTCAACAGTAGGCATGCCATGCGATCGACGACGGAGTACCTCTGGTTCACCACGAAGCAGAAGCGCGAGTACATCAATCTGACATCCGACGTCGAACGGATCGTCGTCCGAAGCGGGATCAAGGAAGGGTTCGCGCTCGTGTCAGCAATGCACATCACGGCGGCGGTGTACGTCAACGACGCCGAAGACGGATTGATCGCCGACATTGACGAGTGGCTGGAACGTCTGGCTCCCTTCAAGAAAGACTACCGGCACCATCGGACCGGCGAGACCAACGGAGACGCGCACCTCAAGAGTCTGTTGATGCATCACGAGGTCATCGTTCCTGTCACCGAGGGTCATCTCGACCTGGGACCCTGGCAACAGATCTATTATGCCGAGTTCGACGGTCAGCGTCGGAAGCGGGTCATCATCAAGGTATTGGGTGAGTGACCGGCCCCGCCGCATAAGGTCCCTGCAGTACACGCTCGAATACGCTGCGTTCCTATCCCTCCGACGGCTGGTCGGTCTGGTTTCGCCGGAGACGGCTCGTGCTATCGGAGCCGGCGCCGCCCGGTTCATCGGGAAACGACTGGGCTTCCGCTGGTCTGTCGCCATGGACAATCTTCGGCGTGCGTATCCCGACCAACCGGCGTCGTGGCATGAAGACATCGCCGCCGCCTCCTTTGCATCGGTGGGCACGACGCTGTTCGAGCTGTTGCGATTTGACCGTCTCGTTCCCGACGATGTCGGGCGCATGGTGACGCTCGAAGATGAGGAGGCGCTGCGGACCGCAGCGGCGTCCGGCAGAGGGACGATCCTGTTGACAGCGCATTATGGCTCATGGGAGATCGTGCCCCAGGCCGTCTCCATGCGGCTCGGTACTCACTGCACGGTGCTTGTCCGCGGTCTGGCCAATCCTCGCGTTGATCGAGCGGTCGATCGTTTGCGCCGAATGTTCGGAGCGGTCACCATTCCGGCAACGGTGGCCGTCAGGGAGCTGTATCGGACGCTCCAGAGAGGCGGAATGGTCATCATGGCTGCTGACCAAAGCGCGGCCCCGGAGAGCACGCCGGTGCGTTTCTTCGGTCGTTTGACCCCGGCGTTCGAAGGACCCGCGGTTCTCGCTCTCCGGACGGGGGCTCACATCGTCTTCACCGTCGCCCGCCGCATGCCGGACGGTCGATATCATATGCGATTCGAGACGATCCCGACCCGTGATCTGGATTCGGTAGACCCGACATCCGTACAGCGGCTCACCCAACGGTGCATGGAGACGACCGAGCGCGCGATCCGGCAGGAACCGTCCCAATGGATGTGGATGCACCGGCGCTGGAAGCACTCGCCTCCAACATCCTGAGACGCCGATCATGACGATCCTCGTGATCCAGACCGCCTTCCTCGGCGACGTTGTCCTGACAACGCCGCTCCTGGATATACTCGCATCGGCCGGCCACGCGGTCGACGTTGTCGCAACTCCGGCGGGGGCGCAAGCCCTTCAAGGACACCGCTCCATACGACGCGTGATCATCTACGACAAGAAGGGGAAGGAACGAGGAGTGCTGCCAGCGGCGCGACTCGCCGGACGTCTCCGAAGCATGAGGTACGACGTCGCCATCCTTCCGCACCGGTCATTGCGCAGCGCCATGCTTGCCTTCCTGGCGCACATCCCGCGTCGGATCGGATTCGAACGGAGCTCGGCGTCGTGGGCACTCACCCAGACTGTTCACTACCGCAGTGAGGCACACGAAATCGACCGGAACCTGGATCTTGCCCGTGCGATGGGTGTTACTCCGCCTTCCAACGTCGCGCCTTCGCTCACCATCTCGTCGGGCGACAACGAAGTCGTGCGAGCGCTCCTCGCGTCAACCGGGTTTGGGGGAAGACCCTTCGTGGCCGTTGCTCCCGGCTCTGCTTGGACGACGAAGCGATGGCCTGAAGGCCGGTTCATCGATCTCTGTCGACGATTAGTTCAGCGCGGAGCGCCTGTGGCTCTGGTCGGGGGAAAGGAAGATGAAGTGCTCTGCGAACGGATCCGTATCGCGACGGGGAATCGAGGCGTGATGAGCGCAGCCGGGCGCCTCTCGGTCCTTCAATCCGCGGCGTTGATCGGATCATCGGCCGTTCTCGTGACGAACGACTCGGCCCCCCTTCATCTGGCATCCGCGGTCGGAACACCGATCGTTTCCATCTTCGGAGCGACGAGCCCCGCGTTCGGATTCGGTCCTCGCGGCCCGCGCGATGTCGTCATCGAGATCCACGGATTGTCATGTCGACCGTGCGCCATTCACGGCGGCGATCGTTGTCCGATCGGCACGTTTGATTGTATGCATCGGATCGAAGTGGAGCGCGTCGAGTCTGCGGTACTGCTGGCAGCAGGCCTGGACCGTTGAAAATCGGGCGAATTCTTCGTATCATTAATTTCACGCGCCCGTAGCTCAGCTGGATAGAGCGACAGCCTCCGGAGCTGTAGGTCAGGCGTTCGAATCGCCTCGGGCGCACCACATCCGACATCCAACAGTCAAGAATATGCTTCAACCGAAAAAGAAGATCTCAAAGCGCGAGATCAAACAGGACCAACTCGTGACGCGGGCCATGCAGGTCGAGGCATGGGCGCTGGAGAACAAGTCGCGCCTGACCTATGCAGGCGTAGGCCTCATCGCCTTGATCGCGATCGCCTTTGTTTGGAACGATCGACGCGTGGCGTCGGAGACGGAGGCCATGACGAGACTGGCCAAGGTGCTGCCGCTGTACGACAGCGGCAACCTTCAGCAGGCGATCGACGGCGCCCCGGCCGAGGGGACCTTCGGCCTCGTGTCCATTGTGGAAGAGTACGGCGGTACCTCCGCCGGAATGATGGCGCGCCTCTACCTGGCGAACGCCCATCTTCAGCAGGGCAAGTATGCTGAAGCGCTGGAGCTGTATGAGGAGGTCTCCACCGAGGATCGAACTGTTGCGTCGGGGGCCCTGGCGGGCGCGGCCCGGTGCCATGAACACCTGGGCTCATACGCCGATGCCGCGTCGGCATATGAGCGGTCTGTTTCGCGCGACCCCAAGAATCCCCTGGCACCTGATCGGTTGCTGGCGGCCGCCTCGAACCATAGGCGCGCAGGCAACACCGAACAGGCCGGCGCGGCGATCGCCACTCTGCGGAAGCAGTATCCGACCTCGACCTATGCGCGCGATCTCGACCGATTCGAAGCCGAATTCAGTTCCTGACCCGACAATTGTCCAGCAATGGCCTGGCGCCGGTGATCCCATCGGTCCAGGCCATTTCTGTTGGCGCAACTTTTTCGGTGGCAACCACGAACACTCTCCGACATTGAACGTGTTCGACGGATGAACCGCTGGAGGACGATCCTGGTGCTGGGTGCGATCGCGATCGCGATCGTGCTGGTCTTTGTCTACGACACCGTGCGCGCTGTCGTCGATCTCGACCTGGCGGGTCTTCTGATCTTGCGTGAGCTGATGGTCTTCGCCGTGGCTCTCGCGGGATTCGTATTGCTGACACGTGCACACGGAACCAAGAATCGCAATGTCGCCAGGGAGATCGGGCGCCTGACCATCGTATCGGGCGGAGCCCTGTTTGTGGTCGGTGCGATGATGTTCTTCGGTCCGACGAAGGGCTCACGGCTTCCCGATGCGCTTCCTCAAGACTCGGTGTTCGGGATCTTGCGAGGCATCGCGTTGGGCGTACTTCTGGGTGCTGCGGCGCTCTGGACCGTTCAATCCGTTCGTCAACTTGTCCTGTTCAAGCGACGAAAGGACTCTCAGCGGAACGTCGTGATCTACATGAGCCTGCTGGCCACGACGGCGTTTGCGTCGTCGCCGATCCTGCCGCTCGAGGGGAGCTTCATCCTGTCGCTGCTTGTTCCTCTTACGATCCTTGCCGGCATCGTGCTCTCATTCCGCCAGAACTGGATCGTCTATCTCTCGCGGCGCGAGAAGCTCTACACGTTGCTGTACGCTTTTCTCTCCTTCCTCTTCGGTCTGCTGACGGTCGTCCTGCTGGCACAAGACCATCCGGTCATCGTCGAGCTCCAACAGTTCAGTCGCTCGGTCTACATCCTGTCGCAACAAACGGCCGTCTTGTCGACGATCTACTTCGGCATGGCGTTCATTTCGACGCTGTTCCACATGCCGACGGCCGAGGTGTTCGAGCGGAAGCAGTCAGAGCTCAGTTCACTCCATAATCTGACCCGACTGACGAGTCAACTGCTCGACTTCGACACGCTCGTCCAGACGGTTGCGCAAATGGCACAGGAGGTCTGTGGCGCCAGGGCGGTCTGGCTGGAATTGCTGTCCAAAGCGTCCGATGGAACCTGGTCCACACAGGTGGTGGCTCATCGGGATATTTCGCTGAACGATGTCGACGAGGTACGCGTCGCGCTGGGCCACAGTTATCGGGATCTGGTTGTGGAGGCGCGCACGGTCGTGCTGGTCGACGACACGTGGAACGACCGGCGAACAAAGGGCCTGCGCGACGTTGGACGCCTGCGCGGATCGCTGATCAGTGTCCCGCTGACGGCGCGCCAGGAACTCATCGGGATCCTGCATGCCGCAAAGGAGATGACGCAGGGGTTCGACCAGGACGATGTCGAAGTGCTGACGTCGCTCGGAGATCACGTGACCATCGCGATCGAGAACGCACGACTGATCTCACGGTCGATCGAGCGCGAGCGGCTTCAGCAGGAACTGCTCGTCGCGCGCCGGATGCAGCGTCAGCTCCTGCCTGCCGACCTGCCGAGGCTGGAACATGCCGCCTTCGCGGCGCTCTCGGAGTCGTCGATGGAGGTCGGAGGGGACTACTACGACCTGGTCCCCTTGGGCCGCGACCGGTGGGGCATCGCCGTCGGAGACGTCTCGGGCAAGGGAGTCTCTGCCGCCTTCTACATGGCGGAGGTGAAAGGGATCGTTCTCTCGCTCAGCCGCATCTGTGCATCGCCGAAGGAGCTGCTCGTTCGCGCAAATGAATCGTTACATGGCAGTCTCGACCGGAAGGCCTTCGTCAGTTTGGTGTACGCGGTCCTGAACGAACGGACCGGCGACCTGATCTTGGCGCGGGCAGGGCACTGCCCGGTCGTTCACGCCCGGGGCTCCGCCGCCCGACTCATCCGTCCGAACGGGCTGGGTCTGGGTATGGCGACAACCGATGTGTTCGAAGGTGCCACGGAGGAGCAGGTGTTACGCCTCGAGCCGGGAGACCGTTGTGTCTTCTACACCGACGGGATCACCGAGGCGCGCAACCGTCAGGGCGAAGAATTCGGCTACGACCGGCTCCTCGACATCGTCGGATCAGCGGCGGACTTCTCGGCGGAACAGTTAAAAAGTCGTATTTTAGCGGCGGTCCGAACCTTTGCCGATGGAACTGCGTATACGGACGACATGACCCTCGTCGTCCTGCAATGGCGCGCACCGTCCGCAGGTATATCGGCATCGGCGCCGCGTCCATAGGAGAATGGTATGAGTGATTTCAAGGTCAACCACCGGGAAGGCGAAGGCGTTCAGGTCATCGAGCTCAAGGGCTACCTGGACGCACACACCGCGACCGACCTGGAGAACGCCTTCCAGCGGCTCATCAACGAGCAAAAGTACCGCATCGTCGTGAATTGCCGGGACCTCACCTACATCAGCAGCGCCGGCCTGGGCGTGTTCATGGCGTACATCGAAGACGTCCGGAAGAACCAGGGCGACATCAAGCTCACGAACATGAGCTCAAAGGTCTACAACGTCTTCGACCTGCTCGGCTTTCCGATCCTTTACGAGATCTACAAGGATGAGCAGGAGGCGGTCCGCAAGTTCCGCGAGGGCTCCGCCAGCCGTTGATGTTCGCGCCATGTCGCGATTCCCCCGTTCCATAACGACCACGGTCCGAAGCACGACCGACCACCTTCGCGAAGTGCGCAGCTTTGTCGACGTTGCCGCCCGGCAGTTCGGATTCTCCGACGAGGACGTCGCCAATATCGTCCTCGCTGTCGACGAGGCATGCACCAACATCATCAAGCACGCGTATGCCGGGTCATCGTCCGGAGAGATCCGTGTGACCATCGTCCGCGAAGGAACGTCGTTCGAAGTGCTCATCCACGACCACGGACGACCGTTCGATCCCGACGCGATCCATCCTCCAAACCTCAAGCAGCATCTCTCTGAATATCGACGGGGCGGATTGGGCGTCTACCTCATGCGCCGCCTCATGGACCGAGTGGAGTATTCCATTCATCCGGGCCGTCCCAATGAAGTGCGTCTTGTCAAGTTCTTGAGCGCACCCTCCGCCCATACCGGCACCTGAGTGTCAGACTCCCGTGTCCTCCCGTCGCATCACGTTGGAGCTGGAGCCTCTCTTCGAGTTCAGCAAGGTCGTCAACGCTTCGCTCGATCTCGAATTCATCCTGGCAACGGTGCTCCGAACGATCATGGGCAAGATGCTCGTGGGAAGGGGTGCCGTGCTCAGTCGCGGCGATGGAACGCAGTTCGGGATCCGCTTCGTCCGGGGACTTCCCGACGCTATGGTCGGCACCGTGCTCAGCATCGCTCGACCTCCGCGAAGCTTTGTCCATCTCCGCCGCCGCAAGGATGAATGGGCGCGCCAGCTCGCAGCCGCCGACCTCGACCTGCTGATCCCGATACTCTCCCGCAGCTCCATCGTCGGATACCTGGGCTTAGGACGGCGGCTCAGCGGCGTCCGCTACTCTGCCAATGACAGAGCGTTGCTGCGCTCGCTGGTCGACCTGTCGGGTTCTGCGATCGAAAAGGCCTTCATTCTTCAAGAGGTGCACGAAGCGAACCGCAACCTCGACCGGAAGGTCCAGGAGCTCAACACGCTCTTCGACCTTAGCAAGGAGCTCAACGCCGGCCTCGACTTGAATCGGGTGATGCGGCTGCTCTCGTTCGCCCTTATGGGGCAGATCGGCGTCCGTCAGTATGCGGTCGCGCTCGAGCGTCAGGGACGACTCGAGATCGCCTCCAGCCGCATGGAACATCCGGAGGCGCTCGAGTCACTCTTCGAGAATCTGTGCGATTTGAAACGTGCCTCGACGATGCCGGAGCTGTTGAAGCACCGTGAATGCCGGGCAACGGCCGGCGAGCTCATTCGGCTCGGATTCCACGCCGTCGTACCGATGCATTTGCAGCAACAGACGAAGGGGTTGATCCTGCTCGGCCCCCGGATCCGCTCGACACCGTACGCGACGACCGACCTGGAATACCTTTACGCCCTCGGCAATCTGGCGATCATCTCCATCGAGAATGCCCGGCTTTTCCGCGAAGCGATCGAAAAGCAGAAGCTGGAAGATGAACTTGCGATCGCTCAGGAGATCCAGCGCGATCTGTTGCCCGAGCGCCTTCCCGAAATTCCGGGGTTCGAAACGGCGGCCGCGAACATTCCCTCGAAGCAGGTCGGCGGAGACTACTATGACGTCCTGGCCCGGAAAGGGAATGAGTTTGTGATCGCGATCGGCGATGTGTCAGGCAAGGGCGTCCCGGCCGCGTTGCTCATGGCCAACGCCCAAGCAGCCCTCCGCGCGCTGTCGCCGTCGGCTGATTCGCTCAGCGAGATCACCGGACGCATGAACGATCTGGCCGCGGCCAACACCAGGGGCGGCAACAAGTTCATCACGTTCTTTTGGGGCGTCCTCGACGCGTCATCGCGAACCCTCCAGTATGTGAACGCCGGCCACAATCCACCGATCGTCCTGCGCAGGTCGGGTGTGGTGGAATACCTTGAGAAAGGCGGGCTCATCCTCGGCGTCTTGCCGACGCAGAATCCGTACGAACAAGGGAGCGTCCATCTTGACTCGGGCGACCTGCTCGTCCTGTACACCGACGGCATCAGCGAAGCCATGAATGCGGAGGGAGTTGACTTCTCCGAGGACCGGATGCTCGAGGTGCTCAAGCGATCGCGGTCGGAAAGCGCGACGGCCATCCTGAAGAACCTGCTCGCCGCCGTGGACCAGCACGCGGGCTCCACGCCCCAGTCGGATGATATCACGGTGCTCATCCTCCGCGCTGTTTGATCCTCCGCGTTGCAATTCCTGCCATGACACCGTACCTTGAATGATGTACGGCGTGGCGGCGATGCCACGCGCCGTCCACGTCCCTCACGCACGACCGTTGCATCCTTCCGATCTACCGACATGCGCTACGATTTCCGGACCATCGAACCAAAGTGGCAGGCATATTGGGAGCAGAGCGGCACCTTCCAGACTCCCGACGACGCCCCCGAGCCTCGTACCTACATCCTCGACATGTTCCCGTACCCTTCGGGCGCCGGCCTGCACGTCGGTCATCCTGAAGGATACACCGCCACGGATATTGTCTGCCGCTTTCTGCGGATGAAGGGGTATCATGTTTTGCATCCCATGGGCTGGGATGCGTTCGGACTCCCCGCCGAACGGTACGCAATGCAGACCAACATTCATCCGAGAGTCACCACCGAGGAGAACGTCAACACGTTCCGCCGCCAGATCAAGATGCTCGGCTTGAGCTATGACTGGTCTCGCGAAGTGAACACGACCGACCCTTCGTACTACCGATGGACCCAGTGGATCTTTCTACAGCTGTACAACTCGTGGTTCGACCCACGGATCAGGCGGGCTCGTCCGATCGAGGAGCTTGAACGAGAACTGGAGCGGGAGGGGAGCGCGGGCATCCCGGGGGTGCGATCGATCGGGTCGGCGGAATGGAAGGCGATGGGTCGCCGGGACCGTCAGCAGTTCCTCTCCGGTCTCCGCCTGGCCTACGTGGCGGAGGTCCCCGTCAACTGGTGCGAAGCTCTTGGGACGGTGCTTGCGAATGAAGAGGTGGCCGAATGGACGGAGAAGGGCTACACGGTCGAGCGCAAGCCGATGCGCCAGTGGATGATGCGGATCACCGCTTACGCCGAACGCCTGCTCGAAGACGCCGCGTCGCTTGATTGGCCGGCATCAACGCTGGAACAGCAGAAGAACTGGATCGGGCGTTCAGAAGGGGCTGAGATCCGCTTTCCGGTGGAAGGCAGGCCCGACCTCGTCATCACCGTCTTCACCACTCGGCCCGACACCATTTTTGGCGCGACGTACATGGTCTTGGCGCCCGAGCATCCGCTCGTATCCGATCTGGTTTCCGACGCTCAGCGTGAGACGGTGGATCAGTACCGCAGACAAGCGGCTCTCAAGTCCGACGTCGAGCGCGGTGCAGAAAAAGGGAAGACCGGAGTTGCGCTGGGCGCCTCAGTCGTCAATCCCGCCACGGGTCGGCCGATCCCGATCTGGATCGCCGACTACGTTCTGGCCGGCTACGGCACTGGAGCCATCATGGCCGTACCGGCACACGACGAGCGTGACCATGCGTTTGCGAGCACGTTCGGACTGCCGATCGTGGAGGTTGTCGATGGCGGTCCCGACGCCGGAACGTGCTTCACGGGAGAAGGCGTGGCCAAAGCATCGAGCGGTCCTGATCTGTCCCTTGACGGATTGAGGACCCCCGAGGCAATGCGTGCCGTCATCGACTGGCTGGAGCGTTCCGGACGAGGGAAGGGAACTGTTCAGTTCAAGCTGCGCGATTGGCTGTTCTCCCGACAACGTTACTGGGGAGAGCCCATTCCGATCGTTCATTTGGCCGACGGGACGATGGAGACATGGGACCAGTTGCCGTTGACGCTTCCGGATCTGGAGAGATTTCAGCCGAGCGGGACGACTGAATCTCCGCTGGCGCTTGCGAGCGACTGGATCAATATCGTCGAGCCGAAGACCGGGCAGAAGGGTCTGCGGGAGACCAACACGATGCCGCAATGGGCCGGTTCGTGCTGGTACTACCTTCGGTATATCGACCCGAAGAATCCGGAGCGATTCTGCGACCCCGACAAGGAACGTCGATGGATGCCGGTGTCATTGTATGTCGGCGGGTCGGAACACGCGGTCCTGCACCTGATGTACGCGCGATTCTGGCATAAGGTGTTGTTCGATCTCGGCCACGTCAGTACGGCCGAGCCTTTCCCTCGGTTGCGGCATCAGGGAATCATCCTCGGTGAAGATTCCCGGAAGATGTCAAAATCGCGCGGCAACGTCGTCAATCCCGATGACGTGGTACGGGAGTACGGCGCAGATGCCCTGCGCATGTTCGAGATGTTCATGGGTCCGCTGGAAGAGATGAAGCCGTGGAGCACGAAGGGCGTCGACGGCGTCTTCCGGTTCCTGAACCGGGTGTGGCGGTTGTATGTGGACGAGACGGGCGCGACGATCGCATTTTCAGACGAACCCGCGGGCACTGATGCCCTTGAACGGGTCTTCCATCAGACCGTCAAGAAGGTGGGGGAGGACATTGAAGGACTTCGGTTCAACACGGCGATCGCACAGATGATGATCTTCGTCAACGAGGCGACGAAAGCTGAACGTCTTCCGCGCGCGATGATGCACGCGTTCGTCCTCGTCCTGGCCCCGTTCGCCCCCCACCTGGCCGAGGAATTGTGGGAGCGCTTGGGGCATTCGACGAGCCTGGCCCGTGAATCGTGGCCGTCATACGATCCCGCAAAGCTGGCGTCGGACACGGTCGAAGTCGTGCTGCAGGTCAACGGCAAGGTCCGCTCGAAGGCGACGGTGCCCGTCGAAGCCACGGAAATGGAGCTTGAGCGAACAGCATTTGCCGACCCGCACGTTCAGCGTTACATTGCCGGAAAGACGGTCGTCAAGAAGATCGTCGTGCGAAAGAAGCTCGTGAACATCGTCGTCACGGAAGGATGATCGCGTGCTGTCCGTCGCCGTCATTACGCTCAATGAGCAACGGAACATCGAACGTTGTCTCACGTCGGTTCGGGAGGTCGCCGATGACATCGTCGTCGTCGATTCCGGATCGACGGACGCAACCGCGGCCCTTGCCGCATCGTGCGGCGCCCGGGTCATTGCTCATCCGTTTGAGGGGCACATTCAGCAGAAGAACTTCGCCCTCACGCAGTGCCGCCACGATTGGGTCCTTTCGCTCGATGCCGATGAAGCACTGACGCCTGCGCTGACCCGATCGATCAGGAAGGCTCTGGCCGAGCCGCTGCACGACGCCTACGAGATGAATCGACTGACAAACTACTGTGGCTCTTGGATCCGCCACGGCGGCTGGTATCCCGACCGCAAGCTCCGTCTGTTCCGCCGCGACAAGGGGTCATGGACGGGCATCAACCCGCATGACCGCTACGAGTTGTCCGACCGTTCAGCCCCTGTGGGACGGCTGGAAGGCGATCTCCTGCACTATAGCTATCGCTCACTCAGCGACCATCTGCGGCAGATCGACTACTTCACGGGGATCACGGCGGCCGAGCTGCACCGCGCCGGCAAGCACGCCCCCGTATGGCGGGTGCTGCTGGCGCCCCCGTTCCGGTTCATCCGCGACTACCTGTTGAAGGGAGGCTGGATGGACGGATTGCACGGCTTTGTCATCGCAGCTCTTTCCTCAATGGCCGTCCTCGTCAAGTACGTCAAACTCCGACACCTGAATCACGAAAGCCGAACATATGGATGACCAGCGCCGCGAAGCTTTGTTCGCAAGTCTCGTTCTTTCCCTTCACGCGGCCGCCATGCAGCACCTTGGCAAGGTCAAAGACCCGGCGGCCGACGCCGTGAAGCGCGACCTCGAGCAGGCACAGATGGTGATCGACCTTCTTGACATGCTGGCGGAAAGGACGAAGAACAATCTGAGCGCAAATGAATCGTCGTTCCTCGCCCGCACGATCCAGGAGCTGAAGCTCAATTACGTCGATGAGGTGGCGAAAGACCAGAAGGCGTGATGGAAATGACCATCGGAATCGTCGGCAATACCGATAAGCCAAACCTGCACAGCGTGCTTCGAGAGCTGTTGCGCACCCTAGACGAGCGGAAGATCAACGTCGTTCTTCAGTCGGACCTGGGGCGACTGCTGAGGGGGTCGGAACTTCGCGGCGGTCGTACGCGCATCGCAATTGTGCGCGATGCCGAGTTGGTCAGGAGGGCCGACGTGCTGGTATCGCTTGGCGGCGACGGTACGATGCTCCGGACGGCACGCCTGGTCGCACCCCGAGAGGTCCCGATCCTGGGCGTGAATCTGGGGAAGCTTGGCTTTCTGGCGGAAGTACCGGTGGATGAAGTTGAAGCGGCCATCGATGACTTGCTCGAAGGTCGCACGCGCAGCGAAGCGCGCATGATGCTCTCCGCCCAAGGAAAGGGTTTGCGAAAGGGCTACAGCGCATTGAACGACGTCGTTGTCAACATGCCCGGCATCGCCCGGGTGTTGCATGTCGAGACACGTGTCGATGGGGAGTATGTCGCCACGTTCACGGGCGATGGCATCATGGTCTCAACCCCGACAGGTTCGACCGGTTATGCACTGTCGAACGGCGGACCGATCATCACCCCGGAGCAATCGGTCATGATGATCAGCCCCATCTGTCCTCATAACCTCACCGCCAGGCCTATCGTCGTTCCCGACGCCGTCACGGTCGACCTCATCGTTGAGCATGCGCCCGGCCGCGTGCACGTCACGGCCGACGGTCAGCCGGCCATCGCGGTCCGCGGCCCGTTGCATGTTCGAATTCGCAAAGCTCCGCACCGGACGATCCTCGTGCGGCGGAGCGGAAGGGATTACTTCGACCTCCTGCGGAACAAGCTCGGATGGGGCAAGGACCTGCGGACCGAGCCCCCGCACTGACGATCAGTTGTTGATCGCCCCCTCATCGATCCATCGACGGATCCCGCGGATCTGATTCTCGTTCAATGCGGGCATTCGAAGCGGCATGCGCTCGCCGACAGCGCCCGTCAATCGAAGCACCAGCAGGCTGTTCGCTCCATCGCCCGACAGAACGAGGTGGGGTCGGTGATCGAGCAGCGAGCGATAGGAGGGATACTCAAGGTTCAATTCACCGGCCGGCGTGCTTCCGCCGTGGCACTGCGTCGAAGCGCACGATTGCTGGAAGAGGGCGTCGACGTGCTGCGAGTAGCTGATGCCGGAGTCGGGGAAGACGACGTCGGATGGACGAAGGCCGGTCAGATCATCCTCACAGGAAGCACAGATGATCCCCGAGACGCCAGCGGCAAACACCAATGCCAGAGGAAGGTATTGGCGCAGTGAACGCCACGATTCTCGGGACGGCAAGGACGTACGCAGTTGCATGACGCAGTATACGGAGGAGACTCCGACGAAGCAATCCGTTGACTTTGCTGACATTCGTCGCTATCTTAAAAATCAGTGCCCACGACGGTTGAACGTGAACGTTCTGGGCCGTTAGCCCGGCCCCGCTCCGTCGCGACGTCATCGACGGATCTCAGAGCGCGACGACGTGGGGTCTCGCGGCGACCGAACAACCGCCGCTGGATCTGGGTGTTGATTCTTCTGGGCCGTTAGCTCAGTTTGGGAGAGCGCCACAATGGCATTGTGGAGGTCACCGGTTCGATCCCGGTACGGTCCACCGCTGCAACGACCACAAAAGGACAATCCCCGGATTGTCCTTTTTGCATTGATCCCAACATGACCGCAACCCATATCAGCCTCGCCGATGCCAACACCGTCCTGATCAAATGGGACGATGGACACGAAAGCCGGATACCACTCCGGAGCCTCCGTGATGCATGTCCGTGCGCTGGCTGCAAAGGCGAGACGATCCTGCTACACTCCTACGCCCCCGTCGAACGACCGACACATGCCGGCGCCTATGATCTCAAAGGGGCAGCCCCCGTCGGCTCGTATGCGCTTCAACTTACGTGGGGAGACGGACACGCCACCGGTATCTACACTTGGGAGACCCTCCGGTCGCTCTGCCCCTGCGATGCTTGTCAGCGTCGCTGATTGCACTTACGGGCAAATTCGGCTACGTTGAGCCCGCATGAGCCCCTCCGTCACCTTCTTCAGGCTCCTTCGCACCTTCCTGCAGTATCGCTGGCGCGTCCTCGGCGGCCTCGTGGCCGTAGCTTTCATGAGCGCTGCCGAAGCCGCCAATGCCTTCTTGATCGCCCGCCTGTTCGACGTCTTGCAGACGATCAGCTCCCAGGTGCGGGCGGGTCAGGAAATCTTCGTCCAGGTCCCGTTCACCGTCTTCGACCGCATCCTCGCCTCCTATGATGTTCGCGGACAGGAAGGGAGTTTTCGGATGATCTTCGCGTTCGCGGCGGCCGTCCTTGGGATCATCGTCATCAAGGCCGTGTTCGTGTACATTCGCGAGGTCCTGATGAGCAGCGTTCAACAGAAGCTGCTCCGCCGGATCCGGGTGGACCTGTTTGATACCGTCGTCGCGCTGCCGATCCGCTACTTCGACTCCCACCGGACCGGCCACATCATGTCGCGGATCACGAACGATGTGAATAATCTGGAGCAATCGCTCTTTCTGATGGTGGAGATCGCCCAGAACATCGTCTACACGCTCATTTTTGCCTCGGCGCTGTTCTTCGCCAGTTGGGAGCTGACCCTCGTCACCATCGCCATTTTCACGCTGTCCGGCTTCATTTCGAGGACCTTCGGCGACCGCATCCGCCGCTTCAGCCGCGAACTCACGAATACCCTGGCCGAAATCTCCTCATTTCTTCAGGAAAAGATCGCCGCGATGCGCATCGTCAAGTCGTTCACGAGAGAGGAGCACGAACGGAACGCTTTCCGCCATCGCGTCGATTCGAACTACCACTTTTCGATGAAGATCGTCCGAACCATCGCTCTGCTCAGTCCGACGAACGAGATCTTCAACACGGCCGCCGCTTCTTTGCTCGTCGTGTTCGCCGGCTACCTGTTCATCCAGGGCACCATGACGATCGAGACGATGATCTTCTTCCTCATTTTGATGGTCAATCTGGCCAAGCCGGTCAAGGCGCTCGGGGAAAGTGTTGCACGCATCCAGAAGACCCTCGTGTCGGCCGGATTCATCTTTGAAGTGATCGACCAGGAGCGTGAGGTCGATGGACATGCTTCACCGGGTACCGCGGTGAAGCGAGGAGAGGTCGAATTTCGGGACGTCTCGTTTGCGTATCAAGAAGGGACGTATGCCCTTCGCGATGTGTCGTTCAAGGTCAGCCGTGGAGAGAAGATCGCCTTGATCGGCCCCTCGGGAGCGGGAAAAAGCACGATCATCAATCTCATTCCGCGGTTCTATGACGCTACGAGCGGTCATATCTTGGTTGACGGCAGGGACGTCAGCACGATGTCACTCAAAGACCTTCGTAGCGCGATCGCCGTCGTTCCGCAGGACACGATCCTGTTCAGTGGAACGGTCCTTGAGAACATCCGCTATGGCCGTTTGGATGCCACCGACCGTGAGGTGGAAAGCGCCGCTCGGGCGGCCAACGTCGACAAGTTCGTGCGACAGCTGGAGAAGGGCTACGACACGGAGGTCGGGGAGCGGGGGGCGCAATTATCCGGAGGACAACGCCAGCGCATCGCGATCGCCCGGGCGATCCTGCGCGACCCGAGAATCTTGTTGCTCGATGAGGCCACCTCGGCGCTTGACAGCGAGTCCGAGAAGATGGTACAGGAGGCATTGGACCGTCTGATGGAAGGGCGTACCGCTTTCATCATCGCCCATCGACTTTCCACGATCCGCAACTGCGATCGGATCCTGGTGCTTGACGGTGGACGCATCGTCGAGTCCGGCACGCACGCACAGCTGCTGCGGCGGTCCAAGGGGGTCTACCGGCGACTGCATGCCTTTCAGTTCTCGGAGAACCCGGCGTGAGACCCGGTCCGAACGACCCATGGCTGAAGCGCGCGGAGTTGTGGGTGCGCCGCCGGGTCGTCCGAACGTTTGGGGCACTCGTCCATCGGCGATCGAACCCGCCGACGCCCGCCGATCTGGCAAGCGCCCGCATTTTGTTGATTCGTCAAGACCGCATCGGAGACGTTCTTGTATCGACTCCTCTCATCGCGGCCCTTCGTGATGCTCTGCCCGCCCTCCAGATCGATCTCCTGTTGAGCACGAACAACGTCGCGGCGCTTCCGGGGCTTTCGGGCATTCGGAAGGCCTGGGTCTATGAGCGTACCTTCCTCTCCATGGTCCGACTGGTGCGCCAGCTCCGACGCGAGCAGTATGACGTGGCGATGGACCTGATGGACAACCCGAGCGCGACGTCGACCGCCTTCTGCGTCTTGTCGGGTGCGCGATGGACGGTGGGCCTCGAAAAGGAGAACGATTACAGCTACGACGTACGCGTACCGCTACGCTCGAGGCGAGATTATCACATCATCGAACGATTGTCGCCGCTCGCTGAGCCATTTGGCATCAACGCGGCGGAGGCTGAGCGCTCGGTCGTCTACACCCCTCAGCAGAGCTCGCGAGACCTCGCGCACGCTCTGATGCGCGAGCGTGGCATCCTCCAGCATCGAAAGATCGGTGTGAACATCTCGGCAGGAAGTGAACGGCGCTTCTGGGGCACCGATCGATATCGCGATATCGTCGCGTTCCTGTCCGAAAGGCATCCCGAAGCGGCGATCCTGATCCTGTGCAAGCCGGGAGATCGTGACCGGGCTGACGAGATCGTCAGGGACCAGTCGCGTGCCTGGGTGGTGCCGCCGAGCACCTCCTTCGACGCTTTTGCAGCGTGTGTGGCGCATCTCGATGCGTTGATCACGCCCGATACCTCGGTGGTCCATCTGGCCTCCGCATTCAAGGTCCCGGCGGTGGTTTTGTACATCCAGTCAAATCCCGACCTTCACATCTGGGAGCCATATGCGACGCCGCATGCTCCGGTGGTAACCACCGTCGATGACCTCGCCAGCATCTCCACAGAAGCCGTGCGTCGGGCATGGATTGACCTGCTGGACAGCCGACCGCTGAAGTGGACGTTGGAGGTGCGTTCGTGAATCCAGTTCGACAGGTCGAGCGTGGGCTTCGATTCGGCGTTGTCTACCCGCTGCTTCGCCTGCTGATCTCAAATCGGAGCGTGGACCTTCCGCTCGATCTCCACGCAGTTCGGCGCTTGCTCCTCTTGCGAACGGATCGGCTGGGCGATATGGTTGTCACCTCATCGTTCGTCCGGCGGCTGAAGGAGCGTGCTCCACAGCTCCACCTCGGGATGGTCGTGAGCGACAAGGGCCTAGAAGCCGCGAAGCTCATCCCGGGGATCGACCGGTTGCACGTCGTCGGAAGCTCTGCGCCCACGACAATACGAGCTCTAGTCGACGCGCGCCGCGAACAGTATGACGTCGTTCTCAATCTTGTCTTTAATCGTACGACGTTGGGCGGAGTTCTGGCGAATGTCATCGCCTCCCGGAGCGTCAAGGTCGGCCAAGGGGCGGAGACCTACCGGTTCTTCTTCAACGCGATGGTGCGTCTGGAGCGGGGAAGGGTGCATATGGCGCGAACCTTGGAGTCCTTCGGCATCCAGACGTTCGGCCCGGGATTCGCCGGTCCATCGTTGCCGTATGCCCTGCGCGATGATCCCGACTCGGAGCAACGCATCTGCGCGTTCATCGAGAGGATGCCAAAGCCCCCGATCCTCGTGAACCTTTCGGCGGGGGAGCGCCCCAGGGCGCCGCGGCCTGAGCAAATGCGCGATCTGGTGGGGGGGATCCTGGTTCGGACGGACGGTCCAATCGTCGTTAGCGCAGCACCCGGAGAGGAAGATGTCAGAGGCTGGGTCGTTCGATCGGTCGGGGATCCGCGCGTGTGTGAATTCCCGCTGGAAGGCCGCGCGAGCTTCGCAGACATGGTTGCGCTCGTCCGACGCAGTCGCATGCTGGTCACGCCGGACACATCGCTAGTACACGTAGCCGGGGCGACGACGACGCCTATGCTGGGCCTTTATTCAACGGCCTTCTCGCTTGCAGAATGGTCCCCGTTGAACACGCTGGCGGAGATCGTCATCACCGACGGAGATCGACCGCTTGCCGAAATGCCGGTCGTTCGGATGCTCGAAGGCTTCGACCGGCTTCTGAAAAAGTTGACCCCATGACGGATCGCGCGATCGTAGAACGCTCGGCAGAGCGCTGGCGCAGGTGGACGACGGGCTGCCTGACGGCATCGGCGTCGACACTCCCCTTTTCGCATGTTCCGGCGCAGATTGCTTTGGCACTCGCGTTCGCAGGATGGGCGGCGTGGTCCTTCACGTCGGGTCGGATCCAAGCGCAACGCGACCCATTCTTGTGGGCAGGCATGGCGTATTGGGGCTGGAATCTTCTGGCATCGGCGAGTTCAGTACGGCCGATGCACAGCCTGGTGGCACTCGCCGACAACGAATGGCCCGCTCTACTGGGTCTGTTGATCTGGTGGTCGTTCGGGTCGTTACGGGAAGTTGAACGACTCCTGAAGTACTATTTGACGGCGTCCGGAGTCTCGTTCGGGTACGGCATCGTCCAGACACTCACAGGCGTAGATTGGATCAAAGGAGTGCCCTTGCACCAGGCAGGGGAGGGCGCCTTTCGAGCGGTCGGCTTTTCCGGGTTCTATCTGACGTTCGCCGGGTTCGCCATGTCAGTCTTCTTTCTGGCCGTCGCATTTGCCATGGTCAAGCCTGCCTCACGAACCCGTTGGATCGTCCCTGTGCTCGCCGTCGGTGCAATCTTGGGCACGTATGCGCGGAGCGTGTGGCTCGCCATGGCTTTGCTGGTCCCGCTGGGGGCCCTTGCTTCGACGTACGGCAGAAAAAGACGATGGGCAATGGCTCTGGCCGCGACGGCTGTGGCCGTGGTCATGGCCGTTGAACCTCTGCGCGATAGGGCCGTGTCGGTTTTCGACCTATCTCAGCACGAGACTCGCCTGAACTTATGGAAGACTTCATTGGCTATTGCACAAGCCCATCCGGTTCTTGGGATCGGCCAGGACAACTTCACAACCTTTTTTAATAAATTTCGAGTCCCGGGTTTCTACGACACGGCGGTACATCCCCATAATGACTACCTTTCAACGCTTGTCCATGGTGGAATTCCAGCGCTGTCGGCGTTTCTCGCCATGTGGGCGATCTTGATGTGCAAGGGTTGGAACGTTTGGAGCAGGGAACGGGCGGGGTTTGGACCGTGGGTGGCGTTGGGCGCGACAACTGCGCTTGCAGGATTCCAGCTTTCCTCGTTGTTCCAAAACTACTATGGAACTTTCGTAAATTGTTTCAACTGGTGGTTGATAAGCGGTCTGATATTAAGCACTTATCGTCTGTCTGTCAAAATGAATACTACGGCAACAGATAGCATCACTGGATGATCTTGTAGTTCGTATACTCACCCAGACGAAAGCCCGTTACATCCTCGACGGCATCGAGTAGACGGTTCTTGAGTGGAATTCTGACTCGGTGGGGGTCGTAATCAAACACCCAATCCATCCGCTTGATCCGCTCACTCATCACTGAGGGGTGTGTTCCCGTGAATCGCCGCAGCCTGCCGCCATCGGCGTAGGAGTACTCATCGCGCTGACCCATTTTCTTGTTAACCCATCCATCAGAATGCCACAGGCGATGGAAGCTTCGTTGTTTTGCCTGTTGTGCCTTTGGGGGCTTGACCCACCCGTAGTGAAAGATACGAGCATCTGACTTTAGCACGTTCAGTTTCTTCCCATCCCGCCTGAATCCTTGCGCATCCCCCCAGGATCGGATGCCGATTCCGTTCCTGATCAACCGGATCTCGCGACGGTACCATTTTCTTGAGTGGCCCACCCAGTCATAACTTCCGTAGAAATGGATATAGTTGAACAAGACCCCGTCGAAACGCGAATCATGATGGGCTAACTCTAAGGAACTGCGGATGATAGCGTGATCATGCTCATGCAGAATCTCGTCCCCCTGTAGGTAGAATCCCCAATCGCCGCTGATAGCGTCGAGTGCAAGGTTGGTTTGCTGCGCCAGGATCGCCCCTCCCTGACGCAGTGCGGGGTCCCACACCGTATCCAGAATCCGGATCTTGGGAGAGCCGATCGATTCAACGGAGGCCCGTGTACCGTCGTCTGAGTTGCCAACGGCCACAACCAACTCGTCGACGAGGGGGAGGAGTGAGAGGATGGACTCGCGGAACGGATAGTCGAACGTGATTCCGTTCCGGATGAACGTGAAGCCGCTGACGGTCATCCGCCGATCTGATCCAGATAGCTCTGAAAGTCCTTGTTCTTGTAGTGGTCGCCCGAAAAATACCCGAGGATCTTGGAGAACTTGTCGGGGGGAGCATAGCCGGGCACAACTGTGATGGGCTGAAGTCTCTCGTCCAAAAAGAGGGTGGTAGGATATCCCGTAACCCCTGCCGATCGGGCGAACTGTGCTGACGTCATTGTCTGCCCATTGAAGGTGATCTGATCGGATGACTCGGCATTCAACTTGATAGAAATAAAGTTGTTCCTAAGTTCTTCGGTCACAAGGGCATGAGCATAGGTTTCGGCATCCATTTTCTTGCACCATGTGCACCAATCGGTGTACACGTCGACCAGGACTTTCTTTTTCTGTTCCTTTGCCAATTGCAGTCCCTCGTCGAAGGAAACCCATTCAACGGAGGTGGTTGATGACTCCTTCGGAGCTGGGTCTTCTGTCAACATCCATCCTGCTGCGATAAAAGCAAGAAGTCCAGCGATGCCGATAGGGATGGCAAGTCTGTTCTTCATATTCTATCGATCAAAGGTTCTTGTTTGGAACGACAATGGCAGGTGGCTGATAACAATTTCGTGTTTTCCGGTGCATGCCCTCGGCCGATCGTGGGTGAGGCCTGCGGACCTCGACCAAATCCGTCTGGCTCGGATGGGGCTTCCTCGTCCAGGAAATACCCGGAAAAAAACTCTCCTCGGGTCGTCAGAAGTTCATTGCGACCGTCAGCAATTGGGCAGTGCCCAAACCCGAAGAAAACGGCACCAAGGCGTATTCAAGACCGATCCCCAGGTATCCCGCCGTCAAGCCCAACGCAACATCTCTTGAAGACTCGCCGGAACGCCAAGAGGCCCGAAAGCCGAGCATGTTGTCGAACATGAGCGTTCCGCCGACCGTGAGTCCTGATGCCTCGTGATTGATGCCCGTTCGAAACGCCGCCCCGGGCCGGAATTCAATCGGACCGATTGCGAAGCGATAGCCGGCAGCCAGCCTGAAGATTGAAGGCAGCTCGACGGAGGCCTCCCGGAAAGCTGAAAGGGCCCCGAGATTGACAGTCGAAAGACCGACCACGAGATTGTCAACCGGCGTCTTGAGCAACACCCCAGCGTCAACGGAGAATCCCGTGCTCTCGTACACGTACAGCTTTTCATACAGGTACGATGCGGCGACGCCGAGGACGATTCCGTCTGAGATGGAATTGGCCCAGCCCGCCTGAAACAAGGCCGCTTGGGCATCGAACGTCGCGACGAAAGGGCCGGGAGCGTCGCGGACCTCGATGCCTGGGACCTTGGAGATGGCTGTCGAAGCCGAGAATCGTCCGATCGACGTGGAGAACGACAATCCGAGCCGTTGGCCAGAGACATTCTGTATCCACGACAGGTGCGTGAAGGCAATCGAAGTGGCGTCGACAGATCCAGCCAGCGATGCAGGATTGATCCCGGCCGCTTCAAGCCGTCCCGATTCCACCGTGCACAGATCGGCCAGTGAAGCCGCCATGGAATGCTGTGGGAGCTTCAAGGTGGAACCGCCGGTCGATGTGCCCTGTGCGAAAAGCATCGCGGGGATCAACACGGGCCACAAAAGTCGTCTGATGGTCATGAGGAGATGTGCAGTCGGATGGTCAGGATGTGTGCGCTGCCGGGCGTGAACGGCTCGACCACGAAGGCATAGTCAAAACTCGGGTCCCAATGGATACCGGTGTTCTCAACAGCGATCCCGGCCGACCATCGGGAGCCGTACAGACCCCCGGGGTCGACCGCATCCAAGCCAGTTCGAATGCGAAGCATCGGATGTACGAGGGCGTCGAGTCCGCCTCGCATCAACCATCCGCCACCGGACGCCTCGGCCTCCACGGAGACCGATACCGGCCATGGTTCGGGAGCATAGGCGACGGCAAACACTGATCGAACCGGAAAGACGTCGGATGTCTGGCGACCATTACGACCATAAATGGGTGACGTGTCCCACCGGTACTTGGAATTCAGGTCTCGGAACACCGTCGCGATGCGCCATTCTGTGCCAAGAAGATACGTCGCACCGGCGTCAAGTCCAACGGTCGTGCTCGTCAAACCCTCTACCATTTGAGCGTAGAGCAGCTTGGCCGTGATGCCGATCGTGAACGATGTCGCCGGCCTGAGTCCAAACGACAGCGCCGCAACGTTCTCGGCAACGCTTAGCTCTTCCGTCCGATTCCCGTTTCGATCCCGGCCGTCGATCGCTGAAACGGACACGCGGTGGAACGTGAAGGCGATGCCGGCAGCCGGAGGCAGTGCAGAACCGTAGGAGATCGTCTGGACTGCCCGATCGAGCGGAAAGAGTCCGGCTCCCAGCGCGACCACGCGAGATGTCTGGAACGGAGCGAGGGCTGGATTCATGAAGACGTCGGGGTCGCGCAGCGTCAGCGCGGCGCGAGCGTTGCCCACCGAGATGCCCTGCGCCGTCTGGCCAAGCCGGTATGCAGCGCCGCTCCGTCCGCCGATGGAGGGCTGAGACGCGAGGAGGGCCGGGATCACGAGCAGAATGGAAACGGCCACGGGTCTCATTGGAGCACCACCACCTTTCCCCAGACCGCATCGGCGTCGCCGACCTGCACGCGTACAAAATAGACGCCGTTCGCCGCTAACCTGCCGCCAGAGGTCCTTCCGTCCCAGACCTCGTCGTGTTGACCATTCGGACGCCCCGCTCCGATCAGCAGATCGCGCACGGGCTGCATGGCAATGTCGAAGATGCGTATGGTGACCGATGCGCCTCCGGTCGGCACGGCAAAATGCACACGTGCGGGCTCCATCGCCGGCGAGAACGGATTGGGGTACACGTACATCTCTCGCGCCGCCGAGACCGGTTGAAAAGCGCGGAGAACGGACCACGACGTTCCGAACGGGGTCGCGGCTTCGTCTGGAGTCAACGCGAGCCCATCTGGTCCGCCCAGCCAGACGGTATCTCTTCGCACGGCCACGGCGATGGCCTCCGGAGCGACAACGCGCTGATACGTAACGGCGTCGACGATCGAGCCGTTGAGCTGCCACGACGCTCCTCGATCCGACGTGCGATAGAGCCCCCCGTCCGTTGCAACGTACACGATCGAGTCCCGCACGGCGATGTTATGCGCAAATTCACCCAGCAATCCGGTCTTCCAAGTGGCTCCGCCGTCCGTGCTCCAGCTGACGCCCCTCTGTTCCTCACCCGATTCGGCATTGACCGTGGCGGCCCAGATCGTCTTAGTGCCGGCCCATCGTTGCTCGCGGAGGCCGACCACGAAGTTCCCCGAGATCGGTTGGGCCTGGTTGGTGCGGGAGAACTTCGTCCAGCTCGTACCTCCATCGGTCGAGCGGTTGATACCTCCGGCGGTGCCGACCCACACGACGCCGTCGCCGTCGACCATTACGGAAAAGACGCGGTGATTCAGGTTGCCTCGAAGGCCAAGACGTCCGCCGGTCGGTGCGAGGTCGAAATCGAGCGTATCCGATGGAGCGATGGACGAGCGCCCGTCGGGAGGGAGGACGACGCGTGTCCAGGTGGCGCCTTGATCAGTAGAGCGACGCAACATGCCGGCGAAATTCGCAGACCAGACCGCGCCGGCGCCGATGGCCAGATCGTAGGTGATGTTGTTGATCGTCGTCGTGATGTTGAGCGCGGCGATGCGGTTGACGCCGTAGGTGAGCGTGTCGACCGATCCGACGTCGACGGGCTGATCGAATCGGGTCCATGTTGTGCCCCGGTCCGTGGAACGGTAGAGGCCGTCCCCGGTCGGCAGCGATTCGTTGTCCTGCTTGGTCGACGTAGCCGCCGACACCCAAACGAGGTCTCCGCTGATGGCGATACCCGATATCCCGGTGCCGGTGAACGGCGCTGTCGAGGACCAGTTGGTCCACTGGACGGGCGTTCCGGTGGCCACGGACAGGCCTCGGGAGGTCCCGACCCAGACCGTATCGCCCGAGACGACGATCTCGTTCACCGAGTTGGCCGACATACGGTCACTTGCGGCAGGCACGGTGCCCAGCCGATACGTCCGTAACGACTGAGCTGCAGCTCCAACGACCACGAGCGCCATCAGCAGGAGCGCCCGCGTCATGGCAACACCTCGACGTGATGGATGATCACATTGCTCGAATCGGACGATCGATCGATAGCACGGAATTCGAAACGGTAGATGCCGGTCGGTGCGCCGCCGAATTGCACGCGCAGGCTATACACGCTGTCGCGGGCAACGGCATCGCCGCTGATGCCGCCGGTGTTACCGTCGTCGAACATCACGAATGGATTGCCGCTGGCGGGCTGTCCCGTGGGCCGGAAGGAGTCGAAGGATACTCTCACAATGTCCGAAGCGCCGTCGGGGTCGACGGCCTTCACCGTCAAGAGCATCAAGGGCTGGGGGTCCGAGGCCGAGATCGATGCGGCGGCGGTCAGGTTTGAGATGACGGGAGGGCGGTTGTTCCGAACAATGGAGACCGGAACGACGGCGGTCGTGCTTCGGGTCCCGTTCACGCCGGTCGCTCCCACCCGCGCGGACCACGTACCGACCTCGACGCGAATGATCGAGAAGTGTGCCTCACCGCTGAACCGGCCATCGCCCGCGGTCTGGTCGGGCCACACACCGCGGTCGTTGAACTCGAACGGTCCGTCGATCACATCGCCGCGATCGTCGGCGATCCATGCCGACACGTTTGCGACCGGAGCGGTTCCGGCGGGGGTCTGGACGAGCGCGGAAAGCGTCACGGGGATCTGGAGGACGTCCGTCGGAAGGCGAGTGCCCCCCACGTTCATCGTATCCGTGTTCACGATCACGCCGGAGGGAGAGACAGAGATCAGGACGGGAGGAGGGGCCAGGGCGTCAAGAGGTCCGACCGGCTCGGGAGAACACGACAGCCCGGCGAGAGCGATCGCGAAACAGGGGATGGAGCGGCGCATCGATACCTATGGCATGGAAATGACGATGGGATTCGGCGAGAACGAGAGAAGGAAGATGCCGAACGTCGCCCAGCCGATCGCCTGACGCCCTGGGTCGAGCGGTGATTCATCCGGGACGGGAGGATGATACAGCTTTACGAGTGTCAGGCCGATCAGCGCCCAAACGAACCACGCCGACCAACTATACTCCGCGAAGGGCACGATCTGCGGCTGGTCCTGGCCCGTCGCCCATGTCAAGAGGAGGCGAAGGACAGAATCGGAGAGGCTGGGAGCGGCCAGCGCCAACAGCGCATAGAAGGTGAAACGGGCGACGGGCTTGTGACGCTCTCCGAACATGGCGTAGATCAGATGGCCTCCGTCGAACTGGCCCAGCGGGATGAGGTTCAATGCCGTGACGAACAGACCGAACCATCCGGCGCAGAGGAATGGGTAATGATAGATCTCGCTCATCGGAGGGACGAACTCTCCCGGCTGAGTCAGTGCCGTCCGCAACAGAGCCATCAGCAGGGAGTCGCCAAAGGCGAGACCCATTCCTTCGGAATTCCGGATCGTGTTCGTACCGAAGTCATAGTCGGGATGGATCGACAGCAGGTAATCGGCCGGCGGCAAATGAAGATAGCCGTAGGCCAGAATGCCGAGGGTTGCAATGAATCCCGCGATCGGACCGGACACGCCGATGTCAAAGATCGCCTTTCTTGACGGGACGATCGACCTTGTGCGGATCACCGCTCCGAACGTGCCGAAGTTCAGGAAGAGATACGACAGGGGCGGGATGGTTGGGAATGGGATGTAGTACGGGAGGGTCGTGTCCACTCCATGAGCGCGGGCCGCGAAGTAGTGGCCGAACTCATGTGCGGTGAGAATGAACATGACGGAGAAGGCGTATGGGAGCCCGAGTGAAAGATATTCGATGTCAAAGGCCACTTCGGGATGGACCCAGATGATCCCGGCGACGGTGGTGGTCAGAAAGGTGAACGCGAATAGTAGGAGGTGCAGCCAAATGCGGCGCGTCGGAGCATGTACACTGGCCGCAATGGGCTCCGAGTCGTGATCAAAAGGTGCGTTCATTGCATGAAAATACCAAAATGTATCACCCCATCCAAGCCGAATGACCCGCGTCGGCGAATGCCGACCGGTCGCCGAAAGCTGCGAGAAGCATCAGTCATTGAACCAGACAGGGCTCGTGAGGCAATGGTGCACACGATGGTCGCGCCGTCCAGGATGGGTCGTGATCTCCAGACGAAGATAGTGAGGCCTCAATTCACTCACCTCCGAGCGCCATGCCCAGTACAATCCTCCGGGCGATTTCCACAACCCCACCGACTCCTCGGCGGCTGAGCCAATGATCCCTCGCCGCAGCTCGATCGTTGCGATACGGCCGAATTCCTCCGATGTACGGGCGATCATGCGTACGGTTGAAGGCGCCCTCAGGGTCTCGCCAAGGACCGGTCGGCCGTCGGCGTCGGTGATCATCCCGACCGGGCCGTCGGTTGCAATGGTGCGTTGTCGCCGCATGGCTTCGAGGATCGCCCGCATCGAATTCCGTTCGGTGAACACGCCGGTCCGAGCGCGGCCAAAGAGCTGGCGGTCCGCCTCGCGAAGCGACACAAATGGAACGGCGAGCTGGCGGAACCGATTGAAATTGCCGTGGGCATCGTTGCCGGCGACGACCCCCAATCGGCGGCCTCGCAGGAGCTGCCGGACCCAGGCCTCGCGTCCATGGTCGCAACGTCGGTCGTACTCGCCGTTCCAGAATTGAAGAGCATGCAGACCGTTCTGCGATTCGTCCGCGTCGCTCCACGATCCGCGTCGCAACAACATTCGTTGAAGGAAGGGCACATCCTCCCTTGGATGGGCAGCCGCCACGACCGCCGAACCGTCGACACGATCGAGCAGATCCCTGAGCGACAGTTCACTCTTGGTTCGAAACCACCGTTCGGCGCTGTCGCCCGACCCGGGGTGGAACCGGGGGTCGCCCAACACGAGGCAGTGAACGTTCCTCCCGGCAGCATTGCGGCAGGTGACCTCCTCGCCGGGAAGGAGAGTGAACCCGTCCCTCCGATTCAGGTCAGCGATCTCCCTCTGGAGTGCGTGCCACTTTGGGATTGAGGGGTCGTTATCGAGGTATGAGAATAGGGTATCGTCCAGGTCATACGAATGGTCGGTGATCGCCGAGAAGGAGAGTCCCATGCGACAAGCCATCGACCTGGCGGCCCCGAGCGGAACGCCGAACTCGACCTGGTCCTCCGTCGCGATCGAATGCGCGTGGCCTTCACCGAGAAGCAGGAACGGAAGGACCGGCAACGGGTCGGGACTGACGTAGACCCGCAGAGGCGCATGACCTGTAGTGCGGTAGTTGTCGCTGACCGCGGTCCGAACGCCATGGCCCGCGTCGTACCGGATCTGTACAGCACACGACACCCATCCGGTCAGCCCGTCGGCGGACAGATCGATCACCGTCCACCACCAATGCTGGGTGACCCTTACCTCGCCGTGGATCAGCGGTACCTGCCGCGTTGTCACGCCGTCGGAAAGAACGACATCAGCCGAGAGCAGCGTGACAGGATGTCGATCGGCGTCCTTGACAAGCAGGAGGATCGGGATCGGTTCGCCGGGCTCGACACGGTGCGGGGCGTCGGCCAGGATCTCGGGCTCCGGTGCGTTCAGCAGGCTTAAGAAGTACCGGAATCGATAGTGCACTTCCGCGTACAGCGGGATCAGCGGTGGAAGGAGGAAGGGCGGGAGGAACATCAGTCGGTCGGTCCTTTCCTTCGGGCGGGTGTGCCAGCAAGGACCATGATGGGCAGGGCCACGACGTACACGGTCAGGTACAACTCAAACCGCATGAAGTGTCGAAGATCGTCGAGCCGTCCGAGACGCGTGAGGACACGATACAGCAAAAGGTAGTCGGCGCTCGCTTTGACGAAGAGCACCGTGAGCGTGTGCCACCATGCGCTCCAGACGATCAAGTGAACGATCGGCAGGAGGTGCGCGCACCAGCCGACCACAACGATCAGGAGACTGAGCAACGAAATGTCGGGAATGCTGTGCACCCAAAGGAGCTTTTCTTGAAAGAGCGACCTTAGGTCCCGACAGGCTTCGTGTTCGACGAGCAGGCGGCGGTTGATCGGGTGTCGCTCCTGCCAGCGACCTGACGATCGGACCACGTGCACGATCGTCTGATGCTCCCCGCCTGTGCAGGGAAGCGGTCCATCACCGCCGATCTTGTCGATGGCCTCCTTCCGAGCGGAGAACGTCTTGCCAATGGTTCCGAATGTGCGACCGAGGGGCGCACGCGATGCCGCAATGACGCGCAGGAAGGCGCCATCGAGCGACTGAACGCCTCCCAACGACGTGCTCGCATCCGGCAACGAGAGGCCGCTGACGTATCCCACATCGGGCTCAAACAGCGAGGCCGTCGCCTCGACCCAGCTATCGGGCACGCGGCTTTCGACATCGGCGACCAGCACGATCTCCCCGGAGGCCCGAGCGATGCCTTCCGACAATGGCCGGCGGCCAACACCGGGACGACGCTCCGCGGACAGCGTGATCAGGTGCACATGACCGTACGCCTGCATCGACTCACGGACGATCTCCGGCGTTCGGTCAGTCGAGTCGTCGTCGACGACGATCACTTCGTACCGGCCCGAAGGATATGTTTGACGGCAGAGTGATTCGATGCACGGGCCGACGGTCGATTCATCATTTCGCGTTGCGACAATGACCGAGACCGTCGGTTGTGTTGTGCTGTCGGAGGGAGCGCTGGGTCGCGATCCCATCATGACGATGCTCGTCTGCAGCAGATACAGCGTCAGTGCAATGAGGACCAACGTCGCGAAGTCCATCGATCATCGCACAAGCGTGCGCTCTTTCCAGCGGAATGGAGCCACAAGACTCAATGCGGTGGCGATGACGATGGAGAAGGGATGGAAGACCTCGGCCAGAATGACCTCCAACCAGCGGTGTTCGATGTTCCACGCGCGCGTTGCCGAAAGGAGAGGGGCGAGATCGACCCCGATCTTGACACACCAAGCGAAAACGACCGTTGGCAGTTGGGTCCGGTCGACGATCGCCGCGAACGTCATGAAGAGGAAGAGCACGAAGAATGCATACAGCAGGGTCAACTCAAGGTAGATCGTCGGGTCGAGAAAGCGGCCTCGCACGGCGGCCCAGCGACGTCGTTGACGAAAGAAGCTTCCCAGATCTCCCTGCCCCTGAGTTGTAACGAGAGCATCCGGTGCCGACGCAAATGCAACACGGCCCAGCCGTCGCGTCACAATACGACTCATCAACGTACCGTCGTCGTTCGACGAGTGTTGAACACCGCTCAGCGCACGGAGGTAGACCTCCCGACGATACGCCAGATTGGCGCCGTTGCAAATGATCGGACGTCCTGCTCCGATCAGGCCCGCCCCTGAAATGACCAGTCCGAGAAAGTCCAGGCGCTCTACCTTGGAAAAGAGCGAACGACCCGGGACAAGTACAACGGGTCCCGCCACCAAGGCTGTCTCCGGAAGGAATTGTGAGACCATGGTCCGAACCCAGCCACGCGGGTGGAGACAGTCGGCATCTGTGGTGATCACGATCTCGCCCTCAGCGTGCTCGACCCCGGCGCGGATCGCATCGGGCTTTCCACTGATGCCGTCGTTCGGACGTTCCGCGAGCGTTACGACCGAAACTCGCGGCTCGGTACGGCCGATCGACCGGACAATCTCCGTGGTTGCATCCGTGGATGCATCGTCGACGACGATGACCTTGAGTGCATCGCGCGGATAATCCTGCGCTAGCACCGATCGCACGCATGTCGAGATGTTCCGCTCTTCGTTCCGTGCGGCGATGATCACCGTGACCGTTGGGCAGGACGACGTTCGCTCCTGCGATCGCAAGCGTCGCAAGCCGACGAACACCCGAAGAACGAAGAACACATAGTACGCGAGAAGGACGGCAAGAATGTACGCCGGAACGGTCATGAGGTCCTCCGACGCCCGGTCAAATAGATGCTGACGCCGACGAGGGTCGGCAGAAGGACGTTTACGAAGAACATCAGCAACGAAATGGCCGTCGCCGCCGCCGCGTCAACACCATACGAACCGAAAAAGGCGACGTGCGAAGCTTCTCGGATCCCGAGGTCCATCGTGAAAAACGGGGCCAGCGTACGAAGCCCGATGCCCGCCCAGAAAGCGTTCCACGTCTCGACCGGTCCGAGTGATGCGACGGCATTCACCAACGCGTACTCCTGCACAACATAGACCGACAGGATCCCCGCGGTATAGCCAGCGACACCAAGCACGCCCGGTCGTGATACGGCGCTGAATGCCGTCAGCGCATCGTCCACGCTGCCGAGTCGGGGCCAGCGGGGTCCGATCTTTATGCGCTCGATCGCGTGATGGCCGAAGAGGAGCGCCGACGTAAGGATCAGCATCGCGGCAAGTGCGGCGAGCGCCCAATCTTCTTCGCCCGAGAGGAGAAGAACGAGGGCGGGGATCCCGGGCACAAGGGAAAGAAGACTGTGGGCCACTTTTTCCAGAGCCACGATCCCAGCAATCCGGGCACGTCCCTCTCCGTCATGGCGATGCATCCGGAAGGCGACATCCCCGACCTCACCGGGCGTGACGACCGCGAATGCATACCCTGCCAGCACGGTCTTCACGGCTTCGCGCGCCGTCGCGTCCGACCCCGCATGCCGAAGCAGCCATCTCCACCGCATGATTCTCAGCCCGATCTGCAGCGGAAGCAGCAGGATGGCTGCCACAACACCGGGCAGGGAGACTGATATCCATGCCTGGTACAGGTCCGTCCAGTCGATCGACGAAAGCACCGCCGAAAGCACAATGGCGCTCAAAGCCGTGCGGACGAGAATGGGCTTCCAGCGCCCCGGGCGGCTGGAGGTCTCGTTCATCGGGACGCTGTCGACTCTTTCCATACGGGCTTCTTCAGCCACGACATCGGTCCGGCCGTCAGGAGGTAGACGGCATGAATGAATTCGAGGGGAAGGAACCATTGCCAAGCGGCTGGACGCCGCACCCGTAGATCGCCCAACGCGCAGAAGAGGATGTCGGCACACACTTTCACGATATACGCGGTGAGGAATCGCTGCTCGGGCCAAGCGACGGCGGCGAACAAGGACAGCGTCGCAGTAAGGTTCGAGCCGTGGTAAACAGCCAGCAGGATGGAACTCCACGCGTCGTACCAACGTCCCGCCGACAAGTGTCTCGTCCTCTGGCGGTAGAACTTACTCCAGGTCGACGGAACCTCTGTCACCACGGTCGCTTCAGGACCGGTCATCGCTACGATCTTCCAGTCGGTCTTACGCCGCACGCGTTGTACAAACAGGTCGTCGTCTCCGCTTATGGAAGCATGCTGGCCGCTGAATCCGCCGACCTGATCATAGACCGATCGACGGTATGCCAGGTTTGACCCGCTGGCCGTCCATGCAAATCCCCAGCCGGCCGCACCGGCGGAGAGGATCCACGACTTGTACTTTTCGTAGTCGATGAAGCGAAAGAGAAACGAACCCAATAGTCCGGTGTTCTGCGTCGGAGGCCGCGGCGAGTACGCACCGATGATAACCCCCACGTGCGGCTCGAAGCACGACTCGATCGATTCCAGCCATCTCGGCGGAAGAATGACGTCGGCATCTGTGCAGCACAGGATCTCCCCTGAACTCGCCTCAATGCCCCGGGAGAGCGCGTTCTTCTTCGGCGCAGCTCCGGCCGGCAAAACGTCTACCTTCACGACCTCGAGCTGGGGGAGACGTTGACGAAAGGACTCGGCAATGACGGCGGTGGCGTCCTCCGACCGGTCGTCGACAACGATGACCTCCTCCGGGCGGCGGCTCTGGCGCTCAAGCGAAGCGAGGAGATCCCCCAGATGCGCTTCTTCGTTCCGGGCAGGGATGATCACGCTCATCGTCGTGACGTCGGCCGCTCGACGTCGGACAGGGCGATAGAGCCCGGCGAGCGCCATCGACTGGAGCGCCGCGTAGACGCCGGCCGCACCGATGGCGAACAATGCAAGAATGGGAAGGGGATCTGCGAACATGTCGGTCGAGGCCATGATAGCGAGTCTTTTCCACGGAATCATCTTTCACGCGTGAACATGTACCCCTATATTCCTGGGACATCTGAGACAGACCATGAAGCCCATTGTGATCGGCGTGGCCGGAGGCAGCGGCTCCGGCAAGACATCCGTCACAAACCGCATCCTTGAGCAGCTCGACGCCTCGCGGGTGCTGATTATTCAGCACGATTCGTACTACCGCGACCTGTCCGCGTATGGTGGCATCACCCCCGATCAGATCAACTTCGACCATCCCGACTCACTCGAAACCTCACTCCTGGTCGAGCACATCGGCTTGTTGCGTCGCGGGGAAGGGGTCGATGTTCCGATGTACAATTTTGCGACGCACCGGCGCATGGCCGAGACCCAGCGGGCCGAACCGCACGACATCATCATCATCGACGGCATTCTGCTCTTCGTCGACGCGAGCCTTCGCGAATTGCTCGACATTCGCATCTACGTCGACACGGATGCCGACGAGCGACTCATCCGGCGCATTCGTCGGGATATCCTGGAGCGCGGTCGATCCCTTGAATCGGTCATGCATCAATATCTTCACACCGTCAAGCCGATGCATTTGCAGTTCGTTGAGCCCAGCAAGCACTGGGCCGATGTGATCATTCCCCGCGGCTCCGAGAATGCCGTCGCCATCGACATGGTCGTGACCAAGATCAAAGCGCTTCTCTCCCGATGAATCGGGCTTTTTCTTGCGGATACGTCAAAATTCGGTTATGTTTTGATACGCTGCTTGAAGTCACGCCGGTATCTGCACGTGGCTTCGTCGTATGTCGGCCGTCAACGACCACCTACCACTATGGCGCACCGAAGCCGTACACCAGCGGCGGATCATGTCACGTCGGACTATCGTAAGACCGTTCTACCGAACGGTGTCCGCGTCGTGTCCGAATCGATACCGTTTGTGCGCTCGGTCTCGGTGGGACTGTGGGTCGATTCCGGGTCGCGTGACGAGCCCGCTGATCTGAATGGTATCTCGCATTTCCTTGAGCATATGGTGTTCAAGGGAACGGAGCGCCGCAGCATCGCCGACATTGCACGCAGCCTCGAATCGGTGGGTGGCTATCTCAACGCCTTCACGGGCAAGGAGCATACCTGCTACTACGCCCGGGCGCTCGACGAGCACTTACCACTGGCGTTGGACGTCATCACCGACCTTCTCCTGCATGCCACGTTCCCGCCGAAGGAACTGGAGAAGGAGAAGGGGGTCGTGATCGAAGAACTGCGGAACGTCGAGGACGATCCCGACGACCTGATCCACGACATCACGGAGCGCGAGGTCTTTGGACGCCATCCGTTGGGCATGCCGGTCATCGGCACCGAGCGGACCGTCAGAGCCTTCCGCCGTGATGACCTGATGTCGCACCGGGCTCAATTCTATACGCCCGATCGGCTTGTCGTGGCCGCCGCCGGACGGCTGGAGCATGACGAACTGGTCCGCCTCGCTGAAAAGGCACTCGGCTCCCTCAAGGCGTCGCGACGAAGCGGGGGTCGGGTAAAGCCGCAGCGTCAGCGTGGACGCGAAGTGCGCCAGGCCAAGCCCATTCAGCAGGCGCACCTCTGTCTTGGAACGGTGGGCTACAGCGTTCATCAGCGAGAGCGTTTCCCATTGCTGGTCATGAACACGCTGCTGGGCGACGGGATGAGCTCGCGGCTGTTTCAGTCGATCCGGGAACGGCGCGGATTCGCCTACACCGTCTACAGCTTTGCGAATACGATGACGGACACGGGCACCTTCGGCATCTATGCGGGACTCGATCCATCGAATGTCGGGCGTGTGCGCGACCTTGTGTGGAGTGAATTGGATGCGTTGCGAACGAAGCCTGTTCCGGCCGCCGAGCTTCGACGCACGAAAGACCAGTTGAAGGGGAGCATGATGCTCAACCTCGAGAGCATTCCGAATCGCATGATGCGCCTGGGCGGGTCGGAACTGTCGATCGGGAGACTTCCATCGCTCGAAACGGTCTTGGAATCGATCGATGCGGTGACATCGGCGGACATTCAACGGGTCGCCGAGGCCCTGTTCCGGCCCGAACGATTCGCCACCGTGATCCTTGAACCTTCGGGCGTCTCCTCAAAGGCATGACCATGAACGAGATACTCCTGCAGGACCCGCAGTCCGTCGTTCAGCTCTCAAAGCGCGCCCGCGTGATGCAAGCATCGCCCCTGCGCAAGCTGGCCGCGCTGGCCGAGCAGCGGAAGAAGACCGGCGTCAGAGTGTATCATCTGAACATCGGCCAGCCCGACCTGCCGACAGCGCCGGCGGTGTTCGAGGCGATGCGGAATTTCGACCAGAAGACGCTCGCCTACGCGCCGTCGAACGGGATCCCGATCGCCCTTTCGGCTTGGAAGAACTATCTGGCGCATCACAGCCTCTCATTTGAGGAATCGGAGCTCATCGTCACGGCCGGCGGTTCGGAGGCAATCATTTTTGCCATGTGCGCGGTCGCCGACGCGGGCGAAGAGATCATCGTCTTTGAGCCGTTCTACACGAACTACAACGGCTTCGCGACCATCGCGAACGTCCGCTTGGTGCCCGTACCATTGTCGATCGAGAACGCTTTCCATTTGCCTCCGGAAGAGATCATCGAAAAGGCGATCACCTCGCGCACGCGGGCGATCCTGTTCTGCAATCCCTCGAACCCGACCGGAACGATCTACAGCCGCGATGAGATCGAGCGGTTGGTGCGCCTTGCCGTCAAGCACGACCTCTACCTCATCTCCGACGAGGTCTATCGCGAGTTTGCCTACGACGCCGAAGCCATCAGCATCATGAGCTTTCCCGAGGTTGCCGACCGCGCGATCTTGTGCGACAGCTCCTCCAAGCGATTCAACGTGTGCGGTGCCCGCATCGGCGTGCTCGCCAGTCATCACAAGGGGGTTGTCGACACGGCCCTCAAGTTTGGCATGGCACGCCTGTCGGTCGCGACGGTCGAACAGGCCGCGATCGCGCCCTTGCTGAACAACCCCGACCCGTATGTTCGTCCGATCGTCGACGAGTTCAGGCAACGCCGCGACCTCGTCGTGGACGGATTGCGCAAGATACCGGGGGTCACATCCTATAAGCCGGAAGGGGCGTTCTATATCGTCATCGGACTGCCGGTGAAGGACGCCGATCATTTCGCGCGCTGGCTGATCGGGGAGTTCCAACTTAATGGAGAAACGGTGTTGCTGGCCCCCGCGGCGGGCTTCTATGCCACACCGGGGAAGGGGACGAATGAGGCCCGTCTCGCGTTCATGCTGAAGGCCTCCGACTTGCAGCGCTCATTGGACATTGTTCACGCAGCCCTGGGATCGTATGCCAAAGGTCACAATTGACGGACGCACGTTCGACGCCGCAGCGGGTCGGACGATCATCGAGGTCGCGGCACAGAACGGGATCGAGATCCCGCACTTCTGCTGGCACCCCAAGCTCACGGCCGCCGGCAACTGCCGGATGTGCCTCGTCGAAGTGGAGAAGATGCCGAAGCTGGCGATCGCCTGCATGACGCCGGTAGCCGACGGCATGGTCGTCCAGACGATGAGCGAGAAGGTGGTCAAAGCCAGGCATGCGGTCATGGAGTTCCTTCTCATCAATCATCCGCTCGATTGCCCGATCTGCGATGAAGCGGGGGAATGCAAGCTCCAGGACTACGCCTACAAGTACAGCATCGGCGAGAGCCGGTTCGACGAGGACAAGGTCCACAAGCCGAAGCGCGTCGAACTGGGCCCGAACGTCTTGCTCGACGTCGAGCGCTGCATCATGTGCTCGCGATGTGTCCGATTTGCCGACGAGATCGCGCATCAGCCCGTCCTGACCTTCACCCAGCGGGGCACGCACGTAGTGCTTACGACCTTCCCGAATACGCAGTTCGATAACCGCTATTCGATGAACGTCATCGAACTGTGCCCGGTCGGCGCGCTCACCAGCCGCGACTTCCGATTCAAGGCCCGCGTTTGGGAGATGTCCTCGACCGACAGCATCTGCACCGGATGCGCCCGCGGATGCAATACCAATGTGTGGGTGCGGAACAACGAGATCCTGCGGCTCACCCCGCGACACAACGAGGATGTGAACTCGTACTGGATGTGCGACGACGGTCGCCTGAAGACGTTCAAGCACGTCAACGCGGCTGACCGAATTGCCGCACCGCTCGTGCGGAAGGACGGCAACCTCGTCGAAACCGGATGGGATGAAGCGATCGCCAAGGCCGTTTCGGAATTGCGACTCTTCCGCAAGGGCGAGATCGCCGCGCTCGGCTCGGCATTCGCCACCAACGAGGACAACTACCTTCTGCAGAAGTTCTTCCGCGAGACGGTCGGGGCCAGGATGGTCGACCTTGTGGAACATGTTGTCGAAGGCGATCAAGACGACCTGCTCATTCGCGCGGACAAGACCCCGAACGCCGCGGGTGCCCGGGAAGTGGGCGTGCGAGCCGCGGGTTCCGGCGAGGACCTCGCTGCGATCCTCAAGGGCATCCGCGATGGCTCGATCAAGGCACTCTACGTGCTCGAGGACGACATCGCCGCCGACCCGGCCATCCGCGAGGCGCTGGGGAATCTTGAGCTGCTCATCGTACATGCCCATCAGCGCAATGCCACGACGGAGTTGGCCGACGTGGTATTCGCGGCCGCGACGTACGCCGAGCGGAACGGCACGTTTGTGAACTTCGAGCGCCACGTGCAACGCATCAGGCCTGCTGTTGCGACGCTCGAGCAAGATCGCGCCCTGGACGGCCTGAACATGAGCCGATGGGACAGATTCGCGGCGCATAACGACCGATGGGGAAAGGGTCCAAGGCGCGACGCACGACCGTCGTGGCGCATCATTGCGGCCCTTGCGACGGTGTACGGCGTCAAATACCGGTATCAGACCGCCGAGGACGTGTTCCGTGAGATCACGGAGCGTGTGCCTTCCTTCAAAGGGCTCTCCTATCTCGCACTCGGCAGCCGAGGACGACGTCTTGCCACGGCCGGAACTCCCGCACCCGCATTCGTTGCATGAACCATGGACCTGCTCGAACCTATCATCAAGATCGCCGTCGTCTTGAGTGCCCTGCTTGGGGCCTCGGCCATCGTCGTCCTTTTTGACCGCAAGTACAGCGCCTACATCCAGAACCGCTACGGACCCAACCGGGTCGGCCCCGGCGGCTGGCTGCAATCCATCGCAGACGTGGTCAAGCTCGTGATGAAGGAGGATATCGTCCCCAAGGCCGCGAACCGGTTCGTCCATGACCTCGCCCCGATGATCTCGATCACGGTGGCGCTCTCGACCTTCGCCGTCATACCGTTCGGAGACACCCTGCCGCTCTTCGGCAAGGAATATTCGCTCATCATCGCTGACGTCAATGTTGGGATCCTCTACATCCTGGCCATGACGGGCATGGGCGTCTATGGACTGACCTTAGCCGGATGGTCGTCCAACAACAAGTACTCGCTCTTCGGAGGCTTGCGCTCCTCGGCCCAGCTCATCAGCTACGAGCTGTCCATGGGGCTCTCGCTCATCGGAGTCATTATGATCTCCGGCACGCTCCAGATCGACGATATCGTCCGGCACCAGACGACCTACTGGAACGGGTGGATTCCGCAGTGGAACATCCTGTTGCAGCCGATCGGGTTCATCACCTTCGTCGTGGCATCATTCGCAGAGACGAATCGCCTTCCCTTCGACCTGCCCGAGGCCGAACCCGAGCTGGTCGGCGGGTATCACACCGAGTACTCCGGGATGAAGTTCGGCCTCTTTTTTCTCTCGGAGTATGCGAACATGATCGTGTCGAGTGCTCTGATCACCACGCTGTTCTTGGGCGGGTGGCACCTTCCGTTCGCTGAGACCTGGGGGCTCGACCCCCTCGTTCTCGCACTGCTCAAGATCGGTACGTTCTTGTTCAAGATGTTTCTCGTCATCAGTTTCTATGTCGTCATCCGCTGGACGCTTCCGCGCTTCCGTTACGACCAGTTGATGAACCTCGGCTGGAAAGTGATGCTTCCTCTGTCCATCGCAAATCTCTTGGCCACCGGCGTGGCCCTGCTGTGGCTTACGATGTAAGGTGACCCATGCCTTCGAATGATAAGATCATCCGCACGAAAGACCTGACGTTTCTCGAGAAGATCTATATTCCCGAGATCCTGAAGGGTTTCTACTTGACGGTCCGGCAGATGTTCAAGCCAAAGGTCACCGTTCAGTATCCCGAAGAGCGATTTGTGCCACCCGCACAGTTCCGCGGACGTCCGGTGCTTGTCCACGAGAACGGCATCGAGCGGTGCGTGGCGTGCGGCCTGTGCTCCCGTGTCTGCCCGGCGCTGGCGATCGAGGTCCAGGCGGCTGAAACGCCGCTCGAAAAGGAACGCTACCCTGAGAAGTTCGAGATCAACATGGTCCGGTGCATCTTCTGCGGTTTCTGCGAAGAGGTCTGCCCTGAAGAAGCGATCATCATGAGCAACGAGTATCTGCTGGTCTTCGAGAGCCAGGAAGAGGCGGTGTTCGGAAAGGACAAGCTTCTGAAGTCGGCAGAGGAGATGCGTCCGCGGCTGGAGTTTCTGCGCGATCATCGTTGAAGTGTGTGCCGTCAAGCATCGACGGATTCCCGCTTCAAATCATTCGAGAGAGGGGCATGCAAAACCGGTATCAGTCTCTTCGCATCATTGTCCTCGGGCTGGCGTCCGGTCAGTTGGTATTCTTCACCGTCGCGTTCGCGGTTCAACGGTCCATCGAACCCCTCGATTCTCTCACCCCGACCGTCCTCCCAATCGTTTCAGTCATCGTCCTGCTGGCTTCCGTCGCCGCCAGCCTCCAGCTCGGCAGACTTTTGATGTCCAACGTGGCTCAGCTACCGGATGAGGCATCTCGTTGGACAGCGTTCCAGTCAGCGGTGATCGTTCGACTGGCATGTATCGAGGCGGCCTCGTTCGTGCAGATCGTTTGCTACGTTCTGACGGGCGAATGGCTGTTCATTCTGCTTTTTGTAGCTTCCTTCGGTGCTTTCCTGTTCCAGAGGCCGTCGGAAGATGAATGGGACCGGATCCGCTCCTGAGATCCTGGTAATCCCAAGCGAAGACTCCACGGAACCGTAGGGTGGTGCCTTCGCATCTCGGCAGCAAAGCGATTCTTCGTCTCACCACCTGAGGGGGTGCTCATGTTTGCCACCGTGGTCAGCGCGGCCACCGTGGGCGTCGAGGCGTACCTTGTTCGCATCGAATGCACCGCGGCCACCGGCCTGCTGAAGTTCTCCGTCGTCGGCCTTCCCGACAACGCGGTCCGCGAAAGCGTCTACCGCATCACATCCGCCATCGAAACCACCGGCCTCGGCCTGCCGAAGCATCACTACACCGTCAATCTGGCTCCCGCTGATGTGCGGAAGGAGGGATCTTCGTTCGACCTCCCCATGGCCATGGCACTGCTAGGAGCGACAGGCCGCATCTCCCTGGACCACGCCGAATCGTTTCTTGTGGCGGGCGAACTGGCCTTGGATGGCATTCTCAGGCCTGTCCGAGGCGCCTTGGTATTGGCGTTGGAGGCCAAACGGCAGGGGATCCCCAGGATGATCATTCCAAAACAGAACGCGCACGAAGCGGCACTCGTCGACGGACTCGAGGTCTTCCCAGCCAAAGATCTTGAGGAAGCCGTTACGATCCTCGCTCAGAATGGTGGAGGGTCATCGCCGACTCGTGTCGACCGGGAGTCACTTTTCAATCACGACGGTCGTCGAGGGCCGGATCTACAGGACGTTCGGGGTCAGGAAAGCGTTAAACGATCACTTGAAATTGCTGCAGCCGGAGGCCACAATTTATTGATGATAGGCCCTCCGGGGTCAGGCAAGACCATGCTGGCAAAGCGACTGCCAAGCATTTTGCCTCCTCTGCAGTTCGACGAGGCGCTGGAGACGACGAAGATCCATTCTGTGGCCGGTCTCCTCCCACGAAGCGGCTCCTTGGTTATCCGGAGGCCGTTCAGGTCCCCTCACCACACCATCTCCGACTCTGCGCTCGTAGGTGGGGGGAGTATGCCCAGGCCGGGCGAGATCTCTCTGGCACACCACGGAGTACTCTTTCTGGACGAACTGCCTGAATTCGCCAGAAACGTTCTTGAGGTCTTGCGGCAACCGCTCGAAGAAGGGACGGTCAGTATCAGCCGATCTCGGATGACGGTCGTTTATCCCGCGAGATTCATCCTCGTCTCAGCCATGAATCCATGTCCATGCGGGCAATACGGCAATCCACTGGCCAGGTGCCAATGCACCCCAATGCAGATCCAACGCTACCTCGCACGCGTCTCGGGTCCTTTGCTCGATCGTATCGACCTTCATGTGGAAGTCCCTCCCGTCAAACATGCAGAACTGATGTCGAAAAGGGCAGGGGAGACCTCAGACCAAGTGCGAGCCCGGGTTCAAATGGCTCACACGCGCCAGCGTGAGCGACTGGTTGGGATTTCGGGAAAGTTCTGTAATGCCGACATGGGAACGGCGGAGATCCAAAGATTCTGTCGACTCGATGACGCAAGTCAACAAGTGCTTCGCCGAGCGATGGAATCGCTCGGCCTCTCCGCCCGCGCCTATGACAAGATCCTGAAGGTGGCGCGAACCATTGCCGATCTGGCCGGATCGGACGCCATCGAAGTTCAACACCTCAGCGAGGCGGTGCAATACCGGAGCTTGGACCGAACGTTGGGTCGCACCTTCGAGCTCATCCGAGGCGGGTTGTCTGATTCTCAATAATTGAAGATATTGAACTGTCAACGCTGTGATGCAACTCTGTTTACTGATTTATCTTAGTGCGGACCTCTTCACGTTAAGGATCGATGGCTATTCCGATCACACTACTTCCCGGTGACGGCATCGGGCCGGACATTACGGAGGCAACGGTGCGGGTCCTGTCGGCCACAGGCCTTTCGTTCGACTGGGATCGCCAGATAGCCGGTCTCGAGGCGATCGAGCGCTACAAGGACCCTTTGCCTCAGCAGGTCGTCGATTCGATCCAGACAAACCGTGTTGCCCTGAAAGGACCTTTGACCACGCCTGTCGGAAAGGGATTTCGCAGCATCAACGTCGCACTCCGAAAGGAGTTTGATCTCTACATCAACCTCCGTCCGGCTCGCTCGATGAAGGGGGTCAAGACGCGCTACGATAATGTCGATCTGGTCATTTTCAGGGAGAACACCGAAGAGTTCTACGCCGGCATCGAGCATTACATTGACGCACGCAAGTCGGCCGCTGAGACCATCGGAGTGGTCACGCGTACGGGCTCTGAGCGGATCCTGAAGGCGGCGTTCGAATATGCTCGGACCCACGGGCGCAAGAGGGTCACGATCGTCCATAAGGCAAATATCCTCAAGTATACGGGCGGACTCTTTCTCGAAGTGGGGCACGAGGTCGCTCGTCACTATCCCGAGGTCGTAACGAACGACCGGATCATCGACAACATGGCGATGCAGCTGGTGGTCGATCCGAACCAGTTCGACGTGATCGTGACCACCAATCTGTTCGGGGACATACTCTCCGACCTGTGTTCCGGTCTCGTCGGAGGGCTTGGGCTTGCTCCGGGCGCCAACATCGGCGCGAGCGTCGGGATCTTCGAACCGGTGCACGGCAGCGCTCCGGACATCGCGGGGAAGAACATCGCCAATCCCGCCGCCATGATCCTGGCCGGTGCGATGATGCTCGATCACCTCGGAAAGACGGAGGCGGCCGATCGAGTGCGTCACGCGGTAGCGGTCGTGCTCAGCGAAGGGAAGCATGTCACGCGGGATTTGAAGCCCGATTCCGCCGTTACCACGACTGAAATGGCCGACGCTATCGTCTCCGCGATGTGAGCGATCTTCGACGGAATTCATTCAACCAATCACGCTTCAGCACACCTCGCGCCGGTCCATGCCGTTCTCCATCGGTCCATACGACTTCGATCGCCCGATCCTGCTCGCTCCGATGGAGGATGTCACCGACATGCCGTTTCGGCTCGTCTGCAAGCGTCTCGGGGCCGACATCGTCTATACCGAATTCGTGAACGCCGAAGGTCTTATCCGGGAATCAGCGAAGACACGCAAGAAGATGGTCTTCACTGAAGCAGAGCGCCCGTTCGGCATTCAGATCTACGGCGGTGTGGAAGAATCGATGGAGCAGGCGGCTCGACTGTCGGAAGAGGTCCAGCCCGACCTGATCGATATCAATTGCGGATGCTGGGTCAAGGATATCGCGATGCGGGGTGCGGGAGCGGGTCTGCTCAAGGACATTCCCAAAATGGGCAGGCTCGTCGACCGCGTGATCAGAGCCGTGAGGCTTCCGGTGACCGTCAAAACCCGGCTTGGATGGGACGCGGAGAGCATCAAGATCGTCGAGGTGGCGCAGATGCTCGAAGACCTCGGCGTGAAGGCACTGACCGTGCATTGTCGTACGCGGGCACAAGGCCATAAGGGTGACGCCGACTATTCCTGGATCCCCAAGGTCAAGTCGGCCGTACGCATGCCGATCATCGTGAACGGAGGGATCAACACCGCACAGGATGCCGAGCGCGTCTATCGCGAGACGGGGGCCGATGGCATCATGATCGCACGAGCAGCCATCACCAATCCGTGGATCTTCCGCGAGATCAAGCATTATCTCGCGACGGGACGGCTTCTCCCGGGTCCCTCGATCGACGAACGATTCGAGCAGATCCTCGACCACATGAGGATGGCCGTTGAGTTCAAAGGCGAGCGCAAGGCGGTCCTTGAGTACCGGAAGCACTACAGCGGATATCTCCATGGACTCCCGCACGCCTCGAAAGTGCGCCAGGATCTGATGGTGCCAGAGACATACGCCGGTGTCGAGGGGATCCTGCTTCGCTACCGAAGTTTTCTCCATAGTCTTCCGCAGGAACCTGTCAGTGCGACGACATGAGCAATAATGTCAAGCAGATCGCCGCCCTCCTGGAGGAGATGGGAACGCTTCTAGAGCTTCAGGGTGCGAATCCCTTCAAGAGCCGCGCGTTCCATGCCGCAGCTCGAACGCTCGAAGGTGTCACCGACGACCTGGCGGAAAGGGCCCGCAAAGGGACGCTCCGCCAGATCAAGGGGATCGGCGAAGGATTGGAAAAAGTGATCTCCGACCTTGCGCTGACCGGCCGGTCGAAAGAGTATGACGAATTGAAGAAGGGTGTTCCTGAAGGCGTTCTGGAGATGACGCGTCTCCAAGGGCTTGGTCCCAAGCGTGTCAGGATCATCTGGAAAGACCTCAAGGTCGCATCGCTTGAAGCCCTCGCGAAGGCCTGCAAGGAGCATCGGGTCGCCCGGCTCGAGGGATTCGGCGAAAAGATGGAGGAGAACATCCTTCGGTCCATCGAATCCCGGAGGCAGTTCTCCAGCCGATGGCTTTATCCGGTCGCTGAAGAAGCGGCCGGGGCCATCGTGTCGACGTTGACCGCGATCAATGGAGTCGAGCGATGCGAGGCCGCCGGAAGTCTGCGGAGGCGCAAGGAGACCATCGGCGATATTGATCTTCTTGTCGCCGCTCCCGCCAAGGTCGCTGCGTCAGTGAGAAGGGCCTTCGCAACGCATCCCCTGGTCACTCGGGTCGTGAATGACGGCGAGACCAAATGCACCGTCCAACTCCGGCCGGGAATGTCCTGCGACCTGAGGATCGTCACGTCCACGGAATTCCCGTTCGCGCTCAACTATTTCACGGGCAGCAAGGAGCACAACGTCGAGATGCGCGCACGTGCCCGGAAGATCGGCTTGAGCCTGAATGAGTACGGTTTCACGCGTCTGCCGCAGGGTCCCAGGCGACTGCCGTCGGTCAAGGACGAAGCGGATATCTACCGGGCGCTTGGAATGGCGTACATTCCTCCGGAGCTTCGCGAAGGCCAGATTGAATTCGACCTGGCCGAGCGACGTGCGATCCCCGACCTGATCACGCTCGAAGACCTACGGGGCACCCTCCATTGCCACACCACCTACAGTGACGGTCGGAATTCGCTCGCCGAGATGGCGGAGGCCGCTCGGAAGTTGGGGTGGGCCTACTGGGGCGTCGCCGACCATAGCGGCGCGGCGGCGTACGCCGGCGGACTCTCTCCCGAACGGTTGAAACAGCAGCACGCCGAAGTGGATGCGCTGAACGCCAGCATGAAGGGATTCCGGATCTTCAAAGGCACGGAGTGCGATATCTTGCCGGACGGGTCGCTCGACTACCCGTCCAAGATCCTGGCTTCATTCGACTACGTTGTGGCATCGATCCACAGCAAGTTCAACATGACCGAGTCGGAGGCGACAAAGCGCCTTGTGAAGGCTATCACGAGCCGGTATACGACGATCCTAGGGCATCCGACTGGACGGCTACTCCTTGGCCGGGAAGGCTATCCCGTGAACATGCGCGAGGTGTTGAAGGCGGCTGCCGATCACGGAAAGGCGATCGAGATCAACTCCCATCCGATGAGGCTCGACCTCGATTGGCGCTGGCTCACGCTGGCCAAAGAGCTGGGCGTTCGCATTTTCGTCAATCCGGATGCGCACACGGTCGCCGAGCTGACCCATGTTCGTTACGGCGTCGGGATCGCACGGAAGGGCGGACTCGAAGCCGCAGACGTCGTAAATACGTGGACGTTGGCACGGGTGGAGAAATACTTCCGGGAGATCCGGAGCACCGGCTAGCGCCGCTCCATCACGTCCTCCTGTGTCTTCGATCGCGTCGGTCGTGGCATCGTACAACGCTCTCCACGATGACATCGATCGGTCAGTGCAAAAGATGGGGCGGTCTGTTGCAGCGAGCACCACAGAAATGCAAGGCAGGATCATCGATACCTTCCCGTTCGACGACGGTTTCGTTGGATCTGATGGACCCGTCGACTGAATCCGTCACGCGATCAAAACGCTTGGACGACTTCCCATGAGCATTTACCGCGCACTCGAATTTGAACGGCCGGCGATCCAGTATTCGATCATCCATCAGCCGTCGCCGGCGATCCCGGCACGGGATTACCAGAAGAACATGCTCGAAATGCATCGGACCGTGCGGGCTGAGGCCGGAGCGGCCAGTTCCAGGTGGAACGACTATCGCCGTGACGTAGCCGAGCGAGCCGTCCAGGCGATCCGTGGTAATCTTCTGCAATTCCTGACGACGCCACTACAGTCCGACGTGGCCGAAATCAAACGCGTTGTGACTGAACAGATGGAGTCGACGATCTCGACGGTCATTCCGCACGGTGCGCTCGGCCCGGTCTGGTCGACCGAAGGGAAGTTCGATGTCGATCCCTTGAAAACGGGCCCGCTGAAGCACGCAACGACAGCGGGCAAGCGATTGCTTACGGAGCTAGGTTTCAAGTCGACGAAGGCTTCTCCCCCCGTCTTCGAGTCGACCTTTCTGGTCGACGGCGGCCTGAATCTCGATATCCTCGAGCACATCGTTCGAGACCGCATGGGTATTTACGCCTCCCTGCACGGCAAGCACATCCGTGAAGCTGCGGCGATGACGTTCGCCGTCCACAACATGGTGCACCGAAGGGGCGAGACGGGAGTGCCAAAGGGAATGGAGGCGATCCTGCTGTTCGCCAAGGGACCCATGCCGTACGATCAGCTTCGACGCGGACTCATCTCAGCGCTGGATGACGCGTGGCAGGAGCAGAACCCCAGTCAAGTGGCTCTGATGCAGAGAAAGCTCGGGCTGGGGAAAGGTCTGGAATTCCAATTGCGTATCTGTGCACAAAGTCGCGCGGGCGCAACGGAGTTCATGGACCGTCTTCTCAGGTCGAGCGCTGGCGGAGAGGTGGGTGATATTCTCAAGAATGGGGCACTGCTCATGCGTGAGATCGTAATTCAATAGTGCGATGTAATTCATTATACTACAACGAAAATCATCGTTTAGATTCATGCAAGTTCGAGCAACATGAAATATCCCGAACCGGCGATACTGAAGAAGAAGGCTCGCGCGATCGTGAAGCTCCTGAGAAAGGCGTTTCCCGGGGCAACGACCGCTCTGCAATTTCGCAATCCCTATGAACTGTTGGTCGCAACCATCCTCTCCGCACAATGCACGGATGAGCGAGTCAACAAGGTGACACCTGGGCTGTTCAGGCGATATCCGGACCCCCGGTCCTTGGCAAAGGCGGATATCCTCGAACTTGAGCAAAAGATTCGTTCGACTGGCTTCTTTCGCATGAAAGCAAAGAACATACGCGCCTGCAGTCAAACCATTCTCGAAAGACATGGAGGAGAGGTACCTCGGACCTTCGATGAGTTGGTCGCTTTGCCCGGGGTCGGGCGTAAGACCGCCAATTGCGTCATGGGGGCCGCGTACGGCGTTAACTCGGGCGTCGTCGTCGACACGCACGTGCAACGGATCACCCGACTTCTGGGGTTGACCAAGAACAACGACCCGGTCAAGATCGAGCAAGATCTTATGCGGATCCTGCCGCAGAAGGATTGGTACGACTTCAGCAACCTGCTCATCCTGCATGGCCGAAAGACGTGCATTGCTCGACGCCCGAAGTGTGATGAATGCGCTCTCAATCGTCTCTGCCCCTCCGCGATCCTCGGCGTTCATACCAGACAGACCTCATCACGCACACCTCGAGCGCCACATTAAGGCTTTAGCCGATTCAACACCCTTGACGGTGGTGCCTTCGTTCACTTCAATAATCTTCTAGCCCATGCCAACCTATGCCGATGCTGATGCGCTCATGCGCGAGTTCACGCTGAGCGACGCCCTGCGGAAACATATGTATGGAGTCGAGGCAGCCATGCGGGCCTACGCGAGAAAGTGGTCTCAGGATGAAGAGACGTGGGCGATCACGGCGGTTCTGCACGATTTCGACTATGAAAAGTATCCGAATCCGCCTGATCATCCGCTACGAGGATCGGTGATCCTTAAGGAGAGGGGGTATTCTGAAGAGATCCGCGTTGCGATCCTCGGCCACGCCAGCTACACCGGAGTTCCCCGCGGGTCGTTGATGGCCAAGGTGCTCTTTGCATGCGACGAGCTGAGCGGATTCATCGGAGCCGCCGCCATCGTACGACCGAACAAGATCATGGATCTTGAGGTCTCGTCGGTCAAGAAAAAGCTCAAGGACAAGGCATTCGCGCGGAACGTCAGCCGCGAGGATATCATCCAGGGGGCCGCCGAGTTGGGTGTGCCTCTGGACGAGCACATCGCGTTCGTGATCGAAGCGATGAAGAACGATGCCGACCGATTGGGATTGAAGTAGAACGGAGGGGGTTGAATCAGCGCCGGGTGACCGATGAGACTTCGACGCCTGGAACGGAACCGCGACCGCGTTGCCAGCCGCGAAAGCACTCACCGCATACCGGGTCCTTGGCTCGCAGGGCATCGCCACACCGACATCGAGGGTCGACTTCGTCCAAGCAGGAAGTACAAGCGGGGTCCGTACAGCAGCGATATGCCCCCGAATCTCGAAGGACTGCGACGAAGGCTTGCCGCTCGGCTCGTGTCATTTCCTCGATGGGCCTCGGTGGGGCCACCGTCGCTGACTTCGCTACGCTCAACGCCGGATCAGGCTTGGCCATCGGAGCGTCGGGTGTCGGTTGACATGAGGCAACCCCGATCCAGCTGGCGACGAATACGAGAAGCACCGGGATGGAAGATGTGTCTCGACGAATCATTGAATAACGTAAGAAGCCTCAGGATGAGTCGCCACTCGTCTCGTTGATACTCCTTACGTTTTCGCCTATCTTACTCCTGCCATGCTCTCTTCCCGGGCTCATCAACAGCTCGTCACGCTCCTGGGTACCGAGAACGTCCTGACTTCGGACGAAGACCGGATCACTCACTCCTTCGACGGCACGCCGCTTCTCAGCCATCTGCCGCTTGCCGTTCTGCGCCCCCGCTCAGCCGAACACATTTCCGCGATCCTGCGGCTTGCGCACGAAGAACGATTCTCTGTCGTTCCTCGGGGTTCGGGGTCGGGCCTGAGCGGCGGCTCCGTTCCTGTCGAGAACTCCGTCGTCCTCTTGACCAACCATTGGACCCGTATCATCGAGATCGACGAGCGCAACCTGACAGCATGGGTGGAGCCGGGCGTCATTACCGCGAAGCTTCAAGCAGAGGTGGAATCTCGCGGTCTGTTCTATCCGCCGGACCCCGGCAGCGCCGCGATCTCCACCATCGGGGGTAATGTTGCCGAGAATGCGGGCGGCCTGCGCGGGCTCAAGTATGGCGTTACGAAGAACTACGTCCTCGGGATGGAGGTCGTCCTTCCCTCGGGAGAGCAGATGCTCCTGGGCGGAAAATCGGTCAAGGATGTCGCCGGCTACAACCTCAAGGACGTCCTCATCGGCTCCGAGGGAACGCTCGGCATCTTCACAAAGATCCTGTTGCGCCTCATGCCGAGACCGGAGTCGTCCAGGACCCTTCTGGCCTTCTTTGATTCGATGAGTGAGGCGGCGGAGACCGTTTCGGCGATCATTGCGGCACGGATCATGCCCGCGGCGCTCGAGTTCCTCGACCAGACAACGGTACGCTGTGTCGAAGAGTTCGCGCATCTCGGACTTCCGACCTCCATCGATGCATTGCTGTTGATCGAGGTTGATGGCCGACCGGCCGTCGTCGAAGATGACCTGGCCACGATCGAGGCGATCTGTCGACAACATCGGGCTGGTGACGTGCGTGTCGCACGCGATGCCGGCGAGGCCGCACGATTACGCAGCGCACGCAAAGTGGCCTTTTCTGCGCTGGCCCGCGTCAAGCCGACCACGATCCTGGAGGATGTCACCGTCCCTCGCAGCGAGGTTGCCCCCATGCTCGAACGCATTCAGGCGATCGCGCATTCCCACGGATTGCTTTTCGGCAACTTCGGTCATGCGGGCGACGGCAATCTGCATCCGACCTGCCTGACGGATGAGCGAAACGCCGCGGAGATCCACAAGGCCGAAGCCGCTTTCGAGGAGATCTTCAATGAGTCGATCCGGTTCGGCGGGACGATCACGGGAGAGCACGGCACGGGGCTGTCCAAGCGCAGATTCCTTGAGCGACTCACGGACCCTCCAGCGTTGAGCATGATGCGCTCCCTCAAACAGGTCGTCGACCCGGAGGGCATTCTGAATCCGGGCAAGATCCTGTCTATCAGGCCCCGGTGTGAAGGCCCTCTGCCTCGCGACCGCAAACAGGTCGAACGATTCCTCGCTCAAGGGGCTTTCACCTGATCCCGCTCAAGGACCGAAATCCGACCCGGCACGTTCCGTTCGTGACGATCAGTGTTATCGCCGCGAACATCCTCGCCTGGTTCTACCAGCTCTCGCTCGGCGACCGCCTCGAGCCGTTCATACTGACGTACGGCCTCGTGCCAGCCGACTGGACCTTGGCTTGGTCGGGACAGGGAGATCCTGTCCATGCACTGACCGCGATCGTCACCTCGCTGTTCCTGCACGGCGGCTGGATGCATCTTATGGGGAACATGCTCTATCTCTGGGTGTTTGGTGACAACGTTGAAGACAAGCTCGGATCATTCCGTTTTGTCGTCTTCTATCTGCTCTGCGGCGTCCTCGCCTCACTCGTCCACGTTTCGATGGATCCCGCTTCTCCGATCCCCACGGTCGGCGCCAGCGGCGCGATCTCAGGCGTCCTCGGCGCATACCTCGTACTTTTTCCCAAGGCGCGCATTCTGACGCTCATTCCCATCTTCATCTTCCTGCAGGTGGCGGAGCTCCCGGCCCTGATCGTGCTGGGACTCTGGTTCGTGCTCCAGTTCGTCAACGGTATGCTGTCCGTCGGAAGCGGAACAGCGGGCATGGGAGGCGTGGCTTGGTGGGCGCATATTGGCGGTTTTGTAGCCGGCATGCTCTTTGTACTTCCGTTCCGGAGGTATCGATGACGACCGCCGACCGTTCTGCATTCGTCGGCATCGACGTACCGAGCGACGACGTCATCACCAATTGCATGCACTGCGGGCTTTGTCTGCCCACCTGCCCGACCTACCAGATCACGGGACTCGAGCGGTCATCGCCGAGGGGTCGGATCCGGCTGATCAAGTCGGTGGCGGAAGGGGAGTTGGGCATGACCGATGGTTTTATCGAAGAGATGAACTTCTGCCTTGATTGCCAGGCGTGTGAGACCGCCTGTCCGGCCGGAGTGAGATACGGATCGCTGGTCGAGGCGGCAAGAGCACAGATCTTCATTCAAAAGGCTGAGTCGTGGACCTCTCGGCGCCTGAAGCGTTTTTTCCTTGGCTGGGTCTTTGCCGACCAGTCGCGCTTGAAGGTCCTCGCGATCATCCTCCGCTGGTACCAGCGCAGCGGAATGGCTTGGTTCGTCGCCAAGAGCGGGATCCTGAAGCTCTTTTCGAAGCGTTTGGCGGCCACGCAAGGGCTGGCCCCCGTCATCCGTTCCACGTTCAGCTCCGACACGCTGCCGGAGATCCTTCCGGCATACGGGGAACGGCGCTTCCGTGTCGGCATGTTGACGGGTTGCATCATGGATGTGGCATACAGCGACGTGAATGCATCCACCGTCGAGCTGCTGAGAAAGCACGGATGTGAGGTCATAACGCCCAAAGGACAGGCGTGCTGCGGCTCCTTGACAGCTCACAACGGTGACATGGGATCCGCCAGGGCGATGGCCAAGGATCTCCTGAAGCACTTCAGTGCAGTCAAGCTGGACTACATCATCCTGAATTCCGCAGGTTGCGGCGCCTTCATGAAGGAGTATGGGCATTTGTTTGCTGATGATCCGGAATGGGCTTCAACAGCGTCGGAACTTTCGCAGAAGTGCCTTGACCTGACGCAATTCCTGGCACACTACGGGTATCGACCCACGACGACGCTTGCCGCCGCCGCAGGTCGACCGCTTCGTGTGACATACCACGATGCGTGTCATCTGGCGCACACTCAGAAGGTGATCCAAGAACCGCGCTCATTGCTCGCATCCGTTCCCGGCATCGAGTATGTCGAGCTTCCTGAGGCCTCATGGTGTTGTGGAAGTGCGGGGATCTATAATCTTGTACGATACGATGATGCAGCTCAGTTCCTCGAGCGAAAGCTGAAGAATATTCAAGCCGCACGACCCGATATCATCGTCACCGGCAATCCCGGTTGCATGCTCCAGATTGAACACGGACTCCGTCAAGCCGGGCTCAACGTTCGGGTCGTTCATACGGCAACATTTCTCGATGAAGCCTGCAAGGGATAGAGTGACCGTCTATCTTTCCGGCGGCATGCAGTATGCCGACAGGAGGGGAGCCGATTGGCGGCATGCCATGGGAATATGGCTTCGTAATGAGCTTGGTCACCGTGTCATCGATCCGGTCAAACGCTCCAATTCGCTTATGCGACGCATGAAGAACTCCGGAGCACGGCTCACCGGACGATACCGTCGCGGAGGGGATTGGCCGGCCTTCTTTCGTAGGGTGGTTGATGTCGACTCCCGTTTGGTCGCAGAGAATTCCGACTACGTTATTTGCCTCTGGGACCGGAGCGCTCGCCGCGGAGCAGGGACTCAAGGGGAGCTTACCTTGGCCAGGAGACACAGGATCCCTGTCTATCTTGTCAGTCGCACTCCGCCGGAACGGCTTCCCGGATGGATCCAGGGATGCACGACCAGACACTTCGGGAGTTGGCGCGATCTTCGATGTCATCTCAGAACGATCTTTCCGGAGCGCTGAGACCCATGCCGTGGATGGTCATGATGCAACTGACGCTGTTCGTTCCGCTCCTCGTTCTCAACGTTTATGCTGGCGGAAAGCTTACGAGTGCCCTAACCGCCATCTTTGGCTGGAGCCGTTCTGGAACCCGTCGAGCGGTTTTTGGCGCCCTCGCGCTTTTCAATGCGCTTCCGCCCGTGGCCTTCCTGGTGTATTGGACGCAGGGTCGCGGGGCCATGGTCGCCTTTTCCGGAGAGAGCGTTTGGGTCGATCTTTTTCTCGTCTACCCCTTCTGGACCGTCCTCGTCATCCTGGTTCAGTTGACCTTCATCTTCCTGCTCTGGGACGCCGCGGGCCTCGTCCTGCGTCTCGGCGGCCGCATCGAACGCGAGGACTGGCGTCGTCGAACCGCCGTCTTCAGCCTGTGGTCGTGGGTCGTCATCTCGGTCTATTCCGTTGCAACGGTGATCGTCGAGACCTCGCACGCCCGGGTCGACCGATTGGACGTGGCTCTCCCCGTCGAAGCTGCCTCGTTGGATGGTTTTCGGATCCTGCAGATCTCCGACGTGCAGGGGGATGGACGAACGGACGCTTCCAAGATCCAAACGTTCATCGAGCAGGGGCGTGCGCTCGAACCCGACCTGATCCTCAACGGAGGTGACATCGTCACCGGCGGTACGGACTACATCGAATCGACGGCGCGGCTTCTGGGGACTTTGAGGGCGCCGTACGGCCACATAGCGGCCGTCGGAGACCACGACATCTTCTCCAACAAGTCGATGGTCGTCTCTGCCTTGCGTCGGAACGGCATCGTCGTGGCGGATGACACCAGTTTCGTTCTGAGGACCGACCGCGGTGAGATCGGCCTGACGCTGTTGACGTATACCTATCGTCAACGCCCGAGACCGGGGACGCTCGACAGCCTTCTCAACAGCCATCGCGTGCCATTCCGGATACTCCTGACTCACCAGCCGAATCGCGAGATCGTCGGGCGAGCTGCGCAGGATTCGGTCGACCTCGTGCTCGCCGGCCACACGCACGGCGGCGGAGTGGCGTTCGGGTTCCCCGGCATCGCCTTGCTGGCGCCTGCATCCTTCGAGTCACCGTATGTCAGCGGCGACTATCAGGTCGGGCGCACGGTCGTGAATGTGACGAACGGGCTCGGATTCACGCTCGCGCCCATACGATTCCATGCACCGCTCGAGATGACGTTGATCACGCTCCGGGCCCAAGCTCGAAACACGCCATGAGCGGAGAGGCCAAGCAGCATCCGCTGGTGTCGCGGCGCGTCTATCGAATGACGGGCACGGAATCGAGGGACCTCCTGCAGCGTATCTCGACGGCGGACACCTCGCCGCTCACGCAGGCGCAACCGGTTGCCACCTTGCTGACGAACGAGAAGGGACGCGTGGTCGACCTGGCGTGCATTTTGCCCGAGCCTCACGGTTCCTTGCTCGTCGCCGGAATCGGCGACAATGACGGAAGGGTCGCCCGATGGCTGGAGCGATTCATCATCATGGAAGATGCGACCGTCGACGACGTTTCCGAAGCGTATTCTACCGCGGTAGTATACGCCGAGGGGTCCGACGGCTGCTGGGAGCTTCCGGAGACGATCCCCGATTCCATCGTGCCTGTCGTAATGGGACGTCACCGCTGGGGATTGGCGATCCTTCCTCGCAATGCCGCGTCGCTCGCGCTGCAAGTCGTGGACAGTCCGTCGTTCATGCGCGATCGTGTCGCAGCGGCTGTGCCGTGGCCACCGAACGAGGTCGGTGAACGGCGCCATCCGTTGGAGTGCCGTCTTCGGAGCCTGATCAGCTTTACCAAGGGTTGCTACATCGGACAAGAGGTGATCGCTCGTCTCGATGCCTATCGCAAAGTGCAGATGGCTTTGACGCGATTCGAGGGCATGCTCGACCCCGGGGAATCTGCTCCCGTGACGCTGCAAACCAGCGGGGGAGCCGAAGCCGGGGTCGTCACGTCCATCGCGATCGGCGCGACGCGCATCCATTCCCTCGGGTTCCTCCGGCTTGACCATCTAAGAGAGGGCAGGTCGGTCAACACCCCACAAGGGGCGATCCTGCGCCCCGTCGACACAGACCCGGAAGAAGGTATCTACGCGTAGACTCCATATTCGCCATTCAGAAGGAACACGCACACGATGGCCAGAAAGCCGCTCGGACGAGCCGAGAAATCATATAAAGACCTTGAGTTTTTGAACAGCCCCGATGCCCGGTCGCTTCGCATCCTCTCGGAATTCCTCCATCCGCTGTCGCAGTTCCGCAGAAAAGGGATCCGCGATACTGTTGTCTTTTTCGGAAGCGCTCGGCTCATGTCGCGTGTCGACGCGAAGAAGGCGTTAACAAAGGCGCAGCGAGGGACGTCGCGCCGACCGACAAAGCGGCAGCTGCGTGCGGTTACGGACGCGACGACCGACCTGGAGATGTCGCACTACTATGAAGATGCCGTACAGCTTTCTCGCATGATGACCCAATGGTCAAAGCGGCTCTTCCAACTGAACCGGTTCGTCGTCTGCTCGGGTGGCGGACCCGGAATCATGGAAGCTGCCAACCGCGGAGCTGAACTGGCCAAGGGACGTTCGATCGGGCTCAATATCAGCCTCCCGTTCGAGCAGACTCCGAATCCGTACATTTCACCGGACCTGAACTTCGAGTTTCATTACTTCTTCATGCGAAAGTTCTGGTTCGTCTACTTGGCCAAAGCCTTCGTGATGTTCCCCGGCGGATTCGGAACCTTCGACGAACTGATGGAGGTCCTGACACTCCTCCAGACCAAGAAGATCAAGAAGCCCGTCGTCGTCGTACTTTACGGGAGGGAGTTCTGGAACAGCGTCATTCACTTCGACGAATTTGTGAAAAGGCGACTGGTCAGCCCGGAGGACCTCGATCTCTTCGAGTTCGCCGACACGCCCGACGAAGCCTACCGGATACTGACGAAACGCCTCAAGATACTGTATCCGAAAGAGACAGAAGGAGTTGGGTCCTGATAACAATTTCGTCATTTGATTCTGCGCCGCGAACCGCGTACCTTGGATGGAATGCCTCATTGGGGGTGACCTGGCTTCGACGGGGAATGAGGGGTTCAGAACTGCATACCGTGGGGGTGCCGGACCACGCTAATCCTTGGCACACACTGCATAAGTGCCAACAACACTTACGCTCTGGCTGCTTAATCGTTAAGCAGCCCGTTTCCCGCGTGCCCGCCTGTCGGCGCGCGAAGAAACGCCGCAATGACAGGCTAGCGACCCGCCGTGCGACGGGGCGGGAAGCGAAGCCCCGAAAGGGCTCCACCGTGGCTGGCACCAGGGGTATCCTGCCGACTGGAGTTCCCTGGCGCGAGAGCAAAAGGTCGGCTACGTATGGAGACGTTCTGCGCGCCTTTTCTTCGGACCGGGGTTCGACTCCCCGCACCTCCACACGCATCACCCAGTGACATCCAGCCACACCTCTTCCCGTATGGCGGCCACGATCCTCGTTGTCGACGATGAGAAGGACATCCTCGACCTACTGACGTACAACCTCGAGAAGGAGGGATACGTCGTCGTCACAGCGAGAAACGGCAACGCGGCCATTACGACCGCTCTCGAGCGACGGCCCGACCTTTGCATCTTGGACGTCATGATGCCCGGCATGGATGGATGGGAGGTTTGCAAAGCTCTTCGTCGAGAGCCCTCCACCGCCACCGTTCCCGTCATTTTCTTGACCGCGCGCGATTCTGAGATCGACGAAGTCCTTGGCCTCGAATTGGGAGCCGACGATTACCTGACGAAGCCCGTCCGGATGCGAACGCTCGTCGCTCGGGTCAAGAAGGTTCTTGCGCGACGATCCAGCGGGGCTGAGGATGCCACTCCCGCCGTCCACGATCTCGGAACATTCCGGGTCCATGCCGCCAATTACACCGTCGAGATCGGTGGCAAGGAGGTACCATTCCCGAAGAAGGAATTCGAGGTCCTCCTGTTCCTCGTCCGTCATCCCGACCGCGTCATTACCCGCGAGACCCTCCTCAACGAGATCTGGGGCCGTAATGTCTTCGTTGTCGATCGAACGGTCGATGTTCACATCCGCAAGATCCGCGAAAAGCTTGGAAAGCATGCGGACCTCATCGAGACGGTGAAGGGCGTCGGCTACCGGTTCGTCCGGGACGTTCCATGATCTCGTTGCGTGCGCGGCTGGCCCTGCCGATCCTCCTTGCCGCGGTCATTCTTGCCGTCGTTGTCGATCTCCTCGTCCTTGCTGCCGTCCGCCGCGAATTCGTCAACGACCTCCGCCTGCGGCTCGAACGTCAATCCTCGCTACTCTCCTCCGTGCGATTGTCGCCAGGGGATGAGCCTCAGTTGCGGGGTGTGGCCATCGTAGCGCTTCGTCCCGACGGTACTGCAAGGTTGCCGTTCAATCCGTGGGAGCCGTCAGCGTGGACGGCCCTCGAAGCTGGCGGCCGGATCCCCGATGCCTCTGAATTCCTTCACACGCCAGTCGTTGGCGTCCGCCTTGACCGCGTTCCCCGGAGTTGGCAGGGCATCATCCAGTCCGACGAACAGGCGGCCGTTATCATCTCGGCAAGCAGTACAGCGCACGCGTTTGAGGAGATCCGGGTCCGATTGATCCTGTCGACGGCCGGACTCATTCTGGGGATACTCGCCGTCACCTGGGTCGTAGGCACGCGCATAGGATCACGCATAAGAAGCTTGACACGACAGATCACGGTCCTTGTCGATGACGATTCCGCTGCTCTCGCGCGGACTCGGATGGTTGATGAGCTCTCGTCACTTTCGATGGAGCTTGAACACGCGCATGCAACGCTCGTCAAGACAAGAGACAGCATCGAACGACTTCAGAAGATGCGGAGCGAATTCTTGGCTAATGTCTCTCACGAGGTCAGAACGCCGCTTTTCGCCTTGAAGGGTTACTTGGAAACGTTGCTCGATGGAGGCATCGAAGACGCGAGGGTGAACCGTTCATTCGTCGAAAAGGCGCAAAAGCACGCACAGCGCCTGGATGCCCTTCTGAAGGATCTGATCGAGATCTCCCGGATCGAGACGGGGGAAATGAAGATGAGTTTTCGCTATTTTCGTCTCAAGGACCTCTTACAGCCGGCCTATGAGGCGTATCTCGATACTGCGCAGCAGAAGCAGCAGTCGCTCGAGCTGGACTATCCGGAGCTCGAGGTGCTGGGCGACCGAGATCGGTTGGCACAGGTCATGTCGAACCTGATCGAGAACGCCATCGCGTATTCCCCCCCGGGGTCCCATATCAGCATTGTAGCGACGGAAGGGGAGAAGACCGTGCGGATATCGGTCGCCGATAATGGTCCCGGGATCCCTCTCGAGCATCAGGGCAGGATCTTCGAGCGCTTCTATCGGGTCGACCCCGATCGATCGCGGGAAGCCGGAGGAACTGGACTGGGGCTCGCAATTGCTAAGCATATTGTTGAAGCCCACGGCGCTAAGATCATGCTGCAAAGCAGGATCGGCGTTGGCAGTACGTTCTCTTTCGAAGTCCCTAAGGGCTCATGAAGATCGCATTTCAGAAGTTCGAAGGAGCCGGCAACGACTTTGTCATCATTGACAATCGCACCGGAGTGCTGAGAAATCGAGGACGGCTCGCCCGAGCACTCTGCGACCGGCACCGGAGTATTGGCGGCGATGGGCTGCTGTTGGTGGAGCGAACCGATCGCGCGGCCTATCGGATGATGTACTACAATGCCGACGGGAGCGATGGCGGCATGTGCGGTAATGGCGGGCGGTGCGTCGCCATGTACGCATATTTGAATGGTATCGCCGGGAGGTCGCACCAGTTCGAGGCGCTCCGACATATCTATACTGCGAGTGTTATTTCCTCATCACGAGTGCGGTTGTGGATGAAGGATCCCGTAGGATACCGCGGCCCGATACGACTTTCCGGCAAAGTTCATTCCTTCATCGCCGATTTCATCGATACGGGCTCTCCCCACGCCGTTATCGAAGTCAGGAAGGGGCGACTGAAAGCATTGGACCTTGCCAGTCTTGGACCGTGGATCAGGCACCATCGCGCATTCCGTCCATTCGGTGTTAATGTCAATTTCATTGAACGAACAGGGTCGAACATCTTAAAAATGCGCACGTATGAGCGCGGCGTTGAAGCCGAGACTTTGGCCTGTGGTACCGGATCCGTGGCGTGCTCGATCGTGTCCTCGCTGCGCCAAGGAATGCGAAGTCCGGTGACTGTCGTGGCCGCTTCGGGCGATCGTCTCAGGGTCTCGTTCAACAGAACGGCATCAGGTTTTCGAGATGTCGTCTTGGAGGGGCCTGCTGTGCGAACCTTCAGCGGAACGGTTCATGTTTAGGCCCAAAAGTATCGGCTTCATCCTGAATCCAGTTGCCGGACGACGAAGAGTCGAGCGCTGGGAGTCGGATATTCGACGGTCGCTGGAGTCCATTGACCTGCCTCATGAACTCATTCGCACATCGAGGCCGGCCGAGGCGGGAGAGATCGCTGGCGATTTGGTTCAGCGTCATGATCTCGTTGCGGCCGTCGGTGGTGATGGAACGGCCCATGAGGTCGCACAGGGCATCGCCGGAACGTCTTCGGTGTTGGGGCTGGTCCCGCGGGGTTCCGGGAATGACTTCAACCGGTTCTTGCAAATGCCGTCGGATGCACCCTCGGCCGCGCGAACATTGGCCAGAGATTCAGTTGTAGAGTCAGCGGATGCGGCATATGTAACGGTACGATCATCGGTTAGCCGTATTGAGCTGCATCGATGGATGATCAATACGCTTGGCATCGGCTACGACGCGGCGGTGGCCTTTCGGCGCGAGCGCGTGCCGATGCTCCGCGGCTTGCCGCTGTATCTCACAAGCGCCCTTTGGACATTGATCGACGCACGGCCCCAGGATTTTGACGTTCAGCTGGACGACGAGGCGCCGAGGGGACTTGAGGGGTTTATGGTCTGTCTCGGCATCGGCAAGTTCGAGGGTGGTGGATTCAAAGTGCTGCCTGACGCGCGTCAAGATGACGGCCTTGTAGACATCTGCGAGGTGAAGAGTATGGCGAAGCTTCGTCTATTGCCGTTGCTGATCAAAGCAATCAGCGGAGGCCACGTCACGAGTCCGGGTGTTCGGATGGGTCTCCTGAGGACGGCCAGGATCTCTTCGCAGAAGCCATTCCCAGTTCATGCCGACGGAGAGTTGCTCTGCAAGGAGGCCACGGAAGTGATCCTCGAGATCAAGTCTTCAGCCCTTCGAGTCGCACGCCCTGCCTTCGGCGTATAATCCATATTATGTTAAATTGAGACTGGGCGAACCGATCTACAGCTCGCCGGCCAACAGATTCGGAATCGCCGATTCGTAGATCCCCCTCGCCTCCTCTAGACTGATCCGTAGTGAGCCGTCGCTCGTCTGCAGCAATCCACTGCGATCAACCCGCCCTAGGCGGTAGCTCTGAACCCCCCGATGTTTCGCGATCGCCTCGACTTGAGAAACTGACTCCGGTTTAGCTGCCAGAACGACCCGCGACTGCGCCTCGCCGAAAAGCACTCCATCCATCCGCCCAAGGGTTTGGGAATTCAGATTCACCGTAAGGCCAAGCTCCGGGCTGCTCATCAACATCTCGGCTAGGCAGACTGCCAGACCGCCGTCCGAGACGTCGTGTGCGGCCGTTACGATTCCATGCCCGATCGATTCAAGCACAGCCAGCTGTACATTTCGTTCATTGGTAAGGTCAAACTCTGGACATCCCCCAACGGGACGGCCAACCTTCGAAGTGAGGTACTGTGAGCCACTGAGATCGTCGCTCAAGCGGCCAATGAGCACCAGGTCCAATCCCTCCGATGCAACCTTTCCCCTTACGGCCTTCTCAATGTCATCAATGATCCCTAGCATGCCGATCACAGGGGTCGGATACACAGCCGACTCCGGGCTCTCGTTGTAAAAGCTGACATTCCCGCCTGTGACAGGCGTGTCAAAATGACGACAGGCATCCCCGATGCCCAGCACTGCCTCCTTGAACTGCCAGTACACCTCGGGGTCGTACGGATTTCCGAAGTTCAGACAGTTCGTGACCGCGACAGGCATAGCTCCAACGCATACAACGTTCCGAGCTGATTCAGCTACAGCGATCTGCGCACCGACACGAGGATCCAAGTACACATAGCGTGCATTGCAGTCGGTCTTGACCGCCAAGCCCTTTGACGTTCCCTTGATTCGGACGATGGCCGAATCACCATCCGAAGTGACAGTGCTATTCGTCCTGACCATGCTGTCGTACTGCTCGTAAACCCAGCGCTTGCTGGCAATGCTCGGATCTGCGAGCAATGCTCGAAGTTCACCGCTCAGATCTGCTGAAACCGGGATCGACCGCACGTCGAACGATCGGGTCTCAGCAAGGTACGATGGCTCACGGGCCTCGCGATGGTACACCGGCGCGCCGCCGCCGAGAACGAGAGTATCAGCGGGAATCCGTGCAACGGTATGCCCATCGACCCTAACTTCGAGGGTCGCGCCATCTTCTATCGTACCGATAACCTCTGCATGTAAGTCCCATTTTTCAAATATCTTGTTAACGTCGACTTCATGTCCTTTCTCGACGACAAAGAGCATACGCTCCTGGGACTCTGAGAGCATGATCTCATACGCCGTCATTCCGGATTCGCGTAATGGAACATGGACCAGATCCACGTTCATCCCCGAAGACCCCTTTGCACTCATCTCTGATGTCGAGCAAGTAATGCCAGCAGCCCCCATGTCCTGAACGCCGATCACATACCCCGTCTTGATCGCCTCGAGCGTCGCCTCAAGGAGAAGTTTTTCCGTAAAGGGGTCGCCCACCTGAACCGCCGGCCGCCTTGCTTCAGACGCTTCGGAGATCTCTTCTGACGCAAAGGTCGCACCGTGGATACCGTCACGCCCGGTTGACGACCCAACGATCATCACGCTATTCCCCTTCCCCTTCGCTACGGCTTTTGCCACCCCTCCGTGCTCGACGATGCCGACGGCCATCGCATTGACGAGTGGATTGCGTGCATAGCAGTCTTCAAAATACACTTCACCTGCAACGGTAGGAACTCCAAAGCTATTACCATAATCACCAATCCCTTTCACAACTCGCTTGAACAGGTAGCGAGTGCGGGCATCCTTGAGCGAGCCAAACCGCAAAGAGTTCAGAGCCGCGATCGGCCTCGCGCCCATTGAAAAGATGTCCCTGAGAATGCCACCGACACCTGTTGCAGCACCCTGATACGGTTCGACAGCCGATGGATGGTTGTGACTCTCGATCTTGAAAGCTACAGCAAGGCCGTCGCCTATGTCAACGAGTCCTGCATTCTCCTCGCCGGCAGCCACCAGCAGACGACCTCCGCTCCGAGGCAGGGTCTTCAGCATGGCAATAGAATTCTTGTAACTGCAGTGCTCGCTCCACATTACAGAGAAAATACCGAGCTCTGTATACGTCGGCACTCTTCCGAGGATGCCGAGAATTCGTTCATATTCTTCAGGCGTCAGCCCATGATCCTTAGCCAACGCAACGTCTACGGTTGGCTCTTGGCGTATAATCGGCTTGTAGTAAGACATGATAATGCCATTTGAGATGACTGAATGCGCTTATTGTCTTAGAGTGTATTCAAGCAGTCGTTCGGATCGTGATCAGCGTCTGGCCCTTCTCTACAGGTCCCCGTTCCGAAACATGGATCGAGTCGATTGTGGCTTCCCTATCGCATCGCACTTCGTTCTCCATCTTCATCGCTTCCAGCACAAGCAGACCCTGTCCCTTCTCCACCCGCTGCCCAATGCTGACCAGAATCTTGAGAACAAGCCCCGGCATGGGGGCCTTGATGGTCGCCACAGCGTGGTCGGCATCCTCACTCCCCCGCATCTGAAGTCTAAGGAGGGAACGGCGATCGTCGATGGTCCCTGCGATTCTGCGTCCGTTCAGCTCGATGTGAAATTCGCGACCGCGAACATCCTCTCGGTCGAAGTTGACCCTGTACTGAAAGCCCTCCAGTTCCAACTGACCAAGACCGGCAGAGGAGGACGCGAGTTGTGCCCTTACCACACGACCGTCAACCTCCAGCGGCCCCCCGGGTGGGCAATGCACCCGGACCACAGTCCCATTCAGCTCGACCACGTACTCGTGGGGTCTTAGCGATCGTACCGTAGAAGGGTCCATCGGCTCGTCGATTCAGGTGCAACCATGCTTCGTGCGACCTCTCCATGACCCTCCCGGCGATGAAGAACGACGGCAACGGCCGCTGCGATCACTTCGGCCGAGGTCAACGTATGCATCATTTCGGGTCGAAAGCGTTCGGCCACGAAGTGTGTATCAAATGAACCCCTTGCGAACTGCTCATCCCGCAGAACGACCCGGCAGAACGGCACCGTCGTGCTCACTCCAACGATCACCATTTCGTCGAGTGCCCGCATCATACGGTCGATCGCCTCCTTCCTGTCTCGTCCCCAGACGATCAGTTTTGCCAACAGCGGGTCGTAAAACATCGAGACCTCGTCCCCTGCCTGCACGCCGCTATCGATCCGTACAAAAGGCCCTGCAGGCATTTCTACGGCCCTGAGCCGACCCGTCGAGGGAAAGAAGTCATCGGCCGGGTCCTCAGCGCAGATGCGGCATTCGATCGCGTGACCTCGTGGTGAGATTTGCGACTGCGAGAACGAGAGCTCATGACCTTCGGCCACCCGGATCTGCTCACGCACAAGGTCGAGGCCCGTCACCATTTCGGTGACAGGATGCTCAACTTGAAGCCTGGTGTTCATCTCTAAGAAGTAGAATCGCCGGTCGGGGTCAACGATGAATTCGATCGTTCCGGCATTGACATATCCTGCAGATCGAACCAACGCCACCGCCGCCTCTCCCATGGCGCGCCGCATCTCCGGTGTCACGACCGGCGACGGGGTCTCTTCGATGACCTTTTGATGTCGTCGTTGGATCGAGCATTCGCGTTCACCCAGGAAGACCGCGTTGCCGTGTCCATCGGCGATGATCTGCATCTCAACGTGTCGCGGACGTGAAATGTACTTCTCGATGTACACACGATCATCACCGAACGCTCCCCCCGCCTCCGATCGCGCCGCACGAAGCGATGCGCCCAGATCGTGCGATGTCTCAACGACGCGCATACCCTTTCCGCCGCCCCCTGCAGCGGCCTTGAGCAACACAGGATATCCAATGCTCTCGGCGACTGACCGTGCTTCCTCGTCGGATCTCAAGGGCTCGATCGATCCCGGTACGGTCGGAACGCCTGCCGATTGCGCCCGCTGACGTGCCGACGTCTTGTCACCCATGGCCCTGATAGCGGCGGCGGGCGGACCGACAAAACGAAAACCGGCGGTCACCACAGCATCGGCGAAGGCCGGGTTCTCCGATAGAAAGCCGTAGCCAGGATGGATCGCATCGACCCCCGCCCGACGGGCCGCTTCGATCACCGCGTCGATACGCAGGTACGATTCCGAGGGTTTCGAGCCGCCTAACTCGACGACGCGGTCGGCCATCCGAACGTGGAGCGACGAGCGGTCAACGTCAGAGCAGATGGCCACCGCCGGGATGCCCATCTCGCGACACGTTCGGATCACGCGGCAAGCGATCTCTCCGCGATTGGCCACGAGCACCGATCGAATGGGGCGGATCATCATCAGTCCAACTCTACCACCGTTACGCCAGCGCCGCCTTCATTCCAATCGGCAAGCCGATGCGAGCGTATGTGAGGTGCGGTTTTGAGATACTCGGTGACACGCTTGCGCAATGCGCCGGTCCCTTTGCCATGGATGATGTCAATGCGGTGAAGTCCGGCAACCACGGCACGCTCAAGGGCCAGCTCGATTTGGGCGATGGCCTCATCCCCCGTCAGCCCGCGGACGTCCACGTCGGGAGAGGCCGATGGCCATTCGAACGGCGTGACCGGGCCGCCTGAGGCGGAAGAGCTTTTGCCGGTCATACGGACCAGCTGACGAAGGTCCATTCGAAGGCGCATCGAACCCACCAGCACCGTCGCACGATCTCCGTCGACTTCGACGATCTCTCCCTCCGAACTTCCGTCACGCAATCGAACCCGGTCGCCCCGTTGCAAGTCTGTGTGTTCGTTCGGAATAGTTGAAGCGATCTCCCGTTCCCGCCCTTCCAGCTCTGCTTTCAGCGCATCCACCTGTGAGCGTGCCGACTTGATCTTTGTCAGGTCGCCGGTGCTTTCGCGCACGTCGCGGACGGCCTGTTCGATCGTTCTCCGCGCGTTCGCGACGATCTCGCGCGCCTCTCGGATGGCTCTGGCCTTCTCTGCTTTGGTTTCTTCACGCAGGGCCTTCAATCGCTCGGTCAAGTCGGCTGCTTTTCGTTCGGCCTCGTCCGTTCGACGCCGCAGAACGTCTTGGGCCTCGGTCATCTCCTTTCGGCGGCGGTCGAGTTCGACCAAGAGCGACTCCAGACGGGTCTTCTCCGAGCCCATGCGGTCTCGTGCCCGCTGAAGGACCCCGGCCGGCAGTCCGATCCTGTCAGCCAGCTCCAATGCGTAGCTGCTCCCGGGCACCCCGGGTCGAAATCGAAAGGTCGGTCGCAACGTAGACGGGTCGAACTCCATCGAGCCGTTCGCAATGCTTTCTGTGCTGTGAGCGAACGCTTTCAGGGATCCCTGGTGTGTCGTTGCGACGCATAGCGCTCGGCGAGCGCGCAATTCATCGAGCACGGCCATGGCGAGGGCGCTTCCCTCTTCGGGGTCCGTGCCTGCACCGATCTCGTCGACCAGGACCAGCGAATGTTCGTCCGCCCCTTCGAGGATCGTTCGCAAAAGGACGAGATGCGAGCTGAACGTGCTCAGGTCCTGCTCGATCGATTGGTCGTCGCCGATGTCGACAAACAGCCGTCGGAACGGGTGCAGGACCGTCCCAGATCCCGCCGGCACGTGCAGTCCGCAAGCCGCGCATACACACAACAATCCGATCGTCTTCAGCGCCACGGTCTTGCCGCCGGCATTTGGCCCTGTGATGACCAGGGCAGTCTCGTGTCCGCCAAGGCTGACCGACAAGGGCACGACGTCTGCCCGTGCGTGACGTTGAAGGAGCACCGGGTGACGACCGTCTTCAATGCGAACGAGCGGCGTTTCGCTCATCTCGGGGGCAAGACCCACGACCTCGATCGAATACCGGGCGCTGGCAAAGAGGGCATCCAGCTCGACCAACGCATGGTATGACTGCTCCAGCGGTTCACGAACTTCCGCGACCTGGGCCGTCAGCGCAGCCAGGATCCGGAGAATCTCACGCTGCTCGGCGAGTTGGAGCTCACGCAAGGCGTTGTTCAATTCGAGCGTTTCGGTCGGTTCAACAAAGACGGTGGCGCCGCTCGCGGAAGAAGAATGGACGAAGCCGGGAACGCGTCCTTTGAACTCCGCTTTGATCGGAATGACGAGACGGCCGTCGCGCGTCGTGATGATCTCGTCCTGAGCGAACTCCTGTTCGGACACCCGTCGGAGGATCGAAGCGAGACGCTTGTGTAATCCGTCGCGCGTCGCGGCCATGTCGTGACGGAGCCGACGCAACTCCTGACTGGCTCCGTCGCGCACCATGCCTTGTTCGTCGATCGCCTCCGAGATGTTGTACTCGACGACGCGATCGAGCAGCAGGGCGGGAACGAAGCGGGCCAGAGAGTTGTGCCGGGTGCTCCGACGCTTCAGGAAGAGATGCATCTCTCGCGAGGTACGAAGCACGAGCGCAACGTCAAGCAATTCGACGGCGGCAAGACCCTGATTCGCAACCTGCGTCTTCCGAAGATGGGGGCGGATATCGCGGAAGCTGGAGAGCGGAACGGAATGCTCTTCGACGAGGATCTCCTTCGCCGAACTGGTCTCGTCGAGACAACGCCGGATGGTGGTGAGATCGTGCAGGGGCTCGATCCGCATGACAGCGTCGCGACCGGGGGACGACATCGCATGATGGGCGATGCGTTCCAGGACCTTCGGGAATTCGAGCTTTCGAAGTGCGAGGTCCACGCGGGGATCGTCCGAGGGAGGCGACGGAGGGGTCACCGGCGCGCGGCGGCTCTCAGCGAATCGATCGTGCGGTTGGAAGCTGCCGGAACCCGGCGCGGGGCCGGGGACGGACGCTCCTTCTCGAGGGCCTCAGAGCCGGGCGACGACAATTCCCTGAGTTGTTCGAGCGTCTCCGGTCCCAACGTCATCACCTCGTCGAGGATCTGGGGGGCGATATTGACGACGCTCTTGTAGATGCGCGAGTCGCGCTTGAACGACTTTGACGGAAAGCCGATGATGGCCATCAGGAACAGAAATCCGCTCAGAAAGAGCACACCTTGAAACAAGCCGATGATGCTACCGGCGACCCGATCGCCGATGCCGCCGATCTTGTACGGACCTGTTGCAAACCGATATACGAGGGACTGGATCGTCATGAGGCCGAGAAAGACGGTCAACGAGCCAAGGACGGGCGCATTCGATGGATCCACCCCGGCGCTTTCGACCAGAATGTCAGCCGCATCGCGCATGAAGACCTGACTGAGGATCAAAGCGACGATCGTCATGACGGCGGATACTGCCTTGCGTACGACGCCATCGCGCAGGCCTAGTAAGGTCGCAACGATGAGCCATCCCCCAAGAAGAATGTCGAGGATCACGCTCCGCTCCCCAGCTTCGACTTGACCAGCTCTTGGATGACCGCTCCGTCGATCCTACCCTTTAATTCCTTCATCACCGGCCCCATCACCTTGCCCATGTCCTTGGGTCCTGAGGCCCCGGTGTCGGCGATCACACGACGGATTACGGCCTCGGCCTCTTCGCGCGTCAGTTGTTGTGGAAGGTATCCTTGAATGACCGCCAGCTCCTGACGTTCGGTGTCGGCGAGGTCCTTGCGCCCAGCCTTCTCGTACATCTCGATCGCCTCCTTCCGCTTCTTGGCGGCGGCGATCAACGCCTGGACTTCTTCGTCGGGCGTGATGGCTCCCGTTCCCCGCTTGGAGAGTTCAATGAGCACCGCACGAATGGAGCGGACCGTGTTCAACCGAACCTGGTCGCCTGATCTCATGGCGGCCTTGATGTCGTCGTTGATGCGTTCCGTAAGGGTCATGTCGCAGGTCTTCAAATTTCATTTAAAATACGCAAAGCTGTCCGGAATTTCCATTGATTCCACGCACAAGAATAACAAAGGCCCATCCGTTCCCTTGCGAGTTCGGACGGGCCCGGACAGTTGGTTCCTGCGTCATTCAGCGACGCCGCCTCCCGGCAATCGGACCGTCATGCCCGAGAGGGTCATGGCCGGATCGCAAAGCCGATCGATCGCCTTGCAGATCTCTGAGGGCTGTACCCAAGTCGAGCGGTCGGCCCCTGGCATGTCGCGTCGATTCGCGGGCGTGTCGATGATCCGGGGAGCGATCGAGTGGATCGTGATCCCGCTGTTTGCCGTCTCCCGCGCGGCGATCTCAGCCAGATGGACCATGGCGGCCTTCGAGACTGCATACGCCGCTGAGCCTTGTGAAGGTTCAAGAGCCGACAGTGCTGCGATCTGAATGATCCGTCCGTACGACTGACCGTTCATCGTTCTGATGGCCTCACGCATGACCAGAAATGCCGAACGAAGATTCAAGGTCATCAGTCGATCCCAGACGTCGGCAGGGAGTGTCGCAACGGGATCTCCCCCGGCATACGTACCCACCGTGTTGATGACCACGTCCACCGAGCCCAGCAGCCTCTTCGCTTCCTCGAAGAATTGCACGACCGTGGATTCCTGCGTGACATCGATGCGGGACCAACGGATGTCTCCGCCAGGTGCGACATCCTCACGGCCGGGACCATGACTGGCGAACACCTTCGCGCCCGAAGCGGCCGCATGCTTCACCACCTCCAAACCGACCGCGCCGGAGCCTCCGACTACAACGACACGCCGACCGCTCAGCATGGCTCCCTGTTCCACCGAGGTTTGCATCATTGCACCCGCGTGGCGATCGTGACGTCAATATCAGTCTCTGGCCCGGGCGCAGCAGTCTTCGGAATGCCCTCGTAGTGGCTCAGAACGATGTTGATCCCGCCGTTGAAAGGTCCGCCCGGCGACGTCCGGACCTTGAACTCAAGACCGACCGGCAAAGGCGGAATGTTCGTGTCGCGGTCGGTACGATCAATGGTGACAGTCCCCACGAGGCCTCCCGTGGGAGTATAGAAGAATTGGTGTTGATCGGCTTGTCCCTCGATCTCGTGATTGAGCGTATCGGTCGGCGTAACCGACTCATTCAAAAGAACGATGGCGCCAAGATAGGTCCGGCCAGGGGCAAGGACGAGCGTATCGGCGACAGGTGCAGCACCTCCGGGCCCGTCGGCGTCTCTCCAGGAGGCCGTTCGTGCCGCCGATGTCACAGAGTCGCGGAGGACGAGGGTGATCGATGTGATGACCTCATGCTCGAGTTCGTTTTCCGGTGAAGTCGGATCCTTCTCGTTGCACGCGGGGATCAGGTAGAGGCTGCTCAACAGGAGGATGATGAAGACGTTACGCATGGATATTCTCCGATGAAAGTCTGATTGAGTGATCTGCGACGCTCACGGGCGACCCCATCTGGTGCTCACGCGTACAACGAAGGATCGACCGGGGTCATCCGTGAAGTAGCGGTAACGACTGAGATAATCGCGGAACGCCGTATCGAGAACGTTCCGGACGGACAATGTCAGATCGATGACCTGCTCTCCCCAATGCAGGTGCGTGCCGGTCTCGATGTCGAGCAAGGCGTAGCCGGGTGGAGGGTCGGCATAATCGACGTTGACGGGAAAGCGGGTCTGGCGGCGCACTGCGGTCACCGTGGTTTCGAGATACGAGCCGGTCAGGCCCCAGCGATCCGGCAGTTCGATGTGGATGAGAAATCTCCCCCGATCGCCGGGCACAAAGAGCATCGGCTCCTTCGTCCACACCAGCGTTCCGCGAACGGCAGAGAGCGTCAGGCCCAATCGCATGAGGCCGGAGACGTGCCACTCCACAGAGCCGTCGACGCCGTGCATGACGACATCATCCTGGCGGTACCGAAAGGTCGGGAATGCGCCCCGGACCGTCAGCGTGGGCTCGGGCCTCGGGAAGAGCGAAATGAAGCCATTGATCCTGTTGAGGAAGAGACTAGCGTCAACATGGGCTCGATCGCCGATATGCCGGACCGTTATGTCGAGCGACGTGCTCCGCTCGTTCTGAAGCGTGGGGTCGCCGATCTCATACTGGGCTGAGCCATGATGGACGCCATCGCTGTAGAGCTCGTTCAGGCTTGGCGGACGCCAAGCGCTCCCAAGATTCGCCCCCAAAGACCACGTCGGATGGAATTGCCACTGTGCTCCCAGCGCACCGGTTACGTTCGAATACGTCGCTGTGGTCTTTTCGACGGCAACGCCTGAGAAGCGATAGACGTCGAGTTGTCTCCAGTCCACACGCGCACCGCCCGACACGCGGAGCGCTTCGCGACTCCATTCCTCGATCATAAACAGGCCGGCGTTGTGGGCGCGGAAATTCGGTATCAGTCGCGTCGTGCCCTCGCTCACGTTCCCCTGCCGGGTGCCGCTCAACCCGATCGTTCCCGTCAACGACCCCACCGGTACATGCATTAGCTTCACATCCGCCGTCGTGCTCGTGAGCGTCAGGTCGAAGCCGGGCCTCGTCTGCAGTTGCCCGAAGATCCGCAAGGCGTCATACTCCCGCCGGTGATTCTGCTGTCGTCCCAGCCGTACGTCGAGCGAGCCGACGCCCGCAAGCGTTGTTCGTGCCCGAAAGGCCGCGAGGTCGTGGCTGATGACCTGCTTCGGCATCGTGATCTCATAGCTGAACGGTCGTTCCACGAGCGGACGTTCGCTTGCGATCGCCCGACGAAGGTCCGTGACATTGCCGATATGCGAGCCCTGGAAAACGCCCAACTCCGTCGTGAATCGGCTCAGGTGCGCCGAGACCTCGCCCGTTTCGAAGACGTAGCCGAACGTCAGCGCACCGTCCAGCTCTGCGAAGGCGGTGTTGGCAAGTCCGTACGAAGGCGCCCGTGCATCTCCCGCTCGTCGCGCACTTCCCTGCAATCGCCAGGCGAGTCCCGAGAGAACGTCGGAGGCTCCTTCCACCCAACCCGACATAGCACCTTGAGCATTGTTGGAAAAGGCACTCAGATGAAATTCTGCCTCATGTCCCCGCACACGTCGCAGCTCTCGCGGAATGATACGCACCACGCCACCGATCGCCTCCGCCCCGTACTCAACGCTCGCGGGGCCCTTGACGACCTCGATGCCTTCTCCGGCGAAGGGGTCGATCTCGGGTGCATGTTCTGCGCCCCACTGTTGCCCTTCTTGTCGGAGGTCGGCATTCAACAGCACGATCCGCTGACTATGCAGGCCGCGGATGACGGGCTTGGTGATCGAGGGACCGGTCGAGATCAACGTGACCCCTGGCAGATGGTCCAGCGCTTCGCCTAGGGTCTGACCGCGCAGGCGATGAAGATCGTCGGCGCCGACCACGCTGATGGCACGATTCGAACCCATCAACCCCGCCTTATCCATGGCGCCCGTGATGGTCAATCCCTTCATCGCAATGTCGACCTGGATCAATGGGAACTCCAGCTCGGCATTCGCGGCGAGCACGAACGTTCGACGCGCTTCGGCGTATCCCACCATCCGCACGATGATCTCATGGCGTCCGCTCTGCAGGGCGGGGAAGTCGAACCGCCCGTCGACATCCGTAAGAGTGCCCGATCGAGCGTGAACGACGTACACGCTTGCTCCATCCAGCGGCGAGCCGGTGGCGCTATCGCGCACGACGCCCGAAAGACGATATGTCATCGATGGTTGACCCGTGAGCGATGGACACACGGACAATGTCAGACCAACGATCGCCACGATGATCGATCGCATGGGATGAAGTGGACGTGATGCAACAGCGGCGCGACGGACCACGGACCGATACGTCCGGGCGTGCGCGGGGTTCAAGACACGGGTATGCTCAAGCTGCGGGCGGGCCGCGTTTCGAGTTTGAGCCGGTGCAGGTTGAGAGGTCGATGACCGTCGGCGGGTCCGCCAACGGCGATGGAGTCGGTGAGGCGGGAACGCGGCTCGTTGCCGTCGGCGGTTCCATCCCTTGGAGTCCGACGACACACAGGGCACAGACATGGCCGACGATCGCAGAACGCCCCCCCGCGGAGGCGTTGGCATCGTTCGCCATGAGTGCTTCCGCCGCCACGGGCCAAATGCGGAACGGATGGTGATGGATCAGCGAGGCCTCGGTGACCCCGAGCACCAACGCGATCAACATCACCACACTCGTGCGTTCGAAATGACGTACCATAACAAAATATAGCGCCCGACGGACTGAACTGCAACCGGGACTCCCGCTTCTGCAGGCATTACCACTCCCTTTGCTTCTGCGGTGATCGTGGCGTATTTTTGATACATGAACTCCACAACAAGACCCCATCGCTGGGCCGCTCTTTGGCCGATCGTCTTCACGGCGTCCCTCGCCCAGGCCCAGATCGAGGTGGGCCAACAGGCGCCCGACTTCTCCCTGCGATACGCCACCCGCGACTCGATCGCCTTCTCTCCGCTGCAACTCGCAACGCACGTCGCCAAGCGCAGGGTCCTGCTCGCCTTCTACCCCGCTGACTGGAGCGGTGGATGCACGCGGGAAGTGTGCAGCTTCCGGGACGACATTGCCACATTTAAGCGCCTGGACGTCGACGTGCTGGCGATCAGCGGCGACTATGTCTATTCACACCATGCCTGGGCCAAGGAACTCGACCTTCCCTTCCGTCTGCTGAGCGACCACGATCACGCCGTGGCGAAGGCATACCATAGCTACAATCCTTCGACCGGATACAACCGACGGACCGTGTTCGTGGTGGACCGACAAGGCCGGATTGTTTACGCCGACCTCGACTACTCCGTCCGGGATGACGCCGATTTCGAAGCACTGCAAGCTGTGCTCTCGGCTCTGCCGCGATAAAGCAAGTCCTTCATCATTTGCCTTCGATCCTGCGAGCTATGGATCTTCAGAAGCTCCCCTACCGAGCGATCGCGTGTGGGACCTATGATCTGTTCGAAGCAGCTTCCTTGCGGAAGCATCCCGTGCGGCTTCGCATGGGCGACGGCACGGAAAGGACCGGCCTCGTTACAGATGTCTTTGCCCGCGGAAACGAGGAATTCTGTCTTTTCATTCCTGAGAATGAGAAGACTGCCATCGAGCTACGCTTGGATGCGATCGCGGAGATCATGGACCTGCACGATGGGACCCGGTTGTCGACGGGCACCTGCTGACAACGACGCACTCATCCATTACCACCTTCAGATGTCATGACACGATTCAGATTGCTGTTGACGCTGGTGATCGCGACGCTATCGGCCTCTGGCCAGGAAGCCGATCCGCTCCGTCATCCATTGGAACATCGACTGCGGAACATCCGTCAGCTGACCTTTGGCGGCACGAATGCCGAAGCGTACTTTTCGCACGACTTCACCAAACTCTCCTTTCAATCGACGCGCGAACCCTTCGGATGTGATCAGATCTTCACCATGAACCTGGACGGCAGCGAACAGCGTCTGGTGAGCACTGGCAAGGGGGTCACGACCTGCGCCTACTTCCTACCCGGCGACCGCCGACTCGTCTATGCGAGCACGCACGCCGCGTCGCCCGACTGTATTCCCCGTCCTGACAAATCGAAGGGCTATGTATGGGGCGTCTACGGCGCCTACGATCTCTATACGGTGAACGCCGACGGTTCGGACCTGCGGGTCCTCTCGGCCACGCCGGCATATGACGCCGAAGCCACGGTATCTCCCAAGGGCGACCGGATCGTCTTTACATCGTCGCGCGACGGAGACCTGGACCTCTACACGATGAACATCGACGGGTCCGACGTCCGGCGCGTGACGAACGACCCGGGCTATGATGGCGGGGCGTTCTTTTCGTGGAGCGCAACGCGACTGGTGTATCGCGGCTACCATCACACCGACAGTGCCGGCATCGCGGAGTACAAGGCATTACTGGCCGAACAACTCGTGCGGCCGACCCGTATGGAAATCTTCACGATCAACGTCGACGGCTCGCAGCGCCGCCAGCTGACGAGCAATGGGGCTGCTAATTTCGCTCCATTCTTCCATCCATCAGACCGTCGCATCGCCTTCGCCTCAAACCTCAGCGACCCGAAGGGACGCACGTTCCAAATCTATCTGATCAACGACGACGGCACGGGTCTGGAGCAGGTCACCCATGGCGGCACGTTCAATTCCTTCCCGATGTTCAATCGCGACGGAACGAAGGTCGTCTTCGTGTCAGACCGGAATGCGAAGGGACGCTATGAATTCAACATCTTCATTGCCGATTGGGTGGAATGACGGGATGAAGCTCAAGGGAAAGCACGTCGTCATCAGCGGCGCATCAAAAGGTCTGGGCCGGGCCCTCGCCATCCGGTTCGCTGCGGAAGGAGCCCTGCTCACCGTCTGTGCTCGCTCGATACGGCTGCTGGAGTCTCTTCAGGCCGACCTGACCGCCCGTGGAGCCGACGTCATTGCCCTGCCCTGCGACATTTCCGATTCGCAGAGCGTCCGCGCGTTCGCCGAACAAACGATCGCCGCCCGGAAGCACGTCGACATCCTGATCAATAATGCATCCATGCTTGGCCCCAGGGTTCCGATCGCGGAATATCCGCTCAAAGAGTGGGATGAGGTGATCCAAACGAACGTCCACGGGACGTTCTTCCTCACGAGAGCGCTCGTTCCATCGATGATGAGTCGCGGCGCCGGCGCCGTGATCAACGTAAGCTCATCGGTGGGCCGTACGGGCCGCAAGCAATGGGGAGCCTACGCCGTGTCAAAATTCGCCATTGAAGGATTGACGCAGGTACTCGCGGAAGAGCTCAAACCCTTCAACATCCGCGTCAACTCGGTGAATCCGGGTCCGATGGCCACCGAAATGCGGCGGCTGGCCTATCCTCAGGAGGATCCGGCAACACTCCGCACACCGGAACAGCTCACGGAAGTGTTTGTCTATCTCGCTTCGGACGACGGCAAGGGGATCTCAGGCCAAGCGTTCGACGCTGCCACGTACATCGCCAATCCACAGGCACGCACATGAACCACCGTTACCGGCGGCTTGCCGCTCTCCTTCTTGTTGTCGGTCTCACCGCCGCGCAAGCTCAATTCTCTCCGGCCATTACCTCCGACGACGTCATGGCCCATATCCGCGTCCTCGCGCAGGACGAGTGGCAGGGTCGCGGATCTGGAACGCCCGGTGGCGCCGCCGCCGCCGACTACATCGAGCGGCACATGCGAGCGTCTGGAGTCGCCCCCGCCGGAGCGGATGGATCCTATCGCCACGCCTTCGAATTTGTTTCGACGGCCAGGCTCGGCGTCAACAATCGGCTTGCAACCACGCTGGGCGCGACACGAAGGACCCTGCGGGTGAATGAGGATTTCAGACCGCTCGGCTTCTCAGCGTCGGCATCGTTCGAAGGGGGTGTGGTGTGCGCCGGCTACGGGATCTCAATGCCGCAACGCGGCTACGATGACTACGCCGGGATTGACGTCACGGGCAAAGCCGTCATCGTCATGCGGTATTCGCCGTGGGGCGATAAGCCGCCTCAGGAATTCCAAGCCAGCACGGCGCTTCGAGCGAAGGTCCTCAAGGCCAAAGAGAAGGGAGCCGCTGCGGTCATCATCATCACGGGTCCGGCGGATTCCGACAGCGACGACCCGATGAAGCTCTCCTACGACCGGCAGGCAGGCAGTGCCGACCTACCCGTGATCTCGTTGCGTCGTAGCGTGGTCGATGAATGGCTCCGGAACGCCGGTGAATCGCTGAAGGCCCTGCAGGATTCCATCATGTCTTCGAAGCAGCCCCGCTCGATCGTGCTGGACAACGTCACGATCGACCTGCGCGCCGACGTCGAGCTGGTCCGTGCCCGGGCCGACAATGTCGTCGGGCTGCTCGAGGGTTCCGACCCGACGCTCAAGGACGAGATCATCGTGATCGGCGCCCATTACGACCATCTGGGACTGGGGGGAGAAGATTCAGGATCGCTCCGTCCCGACACGCTTGCCCCTCACAACGGGGCCGACGACAATGCCTCGGGCACGGCGGGCGTGTTGGAACTGGCTCAGTACTTCGCACGACCTGAGAACCGTCCGAAGCGGACGTTGTACTTCCTTGCCTTTGCCGGCGAAGAGATGGGACTCCTCGGCTCCTCGGCCTACGTGAACGCCCCGACAACGCCGGTTTCGCGCATGGTAGCGATGATCAACATGGATATGATCGGCCGGCTGACCGACCGCAAGCTGATCGTCTACGGCGTCGGCACCGCCGTCGGACTCGATTCACTGGTGATGGCGCACAATGCCGATTCGTCGTTCGTCCTTAAGCTGAACAAGGACGGATTCGGGCCGAGCGACCATTCATCCTTCTACAGCAAGAAGATCCCCGTACTTCACTTCTTCACCGACCTGCATGGCGACTACCATCGTCCGTCAGACGACTGGCAGTTGATCAACGGTGAAGGAACCAGACAGGTGTTGAACCTTGTCGCATCCGTCGCCAGCGACCTCGGGAATCTGCCGGGGCGCCCGGTCTATGTGCAGGCGGAACCGCCGCGTCCGATGGGCGGCGGCGACGGACGCAGCAGTCGTGTCTACACCGGGACGATCCCCGATTTCGGAGAGCAATCGGAGGGCATGAAGTTGGCGGGCGTCCGCGAGGGAAGTCCTGCGGCGAAGGCGGGTTTGCAGGCGGGTGACGTGATCCTGAGATTCGGCAAGGTTGACATCAAGAATCTCTACGACTACACGTACGCTCTCGGTGAGCACAAGGTGGGCGACCAGGTACCCGTGGTCGTGCGTCGGGCGGGTCAAACCATGACAGTCACCGTGACGTTGGAACGACGGAATTGACCGATCGAACAGGCTTTGCGCACGAACGCCCCCGGAGTCCATCGGGGGCGTTCGTATTTCAGATCTCGACGAGCGTCGCGTAACGCGCCGACCCGCCTTCGATGATCCCGGTCAACTGGTCGACAAGCGCCTCGCCACGCTCATCGAGGTCGTCCTCGAGCGCATCGAACTCCTCCTTCGAGGAGCAGACGAATTGCTCCACCACCGAAAGCCCCTTCCCTTTCACCTCGTACAAGGCATAATCCTTCTTCTTTGATTCGCCGAAGTGCGCCTTCATCTCCTGGGCCAGAGCGAGGAATTCGTCGCGCTTGCCGGGTAAGATCTCATACGAGATCTGCAGAATATAGCGTGCCATGGCTCCGTACTCGTCGTGTCGTGATCAGATTCAGGGAAGCACAGGATTTAATGTCTTGAACAACAGCTGTTCCGCCGTTTGTGCCAGCCACATCCAGCCCCCGGCCACAGCTCCAACGCTTATAACGGCCGTGATCCCTGCGCGCCAATAGGGCATGCGGAGGGCCACGTGCGCGCCGATGACGAGCAGAACCAGCGACCATGCCATCGACACCCCATGCAGGACGATCATGGTCCAGAACGATGCTCCGTTGATCGTAGCCGCAGGGGGATTTCCGACGAACCAGTGTTCGCCGAACGTGAGGAGCTCGACCGGGAGGAGCGCCAATCCGACGGCGACTGTCGGAACGAGCGCGTAGGCGGAAACGCCCATCGACCGGCGGAACGATGCGTCTCCGCGCAGGATTGTCGCACCGAGCATGTGGAACAACGACAGTGCCAGCCCCAGAAGGGCGCCCGCCACCACACCGATCCCCACGACGGCCCCCGTCGTTTCGAACAGGCCGCCCGCGAGGTCGCCCGCCTTCAACCACGCCACCGTGGCATTCAATAATGGAATGCCGGCGGCCGCGAACAAGGAGATCGCGTAGTTCTTGTGCTCGGCGATGGCGATCTCATGAAAGGCCTTTGAAGGCACCGTAATCGTCCGCCACGCCGTGCGGAAGAGATCGAGCGTCGGGACCCGGTTCTGGAGGTACGCCTTGCACTTGTGGCAGACCGTGGCCGTCGCCGGATTCTCGGCACCGCAAACCGTGCACGTCATCGTAAGCGGGAGATGCTATCGGGGAACATGCACTGTAATCTAATGAGGTTTTCCCCGCTCTCCAATGACTTTTTTCGCTTCAGCGCGGCTTAGAGGGGGGCGAACTTTGCGGTGAAATGGCGGAGCATGGGTGCTTCTTCGACGATGCGGAAGCCGCGCAATTCCTCGCGATGCCGGTACGTTTCGATGACCACCTCGGAAACGTAGTCAATATGACTCTGCGTATAGACCCTGCGGGGAATGGCAAGCCGGACCAGTTCCATCGGAGGCGAGATGAGCGTTCCGTCGGGCGCATACTTGCCGAACATGACCGACCCGATCTCGACGCTCCGGACCCCACCTTCGACATAGAGGGCGCATGCAACGGACTGACCCGGGTACTCGCTCGGAGGCACGTGCGGCAAGAACTCCTTCGCATCGATGTAGATCGCATGCCCACCCGGCGGCTCGACGATCGGTACCTCTGCGCTCAGAAGCTTTTCTGCGAGGTACTCAACCGACCGGATGCGGTACCGGAGATAGTCCTCCTGTACCACTTCTTCGAGTCCTTGGGCGATCGCCTCGAGGTCGCGCCCCGCCAGTCCGCCGTAGGTCGGGAATCCTTCAGTCACGATCAAGAGGTTTCGCGCTTGCGACGCCAGTGCTCCGTCGTTCAGCGCGAGGAATCCCCCCATGTTCACGAGGGCGTCCTTCTTGGCGCTCATCGTGCATCCGTCGACGTATGAGAACATCTCACGCGCGATCTCGGCCACTGATCGACCGGAGAATCCGGGCTCCCGCAGCTTGATGAAGTATGCATTCTCGGCAAACCGGCACGCATCAAGGAAGAGCGGGACACCGTGTCTTCTGGTCACCTCGCGAGCTCCGCGGATGTTCGCCATGGACACCGGCTGACCCCCTCCGGAATTGTTCGTTACCGTGATCATGCACAGGGGGACACGCTCTTTTCCTTCACGGGCGAGAAACGCCTCCAACGCGTCGAGGTCGATATTGCCTTTGAAGTCCGCCCGCTCATGCGGATGCTTGCCCACTTCGTTCAGCAGGTCGACGGCTTCGGCCCCGCTGTACTCAATGTTCGCGCGGGTCGTATCGAAGTGGGTGTTGCTCGGGATCTTCTTTCCCTTGCCCCCGATGATCGTGAACAAGATCTTCTCGGCAGCCCGTCCCTGGTGAACGGGTATGATATGCGTGAGGCCGGTCAGGTTGCGTACGGCCGTCTCGAACCGATAGTAGCTTCGTGAGCCGGCGTACGACTCGTCGCCGTCCATGATGCCCGACCACTGCCGCGCGCTCATGGCGGAAGTCCCCGAATCCGTCAGGAGGTCGATCATGACGTCATCGGCGTGAATGAGGAACGGATTGTAGTGTGCCGCCTGCAGGATCTCGCTGCGCTCGTCGCGCGTGGTGAAGCGGATGGGTTCGATGCTCTTGATCTTGAACGGTTCGATGATTGTCTTCATAGCTCCCAGGCCTTGCGATTGTACGTGCGCATCGATTCTTCGTCGCGGAGATGCGTCAGGATGCGCCTGACGTACGACCAGTGCTTGTCGATCAGGAGCTCATGATGAGCGACGCCGCGCACCACCATGCGCTTGTCGATCACGTAGGTCACGCGTCGGATGGCTTTGCTCCCCAGCCAGAGTACCCGGTAGTTGCGGCAGACCTCGAGCCGGGGATCGCTAGCCAACGGAAACGGGAACCGATAGGCCTCGGCGAACGCGCGGTGCTGCTCAAGCGACTCGCCGTTGATCCCGACCAGCACGGCGTCGAGGGCCTCGATCTCTCGGATGTGATGCGCAAACAAACACCCTTCACGCGTGCATCCCCAAGTGTGGTTCTTCGGATAAAAGTAGACAACGACATTCTTCGTCCCGCGCTGATCCGACAGGCGGAAGCGAAGACCGTTGTGCAGACGCAGTTCGAAGTCGGGAGCGTATGTGCCGATGCGGAGCATGAATGGAACGGGCCCCATGAGGGGCCCAGGGTGCGATCATTCGGCGTCGATGCGGATGACGGAAAAGACCTCATGGGGCGCAAGCCGGGCCGCGCCCTTCAGAAAGCTCAGCTCGATCAGAACGGCAACGCCGACGACAGTGCCACCGAGAGCTTGGACGAGCTCGATGGCGGCGCCCAGTGTTCCTCCGGTGGCCAACAGATCGTCGTGGACGAGCACGCGCTGTCCGGTCCGAATGGCGTCCGCATGGATCTCGATCTCGTCCGTTCCATATTCGAGGGCGTACGAGGCGCGTCGAACCTGCGCGGGCAGTTTTCCGCGCTTGCGGACCGGGATGAAGCCCGCTTCCAGTTTGACGGCCAGCGGCGCCCCCAGAATGAAGCCGCGTGACTCGATGCCCACGACCGCATCGATGGCATCCTCCTGAAATCGCTGCGCAAGGACGTCGACCGCCATCTGCAACGTCGTTGGATCCTGCAAGATCGGCGTGATGTCCTTGAAGCGTATGCCGGGCTTTGGAAAGTCAGGAACGGTCCGGAGCTTGTCGGTGAGGGCCTTCACCACATTCGGAGCGGGGGCTACCATCGGAGAGGCTCCTTCTTGAGGAAAGCGGCAATGCCTCGCTTGCACTCCTCCGTCATCCGCGTCAGGGCATTCAGGTTCGATGCGTATTCGAGCGCATCAGGAGTCGAAAGGCCATGGATGCGGCCGAGGAGTTCCTTGATCAGTCCCATGGACGAGCCGCTGTTCCGGTCGGCGAGTTCCTCGGCCAGGCGCTCTCCTTCTGCCCCGAGTTCCATGGCCGGTACAACCCGGTTGACAAGGCCGATCCGGTATGCTTCATCGGCTGTGATGATGTTCCCTCGAAGCGTCAGTTCGCGTGCCCGTCCCTCGCCCACGCGCCGCAGGAGGAAGGCCATGACCAGGGCCGGAACGAAGCCGATGTGGACCTCCGTGTACCCGAACGTTGCGGTCTCGCGTGCGGCAACGACGATATCACAGACCGTCGCCAGACCGCATCCGCCGGCCAACGCGGGACCCTGCACGAGGCCGATCACCGGTTTTCGTAACGAATAGACCTGAAGGAACAGCTTCATCAGCTGCTGCGAATCGCGCTGATTTTGATTGAAGTCGAACTCTGACAGCCGTTTCAGATACGCCAGGTCGGCACCGGAGCAGAACGATTCTCCTTCCGCCTGCAAGATGACCACCTTGGCCGACGGCTCGCGCGATGCCTGCGTGAATGCCTGAGCCAATTCCGACACCATCACGTCGTCGAAAGCATTATGCTTTTCGGGCCGGCTGAGCGTGATGATCGCCGTTCGGCCGCGCATGCCGTATTTGAGACGGGTGTACTCCATGCAAACGCCTTGAACCTAGCGAAAACCGTTGCCAGAAGCAACGGAATGCCCGCAAAACAGCAGGCCCCGGCCTCCCAACGTCGGGAGACCGGGACCGTGGTGAATGGAAGGTCCGCAATCAGGCGTCGTAGTACATCATGAACTCGAACGGATGCGGGCGCAGCGCCATCGGCTTGACCTCGCGTGTTCGCTTGTAGTCGAGCCACGTCTCGATGACATCTTCCGTGAAGACATCGCCGCGGAGCAGGAAGTCATGATCACGCTCGAGGGCGTCGAGGGCCTCGCCGAGCGAACCCGGCGTACTGGGGACGTCGCGGAGCTGCTCGGGCGTCATTTCGTAGATGTCCTTGTCGAGCGGCTTGCCCGGGTCGATCTTGTTGATGATGCCGTCGAGCCCCGCCATAAGGAGCGCGGCAAATCCCATGTAGGGATTGCAGAGCGGGTCGGGACATCGGAACTCGATGCGCTTCGATTTGGGACTGGACGAGTACATCGGGATGCGCACAGAGGCCGACCGGTTGCGCTGCGAATAGGCGAGGTTGACGGGCGCTTCGAACCCCGGAACGAGGCGTTTGTATGAGTTGGTCGTGGGATTCGTGATAGCGCAGAGGGCGGGGGCATGCTTGAGGATGCCGCCGATGTAGTACATGGCCATTTCGCTCAGTCCGGCGTAGCCGTTCCCTCCAAACAATGGCTTGCCCCCTTTCCAGAGGCTTTGGTGAACATGCATGCCGGACCCATTGTCGCCGAAGAGCGGCTTCGGCATGAAAGTGACCGTCTTGCCATGCCGCCGGGCCACGTTTTTCGTGATGTATTTGTAAAGCTGGTAGTTGTCGGCCATCTTCACGAGTGTCGTGCGCTTCATGTCGATCTCGGTCTGGCCGGCCGTTGCCACCTCGTGGTGGTGCACTTCAACCTCGATACCCACCTGTTGCATCGTGAGGACCATTTCCGTCCGGAGGTCTTGGAGCGTATCGAGGGGCGCCACGGGGAAATAGCCTTCTTTGTGGCGGATCCGATGTCCCAGATTCGGACGTGCATCGGAACCGCTGTTCCAGATCCCCTCTTCCGAATCGATGAAGTAGTAGCCGAAATTCGCCGACTGGTCGAATCGAATGTTGTCGAAGATGAAGAATTCCGGCTCCGGACCGAAGTAGGCCGTGTCGGCGACGCCCGTCGAGCGCAGGTACTTTTCGGCCTTTTCGGCGATGTACCGGGCGTCACGCGAGTAAGGTTCCTTGGTGATGGGGTCGGCGATGTCGCACATAACGCTCAAGGTCGGCACGGCGGTGAAGGGGTCGAGGAAGGCCGTCGACGCGTCAGGATACAACAACATGTCGCTTTCGTGGATCCGCCGGAAACCCCGGATGCTCGAGCCGTCAAAACCATGCCCGTCCTCGAAATGATCGGGGTCGAACTCGCCGACGGTCACCGAAACGTGCTGCCATTGGCCGAGCATGTCAGTGAATTTCAGGTCCACGATCTTGACGCCGTGCTCCTTGATCATCTTGAAGACCCGGTCGATCTCCGGGTTCCCTTTGGATCTGGCCATGTACGCTCCTTGATAAGGTTATGATGGTAGTGGAACTTTGACGCGAAAGGTCTCTTTCGTGGTGGAGAGGACGACCATGGTCGTGGATTTTGTGACGCCGTTCCACGATTGAATCTTCGCCAGCAGTTTCTCGAGGCTGGCTGTGTTCTCGGTGCGTACTTTGATGAGATGAGTCCCATCGCCCGTAATGGCGTGACATTCCAGGATCTCATCCGTCGTGGCGGCATGATCGGTGAAGGCATGGAAATGCTTGGAGGAATCCACGGTGACCGTGACGAAGGCCGTGATATCCTTGCCGAGGAGCTTGTGCGACACCTTGGCAAAGTACCCTTGCACGTAGCCGTTCTCCTCCAGTTTACGAAGCCGCTCACTGGCCGCGGGGAGAGAGAGTCCGACCCGTTCGGCCAGTTCGTTCCGGCGCGTGCGGCCATTCTTTTGCAAGATCTCAAGAATGGTCACATCTATCTGGTCCAATTGCATGTTGACTTTACTAGATAAGGTAATTGACGGTCATCCATTAACAAATATAAGTCCGTAATCATTCGTTGTCAAGGGAAAAACGCGAACGCCGCCCAAGGGACGGGCCCCCGGCGGCGTTTGAACGCGCCACGCTCATCCGCGAGTTCATCTTCGATACCGGATCTCCCCTTCGCAGATCGTCATGTGAACGTCGAAATCCTTGTCGAAGACCACGAGGTCGGCGTCCTTGCCGACGGCAATGATGCCTTTCTGATGCTCCAGGCCCAGCACCTTGGCGCCGTTCAGCGAAGCCATTCGGACCGCGTCGGTGAGCGGGACATCGACCTGCTGCACCATCGTCTTAACCGCCTGATTCATCGTCAGCGTGCTCCCAGCCAGCGTGCCGTCGGGCAGATACGCGCGCCGATCCTTCATCAGGATCTTCTGATCCATGAAGACGTATTCGCCTTCAGGCATGCCCGACGCCCGGATGGCATCGGTCACGAGGATGATCCCTCCGGACCCTTTCACCTGGTAGATGAGCTTCATGACCGCGGGATGCACGTGGATGCCGTCGGCAATAAGCTCGATCTTCAATTCATTGTGCAGCAGGGCGCTCAGGACGACCCCGGGTTTGCGATGATGGAACGGACGCATCGCGTTGAACATGTGCGTGACGTGAGCAACGCCATTGTCGATCGCAAACAGGACCTCCTCATAGGATGCGGTCGAGTGTCCGATCGACAGGACCACGCCGGCCCGCGCCGCCGCTCGCATGATGTCCGCCATGCCGGGAAGCTCCGGTGCGATCGTCATCAGCCGGATCAGGCCCTTGCCAGCCGCCAACAGACGATTCCAGCCGTCGAGATTGGCCTTCCACAGGTATTCCACCTTCATCGCCCCGTGCAACTCAGGATTGATGAACGGACCTTCCAGATGAATGCCCCAGACGTTCCCTTTCCCTTTCGTCTGTTCGGCGAACGAAGCGATGCGTGCTACGTCGGCCACCATCTCCTTCTCCGGCTTGCTGTAGAGGGCCGCGCATAGTCCGGTCGTGCCGTGGGCGAAAAAGAACTCAGAGACCTTGCCGACCGCTTCAGGATCCGTATCGGCGAACCCGTAGCCGCCCCCGCCGTGGACCAACAGGTCGATGAATCCGGGCGCCAGGATCTTCCCTTCCAGATCGTAGACGGGGATGTCGCTCGGGACGGGAAAATCCTGAGGTCCGCCGATACCGGCAATGATGCCGTCTTCGATCACCACAATGCCCCGCTCGACATGACGGAACGGGGTGACGATATCCATGTTGGTCAATGCGTACCGCATGATGCTTCAGGCGATGGTCGGTGATGGTTGGGCGCTGCGGGCCAGCGCGCGAACGGCTTCAGCCGGGTCGGGATGTCCGAACACCGAGGTCCCTGCAACGATCGTATCGGCGCCGGCGGAGACGCATGCGCCGACATTGCTGACATCGACGCCGCCATCCACTTCGATGCGAACGGCGATGCCAGCCGAGCTGATCAGTTCGCGCGCCTGCCGCAATCGGTCGAATGTCGATGGGAGGAACTTCTGGCCCCCGAATCCCGGATTGACGGACATGATCAGCAACAGATCGATCTCGTGGAGGACCGGCCGAACGAATTCGACGGGTGTTGCCGGATTCAATGCAACGCCGGCCTTTGCCCCCATCTCGTGAATGCGGCCGATCGTTCGCTGAAGATGGGTGCACGCCTCCCAGTGGACCGTGATGACATCGGCCCCCGCCTTGCGAAATGACTCGATGTGTCGGTCGGGGTCGGTGATCATGAGATGTGTGTCGAACACCAGATTCGTCGAGGGACGCAGTGAGCTGATGACCGGCGGTCCAAAACTGATGTTGGGTACGAATACACCATCCATCACATCGATATGGATCCAGGGGGCACCGCCGCGCTCCACGGCAGCCACCTGGTCGGCCAGCCGCTTGAAATCAGCCGCCAACAATGAGGGGGCAATGACGACGTCCACGTCAGTTCTCCGCATCCGGTGGCGGCTCCATCTTTTGCGCCACGAACAGATCGATCGTTTGTCCGAACCGCGCCATCTCAGCGGGACGAGGGTACTGGTCGATGACGGTGTTCGGCAGGAGGTCCAAACTGGCCTGGTAGGAGACTGTGCCTACGACGAAGCCGGCCTGGAGAAGCAACTTTCGGGCCTCTGTGAGCGATTTTCCGGTCAGATTTGGAACAGCCCGCTGTTCCCCAACCTTGCCCTGGCTTACGACAACGCCGATCGCGGTTCCCGCTTTGACCTTGCGTTCGGCGTCGACCGCCTGGGAGATGATGGTGTTCATGAAGATCTCGTCCGACGGCTCGTAGCGCACCTCGCCGATGCGCAAGCCAACGCGTTCGAGCGAGAATGTGGCCTCCCTCAAGGACTTGCCTCGCAGCGCGGGCACCGGCACCAGGATCTCTCCGCCGCTGATCGTCAGGTAGACACCGCGACCGTACTTGACGGTCGCATCGGCAGGGGGATTCTGAAAGGCAACGGTCCCAACTTGGTAGGTCTTGTCCGGTCTCGTTTCCGCCTCGTGAGGCACCAGTCCGGCCTTTCTGATCGCCTCCTTCGCTTCGTCAACGGTCAAACCTACGACGGACGGTACCGAAGTGGTGTGGCCCTGGGCCGTGTACAGCGGCATGATGATGTCGTCGACCAGATAGAACAAGACGACAAATACACCCAGAATGATCGCGATCCGGAGGAGCCGTTCGCGAGAGAAGCGCTGGCTGATCGTTCGGCGTGTCATCAACAACTAAGGTACTCACCTTTGCCGCGAGACACAACTTCGACTCGTCAGCAGCCAGTTCATTGCAGATGCGGGGCCTTTTGGATATATTGAACGACACATTGTTCGATCCCGAATGCGGCAACAGTACCGAGACCTTGGGTTGGTCGCCCTTCGAGCGCGGTCGTTCGCCCTTGCGCCGTATTCCCGATTTGCCGTCGGTGCCGCCGTCTTGACAGCGACGGGCAGGGTCTACACCGGCTGCAACGTCGAGAACAGCTCGTACGGTCTAAGCATGTGCGCCGAACGGGTCGCGCTCTTCAAGGCCATCTCGGAAGGAGAACGGGATTTCGTTGCGATCGCGGTCGCGGCCGATACCGATCCATTGACACCCCCCTGTGGAGCTTGCCGGCAGGTCATCTCCGACCTGGCCGGTAACATCGACGTGATTCTCATTTCACCATCTCGCCGGACGCGCGTTCACAGATTGAAGGAACTCCTTCCTCACGCGTTCGACGGCGCGTTCCTCCGGAACCGCTCGCGTTCACGATGATGGATACGTCCACCCTGCACCTCATTCCCCGTAGCGTCGGTTGGATCGAAGTCATTTGCGGCTGCATGTTCAGCGGAAAGACCGAGGAACTCATCCGACGGCTTCGCCGCGCCCAGATCGCCAGACAGACCGTCGCCGTCTTCAAGCCCGTTATTGACGATCGCTACGACCGCGAGCGCATCGTATCACACAGCGAGCAATCGCTCATTTCGACTCCTGTCAAGGACGCATCGGAGATCCTTCGACTCGCCGGCACCGCTCAGGTGGTCGGCGTTGATGAGGCGCAGTTCTTCGATGTGAATCTCGTCGAGGTGTGCGAGCATCTGGCCAACGAAGGACGGCGTGTCATCGTAGCGGGGCTCGACCAGGATTTCCAAGGGAAGCCATTCGACCCCATCCCGCAGCTACTGGCCGTCGCAGAGTATATCACCAAGACCCTCGCCATCTGTGTCGTCTGCGGTAATCCGGCCGACCGCACCTACCGGAAGGGCGGATCGCAGGAACGGGTGGTCGTCGGTGCGAAAGACCTCTACGAGGCCCGCTGCCGCCGCTGTCATCAGACTCACTCCCACTGACCTCTTACAGACGCTATGGACCTCATCTCCGTGCTCCGAGGCATCGGCGGCGTGCTGTTCATTCTTGGTATCGCCGTCCTCTTCTCGAACAACCGGCGTCGCATCAATTGGCGCCTAGTCGCCAGCGGCTTGGCGATCCAATTGACCTTCGCGATCTTCATCCTCTACTCTGAACAGCTGCGAGCCCTCTTTGGCCCGCTCGGTTGGCTGAAGGACGGCATTGACGGGATCGGGCACGGCGTAGTCGCCCTCCTGGGCTTCACGACCGTCGGGTCGCAATTCGTCTTCGGTAATCTCGCTCTGAACAGCGGTCCGAACAGCCTCGGATTCTTCTTTGCGTTTCAGGTCCTTCCAACGATCATCTTCGTCTCTTGTCTGACATCCGTTCTGTATTACCTCGGCATCCTGCAGACCGTCGTGAAAGGCATGGCATGGGTCATGGCTCGCCTCATGGGCACCAGCGGTGCGGAATCCCTCTCGAACACGGCCAACATCTTCGTAGGCCAGACCGAGGCGCCATTGCTCATTCGTCCCTACATCGGAACGATGACCAATTCGGAGATCATGGCAATCATGGTCGGGGGCATGGCCACGATTGCGGGAGGAGTAATGGTGAGCTACATCCAGATGCTGGGCCAATCGTTCGCGAATGCCCACGGTATCAACCTGCAGGAGGCCCAGCTGCGCTTCGCCGTTCAACTGCTGGCCGCCAGCACCATGGCCGCCCCTGCGGGTTTGTTGATCGCCAAGATCCTCCACCCGGAGGTAGAGGAACCCGAGACCCGAGGCACCGTCAAGCTCAAGGTCGAACGCAACGCCTCGAACATCATCGAGGCGGCCGCGACGGGTGCCGGTGATGGCCTCAAACTGGCTTTCAATGTCGCCGGTATGTTATTGGCATTCATTGCGTTGATCGCGTTGGTGAATGCGATACTTGGATGGATCGGTGACATCTCTGGCATGAACGGCTGGTTGACGTCCTTCTATGAAAAGCCGACCACAGTATCTTTGCAGTATCTGTTCGGAGTGGTTCTACAGTTTCTCGCGGTAGGGATTGGCGTCCCATGGACCGACGCACTCTCGTTTGGGAGCCTGATCGGCACAAAGGTCGCTTTGAATGAGTTTGTGGCCTACCTTGATCTGGCCGCCCTGGTGCAAGCCAAGGCGCTTTCGGAGAAGACGATCTTGATGGCCACCTATGCGCTGTGCGGATTTGCCAACTTTTCGTCGATCGCCATACAGATCGGCGGGATCGGACCGCTCGCGCCCCATCGGCAGAAGGACATCGCAGCCTTGGGCTTGCGCTCGGTCTTGGGGGGAACGCTCGCCACTCTTCTGACCGCCACGATCGCAGGGATCCTGGTCGGATAGGATGTCAACAGACCTCGATTTTGAAAGACAGGCAGAAGGACTCCTTGCCAGGATTCCCGAGGCGCCGACCGTCGGGGTGATACTCGGCTCGGGCTTGGGCGGGTTCGCATCCCAACTGAGCTCACCGTTGCGGATTCCGGTCAGCGAGATCGCCGGCTATCCCCACTCCACGGTCGCGGGCCATGCCGGGGCTTTGTACTTCGGTCATATCTCCGAAGGCCCGCATAGGTCTCAACCCCTTTTGATCTTCCAAGGCCGCGTCCACTTCTACGAGTCGGGCGACCTCTCGACCGCCGTTGCCCCGATCCGACTGGCCCGGGCACTCGGGATTCGCTCAATCCTGATCACAAATGCCGCTGGCGGCATCGACAGGACTTTCAGCCCGGGAGACCTCATGCTGATCGAAGACGTAATCACCCTCAATCGATCGATATCCGGGTTCGAACATCATCCGGCAACCGGCCGATCTGCCCCCCTGATGGACCGAAGTTTGTGTGACTTGATCATCGAGGCAGCGCGGGAAACCAAGGTTGAGCTTCGGCAGGGAACCTATGCCTGGGTTCATGGTCCCTCCTACGAGACAGCCGCCGAGATCAGAATGCTGGCCACGATCGGCGCGCATGCGGTTGGGATGTCCACCGTACCCGAGATCGTCGAAGCAAGACGGTACGGCCTCCGCACTGCCGGGATCTCGCTCATCTCGAACATGGGAACCGGGATCTCCGACACTCGCCTCACGCATGAGGAGGTGACTGCAACCGCCCGCCGGGCTTCTGAACGCTTCACATCCCTTGTCCGTCACGCCCTCCTCCACTTCCCCGGCTGACAGCGCCAATCCAGGGTCCGAATGGCCGAGGTTGCTGGAGCAGAGGACGACGATCCCGCTCCAATGCGAAGGCCCTCTTTCCGTTGGTAAAAGGCGATCGTTGATCCAGAGAGTGCTGAACTACTGCGGTAGACGGTCGAGCAATGCGCTGAGCAAAACGATGGGAAGGTAGAGCAACGAGGCGTAGAACAGTTTTCGAGGGATCCTGCCAATTCCCGTGCCATCCGATCGCTGTTGTTCAGCTCGAACGGCCCACGCCACGAGCAGGAAACCTGCTCCGGCTAGAAGACCGACAGCAAGGTAGAAGGATCCGGCATAGTGGCCAAAATAGAGAAGTGAAGTAATCAAGATCAACGTCATGATCGACAGGATGTTATACCGATTGGTTCGAGTCCCATGGATATCGTCATCAAGAGGAAGCATGCGATATCCAGCCCGCAGATAGTCCGGCCGGTACATCCAGGCCAACGCGAAAAAGTGAGGGAACTGCCAGAAGACCAGAATGCTAAAAAAGATCCATCCAGGCGCAGAAATGGATCCCTCCCCGGCCGACCAGCCAATCAGCGTCGGCAGGGCTCCGGGAATGGCGCCAATGACGGTATTCCACGAGGTCCGCCGCTTGAGGGGCGTGTAGACCCCAAGGTAAAGCACGAGCGTGGCCACCGCTAGCACGGCTGGAAGCCAGCCAAACCGCATCCAGAGTAAGACAATCCCGCCGACACCCGCAAGAGATCCGAAGAGTACCGCTTCACCGTGACCTATCCTCCCGGATGGGATCGGTCTTCGCTCGGTACGCCTCATCTGCTCGTCATGAGAGCGCTCGAGCACCTGATTCCATGATGCAGCGCAACCACCGACAAGGAACATCGCGGAACCGGCCCAAACCACACCCGGCCAATCGTACGGGGATCCTCCGGCGAACAGAAACGCAACTATCCCTGTCAGAACGGTCAGGCCGGTCAACTCTGGCTTGACGAGCTCGGCAAATGCCAGCAGGCGAGGGCTTGGATCTCCGATCACTCTTGTCATGTGTAAATATACGAAACCTTATTTTGCACCACCCGCAAATCATTGATATATTTGACGAAACGACCGGGCATCTCATGCAAACTATCGATGTCAATGACCTTGTATCCACCGACCTAGGCATCAGCAGGCTGTACGCCGATTTCATGACCGATCCAAGTCGGGTTGCATCGTATCTGCCTTCCGATTTTCGAAGTCATTCGGTGTGGGAAAGGACGATCAAGCAGGTCACTCACCGAACGTTGGACCGTTCGACGCTCGTCCGAGCGCTTTCGAGGCAGAATCGAGATTTCCAGTGCGGCGTTCGCACGCTGGCCCACATCGATCTTCTGCTCAACGATACGTGCGTCGCCGTGGTCACCGGCCAGCAGGTTGGCGTGCTTGGCGGACCCCTTTATTCTTTGTACAAGGCGATCACGGCTGTTAAACTGGCCCAGCGACTCGGCAAGGAGCATCCGGGATTCGAGTTTGTACCGGTCTTCTGGATCGAGGGTGAAGACCACGACTTCGCGGAGGTGGCTTCGGTCAAGGTGATCTCAGCCGCCAACGAACTGGCTTCATTTGCGTACGAGCTTGACCCGAAGCTCCAGGGCAAGAATCTGGGGGCTGTCGGTCGTCACGTCATGGGGACAGGTTTAGAGCAGATGCTGGCGTCGATCCAAGCTGCCGTGACGCCGTCGGAGTTCTCGGAGGCTGCTTTTGGATTGGTAAGGTCGGCGTATCAGACCGGCATGACGATGACGAAAGCGTTCGTCCAGTTCATGAATACCCTTCTGGATGACGCAGGGCTGGTGTTCATCGATCCGGACGATGCCGAACTGAAGCGACTCGTGGCCCCCGTCTTCCGGAAGGAACTGGAGCAGGACCCCAACACGTGCCAGATCGTCATCGACCGAAGCGATTCGCTTGAACAGCACTACCATGCCCAGGTCAAGCCAAGACCGGTCAATGCGTTCCTCTTCCACCATGGCGGCAGATATCCGATCGAACCCCATCCGTCCGGTTTTTCGCTCAAAGGAGTACGACAGACATTTGGTCGCGAGGAGTTGTTGACGCTCCTCGACTCTTCGCCCCACTCCTTCAGTCCAAACGTCGTCCTACGGCCGATCTGCCAGGATACTATGCTCCCCACGGTGGCCTACGTAGCCGGGCCGGCCGAAGTGGCCTATTTTGCTCAGCTTATGCCCCTGTATCAGTACTTCGGTCTTCCGGTACCGATCATCTACCCGAGGGCTTCGGCAACGATCATCGAAGAGCGGGTGGACAAAGTGCTTGCGAGATTCGCGATCCCTCCCCTCGACATCTTCAACAATCTCGAACAGGTCAAGAACCGCATCGCGCTGGAGGTCTCGGACTTCAAGACGGAAGAACTCTTCGCCGCCACGATCACATCGATCGATGAGAGCCTGAACGCTCTACGGGGAGGGCTCCAGAAGATCGACCCGACCCTGATCCCTCCTCTGGACAACACACTCGTCAAGATCCGCTCTCATGTCGACGTTCTGAAACAGAAGACCCTTGCCGCGCAACAGCGGCAGCATGAGGTCTTTCTGCGTCAGGTCGACAAGGCCGCCCTGTATATGCTACCCGGGGGAGGACTTCAGGAGCGCGCCCTCAACGTACTGTACTACCTCAACAAATATGGGCCGGAGTTCGTACGATGGCTGAGCGGCGAACTACGGCACGATGTCTTCAAGCACCAGCTGATCACAATGTAGAAATGACGAACGGCAGACCGTGGTCCGCCGTTCGAATGATCTTACCGTACCGGGCATCAGATGGCCATCTCGGTGCGCTTGTCGAAGAAGTAAAGCTTGCCTGCATCGACGGACAGCGTGAGGCGCTTCCCCCGTTGCGGCAATTCGTCGGCCGGCAATCGTGCCACATGCTGCGGTCCGTCCGGCCGGGTCACGAAGTAAACGTAGACCTCGTTCCCCATCGGCTCCACCACATCGACGGTGATGTTCAAGGTCGTTCCCGACCTGCCGGTCGTTCGGCTGAGATGTTCCGGCCGGATCCCCAGCACTACCTCGTGACCGACCCACGAATTAAGACGAGCCTGAAGTCGTCTCGGGATCGCCAGCGTCACCGGCCCTCCTTTTTCGCAGAAGACGAGTCCGCGTCGCCGCTCGATCGACCCGTCCAGAAAGTTCATGGCTGGACTTCCGATGAAACCGGCGGTGAATCTGTTCTTCGGACCGCCATAGATCCCGAGCGGACTGTCGACCTGCTGGACATGGCCATCCTTCATCAGAACGATGCGATCGGCCATCGTCATGGCCTCAGTCTGATCGTGTGTCACGTAGATCATGGTTGCGCCCAAGCGCTGGTGCAACCGAGAGATTTCAGTGCGCATCTGCACGCGCAACTTCGCATCCAGGTTACTCAACGGTTCGTCGAACAGAAACACCTTTGGCTTTCGCACAATGGCGCGACCGACAGCCACCCTCTGACGTTGTCCACCTGACAACGCCTTTGGCTTCCTTTCCAGAACGTCGGTCAGCTCGAGCAGCTGCGCCGCCTCTTCCACGCGCCGCCGGATCTCCTCTTTCGGGAACTTCCGAAGCTGCAGTCCGAACGCCATGTTCTCGAAGACGGTCATGTGCGGATAGAGCGCATAGTTCTGAAAGACCATTGCGATGTCACGGTCCTTCGGGGGCACGTCGTTGACCACACGCCCGTCGATCGAGATCGTGCCGGACGATACCTCCTCCAACCCCGCAACCATACGGAGGGTGGTCGATTTGCCGCATCCAGACGGGCCGACCAGGACGACAAACTCCTTGTCCTGTATTTCCAATGAGAGGTCATGAACGGCGACGAACCCGCCGTCATAAACCTTCTTAACGTGTTCAAGTCGTACGCTGGCCACATCCGCTCCGTTGAAAGGTCATTCCCAGCGACCCTGCAGACGGCGCAGGGTCCGGAAGAATCCGGGAAAGGAAACGGCGACACACCCCGGATCGTCGATCTGAATTGACGGGAACCGCAGGGCAGCGATGGCGAACGCCATTGCGATCCGGTGATCTCCGTCGGTTTCGATCGTTGCGGCAATTACGTCGTTCTTTGGTTCAAAGGCAAAGCCGTCGGCAAATTCCTCGACATCGACCCCCAGGCCTCGAAGGCCCTGAACGATCGTAGAGATCCTGTCCGATTCCTTGGTCCGCAATTCGGACGCTCCGGAGACGCTGAAGGCGCTCCCCGTTCCCAGGGCTGTCAAGGCCATAGCGGGGATCTCGTCGATCAGGGCGGGCACATCCTCCTTCGCCAGTGTCAGCGGTCCCGATGGAGTGCCCGAGCGAACGAACAGATCGGCGACCGGCTCGCCTCCGGAGGAACGGAGGTCAAGCTGTTCGAGGCCGATTCCCCACTCCTTGAGGATCTCCAGGACCCGTGCGCGATGTGGATTGACGCCGACATTGCGAATGAGCAGTTCTGATCCTGGGACAATGGCTGCCGCGCCGACCAAGAAGACCGCCGCCGAGCAATCGCCCGGCACCATCATGTCGAGCGGGTCCACCCTTCTCCCGCCCGCAACCGTCGTCACCGTACCTCGAGCCGAAACATGCGACGACAGCTTCAGCATTCGTTCCGTATGGTCGCGCGTGCGTGTGGGCTCTGTCACCGAGGTGGTCCCTTCGGCGAAGAGTCCGGCAAGAAGGATCGCCGATTTGACCTGTGCGCTTGCGACCGGCGCAACGAAGTCGACGGGCTTCAGCGGCCTTCGTCCGGTAATGCGAAGAGGCGGTCGACCGTGCTCAGCCGTTTCGACCCCTGCCCCCATCTGTCGAAGAGGAACGGCGATCCGCTCCATGGGACGCCGGCCAAGCGATGCGTCGCCGACGAGGATCGATTGGAACGGTTGGCCGGCGAGAATGCCCGACAGGAGTCGCATCGTGGTCCCGGAGTTGCCGCAGTCCAGGTCCATCCTTGCCGCGCGCATACCATTGAGGCCGCCGCCGGCCACCGTGATTGCACCGTCATCCTCGACCATCCTGACGCCCAACGCCGTGAGACACGACTCGGTACTGCGGGGATCGTCAGCCGTCGAAAGCCCGTGAAGCCGAGACGTTCCCTCCGCAAGCGCCGCGATCATCAGAGCTCGATGCGAGATCGATTTGTCGCCGGGAATGGTTGTCTCACCTCTAAGCGGCTTTGTCGCGTTCATGGCCCGGGTCGAAAAGGAACGATCCCCTCCACAACCTTGCGGACATGGAGAGGATCGAATGGCAAGCGATGGCTCTTCAGGAGATCATTTGCGAGGGGAACGGCCTCCGTGGCTGCGGCCCCCGGGGCCTCCGGACGACCGGCGTTCTTTCTGCTTCTGGATCTCCTCCATTGCGTTCTCGCCGCCAGGCAGCAGGGCCTTTCGGCTTAGACTCATCTTTCCGGCGGCATCGATCAGCATCAGCTTCACGTCGAACTGGTCGCCGACCTTGAACATGTCCTCGACCTTTTCGACGCGCTTCACATCCAGCTGGGACACGTGGACGAGTCCTTCCTTGCCGGGAAGGATCTCGACGAACGCGCCGAAGTCCGTGATTTTCTTGACGGTGGCGTGGTAGACCTTGCCAACCTCCGGCATTTCGGTGATCGCGTTGATCATTTCGATCGCCTTGCGCGCCGACTCTCCTTCAACTGCGGCGATCGTGATCGTTCCATCGTCTTCGATGTTGATCTCGGCACCGCTCTCCGAGGTAATGTGCCGGATCATCTTTCCGCCGGGTCCGATGACCGCACCGATCATGTCGACGGGGATCTTCAAGGTCTGCAGTCGCGGCGCAAAGGGCGAAAGCTCCTGTCGGGGCCTCTCGATCGCCTCCGTCATGATCTTGAGGATGTGCAGACGGCCTTCTTTGGCTTGGGCCAACGCCTTCTCCATGATCTCGAATGAGATCCCCTTGATCTTGATGTCCATCTGGCAGGCCGTAATGCCCCGGTCCGTGCCGGCCACCTTGAAGTCCATATCGCCCAGATGGTCCTCGTTGCCCAGGATGTCCGACAGGACGGCGACCTTCTCGCCCTCTTTCACGAGACCCATCGCGATGCCCGCCACGGGCCTTGACATCGGCACACCTGCATCGAACAGCGCGAGACTGCCGGCGCAGACCGTGGCCATCGACGATGAGCCATTCGATTCGAGGATATCGGAAACCACGCGGATCGTGTACGGGAATTCGCTTTCACGAGGGACGATGTTCTTCAGGGCTCGCTCCGCAAGATTGCCGTGGCCGATCTCGCGCCGTCCGACGCCCAGCCGGCCCGTTTCGCCGACGCTGAACGGCGGAAAGTTATAGTGCAGCATGAAGCGCTTGGACGTTTCCGGATGCAGTCCGTCCAGCATCTGTTCGTCCATCTTCGTTCCGAGCGTGGCCGACGTCAGACTTTGGGTCTCGCCCCGAGTGAAGAGCGACGAGCCGTGCGTCCGAGGGAGGACTCCTACTTCGATCGTGATCGGTCGAACCTGGGTCAAGTTTCGTCCGTCGAGACGCTTGCCTTCATCCAAGATGGTCGACCGCATCGCCTGACTTTCCAGGTCATGCAGAATCTCGTGGATGGCCGCTTCCTGCCCGGGGTACTGCTCGAGCAACGCCTTGGTAACATCCTGGTAGACCTCCTCCGTCCTTTGTGAACGTACTTCCTTCGTCAAGACCGTCCGAGCGAGCTCCTTGAGCGGACCGGCGGCTCGCTGTCGCACCGCTTCGATCAAGCCGTCGGGAAGCGTTGGAAGTTCGACCACCCGCTTCGTCTTATTGATGACCGCCGCCAGCTCCTTCTGGGCCGCACACAGGACCTTGATCGATTCGTGGGCCACCTTGAGGACGTCAAGCATGTCCTTTTCGGAGATCTCCTTCGATTCACCTTCGACCATGACGATCGAATCTTCCGTTCCGGCGACCGAGATATCCAGGTCGCTATCCTCCAGTTCGGCGTAGGTCGGGTTGATGATGAACTGTCCATTAACGCGGCCCACGCGGACCTCGGCGATCGGACCGTCGAACGGAATGTCCGACACCATCAACGCCGCCGAGGCGGCACAAGCACCCAGCACATCCGCATCATGCTGACGGTCCGAAGAATAGACGGTGACGATAATCTGCACCTCGTTCCGATATCCTTCGGGGAACATTGGACGGATCGGCCGATCGATGAGGCGCGCCGTGAGGATCTCGCGCTCGGACGGTCGTCCTTCGCGCTTGAAGAATCCGCCGGGGATCTTGCCGGCCGCAGCGGTCTTTTCCCGGAATTCCACTTGGAGCGGGAAATAGTCGATGCCCTCGCGAGCGGTTCGTTCGCCCACGACGGTTGCCAGCACCATCGTATCAGCATACCGCACCATGACCGCCCCGTCCGCCTGCTTGGCGAATCGGCCGGTCTCGAATGTGAACGGTTTGCCGTTAAGGAGGATCTCCTGAATGTGTCTCATGGTTTCCCTTCATTGGACGCGGCCCCTATGGACGCGTCGGGTCTGCGTTACTTCCGGATGTCCAGTTCCTGGATGATCTTTCGGTAGCGCGTAATGTCTTTCGCCATCAGATAGTCGAGCAAGCGGCGCCGCTTGCCGACGAGTTTGAGCAGCCCCAGCCGCGAGTGGTGGTCCTTCTTGTTGGCCTCCAGATGCGGCGACAGGCTGTTGATGTGGGCCGTGAGTACCGCGATCTGAACTTCGGGTGTACCCGTGTCGGCCGGCCCCTTGCCGTATTTCTTGATCAGCTCTGCCTTCTGCTCCTTCGTGATCGGCATTGCATCTCCTTGCATGTAAAGATGAATGTTGATGGTTGATGACTATCGCTTGAGCGTCGCGACGAACGCCTGGGCATCAGCGCGGTCCCGGTCCATCTGACGGATGAGGGCGCCGACGTCGTCGAACTTTTCCTCATCCCTTAACCGAGCTAGAAACGTCGCCGAGATCGTTCGTCCGTAGATGTCGGCATCGAACGACAGGATGTAGACCTCGATCGTCCTGGGTCCGTCGGCGTGGAAGGTCGGCCTCACGCCGATGCTGGCCAGTCCGTATCGCTCCACTCCATCGCCAAGGTCAACGCCGACGATATAGATCCCGTTCTTCGGGATCATCTTCCGGGCAAACGACGGCGCTAAATTGGCCGTCGGATACCCGAGCGTCCGACCCCGTCGGTCGCCCGGAATAACGATGCCCGCCACGCTGTAGGGGCGGCCCAGGAGCGCCGCCGCCGCCTCGACCTTGCCATCACTCAGGAACGTTCGGACGGCCGAACTGCTGACCGGAATTCCATCGACGTTCAGCTGTGGTACGGCATGCGTCTGGAAGCCGTGCTCCGCGGCCAGATGCTGGATCGAGATGACGCTCCCTTCCCGATTGTGGCCAAAGTGGTGGTTGTATCCTTCGACCATCTCAGCCAATCCCGTGCCCTGCACGAGGAATCGTTCGACGAACTCACGCGACGTCAATCGTGAGAATTCCTCCGTGAACGGCAGGACGAGCATGGCATCGACTCCCATCGGAGCAATGAGGTCCCTTCGTTCCTCGGGGGAACTCAAATAGACGACGTTCGTCCCGGGCCGCAGCACCTCGCGCGGATGCGGGTCGAACGTAATGAGTACGCTCCGTCCATTTCGACGACGGGCCCTCGAAACCACTTCGCGGATGATCTGCTGATGGGCCAGGTGAACGCCGTCAAAGGAGCCCACGGTCGCGACCGTTCTGGGATCGCGGCCGATCTCTTCAAGCCGTCGTGCGTACTGCATGACCTTCATGAGAATGCATGGCGGCGGCTTCGATCAGCCGCTCGATCGTCCAGGCGTCCGCGACCTGCCAGGGTCCCACACGCTCACGCCGCAGGGCCGTCAACGTGGCGCCGCACCCAAGGCGCTCCCCCAGATCGTAGACGACCGACCTTACATACGTCCCTTTCGAGCAGACAAGCCGAAACCGTGCTTCCGGAAGCGAGACCTCGGACAACTCAAAGGTCTGAATGACGATCTCCCGGTCCGGTCGCTCGACCGTTCTCCCGGCCCTGGCGTATTTGTAGAGGGCCTTTCCCTTGACCTTCGCGGCCGAGTACATCGGCGGCGTTTGACGACCTGTGCCGACGAACGAGGCGCACGCGTTGCGGAGTGAGTCCTCTGTCACCGACTCCCACGGCCGCTCTCTCTCTACTGGAGTCTCCAGGTCGTGCGAAGCCGTCGTCACGCCCAGCCGGAAGCCGCCTGTGTACTCCTTGTCGTATTCGACAAACGTGGTGATCTGCTTTGTTTTCGGTCCAGTGCAGATGACGAGCAGACCTGTTGCACGCGGGTCGAGGGTACCCGCATGTCCGATCTTCCGGATCCCGAAAAGATTGCGGACCTTGCGCACCACGTCGAACGACGACCATCGGTCCGGCTTGTCTACGAGCAGAATCTCCCCCGCCCCGTTGAAATCCCAGGACGGCATCAGGTCGTCGTCTCCCCTTCGGCCGCATCATCACGGGTCGCTTCATTCTGATGGATCTTCTTGAAGATGGCCTCGAGATTCATCGCATGGTCCATCGACTCGTCGAGATGGAACTCGACCTCTGGAGTGAATCGCAAGCGTACCGCCTTCCCGATCGCGGAGCGGATGGCCGACTTGTGCTCTTCGAGGAGCTTGAGCGACTGTTCCTTTCGCCGCACATCGCCAAAGACACTTACGTAAATCCGTGCCTGGCGCAGGTCGGGCGTCACGCGAACGTCGGTGACGGTCATGAATCCCGCCTCGTCCATACTAAACCTTCGCTGAAACATCCGGCCGACCTCTTGCTTGATCACGGAGGCGACCCGTTCCGCTCGCATGCCCACGGCCGTTCGTCAGCTCAGTTTGCGTTTGGTCTCGACACTCTGGTAGGCTTCGATGACGTCGCCCACCTTAATGTCGTTGAATCCTTCGAGGTGCAGTCCGCACTCGTATCCCTGCTCCACATCGCGCACGTCATCCTTAAAGCGCTTGAGCGATGCGAGCGTACCGTCGAAGACCTGCACGCCGTCGCGTACGAGCCGCACCCTGGCGTTCCGGTTCAACGTTCCGTCGCGGACGTAACAACCCGCGATTGTGCCCACCTTCGAGATCTTGAAGGTCTCTCGAACCTCGACCGTTGCCGTGATCTCCTCCGAAACGGTGGGCGCCAGCATGCCTTCCAGCGCCGCCTTGACCTCGTTGATCGCGTCGTAGATGATACTATAGAGCCGGATGTCGATGTCTTCCTGCTCAGCCAGCTGCCGGGCCTTCAGATTCGGCCGCACATGGAAGCCGATGATGACCGCGCGCGAAGCCACGGCCAGCATGACATCCGATTCGGAGATCCCGCCGACCGCCTTGTGGATGACCTGAACCTTGACCTCTTCCGTCGACAGCTTCATGAGCGAATCCGCCAGCGCCTCGGCGGAACCGTCCACGTCGGCCTTGACGATGACCGGTAGGTCGCGAACCTGTCCATCTTTGATCTGCCTCGAGATGTCATCGAGCGTCAGTCGGCGATTCTGCCGGAAGTCCTGCTCTCGCTTGAGCTGCTGGCGACGCAGGCTTACCTCGCGCGCCTCGCGCTCGTCTTCGACGACGATGAGAGGATCTCCAGCCTGCGGAATGCCCTCAAACCCGATGACCTGCACCGGCCGGGAAGGTCCCGCAGCCTCGACACGCTGACCGCGCTCGTCGAACATTGCACGAACCCGACCGCTCCAGATCCCGACGACGAACGCGTCGCCGACACGCAGTGTTCCTTTTTGCACGAGCACCGTCGCCGTGATGCCGCGTCCTTTGTCCAGTTCCGCCTCGACCACCGCCGCACGCGCCAGCCGGTCGGGGTTGGCCTTCAGGTCGAGAACGTCAGCCTCGAGCGCGATCTTCTCCAGCAGCAGGTCGACATTTTTTCCGGTCTTCGCCGAGAGCTCGACGACCTGGGCCTTGCCGCCATACTCTTCAACGAGCAGACCCCGCTCGGCCAATTGCTGCTTGATCCGCTCGGGGTTGGCTTCGGGCTTGTCGATCTTGTTGATGGCCACGACCATCGGGACGTTCGCCGCCTGGGCGTGGCTGATGGCCTCGAGTGTCTGGGGCATGACGGCGTCGTCGGCGGCGACGACGAGGACGACGATGTCCGTGATCTGCGCTCCGCGTGCACGCATGGCCGTGAAGGCCTCATGGCCCGGAGTATCGAGGAAGGTGATGTGACGGCCGTTCGCGATCGTCACTTCATACGCCCCGATATGCTGCGTGATGCCGCCCGATTCGCCTGCGACGACGTTGGCGTTTCGAATGTAGTCCAGCAACGAGGTCTTGCCGTGGTCGACGTGGCCCATGATGGTCACGACCGGAGGACGCGTCACAAGCGTCGAGGCATCGTCCTCGAAATCCTCAAGCTCGTCGGCCGAGAACTCCTCCTGGAAGGTCACCTGGTAGCCGAATTCGTCGGCCACGAGCGTGATCGTGTCCTTGTCGAGCCGTTGATTGATCGAGACCATGATTCCGAGGCCCATGACCTTCTGGATGACCTCGGCGACCGAGACCCGCATCATGTTTGCCAGCTCGCCGACCGACACAAACTCCGTGACGCGCAGGCGCGAAGCTTCCTGCTCCTGCTCCTCGTGCAGACGGGCCTCGGCTTCTTCACGACGCTCTTTCTTCTTCTTCTTGATGGCGGCTCGGGCGGTGGCAACCGAGTCCTCCGTCATCTCCGTCATCGTCTCGCGGATCGCGCGATCGACATCGGCAACATTGACCTCGGCCCGACGTCCCTTCTTCTTCTTCTTCGCCTTCGACTCTTCCTCTTCGCGCGCTGGAGCGGCCTTGGCGGCCACCTTGGTCGGTTCCGTGCGGATCTTCTTCTTCTTTTTCTTCTTCTTGTCCGCTTCCGACTCGGCGCTGCCGGCGGGCTTCGCCGTCTTTGTGAGGTCGATCTTGCCCTTGATCGTCAAGCCGCGCGCTGTACGGGTCTGGAGCGCCTCGAGCGGAGACTGCGGCCTCCGAGCGGCGGCGACCGCGGGAGCCGTCGACGGTACGACCGCGGGGGCCTCCGGCGTCTCGACCGGTTCGGCCTCGGCTTCCACCGGTGCCGCTTCGGGCTCGGGCTCTAGGGACTCCGTCGTTGCCTCCTCCTGCGGCTGAACGGGGACTTCCAAGGTCTCGACCGTTTCCGGATCCGCACGCTGAGGTTCGACCTCGACCGCCGGAGTCGTCTCTGGGACCTCTTCCGGCAAGGTCTCCTCCAGGGACTTCTTCTCCGCCTTCTCTGCCTTCTCCGGCGTTTCCTTCTTCCGTGAGGTGCGAAACTCCTGCACCTTACGGTTATGCCGGTCGGCGACGTCCTTCTCCTTCTTGAAGTGGCCCATGACGGCGTGTAACATATCGTCCGTTACGGTCGACATGTGGTTCTTCGCCTCGAAGCCCTTCTTGTGGAGGAACTCCAGGATCGTGTCGCTGGCGAGGTTCAGCTCTTTTGCCAGATTGTAGATCTTGACTTTCTTTTCAGCCATGCGGATGTCTGTGCGTTTCCGGTCGAGCTGCGTGCATCAGGCCTCGGTTCGATCGTTCGCGGGGGAAGCCTCCGGCGTCGGCGGCGTCGGAGGGCTTTGGGCCGCGTTGCTTCCTTCTTCGTCGACCTCAGCTTCCTCGAGCCCCTGCCGAAGCATTTCGACGATCTCGTCGAGTTTGGCTTCCTCGATCCCCAGTGCCGCGATCAGCTCTGACTTCGGCGTCTCGATCACCGAACGGACCGTCTCGTAACCTTCGTCGAAGAACTTGTGGAACAGGACGTCACCCAGTTCCTCGCGGAACTCGGAGAGGTCCATGTCGTACTCTTCCTCCTCAACCCCTTCCTTCAGCACCTGAATGTCGAATCCTGTCAGCTTCGAGGCAAGCCGTACATTCTGTCCGCCCCGGCCAATCGCCAGGGATACCTGGTCCTGGGCGACGAGCACCGATGCTTTCTTCGTTTCTGCATCGACCTTGACCTCCTTCAGCTTCGCCGGGGCCATCGCTCGCTGAATGAACACGACCGGGTCGTCCGAGTAGTTGATGACGTCGATGTTCTCGTTGTTGAGCTCGCGGACGATGGCGTGGATCCGTACGCCCTTCATGCCAACGCAGGCGCCGACGGCATCGATACGTTCATCGTGCGAAAGAACGGCCACTTTGGCCCGATCGCCCGGCTCGCGCGCGATCCGCTTGATCTCGATGATGCCGTCGTAGATTTCAGGGATCTCGATCTCGAACAACCGCACGAGGAACTGAGGGTCGGCGCGGGAGATGATGACGGTGGGATTACCCGTACCCTTGCGGACCTCCTTGACAACGGCGCGGAGCGTGTCACCCTTCTTGTACCGCTCCTTGTAGATCTGCTCGCTCCGGGGCAGGATGAGCTCTGACTTGTTGTGCATGACGAGGATCTCGCCTCGGCCCTTGCGGATCTGGTAGATCTCGCCGACGACGATCTCGCCCACGGAGTTCGAGTACTCGTTGAAGATCGTCTCGCGCTCGATCTCCTTGATGCGCTGATTCAAGTTCTGCTTGGCGCTGATGACCAGACGGCGTCCGAAATCGGCCAACGGAATGATCTCCACGTACTCTTCGCCCGGTTCCATGTCATCGCCCGTCTTTTCCTTGACCTCCTGCACCGAGATCTGTGTGCTGGGGTCGGTCACCTCGGCGACGACCTCCTTTTCGAGGTAGATCTCGATGTCGCCCTTGTCCATGTTTACGACGATGTCGTACTTGGCGTTCAGGCCGTATTTCTTCTTCACCATCATCCCGAAGATGTCTTCGATGATGCCGATGAGAATGTCGCGGTCGAGACCCTTCTCACGGGCCATCAGTGAGAATGAGTCGACGATCTCGTGATTCATAACTTCCTCCGAAACGGACCGCAGTCGGCGCGTGCTCTCAGGCCACGTCCGTCGATCGATCGTCGGATGCGGCGTGCGGCGTCACCACGGCAGTTCAATGTAGCTCTCCTGGATGTCGTCGAAGGGTACCGCCACCGGGCCGGCGCCCTCGATCTCAAAAGTCAATGTCGAACCCTGAACAGCGCTCAAACGACCACGAAAGGGCTTTGTGCCATCGCCGGACCGCAGCTTCAGCTTGAAAGGCCGGCCGACGTGCCGCGGATACTGGCGGAGCATCCGCAACGGCTTGTCAGCGCCCGGCGAGGTCACTTCCAGACGGTACGGAACCTGCAAGCCCTCGACGGTGTCGATGAGCGGGCCCAATTCTCGGCTGATCACAGCGCACGTGTCGATCGTAACGCCGGCGTCGGTATCGATCTGCACCTGGACGATGCGCGACCGGTGCTCCACCTTGAAGACCAGGTCGACAAGATAGGCCCCTGCCTGCTCGACGATCGGCGTAACGACGGAGATCAAGCGCTCGCGGATGGGGTCCATAGCAAAAAAAATAGCCCGTTCCAGCGGGCTATTCCGAAACACTTTAATATACGCCCTGCTTGCTCAAGAAGCAAGGGAACGATCAACCCTATCCCTTTACGCTTCCTCGCGTGAGACCGTCCACCAGGGCCTTCTGTCCCACAAGATAGACGATCACCGCCGGCAGGAGCGAGAGAATGGCTCCCGCCGCCACGAGGCGGAAATTCGCCGAAAACGCCGTCGTCAATCCTGCGAGTCCAACCGGCAACGTCATCGCCGAGGCATCGCGGGCAACGATGAGCGGCCAGAGAAGATTGTTCCACGAGCCGACAAAGGTCAACACGCCGAGCGACGCCAGCGCCGGCCGTGAGAGGGGGAGCAGGATCGTCCACCAGTAGCGCCACGGCGAACAGCCGTCGATGGCGGCCGCATCGTCCAACTCTTTCGGGATCGTGAGATAGTATTGGCGCAGGTACAAGATACCAAACGCGTTCACGGCGAATGGAAGGATGATCCCTGGGAGCGTGTTGAGCAGACCGAATCGCATCACCATCGCATAGAGAGGCACGAGCAGCACCTGCTCCGGTATCAACAGACTTGCGAGCAGCAGTCCAATGATCATCGACCGCCCGCGGAAGCGCATGCGTGCCAACGGATATGCCGCAGCCGCGGAGAGTCCGACCATCAACGCCACGGCGCTGAAGGCGACGATGAGGCTATTCAGCGCGTATGTGCCGAAGGGGATCTGCTGCCAAACGTCGGCGTAGTTCGACCACTGGGGGTCTGACGGAACGAATGACGGCGGGACGGCAAAGATCTCCTCCGAGCCTTTCAGCGATGTCGCCGCCATCCACAGGAAGGGTCCGGCCAAAAGGGCCAGCAACGAGGTGAGGAACGCCCATCGGAAGAGACGTCTCATTCCCCCCTCCAAAGCCGCATTTGCAGGACCGACAACGCCAGCATGCCGACGAACAGCATGACGCTCAACGCCGCCGCCGGACCGTAACGCAAGTCGACAAAGGCCATCTGATAGATGAGTGGCAGGACCGTCTTGTGGGATGTCGGAGCGTGCGGCGCCAGCACATACAACTCGTCGAACACCTTGAGCGCCGCAATCCCGGAGATGATCGACGCAACGACCAGTGTCGGACGCATCATGGGAATGATCACCCTCCAGAACTTCGTCCAGCCTCCCGCCCCTTCCAATTCAGCGCTCTCCTCGACCTCCTTCGGGATCGCCGTCAGCCCCGCCAGGAAGATCAGTCCGTAATATCCAAGCCCTTTCCAGATCGTCAACGTCATCGCCGTCACGAGGTTCAGCGGATACGATGTCAACCAAGGCACCGGGCTTGAAACGATGCCGCCGGCCAACAACATCGCATTCAGGAGGCCGACATCCTCCTGAAAGATCCAACGCCACATGATCCCGGCTACGACCATTGGCGTCAGCACGGGAAGGAACACAACCAGCCGTATCGGGCCTCGCGCGCGCGACACGGATCTGAGCATCACGGCAATGGCCAGCGACAGGAGGATGACCGCCGGCGTGACCAGGAGATAGATGAGACTGTTGCCGAGGGCCGCAAGCGCCGAAGGGTCCGTCCAGACCTGTGCATATTGCGCCCACCCGACCCATTGAGGAGTTCTCACGAACGAATGGCGCTCGAGCGACATGCGAACGACCTCGACGAACGGGACCGCGGTGAATAGAAGCAAGAACGAGCCCGCCGGAGCCAGAAAGAAGAAGATGGTCGCTCGACGGCTCATGGCTCGGCCAGGACCTCGTTCCATTGTGCTTGTGCGAATGCGAGGGCATCGGCCGGTGACCGGCGCCCAAGGAAGCACGTCAGCATGTGCTCTTTGAAGATCTCACGCAGACGGGGATAGTGCGGGATGGATGGTCGGAGTACGCGCGCCGTCGCCAACTGATCCGCGCCGATCTGCCGGGCGACTGATGTGAGCGAACCGTCTGATACGGAAAAAAAAGGATCGTCAAGCGCCGACCGGACGGACGGAAAGACCGGGACCAGCTTTGAGAAGGCGATCTGCGGGCCGGCAGACGTAACGAAGGCCGCCAACGCCGCGGCGGCGGGGCGGTTCCGCGAGGTGCTGGTCACGGCAAGCGCCATGACGTCGAGTTCCTTCCATCCTGCCCTGCCGACGGGGGCGGGGGCCACGGTTGTCCTCGAGAGCCGATTTGGGGCATTCTCGGCGATGAGTCGCAGAAACTGAGGCGCTCCGAGGAACATCGGCACGGCGCCGGACTGATAGAGGTCGATGCCGGCCTGATGTCCGGCCATCAGCGATTCGCGCGGGAGCGCGCCTCGTTGAAACGCTTCGAGCCATTGTTCCAAGATCCGGACCGCCTTCGGCGTGGCAAATGCGGCCCGCGTTCCGTCGGGCGTGAGGATCGGAACTCCTTCGCTCTCGAACACCTGCAGGAGATAGCTGTCGACGACAAGGTTGAAGAAGAAACCCGGCCGTCCAGTGCGGTCTCGATACAGCTGCGCCGTCTTCAGAATGCCGTCGAAGGTTGAGGGTAGCGGTTGTTCGATGCCCGCGGAGACGAGTGCCGCAGAATCTGCAATGAGTATCTTGGTCGCCAGGTACCACGGCACTCCGTAGAGCGCACTGTCGATCCGCATCGGTTGCATCGCAGCAGGATGGTAGTCCGAGCGTTGACCCTCCGGCAGCAGAGTATCGAGCGGTGCCAGCGCATCAAGTCGCACGTATTGGCGAACGAGGTCTGCCGGAAGATTGACGACGTCGGGTGCCTCTCCCGCCGACAGAGCCGAAATGAACTTCTGCGTGAAGCCCTCATAAGGGACATCCGTCCAGACGACCTTCACGCCCTCGTGGGTTTCTTCGAACGTCCGCACGACGCTGTGCATGTGCTCATCGAAGGTCGGCGACAGTTGCAGCGTCCACAATTCGATCGTCGACGGGTCCCGCTGTTCACGACTGCACCCGCTCAGCGCCACCCCCAGAAGAATGGGCATCCACCATCTCATCGCATCGCCAGAAAGTTCCTCAGCAGATCGTGTCCGAATTCCGTCGCGATCGATTCGGGATGGAACTGCACACCAAAGACCCGGTATCGTCGATGCTGGAGTCCCATGATCGTCCCATCCTCCGTCCAAGCCGTCACCTCGAGATCGGCGGGAAGCTTCTCTCGGTCGACGATCAACGAATGATATCGCGTCGCTGTAAACGGGGAAGGAATACCCACGAACACGCCCCGGCCCGAGTGGTGGATGCGCGACGTCTTGCCATGCACGATCTCGCCCGCTCGCTTCACCACTCCGCCGTAGGCAGCGCCGATCGACTGATGGCCAAGACATACGCCGAGGATGGGGATCGTAGGACCGCAGTGCCGTATGACGTCCACAGAGATGCCTGCTTCGGCCGGCGTGCATGGACCGGGCGAGATGACGATGCCGGCCGGGCGTTGCGCAAGCACCTCCGCCGCCGACAGTTCGTCATTTCGCACGACCTTGACTTCCTGTTGCAGCTCGCCGAGGTATTGAACGAGGTTGTACGTGAACGAATCGTAGTTGTCGATGACGAGGATCATGTCGAAGACCACCGTACGTTGCCAATCGCCGCGGCTTCATCGAGAGCCCGAAGCGTTGCCGCAAGCTTCTCCTGCGTCTCATCGTACTCCCGGGCCGGCCGGGAGTCGAGCACGATCCCCGCGCCGCTCCGAAACCGAAGTTGTCCGCTATGGAGGACCACCGTTCGGATCGCAATGCAAGAATCCATGTTTCCTGAAAAACCGAAGTAGGCGATGGCTCCGCCGTAGACTCCCCGGCGATCGCGTTCCAGTTCCGCGATAATCTGGAGGGCGCGGATCTTGGGAGCGCCGCTCAACGTCCCCGCGGGAAAGCAGGCCATCAGCGCGTCGAGGGGGGTCACTCCTTCCCGCAACCGCCCACGAACGCTGGAGACGAGGTGCATCACATGGGAAAAGTACTCGACCTGCATGAAATGGGACACAGAGACCGTTCCGTACGTGCAGACGCGCCCAAGGTCGTTTCGCCCCAGATCGACGAGCATCAGATGCTCGGCCCGCTCTTTTTCGTCGGCGAGCAGTTCTGCCGCCAACGATTCGTCCTCGGCCGACGTTGATCCGCGTCGGCGCGTACCGGCGATCGGACGCGTTTCCACGGAGTCTCCGTCAACCCGAACGAGCATTTCCGGCGAAGCGCCGATGATCGCACTCGTTCCGAGTTGCAGGTGATACATGTACGGAGAAGGATTCAGCCTCCGAAGCATTCGGTACAGCGTGAAGGGGTCTCCTTCAAACGGCTGTCGAAGTTCCTGTGACAGCACGACCTGGAAAATATCGCCCGCCCGGATATAGTCCTGAGCGGCTCTGACCCAGCCTTCGTACCTCTCCCTCGTCGTCCCCCATGAGCGGTTGCCCACCGATCGGGGGGGCACGAGAGCCGGCTCAACCGGTTGAAGCAGCATCTCTTCGAGCGACCGTACCTCCCCTGCCGCTTTCTCATATTCCAGCCGCATCTGAACGTCGGTACGCCCCTCTTGGGGTACGAAACCATTCGAGATTAGAAAGACCTGCCTGAGGACATTGTCGAAGATGATCACGGTGTCGCAGAACAGGAGGACGCCATCCGGCAGTTCGTCCTCACCCGGCAGAGGAACCTCCATCGCCTCCGTCAGAGCCACGGTCTCGAACCCAAAGAACCCAACGGCTCCACCCGTGAATCGCGGTACGCCGGGGAGCTTCGGAGTCCTGATGTGGCGAAAGATCTTTTTCAGACCCTCGATCGGATGGTCGTCCGGAGCGATGAGCGACGGAAGGACGGAAACGTCCTCGTGGCGCGATTCGAGCCGAAGCCGCCTGCCTTCAATGCGCGCCACCATGAACGGGTCAGCACCAAGAAAGGAATACCTCGCAATGGTGTCTCCACCATCTACGCTCTCCAGCAAAAAGCTGTACGGGGAGCGTTTGCGCAGTCGCAAATAGACTGATACCGCGGTCTCCGTGTCGGCCAGTACTCGACGGATGACCGGAACGACGTTCGCATGCTCCGCCAAGCGGCAGAATTCGTCAAAGGTCGTCATGCATCCTTCCGGGCAAGGATCTGACAACGATCACCTTCAAATCGGTGTACGAGCTCGCGGAAGCTCTCGGGAACGGGAATGGAGACATCCGCCTTTGGATCAAGCCACGCATGGATCGCGACGTTCTCGACGAGGACCTCCCCCGTTGCGGGACGCTCGATCAAACCCTCCATGGCAAAGCTGGTCGTCCGGATCCAGGAAATGCGCGTATGCACGCGTAGTTCCTCTCCGAGCCGTGCAGGAGCGAGATAGTTGACCTCGTTGCGCACCAGAACCACGCGCGACTCGTTGTTGATCGCCGTGATGTTCACGCGCGCGCCGATATGTTTCAGATACTCGATCCTACTGACCTCGCAATAGAGAAGATAGTTGCCGTTATGGACGATACCCTGCCAATCGACCTCGTAATTGCGAACGGAGAGCAGTATCGAGAATTGAAACTGCGTACGATCAAGAGAGACGGTTGCCATTCGAGTGTGCGGTAGAGAGATCGATTAGCGTGACCAGTCGGGAAAAGCGAACAAACAACCGTTCAAGAACGCGACTGGGCGCAACGGTGATTGGACGTGGTGGTGTTGGCCCACGTCCTGTGGTGATCGCATTTCACGCCGCGCGTCGAAGCCTGCCCTCACGGGCACAGGGCGAGCACGACCTCGGCAGCGTTCACCACCTGCTCGGTTGTCACGTCGAGATGCGTGGTTGCACGCAAGGTCCGGGCATCCATGTCGATGAGATAAACGCCTTTCGAAGCCGCTATCGTCACCAGTTCCGCCGCGCTCTTGCCCGTCCTCGACACATCCATCGCGACGATATTCGTCTCCACCGACGCGAGGTCGACCGCAAGGGTCTTGGATCGTGAAACGATCTCGGCGAATCTCCTGGCATTGGCATGGTCCTCTGCCAAGCGTTCCACATGGTGCTCGAGAGCGTACAGCGCCGCGGCGGCGATCATTCCCACCTGCCTCATGCCGCCGCCCAGCATTTTACGCACACGTCGCGCCCTCTGGATCCACTCCTTCTTCCCCACAATGGCCGACCCGATCGGGGCCCCGAGCCCCTTGGAGAAACAGACCGCCATGCTGTCGACAAGGCGTCCATACTCGGCCGGCTTGGTTCCGCTTGCCACACAGGCATTCCAGAGGCGGGCCCCATCCATGTGTAAATGGATGCCACGGTCTTTCGTGAATGCGCGAACCGACCGGACCGTCTCCAGCGGCACGACCGTCCCTCCTGCCTTATTGTGCGTGTTCTCAAGGCACACGAGCCGTGTAATGGGCAAATGGTAGTTCGACCCGCGCACGAGCGGGGTGATCAGGTCCACCGAGGGGATCCCACGCGGAGCGGAGTAAGTTCGAAGTTGTACCCCCGAGATCACCGGCGCCGCTCCCGTTTCATACTGGATGATGTGCGAGCCCGCTTCGACAATCACTTCATCGCCGGGAAGCGTATGGGTCTTGATGGCCGTCTGATTGGCCATGACCCCGCTTGCCACGAACAAGGCCGCCTCCATCCCCAGCATCTCAGCCACCCGCTCCTGAAGCAGATTGACCGTGGGATCCTCTGCGTAGACATCGTCGCCCACTTCCGCGCGCATCATCGCTTCCCACATGGCGGGCGTCGGTTTGGTCACAGTATCACTTCGAAGGTCGATCATGCTAAGCTCAATATCGATCGTTGCTATCGTAAGGCAGGGAACGGTCCCTGCGCGATCGCGCAAGGGCCATCAGCCCGACGAGCCCTGCCGCCACGACGCTCGCCATCCCCGCCAGATCACCGTACAAGGAGTAGAACGTACGCCCTGACCTCTTTTCGATCAAGACGGTCCCCGCGGTCCGTTCGTACAGCGATGTCTGCCAGATCGCGTATCCGGTGGGAGCGACCGCGAGCGAGATACCTCCATTCGCCCCCTGGACCACCCACCGGCGTTGTTCAACGGCCCGGAGCGCAGCATAGGCAGCATGCTGATACGCACCGGAGGTGTTCCCCCACCAACTGTCGTTCGTCACAACGATCAGGAACTCCGCGCCTCTGTCCGTGAAGGCCCGCACATACTCTGGGAAGACCGATTCGTAGCATACCATCGCCGAAAAGCGGACCTCACGTCCGTCCCTCGTCACGGCCGTGAAGACCGTCGTGTCCGACCCTTGACCCCACGAACTGATCCCCACGCCCCACATGAGCGGCTCAATGAGAAATCGCAAGGATTCTGCGTGAGGCAGCCGTTCGGCGAACGGGACGAGGATCACCTTGCCATAGACCGGACCGACCGTACCGTCCGGAGCGATCGTCGTGACGGAATTGTACGACTCCACGTAGCGGTCTGACTCGCCGATGCGCCGCGATGTGATGGGGGCCGATGCAGCATCGAAGTACCGCGCATGCGGAAGACCCGTCACGAGCGTGGCCCCAGCATCAGCGACGAGACGCTGCACCCGTTCGAGCCATGGCTGATAGCCCGGGAGCAAGAGATGGAACGGAGTCGCGGTCTCCGGCCACACGAACAGGTCTGCCCGATCCGACGCCCGGTCTCGCGTCAGCGAATCGAGCACGGCCAGATGCTGCTCGTAGGCGGTCCACTTCTCTCCCGTCGGCTTGCCCCATTTCTCCCATGGGTCGATATCGGGTTGGACGATCGTGACGCGGACCTCGTTGCGTGTGTCGTTGCTATGCTCAAGTTGCATGATCCGGAGCCAGCCGTACGCCAACGGGCCGACGTAGAGGAGGGCCATGACGAGAACGATGGACAGGACCGTCCGACGGATCTGCGGCCAAGACCGTTCAGCCGTCAAGCTCAGCACGACGAATGCCAGCACGTTGAAGATGAGGATGTGCAGCGAAAGTCCGGTGACGGATACGATCTCCGCCATCTGGATGCGTACCGTATCGGCGGCCTGGCTGTTGCCAAGCGTGACCCACGGAAAGCTGAATTCGCCCCTCATGTGGAAGAATTCGAAGGTCATCCAGAACAACACGAAGGCCGCCATGCCCCAGCGGCGGCCCATCGCGCGCCGAACTCCCCAAGCCGCCATAATGAAGGGAAGGAAGAAGAACGGATGGAGGAGCAGCAAAGCCCCGCCGGCTGCCATCATCCATCCGTCCCGTCCATGCACGAATCCTCCCGTCCAATACAGCGCCGTGACGTGGAAAACAAAGAGCATGGCGTAGCCGAGGCGAAAGGTCCGTCCGAACGAACGTTCCCGGTCGAACACCGAGAGCCAGGGCAGGAACGCAACGAACATCAGCGACGGAACTGGAGACGGCGGGAACGATGCCCCGAGCAAGAGGCCGCTGAGCAGCGAACGCACCAAAGAAGATCTATACCACGTCGAGGTCGTCGTCATGGACTCCGTTGTGCCTCCGGCGAGCGTCGACGACGCACGGCTCTCAGCACGATGCCGCTCATCCAAATGATGACCGCGGCGCCCGCCGCACCGATGACGGCTCCCCCGATCACGTCGAATGGATAGTGCACGCCGACATACACGCGCGAGTACGCCACGAGCATTCCGTATCCGATCAGATACCAGAGGGCCCGCGGATAGAAGAAGCCGATCACAACGACGCCGGCAAACGTGTTGACCGCATGGCTCGACGGGAACGACTTTCCCCCTCCGCAACCGACGAGCAGCCGGACCTCACTCAGCTCATGGCAGGGACGCGGCCGAAGAAAGATATCCTTGAGGACGGCACTGCTGAACTGATCCATCATCAAGATCGTCAGCGCCAGGATCGCAACGGCCTGTCGGCCCCGCGTTCCTCCCCTCCAGATCGCCCAGATGACGAGTGCCGCGACAAGAGCCAGCATCCAGGGTTGATGGTTGAGATCCGTGACGAACGGCATCGCCACATCGAAGAAGGGGTTCGTCCAGATCCCGTTGAAAAGGTGGAACAGCCAGATGTCCAACCGATAGATCTGCTGACTCATGCAGACGTGTCCTTGGTTGGACCGCCGTTCTTGGACTTTGGGCCGAAGACCCGGTACGCAATATATGCGAGGGTCGCTATGACCACGACGGATGTCACCGTCTTGCCATACGCATCAAGGTAGATGATGATCTGTTCCCAGTTCGTGCCCAGCGCCAGACCCGCCTGGACCAGAATAACGTTCCAGATGAAGGCACTGACAAACGAAAGGACGACACTGGTCAGGATCGGAAGCTTGGACATCCCCGCGAAGAATGAAACGACCGCGCGCGTACCGGCCAGAAAGCGATTGGCCACTACAACGCCGTAGCCATATTGTCGAAACCATCCTTCCACCTTCTTCACCTGTTCGGGAGGAAGGAACCTCACCTTGCCAGACTCGAGGACATGTACGCCGATCCATCGCCCGATCGAATACATCGTCATGAAGCCAAGCGTGCTGCCGGTTGTTGTCGTGGCCACGAGGATCCATTCGTTCACGCGACCGACGGCGGCGAGCGATCCGGCAGCAACCACCAGGACGTCGCTGGGGAATGGCGGGAAGACATTCTCGACGAACGCGATCGAGGCGACGACCGCGTAGACGGCCCAAGGGTCGAGACTGGTCAGATATGTGAGGATGGATTCCATCGAGCAACCATCACGTAAAGATCCAAAGGCAAGAGCGCAACGACGCTAAGGAAGGACTTGATTCATGTACCACGGACGTGCGGTCGCGTCGTCGCGTCGCCGCGGTGAACGGTCTTCTTTCGTTCGTCCTTTTCGATCAATGCCACTGCCATCGCAGCGCAGCCCTCTCCCCGCCCGATCGGTCCGAGTGATTCGTTGGTTGTCGCCTTCACCGACACCGCTGACGCCGGAATACCGAGCGTCTTTCCGATCCGCGACTGCATTTTTATGGTGGCCTTTCCGATCTTTGGACGCTCGAGGACGACCGACGCATCCACATTGACGACAGCGTACCCCTCCTTCACGATCAGTTTCCGAGTCGCTTCGAGGAGTTTCATGCTCGAAATGCCTCGGTATTTCGGGTCGGTGTTCGGAAAATGCTTCCCGATATCACCCAGCGCCAACGCACCCAAGAGCGCATCGCAGATGGCGTGCAGAAGAACATCGGCATCGGAGTGACCAACAAGGCGGATGTTCGACTTGATCTTGACGCCACCAAGCGTCAATCCCTTCCCCGGCGCGAGTTGATGGATGTCGTATCCGAAGCCAATGCGGTATGGAGTCATGTCCATCACGGTGGAGAAATGGCCGCAAAGATCACAAAGAACAAATAGGAAAAGGAACGATGTACCTCCGAATCATGCTATGTGGTCTTTGTGCTCTTTGTGGCAACATTCGATTCATAGCTGAGGTCATTCAGTGGATATCGAAACCAAGGGCTGCTTTCGAGATGTGCGTTCGTTCGACGCGCAGGTCTGTGACGCGAGCCGCGCGCGGGCCCACACGGACGGCATCCAGGAACGCGTCGAGTGCGTCGGCCTCCCCTTCCGCCAGCAGCTCCACGGAACCATCATCCAGATTTCGCACCCACCCGCCCACTCCGTGCTTGATGGCTCTGGCCTGCACAAAATACCGAAAACCGACCCCTTGGACGAGGCCGGTGACGACCACATGAATGCGTTCAGCCATGGCGCATCAACTTACCAACGGAGGGAGTGAAATGCAATGAACGATCAGCGGGCGAATCGCTTGGTCGAGCTGCGCGCGTTCTCAAGCGAAGCACCAGAAAGACGTTCAGCGACCCGGATCCATCGAAGGACTTCCGATGAAGGGACGCCAAGACGGAGCGTCCCACGGATGTGAGACGCCATCTGCCGGTCCAATCTTTGGATCCCGAGGATCAGTCCGGTCAGGAGCGAGCGCTCTTGCACCTCGAGCCCGTGGCGGGAGAATATCGTGCCGTAGGCATCTCGGAGGACCCAACGCTCGAGGAACGGATCAAGCGCTCGAAGACGTGAAAGCACGGCGTTTGCCTGTTCACCATAGATCGCGCGAAAGGCCCGTCGACCTCGTGCGAGAGAAGGTCGGTCGCGGCGAAGCGGGAGGCGCCCGGCGAGGGCATGGAGTCGTTCAAGTCCGTCAAGCGTCGTGGGAACGCCGCAGAGGAGCGCGAGGTGAAGGATGACCTCAGCAAGGTCGGCCGCACGAACTTCACCTGAGACAAGGGCTCGGCGCATCGTGCGCTCTGCCCGCGCTCGCTGACCGATCTCGAGGTCCACAGCGAGCGAGAGATACCAGCGAAAGCGGGATGCGTGGATGGAGGCCGTTGGCATGAGCCAAGATACGTGAGGAAGTGGGATTCCACTCGAAACAAAGAAACCGCCCCAACAGCCGGCGGTTTCATCCTCATTATCAATCGCTTTGCGTTCTTGGCGTTCTCCGCGTCCTTGGCGGTGGACGTTTTGAACTCAAGAGCGGTGCAAATTCATCGAGTGCGGGAGGCGGGACTTGAACCCGCATGCCTTGTGAGCGCCACCCCCTCAAGATGGTGTGTCTGCCAATTCCACCACTCCCGCGGAACATTGAAAATTGAAAATTGCAGATTGAAAATTGTCTGTAGTAGCGAACGGGTTCGGCGCTGAGGGAACGCTGAAGCCCACGCATCACTCCCAAAAGATACGAAAGCATCGTAGGAGAGTCAAACTCTCACCCTCGAAGGCATCGAACGTCCGAAGTATGGCATCGTCGTGTGACCTGGATGCTCAATACAACAAATGGCCTCCGCAGAGGCCATCGCTCTAGTACCCTACAATTTCCAATCTACAATTTGCAATTGACAATGTTCCGTGAGCGCGGGTGGGCTCGAACCACCGACCCTCTGCTTAAAAGGCAGATGCTCTACCCCTGAGCTACGCGCTCTCATGCTGACAGATGATAATGCTTCCCTCCCCCGTGGCCGTGCAGATCGTCTATCCTTTCGTCTGCTCGGTGATTTCAGCCGTCGCTTCCTCGGTCTTCGAACGATAGAGTATCCCCGCAGGAATGACGACAATGTACCCGAGTACCAACAGGATCGGAGCCACCACGAGCGGCATCACGCCGTCCCATGGTTCCTGTGACAAGGCGATGTATCCGGCGAGGATCAGCGCCAAGCCTACCGCCATGATCTGATAATTCACTCGCGTGAACGGAAGCGATTCTGGCGACGGCTTCTTGCGGGCGGATGTTCGAGGTTCGGTCTTGGCCATAAAAGAAAAAAGTCAGAAGTCAGAGGACAGAGGTCAGTGATCAGGGATCAGCAGCAATCAGTGATCCTTCGTCGGTGTCGAAGCTTACTCAGTTTCCGATGTCCAATATCCTACGAAAATGGCCTGATGTCAAGAAGGCATCGCCCATGTACCCCGTTCGGCATTCGTGGGCTCTATGCTCCATTGAGCCGTCTCCACCCCGTCCTCACGTCACTCAATGTCTCACCTGCACCAGTTTCCCCTCATGAAGCCGCATGATCCGGTCTGCTTTCTTCATCAGATCCTGATTGTGCGTCGCTACGACAATGGTCAGGCCTTGGTCGCGGGATAGTTGCGCAAGCAACCGATGGAGATGCGAGCCGTTCTCTTCATCAAGATTTCCCGACGGCTCATCGGCCAGTACCAAGGCGGGCTCATTCATCAATGCTCTCGCCACGGCCACGCGTTGCTGCTCGCCTCCTGATAGTTCAGACGGCGGGTGATTCAAACGCGCTTCCAAGCCGACATCGGTCAGCAGACGCTCTGCCCGGATCCGCGCGCTCGAAAGCGCCTTGCCGGCGATCAAGGAAGGCATGCAGACATTCTCCAACGCCGTGAACTCCGGCAACAGATGATGGAACTGGAAAACGAACCCGAGCGATGAATTGCGGAATGAGACCAGGTCTTCCTCGGGAATGGCGAAGACGTCGCGATCATTCAGAAAGACGCGCCCCAGCGTAGGACGGTCCAATCCACCGAGCAAATGCAACAGCGTGCTCTTGCCCGATCCCGACGGGCCGACGATCGCCACGATCTCCCCCGTGCGAACCTCCAGATCGACCCCCTTCAAGACCTGCAACGTTTGGTCCTTCCCCGTGCGATACTCTTTCCAGAGATTCTCGGTCCTCACCAGGATCGGACGGCGGGTCACTCCCATCGGATGGCCTCCACGGGGATCAAACGGGCCGCGCGTCGCGCGGGTGAACGCGATGCCAGGGCTGACAAGCCGATGGCCGCCGTGGCCACAACGATCAAGTCGGTCCAACGCACCTCAACCGGCAAGGCGCTGATGATGTAGACCGTAGGGTCGAGAGGAAACAAATGATACGTTTCTTGCATCCACACAACGAGGAGGCCAAGAACTGTCCCCAGCATGGTACCGATCACCCCGACGAGGATCCCCTGCCCCATGAAGATCCGGGCGACGCTCGTCGCACTGGCCCCCATGGTCTTAAGGATACCCACGTCGCGGGTCTTCTCGATGACCGTCATCGTCAGCGAACCGAGCAGGTTGAACGACGCCACTGCGATGATGAGTGAGAGGATCGCATACGCCGCCCACCGTTCGACCTGCATCACCGTGTACAACTCGCGATGGAGATCGTACCAAGTCATGGCTCTAATGCTGCTACCGAATCGATCTTTCAGCTGGTTCTTGACTCGCCCGGCCTGAGTGATCGACGAGAGTCTGATGTCCAGTCCGTCGATCTTCCCTTCCGTCCGGAACAGGTCTTGGGCGGCGTCAAGCGTGATGAACGCATAGAAGGAGTCGTAGTCCTTATTGTTCGACTCGTACATCGCTTGCACGACGTATCTGCGGATCAGGGGCATGCCCATCTGGGCGATCGCCGGCATCGCTGCAGCAGGGCTGACGATCGCGAGCGTATCGCCCACGACGGCGCCTAACCGATCGGCCAGCGTCATGCCCAGCACGATGCCGGGCACGCCGGAGGACTTTGCCAGCGGCTCTCCCAGCACGATCTTCTGACGCAATCCGGACACGCTGTCAACCGTTGCGGGGTCGACGCCTTTGACGTTCACGACACGCGTTGCGTTCCGCATGATCACGAGAGCCTTGCCCCCTACGAACGGCGAGGCGCCGCGGATATCGCCGAATTCCGGCAGGGCCGTGAGGATCGGACCGTATGATTCCGCCGTCGATCGCTCGGGGCGCTCGATCCGCACATGAGGATCGAAGGAGGTGAGGATGGTCGTCACCAAGCCGCTGAAGCCGTTGAAGACCGAGAGCACGATGATGAGCGCCGCCACTCCGATGGTAATGCCTACGACGGAGATGACCGAAATGACGGTGACGAACCCGAAGCTCCGGCGTGAGCGCAGATACCGCAGCGCGATGAAGGTCTCGTAGCGCATCAGGAGAACCTCAGCGTGCGTAGCGGGTCCAACGATGCCGCGACACGGGCCGGGAATACAGATGCGATGTAGCACATCGCGAGCGAGAGACCGCTCACCAAGACGAAGTCCCACAGCGACATCTGAATGGGAACGTGTGTCATGAAGTAGACGCCCGACGGCAGCGGGAACAGTCGATACCTCAGCTCGATCCAACAGACGGCATACGCCAGGACATTGCCGAGCAGTGTCCCGACGAGTCCGATGATCATCCCCTTCCACTGGAAAATCCGCACGATCATTTTTCGGCTCATTCCGAGCGTCCTCAGCGTTCCCACTTCCCGCGCCTTTTCCATGACCATCATGAGCAGCGTTCCGACAATGTTCACCGTCGCCACGATAATGATCAGCCCCAGGATGACCGGTATCGGCTTCTTCTGAAGCTGGATCCACGTGAACAGGTTACGGTACTGCTGATACATCGTTCGAGCGTAGTAAGGGTAGCCCAGCTGCTCGGGCATTTCCCGTGACAATTGATCGAGCTTCGAGAGATCATTGACGAGAATGTCGAACCCCGACACCGTTCGGCCGATCTGGAAGAGCCGCTGTGCGTTCCGCAGGTCGATGTAGACCACCGATCCATCATAGTCCGCCATGCCGGTCTCGTAGATGCCGCGGACCATGACCTGAAGGATCCGGGTCTGTCCTATGGAGATCGAAGACCCGCCCAAGGCGTAGAGAAGGATGCGGTCCCCTACTGCGGCCCGCAGCTTCTCGGCCAGTCGCTTTCCGATAATGACTGATTGCAGACCCGAATCGCGTTCCGCCAGATCGTAGGTGCCTTCCACTAACCGGTTGCGTGCGGCCGAAATGTCATTAGAAGGATCGACCCCCTTGATCAGAATGCCGTCCACATCGTCGTCGGATCGAGCCATGCCTTCGCGCGTCACATACGGAGCCATCGCCGAGACTTCGGGGTAGCGCTCCGTCACGGCGCGGATCGTGCGCTCAGGCTCGGGCAGGGGCTGATTCTGAAAGGCGAACAGCTGAAGGTGAGCCGTAAATGCGACGACGTTCCGATGGATCGTCGTCTCGAATCCGTTCAGGATGGAGAGCGTGATGATCAGCGCCGCGACGCCGAGCATCACTCCGGCCATCGCGATCAGCGTGATGAAGGACAGAAACCCCCGGTTGCTGCGCGAGGTCAGGTGGCGAAACGCGATCCATCGATGGATCGAATTCCGCCGTCGTCTGCGGACCCGGCTCATTTCTGAACCGCCGACTCCATGAGGTAGCTCTTGATGAACAGGTCGATATCGCCGTCCATCACTGCTTGGACGTCACCCATCTCGGTGTTGGTACGATGATCTTTTACGAGTTGATACGGCTGGAAGGTATACGAGCGGATCTGGCTTCCCCACTCGATCTTCTTCTTCGTGCTTTCGATCGATGCCAGACGAGCTTCCTCTTCCTCACGCCGTTGCTGATACAGACGTGATTTCAGCATCTTCATCGCACGCTCGCGGTTCTGGAACTGCGATCGTTCTTGCTGACACGCCACGACGATGCCGCTCGGAATGTGCGTGATCCGGACGGCCGTCTCGACCTTGTTGACGTTCTGTCCCCCCTTGCCCCCCGAACGATACGTGTCGACCTTCAGATCCGCGGGATTGATCTCGATCTCGACGTCGTCTTCGAGCTCCGGATAGACGTACACCGATGCAAAAGATGTGTGACGTCTGGCATTTGCGTCGTAGGGAGAAATGCGGACAAGACGGTGTACGCCACTCTCGGCCTTCAGATAGCCGTAGGCATATTTGCCGATCACCTCCATCGTGGCGCTCTTGATGCCGGCGCCTTCCCCCTCCTGCAGATCTGCCAACTGCACCTTGTAGCCGTTCCGTTCGCACCATCGTGTGTACATGCGCAGAAGCATCTCGGCCCAATCCTGCGCTTCCGTGCCTCCAGCCCCGGAATGGATCGTCAAAAGGGCGTTCTTTTCATCATCCGGACTGCGGAGCATATTGCGCAACTCCAACTCCGAGATCTTCTTATCGAGGTCGTTGATCTCGTTCTCAACGTCGCCGCGCATCGAATCGTCGGCCGCCTCCTCGGCCAACTGGATCAGCTCGCGAAGATTCTTTTCGGCCCTCTCAAGCGCTTCCCAGGACTCGATCCAAGCCTTGCGTTCATTCATCTGTGCAATGACCTTCTGGGCGGAGACATTATCGTTCCAGAAATCGGCCGTCTGCGTCTTTGCTTCGAGAGCCGCCAGCTCCTCCCGTAGTCGGTCAAAGGCCAGGAATCCCCGAAGCGCCGTGATGCGCCGGCGTTGCTCGTCGAGTCGTTCGGTCAGGTCGGTCAACATTGTCTACTCGAAGTTCTGCCGGTGAATGCGCGTAAGTGAATCGCAAAGAGCGCAAAGGACGCCAAGAACGCAAAGAGTATTGAGGGAGGTGAGGTCCATGCCACTATTTCTCTGCTTTGCGTCCTTGGCGTGCTTGGCGGTCTTGGCGGCCCATTTCTGAGATTTCTGATGCAAATGCGTCAGGCAGATCGATCTCCATCCGCAGCAGCGCCGCCGCCAATGTCTTGCCTTGTGCGTCGTTCTTCAGAGATCGTGTCCCTCCGCCCCCAAGGGCTTGATGCAACAAAAAGTTCAGAGCGCCCAGGTTCGGAAGCTCGAACCGTTCAACCTTCCCCAACACCATGTCTCCGAAATACGCCTTCACCACGTCGGCCGTGATTCGCTCACGGATGAGTCCGTAGTACTCCGGCTTCCGGGCGATGATACCGACATTAGCGGTGTCGCCTTTGTCGCCTGAGCGGCCGTGACAGATATCGTAAAGACGTATTCGCATCATGGTGCTCGAACAAGTTGACCACGAAGGTCACGAAGTGTCCAGGATAGAACCAATGCACGAAGGACTCGAAGGGAGAGAATGTTACACGCCAACAAGACATCATCGTTCGCTCACACTCAGCCAATCTTTGCTTCGTGTACCTTCGTGTCACTTCGTGGTTACATCTTCTAGGCTTCGAATATCTCCACCATTGGTTGAACGGCAGACTTGGGGATCAGCGCCGGCCAATATGAGATCACCTCGCTCGGCTTGGGACGACCGCCCGCAAAACCCGTCACGGAAGGTGGCCCGGTCAGGATCAACGGCGCGATCTCCATTCCAAATCGCTCGATGGCCGCCGGGTCGGAGCCCTTGACACCGATCCGAAAGACCACTTCCTCGGGATCCGACCCCGCCGTCGAAAGATGGCCATGACTCGATGAATGACCCAGATACTCCGTGCGGATCTCTTCGAACCGCAGGCCCACCTTTTCCAATCGCGCTCGCAGGATCAGATCAGCCGACTTCGCCTTTTCCAATGCATCAGGCCATGCGTACGTCAACGTTCCGAAAGCCGTGTAGCCGTCGAGATAGGCCATCGAGACTTTGTAGAATTCCGTGGCCGGCTGTCCTTTGACGCCGTGGACGAGCACTCGGTTCGATCCACCATCTTCGACGCGGATCGTCGTAAAATCGGCGACGCAATCGGGAGTGATATACATTCGTGGATCGCCGATCTCGTACAGCAACTGCTCTTTCACGGTTGCCGATGATACGAGTCCGCCTGTCCCTTCGTGCTTCGTAATGATCATCCGGCCGTCGGCATGCGCTTCGGCGATAGGGAACCCGATGTCAGCCAGGTCGGGTACCGAGCGCCAGTCTCCAAGAAAGTTGCCGCCGCTGGCTTGACCCCCGCATTCCAGAATGTGACCCGCGACCGTCCCGGCGGCCAACCGGTCCCAATCGTCGGACCTCCATCCGAATTCGTGAATCATTGGTGCAAGGGTGAGACCGGTGTCGGTGGTCCGACCAGTGATCACCACATCCGCACCCTGACGCAGTGCTTCGACGATCGGCCCGGCCCCGAAATAGACGTTGGCACTCAGGAGACGCTCGCGAACGGTGGCGACCGGCTCACCCGTTTCCATGTTCGACAACGGAATCCCTTGTGACACGAACTCGTCGACCCGGTCGAGGATGTCATCCCCCGTCACAACGCCGATCTTCAATCCCCTTCGTCCCAGTTGCTTCGCCTCGGCCAGGATCGCCGCGGCACATGCTTTCGGGTTCACTCCGCCGCCGTTGGTCACAACGCGAAATCGTCCCCCTTCCATCAACGGAAGGAGCGAGTGCATCAGTGGCACGACATCCTTCGCGTAACCTAAGGCCGGATCGCGTCGCATCTGCTTCCGAAGGATGGACATCGTCACCTCGGCCAGATAGTCGAGCACGAGGTAGTCGATCGGTCCTCGCGTAGCCTGGTCCGTAGGGGCCGACGGAAGGTCGCCCCAGAATCCCTGCCCCGAGCCGATACGAATGCGGTCTTTCATCAGTCGTTGTCGACCCTGATCTTCAGCTCCTGCAGTTGCCGGTCGTCGACGATCGACGGCGCGTCATCCATCAACGATAGGCCGCTGCTGGTCTTCGGGAAGGCGATGACGTCGCGGATCGACTTGCGGCCTGCCATGAGCATGATCAAACGATCGAATCCGTAGGCAATTCCGCCGTGTGGAGGCGCCCCGTATTTGAAGGCATCGAGCATGAACCCGAATTTGCGCTGGGCCTCCTCGGGACCGATCCCAAGCAGTTGGAACATCTTTGCCTGAAGGCTGGAGTCGAAGATCCTAATACTTCCGCCCGCGATCTCGTTGCCGTTGAGCACCAGATCATAAGCCCGCGCACGTGCTTCCAAGGGTTCAGACTCGAGCAAGTGCACATCCTCCGGCTTTGGCGACGTGAAGGGATGGTGCACTGCGACGTAGCGCTTATCCTCTTCGCTGTACTCGAGCAACGGAAAATCCGTAACCCAAAGGAACTCCCACTTTCCTTCCGGAATCAGCTGTAGCCGCGACGCGACTTCCAACCGAAGGGAACCCATCGTGTTAAGCGTCTTACCCCACGCTCCCGACAGGATCAATGCCAGGTCACCCGGCTTTGCCCCGCAGGCATCGGCCAGCTGTTTTGTTCCCTCTGGCCCGAGGACCTTGGCCACACTGCCGTCGACCTTGTCGGCCTGGACCTTGAGCCACGCCAATCCGCTCGCTCCCTGCGCTTTGACAAAGTCGGTCAATCCGTCGATCTGACTGCGCGACATTCCGGCCTGTCCCGGCACCACCATGGCCGTCACGATCCCGCCCCCCGCCACGGCGTCCGAAAAGACCCGGAAGGGCGAGCTCCGAACAGCTTCCGAGATGTTCGTAAAGACCAGTCCAAAACGCAGGTCGGGCTTGTCGCTGCCGTAGTGTTCCATCGCTTGGTGGTACGACATCCGGCGGAACGGCGCCTTCACGTCGACGCCGATCAGTTTCTGGAACATCTCGACGACGCATCCTTCGGTCATCGCGATGACGTCCCCCTCGTCGACGAACGACATTTCGACGTCGATCTGCGTGAACTCGAGCTGCCGGTCAGCGCGCTGGTCCTCGTCGCGGAAGCATTTGACGATCTGGACGTACCGGTCGAACCCCGCCACCATCAGGATCTGCTTGTACGTCTGCGGCGACTGCGGCAACGCGTAGAATTTGCCCGGATGGAATCGGCTGGGGACGAGGAAGTCGCGTGCCCCTTCGGGCGTGCTCTTCATCAGGATCGGCGTTTCGACCTCGACGAAGTTGTTCCGGTCGTAGTACGAACGCACGACCTGATAGGCCCGATGTCGCAGCAGAAGATTCCGCTGCATGTCAGGCCGGCGCAGGTCGAGATAGCGGTACTTCAGCCGCAGATCCTCACCCGCTTGGCTGTCTTCCTCGATGGTGAACGGAGGCGTCTCGGCCTTGTTGAGGATCGACAGCTCCCGGACGTCCACCTCGATCGCGCCCGTCGGAAGTCCCGGATTCTCCTGCCCACCGGGCCTTGAGGCAACGACGCCGGTGACGGAGATGACGAACTCCGACCGGAGGACCTTGGCCGCTTCGTACGTCGCCTCATTGAACTGCGACGCGAAGACGATCTGCGTCTTACCGTAGCGGTCCCGCAGATCGACGAAGATCAATCCGCCGAGGTCGCGGCGGGTCTGAACCCAGCCGGTCAGTGTGACGGTCTGACCGATATGCGATGCTCTGAGCTCGCCGCAAGTGTGGGTGCGTTTGGGGTACGTGATCAAGGTGACTTCCAAGGAGAATGGGTACGCATGGGAGATCGTGTTGCTTTCTGGAACCGTTCATTGACGCTAATGAATGCGAAAGGATCTATTCGCACGCCAGCTGAGTTCGCGTACATTCGCGGTACAGACTTCACGGTTCTGAAATCGCCTTCCACCGGCAATAAAAATGCGAGACCGCGGCACGAAAGCCGACGATCTCGCATTCCGATGTTCATTCGTCAGTTCAGGTGCTTGCTCAACTTGTCAACAAGCGCTTTCTTCGGCACAGCTCCGACGATCTGCTCAACCACTTTACCTCCCTTGAACACAAGGAGCGTGGGGATCGAACGAATGCCGAACTTCATCGCCACTTGCTGATTGTTGTCGACGTCCACCTTGCCGACCTTCAACTTGCCCTGATATTCGTTCGCGAGTTCTTCTACGACCGGCGCGATCATTTTGCAGGGTCCGCACCAGACGGCCCAGAAATCGACAAGGACGGGAGTCTCCGACTTGAGGACCTCGGCGTCAAAGTTGGCATCAGTCATTTCCAACGGCTTCATACCAGCTCCTTATGCTTTCATCCCTGCAAGCGCACGGAACCCGGGCCGAGGAGGCGCCGGACGGCGTCCGTAAAGCGGGGATCGGGATTGACGGTGTATTTCCTTGATAAATATAAGGCTTTTCCGCTCGCTTCGCCACCGGCGAGATGAAGGTAGCATGGACACGTGCCCGGATGCTGTTCCAGCACGGAGGCCAGCGACCGGATCGTCTCGGGCGTGGCGGAATCGCGTCGAAGGGTCACGACGACGTTCTTGGTGAAGCGTTTGCGAACGTCGTCAATGGCCATGACCTCATTGACGATGATTTTGATCTGTTCCTCGGAGCCGTCGTTCTTCCCGCTGACCATTACGATCGAGCCGGGCTCGAGCAGTTTCGCAAACTTCTGATACGGTTCGCTGAACACGATACAGTCGGCCTTGCCCGTAAAATCCTCGATCGTTACGAAGGCCATCGTGTTGCCGCGCTTGTCGATCTTTTTCTTCACGTCCGAAACAATGCCGAATACCCGCACCGACGAATTCGGTTTGACCGTCTCGGGCGCCCCAAGCACCGCCGAGGCAAATCCCTCGATCTCGTCGGCATATCGCAGCAGCGGATGACCTGAGACATAGAACCCGAGTACAGACTTCTCTCGCTGAAGTTTCTCCGTCTCGGTCCATGGCTCGACCGGCCGCATCGTAGGCCGAACCTGCGTCTTGACGCCCCCGGCATCGAATAGATTCGATTGACCGCGCCCAGACTGATCTTGCTGAGACTGGCCGTAGGCAATGGCTGCCTCGAGGTTGGCGAACAACTGAGCCCTGTTCGGCTCCAGCGAATCGAACGCTCCGGCCTGTACCATCGCCTCGAGCGACCGCTTGTTGTTCAGACGCAGATCGACGCGGGACGTGAAGTCATAGATGTCCTGAAAGCGTCCGTCCTTGGAGCGCGCCTTCACGATCTGCTCGACGGCGGAGACGCCCACACCTTTGATCGCGCTCATACCAAAACGGATCCCTCGGGGCGTGACGACGAAGCTGACCCCGCTCTCGTTCACGTCGGGAGGCAGGACGTCGATACCCAGCTTTCGGCAGTCGTCGATGAAGAGGACGATCTTGTCGGTGTTCCCGACCTCGGACGACATCGTGGCCGCCATGTACTCTGCCGGATAGTGCGCCTTCAAATAGGCGGTCTGGTAGGCAAGGACCGAATAGGCGACCGAATGGGATTTGTTGAACCCGTATGAGGCAAACTTCTCGATCAGGTCGAAGATCTCGCCGGCGATGGTCGCATCGATGGAGTGCTCCGTGGCGCTCTTGACGAACTTCGCCTTCTGCTCCTCCATCAGCTTCTTGTCTTTTTTGCCCATCGCCCGGCGAAGGAGGTCCGCTTGCGCCAGCGAGAAGCCGGCGATCTCGCTGGCGATCTTCATGACCTGTTCCTGGTAGACGATCACGCCGTATGTGTCCCGAAGGATCGGCTCCAGCTTTGGATGCAGGTAGGTGATCGGCTGGCGACCGTGCTTGCGGTCGATGAAATTCGGGATATTCTCCATTGGACCGGGCCGATACAGCGCATTCATGGCCACCAGGTCATGGATGGAATTCGGCCTCAGCTTTCGCAGATAGTCCTGCATCCCCGAACTCTCGAACTGGAAGATCGCGACCGTCTGTCCTTTGCCGAAGAGGTCGAACGTTTTCGGGTCCGGATGCGGCAACCGGTCCAGATCCAGGTCGATGCCGCGTCCCTCCTTCACCATCGCCAGGGCATCCTCCAGAACGGTGAGCGTCCGCAAACCCAGGAAGTCCATTTTCAGCAACCCCGCGTCCTCAAGGTCCTTCATGTTGTACTGCGTCATGAGGTCCGTCTGCGGCGTCTTGTACATAGGAACGTAGTCGCTCACCTGGCCCGGTGCGATGACGACGCCTGCGGCATGCGTCGAAACGTTCCGATTCATCCCTTCGAGCACCTTCGCCGTCTTGATCAGTAGACGGATCTTCTCGTCCGTGCTCTCGGCCACCCATTTGAGGTCGGGGATCGTCTCGAGCGCCTCGGCGATCGGCGTGACCTTGCCCTGGATAACCGGAATCTGCTTTGTGATGGAATCGATCGTCCCGAGCGGGATGCCGAGCACGCGGCCGACGTCCTTGAGAACGGCCCGGGACGACAGCGTGCCGAAGGTGATGATCTGCGCGACCGACTGCTCGCCGTACTTACCCCGCACATACTCGATCACTTTGTCGCGCTTGTCGTCGGCAAAGTCGATGTCGATGTCGGGCATCGTCAACCGCTCGGGGTTCAGAAACCGCTCGAAGAGCAGGTCGTACTGCAGCGGGTCGACGTTCGTGATGCCTAAGGCATACGACACAATGCTCCCCGCCGCACTGCCCCGCCCGGGTCCGACGCGCACACCCATGGCGCGGGCAGCGGCGATGAAATCCTGTACGATGAGGAAGTATCCCGCGAATCCCATGCGTTGGATCGTCTCGATCTCCAGGTCGATCCGCGCCTTCATCTCGGGCGTGACCGTGGGGTACCGCTTTTCCAATCCTTTGCGCGCGAGTTGCTCAAAGTAGGCGTTCGCCTCCCTCACTCCAGATTCGGGTGGGATCGGGAAGGCGGGCATGTGGTTCGTCTTGAGGTCGAGCACGACGTTGCACTGTTCGGCGATCTCGAGCGTGCTGCGCAGGGCCTCCGGCTGATCCTTGAAGAGTCGATGCATCTCGGCCGCCGATTTGAAGTAGAGCTGGTCGGTGCCGTAGCGGAGCTTGGAGATGTCGGGCGTGTATGTGGCCGTCGCGTCGGGGATGGCCAGCATGATGTTATGCGGCATCGCGTGATCCGGCGCGATATAGTGGCAATCGTTCGTCGCCACGAGCTTCAGACCCAGTTCCTTCGCCAGGCGCGGCGCGTCGCGAAGGATGGGGACCTCCACCTCCATGCCGTGATTCTGGATCTCGATATAGAAATCCTGTCCAAAGATCTCCTTGTAGATACCGGCGTACTCCCGCGCATCCTCGTATCGCCCCTCTTTGAGATGAGCCCCGACCACTCCTCCAGGACACGCCGAGGTGCAGATAATGCCGCTTCGGTACTGGTTGAGCACTTCGACGTCGATGCGCGGCTTGGCGTAGAATCCCTCCGTGTGGCCGATGGTGCAGAGCTTCATCAGGTTGTGATAGCCCTGCAGATCCTTGGCCAGCAGCAAGATATGATGATACTTGCCCGAACCGCCGCCACCGCGCTCCGTCCCTTCACGCGAAAACCGGCTTCCCTTCGTGACGATGTATGCCTCACAGCCGATGATCGGCTTGATGCCGGCTTTGGTCGCTTTCTTGTAGAATTCCACCGCTCCGAACATAACGCCATGGTCCGACAGGGCCACCGCCGGCATCTTGTTGTCTACTGCGGCGTGGACCAGCCCCTCAACCGTGGTGGCGCCGTCGAGGAGACTGTAGTGCGTGTGATTATGGAGGTGGATGAACTCGGCCATCAGAGCGGCAAGCACAAAATCAGAAGTACGAAATGCTAGACGAATCCAAAAGCTTGGGAGCAGATATCCAAAGCTTCAAAGTCAGCGATCACAGGGTTCGGACGCTGATCTCAAGATGTTCTCAACGCCAACAGGCGTGGTTCGGTCATGGATTCGATCGCGTACCGAACGCCTTCGCGGCCGAAGCCCGAGGCCTTCACGCCGCCATACGGCATGTGATCGATACGATACGACGAAGCGTCATTGACGATGACGCCGCCGACCTGCAGCTCCTCGTAGGCCCGCCAGGCATGACGAAGATCATTGGTGAAGACTCCCGCCTGCAGCCCGAATGCCGAGCGATTGACCTCGGCGATCGCTTGGTCGAATGCATCAAACGGCTGGACCGTGACGACGGGACCGAACACCTCTTCACAGACGACCTTCGACGTGAATGCGGCCTCCGTCAGGACGATCGGAGGCACGACCCGGCCGGAACGAATTCGACCGGTATGGAGCTTCGCCCCTTCGGCCACCGCCTCGGCCACCCAGCTCTCAACCCTCAGGACGTTGGAATCATCGATCATTGGACCCACCACCACCTCCGGATCCATCGGATCGCCGACCGGAACCGCGTCCGCCGCCGCTGCAAAATCCACAACAAAACGTTCGAAAACCGAACGATGGACGAGGATCCGCTGCGTCTTGATGCACACCTGGCCCGAATAAGCAAATGCCGCAGAAACCAATCGCGGGATCGCGTCCTTCAGGTCCGCAGAGGCATCCACGATAACGCCGGCGTTCCCTCCAAGCTCCAGGACCACCTTCTTCCGACCTGCCTTCGCCTTCAATGCCCATCCAACGGGGGCGCTCCCCGTGAACGTCAGGACGCCGACACGATCGTCCGTCGCAAGTCGTTCGGCAGTCCTTCCAGGAGCTGGAACGATATTGACGGCTTCCTTGGGATAGCCGGCATCGACGATGGCCTTGCCCAGTGCCAGCGCTGCGAGCGAGGCCGACGAGGCCGGCTTGAGGACGAAGGCATTTCCGGCAGCCATGGCCGGCGCCAGCTTGTGAGCGACGAGGTTCAGGGGAAAATTGAACGGACTGATACCCGCGACGACGCCGATCGGGAATCGGCGCACGAATCCTGTGCGGCCGCGCGACGCCTCGTTCAGGTCCAGAGGAAGGATCTCCCCTCCGATCCGCTTCGCCTCCTCGGATGCGATCGTGAACGTCGCGATCGCCCGTTGCACCTCAATGCGAGCGAACTTGAGGGGTTTCCCCACTTCACGCGCGATGACGTGTGCAAATTCCTCGGCCTGAGCCTCGATCGCACCCGCCACGCGACGCAGGATGTCGTAGCGCTCGGACGAAGACAGCGCACGGGTCGTTTCGAAGCCCCGGACGGCATATGCGATCGCTTCGTCGATGTGCGCTTCCGTACACACACCATGGCGGCCGACGATGGAGCCATCCCACGGGCTTACGGAATCCGACGCGGGAACATCATCGCGCGGGATCCCCGCAATGATCGCGAGAGGACGAAGGTCGGGCATCATCTCAATCTCGAATTGAAAAACGCTAAATGCGAAACAAGAAGGAACGAGATGAGGGAATTCGAAATGTGGTCGATCTGGGGAAAGAGAGACCGGTCGGGCGGAGGGCTCCGCGCCGACCGGCCGGGATCTCCCATCGTCACAACGACTTCAGAAGCTCCTGCACCATTGCGACCACGCCGTCAAGCGGCACCATGGTACGCTCGCCTGTCTTGCGAACCTTGAGCTCGATCTGACCGTTCTTCAGTCCCTTGTCGCCAACGATGACCTGTACCGGCATGCCCAGCAGGTCGGCATCCTTGAACTTGAAGCCGGGAGAGACATTCGACCGGTCGTCGAGCAGAACGTCGAGCCCCGCCAGTTGGAGTTGGCGATAGAGCTGATTGGCATGCAGGACGATATCCGCATTGCTCATGTTCACGGCGACAACATGCGCGTCGAAGGGTGCGATGGCCGCAGGCCAGACAATACCATTGTCGTCCGAACCTTGTTCGATGGCGCACGCCAGGATCCGCTCGAGACCGATGCCGTACGACCCCATGATGACGAGTTGCGATTGCCCGTTCTCGTCCAAGTAGCGGATGTTAAGGGCTTCAGAGTACTTTGTCCCTAGCTTGAAGATGTGGCCGAGCTCGATGGCGTTCGTAACGCGCAGGGCCGACCCGCACCTCGCGCAGGGCTCGCCATTCTCGACAGAGCGCACGTCGGCATACTCGACCCTTGAAACATCGCGCTTGAGGTCGATATCTTTCAGATGGACGTCGTTGACATTGGCGCCGCTGATAAGCCCGTTGGCATCCTTGAGCCGGAGGTCGGCGATGATGCGTCCCTTGAATCCGATCGGCCCGATCGATCCGGCATCGGCGCCCGTGGTGGCGCGAAGGTCTTCGGGGTTCGCCGCCCGGAATTCTCCCCCGCCCAGGGCAGCCCCGAGTTTCGTCTCGTTCACCTGGTCGTTGCCCACCGTCAGGATAAGGACGGGCTTGCTTTCGTGCAGATAGACCCGGGATTTTGCAAGCCGCTCGTGCGGTACCTTCAGAAAGTCCGCCAATTCATCGATCGTTTTGACGTTGGGAGTGGCGATCTTCTCGGGCGCTCCATGATCGGTAACCCGACCGACCGCGGAAAGGCCTGAGGTGGCGATCTCAAGGTTTGCCGCGTAATCGCACGAAGGACACTTCGCGACTGTGTCCTCGCCGTGCTCCGACTCCACCATGAACTCCTGCGAGCCGGTCCCACCCATCGCCCCGCTCGAGGCGCCGACGACGAAGAACCTCAGCCCGCAACGTGAGAAGATCTTCCGGTAGGCTTCAGCATGCAGCTCATAGCCCGTATCCAGCTCTTCCCAGGTCCGGTCGAGCGTGTAGGAATCCTTCATCGTGAATTGGCGGCCACGAAGGACCCCCGAACGGGGTCTCGGCTCGTTCCGGAACTTCGTCTGGATCTGATACCAGATCTGCGGTAGGTCCTTGTACGACTGAATGTGCATGGCGCCGAGCCAACCGATCACCTCTTCGTGCGTCGGGGCGAGGACCAGGTCGCGCTCTTTGATGCTCAGGATAAAATTCGGGACGTTCCGCCGTCCCGTCTGCTCCCAGAGCGATTCGGGATTCAGCGCCGGCAGGTGGAATTCCTGACCGCCGATGGCGTTCATCTCCTCCCGGATGATGCGCTCGGCCTTGTGAAGGGCACGCACCATGATCGGCAAATAGGCATACACGCCGCCGGTCAGCTGACGCATCAAGCCGGCCCGGAGCATCAGACGATGGCTGGGGATCGTCGCGTCGGCAGGGATTTCCTTGAGTGTCGGAATGAAGGATCGGGAGATTCTCACGGTACGGAGATCAGAAGAAGTGACGGCTGGAGACGGAAGTATCGATCGCCGGTTGCGTATTGTCGAGAGCAGGTTGAGAGGTGCTATCCGCTGCCGCCAATCGACAATCGACAACCTTCAATCGACAATCATTTAGGTGTTCCCCTGAGTACCCCCGAGAGGATTCGAACCTCCGACCAACGGTTTAGGAAACCGCTGCTCTATCCAATCTGAGCTACGGGGGCGGGTGAACCGGCAGGCAACTGAGCAAAGATACGAATTCGATGGCGGGTTTCCAATGATGCGGGGACCTTGGCCACATCGAACGCAAAGAACATGAACAGAAAGCTGGTACCCTGATCGTAACATTCTCCCGAGTCCGACTCTATTTGATCCCTTTACGGTGATCGTTGTGCTCTTTGTGGTCGGCGTCCTGGAGCCCATCTCAAAAACACACTGGCAGGGTGCTGAAAAACCCGCTGGAGGTCAGAACAGGTACCTCCAAACGCGCCAAGCCCGCCCTCGGCCGAGCCGAGGGCGAGGCCGGGGATCGCCAAGTCGATTGGGGAAAATGAATTGAAATGAACGCGTCTTCCTGGCGAACATGGCTCGCATATGATCATCTCTGACTTGGCGTCACGCCTGCCCGCCGGTCAGGCGGGGCGGTAATCGTTTTCCGCAACCTGCTAGAAGTCGTCTCAAAAGTGTTTTGCGCCGCGTTCGCGACGTTGGCAGCGGCCGCAACGATTTCCAAAGGTGCTCGTTTATTACCGCGGCGATCGTTGCTTCCGCCGCGGTCGCCGCGTGAAACGCTTGTTTTTGTGAATTCTGGGTTTTTGACACCGCCGCTAGCCGCACAGAACCTGCCTGCCCGGCACAAAACGGCGAGGTCTTTCGACCGTCAGACAGGCCCAGAGACCGCAAAGAGCCATGATTCAGTCTCTCTGTGTTCTTTGCGTTCGTTGCGGCTATCAGACCAGCATCTGGGGGTTGTTGAGAGAGTCTCTAGACAGAAGGTCGAAGGTAAAGGACGCCCAGCGGCGGCAACGTGAGCACTAAAGAATGACTCCGGCCGTGAAATGGCGCCGGTTCCGTCCACACCTCGCCCCCATTTCCGGTGTTCGAGCCGGCGTAGGCCGACGAATCGGTATTGATCACTTCGGCATACCGCCCATTGTACGGCGCTCCGACACGATACCCCGTGCGCGGCACTGGCGTGAAGTTGCACACGACGAGCACGTGGTCGGATCGGTCGTGATTCCATCGCAGGAAGGCAATGACGCTGTTGTGCGCATCGTGAAAATCCACCCACTCGAAACCGGTGTAAGAGAAGTCGACCTCGTGCAGCGGAGTGAGGTTGCGGTAGCACCGGTTGAGGTCGTCCGTCAGGCGTTGAACACCCTTGTGCAGATCATACTGCAGCACGTACCAATCGAGCTGCCGGTCGTGGCTCCATTCGGAGCGTTGGCCAAACTCGCCCCCCATGAAAAGCAGCTTCTTTCCCGGGAACGCATACATCAGTCCGTAGAGCGACCGCAAGTTGGCGAACTGCTGCCATTCGTCACCAGGCATCTTCGAGAGCAGAGCTCCCTTGCCGTGGACAACCTCGTCATGCGATAGCGGGAGAAGGAACCGCTCCGAAAAGGCATACAGGAGCGCAAAGGTGAGGTTCCCCTGGTGGTACGAGCGATACACCGGGTCCTTGCTGAAGTACTCGAGCGTGTCGTGCATCCAGCCCATGTTCCACTTCATGCTGAACCCGAGCCCCCCATGCGACAGCTCGCCGGTCACCTGTGGCCAGGCCGTCGATTCTTCGGCGATCGTCAGCACCCCAGGATGGTAGTGGTGGACTAGCCCGTTCAGGGCCTTGAGGAACTCGATCGCTTCGATGTTCTCCCGGCCCCCATATTGATTCGGGATCCACTCACCATCCTTGCGCGAGTAGTCAAGGTACAGCATCGACGCCACCGCATCGATGCGCAGGCCGTCGATGTGGAACTTGTCCAGCCAATACAGCGCGTTAGCCAGGAGGAAGTTCTTCACCTCGCTCCGGCCATAGTTGAAGATGAGCGTCCCCCAGTCCTGATGCTCGGCTTTTCTCGGATCCTCGTGCTCATAGAGCGCGGTACCGTCGAATCGGCTGAGCGCATGATCATCCTTCGGAAAGTGTGCCGGCACCCAGTCGAGGATCACGCCGATCCCGTTCTGATGACAGTGGTCCACGAAATACATGAAGTCCTGCGGCCGTCCGAATCGGCTTGTGGGGGCATAATACCCTGTCACCTGATATCCCCACGAACCGTCGAACGGATGCTCCATCACGGGAAGCAGCTCGATGTGCGTGTATCCCCGCTGTTTCACGTACTCGACGAGCAGATGGGCGATCTCGCGGTATGAATGCCATCGGTTGTCAGCATAGACGTTGCGCATCCATGAGCCAAGGTGCACCTCGTACACGCTCAGTGGACGCCGGGCATCCTGGATCCGGCGACGTTCCTGCATCCATGTCGCATCATTCCAGGTGTAACCTTCGAGAGTGTTGACCACGGAAGCGGTCTGCGGCCGCAACTCCATCTCGGTCGCATACGGATCGGTCTTGTCGAGTGAGACGCCATCCTTTCCACGGATCTGGAACTTGTACAGGTCTCCATTGCCGAGCCCGGGGATGAACAGCTCCCAGATGCCGGAATTGCCCAGCACGCGCATCTGATGACGGCGAGGGTCCCACGCATTGAATCCTCCGATCACGCTTACGCTCCTCGCGTTCGGGGCCCATACGGCAAAGAGCACACCGCCAACGCCGTTGACCGTACGTGGATGTGCACCCAGTTTCTCGTAGATGCGGTGATGGTCGCCGGCGTTGAAAAGATATCGATCTTCATCCGTTACCATCGGCAGGAACGAATACGGGTCGGCCGTTTCCCACGAACCGCCGGCCTTCCAAACGAACCGCAATCGGTACGCGAAGACGTCCGGAACGTCCGGAAACCATGCCTCAAAAAAGCCGTCGGGATGGACCAATGTCATCGCGGCGACGCCGATCGACCTCTTGCCCGGAAGGACCTCAACGCTCGCGGCATCGGGGGCAAGCACCCTGATGACGACACCGGATCGCCCCTTGCGCTTGACCGGATGCGCTCCGAGGATCGTGAACGGATCGTGATGATCGCACGCCAGAAGACGGCGAACTTCTTCATCCGCAACGGTGCTGGCATTAGGAAAAGGCCTCGTGCTCATGGTCATGGCCGCCTGGTGGGAGAACGATACAGCCGGTGACGTCGAATGTAGCGCTCGACAACGGAGGGAACGAGAAACCGGATCGAGCCCGAACCGGCTTCGGTCCGGCGGATGACCGTCGCTGAGATGTCGAGAAGGCCGCCATCAAGAACGACTGGTTTGGTGCGACGTACGATCGTCTTGGAGAGTGGATAACCCGGCCGGCGGTAAACGGCGATGCGACATCGATTCAGGATCTCCAGCGGTTCTTTCCAACGATACAGGTCCCGCAAATTGTCACTTCCTACGATCAACCAAATTCCCGCCGCCGGATGCTCAGCCGCCAGTTGCCTGAGTGTGTCCACGGTGTAGGAGATCCCTCCGCGCCGGATCTCTGCATCGGATGCGACAAACTCCGGATGGTCGCGCAAGGCCAGCCGAAGCATCGCAAGTCGGTGATATGCCGGGGCAGCTTTTCGTCCCTTCTTGTGGGGCGCCCGTGCAACAGGAACAAAATACACCCGTTCCAATCCCAGTTGCACGCGAGCAGACTCCGCTATGATCAAATGTCCGACATGCAGGGGGTCGAAGGTCCCACCAAAGAGTCCGATCTGACGGAACTGAGGTCCCCGGCGATTCATAGCGCCTCTCGATAGGCCTCGATCGTCCGGGACACCGTCCGCTCCCATGTGAATCGGCGGCAATGCGCAAGTCCCTCCCGCCGCATGGCCGACCGCACAGCTTCATCACGGTCCACGGTTGCCATCGCTTCCGACAACGCTCCCGGATCATCAAGCTTCACCTGGATCGCCGCACGACCGGCGACCTCCGGGAGGGACCCGGCGGAGGTACATACGACCGGAGTGCCGCAAGCCATGGCCTCAAGAACGGGCAACCCAAAGCCCTCCCATCTCGACGGCATGGCCAACATCCGGGCCCCGCTGATCATGACCGGCAGATCTCCGTGGGGGAGGTTGCTGAGATGACGCACCTTTTCCGACACGCCTGCCCGGTCAGCCAATCCCCGGATCACAACTGCATCGGCATCGGAACCGCCTGCAATGACCAATGTTAACTCCTTTGGCAGAGCGTACTTCGGCTTTATCGCTTCAATCAGCGTATCGATTCCTTTGTGCGGTTTGGGGTTGCCGACAAAGATGACATAACGGTCGGGAAGCGCGTACCGTTCTTTAAGGGCATGAATCTCAGCATCCGAAGCCGGTCGAAAGTCATCATCCACGCCGAGGGGGATCACCCGGATCTTCGATTCAGGGGCGCCGATCATCTCGACCAGGTCCCTTTTCGTTGCCTCCGAGTCGGTCAGGATGGATCGGGCCGTTCGGCAGGCGTGTCCGACCATGAGGCGGGCATACAGGCGACGGTGAGGACCAAAATACTCAGGAAACCTGAGATGGATGAGGTCATGGATCGTCACGACCGTCGGCAGTCCAGGGTCGAGAGGGGTGGTGTAATGGGGAGTGTGGAAGAGAGTCCTGCCCGACGTTCGGATCTCTTTGCCGAATCGGAAGAACTCGCCGAGACCGTATGGCGCATAGGGCACGGTCTGGAATCTCCACGTATCCGGAAAAGCCGACCCGAGGCTGACACCGGTCCCGAGGAAGACTGTGCACTCGGGTCCGTCTGGCATCGTCGAGAAGCCCTTGAGCAACCGACGGACATAGGTGCCGATGCCATAGTCGGCATACTTGCGGCCGTCGAACGCCACGGTGATCATGTGAGGCCGAGTCGTTCGGAGACGGTCGCCAGGTCCTTATCTCCCCTTCCTGAAAGGTTCACGATGACGGTCCCGGTCAGCGTTCCTTTCATTCCCTCCCGAACGACATAGGCGATCGCGTGGGCCGTCTCAAGCGCCGGAATGATCCCCTCTTTCCTCGACAAGAGAGATACAGCCGCAAGCGCCTCCGTATCGGTGACGGAGTGGTATTCCGCAAGACCTTGATCTTTGAGGTACGAATGCTCAGGCCCGACCCCCGGATAGTCCAGTCCTGCGGAAATGGAGTGCGCGATCTGAACCTGTCCGTCAGCGGTTTGAAGGAGATACTGCATCGCGCCGTGCAGGACGCCGGGAGTGCCTTTCGTGAGGGACGCCGCGTGTCTTCCCGTCTCGAGGCCGTCGCCTGCCGCTTCAACGCCGATCAAGCGGGTCGTCGAGCCAGACTGGAGGAAGGGGGCAAAGATGCCCATAGCGTTCGAGCCGCCTCCGACACAGGCCACGATGGCGTCGGGATCGCGTCCCTCCGCTTGCACGATCTGCTGGCGTGCCTCCTGGCCGATGACACTCTGAAAGTCCCGGACCATCATCGGATACGGATGCATGCCGACCACTGACCCGATGATGTAGAACGTATCCTGCACATTGGTGACCCAGTCCCGTATCGCTTCGCTGGTCGCGTCCTTGAGTGTACGACTGCCCGAGTTTACAACCCGGACCTCGGCTCCCAGGAGTCGCATGCGAGCCACGTTTGGGGCCTGTCGAGCGACGTCCTCTTCACCCATGTACACCACGCAAGGCAGACCCATCAACGCGCACACGGTGGCCGTGGCCACACCGTGTTGACCCGCGCCCGTTTCGGCGATGATACGTCGCTTGCCCATCCGCTGAGCCAGCAAAATCTGTCCCACGGTGTTGTTGACCTTGTGGGCGCCTGTGTGGCACAGATCTTCTCGCTTGAGATACACCCGGAGACCGCCTGCGGCTTCGCCGAGGCGTTCCGCCCTCCACAGCGGCGTCGGCCGGCCGACAAAGTCCCTTAAGACTCGTCGAAATGTCTCCTGGAACTGCGGATCGTCCTTCGCCTCGTGATAGGCTTCCGTCAACGCCTCTGCGGCGGGGATGAGCGTCTCGGGCACGTAGCGTCCGCCGTAGCGTCCGAAGTGTCCGGATGCATCGGGCATCGAGATGGTCGGTCGTTGTCGTCCTAGATCGCTCATGGCGTTTCGATCGAAAGACTGGCATTCCGCGCCTGGGCGACAAAGTCACGGACGAGGCGCTCATCCTTCTTGCCGGGCCGGGCTTCCACACCGCTGCTCACGTCAACACCGTAGGGGCGGACAAATCGGACCGCGTCCGCAACATTTTCAGGATTCAGTCCGCCGGCGAGGATGATGCGTCCGAACGCTTTGGCTTTGAGTGCAAGGTTCCAATCGAACGTACGCCCCGTGCCTCCATAGGCCCCTTTCTTGAACGTATCAAGGACGAACGCCTCGACGACATAGTTCCGCATCACCGCCACGTCGAATGAAGGACGCATTTGGAAGACCTTCAGAACGCTCCATTCATAGCCGAACAGGTCATCCGGACCTTCGTCGCCGACGAGCTGCACGGCGCTCAGACCGACAAGCCGGGCCGTCTCGGCGACCTCCGCACGGTCGGCATGCACGAAGACCCCCACTTTTGATAAGTGGCTTGGGAGCGCCCGACAGATCGTCCTGGCCTGCTCGGGAGCAATGTATCGCTCACTCCCTTTATGGAAAACGAATCCAACGGCATTCGCCCCGACCTTCGCGGCCAGCTGAGCGTCGGCCAGGTTGGTGATCCCGCAGATCTTAACGAAGAGATCCTGCGCCTGCATGTTCCTTCATTCTCCGAACTGCGAGGGCACGGTCCTCGGCCGTCACAAGTCCCTCGCCCACCAAGACTGCATCGTAGCCCGCACGGAACATCCGGGCGGCGTCCTCAGGCGACTGGATCCCGCTCTCGCTGACCTTCACGACATCCGAAGGGATCAGATGCCGGACTCGCTCAGACGTCTCCAGATCGACCTTGAAGGTTGCAAGGTCGCGGTTGTTCACGCCGATGAGTGTAGCTCCGGAATCGACGGCACGTCGCGCTTCATGTTCATCGTGCACTTCCACGAGTGCGTCCATTCCCATCGATGTTGCCAACTCCCGCCAGGCCCGCAGAGAGCCGTCGTCGAGCAGGCGCACGATCAGAAGGATCGCATCCGCCCCCAAGGCTCTCGCCTCGACCACCTGCAGTGCATCGATCACAAAATCCTTGCGCAGCACAGGGAGTGCGATCGACCTCCGCACTGCTCTAAGATGCTCGTTCGACCCGAAAAAGAATCGTTCGTCGGTGAGAACAGAGACTGCATCCGCCCCGCCGCGCTCGTACGCCTTCCCGATCTCGACGGGGGCAAAATCGTCTGTGATGACACCCCGTGATGGCGATGCGCGCTTGACCTCCGCGATCACGGAGGGCCGGCCTGCCATGAGAGCGTCGCGAAACTTGCGCGGAGCCGAGGCGGCGTCGGCCTCAGCCCACAGCTCCCGTTCCCGACCGTTCAAGCGCAACGCCGCCACTTCCCCGCGCTTCTGGGCGACGATGTCGTCCAGTCGGCTCATGGTTGCGTTGTCGTCGCAGGCGGGAGACGCGTGACGCGCACCTGTCGGATACGACGGGCGGTCTTGCTCGCGATGACAAACACGAGGTCGCCAAACCGGATCTCGTCATTCACATCCGGGAGCTTTCCCGAGGTCTTCTGCAGAAAGCCGGCGAGCGTCTCATAGTCTGACGTCTCGGGTATCCTCGCCGCGAACTGTTCATTGAACGCAGCGATGTTGATGGTGCCGTCGACGAGGCTCACCCCTCCGGCCGTGACGACAGGTCCCTTCTGCACCTCGTCGTATTCATCATGGATCTCTCCGACGATCTCCTCAATGATGTCTTCGATCGTCACGATGCCTTCCGTACCGCCGAACTCGTCGACAACGATGCCCATGTGCGTCTTCGAGGACTGCAGCTCGCGCAACAGCTGGCTGATCTTCTTCGACTCGGGGACGAACAGCGCCGGCCGAATGATGTCCTGCAAAATGATGAGGTTCCTGTGCTCCAGAAGACTCAGCAGATCCTTTGTATACACGATGCCTACGATCGTGTCGAGCGTTCCGCGATATACCGGGTATCGCGAGTATCCTTCTTCAATGACTCGATGGATCAGCTGATTGGGCGGAACGTCGAGGTCCACAGCCGAGATGTCAGGCCTAGGCACCATGATCTCCTTGACGGTGATGTCGGAGAATTCAAGGATGCTTCGGATGAGCTCATGCTCCGTCTTGTCGATGGCGCCGCTCCGCGTGCTGGCGTCGATGACAAGCTTGAGCTCCTCCTCTGACAGCCGGGCCTTCGAGATGCCCCGTCGCAGAAGCAGATTCTTGATCAGTTCTACCAGACGCTGGATCATGTCATTGACCGGGTGGCTTCGATCCACTGTTGCAACAGGCGCCGGGCCATGCCGGACTGGACGGCCTCCCTTGCTCGCTCCACGCCGGACCTCAAGTTCGATTCCACGCCGGCGACCACCAGAGCCGCACCCGCGTTGAACAGCGTCGCGTCGGTCTTCGCTCCCCGATGGCCGTCAAGGATCTGCCGGATGATCGCGGCATTCGCTTGAGCGTCGCCCCCGTGAAGCTCCTCCAATCGTGCTTCGGACAGTCCCGCGTCTGATGGCCGCAGCTCCGTCGTATGGACCGAGCCGTCCTTCCACTCGCTCACGCGCGTCGGTCCGGCCAGAGAACATTCATCCATGCCCCCCGCACCGTGTACCACCCATGCGTGCTCAGCTCCAAGCGCTCCCAGTACCGACGCCAGCGGCTCTGTCAATGCGGGGTCGTAGACGCCCAACACCTGCCTGCGGACACCGGCCGGATTCGTCAGGGGTCCGAGCACGTTGAACACCGACCGCATCGACAGGTCCTTGCGCACGCCGATGGCATATTTCATGGCTGGATGGACGGTCGGCGCAAAGATGAAAGTGATCCCAACCCGTTCAAGCACCGCCCCCGCCTTCTGGGGACTGATGTCGATGTTCACGCCAAGAGCGCGGAGCGCGTCTGCACTCCCCGATCGACTCGATACCGCCCGGTTACCATGCTTCGCGACCCGCGCTCCCGCAGCCGCTGCAACGACCGCCGCAGCCGTCGAGATATTGAATGTGCCGGTATGGTCGCCTCCCGTGCCGCAGGTGTCGATCAGCCGCTCCGTTGAGGCCGGGACGCGGGATGCCTTCGAACGCATCGCTTCGGCGCATCCGGTGATCTCTTCGACCGTCTCACCCTTCATTCGCAGCGCAACAAGGAAAGCGGCGATGAGGCTTTCGCTTACCAGGCCCGACATGATCGCATTCATCGCCGCCGCGCTCTCCTGTCTCGTCAGATGCCGGCGGTCGACCAAGGCGTGAACGGCCCTTCGGACGACGGCATCGTCCTCCGTTAACTCCGGGCCCGTGCTCACGGCAATTTCGATCTGAATTCAAGATAGCGCTGCCCGAACAGGTTCGCCTCGGTCGGAGCAGGATCGCCGATCTCCGCCAGCATTCTGTTGATGTGGTCGAACCGGTCCTGCGGCAGCGGATGGGTCGACAACAGGCGCTCGAACGAGCCGCCGCGGCTGCCTCTGCTTTCTCCCTGTACCTTCTCAAAGAAGTACTTGATCGCTCCCGGGTAGTACGGCGTCGATCGCAGATACTTGAAGGAATACGTGTCGGATTCGGTCTCGTCGCCGCGGCTGTTCTTAAGCAGGGCGAGGCCGGTGAACAGATTGCCCGCGATCTGTGCCGCCTGCCCCGGTGTGTCGCCAAGGACGATCGAGATCAGCATCTGATATCCAAGCTGCGTCGTCATTCGACGGGTGGCGTGACGCCGCTCCGCATGCGCGATCTCATGGCCGATCACCCCGGCGAGCGCTGCCTCGTTCTCCAGGAACTTCAGTAAACCGGTGTACACATAGATATAGCCGCCGGGTGTGCAAAAGGCGTTAATGGTCTTGTCGTCGTGGATGATCTCAAACTGATACGCGTAGACGCCCTTCTTCTTGATCTCAGGCGAAGCAAGGATCCGCTGGCCGATCTCTTCGACATAGGCCTTCACATCGGGACGGCCCTGCAAGATTGGATACTCCTGCGGGGTCTTGCGGATCTCCGTGTCGACCTGGCGGCCGAGCTCGATATCCTTGGTGTCCGGAAAGATGTTGAATCCGACCGAGCCACTGCTGCAATGGCCTGCGATCAATGCACCCGCAGCGATGACGATGCTTCGGAACCACGAACGGGACGACATACGATGATGCGCCTTCAAGAGATTTTGGATCAGAGACTGTGAGCAATCGCATCTGACTCACTCACAGGACAACAACTTCTGGACAAGGCCTTAGTATTCGATCGACATCAAGCAGAGACCGCGAGCCGGGGCGGCTGTCCCGGCCATGCGACGGTCTCGTGCATCCAGGATCGCATCCCATTCGGCCTCCGGCCGGTATCCTCGGGCCATGTCCACCATCGTACCCACCAATGCGCGGACCATGCCGTAGAGGAATCGATTGGCCTGCACGTGGTAGACCCAGCGGTCACCCATCATCCGCCATTCCGACTGCGTCACAATACAAAGCCCGTGTTCCACCTCCGAGCCGACCTTCGCAAACGACGTGAAGTCGTGTTCCCCCATGACACGGACGGCGATCCGGCGCAACACCCCGGCATCCAATCGGTAGGGACATGCCCACACCGTCCTTCGATCAATCGCCGTTGCACCGATCGCGATCGTGTACGCGTACCTCCGGGACTTGGCGCTGAAACGGGCATGGAACTCAGGGCCCACCACACATGCGTCGAGAACGACAACGTCTTCGGGAAGCACACCATTGAGCGACCGGCGAAGCTCAGCCGGACCATGGTCCTTGTTGATGGCGAACGTGGCCACCTGTCCACGGGCGTGTACACCGGCGTCCGTCCTGCCTCCACCCGCCACTCGAACGTCGTCGCCGGTGATCTGTCGCAGGGCTTTTTCGAGCTCCTCCTGGACGGTGCGTCCATTCGGCTGGATCTGCCATCCGCTGAATTCCGTGCCGTCGTATTCCAGCACGACCTTCCAGTGCGTCATCGTGCGGTCCGCCTGTGGCGATGCGGGAAGCTACCAGCGCTGTTGGAATGTCAGCGAGATCGCAGTCGCCCCCGCCTGATCGATGCCGGCATTCATCCCGATGCCCCATTCAGCCCGACGCGCCGCGCGATTGGCTGCCGCGGCTCCCCGGCCCGCTGCGAACGCGGAGATGACCCGGTTCACCACCAGGCCGGCCACCGCAAACTTCGCCGCTTGGAAGATACGGTCGCTTCGGATCCGCTCATCCCGGAATCGTGCACGGTCCGCCTCGGACGTCCATGCCCAGGCATAGGACGGATCGGTGTAGAGCTTGTCGAATTCCCGGCTTCGCAGCTTGGCTTCATTATACTCCGCCACTGTCAGATAATTGCCGATGTTCACTTCGAATTCGTTGTCCTTGCCGGCAAATGTGACTCCGGCCATCTGCGCGCCGAAAGCCCTTGCGTCATTCCGCACCCACGAGCCGTGCAGATGAAACCCGGCGTATGTGATCCACAACGCCGCCTCGGCCGCAAGGGAGTAGCGCCCCGATTCCTGGAAGTTGCCGGCGTAGAACTCTCCCGCTCCCGGAAGGATCACCGAAGCCGCAACGGCGAGAAGAACGGAGCGACGACCCGGAGGGGTCGCCTCCGATTGGGGCCGCAGTGTCGTCGCCATTTCGGATTCCGCCTCCATGGATGTCCGCTCTGGCGGTACCGGCGGGACCGGCTGCCATTGTGCAGAAGCGGAGCATGCCAAGACGAACAGCAGTGCCAACACGTGGTACAGGTCACGCCGCATACGATGATGTCCTTTCGTCGATCGAACCGCTTCGGACCGAGCGTCCGATGCAGGTCTCCTCATTCGCTGATACGACCAGCACGTGGTGAAAGTCGCTCTCGGGAGATCCATCGGGCTCCCACTCAACCCGAACATACCGATCCGTCAGTCCGGCGTGCCAGCCCTGCTCGGTCCGTCCCTCGACCAACACCTGAACGGTGCACCCGACGAACTGTTCGTGGAACATCCGCCGCTTGCGGGAGCTCAGCTGGCGCAATCGTTCGCTCCGGGCCGCTCGCACCGTCGCAGGCACGGGCGACTCCAATGCCGCAGCTGGAGTGCCGGGCCTCTCCGAATAGTTGAACACATGAAGATACGACACAGGAAGTTCTTTCAGGAGCCCTTCCGTTTCCGCGAATTCGGCCTCCGTTTCGCCCGGAAAGCCAACGATCACGTCAACGCCGATACCGGCATCGGGGACCGCGTGGCGGATCCGGCGGACCCGGTCGGCATACCACTCGGCACGATAGCGACGCTTCATCCGTGCCAGGACGGCATTCGAACCCGATTGGAGTGGAATGTGCCAGTGCTTGCACACTCTCGGACTGCCGATCCAGAACTCCAAGAGCCGGTCGTCGAGCAGGTTGGGCTCGATCGAGCTGACCCGGATCCGTTCGATGCCATCGACCTCGGTCAACGCCCGGAGGACATCGAGGAACGAGTGACCGGTCTTGGCTCCGTAGTCGCCCGTATTGACGCCCGTGAGAACGATCTCGCGATATCCTTGTGCCGCGAGCCCGGCGGCCTCGCTCAGAACAGACTCGAACGGCACGCTGCGGCTCGCACCACGCGCCTTGGGGATCGTGCAGAAAGTGCAGACATAGTCGCAACCGTCCTGGATCTTCAGAAAAGCGCGCGTACGGTCCGACCCGGCTGATGTCGCAGGAATGGCTTCAGCCCCGTCGGGTTCGCGCAGGACGATGGACGCCGTGGCGCGCTTCAGTCCGTCGCCGATCAGCTCGACAAGCTCGAACTTTCGTTCCGAGCCCGCCACGAGGTCCACCCCGCCGATGGAGAAGACCTCATGCGGCCGCAATTGTGCGTAGCAGCCGACGACGGCAATAAAGGCATTCGGGGACCGGCGCAACACGCGACGCACCAGTTGGCGACATTCCTTGTCGGCCCGTTCCGTAACACTGCACGTATTGAGCACGACCACATCGGCCGGTTCGTCGAACGGCACGACCTGGTAGCCCGCTCGTTCGAACGTGCGGCCGATCGTCGCCGTTTCGGCAAAGTTCAGTTTGCAGCCCAACGTATGGAGTGCGACTCTGCGCATGGACACTGGAGGTGGTACCGCCAAGCCTCAACGATGCGAGCAAGTCGGTTTGGTTTGCGGCTTCGCGCCTGCGAGGCGAATCTTATATATATCGTCTGAGAATGGAAAAGAGTTGCCCGAACTCGTCGAACAACTCTTTCCCGAAACAACCGCCCGATGCGGATCAGTTCGACGAGCCGTCGGCGGGCGGTGGAGAGGCCAGCACGTCCTTCATGGTCATCGGTGTCAGCTTGTGGCTGTTGACATACTCGTCCACGAGCTGCTGTTCCTTTCCGCGCAGGTATTCGAGCGCCGACAGGACGATCTTCTTTCCTTCTTTGTCGAATTCGATGACCCGTAGGTTCAGGCCTTCGCCCGGCTTGAACGAATCGGCGATGTTCTTCACCGGGGTCTGCGAAAGTTGCGAGAGCGGCACGAAGCCGTCGACGCCGAGCGGAAGCTCGACGATCACGCCCTTTTCGATGATCCGGACGATCTTGCCTTCGACGTCCGTACCGGTCTTGTAGGCATTCTCAAAGCCGTCCCACGGGTTATCCTGCAGCTGTTTGTGGCCCAGAGAGATGCGTCGCTGCTCCACGTCGATCCCGAGGATCGTCACATCGAGCTTGTCGCCCTTCTTCACGATCTCGCCCGGATGACGGATCTTTTTCGTCCAGGACAGGTCGGAGATGTGCACGAGCCCATCGACCCCCTCCTCGAGCTCGACAAAGACCCCGAAATTCGTGAGGTTGCGGACCGTGCCTGTGTGGCGCGAACCGATGGGGTACTTCTGCATCAGCGTCGTCCATGGATCGGGCTCGAGCTGCTTCATGCCGAGGGAGATCTTCTTGCCGTCCTTATCGAGCGACAGGATGATCGCGTCGACCATCTGGCCCATCGAGACCATCTGCGACGGATGCTTGACATGCTGCGTCCAGCTCATCTCGGAGATATGGATAAGGCCTTCGATCCCCTTCTCGATCTCGACGAACGCGCCGTAATCGGTGAGCGAGACGACCTTGCCGGTGACCTTCGTGCCGACCGGGTACTTCTGGTCGATATTCTCCCATGGATGGGGCATCAACTGTTTCATGCCCAGGGAGATGCGCTTCTTCTCGGCGTCGTAGTCCAGAACGACCACCGTCACGGTCTGATCGAGCTTGACGCATTCCGACGGATGTCCAACGCGGCCCCACGACAGGTCGGTGATATGCACAAGGCCGTCCACGCCGCCGAGATCGACGAACACGCCGAAATCGGTGATGGCCTTGACATGGCCCTCGAGGATCTGTCCCTTCTCGAGCTTTTCCAGGATCGCTTTGCGCTGCGTCGCCAGTTCCTCTTCGACGAGGACCTTATGGCTCACGACCACATTCTCAGAAGGATGGTTCACCTTGACGACCCGGAAATCCATCTCTTCGCCGATGAATCGGTCAAAGTCTCGAACGGGACGGACGTCGATCTGCGATCCCGGCAGGAAGGCGTCGAGGCCGAACAGGTCGACCACGAGTCCGCCCTTCGTACGACGTACGCAACGACCTCGGACCACCTCGCCCGTCTGGCTTGAGCGGACGACCCGCTCCCAAATGCGCATGAAATCGGCCCGCTTTCGCGACAGCACGAGCTGGCCGTCGCGGTTCTCAACGCTCTCGAGAAAGACCTCGACCTCGTCGCCGACCTTCAGGTCCTTCAAGTTCGTGAATTCCGTCGCGGCGATGGTCCCTTCGGACTTGAACCCGATGTCCACCGTCACTTTGTCGTCGGAAATGTGCACAACGCGGCCTTTGACGATCTCCTGTGCCGTGATCGAGCCCATTGTGCCTGCATACATCTTGGCCAGTTCCTGGTATTCGTTCTCGGAATACCCGCGCTCCTCCGCGTTGAAACCGCCTTTCTTTGCTGCCGCCATGCTGCCTCCCAGTGACCCCAAGCTTCGGGGTGCCGTCCGACCACCGCCGCTCCGCGCCAGTCATCGACACGCGGTCCGCCGGATGCCGGACGGGTACATCAGGTTGAGTGATGAGAATGAGTGAGTGGGGATGACTGTTGTTGTTCATGCGACGGCGCAAAGCGCCGTTCGATCTCGTTTTTCACCTTTTCCATCAGCCACTGAGGCGTCGACGTTGCGCCCGTGATCCCGACGGTCTGTACGCCGTCGAACCATATGGGTTCGAGTTCTGGAACGTCCTCGATGAAGAACGTCCTCGGATTCTCCGATCGCACGATGTCGTACAGCACCTTGCCGTTCGAGCTGTGCCGCCCGGCGACAAAGATCACGACCTCATTCGTCCTGGCAAACTCCCTGATCTTCGTGTCGCGGCCCGACACCTGTCCGCAGATTGTGTCCTTTGCATGAAACTCGACCGCCTCGTCCTCCATCGTCCCGACGATGAATTCCCTGATCTTCGCCGACAGGGCGTCGCGGATGGCATAGAAGGTCGGCTTGTCCATCGTCGTCTGGGAGAACAGGACCGTCTTCCGGTCCATCGCCACCTTTCCGATCTCGTCGAGCGCCTTCACGACGATCGCTTCGCCGTTCGTCTGGCCAATCAGCCCGATGACCTCGGCATGGTCCTTCTTGCCGAAGATCACGACCTGATAGCCGTCCAGATAGAACTTGCGGATACGCTCCTGGACCTTCGTGACGACCGGACACGTCGCATCGACGATCGTGATCCCAAGGTCGACCGCCTTCTTGTATGTCGACGGTGGCTCGCCGTGGGCCCGTATGAGCACCGTGCCCCCTTTGGCCGCCTCGAGGTCCTTCACCTGGATCGTTTGAAGGCCCTTTTCCCCCAGCCGCTTGATCTCCATCGGGTTGTGGATGATGTCCCCCAAGGAGTAGAGCTGCCGACCCGCTGCAAGTTCCTGCTCGGCGATCTCGATGGTGCGCACGACCCCCCAACAGAATCCGGAGAATCGGTCGATCGTCACCTTCATGTTCGTCCCTCCATGATCTTTCGCACCCGTTGCACGATCACCTGCACCTGTTCGTCGATGGTCAGATCGGAGGTATCGACCTCCATGGCATCGGTCGCCTTCCGCAGGGGGCTGGCAGCCCTTGTGGAATCCTTCCGGTCTCGCTCCTCGATGTCGTGGACCAAAGAAGCTTCGTCGGCCTCGATGCCGGCCTCGGCGAGGTCGCGTCGGCGACGCTGCGCACGGGCGGTCACGTTGGCCACCATGTAGATCTTGAGGTCCGCTTCGGGCAGAACGACTGTTCCGATGTCTCGGCCTTCCAGCACCGCACCGCCCGATGCCGCAAGTCGTCGCTGCATGTCGACCATCAGGTCCCGAACCGGCTGATAACTGCTGACGGCGCTGACATTCGCGGTCACCTCGGGCGTTCGTATCGCCTTTGACACATCCTCGCCATCCAGTACCACGCGCGAGCCGTCGCGCCCAGGGATCAACTCCACCTTCACGTCCCGCGCGACCGCGAGGACCGCGTCGGCCGACCCGGGATCCACCCCGCGACGCAGAACCGCAAGGGTCACGGCGCGATACATCGCACCCGTGTCAATGTGCAGATAACCAAGAGCGCTGGCGACCAACCGGGCTGTGGTACTCTTGCCGGAAGCTGCCGGTCCGTCGATGGCGATTACGAGCGGTCTCAAGGTTGTATTTGAAGCCGGATTTAAAATATATGCTTTTTATGCCGCGAGAGCAATCTCGACTTTCCGCCCGATCGCCTGTTTCCGAAGGAATTTGACGTATCTTGCGGCATGCGAAAGCTTACGTTCGACGAGATTCAGCGGCAACGGCTGGCCGCTGCAGATGCCGGTCATGCGTCTCGTCTGCCGGTGCGGGCCATCCTCGACAATGTTCGTAGTCTGTACAACGTGGGGTCGATCTTCCGGACGGCCGACGCCTTCTGGATGGACAGCCTGATCCTGACAGGATACACGCCCCGACCGCCGCGCCGCGAGATCGACAAAACGGCGCTGGGGGCCACCTCGACCGTCCCGTGGACGTATCTCCATGATCCCGTCGATGCCGTTGCAAAGTGTCGCCAGGAGGGATGGCATGTCTGGGCCGTCGAACAGACGACTCGCTCGGCCCCGCTCCCCGTGCCGGTACCCGCCGGTGCGAGAGTGGTCCTCGTCTTCGGCAATGAGGTCAGCGGGATCGGCGCCGCCGTTCTGGCAGCCTGCGATCGGGCCGTCGAGATCCCGATGCACGGAACGAAGCACAGCCTGAACGTGGCGGTGGCGTTCGGGATCGCGGTGCAGTTGATTTCGTCGGAGGTCCGAAATCAACAATGAACCACAAAGAGCCCAAAGTTCACAAAGAGTAAGGGCCTTTGCGGTCGATGTGGTTTCTGTGGCCGCACGCTCCTAGTCATACGCCCGCGTGAAGAAATCCTCCTTTTCGTGCGTGTGCACCCGCAGCATGCCGGCTCGCACGAGTTGAATGAGGGCCCTCGAAGCACGCCGGTCGGAAATGTTCACCATCTTGCTGAATTCCCTGACCGTGATCCGCTCCTCGCGGTCGAGGTATTCGAGCAGTCGACGTTCATTCTCACCGATCGCGATCCGCAGCGGCGGCGCATCAGGTCTCTCGGCCCGAAGGATCCTCACCACCTCCTTGCTCGCCGCGACCGTCTTGTCGTTGACGCGGATATACACCCGCGTTTCCCCTTCATGCGACTCGTCGCGCACCAATTCGTGGGGTTTGACGTCGCTCTCCTCGACCGTCACGACGATCACGTCCATTCCCTTGTATGCCACGATGTCGATCTCCGGCTCGATCGGAGGGTCGACGTACATCGTCCCCGCCAACCGGATCATCTCAACCTCCTCCTTCTCGCTTCCCACGCCGACGACCGTCTTGTCATCGTCCACCCCGAAGAGCACCGTTCCGCCCCGGGTGTTGGCAAACGCCATGAGTGTACGGGCGATCTTCTCCGGTCGAGAGACCCTGCGCTTGAACTCGATCTCGAATCCTTCACCTTCTTCGATCAACGCATCGACGTCTTTGTAATTCATGGCCTCTCTTCCAACGTATCACTCGGTGTCGATCCAACCTCCGGCTCATCGGACAGATCCTCCGCACGACCGCGCACACGTTCGCGGGCTTCCAGCCGTCGACGCACGATCTCCACACGCCGCTCGACGACACGCGACCCCGACATCGGCTGGTAACGGATCGGGTTCGGAATGACCGCCGCCAGTCGGATTGCCTGATCGCGCGTCAGGTCAGCGGCGCTGATGCCAAAGTGTGACCGGGCCGCCGCTTCCGCGCCGTAGATCCCGCGTCCCCATTCGATCTCGTTCAGATAGAGCTCGAGGATTCGACGCTTCGACAGCACCCGCTCAGCATACCACGTCAGCAGGAATTCATGGAACTTTCGCAAGGGGTTCTTGGACGGCGACAGGAACAGGTTCTTGATCAGTTGTTGTGTGATGGTGCTGGCGCCTCGAGCGGCGCGCCGTTCCTTCAGATTGCGGACCAGCGATTCCTTCACCTCGAACCAATCGAACCCTTCGTGGCTCCAAAACGTTCCGTCCTCGGCCACAATGACCGCGGCGATGAGGTGGTCCGAGATCCGATCGAGCGGCCGCCACTGTTTCTTGATCGTCGCTTTCCGACCGGCCTCCCGCTGTCGGTCGAGGTAGGCCTGCTGAAAAGCCGTCACGCGCGGCGGCTTCTGTTCCAGGTCGTGGATGGCGCCCCACGGTAGGATCGCCACGTCGACCAGGATGGCGAAGGTGAAGAGGATCAAAGCGGATGCGACCGGTCTCCGCCGTACCAGCGTGATGATCGTTCGAAGCCGCCCTCTCCACCCATCGATGGAGGAGGCGTCAACAGGCCCGGGAGTGCTTGGTGCTGTCAAGGTAGCTTTGCAGGAGGATGGATGCTGCCATGGAGTCAAGCGTGCCGTCGCGTCGTTCGCGCTTCTTCTTCGTAGCCGCTTCGCGCATCGCCCGCTGGGCCATCGTCGTCGTGAACCTCTCGTCCCATTCGACCACCTCGACTCCCGTCGCCGCCTTGAGGCGCTCGACGAATGACGACATGACCTCCACCGCCCGACCTCGTTCTCCCTTCAGGTTCAGCGGCAGACCGACCACCACGAGACGCACCGACTCGCGCTCGATCAACTCGGCGAGCCTTCGCCATCCTTCTTCCGTCGCCGCAAGGGCCTCGAGAGGCTGCGCCGTGATCCCCAACGGATCGCTCAACGCCAGCCCGATGCGCCGGGTCCCCACATCCACCCCCAAGATGCGCGCCAATGTACCGAAGTTGTTCATGCAACGAATCGCTCGACGTCGACAATGCCGGGAACCTTGCGGATCTTCTCCAGAACGCGGTTCAAATGCTCCGTGTCTCGTACTTGCAGGATGATCTGGCCGTCGAAGATCGGACCGCGGGAATCCATGTTCACGCTCCGGATATTCGTGTTCTGGAATGTCGAGATGGCATGGGTCACGTCGCTGAGCAATCCGGGGCGGTCCTTGCCCGAGATGCGCACCGCAGCGATGAACTCGGCCTCCGTCGCTGTCGGCCAGCTGACCTCAACGATCCGGGCGCTTTCAGCCAGGCGCAACGAGACGATATTCCGGCAATCCTTGCGATGGATCCGGATCCCCTCCCCGGTCGTGATGAAGCCGACGATCTCGTCCCCCGGAATGGGATTGCAACATTTGGCGTACTGATGCATGAAGTTGTCGCTCGCGCCGAACATGCTGATGCCCGTCGCGATCTCGCGAGCGCTCGTCAGGAACTTGCTGAACAGCGTCTCGGGCTCCTCCGGTGAACCCTTCTGCTCACCCGCCGGCCGCTTCTGCCGCAACTCGAGTTGTTCGATCAGCGTATCGACCTCCACGCGTCCGGCGCCGACCTCCCGGTAGAAGTGTCCAAGGTTCTCGTACCGCAGCGTGTGGATGAATTTCGTCAGCTCATCCTCGTTCACATGGAGCTTCGCCCGCTTCATTTTGCGGTCGAAAAGCTCCCGGCCCGTCTCGGCCTGTTTTCGACTCTCTTCCCTCACCCATCGCCGGATGGCCGACTTCGCCTTGTGTGTCACCACCACCTGCTCCCAGTCGGGGTTCGGCTTCTGGTTCTTGCTGGTGATGATCTCGACCTGGTCTCCCGACCGGAGCTGCGTATTGAGGGGAACGATGCGGCCGTTGACCTTGGCGCCGATGCAGTGAAAGCCGACGTTCGAGTGGATTTCGAAGGCGAAGTCGATCGGCGTGGCGTTGCGGGGAAGGATCTTCAAGTCGCCTTTTGGGGTGAAGAGATAGATCTCGTCCTGGTAGAGATTGAGACGGAAGCTCTCGATCAGCTCTCGCGGTGTCTGCTCGTCCTTTTGCTCGAACAGCTCCCGCACCCAGTTGACCCAGCTTTCGAGTTCCTTGTCAAGCGCACCTTTCCCCTCCTTGTACATCCAGTGCGCCGCAACGCCTCGTTCGGCGACGTCGTGCATCCCTCGCGTGCGGATCTGCACCTCGACGAGCCGGCCGTCGGGCCCCACCACCGTCGTGTGGATCGACTGGTAGCCGTTCTTCTTGGGGACGGAAATGTAGTCCTTGAAGCGTTCTGGGATCGGCTTGTACACCTCCGTCACGATCCCATACGCCAGAAAACAGTCGTTGTTATCCTTGGTGTCGAGGATGATCCGGACCGCGAACAGGTCGTAGATCTCATCGAAGGGCTTTGCCCGCCGCTGCATCTTGTTATAGATACTCAAGAGGTGCTTGGGACGGCCCTCGATCTCGAAGTTCAACTCTGCTCCGATCAGCCGCTTCCTGATCGGTTGGACGAACTGTGTAATGTAGTGTTCGCGCTGGCGTCGGGTCGCTTTCAGCTGCCGGACGATGAGCTCGTACTCGGCCGGGTGAAGATGCTTGAACGCCAGATCCTCCAGCTCCCACTTGATCTTGGCCAAACCAAAGCGGTGTGCGAAGGGCGCGTAGATCTCGAGCGTCTCGCGAGCGAGCCGCTCTTGCTTCTCCGCGGGCAGGTACTCCAGCGTCCGCATGTTATGCAGGCGGTCGGCAAACTTGATGAGCATCACCCGGATGTCATTGACCATCGACAACAGCAGTTTCCGGTAGCTCTCGGCCTGCCGGACCTCGTGGCTTTCAAAGATGTCCGTGATCTTTGTCGCCCCGTCGACGATGTCGGCCACCGTGTCGCCGAACTCCGCACGAATATCCTTCAGCTCGAATCGCGTGTCTTCGACCACGTCGTGCAACAGTGCCGCAGCCACCGACACATCATCGAGCGAGATCTCTTTTGCCACCACCAGCGCTACTTCGTAAGGGTGAAGGAAGTAGGGCTCGCCCGAAGCACGCAGGTCATGCTTGTGCGCCTCGACCGACATTGCGAAGGCCCGCCGGATCAGGTCTTCGTTCACCGAACGCAGATGCTTCCGGCAGGCGGCAAGCAGGTCGTCAAGCTTCTTGTGATATGGACCGTTGTTGAGCATGGCGCAGGGCGCTTCCGATCCTCATCGGCCTCCGGGCGCGGCGGTGCGGGAGGGGGCTCCAGAACCGAGTATCGACGTGAGTTCCTCCCATTCGCGGACCTTGGCCTGAAGACGCGGCAGGAACTCCTTCGGGACCTCCTCCGGTCGGGGCGGGACCAGCGATGCCAGCATGGAACGCGCCGCGTCACGGTCGCCCGCCAACGACCAGCACCTGACCTGATTGACGCTCGCCGAAAAGATCGCGTACGGACGGGCCTCGGGATCACGGCGGAGGGCCTCGGCGATGCGCGCCCAGGCGCTCGCGGCTTCCGCATAAGCACCTCTCGACTCCAACACCTTGGCAAGGCCCGCCAGGTAGGTGCGATTCTCCGGATACGATGCCAGACCGGTCCGCGCCCAGTATTCTGCACGCCCAAGATTGCCGGCATCATGCAGAACCCAAATGAGGCTGCTGACCGCCGCCCACCGATGGTAATGTCCTTCGGTGGCGCACCATTCGAGCAGTCGAATGCCCTCGACCCTGTTGTCAGCGATGAACGGTAGCCACTGCAGGGCCTCCGTTTTGCGTGAACGCCAGTAGAGATAGTTCCCTATCGGAAGTCCGGCGTCGGCCAACGTGCCTTGCTGCTCCAGCGACGCGCGCGCCTCGGACGCAGACGCTAGTGCGTCCCTGATAGCAGCCATCCATTGATCCGATCGCGATTCGACCACCGAAAGCATGCCTCGGAGGGTCGCCTTCCAAATATGTCGGTCGGCGTAGCCGGCAGCAAAGACGGAAGTGGCCCGCACCTCCGCATGCGTGAGCAGCGAATCGAACGCCCGACGGTCGAAGGGCGCGCCCAAGTCTTCCGCCGACTGGTGTAACAACCCCGCCATGAGAACAACACCCGCCGGGTCCTCCGGCGCCATCTGCGCCGCTTGCTCGAACGCCACGCGCGCGCGTTCGTACTGGTGTCGCAAGGCCCCGTCGATCCCCAGCACCAGCAGTGAGTCGATCGTGTGCGAGCGCTGTGCACCCGCCACGAAGGCCCCCAGGCACATCGCAAGCGTCAATGCCGTTGTCCGTCTCATTCCGTCCCGAAGATCCTGTCTCCCGCATCCCCGAGCCCGGGCAGAATGTACCCTCGCCGATTCAACTGACGATCGAGAGCGCACGTGTAGATCTCGACATCTGGATGGGAACGGCGCAGGACACGAACGCCTTCCGGCGCCGCCACCAACGAGACGAAGCGGACCCATCGCGCACCCTTTTCCTTCAGGTACGAAACGGCCGCGGCCGCGCTTCCTCCCGTCGCCAGCATCGGGTCCAGAACGAGCACCAGTGCCCTGGCCAAGTGCCGGGGGACCTTGAAGTAGTAGTCGACCGGCTGCAGGGTCTCTTCATCCCTGTAGAGTCCGATGTGGCCGACGCGCGCGTCAGGGATGACCTCCACGAACCCTCCGACCATTCCCAATCCGGCGCGGAGGATGGGTACGAGCACGATCGGCGGCTTCACAACGGCGCCCTCCGTCACCTCGAGTGGTGTGCGCACTCGCGTGCGGCGAACTGGGAGATCGCGCGTCACTTCGTAAGCCATCAGCGTTGCGGTGCGGCGAAGCACGGCCCGGAAGATCGGGCTAGGTGTCCTCCGGTCGCGGAGGATGGAGACGTCGCGCTGAACGAAGGGATGACGGATCACATGAACGCGGGCGGCCATGGGTGCGGTCCCGTAGGTTAGATCACTTGGTCCGGAACGAGATGCCGACCGGAACGCCGGCGAATCCGAAGTGATGGCGGATGCGGTTCTCGATGAAGCGGCGATAGTTCTCGTGAACGAGCTTCGGCTCGTTACAAAAGAACGCGAACAAGGGGGGATCGGTCCGCACTTGCGTGACATACTTGATGCGGATCTCCTTCGGTCCCCTCGCCGTCGGAGGGGTCGCCTCGATGTCGGCCATCAAGAGCTTGTTCAGCTTGGAGGTGGTGATCTTGCGCCGCTGCTCAGCGTCGACCGCACGCGCCAGCTCGATGATCTTCGTCACCCGTTGCCGCGTCAGCGCCGACACAAAGACCATCGGAAAATGCTCATGCAGACCTAGTCGCGACCGGATGGCCCGCTCGTACTGCAGGGCCGTGTTCGTTTCCTTTTCGACCAGGTCCCATTTGTTGACGGCAATGATCGCCGATCGATGGCGCTCGACCACGGCGTCGACGATATGGACGTCTTGTTTGTCCACGCCTTGGGAGCCGTCGAGCAGCACCACGGCCACGTCGCATCGTTCGAGCGCCTTCAGGGTCCGAAGCGCGCTGTAGAATTCGATACTCTCTTCGATTTTGGAGCGCTTGCGTAGTCCTGCGGTATCGACGAGGACAACCTCCTCCCCTTGGTAATGAACGATCGCGTCGATCGGGTCACGGGTGGTACCGGGGATATCCGTAACCACCTGTCGCTTCTTACCGATGAGAGCGTTAACCAAGGATGATTTGCCCACGTTCGGTTTGCCAACCACCGCGATCTTCAGTCGGCGGTCCTTCGGAGCGCGGGCGCGTTTCGCGAAACCATCCGTGACGACATCCAGAAAGTCTCCAATGGCCCGACCTCCCAGAGCGGCGATCGAGTGGGGCGTGCCGAGCCCAAGCCCATAAAACTCGGCCTGGCCCAGCTCACGACGGTCCGAATCGACCTTGTTGACGGCAAGATGGATCGGCTTCTGCGAGGTGCGAAGGATGTCGGCCAATTCCCGGTCCAGCGGCGTCAGGCCGACAATCCCGTCGACAACGAATACGACCGCGTCGGCCTCCTCGATCGCCAGATGGGCCTGCTCCCGGATCGCCTCCTCGAAGACGTCATCCGACCGGGGGACATATCCCCCCGTATCGATCACCGTAAAGGACCTTCCGGCCCATTCGACCGTTCCGTACTTGCGGTCGCGGGTCACGCCGGGCGTGTCATAGACAATGGCGTCGCGCTCTCCTACCAAGCGATTGAAGAGCGTTGATTTCCCCACATTGGGGCGGCCGACGATGGCTACGATCGGGATGCGAGGGTCGGTGGACATCGGAAGGGACGAACGCTTTCCAGCAATGTAGCCAAAACGCGAGGGAGTTTCAATTTAGGATGAACACACGAGAGCCCGCCGAAGCGGGCTCTTTGAGATCGTGCCGTCATCCGCGACCGGCGTTACTGTCTCCAATAGAGGTACTCTTTGATACTCGCGATCTGCGTCGGGTCGGCGCCTCGGCGCCCTCCGAACACGAATCGATTCTGTTCGTTCTTGTATTTCTGCCGCACCCGGTAGGCCTGCGTCGAAGTCTGTTGCTTGCTGGGAAGACTTTTGAGCGACTGGTTGAGCAGGTCGAAGAGCTCGTTCTTCGACACCTGGCGAGTTCCCTGCTGGGCGCCGCGCATGCCGAGCGCCTGCTGGATCTTGTCGAGGCCAAGCACTTCAAGCGCTTTCTCGGGGGTCTCGAACTTCGACATGGCCACCTGGAACGATTCGACGGCGTCTTCGGTCGAGCCCGAGAGATAGCGGGCCAGGCCGAAGTTCAAGTATACCCCTCCGTCCTCATCGCTCAGGGCGAGGCTCTTTTGGAACTGTTCCTGGGCCTGCGGTAGGTCATTGCGCAGAATGGAGATGTTGCCAAGCGTATTGAAGGCCCCCGCCGTGTTCACGCCCTGGAGTAAAGCGATGGCGGCGTCATATTCCCCGGCCTTGGCATGAAAGATGGCCGCTTTGTTCCTTCCTTCGGGCGACGTGTCCGATGCGAGATTGGCCGACTGCTGTCCGATGAATTGACTCTGGTCGTACTCATAATCCGCCAGGTCCTGCACGGCCAGCGCTGCGATGCGCTCAGCCGGCGGGGTGGCGATCGTTCGGCCTGCCGGAAGATTTGCCGGAGGGAAGGCAGACTGCGCCTTGCGGGTGTCGATGATCTCCAGTTTGCCCTGTCCGCCGGAAGCGTTGGCGTAGTATTCTTCCGCCCCTGTTTTCCAAGCCTCCATGAACGGCTTGGTGATCATCGTCGTCTCGAGCGGCACCCAGACTGTACCTTCATGGATGACGTAGTCCTTCTCGTTCTGACTGACCATGAAACCGTTCTTCGCAGCCAGGTCGGTGTCGAACATGATGAAGATGTGGTCGTTCGTGGCAAGGAACTTGGTGCGAACGCCGATATTCTCGAGGCAGGCGGCCAACAAGACCGATGAATCGTCGCAGTCGCCGGTCTTTGACGCCAGGGTCTCTCTCGGGTACTGGATCAGGTCGAGGATGTCGCCTTCGGCCTGTTTCCAGGGATCGCTCACATAGGCGATGCCGTGCGCCCTGATGCCGTTCCAAACGGCCATCGCATTGACCACGTTCCTCGGCAACTTCGACTGCACCTTTTCATTGCCTGCCAGCGACCCGACGACAAACCGCGAGAAATTGACGACCGCCTCGTCGGTCTCGGTCACGAATGCGCCGACCGATTCTCCGCGCCGCCATGAGATCGTGTTGCGGCTGTAGATCGTCACCGGCTTCACCAGACTGCGGGTCTGGGGCTGGTTGCCGGCCACGTAGGTCAGTTCCACCTTTGCTTGTGCCGCCGTATTTGCGTTCAAGGCGTAGAGCTGCTTGGCGTCGAGGGTCGCTGCAAGTTTGAACGACTGCTTGCCTCCCGGCTCGACCGAGGGAACGATCTGCTCAGACGGCAATGACATGTATCCAGGGATGACGATCGACACCTTGACATTCCTGACTGCCGCCTTGCCCGAGTTCTCGATGGTGATCGTCGCGAGCGGGTTGTAGGCATAGTAGTTCACCTGCGAAGGGAAGATGTTCTCGACAACGAGGTCCGTGATCTCGAGCGGGCTTGTGGCGACCGAAGAGCCCTTTGCCCGTTCGGCGTTCTCCCGGGTGCTCAGGTCGATCCGCGAACCGGTGACGCCGATGATGACGAGATCGTCGCGCGTGGCGAGGTCGGCGCGAAGGTCATCCAGCGAACCCACGATCGTCGCCTCATAGACAGCTCCGTCCTTCTCCATGTACCGAAGCCGGAGCGCCTCGATCCGGGTATGGTCGACGGGAAGCGAACGCTCGAGAGCGCTCAACAGCTTCGCATCGATGCCGAGCAAGGCAAGCTGGACGATCCGCGTCGTCTTCGATTCGTCCAGGATCTTCATCCTCGTCTTGACGTACAGGTCCGTCGCCAACTGCTCTGCCATCGCTTGGAATGCCAACGTCCCCGCCGTCGACCGACCGCTGGCCGACTTCTTGGCATTCTTGGCGCTCACAGCGATCAACTCACCCGTGTCGGTGATGATGACCTTGGCATCGCCTTTCGAGGCGTACTCGATGCTCTTGACGCCGTAGAACTCCTTCTCTCCTTCGAGGGTCGCCGTGGCCTTGCCGACGATGATCAACTCCGCACCGTAACGCAGTCCGATCTCCTTCGCCCGGACCGGATTGCTCTCCGCCAGGGCGATATCGCGCGCCGTGACGTTCTCGAACTGCGCCTTGTCGACGAGCCGGAATCCTTTTTCGAGGAACAGCTCTTCGATCCTCGCGGCGACGACGCGGCCGTCGGATGGCTCTCCATCGAGCCGTTCATCGAAGATGACCATGATGCGCGGCCATTCGCGCCGGTCTTGTCCGGGCGCGACCGCCGTGGCCAGCACGGCCGCAGCGACCATACACCATCGTTTCATACGACGCTCCTTGATCGGGAACCTGTCTTATTTTATCAACGCCATCCTGTGAACGCGCGCAAAGACCGCCCGGCCGCTGGCGTCCGTGACCTGCAGTCGATAGAAATACGCTCCGCTGCTCAGCGCCGCGCCGTTGAAGGAGACTTCATAGTAACCGGCCGGCTGCTCATTGTCCACCAACGCCGCCACCTCGCGGCCCAACATGTCGTAGACCTTCAGCGACACTGCAAGCGGTCGGCCGCGGTCCGCCACTGTGTATCGGATCATTGTCTCCGGATTGAACGGATTCGGATAGTTCGCCAACAGTTGGAAGTCCTTCGGATACAGGTCCACCCCGCCGCTCTGTTCGAGCACATAGTCCTTCCGACCCACGATGACGCGGAAGTTTCGCCGGCCGCTCATCGAGTTGATCGTCAATTCCGATGTCCTCCGAAGGTCATATGCCATCCGTTGATCGAGGTCGACAAGGAATGCCTCGAAGGACGGGTCGGGCAGAATGACCGGACCGCCGGTCGCCAGCCGGATCTTGGCTCCTTCGTCACCCGTCACCACCTTCATTTCCCACACAGCGCCCCGGTCGTTCAACGGACGGATGTCCTGCATCATCTCCTCGCCGTCATTCTCGAAATAGAGAGCGACGTTCCTCGTGCCGATGAACGGCGGCTGGAAGTGGTCGTAGCGGTCCACGCCTTCTCTGGCTCCTGCCGTCATGCCGATGGCGTCGCCGAGGTCAGCCATGTCGTTATCCGTTCGGTAGGCGCCGAAGGGGATGAACCAGCTCCGCGAAGCTCCTTCGTCGCTGACAGCTTCCGTAATGCGCAACCGACCGACCGGCCGGTCGGGGTCGGCGAGGCCCGGCTGCGAACCGATCGTCCGGAAGAGCAGGCGTGTCGGCGCGCTCACGCGGATCGCGAGTCCTTCCCACTGTTTGAGAACCGTTGGATTGAGGTCCCAGCCGCTTGCCGCTCCGCTGCCCGTGAAGGAAGCCCGTTGTTGGATCGTGGCCCCTCCCGTCACCTGCAGACTGTCGATGACGATGTCGCGCAAGAGCGGATTCCCGACGAGGTTCCAGCCGGACTGCAGGCTGATGCCGACGTCGTTCATTTCTTGTGCATTCGCCACGCTGCCCGCGCCGACTGTGATGCGCTTGTTGCTGCTTCGCACGATAAGGAAGAACGCCGAGCCCGGCGTGATCGCCGGCTGATCCTTGAAGGTCTCGTAGTCCTCTTTGACACCGGCGTTGAATCGCTGCAACCGCCAGTTGGCATACGCGACCCCGTCTTGCTCGTGAGGACCGAGGTTCGTCGTCAGCGGAAAGATCTGGCTGGGCCGCTTGTCGTTCAGATCGTATGGCACGGAGAAGAGCCGGTACGCCTTCACCAGGTCGGTGCCCGGCGCGAGCGTCGCAACCGATACGAGCGGCGTTGGCTGAGGCGGTGGAGCATCGACCGCCGTGACCCGGATCGAATAGACCCGTGTTGCCTTACGGTTCTCGGCAGAGTCGACCGCGACCAGCCGATAGTCCACGCCAACCGGTCCCCCGTTCAGCACGAAGGTGCCGGCTGGTATCTGGGCCGATCCTCCGATCATCGGCACGGCGGAGTACGACGGGTCGGTGACCCGACGGTATTCCAGCGTGAACGACTTGATGCCCGACGCGCCTCCGAGAAGGTCGGTGGCCTGTGCGGAGATCGTGACGGAACCCGAAGCCACTCCCGATTGCACCGATACAGACGGTACGGTCGTCGTATCATGCGTGATCTCGGGTGCTTGATCATCGTACCGGTAGGTGATCATGTAGCGCTGGAACGGGTCTTTGTTGCCCGCGCCGTCCTCAAAGTAGAAGTAGACCGGGATGGCCCCCTGTTGAACAGGTGTTGGGACCGTGAACGACTGGCCGGTCAACGCCATGCGCGACCCGGGATTGCTGACACCGGGCGCCACGTTGGTGGAGATCCACACATGCGTCACGCCCGAAACGTCGCTGATCTGCGGGTTCCACGACACTGTGATCGGCAATGTCCGTGTCCAGGATGAGGGCGTGACCGAGGCCGTCACCGACGGATCATACGGCGGGGTATTGTCCGTCGCGAATCCATTCAGCGTATCCACGAGGCCGGACGAGAACCTCGTATCATTGCTCTGGATGACGAGCATAGCCTGACGTGGCCCGGGGGCATTCGGCTGAAAGCGGATCGTGATCTGCCGAGTTGCACCGGGACTCAGGGCGAACGCGCCGCTACCCGAGGTGATTGTGAAGGAGGCGGCGTCAGCTCCGCTGAGGGTGACGGATGTGACGTTGAGAGACACTCCGCCCGAATTGGACAGCGTGATCGTTCGATCGGCCGTCGCAAGTCCGGCCTCGACCGAGCCGAAGTCAACAGGCATCGGAGACAATGAGGCCAGCGGAACGGCCGGGGCCGTACGGAGACTTCTCGTGACCGACCATGGGCTCACTCCGCCTGCGTTCCTGGCGCGTACTCTCCAGAAATACTGCGTGTCGAAGGCAAGCCCCGAGGGTGATGCCGTCGTGCCGGACAGCGTCGAGTCCTGATACGCGAGGGAAGCGAATGTGTTGACGGTCGAAATCTGGAGATGATACGCCACAGCCCCGCTCACACTGGTCCAGGCAAATGAGAGCGACGGCAGTACGCCGACGGCATTGTCGGCCGGAGTGGTCAAGCTCGGGGCGGCTACGGGGGGCGCCACCACGGTATGGAAGCTGCGGACCGTCGAATATCCACTGACGCCACCTGCGTTCTCGGCCTGAACGCGCCAGTAGTAGATCGTATTATGCGCCAAACCGTTCAAGGCCTGCGAGGTCGTCGTGACGCCGGCGAACTCCTGCACTCCCGTGGCGAACGTGGCGTCGGTCGAGAGCTGAAGCCGATACGACGTAGCCCGCGCGGCCGCCGACCAGACCAACGTAACGGCGGTCGGCAGGTCGAGAGCGTTGTCAGCAGGGCTCACCAACGATGGAACAGCTGGAGCAGCGACGATGGTACGGAAACGCCACGTCGGGGAAAATGCCGACGTCCCACCGGGGTTGCTTGCGCTCACCCGCCAGAAGTAGTCGGTATCATTGGCCAACGGCCCGACGGAGAGCAAGGTATCCAGGTGCGCAGGAAGGTTTGTAATGGTCGTCGAGAAATTCGACACCGCAGAGACCTGCACTTGGTAGGTGGCCGCCCGCGGCGAAGCATGCCACTGGAGCAGGACGTTCTGGGCTATGCCTGTCGATCCGCTGTCCGGCGCGATCAGCACCGGCACGCCCGGCATCTGCATGATCGTCGAGAAGCCCTGCGTGAGCGAGTATGGACCCTGTCCTCCGGCGTTGCGGGCCCGGACTCGCCAGTAGTAGGTCGTTGCATACGACAGGCTCACCTGTCGCGTCGTCGTGGTGATCATCGAATCGACGAAGACCAGCGGGGAGAACGTGGGCTGCGTCGAGACTTCGAGATGATACAGTTCCGCGCGCGCCGCTGCGTTCCAGGCGAAGTTCACCGTCACCGGCTGATCGCCGGCCCCTGACGCCGGAGACACGAGCGTCGGGGCATCGGGAACGGCGACGATGGTGCGGAAGCGCCAGATCGGAGAGTTCGCCGTCGTGCCGCCGTTGTTCGATGCATTGACGCGCCAGAAGTATTCCGTGTCGTTCTGGAGCGGCCCGACGGACAAAGTGGTATCGGTCACGCCGGCCACATTCGCAACGGTCGTCGAGAAGTTGGAGATGAGTGAGACCTGCACCTGATAGCTGCTGGCCCGGGGTGCTCTCCTCCACGCCAACTGAACGGTCGTTGGATGTCCGGTCGAACCGCTGTCGGGCGACACCTGCACGGGAACGGTCGGCGCTTGAATGATGGTCACGAACTTCCATGCGGACGCATACGGACCCGCTCCGCCGGCATTCTGAGCACGAACGCGCCAGAAGTATTCGGTCAGATAGTTCAGCGTGACATTCCGCGACGTTCCCGTGATCGTGGAATCCACGAAGAACAGCGTCGAGAAATCTGCCGAGGTGGACACCTCAAGGCGATACGAGGTTGCACCGCTGACCGAACTCCAGGAGAATGTCATCCCGACGGGTTGATCCACCGTGCCATCGAGCGGAGATGCAAGCGAAGGCGCGTTCGGAGCCGCCACGATGGTCCGGAATCTCCACGGTGCGGAGAAGGCCGATGAGCCGCCCGCATTCGTGGCCGAGACGCGCCAATAGTAGGTCGTATCGTTCGAAAGCGGGCCGACCGTCTGCACCGTATCTGCCAATCCGGCCTGATCGATCACGGTGACCCCGAAGTTCTGGAACAACGAGACCTGAAGGCGGTACGACGAAGCGCGAGCCGAGCTCCTCCACGTCAACGAGGCCAACGTTGGGACATTGGTCGAGGTGGTGTCGGGCGAGACGTGCACCGGCACGGCCGGTGCTTCGATGATCGTCCGGAAGGTCCGGACATCGGAATACGCGCTGCTGCCGCCGGCGTTCTGCGCGCGAACGCGCCAGAAGTAGCGCGTGTTGAAGGCCAATGGGCCGACGCCCTTCGATGTGGAGGTCAGCGTTGAGTCGACGTACGCCAACGAGGTGAACGCTGCGTCGGTCGAGATCTCCAATCGGTACGTCGACGCCCGCAGCGCCGCGTTCCAGGAGAACGTCAACGTCACCGGTTGATCGATGACGGAATCGGCCGGAGTGTCGAGCGACGGCACATCGGGGAGTGCGACGACGGTCCGGAACGTCCATGTCGGCGAGTAGGCACTGGCGCCGCCGGTATTCATCGCCCTCACGCGCCAGTAGTACGAGACATCGTTCGTCAGGCCGCTGAGGGCCCGCACGGTATCCGTCAGTGTGCTGTCGTTGACCAGCGTGCTTGCAAACGAGCTCGACGTGGACAGCTGGACATGATACCGTTCAGCGCGGGCCGCGGACCGCCAGACGATGTGTGCGGTCAGCGGCTGACCGGTCGCGCCGCTATCAGGGCTGGCAGGAACCGGCACGGCCGGCGCACCGACGATCGTCGTGAACCGCCGCGCCGCCGTGTAGGCAGTCGTCCCGCCGACGTTCTTCGCGCGGACCCGCCAGAAGTACGTCGCTGCATTGCTGAGCGCGCTGACCTGTCGCGATGTCGACGTGATGGTGCTGTCCTCCGCCGCCAGCGTCGTGAAGGCCTCATCGGCAGCGACCTGGAGATGATACGTGGAGGCGCGTGCCGCCGCCGCCCAGACCAGCGTCAGGGTCGTCGGCTGGTGGACGGCGCTATCCGCCGGGGATACGAGCGCGGGATCGGCGGGAGGCGCGATGATCGTGGTGAACTGACGAATGGTGGAGTACGGACTAACGCCGCCTGCATTCTTTGCGCTGACTCGCCAGTAGTAGGTCGTCAGGTTCACCAGGCCGGTCACGGTCGCGCTTGTCCCCGTGATCGTGCTGTCGTCGAACGACAGGACCGAGAAGGTGTTGCTCGCCGAGACCTGTAACCGGTACGAGCCGGCTCGGGGCGCCGCGTTCCAACTCAACGACAGCGCCGTGGGCTGATCGGCGGCAGCGTTCTCCGGAGACGCGAGCGTGGGAACATCCGGCGTATCGACGATCGTGCGGAAGAAACGGGCCGCGCTGTAGGCGCTTGCACCCGTTACGTTCTCAGAACGTACACGCCAGTAGTAGACCGTGTCATGAAGAAGCGTCGACGCGATCGAGCGACTGAGCGACGTAATGCCAGAGTCCTCGAGGACCACGCTCGAAAAGTTCGAGGCCAATGACAGCTGGAGCCGGTACGTCTGGGCATTCGCCCCCGCGGTCCACGCCAGCGTGGGTTGAACGGCCACCCCCGTGGCAGCGCTGTCGGGTGAGCTCAGCGCCGGAGCGCTCGGTGCGGGCAGCAAAGTGGTGAAGGTCCTGTCGGAGCCGAAGGTTGTTCCCGACTCGTTCGAGGCCACCAGGCGGTAATGGTATGTGGTGTTCGCCGTCAAGCCACTCACGGCCAGCGTTCGCTGAAGGAATAGCGCCCCCAATCCCAGCGACGCAGGGGAGCTTTGCGAGCCGTACGCCGTCGTCGTTCCGTACTCGAAATGGTAGGTCGTGGTCAGGCCGTTCGGATTGCCGAATCCGACCAGCGTTGCGCCCGTGGCGGTCACGTTCGTGGCATCGGCCGTGAAGACCGACGGCACATAGTTCGTGACGACACGCCGGATGCGATTGTTGTTGCGATCGGCCACCAACAGGGTTGACGTGGGGTCCGCGGCCAATCCGGTAGGAGCGCTGAATCGAGCCGCCGAGCCAAGGTCGTCAACCCAACCCGACGCGAGCGCCGCTCCTGCGATCGTGCTGACGACTCCTGCCGGGGAGATCCGGCGGATCGTGTGGTTCCCCCTGTCTGCGACAAAGATGTTCCCGGCCTGGTCCACGGCCACGCCGGTCGGACCGTTGAACCGCGCCGTCGAAACAAGGCCGTCGGTCGAGCCCGCGGTGGTGTCAAACCCGGAGATCGTTGAGGCCGAAACGCTGCCTCCGCTGCTCACCGTCAGCCGCCGGATGGAATTGCTCCCTGCGTCAGCGACCACGAAGCTCCCGGCTGGCTCAAGGGCGATGCCCCATGGCGACTTGAATCGTGCCGTCGTTCCGCTGCCGTTCGCATACCCCGCGGCACCCGTGGCGCTCCCTGCTACCAACTCGACAAACCGCTGGGGTGAGATGCGTCGGATTACATTATTGCCCCGGTCGGCGACATACAGGTTGCCGTTACGATCGAACGCCAATCCGGCCGGTGAGTTGAATTCCGCATCGGTACTGTCGCCGTCGGCCATTCCCGCATTGCCGCTTCCGGCGTAGGTCGTCTTGGTCCCCGACGGTGTGATGCGATAGATCTTGTGGTGCGTTGATGAAGCGACGAAGATGTTGCCGACAGAATCGACGGCGACACCGGCCACCGTGCCCATGGCCGTCGCGAGGGTGGTCACTGCCCTAAGCGGCGTGATCTTCCTGATGCTTCCGTTCCCGGCGTCCGCGACATACAGGTTGCCGAGAGCATCGAAGGCCGCCGCTTCGGGCAGGTCGAACTGCGCTGACTCACCCGATGCGTCGAAATTGCCCGCCGAGCTCCCGGCAAACGTTGACACCGTCGCCTGTTGCGGAGCCGAAGAGGTCGTCGCCGACGTGGCATAGCTTCTCGGTGATTCCGTTCCTGTCACGTCGATCGCGGTGACCCTGTAGAAGTACTGCGTCGCTACGTCGAGGTCGGTATTGGAGAATGTGGTTCCGGTGGTCGAGTCGATCACGACCATGGAGGTCGAGTCGGCCCCCCGGTAGATACGGTATCTCGCGAGCGGAGCTGCCCCTCCCCCATTCTGCCAGCTCAGGTTGATCGTCGTTCCAGCGGCTGACGCCGACAGCGAGCGGGGGGTCAACGGCAAGCTGAATTCGTTGGGCGTACGAGCCACTGTCGACAAGCGCACCTCGTCGATAGCGCCCGTGAAGAAGGATGTCGCCGGCAAGGTCGGGATCGCTCCGACCGCAAGGGCTTGTGTGCCGATCGAAAGCGGACCCGCGACGGTCGCGCTGCCGGCCAGAAGACCGTTCACGTAGATCTCGACGGCCGACCCCGTGAAAACGCCGGCCAGGTGCGTCCATTGTCCAGGCACAAGGGGAGTACTCCCTTGTGCCGTCGCCGACGGGCCCATGACCTGGAAGGTCGGCAATCCAGCGGGTGAAAGCGTCAACGCGTAACCGCTGGTCCCCGCCGTATCCTTCCGGACGATCGTGCCGGCGCCGACAGCGGCGGGGTTCACCCATGCTTCGATCGTAAAGGCACCCGTTGGGGCGTAGTCGTCGCGCCCCTGGAATCGTAGGTGTTGCCCCCCCGAGAAACTTCGCGCCTGCCCGAACTTGCCGGGGACGGAGGTGTGCCCCATGGCGGCCACGCCTGACTGGCCGTTCGATGTGGCATCGACATTGTACATCGAGCCGTCGCGCTCCGCAAACGGTAGGAGCAGCACCGTTGCCGTGTCATTCGACGGGTATTCTCCGGGAAGACGTCCGTGGGGCGTTGCCCACCGCGAGAAGGAGTCGGGGCTCTCATTCCCGGCAAGGTCGACGGCACGCACGACATACTGATACACACTGCTGTCGCTCACGCTCAGGTCGACGTATGATGTCGTCCCTGCCGAGACGCTGTCGATCCTGGTCAGGCCGAACGGAGGCGCCGCCCTCAGGATCACGTATCGAACCACATCTGGTTCGGCGCTCGCGCTCCACATCAGGTCCACCCGGCCGCTGGTTTCGCTGATCCGAGGATCTTGGACCTGAGCGGGGGGTGTGTTATCCACGTTGTTACGGAGTACGGAAACGACAGAGGAATTCTGATTGCCCGTGACGAGGTCCAGATCGCCGTCGGCGTCCAGATCGCCTCCGACAAGGCCCCACGGATTCGTCCCGACTGAGATCGATGAGAGATCGACAAACCCACCCACGCCGTTGTTGCCCAGGACCCGCACCGTGTCCGCCGCATGGTCAGCGACCGCAACGTCGGCGAGTCCATCACCGTCAAAATCTCCAACGACGACACCGCGAATGTCGGTGCCGACGGTAAAGCTGGATGTGCCGGAGACCGTTCCGAGCGCATTCAATCGATCGATGCGCAGATTGTTCAACGTCACGCTCAATCCGGTGATCAGATCGTTGTTCCCGTCGCCGTTAACGTCGGCCACCGCAAGTCCATACGCCCCTCCTCCTAATGAGATGCTGTTAAAGAGGTTGAAGGCCCCTCCGGAGTTCCGGTAGTGGCGCAGAACGCCGTCGCCCGTGGCCGACAGGATGACGTCCAGTTGGTCATCACGATTCAGATCGGCCAGTGCGATCGCCGTCGGTTGCGTTCCGACGGGACCGTAGGTTTGCGTGGTGAATCCCGCCGCACCGTTGTTGGTGAGGACCGTGAAGGACGTGCTTCCGCTGTTGGCGACTACGAGATCGGGATACCCGTCGCCATTGACGTCGCCGGCTGCGATGCCGTACGGTGCCGCGCCCACGGTGATCGTCAGCGGGCTGCTGAAGTTGCCGCCTCCGGTGTTCATCCATCTTGTCACGGAGCCGCCGATGCTGTTCGTGACAGCAAGGTCCGTCCATCCGTCATGGTTCAAGTCGGCCAGGATGATGCCCAACGGGCCTCCCGACTGTGGGAGCGTGTTCGTGGAGATGAGGGCACCTCGTCCGTCATTCCGAAAGACCGAGATCGTGTTGGACGATGCATTCGCCGACACGACGTCAACATCGCCATCCCTGTCTATGTCTCCTGCCGCCAGCAATGTTGGATTGCCGCTTCCGGTCGGCACGGAAGAGGCCGCCATGACGCCTGTGCCCCCCGTGGTACCGATCCGGTAGCGGAAGACCACGGGCCCGGTGAGACTGTCGCCGTTGATGTTCCTCACCGACCTCTTCACCACCACCTCGACCTCGTCCCCGCGAATGAACGCTGAGTCAAGGACCACATCTACGCTGCGTGAATCCGGATCATACAGCATCCGCGTGACGTTGCGCATGCCGCTGAGGCGGCCCGAGACACGGACGAGCGAAGTGACAAGGCTTGTCGTATCAAGATCGGTGTTGAACGAAAGCCGCAGGAGGTTCAACGGGGGCGCCTGCTGAGCATTTCGCGAGGGCGAAGAACTGACCAGCGCCGGCAAAGGCAGAGGTGTCCCGATCAGGGCAGCGGTCGGCCGCCCCTCGAATCCGCTGACGTCGACGGGCGCAACGCGATAATAATAGACAGCCCCATTGACCGCCGTCGTATCGGTGTATTCCGTGATCGCATCGCTCACGCTGTCGATCGGCGCCATGGCCGTGCTGTCGGAGCCCCGGTACACGCGGTAACGCATCACCGGAAGCCCTGCAGCCGACCCCGTCCAGACGAGCCGGACGCGTCCGTTACCGGACTGCGCCGAGGCGTACGCCGGCGGCAACGGGAGCTGGAATTCAGACGGGTCGACGAGCCGCCGCGAGATGCGGACCTCGTCGATGGTTCCTCGATAGAGGCCCAAGCCCGGACCTCCGCCCATGAATGCCTGGCTGAATGTCGAACCCGTGGTGAAGCCGACGCCCAGCGCCGACTCCATGACCTTTTGGCCGTCAATGAAGCCTCGCAGGATCTTGCCCGTAGCGTCATACTGCATCGCCACGTGCACCCAACGATCCAACTCCACGGGTCGCGAAGACGAATCGGTCACCATGACGCCGCTGCCATTCCTGATGCCGGCACGCAAGCGACCGGTGGTGCTCATGCCCAGGAAAGCGTCGTAGATGCCTCCAGAATAGACCGCAGCCCCGTTCGCCAAAGGATACTGGTCGAGCTTCGTCCACAATTCGATCGTAAATGAGTACGGCGGACCCACCGGAACCAGGATGCCACGGTCAAGCGTGATCCCAACGCCCGGCTGTCCCGGAAAATACCTGGCGCGTCCGTGACGGCCATTCACCATGATCGGGCCGTTGAAGCTTCCGTGGTTTGACTGCGGGGACTGGTCCACCACCAACGCGCCCGTAAGCCCCCAAACGACGTTGCTGACGGTATCTTCGTCGAGGTGATAAAGTCCGAGCGTATTCGGGTCCTGGTCATATTGCCCGACCTGCAGGACAAACTCTTCCGCCCGATCATCGAAGACATGACCGTACTCGACGTTACCGCGCGGCAAGTTGACCACGCGGTTGTTCGTCATCGCCCGCTCCCACAGATCATATCCGCGGTGACGGATGACAAACTTGTACTCCAGTGTGCCTGGGTCGGGCGTGGAGAAGTAGACCTGATAGATCGAGTCCGTGACCCCAGACCATAGATCCGTCAGGATCTGATTGAATCCGGTCCACTCCAACGGTGCGCGACCTCCTCGTAACGCGAGCGTGTCGATGGCGGGATTGAAAAGGCCCGATCGGATCGCCGACCGCATGTCGACCAGCATCGTGACGTTGGATGGACGCGTATCACGAACGAAGATCGTCCCATAGTCGCCGACAAGATGCACCAGTTCGGGAAGTTCCGGGCGTACCCCATACAAGATCCCCTGGAATCCCGAGAACGACGGTTGCCACGTCGCGCCCTGATCGGTCGTAACAAAGACGGTACCTTCCAGCGACACAAGATATCCCACTCCCGTGTGGTGAACGGCACCTCGCCGAACGCCGGTCGTCGCCGGCAGCGGAAGGGTGATGGTATTCCACGTGATGCCGCCGTCCACCGTACGGTAGATCGTGTTTTCCGCCGGCGATCCTACGACGCCGACCATCTCGTTGAAGAAAACGATCGCTTCCTTGCGATTTCCCGACCCGACGAGCTGCGTCTGCCATGTCAGTCCGGCGTCCGAGGAGATGGAGACGTACCCGGTGGAAGAACCTGCGACGTATTTCGAGGGGCTGACCATTTGGATCGCCCGCAATGTTTGCCCAGGGATGGGCGACACCGATGTCCACGATTCGCCGGCGTCAGTCGTCCTCATGACGATATTCGACCCCGCCACCAACCCCTCAAAGTCATTCAAGAACGAGACGTCGAGCCAGGAGGGCCCTGTCGTTGGATACGGTGTTGACGGTTGGTACCAATTCTGTCCGTTGTCAACGGTCCTCCGGATCGTGTTGTTCGTTCCGATGACCACGGCAACGCCGTTCCAGGGCACATGAACGCCGTACAGCGTCTGCGTCGTAAAGGCGGCGACAGAATCCCACGAGCGGCCGCCGTCGAAGGTGCGGCGGATGTTCCCTCCGGAGCCTGTGGCCAGACCGAACCCGGATTCTCCAGCGAAATCGATGCTCAGGAGAGGCATCTGCGTTCCGGACGGAAGCAGCTCCCAACCATCCGCGGGCGGCGGCGTGGTGAACTGGTAGAGCGAGTCGCTCACTGCCGAGCCGTATTCGTTCTGGGCGAACGGACGGTAGTAATAGACGGTCGAAGGTGAGAGACCCGCGAGCGTGGCCCGAGGTACCGCAGCGCTTAGGCCGGTGATCGGGCCGCCTTCAAACGCGACAGTCGAGCCCAAAGCGGGTGTCGTCCCGTACTCGAAGCCGCCGGTGGTCGAGCCGCCATACGGCAGCACCGCGGCGCGCAGTGTGATCCGATCGCTGAACAGGCCTAGGTTGACAACACCGGAGACACGCGGGGCGGCTGTCGATGCGCGTCGAAGTGTCAAGCGATACTTCGCTCCGGGAGATGGCCCGATCGTCCCCCGATTGTCGATCACCCGAATGTGATACGTCCCGGTCGCTTGCAAGACGCGCACAAGCCGCGCCTCGTCTCCTTCGCCCGGGATCGTGGCAGTCCAGTCGCGGAAGGTCAACGTGCCGAACGGGTCACGAAGCTGGAAGTATGGAGAGAACGTTCCGAACAGGTCCGAGGTGACCGGAACGAGCGTGCTGATCTCAACGGTGTCGCCCGCGTTACCTTCGAACTGATACCAGTCATGTTCACGCATCGGGTCAAGGGTCGCCTCGACTACGGCATTGTACGCTATCCGCGACGCCGTCGAGAGCGTATCATTCGGCTCGGCTTCGAACTGGATCCCCCTGCGCAGCACCGTGCCCCTTGCGCCGACGGTGACGTCAGTCGTTCCATTCGTCGCCAGGCCCAGCAGTTCCGCCGTCGTGCCGCTGTTCTCCCGAGTATAAGTGGCCCACCCGTCCGTCGTACGATACACGAATCCTTGATATCCGACGGCGAGACCGTTGTTCGCATCGGACATCGCGATGGCTTCGGTGTAGTACATGCCATTGTTCAGGTGTGTCCACGTGAGACCTCCATCGAGGGTTTGGTACAGCCCGATCCACGTCGCTGCAAAGCCGACCGAGGCATCAACGAACTGCATATCGTAGAACACCGTGGGATACTGATCACCCGCCGTCCATGTGGCTCCGCCATCCGTCGTGCGATAGATCATGCCGTCATACCCGCTGGCGACGGCGACACCCGGTGTTACGAACTCGACCCCAGACAAACCGTACATGGCGGGGATGGTCGTCGTGAACCACGAAGCACCGTAGTCCGTTGAGGCTACAACCATTCCATTGTAGCCGACGCCGATGATGTATTGTCCCGTTGCATCGACGGCCAGGCCTCGCAAGTCAGCATACTCGCCGGCATACGAGGATGTCCACGTGTTTCCCGAGTCGTTCGTCATGACGACCGGCACGCTACCGTATCCCGCACTGAATCCAACGCCCGAATTCGAGAAGACGATGGATCGCGAGTAATGGTAATACGTGTACGCCGGACTGACATCCTGCCACGTGGTCCCGCCGTTGGTGGTTCGAAACACCAATGATCCCGAGACAAATGCCACGCTGTCACTCACGATTTCAGCGCTCGCCATATAGTATCCGCCGCCGGACGTCACTTCCTGGCGCGTCCACCTATTGCTTGTAGCGGCGGTCGTGAACGTGACATCGGGACCATATGAGGTTCCCAAACTGCTCGTGGCCCGGAAGCGCGCATGGTAGTTTGTCGCCGGCATCAATCCCGGCAACGTGGCATACGCATACTGAGCGTATGGCGCGTGATACACGTCTACGAAGTGGACCTGGCCGTATGCCGTCGTCGTTCCATACTCGATCTCCAAACGCGTGTTCGACTCGCCAGGATAGAGGGCCTGGTAGACATAGGCGAGATTGTCCGTCGTCATCTCCGCACCGCTATACCCGAAGCGGCTGAGCATCGGCTCAAATCGGCGAACGATGATGGCATAACGGCCCGAGGTGTCGACGGGGGCCAAGGTCCGCATGCGCAGACTCCGTTCCTTGGACATGGCTTCGAGCTGCTCTTCCTTCGAGCCCTTGACGAACGGCCGCTTCGACGGATAGTTGGCGTTGTAGTTGTACGTGTAGAGCACTCGGAGCGAATACGTGTCGGGACCCAGGATCAACGACATGAATTGGTCTTGATCGGGCAACAGGTACCAAGCGCTGTTATGGATCATGTTGCCGCCACTGTTGAAGAGTTCCAACCGATACCGCACGTTCGATCCTTCGCCCAGCGCGCCGATGAATTGTACGGTATCCTCCGATGTCAGCGTAAACTGATAGTAGTCGACGTCGCTTTGATGGTCGATCGCTCCCTCGATCCGAGTTCCCAACGTGATGAGGTTCGGCGAAAATGCGGTGCCGTTGGGCTCTGTTTCGGCCAGCGCCGGCGATGCGTCGATCGTCGTGGGATCGTTGACGATCTGCTTCGCCCTCGCCGCCGAAGCGCGCAGTTGATCCAGGTCGGGCGCACCCAGGTAGACCACGGTCAGATGCATCGTATCGCCGATACCGGCGCTGTAAGGACCGACGGAGATCTGGCCGCGCACGTCGGCTGGAGTCGTCACAAAGGGCGTGAACGTCTCCAGGTTGCTGCGATTGCGAACGTACAGATCGTCGTCGGCGGTCCAGACCGCCATGCCCGACGGCCGGCGGTCGCCTCCCACGACCTGAATGCCGTACGCCGCAGGGTTGGTCGCGCCGCTCGATTCAACCGCATACACCAATCCTAATGAAGTGTCGTACGCCGCAAGATTATTGCCGGGCACGCCAACGTCGAAGTCCGCCGAGACCTGAAGAAAGATGTCGTCAAGCGGGGCTCCCGATTCGTTCACAAACTGATAGTCCACCACGGTGTATTGATGGTCGGGGACCCCGGACTTGATGTAGGAGGTTTGAATCACCCGAAGACCGATACGCGAGGCAGGGTCCTCCCAAGCGTCGGTGAAGGACGTGCGGAGCGCGGAGAAGCCGATCGCCATGCTCGGTACGGCCGTGAATCCCTCCGCGGGCGCGAAGCTGTTCACACCGGTATAGAGTCCGCCGGCAAATCGATTGTCATTGCGGTCGACGACGCTGACGTCGGCCGTAAAGAGGCCGTTCCGTCCGTTGACGACGATCCCCTTGCCGTATCGTCCGAACGCACCGAGCTTGCCCCGGTTCGTCAGGTCGAATCGCGTATCGTTCTCGATCGACCGGACGAGTTCGGCGTCGACGAAGACCGTATCGACGAGGGAGCCCACCGAGTTCGTCGCTTGGATGATCACCTCGTGATGGCCATACTGCCACTCCTCCGGTGTCCATCGCAGCGAATCGCCGTCATAGACCATGCCGGCTGGTCCCGCCAGGAGCGTATGAGACGCCAGCGGCCATCCGTTCGAGATCACGGCGGCGGCGAACGGCTCGTTGGAGACGGCTGCATTCAACGTGATCACCGTGTTCGTCGGCGCGATCTGCACCGTCGACCCTGCGGGGAATGCCACGACACGCGCCCCCCGCACTTGGAGATCGTTGCTGTTCGCCGTAAGATCCGCCGTCCAGTCCGTGGCAGGCACTGAGGAACTCTCCATCGGCCAATAGCCGGCCAGGCCGGGTTCGGAACCCGTGAGTGAATTGTTCATCGTCCCCGCGATCTCGGCCGGACTGCGTACGATATTCCACAACCTCACTTCGTCGATGAGCCCGCGCATATTGTCATTCACGGTCCCGCCGACATAGAAGCCCGTTGAACCCACGCCGATGCTGAAGGTCGCCGGAACGTTGGTCGCTTCAACGCCATTGACGAACAAACGGGCGTTCACGCCGTCGTACGTTCCCGCCACGTGGACCCATGCTCCAACAGGCATGACATTCGGATCGACGACAGCCACTGCGTTGCCTCCGCCGACCGGAGTGACCCCGTCGGAGATCGCGAAGACCAGATGCGTTGTCTGACTGATCGAATCCGTCCTGACGAGGAGTCCATACGACTGGAACGGGTCGATCAGGAACCCATTATCGGCCGGCCGAGCCACGATGGTGTACTGGCGTCCAGGCGCTGGCAAGACGAACAGATAGACCCATGCTTCGACCGACAGCGACGTTCCGCTGACCGCCAGCGCCGCGGCGTTTCGGGGCGGCTGCAACAGGTTTTCATCGGTCACGCGGACTCGGTCGGTTCCTCCATTGAAAAGGAACGAACCGGCGTTCTGGGAGAGCATCGGCGAGGCACTCCCGAAGAGTGTCAGGAGCGTCAGTACGGCTCGGCGAGCATTCATGGCACACATCCTTGTGGACTGCACGATCCGGTGTCGAGACATTGGTGGGGTGCGCGATGGGGTCCGAACCTAGGGAAGGTCTGGAGAGGGCGGTAGGGCTTCGACGCTCGCTCCAGCTTCCTCTTTCTTGGGCTTCAGAAGAATGGCCGCGGCGGCTCCGCCTCCCAGGACCACGGCGCCGGCCGCATACCACAACCATCCACCCCCGCCGCCGACCTCCTCGAACCGCTTCCCCACCATCTCACCCGCCATCTGCCGCGCCATGTTGGGAATGATCTCCGAGAGCAGGTCCTCAATGTCTCCGCGATGCTGACGCGACTTGTTTGAAATGATCTGCGCCGTGGCGATGTCGATGACCTGGATGTTCACGTTGAACAGCGAGCCGACCTTACCGATCGTGCCGGCGAACATCCGCTCCACTTTCAGGATCTTGCCGGCCTCGACGATACACTCGACCTGCGAGCAAGCCTCGGACTGCTGGAAACCCTGCTCTTCGAGGATCTGCCGGATCCGTTGGCGGTCGACGACGGTGAACTCGCCGACCCCCACGATCTCGGTCTGAAATGCGTCAGAAAGGGTCGCGGCCTCTTCTTTCGTGAGGCCGCCCCGGGCGTCGAAATCGAGGATGGCGACATTCAGCTTCTTGGGAGGTGCGGCCTGCTGGCGTACGTTACGCTGCTGGGCCAGCGTCCCAAGCGTGAGGAAGCAGGAAAGGTAGGCGATCAAGGCGGCACGAACCGCCGGAATGGAGCGGACCAAGGGGGTCACAGGGGTGGCTCCTCTGCTCGAAGAATAGGTCGATTGAAAAGAACGACCGGACGGTTACTTCGGCTTCACACCGTCCACGGAGGCGATGATCTCGTTGACGATCGAAGGGAGAAAATCTTCCATGATATCCTCGAGGTCATCGTCGTATGTCCGTGAGATCGAGAGATCGATACCCGACGTCTCGACGTCGGTGAGCTTGACGCTGAAGATGTAGGTGTCACCCAGCTTTCCAAGCGAGCCCGTAACGAACTTTCGGACCGCCAGTACGTGTGCGGCTTGACTCAACCCGGCGTTCGGATTCTGGGTCGCCTGGAAGCTCTGTTCCTGGAGGACCGCCTGGATCTGCTTTCGGTCAACGATGTTGAAGCGGGCGGTCTGCTGGAGAAGCGAGGCGAGGGCGTCGCCGACCGATTGTGCTTCCATCGACTGGACCCCGGCTCGCGCTTCGAAGTCCATGATAGAGATGTTGATCTTCGGCTTGGGCGGTTCCGGTTTGGAGGCGCCGCAGCCGAAGAGGATGAGAAGGAATGGAAGAAGGACGTAGCAACGGGTCGGCATTGATGCTCCGGGCGGTGAGGAACGCGCTAGTCTCTGCGTTGTGACGTCAGCAACTCGTTGACCAGATTTCGGATGTCAATATGGAAATTCTCGTGATAACCTCTATTGACCCTCCTCACAATTCCATCTTGGTCGATCACCACGATCATCGGTAGTCCCCGCACCGTGTAGTTCCTGGCAAAACGGCCCGAAGCGTCGATCAAGCACTGAAGACTGTATCCCCGGCCTTTGTAGACTGCTCGGACCGTGTCTTCCGTCACATCCGCCATTTCCTGAGTGTTCACGAGGAAGATCTTCACGGGCTTGCCGGCGAATTCCTTCTCGAGCCCGGTCAGTAGCGGTATCTCGATCTTGCAGGGCTGGCACCACGTGGCCCAGAAACTGAGAACCGTAACGTGAGGTTGCGCGATCTTTGATTCGCGCCGCCGCACTTTGCCAACATAGTCGCGAAGAAAGACGGGCTCATCTGTAAGCAGGTCGCGCATTACGAAGACAGGAGCAGGATCGCCCGCCCGCAGTGTGTCCCCTTTCTGAACGGATCCAGAGGCCAGCGGCTCGCCGGCCAGGATCACCCCAGATGCGCAAAAAATCGAGAAAACAAAAAATGCCAAAATGGTGCGTGGCACGTCAACCTCGGAAGGATGAGTCAGGAATCAGCGAAAAAACCTACACAAATAAGGAGCGTTTGTCAAGGAAGGCTTGAACCGAGGGTTGCAAGCGATTACAGCCGTGCAACAATTGCTTATGGCCATGGGTGCGCGTACATTGGCTTGCCCTCCACCAGCAAGACCTTTTCATGAAGACCACGCTCAAGAAACTGACCGGCATTGGGTTCGCTATTCTCAGTTTCATCCTTGCCCTGCTTCTCTTTGAGACACCCCTTCTGCACACCACCATAGGTTCGGACATCTTCCGGAAGCTCGAACGGACCGCACAGGATGTCGTGCTCAGAGCACGGGGGGTACGCGATTGGACCGATCGGGTCGTGCTGATCCGGATCGACGATTTCACCGACCGCAACCTTGGCTGGCCGATCCCCCGCGACCAGTACGGGGCGGCCATGGCGTTGCTGAGCAACTCGGGAGCCACCGCGATCGCTCTCGACGTTCCGCTTCCGCCTCGCGACCGGACCGACTCAACGGAAGAATCGCGGATGCTGGAGTATCTCTCGACCGCCCAAGGTGTCTTTCAAGTCATCGGCCCTTTCATCCCCTCCCGGACCGATCAATCACGGATCTCCCCCCGAGACATCGACAGCGCGGCCTTCTGGTCCATCGGCGGGTTTGGCATTCCGGCTCCCCGACATCACTTTTTTCCTCGCTCCCCCTTCATCAATGACTATCCCTTCCCCGAACTCGCCGAGGTCAGCGCCGGGGTAGGGCATATCAGTCTGATCCCCGATACGCTCGACGGCGTCATTCGCTCGGCACCCCTCTTCGTGGACTATGCTGGTCGCCTGTATCCCACGCTCGGCCTGGCACTGGTCATGCACGAACGGGGATGGACCGGAGAAAATGTGCGCATCGAAACGGCGGACGACGGCATGACGGTGACAGTGGGAGACCTGGAGATCCCCACCGGTCCCATCGGTGAAGTCCTCATCAACTATGTCGGTCCGGCGGACGTGTTCCCGTCGGTAAGCTTTTACGACATCCTGCTGGCGGCACGCGATCGGAATGCTTCATTCTTTGAGCAGTTCCGAGGCAAGGTCTGCATCATCGGCCCGACCGTCCGGTCGCTGGGAGATTTCTACGCGACGCCGATCGGCGAAAGTACGCCGGGCTACATCACGCACGCCAATATGTACGACATGATCGCCGGCGGACAGTTCGCGCGACATGCGCCGCGGGCTCTCACCATCGTCGTCCTGCTCGGTCTCACCATCCTGGTGGGGGCGATCTCGCATCATTCGAGCATGCGTCTTGGCGTCTTGATCTTGCTGGCCACGCTCATCCTCTATCTGCTGGCTGCGTATTTCTTCTTTTCCGAGGCGGGCATGATCCTGCCGGTCGTCGAGGCGATCTTCAGCCTGACCTTTGCCTTCGTTACGACGGTGTCGTATCGCGCCGCCACGGAAGGGCGCCAGAAGCGCATGATCACCGACATGTTCGGCAAGTACGTCGACAGCACGGTCGTTCGTATGATGGTCGACAATCCCAACCTGTTCAAGCTTGGAGGCGAGAAGAAGGAGATCACGCTGCTCTTTACCGACCTGAAGGGATTCTCGGGCATTTCGGAGAAGATGGAAGACGAGGTCCTTGTGAAGCTGCTCAACACGTACTTCACGGAGATGACCAAGGTCATCACGGGTACGCGCGGAACGGTCGACAAATACATCGGCGACGCCATCATGGCCTTTTGGGGGGCGCCTGTGGCCGACCCCGACGGACCCCTCCATGCCTGCCTTGCGTCCTTGGAGATGCAGCGGCGACTGGCCAAGATCAATCCGAAGATCAAACAGATCGCCGGCGTCGAGCTCAAACAGCGCGTCGGCGTGAACACAGGTGTCTGCACGGTCGGCAACATGGGCTCTGCCAGCAAAGTCAACTACACGGCGATCGGTGATCCTGTCAATCTGGCGTCTCGGCTCGAGGGGGTGAACAAACAATACGGCACGGCCATTCTTATCAGTGAAATGACCCACCAGAAGGTGGCCGGCAAGGTCCTGACGCGTGAAGTCGACCGGGTGGTCGTGGCCGGCAAGAGCGAGCCCGTCCGGATCTTCGAACTCCTCGACGTCGCCGACAAGACGGTCCCCGACACGACGAAAAGGTTCCTCGAAACCTATCGGGAGGGGCTTAAGGCGTACACAGAACGCAGGTGGGATGAAGGGATCGCCTACATGGAACATGCGATGATCTACTGGCCCGACGACCCGGTGTGCAATCTCTATATCGAACGGATGCGGCTCTACCAGATCCACCCCCCGAAGCCGGAATGGAACGGGGTGTTCGTGCTCGAGTCAAAGTAGGCGCGACGATAGAGGTACATTCGAAAGCCCGGAGCGATCCGGGCTTTCGTTGTCCAGTGAGCGCCGTCGACTGGCGACCTGCCTTCCCGATCCCTCCAACGTTCGCTTCTCCAGCCTACCGGCGGGAGATCCAAGATACCGCTCGCGTCGAAGCGCTTCCGCCTTGCTGCCGAACGTCTGCACATGGACGACCTTCCATGGTCGATACGCCTTGGTCGATCGTACGGTGCCGGGCTCATACTGCGCATGCCGCCGATCGACACCTTCGCTCATGCCCACGTAGATCCGCTGCGTTCGAAGGCATCAGCATGATGCAAACATACCAGATGCCGCCCAACGCCCACCGCCCATAAATGGACAAAGGCATCCACCGATGGGGGGGGATGCCTCTGTCTGATACTCCAGTCAGGCCCACACACGTCATCCAACAGAACCAAGGGATGACTCACCGTCGCGACACAAAGTAGTGGCGTCGCCTCGAAGTCGCCTCCGTACGATGAAGGCGGCCACGGTGTGGCGACACGTTGTGAACCTCCGGCTGTCGGGGCGGCGAGATTCGAACTCGCGACCTCTTGGTCCCGAACCAAGCGCGCTAGCCAGGCTGCGCCACGCCCCGGTACTAAGTAAGAAGTGAAAAGGAAGAAAGTAGAAGTGAGGGTGGAGGTGTCCGCACCGTTCACTTCAACGAAAAACTGGAACGAGCCGCGTTCCAGTCGACGTGAAAGATACGACTCGCGCCGATGAAGTTCAACCCTGATCTCGAGAACGGAGCAAAGCTGCGATGTCACCGGCCAGATCGGCCGCGGAGCGCCGATCGACGCCCTCGAGCCAATGAACCCGTTGGTCGGCGTTGAACCACGTCATCTGGCGCTTCGCATACTGCCGTGTATGCGTCTGGATCGACAGGAGCATCTCAGTATCCGATATCTTCCCTTCCAAACGATCGAAGACCTCGCGATACCCGACGGTATTGAGCGCATTCAACGTCCTTGCATAGCCGCGCGCCAGAAGGCCGCGGACCTCAAGGACAAGGCCGAGTTCCAACATGACGTTGACGCGAAGATCGATGCGCCGGTACAGCTCCTCCCGTGTCGGGGCGACGCCGACCCAGAGGACGGGGTATACCGGGGCTCGACGCTGTTTTCGGTGGTGCTCACTCAGCGGGATCCCCGTCTGCGCATAGACCTCCAATGCACGTATGAGCCGCCGAGGCTTTCCCCACTCCATGCCTGCTTCCGTCTCCGGATCGACCGCGCGCAACTCTTCACGAAGAGCGCTCTCCCCCTTTTGTCTGAAGAGTTGCTCGTATCGCGATCGAAGGTCAGGATCCGCCTTCGGTCCTTCGAACAAACCATCGAGCGCAGCGCGGAGATACAAGCCCGACCCGCCGACGACAATGGGTTGCCGGCCTCGTGATATCACGTTCGCGATCGCCTCACGCGCGTCGAGCGCATATTGGCCTGCGCTGTAGTCGACATCAGGGTCAATGATGTCGACAAGATGATGCGGCACTCGGCGTCGATCGTCGATCGACGGCTTTGCCGTTCCAATGTCCATGAGGCGGTAGACCTGCCTCGCGTCAGCCGAGACGATCTCTCCGCCGATCCGCACCGCCAGCTCGATCCCGACCGCCGTCTTGCCCGCCGCCGTGGGGCCGACGATGGCGACCACGAAGGTGCGCGACGGTCCGTCGGTCATTGGTCCCATCCCATCTTTCCGATGAGTGGCACGAACTTGAATCCCTCGACGTCCCTCTGGTCATACCCGTCCCCCTTCCTTATGACAACCCGGATACTCTGCTCTGAAGGTCCGCCCACCGGGATGACGAGGCGGCCCCCGTCGGCCAGTTGCCGGAGAAGCGGCTCAGGAACCGAAGGAGCCGCGGCGGTCACGATGATCCCGTCATACGGCGCAAATTCCGACCAGCCCACCGTTCCGTCGCCCGACCGTGTCGCGATCCGATAGCCCAGGGACTGCAGCAGCTTGCGCGACTCCAAGTGCAATGTCATGTGCCGCTCGATCGTGAAGACCCGGCATCCCATTTCGACCAACACCGCCGCCTGGTAGCCCGATCCCGTGCCGATCTCGAGCACCTTGGCCCCCTCCTTCACCTCCAACGCCTGGCTCATGAATGCAACCGTGTACGGTTGCGAGATCGTCTGCCCGCTACCGATCGGCAATGCCTGATCAAGGTACGACGAATTGATGAACGTCGGCATCACGAAACGGTGACGCTCGACCTTCATCATCGCCCGGAGGACCTTCTCGTCCGTGATCCCCTTCGACCGCAGAAGGTCGATGAGCTCTTTTCGCTCGTCGTCAAATCGTGGCATTACACCTCCATCAGCAGCGTTCGAACAAACGCCTTCGTGGTATTCCAGTAGGTCATGGAACTGCGTTCACCAGCGTAGATCGTGCGAACCTCGACCGAACCGATCGTCAGTCCGAGCGCGGCCGCCCGTATCAGAAGTTCGGTCTCTGCTTCGAACCCATCCGCCGCGGTCCTCAGCGTCTCCACCGCCCTGCGAGCAAACAGACGAAATCCGCATTGCGAATCGGGAATTCGCTGCCCTGTTCGCCACGATACCAGCGCCGATGTGATCCGGTTCGACAACTGGCGTTCCCAAGGCATTCCGACTCCCGAGAACCTCCGGGCACCGAGGACCAGGTCCGCTCCGGATCGCCTCCATGCTTCGACCAGAGACGGGAGATCGTCCGGGTCGTGCTGGCCGTCCGCATCCAGAGTCACCAAGGCGCTCCAGCCGCTCCGCTCTTTCCACCAGGACATCCCGAACCTGAGCGCCGCCCCTTTCCCTCGATTGGGCTCCTGTCGGATGACGTTTACCCCCAGTGAGCGTGCGACGTCGGCCGTGCCGTCAGACGAGCCGTCGTCGACGACAAGCGTCCTCTCATGCGGAAGGTGACGTTCCAATCGCGAGAGGACCGACGGCAGAGTCGATGCCGCCTGATACGCCGGCAGCACTGCCGCAAGGAAGGACGAGGGATCGTTCACGTCGTCGGGGAAACCGAAAGGGGCTTGAGGGCATCGCACATCGCCGCCACGCGCTTCATCGCCTTCACGTCGTGGACGCGGATGATATGGGCCCCGCCGAAGATGCAGGCAGCCACAGCGGCGGCCGTCCCTTCGAGTCGTTGTTCGACCGGCAGGCCCAGGACCGAGCCAATGAAGGACTTTCTCGATGGACCGACCAGCACCGGGTACTTCGTGCTGACGAGGACGGGGATCTCGCGGATGAGACGGAGGTTGTGCTCAACGGTCTTGCCGAATCCGATGCCGGGGTCGATAATGACCTGTTCGATCCCTTCGCGCCGGGCCGTCATGGCCCGGTCGATCAGATATCGGGTGACCTCGAGAACGACGTCGCTGTATCGCGGCTCTTCCTGCATCGTCTTCGGCGTTCCTCGCATGTGCATCGCGACATACGCCGCCCCCGACCGCGCAACGAAGGGCAACATGGCCGGATCCGCGGTACCCGCACTGATGTCGTTCACAAGCGAGGCACCCGCATCGACCGCCGCACGTGCCACGTCCGACTTCGTGGTATCGATCGAGATCGCCGCATCGCACGACGCCGCCAGACCTCGGATCACCGGGATCACACGGCGCATCTCCTCCTCGACCGTCACCGGATCCGATCCCGGCCTGGTAGATTCGCCGCCAATATCGATGATATCCGCACCGTCTCTTACCAAAGCACGGGCATGTTCGATCGCCTGTTCCGCCGTCGCGAGGCTGCCACCGTCGGAGAACGAATCGGGGGTCACGTTCACCACGCCCATGAGATGCGTGCGGGCAGACAGGTCGAAACGGCGGGAACCGAGAGTGAGCGTCATGTCGATTGGAGGGGTCACAAGGAGGGAGAACGAACGCGGTCAGGACGATCGACTCCCGATCACGGTTCGCTGCAGGAATGATAGAATCCGCAGGTATGGCAGATCAACTTGCACTTGCGGCTGTCGAGGAGCGTGCCACAATTGACGCAATACATCCAGTAATGCGGCTCGGGCGCTGCCGGCGTCACCTGGATCTCTTCGAGGTGCTTGAGATCGTCGTTCTTCTCCATCGCAGGTTCCGTTGAAGGAAAAGTAGCGATTCGGTGGACGCGGTGCAAGGACTCCTCACGCCGCCAGGTGCGTCTTCGAGCGCGATTCCAGGAGAGCCACAAGACCCCAGCCAGCGACCAGCACGCCGTAGAACCAAAGCGGACTCAGGGCGCCGGGAATGACCGTATGCTGAGCCAACATCGTCCAGAGGAGCGGAACCGAAAGATAGGCGTTGTGACGGCTCCGTTGGACGGCCGTGGTCAGGCGCGCAGTATCCGGTTCGCGTCCCTCCTGCCATGCCTTCAAGGCCTCGCGCTGCGGCGGCCAGATGCGCATCCACACGTTGGCGACCATGATGGTTCCATACATCGCGCCAATATGGATCAAGATGGCTGCGTAGCCCATTCCTGCGGGACCCGACATCAACTCGAACAGAGCGATCGTGGCAAGCAGCCCTAGCGCTCCGAGTCGCCGTACGTCGGCGAAGAAGGACCAGCGGGCGATGATATCATAGAGACCGAAGGCCAGGAAGACAAGGAGCACGGAGATCCCCGCGGCCGCATTCCACCCGGAGGCTGTCTGGTCGAACATCCGTCCTCCGCCATGGTAGAGCATCCCCAGCAGCACGATCCCCGTCAGCCATGCAAGGAGCGAGCCCCATCGAATGAAGGCAAAGAGCCGGCGATGGAACAGATCGGCCACGGAGCGCTTCAACTCGGCGCCCAGACCTGAAGTGACAGGCACGAGCACGAAGACGAAGATGTAGGCGAAGCCCAACCACACAATGCCGGTGATGACATGCAGCCAGCGGGTGAACGCAAGAACGATCTCGGGGGCCATGTCGGGTTCGCAAACGAGAAGATGGGTCAGGGGAGGTTCAGCATCAACCGGGCGCCTTCAGACATGAGCGCCGTCGTCCATGGAGGATCGAACGTGAGGTCAACAAGAACATTCTTTACGCCGTCGACCATCTGAACGCGCCGCTTCACGTCGGCGGCGATGATCGGTCCCATGCCGCAGCCCGGTGCGGTCAGCGTCATGCGAATGATCACGTTCGCTTCCCCCGGGATCGAGTCGTCAAGCTTCATATCGTAGACCAATCCAAGGTCCACAATATTGACGGGGATCTCCGGGTCGTAGCACTGGCGGAGGGCCTCCCACACACCGTAGGCCAAAGACGAACGCACCTCGACCTCGCGGCTCCCGACGTGAACGATCGTCGGGAACGATGGAGGCGCCGCCGATTCGGGCTCGACGGACATGCTCAGACTCCGAACGAGCTGCCGCAGCCGCACGTCCGGGCGGCGTTGGGGTTGTTGAACACGAACCCTCGGCCGTTGAGGCCGTCGGAAAAATCAAGCGTCGTTCCTGAAAGATAGAACAGGCTTTTCGGGTCGACCTTGACGACGATGTCCTCGAACCGGAATTCGGTATCGCCTTCACGTCGTCCGTCGTCAAACGCCAGAACGTACGACAGCCCGGAGCATCCGCCCCCCTTCACGCCCAGGCGCAAGGCATGCGTCTCGGGGATGTGGTTCTCGGCCCGGATCTTGCGCACCTCCTGGATCGCGCGGGGTGTGATCAAAACCTCCTCGGTCATCTGGGGTCGCGCGTGTGTCTCTGTCGACATCGTCATCCTCCACAGGGTCGTGTCGTTCACCGCTATTCCGTTGATACGCTGCTCGTCGTCGGATCGTGCAAGGCGCTCTTCATCGTGTGCCACGCGAGAATGGCGCACTTCACGCGGGCCGGGAACTCGCTCACCCCGGAGAAGGCCGCCAGCTTCCCGTACGAATCCGGATCCTCCTCGGGACCTAGACCTTCGGTGACAAGATGGTGAAAGCGCTCGAACCACGCCTCCGCTTCCTGTTTTGTCATTCCCTTCAAGGTGGTACTCATGACCGACGCCGACGACTTCGAAATGGCACATCCCGAGCCCTGGAAGGTGATCTCACGGATCAGGTCGCCGTCGAAAGCCAGGTAGATCGTGTAGTGGTCGCCGCACAAAGGGTTGTAGGCCTCGACCACGCGATCGGCCCCTTCGAGCGTCCTGAAATTGCGCGGATGCTTGTTGTGGTCGAGGATGATCTCCTGGTACAGCGAACGCAGCTCGTCGCTCATACACCCATGACCTCCCGCACGCGGTGGATTCCCTTCGCCAGCGCATCTACCTCGGCCTTGGTGTTGTAGAACGCGAACGAAGCTCGTGCCGTGGCCGGAACGCCGAAGCGGTTCATGACCGGTTGGGCGCAGTGATGGCCGGTGCGGATCGCAATGCCGTCCTGGTCCAGGATCGTCCCGATGTCGTGCGGATGAACGCCCTCCAGAACGAAGGAGAGCACTCCGACCTTTTCCTCCGCGGTCCCGATGAGGCGGACCCCTGGAATGGCCGTCAACTGTTGCGTCGCATACGACAAGAGATCATGCTCGTAAGCGCGGATGGACGTCCAATCCAGGGACTCAAGGTAGTCGACAGCGGCTCCAAGTCCGAGTGCCCCAGCGATGTGCGGCGTTCCAGCTTCAAACCGATACGGCAGGTCGTTGTAGACGGTCTTTTCGAATGTCACCGACGCGATCATGTCGCCGCCCCCCTGATACGGAGGGAGCGATTCAAGGAGACCCGCCTTGCCGTAGAGTACGCCGATGCCTGTCGGTCCAAACATCTTGTGGCCCGAAAAGGCGTAAAGATCGACGTCGAGCTCACGAACATCGACCGGCCCGTGCGGCATCGCCTGCGCTCCGTCGAGCAGCACCGGGATCCCGCGTGCATGGGCCGCGCTGACGATCTCACGCACGGGGTTGACCGTTCCGAGCGCGTTCGAGACATGGTTGACGGCCACGATCTTCACTCGGTCCGTGAGCAGCCGGTCGAATTCATCCATCCGAAGCTGGCCGCGATCGTCGATGGGGATGACGCTTAGCGTCGCTCCTCGCTCCGCACAGACCATCTGCCACGGCACGATGTTCGAATGGTGCTCCAGGCCCGAGATCAGGACGGCATCACCGGTGCTCAGACGCGACCGGCCAAAGGTCGCGGCCACCAGGTTGATCGCCTCGGTCGTTCCACGCACAAAAACGACCTCCCTCGTGCTCGCTGCATTCAGGAATCGTCTCACGGACTCGCGGGCGCCCTCATACGCCCCCGTCGCCTCTTCACTCAATCGATGCACGCCACGGTGGACATTGGCGTTCAGCATGCGGTAGTAGCCCTCATCCGCCTCGATGACCGACGCGGGCTTCTGAGTCGTCGCCGCGTTGTCAAGGTACACCAGCGGCCGTCCATGGACCTGACGGCTCAGGATCGGGAAATCTTTCCTGAGTGCATCGACGTCGAACGGCTTTGTCTTCGGGGGAGTATGGGCCATAACGGTCGGACGCATCGGTCAGGCCGTCCTTCCTTCGTCCAGACGCTGATGGATGATCTGCTCCAGCCGGTCGCGCACGGCCTCGATGCTGACATGCCCCACGACCTCGTCGGCAAAGGCAAAGGTCAGGATGTCGCGTGCATCGTGTTCGCCGATGCCGCGGGACCGCAGGTAGAACACCTGCTGCTCATCCAGCTGCCCGACCGTAGCGCCGTGCGTGCATTTGACGTCGTCGGCGAAGATCTCGAGCTGCGGCTTGGTGTCGATCGTCGCGTCGTCCGACAGCAAGAGCGTCTTGTTCGTCTGCTTTGCGTCGGTCTTCTGAGCATCTTTGCGCACGAAGATCTTGCCGTTGAAGACGCCCCGCGACCGTCCGGATAACACGGCTTTATAGACCTCCCACGAATTACAGTTCGGCTTGGCGTGGTCGATTGTCGTGTGGTTGTCGATCAGCTGGTCGCCCGTTCCGACCGAGAGACCGTTCAGCGTGCATTCGCAGCGCTCATCGTTCATGACAGAGATCAGCTCGTTGCGCACGAGCTTCCCGCCCAGCGCGAAGTTGTTCGAACGATAGACGCTCTCGAGTGACTGCGCCACATGCGTGACGGCCATGTGGTATGCCGAAAGGGCCTCCACCTGCACCTTGTCGTGCTCCAGCCGCGCGCGCTTGCCGAGCATGATCTCCGTGACCGCGTTCGTCAGGTAGCCTGCGCCGCCGTCGGTGACGTAGAACTCCACGACCTTCGCCGCCGCCCGCTCCTCCAGCACGATCAGGTTCCGGGGATGATTGACCATCTCGCCCGCGGAACGGTCCGTCACGTACACGAGGATGATCGGCTCGGCGATCTCCACGCCCGCCGGGACGTGCAGATAGAGTCCGTCGACCAGGAACGCCGTGTTGAGGGCGGTGAACGCCGTCTCCGTTCCCTTCACCGAGTGCGCAAGATGCTTCTCGATCATCTGACGATCGGTCGATCGGGCCTGGGCCAGGCTGACCGCCCGGACGTTCGCGGGGACCTTCACAGAAGAAATCGAAGGCTCATAATGGCCGTTGATGAACACGAATCGGTCCTGGGCCGGCACCGTCAAACGCTCAATGTCGGCGACGGTCAGCGTCGACCCGGCCGGCCGAAGACTGGGCGTGAACGCCCGATCGGCGACCGATTGCACGTTCGTGAATCGCCACTCCTCATCCGACGTGGTCGGGAATCCGTACTGCTGGAAGTGGCCCATGGCCTTGCGTCGCAGGGCATGGACCGCTGAGGTGGCGTCTCCGTTCAACGTTCGTTCGAACGCCGCAAAATGTTCCTGATAGGTCTTGCGTTGATCCATCGTCGTTGCGTCCTCAGGCCGTCGTCTCGGAACCCTCGCGGACCCAGTCGTAGCCCTTCTCCTCTAGGTGAAGAGCGAGGTCCTTGCCCCCCGACCGGACGATCCGTCCGTCCACCAGCACGTGGACGAAGTCGGGAACGATGTAGTTGAGCAGGCGCTGATAGTGCGTCACGACCACAGTGGCATTGTCCTTGCGGCGCAGCTTGTTGACGCCGTCAGCCACGACGCGCAAGGCATCGATGTCAAGGCCCGAATCGGTTTCGTCGAGGATCGCGAGCTTCGGCTCGAGCACGGCCATGTGGAAGATCTCATTGCGCTTCTTTTCGCCGCCCGAGAACCCTTCGTTCACAGGACGGTTCAAGAAGCTCTCTTCCATCTCGACCAGCTTCATCCGCTGTCGGACGAGCTTTAGGAAGTCGACGGCGTCGAGCTCCTCCTGGCCGTTGTGCTTCCGAATGGCATTCAGAGCGGTCTTGAGGAAGTACGAGTTTGTGACGCCCGGGATCTCGACGGGATACTGGAAGGCCAGAAAGACCCCCTCCCGGGCCCGCTCTTCAGGGTCCATCTCGAGCAGATCCTTTCCGTGATACAGGACCTGCCCTTCCGTCACATTGTACAGCTCGCGCCCGGCCAGGATCGAAGCGAGGGTGCTTTTCCCCGACCCGTTGGGGCCCATGATGGCGTGCACTTCACCGGCGTTCACGATCAGGTCGACGCCGCGCAGGATCTCATTGCCATTGATGCTGGCGTGAAGGTTCTTGATCTCGAGCATTATCTATTCCTTTGAATGAATCGTTACCACAAAGAGCAGAGAGATCACAAAGGTTTACAGGACCACCGGTTGTAGCTGGGAAGAACAACTCCCACTTCTCTGTGCTCTTCATGCTCTTTGTGGCTAAGGTCCAGTTATCCAACACTACCTTCGAGGCTGACGCCCAGAAGCTTCTGCGCCTCGACGGCAAACTCCATCGGCAGCTCGCGAAACACCTCTCGGCAGAACCCGTTCACGATCATGTTCACCGCATCCTCGCGCGAAAGGCCGCGTTGGTTGCAGTAGAAGATCTGGTCCTCGCCGATCTTTGAGGTGGTCGCCTCATGCTCGACGCGAGACGTGGTGTTCTTCACTTCGATGTACGGGAACGTGTGAGCGCCGCACGTATCGCCCAGCAGAAGCGAATCGCATTGCGAGAAATTGCGCGAATGGACGGCCCCCTTCTTGATCGAGACAAGCCCGCGGTAGGAGTTCTGTCCTTTCCCCGCCGAGATGCCCTTGGAGACGATCGTGCTCTTCGTATTCCTGCCGATATGGATCATCTTCGTGCCGGTATCGGCCTGCTGGTGGTTGTTGACGACGGCCACCGAATAGAACTCGCCGACGGAATCGTCCCCCTGCAGGATGACGCTCGGATACTTCCACGTGATCGCCGACCCCGTCTCGACCTGCGTCCACGAGATCTTGGAGCCGACGCCGGCACACTTGCCCCGCTTCGTCACGAAGTTGTAGATGCCCCCCCTTCCTTCCTTGTCTCCAGGATACCAGTTCTGCACCGTCGAGTACTTGATGCTGGCGCGATCGCCCGCGGCCACAAGCTCGACGACAGCTGCGTGCAGTTGGTTCTCGTCACGCATCGGTGCGGTACAACCCTCGAGGTAGCTGACGTACGCGCCTTCCTCCGCCACGATGAGCGTCCGTTCGAACTGGCCGGTGTTCGCGGCATTGATGCGGAAGTACGTCGACAGCTCCATCGGACACCGCACTCCCTTGGGGACGTAACAGAACGAACCGTCTGAAAAGACGGCCGAGTTCAGGGCAGCATAAAAGTTGTCGTTCGCCGGAACGACCGATCCGAGATACTTCCGAACAAGGTCGGGGTGTTCCCGCACGGCCTCGGAGAACGAGCAAAAGATGACCCCCATCTCCTTGAGCTTCTCCTTGAAGGTCGTCGCGACGGATACGCTGTCGAAGACGGCGTCCACCGCAACGCCCGCGAGCATCTCTTGCTCGCGCAAGGGAATGCCCAGCTTTTCGTAGGTCCGCCGGATCTCGGGGTCGAGCTCATCCAGACTGTTCAGCGCCACCTTCTGCTTCGGCGCGGAGTAATAGATGATGTCCTGAAAATCGATCTCCGGATACTGCACGTTGTGCCACTTCGGCTCCTTCATCTTTTGCCATGCCCGGAACGCCTTCAACCGCCATTCCAGCAGCCACTCCGGTTCCTGCTTCTTGGCCGAAATGAACCGGACGATGTCCTCGCTCAGTCCCTTCGGCGCCGACTCGCTCTCGATGTCGGTGACGAAGCCCCACTTGTACTCGCGGTCGGCGAGCTCTTCGATCTGTTTGGTCTCGGTGCTCATGATGGCGATGATGTGTCAGTCACTCGTCAGACGGACGCCGACGAAGCCGGGTTTGGATTCGTGGTCGATGGTGCCGGGGCCGGCTTGGGAGCCGCCGTTGCAGGCTTCTTCGAAACCGCCCGAAACTCTTCCAGGATGAGAACCCACGTGCGATCGTTGAGCGGCTTCAGGATGCCGGAGCGCTCAAAGTGTGTGATCACCTCGCGCGTGATGTCCTCGGCTACAACGTAGTTCTGCGCAAGCTTCTGTTGTTCGAGATACGTCATCACGCCGTAGTGCAGATCCCGAAAGAAGACGTTGGAGGCATGATACAGGTGAAAACGCGACCGCAGAAACTGCAGGAACTCGCGGTCGCGAGCAATGATCGATCGTGCATGAGTGGACATGGGCATTCTCAGATGATCTGATGAATGGTCATCTTGTCGAAAAGAACGTTGAGGTCGCGCTGGACCTTGCCGAGCGGCTTTCGGATCGTACAGGAATCGAAGATAGAGCAGCTGTCCGGTCCCTCGACATAGCATTCAGCGATCATCGGCTTCTCATCCTCGATGATCTGGATCACCGACGCCACGGTCATCGACTTGGGATCGCGTCCGAGGGCATAGCCGCCTCGAACGCCCTGGGTCGACGTGACGACGCCTGCCCGCGCTAGCTTCTGAAGGACCTTCGCCAGTAACTCGTACGGCACATCGTACTCTCCAGCCAACTCCTTGGCTGTGAATACCTGTCCCATCGGATGCATCGCCATGTGGCGAAGCGCGATGAGGCCGTATTCAACCTTCTTCGAAAGCTGAAACATTGAAAATCCGACTCCGGCAGTCCGAGATTGGTGCAAAAGAAAGACAGAGGGGACGGGACCAACCTCTGTCTGACATCAGTAAAGATACAGACTTTTAAGATATGAAGCAACCGGGACAGGACCCGGATCGGACGGACGGGACAGGACCCGCCAAAGACTGCCGATGAGTTTTAAACTCTGGATCTTGTCGCAGAGTTCCTGCCGCTTCGTCCAAAGCAATATTTCGCGGCGAGCTGCGTCTGCGCAGGTGCGCTTCCTTGAATACACGGCCATTTCTCTCTACACTGACATCATGCGTATCGGTATCACGTGTTACCCGACCTACGGCGGCAGTGGAGTCGTCGCCACGGAACTGGGCAAGGCCTTGGCCCGTCGCGGCCACCAGGTACATTTCATCTCGTACGCCATGCCGATGCGGCTGAGTGGCTTTCTCGAAAACCTGTTCTACCACGAAGTCGAGATGTCATCGTACCCGTTGTTCGACTTTCCACTGTATACGTTGGCCCTCTCCAGCAAGATGGTCGAAGTGACCCGGTATGAAAGACTGGACATCCTGCATTGCCACTACGCCATCCCCCACGCCGCCAGCGCCTACATGGCGAAGCAGATCCTGCAGTCTTCCACGCCCAAAGTCATCACGACCCTGCACGGCACCGACATCACGCTCGTGGGGCTTGAGCCGAGCTTCTTACCGGTGGTGAAGTTCGCCATCGAGCAAAGCGACGGCGTCACGGCCGTATCGCGATTCCTTCGAGAGAAGACCCTTACGAACTACGGCATCTCAAAGGAGATCGAGGTCATCCCGAACTTCGTTGACACCGGCGTGTACCGCCGCCTCCCTGCCGACCACATTCGCCAACGCTACAGCCATCCCGGCGACCGAATCCTTCTTCATACGTCGAATTTCCGGGCCGTCAAGCGCGTCCAGGACGTCATCCTGACCTTCCGTGAGGTCCGCAAGAGGATCCCCTCGACCCTCCTGTTGATCGGCGACGGTCCCGACCGATCGCAATGCGAGCTCCTGACCCGCGAGCTCGGACTTCAGGATTCGGTCCGGTTCCTCGGCAAGCAGGTCGAGCTGGTCGAACTGCTCTCCTCGGGCGATCTCTTCCTGATGCCGAGCCAGTCCGAGAGCTTCGGTCTGTCGGCCCTCGAGGCCATGGCCTGCGGAGTTCCCGTCATCAGTTCGAGCGTCGGCGGACTGCCGGAGCTTCAGGTGCACGGCCAGACCGGCTACATTGCCGAGATCGGCGACATCGAGCGGATGTCGAAATACGCGATCGACCTGCTGTCGAACACCGCCAAGCATCAAATGTTCTCCGAGGCGGCGCGCGCACGGGCCGCGGAATTCGACAGCGGCAAGATCGTGGCTCACTACGAACGATACTACGAGCGCGTGCTCGCCTCCTGAGGCGTTCGATCATCATGCCGACCAAGCGGAGCGATGCCGATCAACGGACGCATGCAGCGTTGATCGAGGAGCTGGTGGGAATTCTGACGCGTGAAGGGTTCGTGGTCAGTGCCGCGGACGGGGTGAAGGGATATGCGGCACCGTTTGAGTTGAGCAACGATGGTTACGGCGATCAGGAGGACAAGGCGCCGGACGTGTACGCCTACGACGCGGCGCGTAAGCGGTACATCATCGGTGAAGCAAAGACGGGCAATGGCGACCTCGAAACGAACCACGCGCTCACGCAGTGGAACGTCTATCTTGACCAGAAGCATGCGGCAAGCGGCGCACCTTCTGTTCTCTACGTCATTCTTCCCTCAACGAAGGTCCCTCACTTCCAGGCGCTCATCACGCATTACATCCACCGCGAGTACTGGAATCGCGTGATCGTGGTGGCCTCGAGCCGGGTGGCGACATAGCAGTTTGCTCAAAAACCGTTTGTCGCAGAAGTCCCCAGAGCAACGACCCGGACCATGGGACGATTACCATGCTCGGCGAAGTCTGCGATCGGCTCACCCCTTTTGAAGCCGCGCGAATTTGAGGATGAGGCTCTTCAGCCCCGCCTTATCGAAATCCACGACCGCCTTCCGGTTCTCCCCTGACCCGCTCAGGTCGACCACCTTTCCGCGACCGAACACCTCGTGACGGACCATCATCCCTTTTTTCAAAACAAGCGCCTCCTGCGACTCCGCTTCGTAGTCGGGCATCCGGTCGCCCGCCAGATGGTGGTCGGAGGAGGGCTCGCTGGGCCGACGGACGGGCGCAGACATTCGGCGCATCGTCGGGACAAGCGTAGGCGTCTGCGGTACGCGCAGCCCCACGTGCTGGACGTGCTCGCTCCCCAGCTCCGCCAGGAAACGAGAAGGCGTTTGAATCGACGCTTCGCCGAACCGATATCGCATCTGAGCGTGCATCAAATACAGACGCCTCTCGGCGCGCGTCATGCCGACGTACAACAGACGCCGTTCCTCCTCCACATCGACGTCGTTGAAGCCCGCCGACGTGAACGGCAGCAGTCCCTCCTCAAGGCCCGTCACACAAACGACGGGAAACTCGAGTCCCTTCGACGCGTGGAGGGTCATGAGCGTGACGGCATTGGCGGTCCCCTCCCATCGATCGATGTCCGACACGAGAGACACTTCCTCCAGGAACGCTTCGAGTGTGGCCGCGCTCCCCTGTTGGGAGAACTCGGTGATCGCCGAGAGGAGCTCCTGAACGTTCTCCCACCTCGCCATCGAATCGGGCGTTCGTTCCTCTTTAAACCCGGTCAGGAAGCCAAGTTCGTCGACCAGCGCCCGCGGCCATTCGCTGAGCGATAGGGTCTCGCGTAACTGCCGGTACTTGTCGAGCAATGCACGGAACTGCCGAAGGTTCAGCCGGGCTCGTTCGTTGAGCTCTTCGATCTCGCCGGCGCGGCCGAGGGCTTCGTGAAGCGAAATGGACCGGACCGACGCAAAAGCCCGCAACCGATCGACTGTCGTGTCGCCGATGCCTCGAACCGGCGTGTTGATGATACGGAGCAGACTCGCATCGTCCAGCGGATTGACCAGGATGCGAAGATATCCGAGGACGTCCTTGATCTCCTTACGTTCATAGAATCGGATCCCGCCGACAATGACGTACGGTATACCGGTGCGCCTGAGGGCATCTTCGATGGCGCGCGATTGGGCGTTCGTCCGGTACAGCACGGCGATGTCGCGAAGGTCCCCTTTGCGGCGTCCCACCTCCTCCTGCACGAGATGCACGACCCGGAGCGCCTCGTCTTGATCGTCGGCGCACTGCACGACGGTCACCGGCTCACCGACGGGATTGTCGGTCCAAAGGTGCTTCTTGAGTCGGTTCGTATTCTGCCGGATGAGCTGGTCGGCTACGCCGATGATGCTCTTCGTCGAGCGGTAGTTCTGCTCAAGCCGGAAGGTCTGGCAGTCGGGGTAGTCCTTCGAGAAATCGAGAATGTTCCGGATCTCGGCGCCGCGAAACGAATAGATGCTCTGCGCATCATCGCCGACGACGCACACGTTGCGGTTCCGTTCACCGAGGAGACGCATCACCCGGTACTGGGCCCGGTTGGTGTCCTGGAACTCATCGACATGGACGAACGAGAAGCGGTGCTGGTATTTTTCCAACACCTTCGGGAACCGCTCGAACAGTTCGATGGGCTTCAGAAGCAGGTCATCGAAATCCATCGCATTGCAGCGGCGAAGGGCCTTGTCGTACTCAGCATACACCCGGGAGGCGTGTTCGTCCAGAATGGAAGCGCTGCGTTCTTCAGCCTGAGCAGGCGTCAGCATCTGATTCTTGGCGTAGGAGATGCGCGACCGGATCCCCGACGGGTTGAACTGCTGGGTGGAAAGCTTCAGCCGTTCCATGGCCGCCTTGACCGCGGCCAACGAATCGTCCGTGTCGTAGATCGTATACGAGTTGGTGTAGCCGATCATCTGGCTCTCGCGCCTCAGAATGCGTGCAAAGACCGAATGGAAGGTCCCCATCCAGAGGTCCGCCGCCTTGTCGCCGACGAGCCGCTGAATGCGAGTCTTCATCTCGCCCGCCGCCTTGTTCGTAAAGGTCAGCGCGAGCACGGACGACGGGGGTACGCCCGAAGCCAGGAGATGCGCGATCCGATAGGTCAGCACGCGGGTCTTGCCGCTGCCGGCGCCGGCAATGATCATCACCGGCCCGTTCACCGCCCGAACGGCGTCCTGCTGGGCGGGATTCAGGTCCTTCAGAAACGACACTTCAGTCGACTGAGATGAGGTGGAGAGAAATGGAGAGGAGGGCCGCGACCACACAACATTGTAACGTACCAAAAAAAGGAACGGCCGGCAAGTTGCGCGGGCGTTCAGGAAGCAGGCCGGACGGTCAGATCAACAGAGCGCCCTCAAGTCGAAGCAGGAACTCCTTCGTCTTGATGCCGGCGGCGTAGCCGACGAGTCGGCGGTCGCTGCCGACGATCCGATGGCACGGAATGACGATGGGCAACGGATTAGCTCCGTTGGCACGTCCCACGGACTGGAACGCGCCGACGCGTCCGACGCGGTGGGCCAGGTCCTTGTACGTGATCGTCGTGCCGTATCGTACCTTCCGCAACTCTCGCCACACCCGCTTTTGAAAACCCGTTCCGATCGGGTCGAGGCGGGTCGTAAACTTTACGAGCCGTTGTGAAAGATACCGGTTCAATTCCTCAACGAAGCGACGGTGTCGACGACTGTTTTCGGTGATCGTTCCGCCGTCGGCCGTCCGCTCAAGCCATGCCATGAAATCGCGCTTTGATTCGGCGGGTATCGCGATCTTGCAGATCCCCTTTTCCGTCGATGCGACGTAGACGGTGCCGAGCTTGGTGGAATGCGAGGACCACTGGAGATGTCGCATAAAGATCCGGTCGATGAATGCGGTGATGCCCCCTCCTGCTTATTCCTCCTCCCCTGCTCGCAGACGTTCAAGGACGGTGAAATCCTCCAGCGTGGTCGTATCACCCGACACGGCGCCGGTTGAGGCGATCTCGCGCAGGAGACGTCGCATGATTTTACCGCTCCGCGTCTTCGGCAACGCATCGGAGAAACGGAGCTCATCGGGCCGCGCCAAGGCTCCGATCTCGTGCACGACGTGCTGGCGCAGTTCTTCCTTCAGGTTCGGGCTCGGCTGGCGCCCGGCCTGCAGCGTGACGAAGGCACAGATCGCCGATCCTTTCAACTCGTCGGGTTTGCCGACGACGGCGGCTTCGGCCACCGCCGGATGGCTGACCAGTGCGCTCTCGACCTCGGCCGTTCCGAGCCGGTGGCCTGCAACGTTGATAACGTCGTCAACCCGGCCCATGATCCAGAAGTAGCCGTCCTTGTCGCGACGCGCCCCGTCTCCCGTGAAGTACATCCCCTTGATCTCGCTCCAGTATTGCTTCTTGAACCGCTCGGGGTCGCCGTAGATGTTCCTGAGCATCGCCGGCCATGGCCTGCGCACCACCAGGTATCCGCCCTGATCCTTCGCGACCGGCTTTCCGTGCTTCGTGACGACGGCAACGTCGATGCCGGGGAACGGCAGCGTTGCCGTACCGGGCTTCAGCGGCGTCGCTCCCGGCAACGGGGAGATCATGATCGCCCCTGTCTCGGTTTGCCACCACGTATCGACGATCGGACAGCGCCCCTTGCCGATGATGCGGTGGTACCACATCCAGGCCTCGGGATTGATCGGCTCGCCCACCGTGCCCAGAAGCCGGAGGGAAGAGAGATCATGCTTCAGCGGCCACTGTTCACCCCAGCGAATGAACGCCCTGATCGCCGTCGGTGCGGTATAGAAGATGTTGACCTTGTAACGGTCGATGATGCGCCAGAAACGGTCGGGCTCCGGCCAGTTGGGCGCCCCCTCATACATCACGGTCGTCGCTCCGTTGGCCAGCGGACCGTAGACGACATACGAATGCCCTGTCACCCACCCAATGTCGGCCGTACACCAGTAGGTGTCGGTGTCCTTCAGGTCGAACACCCAACGGGATGTGATCGTGACGCCGGTCAGATAGCCACCCGTGGTATGCAGGACCCCTTTGGGTTTTCCGGTACTCCCGCTGGTGTATAGAATAAAGAGCGGATGCTCCGAGTCGAGCTTTTCGGCCTCGCAAACGTCGGCGGCGGTCTCCATCAGGCCGTCCCACCAGAAATCCCTGCCCGGCTCCATGTGCACCTCGGTGCCGGTGCGTTTCAGAACGACAACGGATTGAACGCTCGGCGTGTTTCTGAGGGCCTCGTCGACGTTTGTCTTCAGCGGAATGACCGATCCGCGCCGGTATCCGCCGTCGGCCGTGACCACAAAGCGTGCCCGCGCGTCGTTGATGCGGTCCACAAGTGCGTGCGAACTGAACCCGCCGAAGACGACGGAATGCGTCGCGCCGATGCGGGCGCAGGCCAGCATGGCAATGGCCAGCTCCGGCACGAGCGGCATGTAGATCGCAACGACATCGCCCTTCTGGGCTCCCAGCTTCTTAAGTACGTTGGCGAATCTGCAGACCTCGCGGTGCAACTCCTGATAGGTGAGCGTCTTCGTGTCGCCCGGTTCCCCCTCCCAGATGATGGCCGCCTTGTTCTTTCGCCAGGTCGTGAGGTGGCGGTCGAGGCAGTTCGTGCTAACGTTCGTTTTTCCGCCCACGAACCACTTGGCAAACGGTAGCTTCCACTCCAGGACGCGGTTCCACTTCTTGAACCAGACCAGTTCGGACGCAATGGAGGCCCAGAACCTTTCCGGGTTTCTGAGCGCGGCGCGGTGCAGCTTCTGATACTGCGCAAACGAGCTGATCGTCGCCTCTTTGGCAAATGACGCCGTGGGCTTGAAGACACGATTCTCGGTCAGGAGTGAATTGATGTCCACCGACGTGGAGGGTTTCTGACGTCGTGCCATGCGAACCAGTGGAAATGGTGAACGATGTGCGACGGAGCGGAGGGGAAACCTAGCGAATCCTGCGCGGAAAGGCAATGCTACAACGTCGAGGATCTTTCCTGAACGGGACGCGCCTTTGACGAACACCCACCGCGAATGCGCGCTGATCAAGGTCCAACAGCTGTTGTTCGCATTGAGACGTTGCGCACATCACAGTCGCCCTGCTCCACACAGGTCTATGAAAGTCAAGCAGGAGAGGCATGCGGGCAAGGCATGACAGAGCAGGTCGAATTCCGATGAAGCCTGCGGATCAGAAGACAGCCCTCGCTTCGACGCGGGCAGTGTGGACGGTGGGTCCGCCCCCCTCTTGCCGGCCAAAATACCCGACAGAAACCTGGATCAGCGACGTGACCTGCAGGTCTCCCGAGAGACGCCAGAGCCACGATCGGCCGACGGCCTTGCCATCGGTCAATTCATAGGGAAGATGAGCGGGAAGGAGCCCCGTCGACGAGGCGATCGTCGATTCTTCGCGCCGGACCTCGCCGCGGATCTGACCGGCCATCGGCATGCCAAAGGTCAACCGCAGGGCCTGTTCGTTGGTAGTGGCCTCCACGACAGTGCCCGACCGGCGGTCGGCGTTTGATGCCAGCCCGATCGACCACCCCGCCTCCCACTGACGGTCAAGCCGCATCGTCATGTCCACCGCGCCGCCCACCGCTGTGATATCGCGCTCGCGCGGATTGGCTCCGTTCGATAGCATACGGTCGCGACGTACCCACAGGTCCGTCTGCTGTCCCAGGTCAACACTCCAGCGATTCCGTATCCTCAGTGAGCGCTCGTTGCCGTATGCCCGCTCCGGAGCCGAGACCAGCTGGGTCAACGCCCTTCGCTCCACGATGCGTGCACGGACGGAGAACGCCGGGTCGCCCTCAAATACATGAACATCCTGCGTCACCAGTTGTTGGCCCGCCAATGTCGTGGCACTCGCCAGGAACGTGCCCCAGCGCAGCGCATAAACGTTCGACGGATGCGGATCGGAACTCCGCTCCTCGACACGCAGCAAGGTCTCCGTCGAAAGGGCCCGAAGCCAGGCCGGGGCGTGCCTACCGATCGAGCGCGTGGCGTTCCAGCGCACCCGGACTGACGCCTTCACGTCGTTCACCGGCACAAGCGCCTCACCCGGTATCAGGAACGCGACGAAGTCGCCGTCGAACCGGACCAACGCATATTCTGCCTCGTCGGCGATCCCGTTGCCGTTCGAATCTCCGACGTACCGATAGTTGCCGGACCCTCGCGCCACGGGAATGAAGACCCGTTCCAATCGCGCCGAGCGTTGATTGGAGAATTCATACAGCAGGTCGCCATCCAGTCCACGATCGGAGGTGCTGGCTCGGGTGTGCGACCGCATCAGAAGCGTCGTGGCGTCGCCGTTGCCTCTTCGACGGAATTCATCGGTGAAGTTGGTTCGGCGGATGTGAAGCGACAGGTCCGACCGGACCGTCTCCCATGGACGCACTTCGGCGGAGTAGGATTGCGTGAGTACATCCGATGCATGGCGGCGAACCCCCGCGAAGGCGCTGTCCTCCGAGCGGACCTGGAACTCCACCCGCCCTGCGAACGACCGTGCAGGTTGCCACGAGAGATGCGGCGCCCACTCCATGATGCGGAAGCTACCGTCAAGAACCGAGTCAGAAGGCGCAAAACGATCCATCCGGTCCTCGACCGTCATCCGCAGACCCGGCCGCCAGTCGTCGACGGCCATGGAGCCGACCACACCGTGCCGAAGCCAGACTGAGCGCGTGTTCAGCGCCGAAAGGTCGCGGGCGACGCGTTCGGTTTCTCCCGTGACGGCCGCCCCTGACAGATCGTCGAGCGTCAGTTTTGCGCCGGATCGTGACGACCTGGCCTCTCCCGCGCGTTCGACCGTCCCCGTGAAACCTTCTGCCCGTACCCAGGAACGAGGATCGTAAGCGATGCGCGCTTCGTGTCTGAGCTCATCCACCGTTCGAGGACCCGAAAGGTCCCATTGCCGTTCGTACTCAGCCGGGTCGATGCGATCAGGCGAGACGAATGACGCAGCAACGACACGCCGCGAGAGCGACAGTGTCGCGTGCCCAAGGTCGATCCCACCCCACCGAATGCGGCCGCTGTTCGCATCGAGGCCAAAAGCCTGAGCATCCCCGCCGGTCCCGGCGTCGTCCAGCGAGGAAAGCCGATTGCGGTCGAAGACGCTGCCGGCCACATCCGCGAGAAGCGTCACGCCAGACACCGGCCGGATCCGAACGGTCGCATGTGCTGTCCGCTGCAACTGCGGCAGCGGAATGAATTGAACCGGAAGGTAGGTGCCGACGCCGATGCCGGCGAATCGATACTCGCCGGAGCTGATGCGGACATATCCGGCTGAATCCGACGGCATACGCTCTACCGGCGAAAACGTAACGGCGTAGAATGCCGCGGGATCACCGGGGGCATATCGGTAGATCGTGATCGGACGTCCGTGCAAGGTCGTGTCGACGCGAATATACTGCCCGGCGGCCCTACCCGACGTCGAGTCGATCCCAAGGTCGCGCACGGACGAAAGCGATGCCTTGAACCGATCGGCGCCGCTGGTCCTGAGGATGTCACGCATCTCGTCCGTGAGACCGAGGTCCATTGGTGCATCGGGGTCATCGGCCTCCTGAAGGATCGCGGCGTTCACGACGACAGAGCTGTCGCGCCACACAGCGTCGAACGAGGCGCCGACCGCGTTACGCGCATATTGACGGTCGGCATACTCGAAGTCGATCACGATGCGCGAGGCCGACGTGATCGGACGCTTCGACGTGAACACCACTTCGCCGGAGGCGTAGTCGATGACATAATCCTGGATCTCGCCGCGCACCATCGATTCGCCGTTGATCGAAACGCGCTCCGAACCGGCGATCACGACGACGCGGGGCTCGCCGTTCTTCCCCGTCAGCCGATACGGTCCTTGGTTCCCTTCGGAACCCTGAAAGCGCACCGTATGGAATTTGCCGCGTGCGCTGGCGACCACGACGCCGACCGTGGCGCGGATCTTCTCCATCCCGAGGGTCTGTTCACGCAGCAAGGCGTGTGCGCCCTGGAACTTTCTGGAGACCGCTCCGAAGGATCCGCTGCTCTGCGCGGGACGTGCGTAGACCAGGTCGCCGAGGGTGATGCCGTAGGTCCGTCCGGTGATATCGATGAAGACACGATCGACCTCGCGGAGGGTCTGCGTGGTCCCTTCGGGCTGCAAAGGGGAGTTCTCGTCGCTGAGCGCCGCCACGACGTTGACGTCTTGCGCGAGACTCCCGGACAGCTGAAGCCGAAGACCCGAGGTCAGCGACGCATCGCGGTTCGTGCCGACGCTGAGGCCACGGACGATCGTGCCTGAACGTTGTAATCCGCGGCCGAACCATTCGCTGTCGTTGACGTCCGGCCGTCGAGCCGGGATGACAACAGGCCGGCCGGCGCTCGTGATACGCTCGGCGGAAGGCGTGGCGTATCGCTCACGAAGCGAGAACGGCAGGGAGCGGAACTGGACGACAGCCTGAATGTCGGAGCGGCCTTCCAGACGGACTCGAAGTGACGGAAGAAGAATGATGCGGCCCTGGACGGCGTCGACACTCATGTCAATCCCGTCTCGCAGAATGCCAACGCCTTCCACGTCGACGACGACGGAACTTCGCTGAAGAAAACGAGACGAGAGGACCAACACCGAATCAGGAGGACTCAATCGCAGGGTGTCGACCCGGCGGCCGGAGGATTGAGCCCGGAGGTTCGACGAAAAGAGAATCGCGACAACGGCTGCTACGAAGACGGCCGGGGACGGCTGAGGAGTGATCGCACGCATCGTAGCAGTGTTACATCAACGGACGCTCCCCGGTGACATTGGAAATTGAAAATTGGAAAATGAAAATTGAGAATGACAACTCAAGGATGGAACTTGACGGTATCAAGGCCTCGAACTTGGGCACGTGTGAAAGGGGCTGACGCCGGCCATGCAACCTTCGCGCTTCGGCCGACCTGGCTCTTCCAACGTTCTGAGCCTTCACGCGTCAATCTCCACTTGACAATTTACAATGTTCCGTGCCGAAGGAGGGACTCGAACCCTCACACGGTGTGAGCCGTACTGGCCACGTGCTCAGATCGAGCTCGAAAACGTGGCAAGATTGTGAGTCCAGCTTGGCACGTTGTTGAGAACCACCAGGCACGTGCCGCGTCTGCCAATTCCTATCCCCCAAGGCGAACTCGCTCGGCTAGAAACCGTCGGCCATCACCACTCTTCAGATACTTCTCGAGCTGCCTCGCTTGGCGTCTATTCACAACGTGTTCCAAGTAGATCACTCGCAAAGGTAGACAACTCCGAGTCGAGCGTACTTTTCCGGACGTGTGCTCCTTCCAACGCCGTTGAAAGTCTTCGGTCATGCCAACATAGATGGTTCCATCCAGCAGCGAAAGTAGTGCGTAAACCCAGAACATCGCTCCCCCCACATTGCGCTGGTGCCGAAGGAGGGACTCGAACCCTCACACGGTGTGAGCCGTACTGGATTTTGAGTCCAGCGCGTCTGCCAATTCCGCCACTTCGGCCTGTCACGTTCTCTACATCTTCGTGCGGACGTGACTTGTGACGTCTTATTGCTCTTCACGTACGCGTGACGCACCTAAACATACCCAGAATTCCCCCTCCGGGCAAGGTCAGGGCATTGCCGACAACGTCAACGGCGCCGCATAACCGGTCAGTTCGACGTAACCGCGGCCGCGAACGGGTTGACCGCTGCGCGCGCCTTCCACCCGAACGCTCCCTTCCCAGTACGTAATGCGGCTCGATTCCTCCGTCCGCAGCTCCTGCTCAGCGACCGTCGGGCGAACGCGCAACGTGAGAGCTCGCTTCGGGATCTCGATCGTCCATGAAGACGGATACTCGGCACCGCTAGCCGGGCTCCGCCAGGTGCGGTCGGAAGTGATGACGAAATCGACAGGTTCCAGGTGTGTGCCACTTCCGCCCCCGTCGACGAACGTTCCACTCGAATGGGGATCCTGCGTCCCGTCGGCGCGTCGCATTCGGTACAGCATCAGCTCTTCCCCTGTCTCCAACTGCACGGAGAACCAGTCCCACCCGACCTGACCCGGAGACATGGACGACGTGCTCCACTCTCGATCGAGCCACGCCTCGCCCGTCACGCTCTTCGCCTCGGTCTCGTCCATGATGACCCCTTCAACCGAGGCACGGGTGATCGAGTAGTAGTGCGACGTGTTGGAGGCCTCCTCTCCTTTTCGACTCACGCCGCTCACGCCGTGGATCACCGGAGCCTTCAACGGTTCGAAGATGAGATTGAGCGACATGGAATCGGTCAGCGCCTGAAGGTGATGGAATCGGCCCAGACCCTCCACCACCCACTCATCGATCCACGTCCGATAGATGTCCGTTCGCGAGCCGGCATTGTCGATGCGGCTCCCCCGGCTGATGACCTCCTGATAGCGGAAGGTGCCCCGCGTTTCGTTCGTGATGGCAGCATGGCCGAACAGCACCTGGTCGCCCGCCGTCCCGGTCGCGGAGCGCGGGTCGTGGGGCTTGAGTGCGTGCCGGAAGAGCGTGAGCTGAAATCCGTAGGAGCCTCCTTTTGTGTCCTTGAGATGACCGGTGTAGTACCACCATTCGGTCTGAAACGACGGATGAGCGGCATGGTCACGCGGAAATGCATACTCGTATCCCGGCTTTGCGATCGCGAATTCCGCGGCCGGTCGCTGGCACGTGACCGTGAATGTCACCGCCGCAATCGAGGAGATCAGGGCGAACAACAGGGTCCGACGTTTCATTGTAGTGTATCCTCATTCATATCGTACGGTTTCTGCGACCCGACGGCGGACGGCGACCGACGCAGGCCACAGCGCAGAGACGATCGCAACGGCCGGTACAGCCAGGAGCGACGCGGCGATCATCACAGGATCGAGAGTCAATTGGATGCTCCAGCCGAATGACTGGAGGTTGATGACGTAGACAAGGATCATCGAGAGCGCGAGACCGGTGACGATGCCGCCCAGGGCAGCGATGAGACCGAGGGCCCCTCCGTTGAAAAGCACGAGTCGCCGCACCTGGGCCGGTTCGGCGCCGACGGCCTTCAGCAGCCCGAGCTCGCGCTGACGCTCCGTTACAAGGCTGAGCAGTGTTGTGACAATGCCCGTGACCGCAATAAGGCCGGCGATCACTTCTAACGCATACGTGATGGCGAACGTCTGGTCGAACAGGTCCAAAATGTACGAACGAAGGCTTGCGTTCGTATAGACCTGCAGGTCGGCGCGTCCACCGAATCGCCGTTCGATGGCCCGCTGAACCTCGGGGGCGCGGGTCGCATCGGCCAGTTCCAGAGCGACGTTCGTCACGCTGGAATCCTTCCAACGCCGTGCGAATTCCGTTCGGTCGATGAGGACGAGCCCGGCGTCTGACGTGTAGTCGTAGAAGACGCCCGCGATGCGGTAGTCGCGCAAGCCCTCCGGGGTCGGAACAGAGACCCGGCCGCCGCGCCCGAGCGAGCGTCGCAGGGCGAACGGTTCCGACACCAGAACGCCCTCCCCCCGCTCGGCGCTCGCAAGGATCGTTTCGCGATCCCCGTCGATGAAGATGAGCCTCCCCGCTCTGTCCGCCGCACGAATATCGACATTCCCCAACGTCGTCATCTCACCGTTCACCGGGATCCTGACCCCCCGAAAGGTGTCCACGGTTCTGACATTATCCAGCGAGCGGAGACCTGCCAAGACCTCGTCGGGAATGGGCGTCTGAGCGCTGGCAGAGATGGCGTTCGACCGCAGGCTGACGAAGAGGTCGAACCGAATGGTCTGGCGGACCCAGACGTCGACCGTCGAACGGAAACTCCCGACCATCGTGTCAACACCGATCAACATGGCCACGGCAACCATCAGTGCCCCACCAGCCACGGCCGAACGATGCAGCGAGGTCGTGATCATGTCGACCGCCAACCTCGATTCCACTCCGAGCCATCGGACAGCTGCCGCACGAAGCGGAACTGCGACGAGCCGCAGGAGAATCGGCATGAGCATGGTTGCACCGAGAAGCAGGAGCATGGCCGACCCGAATCCGAGGAAGGGGGTGTTGCCATAGGGGGGCACCACCGATGTCAACGCGCTCAGGACGAGCACGAAGACGCCGGACCAAGCCGTGCGGGCACGACCTCGAGCGAGTCGTTGCTCGAGCGCCATGGTGTGCATCGTTTCCCGGACAGGAACCCGCAGCGCTTCTCGGATCGCCGGTAATGCCGCCAGCAGCGACAGGGTCGATCCAATGGCAGCGCCTTGGATGAGAATACGTCCGTCCAGCCGAACGCCTTCGACGGCAACCAGCACGTACATCGCCGTCACGGTCGTGGCGACCTGCTCCGACGCCGCCTCCGCCAGTACGATCCCGAGCCCAAGACCGACAGCCGTTCCGAGTGTCGCCAGGATCCCTACTTCAGCCAGGAGCATCGCGATCAGTTGGCTGCTCGTCGCGCCGATCGAGCGAAGCGTGCCGATCTCCCGCCGTCGTCGCAGAACGTCGGTCAACACGGTGTTGTAAATGAGGAACATCGAGACGAACAGCGCGATACCCGCAAGCGCGGTGAGGTTCAGGTCGAACGCTTTCAGCATCTTCTCCGTTTGCTCGCCGCGGCTTTCCGGCCTGACCAACTCCACATTCGCGGGGAATCGCCTTTGCAATTCTTGCCGGATCTCCGCGATCGCTGATCGCTCGCCGACCGCCAGGTCGATCCGGTCGATCATCCCCTCACGATCGAGCAACCGTTGCGCCTGACCAAGGTCCATGACGCCGAACCGACCTCCCATCGCAGAAGCGGGTCCTTCGGGGGTCACGACCCCCGCCACGATGAGACGCTGTGGACGTCCCTGTAACACGAGGGAGATCGAGTCGCCACGGCCGACGCCTTCGGCACGCGCGATGGTCGACGATACGACGATCCCCTCCCCCGTCAACAAGCCTGCCAGATCGATGGAACGGCCGGAGAGGTCCGTATACGTGCGGAAAGACCGTTCGGCGAAGATATCGACGCCAAGAAGAAGGAACGGACGACTGTCGGAGGCGGTGACGGGCACATTCTCGATGACTGGTGCAAACGCCCGCACCCCACGTGCTGCCCGCACTTGTCGTACGAGGCGATCAGGGAACCCTAGACCGTCCGACGAGAGCACTTGGAGATCGGCATTGCCCGAAACGGCATCGACGCTCGAACGGAATGCCTCGAATGCGGTGTGGTTTGCCAGACGGATGGCGACGAGCACGGCGACGCCGAGAGCCACGCCCGTTACACTGAGGAGGGTGCGTCGGCGGTCGCGGACCAGATGGCGAAGGCTGACGAGGCGGACCAGCTCACGCATGGAGGATCTGGCCATCCTTCATGCGCACGACTCGGTCGACGCGCGCCGCCAGCTCGTCGCTGTGAGTGGCAACGAGGAGGGTCCGACCGTTGCGGCGGACGACCTCGAGGAGCACCTCGAGCACATGCGCTGCGTTGAAAGAATCAAGATTTCCTGTCGGTTCGTCGGCAAGAATGATCGAGGGCTCGTTGATGAGCGCCCGCGCAAGGGCCGTCCGTTGCATTTCGCCTCCGGACAACTCGTGGGGCATGTGATCAAGGCGGTGAGACAGGCCTACTTCGGAGAGCAACTGCGCGGCACGCTCCATCACCAGTTCCGCGGGACGTCCGTCGAGCAATGCCGGAAGAGCGACATTCTCCTGAACGGACATCGTCGGCATCAGATTGAAGAACTGGAAGATCAGCCCCACCTCTCGACGGCGCAACAGCGCCAACTCGGTCTCGCTGCGGGCCTCACGGTCTCGACCATGGACCCGCACACTCCCGGTCGTGGGAACATCGATGCCGCCGATAATATTCAGGAGCGTGCTCTTGCCGCAACCGCTGCTCCCCATCACGGCGGTGCAGCTGCCAGCCCCGATCGACAAATCGAGGTTGCGCAGGGCTACGACGGGGCGACCGCCGTGGTCGAAGGTCTTGCCAAGTCTGGAGACCTCAATCGCCGGCGGTAAAGGGTTGGACATGTTCTCAGCAAGGATGCTCAGTGAGGCAATATAACCAAAAGAGACCTGCGACTGTTCCGCCAGGTCCGTTCCTGAGTTTTTCCGCTTGATTCTTGCACAAAAAAGGGGAAACATCTCTGCATTCCACAACACGCAGTCATGTTCAACCGGAAGGGAACTGTATGAGCAAACTGCTGGCCGTCAAGCCGCTTGACAAACTCCTCTCAGAGTCGCAAGAGTCGGGCGAGCACAGCCTGAAACGGGCCCTCGGACCGATGAATCTGGTCACCCTTGGCATTGGCGCCATCATCGGCGCCGGTATCTTCGTCTTGACCGGTCAGGCCGCCGCACAGCATGCCGGTCCGGCGATCGTCCTATCCTTCGTGCTTGCCGGCATCGCTTGTGCCTTCGCTGGACTCTGCTACGCCGAGTTCGCCTCGCTGATCCCGATCGCGGGCTCCGCCTACACCTACGGCTATGCGACGATGGGGGAGCTCTTCGCATGGATCATCGGCTGGGACCTCGTGCTCGAGTACGCGCTGGGGGCCGCGACGGTCGCATCGGGCTGGAGCGGGTATTTTGTCAGCTTCCTCCAGGATTTCGGGATCTATATCCCCCCCGAGCTCACCGCCACACCCGGGACGGCGCTGGTCTTCATGAACGAGCGGTGGATGGCTGTCAGCACGTTGGCCGCCGGCACGGACATCACCGGCCTGCCCATGGCGACGGGCGTTTTCAACCTGGTCGCCTTCATCGTCGTTCTTCTCGTTTCGGCCATCCTCGTCATCGGCATCAAGGAATCGGCCAACTTCAACTCCACGATCGTTGTCGTCAAAGTCGGCATCGTGCTGATCTTCATCGCCATCGCCGGGCATTTCGTATGGACCCATCCGGAGGTCGTGGCTGAGAATTGGAGGATCTTCATCCCCGAGAATACCGGCACGTACGGCGAATTCGGATGGTCAGGCATTGCGACGGGGGCCGCGGTCGTCTTCTTCGCTTACATCGGATTCGACGCCGTGTCGACCGCCGCGCAGGAAGCAAAGAATCCACAACGCGACATGCCGATCGGAATCCTCGGTTCGCTGATCGTCTGCACGATACTGTACATCGCCGTATCGGGCCTGCTGACGGCCATGGTCAGTTACGAGCGCCTCAACGTGCCCGATCCCGTTGCCGTCGGCATCGACGTGGCCGGCCTGGGCTGGGGCAGTTTCCTCGTGAAAGCGGGCGCGATCTTTGGATTGGCCACCGTCATGCTCGTCATGCTGCTCGGACAGTCCCGCGTGTTCTATTCTATGTCGCGAGACGGATTGCTGCCAGCATGGGTCGGCTCGATCCATCCGAGGTTCAGGACCCCCTGGTTGTCGACGATCGTGGTCGGGTCCCTGGTCGCATTCCTACCGGCACTCCTGCCGATCAGCGACCTCGGTCACCTTGTATCCATCGGTACGCTCTTTGCTTTTGTCATCGTCTCAGCGGGCATATGGATCCTCCGGGTTCGGAAGCCGGACCTGCACCGGCCGTTCAAAACCCCGTGGGTACCGTTCGTCCCCATCATGGGTATCGGCGTTTCCTTGGCGCTGATGGCCAGCCTTCCGTGGATCACCTGGGAGCGGCTGTTCATCTGGCTGGCCATCGGTCTGGTGATCTACTTCGCATACGGACGGAAGCACAGCAAGGTCCAGCAACTCGCCAATTGACGCTTCTCAGGCCTGTCTGACCGGGTGAGAACTGATCTCGCCGGACAGGCAGGCCTGCTGCTGTACACGCCACGATGGATCGAAACCCATGAGCGACCATTCCCTCCACGGCGAGTTCAAGCGAGAACTCGGGCTTCTCGATTCGACCATGATCGTCGTTGGTTCGATGATCGGGTCGGGCATCTTCATCGTCAGCGCCGATATCGCCCGCACGGTAGGGTCGCCCGGCATGCTGCTGCTCGTGTGGTTGATCACAGGAGCGATCACGATGGCAGCCGCGCTGAGTTACGGCGAACTGGCAAGTATGATGCCGAACGCCGGCGGTCAGTATGTTTACCTGCGTGAAGCGTACAATCCCCTCGTCGGGTTTCTCTATGGCTGGACGTTGTTCATGGTCATCCAGACCGGGACGATCGCGGCAGTCGCCGTTGCCTTCGCCAAGTTCACGGCCGTCCTCATCCCTTCGCTGTCGGAGAATGCGACGCTTCTGACCGCGGCCGGACTGCGCATCTCGCCCGCACAGGTTGTAGCGATCGTCAGCATTGTCATCCTGACGGCCGTCAACATTCGGGGCATTCACGAGGCCAAGATCGTCCAGAACTCGTTCACGATCGCCAAGACGGCTGCGTTGCTCGGACTCATCGTGTTGGGCATCGCCGTCGGTCAAAACACCACCGCCATCGAAGCGAACTGGGGCGCGTTCTGGGACGCGGCATGGACGAAGACCGCAGGCGACGGTAGCTTGACCGTTGAACCGCTGGCGGGCGGAATGTTGCTGGCCGCGGTCGGCGTGGCAATGGTCGGCTCGCTCTTTTCGAGCGACGCGTGGAACAACATCACCTTCACCGCGGGAGAGGTCATCCATCCGAAGCGGAACATCCCGCTCAGCCTTGCGCTCGGCACCGGTCTTGTGACCGCCATCTACCTGCTCGCTAACGTCGCCTACATTCTCGTCCTTCCGGTGACCGGTTCGCCCGACGGGTTCGATGCAGCCGCACGGGGCATCCAGTTCGCGACCTCCGACCGGGTCGGCACCGCGGTGATGTCGGTCATTTTCGGAGACACCGCCGCGGTGATCATGGCGGTACTCATCATGGTCTCGACGTTCGGATGCAACAACGGCCTGATCCTGGCCGGAGCGCGCGTCACCTATGCCATGGCGAAGGACGGGCTGTTCTTCCGTCGCGCGGGAGAGCTGAACGCCCGCGGCGTTCCAGCAGCGGCGCTGGTTCTTCAGGGGATCTGGGCTTCGGCACTCTGCCTGTCGGGGACTTACGGTGATCTGCTCGACTATGTCATCTTCGCCGTGCTTCTCTTCTACATTCTGACGGTTGCCGGCATCTTCATACTTCGTCGAAAGCGGCCGGAGGCGGAGCGGCCCTACAAGGCCTTCGGGTATCCCGTCATTCCGGGACTCTATGTCGTCATCGCCGCGGCCATCTGCGTCGACCTGCTCATCTTCAAGCCTCAATACACCTGGCCCGGACTCATCATTGTGCTGATCGGCATTCCGGTGTTCCTGATCTGGCGGAGGTTCAATGCCCGTGCGGCGTCATCCTGATCGCCGATATCGCTGCATTGCGATTGCGATCACGGCAATGGCCGCAGGCCACCTCATAGCCGTCGCTCAACCGACGAAGTTGGATACATATGAGATCCAGCGTATCCTCGATCGGGCCGACTATACCTTCACCAACAGGTTGATGTACGCCTCGGCGCAGGAATGGATCGGCAGAACAGTGACATTCCGTGGAACGATCGCAACACGCCCCGTCATCATTCCGGACAAACGGGAGTACATACAGGTCTCCGGGCAGAACAGCAACAACGACCCTGTCAACCTCGTCGGCTATCTTGACACGCCCATGCGCCCGGAGACCGGCTACGACGGCCGAGGACTTTCAGTGTCCCGCGGACAGAATGTGATCGTGTTCGGGATCCTCGGCAAGCCGCGCGATTTCGTAGACGAAGGGGGATATGTGCGCTTCCTTCCCACGATGGACGTGTTGCTGATCTACACGGCTGAGGACCGCGACTACCGTATGCCCATTTGGGTCAGTCGATCGCTTCGGAGGTAGACCTCATCCTCCGTTCTCGTAAGGGCTCCCATCGGTGGAGCCCTTTTTCGTTTTTGGGAATGATGATGCAAGCGATTCTAATTCCCATCTTTGCAACGAGCGTCTATCGTTACATCGGTTCCGCTTGTATTGCCACGACTCTCTGACTACCTTCCTTCGACACCATCAGATCATTCCTCGGGCCGTTCGTCCTGCCAGCGGCCCTGAGAGAATGTTGACACGCTGTACCATCAGGAGGGTCATCACCGTGGCCGACCATCTGAGCATCACCGACAGCCGCACTGGAAAGACGTATGAAGTACCGATCCAAGACGGCACGATCAAGGCGATGGACCTGCGCCAGATCAAGACAGGTCCGGAAGATTTCGGATTGATGACGTACGACCCCGCCTTCATGAATACGGCGTCGTGCAAGAGCACGATCACCTACATCGACGGCGACAAGGGGATCCTGCGGTATCGTGGCTATCCGATCGAACAACTCGCGGAGAAGGCAACGTATCTCGAGGTCGCATATCTGCTGCTGAACGGCGAGTTGCCGACCGAAGGCCAGCTGCAAGACTTTACGTCGTGGACGATCCGGCATTCCATGCTGCATGAGAACATCAAGAAGTTCATGGAGGGCTTCAACCACGACGCGCATCCGATGGGCATGCTCGTCAGCACGGTCGCGGCTCTTTCGACCTTCTATCCGGACGCAAAGCAGATCCATGACGCCGAGGTCCGCAAACGTCAGATCTATCGGCTCATCGCCAAGATGCCGACGATCGGAGCCTACGGCTACCGGCACCGTCTCGGCCTGCCGTATGTCTATCCGAGCGAGGAGCTGAGCTATACGGGCAACTTTCTGGCGATGATGTACAAGCGACTCGAGAAGGAATACAAGGTCAACCCCATTCTGGAGAGGGCGCTCGACATTCTCTTCATTCTGCATGCTGACCACGAGCAGAATTGCGGCACGAACGCGATGCGGAGCATCGGGAGCTCGTATGCCGATCCATACGTCGCCTGCGCCGGAGCCGCCGCCGCGCTCTACGGTCCGCTGCATGGAGGCGCGAACGAGCAGGTACTGACGATGCTCAGGGAGATCGGCTCGAAGGACAAGATCCCGGCGTTCATCAAGGAGGTGAAGGAAGGGCACGGCGAAAAGCGCCTGATGGGCTTCGGCCACCGGGTCTACAAGAATTACGACCCGCGGGCCAAGATCATCAAGCAGACCGCGGAGCAAGTGTTCTCCGTGACGGGCCGCAATCCCCTGCTCGACATTGCCATCGAACTGGAGCGGATCGCGCTGGAGGACGACTACTTCGTCAAACGGAAACTGTATCCCAACGTCGACTTCTACTCGGGGATCATCTACCAGGCGATGGGTTTCCCTACGGATGCGTTCACGGTGCTGTTCGCCATTCCCCGCACCTCCGGATGGCTGGCCCAGTGGCAGGAACTGTTGCAGGACCCGGACCAGAAGATCGCCCGTCCGCGCCAGATCTATCTTGGTCAGCAGAGTCGTGACGTGGTGCCGATCGGCAAGCGCCGCTAAGGCCGCCGTTTGGCGCCGTCTGCCCCCTGTTCCAGCGCTGCTCCAAGTGAAGCCCTGCCCGCCGTGCGGTCAGGGCTTCTTTGTTCTTGATTCCGGGAATGCAGAGAGCTAGATTCGGGCATCCGCCACACGTTGCGCTCGCCGCGGGCGCCGCGCGCCCCACTGGCTTGGTCGCGGCCCAACAACTGGGAGGATCTCGCATGGTCACCATCGCATCGCTCTGGCTGCCGATCATCGTCTCGGCGGTCTTCGTGTTCATCATGAGCATGCTCGTGCACATGGTGTTCAAGTACCACGCCAACGACTTTCGCAAATTCCCCGACGAGGACGCGGTGGCTGACGCGCTCCGCAAGCTCAACATCCCCGACGGCGAGTATGCACTCCCGAAGGCCGCCGACATGAAGGAATTTGGCACGTCCGAATTCCAGGAGAAGGTCAAGAAGGGTCCGAATCTGATGATGACGATCTGGGGCGGCAGCTCGCCTTCGATGTCGAAGGAATTGACCCTCTGGTTCCTGTACGTCGTTGTCGTCGGGATCTTCTCTGCCTATGTCGCAGGCCGGGCCCTCGAGCCGGGCGCTCCATATCTTTCCGTCTTCCGCTTCGCTGGCGTGACGGCATTCGCCTGCTACTCCATGGCAGAGATCCAGAGATCGATCTGGTGGCGTCAGTCGTGGAGCAAAACGTTCAAGGCACTGTTCGACGGTCTGCTCTATGCACTGCTGACAGGCGGCACCTTCGGATGGTTGTGGCCTGACATGTGAGGGAGCTCA